>NZ_GG740074.1:333329-335564 GCF_000162415.1 Prevotella sp. oral taxon 317 str. F0108 | reverse complement strand
TGAATTTCAGGGGGAGTGGAAGAAATGCAAGTTGGGGGATGTGTGCAATACTTCCACTGGTAATAAAAACACGCAAGATAAAACAGATGATGGCATTTATCCGTTTTATGTACGTTCTCAAACTGTAGAGCGTATAAACTCATGGACTTTCGATGGTGAAGCAATTCTAACCGCTGGTGATGGTGTCGGAGTTGGAAAGGTGTTCCATCATACTTATGGAAAGATTGGTGTTCATCAGCGTGTATATATCCTTAGCGATTTTAAGTGTGATGCAAATTATCTTTTTCACTTTTTCTCTTCCAAGTTTTACAATAGAGTGAAGAGGATGAGCGCAAAGAACTCTGTGGACTCAGTACGCAAGGAAATGATTACAGACATGCCACTGTCTTTGCCTTGTTGTCAAGAACAGATTAAAATTGGATATATGTTATCCATCCTTGACGAGCGCATCGCTACCCAAAACAAAATCATTGAGGATTTGAAGAAATTAAAGTGCGCAATTATTGAAAAGTTATACTCTGAAATCCAAGGTAAAGAATACTTATATGGGCAATTGTTTGAGGTTGTTAATAAGCGTAACAAGCAAATGGAATATTCCAATATTCTTTCGGCAAGCCAAGAAAAAGGCATGGTGAATAGAGATGATCTAAATTTGGATATTCAATTCGAACGTAGCAATATCAACACTTACAAGATTGTAAGAGCAGGAGATTATGTTATTCATTTACGTTCCTTTCAAGGCGGTTTTGCCTTTTCTGATAAACTGGGAGTGTGCAGTCCTGCATATACTATATTGCGTCCAAATTGCCTTTTGGAGTATGGTTATCTGTCCTATTACTTCACTTCCCACAGATTTATAAAATCTCTGATTATTGTAACTTATGGCATTCGAGACGGACGCTCTATTAATATTGAAGAATGGCTGAATATGAAGGTCATCATTCCGTCAAAAGAGTACCAACTTCATACACTGAAAATTCTCAGAAGTATTGAAGGAAAGATAGAAAACGAAGAAACGTATACTATTTGTTTGTCAAATCAGAAGCAGTATTTGCTCAATCAGATGTTTATATAAACATTTGCTGTAGTAAATACTCTTTTTGTTGAGAGAACATTGAGCAAAGCGATACATTATTTTCTATCAATAAGTCTAACGATGAGAGAAGTTTGATACAATGCCCTATTGTCGATTTGTCTGGAGTTGGAAATGACATACGAAGTATATCTTCGCCATTAAGATTAGCTATAGCTCCATTTCCACCTTGCAAAGAGTTCCATATATATCTATGGTATCTGTTGGTTTGGAATAGCCATTTTGTGATAGGCATTTTAGAACGATAGATGCCACAAAAAGCACCAACAGTTATAGGAGATAAGCATTTACCATCATAAAAAGATGTTTTTCCCACCAAAGCTGAACTTCCATTTGCCATACAAATAACAATGTCCCCGTTCTGTAGTTGCTGTTCTTGTAATATTTGTTTATTTACACGTACAACATTGTTGCAGTAATCAAGCAGACCACCACTAACAATATTGTTAGAGCGCATAACAATTGTTCCTTTTTGCTCTACAACATCATTGCTACTATATGTCAATCCGCGGATGTATATACCAACATCACCAAGTCGCATTTTGTTATCGTGGCAATTGTTCAATACGTTTTCAATAATTGCGCACTTTAATTTCTTCAAATCCTCAATGATTTTGTTTTGGTTAGAGATACGGTCGTCAATAAGAGAGAGAAAACCTGCTATTTTCTCTTGTTCTTTAACTGTTGGAAAAATCACTTGGTTTGCCAAGACTTCTTGGTTACCAATCTTCATATCATGCTTTGCACCAATACGAACAATGGGCTTAAAATATCTATTGGCGCGATTTGCCAATGAAAAATAGTATTCTATGAATTTGTAATTGGCGTTATCTTTTACACTATACACAGCATATAATGTTGAAACGATACCGTCTTTGCCTGTATTTGCTTTAACAATGCCATATGGATATTCCTTCAAAGGGCTCTTAGTATATACAATGTTTCCGAGTCTAACGATATGATAGGGCAAGACACTTGCCCCAGCAAATGAGCGCCCCAACAATTCTATTTGGTTGACTATGCCAAAATCACCAGAAACAGAAAGAACGTCAGTCTTATTAAAATGCCCCTTCTTATTCCTTTCTTTACTTTCATTTAAATATTCACTTAAACGCGAAGCAACCCACTCCCCCTCAAACTCC
>NZ_GG740074.1:303757-332998 GCF_000162415.1 Prevotella sp. oral taxon 317 str. F0108 | reverse complement strand
GAGGACTTTTTTATCTTTATTTTCTACCATGGTTGTTACTCTTTAATTATGTTGGTATGTTGAGTTGTTGCAAAGTAGGGTATGTGTATCTTTTCTTTTTAGCACAACTGCTGTGTTGTTACGTTTTTTGCAATTTCTCATATTACACTATTCCCAATTCTTTAAGATACACCTCAATCTCCTTATCTAGTTCCGCGCGTTTGGTTTCCAATTCCTTGATTTCCGCCATTACAGCCTTGATGTCGATTGGCTCTTCCTCTTCGAAAGTGTCAACGTAACGGGGGATGTTGAGGTTGTAGTCGTTTTCGGCTATTTCCTCCAAGGTAGCAAGATGGCTGTACTTTTCTATTTCCTTGCGGTCGCGGTAGGTGTCTACAATCTTTTGGATGTGCTGCGGGCGGAGTTTGTTCTGCGTCTTCACTTTCTCGAACTCCTTGCTGGCGTCGATGAAGAGAATGTTTTCGTCTTCTTTACGGCACTTTTTGAATACCAAGATACAGGTGGGTATGCTTGTGCCATAGAAGATGTTGGCAGGCAATCCGATAATTGCATCAACATAGTTTTTCTTCTCTATGAGGAAACGGCGGATAACGCCTTCGGCATTTCCACGAAAGAGCACACCGTGAGGAGCAACGCAAGCCATTGTGCCACCTTCATTCAAATGGTAAATCATGTGGAGAATGAATGCATAATCGGCAGTTTTACGGGGAGCAAGTCGCCCTATTTTGCTGAAACGGTCGTCGTTGTTGAACTTCTCGGCAGCACTCCACTCTGCCGAGAACGGCGGATTGGCAACAACCGCATCAAACTGAGTGTCGCCAAAGGCATCAGCTTCGAGCGTATCGCCATTCTCTATGCGGAAATTGCTGAACTTGATGCCGTGCAGCAACATGTTCATACGGGCAAGATTGTAGGTTGTGGGGTTTTTCTCCTGCCCAAAGATTTCGTTAGCATGGCCGATGTTTGCAGCGCGAAGCAAAAGTGAGCCACTGCCGCAAGTAGGGTCGTAAACATTGCGAAGACGTGCGTGGCCCAGGGTTACAATCTCGGCCAAGATGTGGCTTACTTCTTGCGGAGTGTAAAACTCGCCTGCTTTTTTACCTGCACCAGCGGCAAACTGACTAATCATATATTCATAGGCATCGCCAAGAATGTCTATCTCTTGTGAGGCCTCCACACCAAAGTCTATATCATCAAGGGCAAGAAGCACGTTGCTTACTAATGTGTTTTTATCGTCTGCTGTCTTGCCTAGTTTGGGTGAAGCGAGGTCGATGTCTGAAAAGAGTCCTCCAAAATCCTCTTCGCTATCTTGCCCAAGCGTACTGTCCTCAATACGTTTCAGCGACCGTTCGAGTATAGGCAGTATGTTTTCTTTCTTTTTAATTTTCTCAATGATGGACGAGAATAGGAAATGTGGCTCAATGAAGTAGCCGATGTTCTCCAGGCATTCGGTTTTTACTTCTTGTTGTAGGGATTCAATATCATCATCATTCTCCATTGCCCACAGCTCTTTGAATGTGACTTCATCATCAACCAATGCCTCATTGGCATGTTTCTCTATTTTCTCTGATAAATACTTGTAGAAAATAAAGCCAAGGGTGAAATACATGAAGTCGCTGGCAGACATGTTGCCACGCAACTTGTTTGCGACTTCCCAAAGCTGGTCACGGAGTTTTTGTTGTAATTCCTCGCTCATATCGTTATTTCTTTTGTTGCTTTTTTAATTTCTTTGAAACATATAAATAGTAGTTGAACGCACTGTCATTTGCCTTGTTGACAATGACATCTGCTACAATGTTAGCGGGAGAACTCCTTGATAATTTGCTCCAGGCTCTTTCTCTGTATGGGCTTATCCATTCTGACAGCACATATACATTGCTTGTTGGCAAATAGAAGTTTATCTTATTAAGCATCTTGTCACTACCCACTTCGCCAACGAAATAGGATGTTAGCATGTTCTCAACAAGCGTCACGTCATTATGAGACGCCTTTTTATTTGCGAAACAGCCAAGCCATATTTCATTGATCCTTGAAAAATCATTAATATGGTGGTCCTTGTCCTTAAATCTATTAGTTATTAGGTTTCGCTCTGTTTTCCCTATATAGTAGTGGATTGATGATTTGGCATACTTCTTCATGCCACTCATCAAATACAGACTGCAAGGAATATGGTTATTCAATTCCCAACGCCTTATGCTTTCCACATCAGGAAAAGGCCCATACCATCTTATTATGTATATGTTCTTCTCCATAATGTTATTCCAAACAGTATGTTCGTATGATATAATGCAACCTGTCCATGATACGTTTTAACGTATTGCGCCTTTTTACTAAGCCCAAATGCTTTTCTTTCAGTGCCTGTTGTATAATTTCTGGTTGTTCTTTTTGCAAGTAATCGTATTCGGACAAGTAATGGTTGAGAACCTTTACATCCAAGTCTTCGTCTTTTGCAAGTTCATCCACAGCGTCGTTTCGCTTGTTGGTGATGTAGTTGTTCAATTGTTCTTCAAGGTCGCTTGTGCCATCAGCCCGTTGTTTGCGTGCCATAAAGTTGTCGCGGTCGTCATCCACGTTCTGCTGTATAAAGTCGTCAATCAGTTTTGCCTTGCTACGTAACTCAGCATCTTTAATCATCGTGTCGATGATATGCGTACGTTTTTCTTGATAATCCTCACTATAAGGATTGAGGTCGGCAATCAGATCAAGTATGTAGGTAACATTGATGATGTCGCTATGCAACAATTCCAGACAGAAATCAATGTCACCAATTACTGAGTCTGTTGAAGTTTCTGTGGGCTCTGCGTCTTCGTCGGGCGTTGAGTCTTCTCCCGAAGGTTTGCGTCCACCATCAACTGCATCGTAAATATCAAGGTATTTGCTTCGGAAGTCCATAAACTGTTGTTCGGACATGCCAAGGTCTGTTGCATCTTCTTCAAATTCATCGTAAATCTGAATTTCTGCATGTTTCTTAATAACATCGCGGAATGCAAGAATAAACTGCGTTTTGTCTCGTTCGCTCTGCAACAAATCTATGCTACTCGGCGTTGGGTATTGCTCCAAGAAACTTGTTGTAAGTTCTTGATAATTCTTCTTTACTTCATTAAAAGGTGGGCGAATAATATCTTCAAGATTGTTGCTGTTGCTGAAAAGCTTGATAGAAGCATCCACTTTGCTTTTCAAATCACGGAAACAAACAATCTTACCGAAGCGTTTCTTTTCATTCAATACCCGGTTGGTTCGACTGAATGCCTGCAACAAGCCGTGGTAGTCCATGTTCTTATCTACGTAGAGCGTATTGAGTTTTTTGCTGTCAAAACCTGTCAAGAACATACCAACTACCAAACAAAGGTCGAGCGACTTCATGTCTGCTTTCTTTTTCTTCATGCGAAGATTGATGTCATCATAATATGCACGGAAGTTTTCTGTAGTGAAACTTGTACCAAACATATCATTATAATCATCCATAATAGTTTGCAACTCGTCTGCTTCTCCGGTGCTGTCACTTACATAGCCACCCGTGTTCATGCCTGTAAGGGCGTCGTCCTGGCTACTATTGGCTGCATATGTAAACACGGCTCCAATTCTTATTTTTGGATTAAGGCTCTTAAACAGCTTATAATATCGTATAAGCATTGGTACAGACTGCACAGCAAACAATGCGTCAAACTCTCCGTCGAAGGTCGACTTATTGAAATTATTAAGGATAAACTTGGCAATTTCGGTCATGCGGTTTTGGTCGGCATTGTCTACATCTGCATTGCCATGATAATATTCTACAAGGAAACCAAGCACGTTTTCATCGGCAATGGCATCCTTTATGAGATACTTGTGAAGATTGTTGCCAAAGATTTCCTTTGTAGTATGCCCATTCACAGCATTCTCTACGAAGATAGGCGTACCGGTAAACCCGAACATCTGTGTGTTGTCGAAGAACTTAACAATATTCTTGTGGCAATCTCCGAAATGACTGCGATGACACTCATCAAAAATCATCACAATGCGAGAATGGCGGATTTCTTCGATTCGGCTACTATACCACTGCTTAGTAACTGCTGCATTGAGCTTTTGGATAGTGGTGATGATAATTTTGGAATTACTGTGAAGACGTTTCACAAGTTCGTCTGTATTATCGGTGCTGTCAACTGCACCTGGCTCAAAGGCTTCATACTCAGCTTGTGTCTGTGTGTCAAGGTCGTGGCGGTCAACCACAAACATTACCTTGTCAATGTCGCTCAATTCAGCAACAAGCTGAGCTGCCTTAAATGAAGTAAGTGTTTTGCCAGCACCTGTTGTATGCCAAATATAGCCATTGTCATTGGAGTTTACAACACGGTCGAGAATTTTTTCAACCGCATAAAACTGATAAGGGCGGAGCACCATTAGGCATTTGTCGCCCTCATGCAGTACGATATACTTGCCTATGATTTTACCCAAAGTGCACTTATCAAAGAAAGTGGTGGCAAACTTCTCCAAGTCATTGAAAGGGATATTGGCAGCGTCTGTCCAATTGAATGTGAATTTGTACCCGCTGTTGGGATTATTGGCAAAATAGCGTGTGTTAACCCCATTGGAAATCACAAACAATTGAATATAGTCGAACAGTCCGTGGAAGGAAGTTTTATGATAACGTTGTATTTGGTTGTAGGCTTGTTTCAGCTCCACACCTCTTCGTTTTAACTCAATCTGCACCAAAGGCAAACCGTTTATCAGTATCGTTACGTCATAACGACATTTCTTTCTTCCCTCAACAGTAATTTGATTGGAAACCTGGAACTCGTTTTGACACCAGTGAGTGCGGTTCAGAAATTCCACCCACAGTCGTTCGCCGCTTTCCAATTCAAGTGGAAAGAGGTCACGAAGTTTCTTTGCTTTTTCAAAACGTGTGCCGCCCTCAAGATAAATAAGGATTTTCTCAAATTCAGATTCGGTGAACTCGGTACGTCCGAATTCTTCCAGCCTCTTTCGATTATGCTTTTCTAATTGAGTTTTGAAGTTGGCACGTAGGTTATTTTCTTCTTCGATGTGCACATAGCCATAACTCATTTGCTGAAGAGTAGCAATAAGTCCGTTCTCAAGGGCAGCTTCACTTTGTACTGGCATGTTTTTGTTTTATTTTAGTTGTTCGTTGCAATAAGATTCTCTGCACGAACTATTTCATTTGCAAATCGTTTCACAGACAACTGTTTCCACTGCTAGTACAGTCTTAATCCCATTTATCGCTGTTGTCTGTTGATCTATTTTCGTTCGTTGCAGAATACGCAGGTACAAAGGTACGTTTCTAAGTTTATTATTCCAAAACAAATCTAAAAATGTTGTGTTCAAGGACTAAAAATAGTGGCGAGGGCTATGAACGCTCTACAACTCAAAGGCGACATTCTGCAACTTGTCAAGGGCGACATACTTGGGCGCATGGTACAGGAGCTGGAGATAAAGACTAAGAAAAGGGCTTCAAAGAAATAGGCGATGGAAAAGCTGGACGTAGTGGCCTGTTTTGATTGGCTGGAAAAAGAAGAGAAGGTAGGTATGCTAGGACATGAAACCCTGCGGAGCTCTGACGTGTTCTCATTCGAGTTTGACGGTGACTTGCTGAAATGTTGTGCCGATATCTGCTTTGGCAGAGATTTACCAAGGTTGAGTATATGCAGAAAGACGTGATGGCGCAGCGAAAAACCGCCACCAAATATCTCGATAGAATAGTTGAGGCGGGATTACTCCGAAAGATGAAGTTCGGCTGTAGCGATTATTACATCAACATGACGTTGATGGATTTGTTTATCCTTCATCGTGTTGACGAAATCAACGACACCGTGAGTATTGAGTCTGTCTGAGAGTGAGATTATGTATCCTAGAATGGATTTTCAGGTACACATTGGTTTGGATATGTACCCCAAGATGCGAAATAGGGTACATGTTGGCTTGGATGTGTGCCCAAGAATGCGAAAACGGGTACACGTTGGCTTGGATGTGTACCCAAGAACGGTATTTGGGGTACACATAAAGTACAGCTCATGCGGCTCACGGTCTACATAGTGCCTTACTGTCAGGCTGTGAAGAAATTTGTTAAACCCCAAATCGGTTCATTCATTGAGAATAGGGTTGAATGCCCTAGGCGGAGTATGCCTTATCTTTTCGCACTCCTTATTATATATAGGTGTCGCTTAGCTGTTTCTTAGGTGATAGATCTTTGCTTATGTGCAGAAAAGGCATGCTATAAAACAAGCAATATAAAGTATTATTAGTTAAACATTATTTCGTATCTTTGTATCACAAAAGATACATTATGACGAAATTTACCAAATCGAACTGGATGACCAGAGGGTTGCAGGAGAAACTGAATATCGTTGGTGAGCAGTTTCGCCTAGCAAGACTGCGTAGAAATCTGACGATGGATCAGGTGGCACAGCGGGCGCAATGCAGCCGCCTTACGTTATCACGCTTGGAGAAAGGCTCGTCTGCTGTTTCTCTCGGCGTGGTGGCGAGGGTTCTGAACGCCCTGCAACTCGAAGACGACATCTTGAAACTTGCCCAAGACGATATACTCGGGCGAATGGTACAGGATATGGAGATAAAGACTAAGAAAAGGGCATCAAAGAAATAGGCAATGGAAAAGTTGGACGTAGTGGCCTGTTTTGATTGGCTGGAAAAAGAAGAGAAGGTAGGTACGCTGGGACATGAAACCCTGCGAGGCTCTGACGTGTTCTCATTTGAGTTTGACGGTGACTGGCTGAAACGTTATGCCGATATCTGCTTTGGCAGAGATTTGCAACCCTTTACCGGCATCCAATACAGCCCAAGTAACAACCGCATATTTGGTTGTTTCTCTGATGCACTGCCAGACAGGTGGGGACGACGGCTGATAGACCTACGCATGGCACAGGAACAAAGGGGAAAGGGCATGGGTAAACCCACCTTGTCTGACTGGGACTATCTCAAAGGTGTGGAAGACAGCCTCCGCATGGGTGGGTTCCGTTTCAAAGACCTTGCCAGTGGTGCGTATGTCAATGCCGCATCAGGTTATGCCGTTCCCCCTGTACTTCACATTGACGAGCTTTTGCAAGCGGCTGGGGAAATAGAAAAAAGCGAATACAAGCACATGGTGCCGGAAGAGAAGTGGGTTCAACGTCTTTTTCAGCCGGGTTCGTCAATGGGCGGAGCGCGCCCAAAAGCGTGTGTTGAAAGCGGAGGACACCTCTTCCTTGCCAAATTCCCATCGGTAAAAGATGAGATAAACGTATCTCGTTGGGAGCATTTCGCTCATCTCATGGCCAGAGCGTGTGGCATTAGTGTGGCACAGACGGAAATTGTTAAGGCTGGTAATGGGCAGGACATCCTATTGTCGAAACGTTTTGACAGAAATGATGACAACCAGCGGGTGCACATGGCATCTTCTTTGACGTTGCTGGGTTTTGCGGATGGTGACGGAGAGAAAACAGGTAAAGGGTATCTGGACATTGTAGACTTCATTGTTTCAAGTGGTGGCAGAAAAGTAGGGGTCGATTTGGAAGAGCTTTACCGAAGAGTGGCCTTCAACATCTGCCTTGGCAACACCGACGATCATTTTAGAAATCACGCCTTTATGCTTGCCAAGGGAGGGTGGGAACTTTCTCCTGCATACGACCTGAACCCAAGCAACAGCCGCTATCAGGCATTGCTGATTGATAATGACACCAACGACAGCGATTTGAACAGGTTGTTTGAAGTTCACGAAAACTATATGCTAGACGATGCTGCTGCAAGGCGCATCATCGGCGACGTAACCCAAAACATGAAATGTTGGGAGGCTATGGCGCAGGATGTTGGTCTGTCGAGGGGAGAAATGGTACACTTCGCTGAACGCTTTGAGAAAGGAATGAACTTTATATTACGGTAGGTAGGATTAGAGAGGTGTCGGACATGGGCACACTGGCACTTTAAGCAGTGGGTTTTGGTTGCTAAACGCAGGTAATTGGGCTTGGAGATAGTACGAGTAGGTAAGCAAATAGAGGTGCTAAGTGGGGCTAAATGCAGGCGGTGCTCTTAAAAATGGATTAATAAAGGGCGGTGGAAGATGGAAAGCATCGGCTAAATGCCTACTTTTAGTGCATTGTTTTCTCTAGAATGGGTTGGCGGCGTAAAATATTATTATGGCGCTAACTCTTTTGGTTTATGGGTTTTGTGAGGTTGTGAGTTTGTTGGTTCATAAGTTCATGGGTTAGTGAGTTTACTAAGTTTATGGGTTGTTAAGTTTGTAAGTCATTAACTTTATCTTTTCATACTCCTTTATATAGGAGTGTCGCTTAGTTGTTTCTTGTGTGATGTATCTTTGGTTATGTGCTGTAAAGTGCATACCTTTGCATCTGCCTTTTGCGTTCTTGTTTAGAGTAGGCGGCTTGGTACAGAAACATGTAGCTTTGGCTAACATCTAGTGCCTTTTGCATTCCTTTTACTTTGTGAACATGAAGGTGGATAAATAAATCAAAGTTAGCAAACAGGGACTTTTATCCCGAACTTGCATAGATGGAATGTAATACGTTTATAGTTCTATAATTAAGAATGAAGAAGATAGTCTTGATTTTAATGTTGGCAATTGTTTCTATGGGCATTGCCAGCGCACAGCATGAGATGAAGTCGTTATCGTTGCAACCTAAAATAGGGTTGAATTTGTCGAAACTAACCAACCACTATGACTCTGATTTTAAGCCAGGGGTGGTTGTAGGGTTTGAAGCAGAGTGGCAAACTAAGGCCAAGTTTGGTTGGTCTGTTGGTCTGCTTTACTCGCAACAAGGTACAAAATACGCTTTGGGCGAGTTTAAGTACACTTACAATTACAACTATATTAATGTGCCTGTGCTGGCTAACTTCTATGTGGCTAGGAACCTTGCTCTTAAAACGGGTTTGCAGTTAGGATTTAATGTAAGCAATGGTTATACCATTGAGGGACCAGGCTCGAAAGAAAACCGCAACGACCCTGACGTTAAAGCTGTGGAGGCCTCGATACCTCTGGGAGTTTCGTACGAGTTTAATCAGTTTGTGGTAGAGGCTCGATACAACTTGGGGTTGACGTATGCCGTGCCGCAGACAAGGTTTAGTGCCTTCCAGTTTACACTTGGTTATCGGTTTGATGTGGTGAAGGGAAATTAAGGATAGCTTATGGCTTAGCTAGGGCAAGTGGAGTTAGGGCTGGTTTAGACAAACCAAACTTGATGTTGCCATAACTTAGCCGTAAATAAAATTCCTATCAGAGCATGCATCCTGCAATGGCCTGCTTGTGAGCGATGACTTGTAACGCTTAACAGCAGGCGATTGTAGGCTGTATGTGTAACCCAAGGGTGCTAATGCGTTTTTGGCTTTCCGAAATATCCTTCTCTTTTGCACATTGTAACCGATGGCTATGTGGGTAAAGGCTTTTGTGCGAGTTATAGAGAAGGACAACTATTCTCTGTGTATATCCTCATTATCTATTGTTGCATGTTCGTTTGGCTGGTGTTTTTATAGTTGTTTGGCGTTGGTTCGTCGGTAAACGTCCTAGCCGTGAGGTGTTAATATTTGCTTGAAATGTAAGGTTGGGTAGACCAATTTTACCTATACGCCTCTCTTGCCTGTTCTTACAGATTTTGCCATCTTTTGGATGTAGGTTGCGTTGTGTTTTTTGCTAGATTATGGAGAAGTAGCGGTCCTCGCGAAGTTGATGTTTAAACAAGGACGTTTTTGATGATTTTACCGACTGAAAGCGTGCGAATGATGTGGGTTGGGGGATGAGTTTAGGGGGTGTTCGCTTGGTGATGGGGACGTGTTGCGTGTTAATAATGTTTAAATAAACCAAAATATCATATTGTGAATGAAAATGAAAGGGGCGTATATTAGGTGGTTAGGATAATTGTTAGTAACTTTGCACCCCGAAAAGGCATATTGTGCCGTTTCTGTATTCGCTTGATAATAACGAAAATAACATATAAAATTAAAAAGTAAAATTATGCCTACTATTTCACAGCTAGTAAGAAAAGGCAGAAAGGTGCTTGTGGACAAGAGCAAGTCGCCTGCGTTGGACTCGTGTCCGCAACGCCGTGGCGTTTGTGTTCGTGTTTACACCACAACCCCTAAGAAGCCTAACTCGGCAATGCGTAAGGTTGCCCGTGTGCGTCTGACAAACCAAAAGGAGGTTAACTCTTACATTCCCGGAGAAGGTCACAACTTGCAAGAGCACAGCATCGTGCTTGTTCGTGGCGGTCGTGTAAAAGACCTCCCTGGTGTTCGTTACCACATTGTTCGCGGTACGCTTGATACCGCCGGTGTAGCCAACCGCACGCAGCGCCGTTCGAAGTATGGCGCAAAACGTCCTAAGGCCGCTAAGAAATAAGATGCGCGCCGCAATAAGTTTTTAAGTTCGTGAACTCTTATGCCGGTAAGGCTTGCGGTAGCAAGGACTTCGGGGCTAGGCGAGAGGTGTTTGCCGGGGTTTGCAAACTTAAAAGCTTATTCAGAAAAAGACAAGTGAACAGAAACGTCGAGGTGCAGACGATAAAGGCACCAAGAAAGTATAAACCGTTTTGCTGGTGAATTGTTTGAGGCGGGTTTTGATAATTTTTATGACACGCCTAAAAGGTTGAGTAAACATCCGGGTGCGGAAGTTGAAGAACAGTTGACAACCCCATGCAGAATTATTTTTTTTCAAAACAAAAATGAGAAAAGCAAAACCAAAGAAGCGCGTGATCCTTCCCGATCCCGTGTACAACGACCAAAAGGTCTCTAAGTTTGTAAACCACTTGATGTACGACGGTAAGAAGAATGCCTCGTACGAAATTTTCTACAACGCCCTTGATACCGTAAAGGCAAAGATGGAGAAGGAAGAGAAGTCGCCCCTCGAAATCTGGAAGACGGCCTTGGACAACATCACTCCGCAAGTGGAGGTGAAGAGCCGCCGTATTGGTGGTGCCACGTTCCAAGTTCCAACCGAAATACGTGCAGAGCGCAAGGAAAGTATCTCGATGAAGAACATGATTTCTTACGCCCGCAAACGTGGCGGCAAGACCATGGCCGACAAATTGGCTGCCGAGATTATGGACGCCTTTAACAACCAAGGCGGCGCTTACAAGCGTAAAGAAGACATGCACCGCATGGCAGAGGCAAACCGCGCATTCGCACATTTCAGATTCTAATATATAAATAGGTATACAAAAGACAATGGCAAATCGCGATTTACATTTGACTCGTAACATCGGTATCATGGCTCACATTGATGCCGGTAAGACCACAACTTCTGAACGCATCCTTTTCTATACGGGTAAGACCCACAAGATAGGTGAGGTGCACGACGGTGCCGCCACGATGGACTGGATGGCCCAAGAACAGGAGCGTGGTATAACCATTACTTCTGCCGCTACGACGTGTAACTGGAACTATGATAAGAAGTCGTTTAAGATTAACCTTATCGACACTCCGGGTCACGTTGACTTTACCGCCGAGGTGGAACGCTCGCTGCGTGTTCTCGATGGTGCAGTGGCTACCTATTCGGCTGCCGACGGCGTTCAGCCTCAGTCGGAAACCGTATGGCGCCAAGCCGACAAGTACAACGTTCCACGTATTGGATACGTGAACAAGATGGACCGCTCGGGAGCCGACTTCTTTGAGACGGTTCAGCAGATGAAGGACATTTTGGGCGCAAACCCCTGCCCCGTGCAGATACCAATCGGTGCCGAAGAAAACTTCAAAGGTGTTATAGACCTTATCAAGATGAAGGCCATCCTTTGGCACGACGAAACGATGGGTGCCGAATACAGCATTGAAGACATTCCCGCCGACCTCTTGGACGAGGCTAAGGAGTGGCACGACAAGATGGTGGAAAACGCCGCCAACTTCGACGATGCCCTGATGGAGAAGTATCTTGAAGGTATTGAACCTTCTGAAGAAGAACTTATCGCTGCTATCCGTAAGGCTACAATCTCGATGGATCTTACGCCTATGGTATTGGGTTCTTCTTACAAGAACAAAGGTGTGCAACCCCTTTTGGACTATGTTTGCGCATTTTTGCCTTCACCACTAGACACTGTGGCCATCGTAGGTGTTAACCCCAACACCGACGAAGAGGAAGAGCGTAAGCCTTCGGAAGACGCTCCCACATCGGCTTTGGCGTTTAAGATTGCCACCGACCCCTTCATGGGCCGTTTGGTGTTCTTCCGCGTTTATTCGGGTAAGGTAGAGGCCGGTTCGTATGTTTACAATGCTCGTTCGGGTAAGAAAGAGCGTATCAGCCGCTTGTTCCAGATGAACTCTAACAAGGAAATCCCGATGGAAAGCATCGACGCTGGTGATATTGGCGCAGGTGTTGGTTTCAAAGATATTCGCACGGGCGACACGCTTTGCGACGAGAACGCACCCATCGTACTGGAATCGATGACCTTCCCCGATACGGTTATTTCTATCGCCGTTGAACCTAAGAGCCAGGCAGACATTGCCAAGCTTGACAACGGATTGGCTAAGCTGGCCGAAGAAGACCCAACGTTTACCGTTCGTACCGACGAGCAGAGTGGCCAGACCATTATCTCGGGTATGGGTGAGTTGCACTTGGACATCATCATCGACCGCTTGAAGCGCGAGTTTAAGGTGGAATGTAACCAAGGTAAGCCCCAGGTTAACTACAAAGAGGCCATCACCAAGGACGTTACACTTCGCGAAGTTTACAAGAAACAGAGTGGAGGTCGTGGTAAGTTTGCCGACATTATCGTTACCGTTGGTCCTAAGGACGAAGACTACAAGGAGGGCAACTTCCAATTCATCAACGAGGTGAAGGGCGGAAACGTTCCTAAGGAATTCATCCCCTCGGTACAGAAAGGTTTCGAGAGCGCCATGAAGAATGGTGTGCTTGGTGGTTATCCGATGGAGAACTTGAAGGTAACGTTGACCGACGGTTCGTTCCACCCCGTAGACTCAGACCAACTTTCGTTTGAATTGGCAGCCATCAACGCTTATCGCAACGCTTGCCCCAAGGCAGGTCCTGTGCTGATGGAGCCTATCATGAAGGTTGAAGTGGTAACGCCCGAAGAGAACATGGGTGACGTTATCGGCGACTTGAACAAGCGTCGCGGCCAAGTTGAAGGCATGGACGAGGCTCGTAGCGGTGCTCGCATCGTGAAGGCACAAGTGCCATTGGCAGAGATGTTCGGCTATGTTACCGCCCTGCGTACCATCACATCGGGTCGTGCAACAAGCTCGATGGAATACGATCACCACGCACCGCTGTCTAGCTCGATTGCTAAGGCAGTGCTCGAAGAAGTGAAGGGACGCACCGACTTGGTGTAACAACATCGTAAGAACAGAGGAACGGAGCGTTGGTTAGCGAATGACTCTTAACAGGCGTACTTCGTTCCTCTACATAATAATCATTTAAAACAACTTAATCGACATGAGTCAGAAAATTAGAATTAAGCTGAAAAGTTACGACCACAAGTTGGTGGACAAGTCAGCAGAGAAAATCGTAAAGGCTGTTAAGGCCACAGGTGCAATCGTAAGCGGACCCATCCCCTTGCCAACACACAAGCGCATCTTCACCGTTAACCGAAGCACCTTCGTTAACAAGAAGAGCCGCGAACAATTCCAGTTGCAAAACTTCAAACGTCTTATCGACATTTACAGCTCGACGGCTAAGACCGTAGACGCACTGATGAAGCTAGAATTGCCCAGTGGTGTGGAAGTAGAAATCAAGGTGTAGTGAATGGCTTATGAGAGCAAAGCAGGCGCGTTGGCATTTACACTTAACGATGCAGACGCGCAGCAAGCTTGATAAACCTTACAGCTTATAAACGTTTAAACTATTTATTTTATTAATATATTATTGAAATGCCAGGATTAATTGGAAGAAAAATCGGAATGACATCCGTTTTCAGTGCCGACGGTAAAAATGTACCGTGCACTGTTATCGAAGCTGGTCCTTGTGTTGTTACCCAGGTTAAGACCGTAGAGACCGACGGCTACAAGGCTGTTCAGTTGGCTTACGGCGAGGCAAAGAAAAACCGCACCACCAAAGCGATGGCCGGTATCTTTGAAAAGGCAGGAACGACACCGAAGAAGCACTTGGCCGAGTTCAAGTTTGATACGGAATACAACTTGGGTGACACCATCACGGTGGACCTTTTCGAAGGCGCCGAGTTTGTAGACGTAGTAGGAACCTCGAAAGGTAAGGGTTTCCAAGGAGTTGTTAAGCGTCATGGTTTCGGCGGTGTGGGACAAACCACTCACGGACAGGACGACCGCGCTCGCAAACCGGGTTCAATCGGTGCTTGTTCTTACCCTGCAAAGGTGTTCAAGGGCATGCGCATGGGCGGCCAAATGGGAGGTGACAGAGTAACGACTCAGAACCTTAAAGTGTTAAAGGTAATTCCTGAACACAACCTCATCCTTGTGAAAGGTAGTGTTGCCGGATGCAATGGTTCAACCCTTTTAATTAAGAAATAATGGAAGTTAGCGTATTGAATATCAACGGTCAGGAGACCGGAAGGAAAGTTGTGCTCAACGACGCGATTTTCGGCATCGAGCCCAACGACCACGTTCTTTATCTAGACGTGAAGCAGTATCTCGCTAACCAACGCCAAGGCACAGCCAAAACGAAGGAAAGAAGTGAGATGAGCGGTTCGACCCGCAAGCTCGGCCGCCAAAAAGGTGGTGGAGGCGCACGCCGTGGCGACATCAACTCGCCCGTTCTAGTTGGCGGTGCTCGCGTGTTTGGCCCCAAGCCTCGTGATTACAGCTTTAAGCTTAATAAGAAGGTGAAGGTTCTGGCTCGTAAGTCGGCCCTGAGCTACAAGGCAAAAGAAAATGCCATCATCGTGGTTGAAGACTTCGAAATGGCAGCTCCAAAGACAAAAGAATACGTAAATATAGTTAAAAATCTTCAATTGGGAGAGCGTAAGTCTTTGCTTCTTTTGCCAAATGTGAATAAAAATGTATATTTGTCGGCTCGTAATTTGCAACGTTCCGAAGTGATGACCGCCAGCGCCCTCAACGCCTACAAGGTGTTGAACGCCGACGTGCTTGTTATTACTGAGAAATCGTTGGAGGCTATCGACGGAATCTTAAACAAGTAAAAGGAGACAAAAGAAAATGGGATTTATCATAAAACCTATCGTCACCGAGAAGATGACGGCAATTACAGAAAAGTCTTCTCGCGATAAAAGCTACAAGGTAAAGGGAGAGGTTAGGACCAAGGCAGCTACGCCGCGTTATGGTTTCATCGTTCGCCCCGAAGCCAACAAGCTGCAGATTAAGAGCGAAATCGAGAACTTGTATAATGTTACGGTGTTGGACGTAAACACTATGCGTTATGCAGGCAAGCGTTCGAGCCGTTATACGCGCGCCGGCCTCGTGAGAGGACAGAAGAGCGCTTACAAGAAGGCTATCGTCACCTTGAAGGCTGGCGACGAAATTGATTTTTACAGCAATATTTAAAATAAGAAATGGCAGTACGTAAGTTTAAACCGGTAACCCCGGGACAAAGACACAAGATTATTGGCACGTTCGAGGAGATTACTGCATCCGTGCCAGAGAAGTCTCTCGTTTACGGAAAACGCTCAACTGGTGGTCGAAACAACACCGGTAAGATGACCGTTCGCTATATGGGCGGCGGCCATAAGAAGAAGTATCGTGTAATCGACTTTAAGCGAGAGAAGGATGGTGTTCCCGCCGTAGTGAAGACAATCGAATACGATCCGAACCGTTCGGCTCGTATCGCCTTGTTGTATTATGCTGACGGCGAAAAACGTTACATTATTGCTCCCAATGGACTGCAAGTGGGCTCCACGTTGTTGTCGGGTGCGGAGGCGGCTCCTGAGATTGGAAACGCCATCCCCTTGGCAAACATCCCCGTAGGTACCGTAATTCACAACATTGAATTGCGCCCCGGACAAGGAGCTCTGTTGGTTCGTTCGGCTGGTAATTTTGCTCAGTTGACTTCTCGTGAGGGCAGTTATTGTGTTATTAAGCTTCCTTCAGGCGAGACCCGCAAGGTTCTCTCCGCTTGTAAGGCTACCGTGGGTAGTGTAGGCAACTCTGACCACGCCTTGGAACAGTCTGGTAAGGCAGGCCGTTCTCGCTGGTTGGGACGTCGTCCTCACAACCGTGGTGTTGTTATGAACCCTGTAGATCACCCCATGGGTGGTGGCGAAGGCCGTCAGAGCGGTGGACACCCACGCTCGCGCAAGGGCTTGTATGCTAAGGGTCTGAAGACACGCGCACCCAAAAAGCAGTCTAACAAGTATATCATTGAAAGAGCTAAAAAATAATTAAAGAGTAAATTATGAGTCGTTCATTAAAAAAAGGACCATATATCAACGTATCACTCGAGAAGAAAATTCTGGCCATGAACGAAAGTGGCAAGAAGAGTGTCGTTAAGACATGGGCTAGGGCATCGATGATTTCCCCCGACTTCGTGGGTCATACGGTGGCAGTTCATAACGGAAACAAATTCATCCCTGTCTACATTACCGAGAACATGGTTGGCCACAAGCTGGGCGAGTTTTCTCCCACGCGTCGTTTTGGCGGCCACTCTGGTAACAGGAAGTAAAGGGACAACCATTTAAATTATAGGAATAATAATGGGAGCAAGAAAACATATAGCGGCCGAAAAGATGAAGGAGGCCCGTAAAAATTTGTATTTTGCCAAGCTCAAAGGCGTTCCTTCTTCCCCACGTAAGATGCGCTACGTTGTAGACATGATACGCGGAATGGAGGTTAACCGTGCTCTGGGCGTGCTCAGGTTTTCCAAAAAGCAGGCAGCTGCCGACGTAGAGAAACTGTTGCGTTCGGCTGTGGCCAACTGGGAAACGAAAAACGACCGCAAGGCTGACGAAGGAGAACTTTACATAAGCAAGGTGTTTGTTGACGAGGGCGTGACGATGAAGCGCATGATACCGGCCCCCCAAGGGCGCGGTTATCGCATCCGCAAGCGTTCGAACCACGTTACTCTGTTTGTTGACGCCAAAACTAACGACGAAAAATAAATAGATAATGGGACAGAAAGTTAATCCGATAAGCAACCGTCTAGGTATTATCCGTGGTTGGGATTCAAATTGGTTTGGTGGAAAGAACTTCGGCGACAACATCGTTGAGGACATGAAGATACGTAAGTATCTCAACGAGCGCTTGGCTAAGGCCAACGTTTCGCGCATCGTCATCGAGCGTACGCTGAAGCTGGTTACCATCACCATTTGCACAGCCCGCCCCGGTATCGTCATTGGTAAAGGTGGACAAGACGTTGACAAGCTCAAAGAAGAGCTTAAGAAACTCTATAAGAAGGATATCCAGATCAATATCTTCGAGGTGAAGAGGCCTGATCTAGACGCCACAATTGTTGCGAACAACATCGCTCGCCAGGTAGAGGGTAAGATTGCTTACCGCCGTGCTATCAAGATGGCCGTTCAAAACACGATGCGTGCTGGTGCCGAGGGTATCAAAGTTCAAATCACAGGACGTCTCAACGGTGCCGAAATGGCCCGTAAGGAAATGTATAAGGAAGGCCGTACGCCGCTCCATACTTTCCGTGCAGACATCGATTACTGCCAAGCAGAGGCGCTGACCAAGGTTGGTCTTCTGGGTATTAAGGTGTGGATTTGCCGTGGCGAAGTTTACGGCGACCGCGATCTCACGCCTAACTTTACTCAGGACAAGCAGAGTGGTGGCCGTTCTAATAACGCTGGTGGCCGTTCGGGCCGCGGTAATCGTAAGAGAAACAATAACCGCTAAAAGTAAGAAGTTATTATGTTACAGCCCAAAAGAGTAAGATATAGAAGACCACAAGACGGCCGCGGCAACAAAGGCAATGCCAGCCGTGGTACGCAATTGGCGTTCGGCTCGTTCGGCATCAAGACCCTTGAGGCCAAATGGATAGACAGCCGCCAGATTGAAGCAGCACGTGTGGCCGTGAACAGATATATGCAACGCGAAGGCCAGGTTTGGATT
Source organism: Prevotella sp. oral taxon 317 str. F0108 (assembly GCF_000162415.1). NCBI lineage: Bacteria > Pseudomonadati > Bacteroidota > Bacteroidia > Bacteroidales > Prevotellaceae > Prevotella > Prevotella sp. oral taxon 317. The sequence continues at coordinate 315,073 of NZ_GG740074.1, read as the reverse complement.
CGCATCTTCCCCGACAAACCCATCACCCGCAAGCCCGCCGACGTGCGTATGGGTAAGGGTAAGGGAGATCCCGCTGGATGGGTGGCACCCGTCACTCCCGGCCGCATCCTCTTCGAAGTGGAAGGCGTAAGTTTCGACATCGCCAAAGAGGCTTTGCGCCTTGCGGCACAGAAACTGCCCGTTAAAACCAAGTTTGTTGTTAGACGTGATTACGATAAAAACGCTTAAGATATGAAGATGAAAGAACTGAAAGAACTCGAGACCAAGGACTTGGCCGAGAAGCTGGAGAATGCTGTGGCAGCTTACGACCAGATGAAGCTCAACCATAACATCACCCCGCTTGAAAATCCATCGCAGATCAAGAGCGCTCGTCGCGACATCGCTCGCATGAAGACGGAACTTCGTCAGAGAGAACTTAACAAATAATAATGGTCCACAGATGGAAACAAGAAATTTAAGAAAAGTAAGACAGGGTGTTGTCTTGAGCAACAAGATGGATAAAACCATTGTTATTGCAGCTAAGTTCAAAGAGAAACACCCGATATATGGTAAGTTCGTTCAGAAAACGAAGAAGTACCATGTTCATGACGAGAAGAACGAAGCCAACATCGGCGACACGGTTCTTATCATGGAAACCCGTCCTTTGAGCAAAACGAAGCGATGGAGATTAGTTCAAATAATTGAAAAGGCTAAGTAATTATGATACAAGCAGAATCAAGACTTACAGTATGTGATAACAGCGGTGCGCGCGAGGCTCTTTGCATTCGCGTATTGGGTGGAACCCGCCGCCGTTACGCTAGCGTGGGCGACGTGATTGTCGTTTCTGTCAAGAACGTTATCCCTTCAAGTGATTTGAAGAAAGGTGCGGTATCAAAGGCCCTGATTGTTCGTACGAAGAAAGAGATTCGTCGTGCCGACGGTTCTTACATTCGTTTCGACGACAACGCCTGTGTGTTGCTCAACAACGCCGGCGAAATTCGTGGTAGCCGTATCTTCGGCCCCGTTGCTCGCGAGCTTCGCGCCGTTAACATGAAGGTGGTTTCTTTGGCCCCTGAGGTTCTTTAATATTTAATAAACAGAAAGTAATGAGTAAGTTACATATTAGAAAAGGTGACGAGGTTATCGTTCTGGCCGGAGACGACAAGGGCCGGAAGGGTAAGGTGCTCAAAGTCTTGGTGGCTAAGCAGCGCGCCCTCGTTGAAGGCGTGAACATGGTCTCCAAGAGCATGAAGCCTTCTGCAAAGAACCCCCAAGGTGGTATCGTTAAGCAGGAAGCACCCATCCACGTCTCGAATTTGAGTTTGATTGACCCTAAGAGTGGCAAGGCTACTCGTGTAGGAATGAAGAGAACCGACGACGGCAAGAAAGTGCGTGTCGCCAAGAAAAGCGGGGAGGTGATTTAATAATGAATACAGCACAATTAAAGAAGGTTTACGCCGAGACTATCGCCCCGGCATTGCAAAAGCAGTTCAACTATTCTTCTTCCATGCAGGTTCCTGTCTTGAAGAAAATCGTTATCAACCAAGGGTTGGGCGACGCTACGCAAGACAAGAAGATTATCGAGGTGGCCATCAACGAGATTACCGCCATCACGGGTCAGAAGGCTGTTGCAACGTATTCGAAGAAAGACATCGCCAACTTCAAACTCCGCAAGAAGATGCCCATCGGTGTGATGGTTACCCTTCGTCGCGAGAGAATGTACGAGTTCTTAGAGAAACTCATCCGCGTGTCGTTGCCTCGTATCCGCGACTTCAAGGGTATCGAGAGCAAGTTCGACGGTCGTGGCAACTATACGCTCGGTATTTCCGAACAGATTATCTTCCCTGAAATCAACATCGACGGCATCGACCGCATTCAGGGTATGAACATCACGTTCGTTACCACTGCCAACACCGACGAAGAGGGATACGCTTTGTTGAAGGCATTCGGCCTTCCTTTCAAGAACGCTAAAAACGATTAAGCAATATGGCAAAAGAATCAATGAAAGCCCGCGAGGTGAAACGTGCCAAGCTCGTTGCCCGTTACGCCGAGAAGCGTGCTGCTCTGAAAAAGATTATCGCTACTTCTGAGGATTACGCCGAAGCTTACGAGGCAGCTCGCAAGTTGCAGTCGATTCCCAAGAACGCCAACCCCATCCGCCTGCACAATCGCTGCAAGATTACTGGCCGCCCCAAAGGCTACATTCGCCAGTTCGGTCTGTCGCGTATCCAGTTCCGCGAGATGGCTTCGGCCGGACTTATCCCCGGCGTGAAGAAGGCAAGCTGGTAATCACGGAGCAAGATGAAAGTTTACGATTAGTGGCGGGGCGTTGTCCCATGTGGCTGATGGCTTGTCGCTAATCCTAACCTTCCATCTGCAAACAAGAAAATCATTTAATATTGTCGGGAAAGTCCCGATCAATTAAACATTTTATAATATGACAGATCCAATAGCAGATTATCTGACCAGACTTAGGAACGCAATCATGGCGCACCATCGCGTGGTTGAAGTTCCTGCGTCTAATTTGAAGAAAGAGATCACCAAGATTCTCTTCGAAAAGGGTTATATCCTGAACTACAAGTTCGTGGAAGACGGCCCCCAAGGTTCAATCAAGGTTGCCTTGAAGTACGACCCCGTGACAAAGGCCAACGCCATCACGAGCCTGAAACGTGTCTCTACTCCCGGTTTGCGCCAGTACACCGGCTATAAAGACATGCCGAGAGTAATTAACGGATTAGGTATCGCCATCTTATCTACATCCCAAGGTGTAATGACTAACAAAGAGGCTGCCGCCTTGAAGATTGGTGGCGAGGTGCTTTGCTACGTTTATTAATAAGGAGGGTATAAGTATGTCAAGAATAGGTAAATTGCCAATCAGCATCCCCGCGGGTGTTACCGTTACTCAGGCCAACGGCGTAGTTACCGTTAAAGGTCCCAAGGGCGAGTTGTCGCAACATGTCGACTCTTCCATCAAGGTGAACATTGAAGATGGTCAGATTGTCTTCGAAGTAGATGAAAACAGCCCCGTAAACATTAAGCAGAAACAAGCATTCCACGGCTTGTATCGTTCGTTGGTTCACAACATGGTTGTTGGCGTAAGCGAAGGTTACACCAAGGTGTTGGAACTTGTCGGCGTAGGTTATCGCGTATCCAACCAAGGCAACCTCATCGAGTTCTCCTTGGGTTACACGCACCCCATCTTCATTCAGCTCCCTGCCGAAGTGAAGGTAGAAACCAAGTCGGAAAGAAACCAAAACCCCTTGTTGATTTTGGAGTCTTGCGACAAGCAGTTGCTGGGTCTCATCTGCGCTAAAATTCGTTCTTTCCGCAAGCCCGAACCTTATAAGGGTAAAGGTATCTTGTTCAAGGGTGAGGTTATTCGCAGGAAGTCTGGTAAGACGGCCTCAGCTAAGTAACTTTAAATTTAGACGATTATGACAACAAAGAAAGTAGAAAGACGAATTAAAATCAAATATAGAATTCGCAAGAGCGTTAACGGTACTGCCGAGCGTCCCCGCATGAGCGTGTTCCGTTCGAACAAGCAGATTTACGTTCAGATTATCAACGACATCACCGGCACCACCCTTGCCTCTGCCTCTTCGCTGGGTATGGAAGCTATGCCTAAGAAAGAACAGGCACAGAAGGTAGGCGAACTTGTTGCCCAAAAGGCACAGGCTGCTGGCATCACCGCCGTTGTATTCGACCGTAACGGCTACCTCTATCACGGCCGTGTGAAAGAATTGGCTGATGCAGCCCGCAAAGGTGGACTTAATTTTTAAACGATTATGGCAATGAATAAAGTAAGAGTGAATAGTGACGCAGAATTGAAAGACCGCTTGGTTGCCATCAACCGTGTTACCAAGGTAACAAAGGGTGGTCGTACCTTTACGTTCGCTGCTATTGTCGTTGTGGGTGATGGCAATGGCGTTATCGGTTACGGTCTGGGTAAGGCCGGCGAAGTAACAACGGCTATCGCCAAGGGCGTTGAGTCTGCAAAGAAAAACTTGGTTAAGGTTCCCGTACTCAAAGGCACCGTTCCCCACGAAGTGGAAACTTCGTACGGTGGAGCACAGGTATTGCTTAAACCAGCTGCTGCCGGTACCGGTTTGAAGGCTGGTGGTGCTATGCGTGCCGTGCTCGAGAGCTGTGGCATCACCGACGTGATTGCCAAGTCGAAGGGTTCTTCCAACCCCCACAACCTGGTGAAGGCCACCATCGAGGCACTCAGCCTCATGCGCGACGCCTATACCATCGCCGGTGTTCGTGGTATCAGTATGGACAAAGTTTTTAACGGATAAGGAGCAACATCATGGCAACGATTAAAATCAAACAAGTAAAGAGTAAGATTGGTTACCCCATCGACCAGAAGCGTACGCTCCAGTGTCTGGGACTTCGCAAGATTTCTCAGGTTGTTGAAGTGGAAGACACTCCCAGCATCCGCGGTATGATTAGAAAGGTTCACCATCTGGTAACCGTAGTTGAATAACAAACTTAGTCAAATTAGCACATTTATGAAATTACATAATTTGAAACCGGCTGCTGGTTCCACTTATTCACGTCGTCGTATCGGTCGCGGCCCAGGTTCGGGCTTGGGCGGAACGTCTACCCGTGGACACAAGGGTGCCAAGTCGCGCTCCGGTTATAAGAGGAAGATTGGTTTTGAAGGTGGACAGATGCCGTTGCAACGCCGCGTGCCGAAGTCGGGCTTCAAGAACATCAATCACAAGGAGTATTTCCCCGTTAACCTTTCAACACTTCAGGCTTTGGCCGAGAAGAAGGGGTTGACCAAAATCGGTGTTGCCGAACTCAAAGAGGCTGGCCTGTTCAATGGCAAGTTGCTCGTGAAGGTTCTTGGCAACGGCCAAATCAAGGCCGCCCTCACTGTTGAAGCTAACGCATTCTCCAAGTCTGCCGAAGAGGCCATCAAGGCAGCAGGAGGTAACACTACTTTAATCTAAGACAATGAAAAAGTTTATCGAGGCACTAAAGAACTGTTGGAAAGTTGAGGACCTGCGTCAGCGTCTCCTCATCACCATTCTATTTGTAGCTATTTATCGTTTTGGATCGTTTGTAGTACTTCCCGGTATCAACCCGTCCCAGCTCGACACACTACAAAAGCAGACCTCTGGTGGCTTGATGTCGCTTTTGGATATGTTTTCCGGTGGTGCATTCTCCAACGCCTCTATCTTCGCGTTGGGAATCATGCCTTACATCTCAGCCTCCATCGTGATGCAGCTTTTGGCCGTGGCAGTGCCATATTTCCAGAAGATGCAGCGTGAAGGCGAGAGTGGACGGAAGAAAATAAACTGGTACACGCGTGCTCTGACGGTAGTTATTCTACTGTTTCAGGCACCGTCGTACCTTATCAACCTAAAGATGCAGGCCGAGGGTGCCTTGGCCTCTGGCATCTCATGGTCGGTGTTTATGATTCCTGCCACCATCATACTTGCAGCAGGTAGTATGTTCGTTCTATGGTTGGGCGAGCGTATCACCGACAAGGGAGTAGGAAACGGTATCTCATTGATTATTATGGTTGGCATCATCGCCCGCTTGCCACAGGCTTTCATCCAGGAAGCGGGTTCGCGCCTAGAAGCAATCGCAGGTGGCGGTCTTGTCATGTTCATCGTCGAGATACTCGTTCTCTATGCCATCGTTTGTGCCGCAATACTTTTGGTACAAGGCACACGTAAGGTTCCCGTGCAATATGCCAAGCGCGTAGTTGGCAATAAGCAATACGGCGGCGCACGTCAGTATGTGCCCCTCAAGCTTTTCGCAGCCAACGTTATGCCTATCATCTTTGCACAGGCCTTGATGTTCATTCCCTTGGCTCTTGTGAAATACCAATCCGAGAATGCAAGCTATGTGGTACAGTCGCTGATGGACAACCGCTCTTTGCTGTATAACATCATCTATGTGACGCTCATCATCGCGTTCACCTATTTCTATACGGCAATCACGCTCAACCCCACTCAGATGGCTGAAGACATGAAACGCAACAACGGTTTCATACCAGGCATTAAGCCAGGAAAAGACACGGCCGACTACATCGACACGGTGATGTCGCGTCTCACTCTTCCCGGTTCTCTGTTTATCGCGTTCATCGCCGTGATGCCCGCGTTGGCCGGATTGCTCAACGTGCAACAAGGTTTCTCGCAATTCTTCGGCGGAACTTCGTTGCTCATTCTCGTGGGTGTGGTTATCGACACCTTGCAGCAGATAGAGAGCTATCTCATGATGCGCCATTATGATGGGTTGCTCAATTCGGGCCATACCCGTAACGCCGCAGGCGTGCCTTCGGCTTATTGATTTGCCTTGTGAACTTCGCAAATGAAGGTTTATCTCAAGACTGAAGATGAAATCGAGCTGATGCGCCAGGCCAACCAACTCGTTGGTAAAACCTTGGCAGAATTGGCCAAACATATTGTTCCGGGCGTAACGACCCTCCAATTGGACAAGATAGCGGACGAGTTCATCCGCGATCATGGGGCCATCCCCACGTTCAAGAACTTTCCCAATCCTTTTGGAGGGCCTTTCCCCGCGAGCATCTGCACCTCGGTTAACGAGGTTGTGGTGCACGGCGTGCCTAGTGAAAAGACGGTGTTGAAAGACGGAGATATTATTTCCGTCGATTGTGGCACACTTCTTGCTGGGTATAATGGTGACAGTTGTTACACGTTTTGTGTCGGAAATGTGGCACAAAATGTCAGAGATTTCCTCTCTGTGACACGAAAGTCGCTGTATCTTGCCATCGAGGCTGCCGTTGCTGGCAACCATCTTGGCGACATTGGCCATGCCGTGCAATCGTTTTGCGAGAGCTACGGGTATGGCATTGTGCGCGAACTAACCGGCCACGGCATCGGCCGCGAAATGCACGAAGAACCCAAAGTGCCCAATTATGGCAGTCGCGGAAGCGGCATGATGCTTAAAGAAGGCATGTGTATCGCCATCGAGCCGATGGTTACGATGGGCGATCGTCGCATAGGGCTCTTGCCCGACAAATGGTCTATCCGCACCATCGACGGCAGTTGGGCCGCTCATTACGAGCATACCATCGCCATCAGGAAAGGTAAGGCCGAGATTTTATCATCATTCGAAGAAATAGAACGTTTTCGTTAAGCCAAATGAACAATGTCGAGCTTGCTCGGACATTGTCATGGCGAGAAAACGCACTTTTCGAGAAACGAAAAAGAACGTTTCGTTCAGCCCGACATGCAATGACAGGCTTGCTTGAAAATTGCCCCGTGGTTACCAGACGAACTGTTCGAGAAACGAGAAAAGAACTTACAGATAAAGCAAAGAGTTAATTTATGGCAAAACAATCTGCTATTGAGCAAGATGGAACAATTGTAGAAGCATTGTCTAACGCGATGTTTCGCGTGGAGCTTGAGAATGGTTGCCCCATAACGGCCCACATATCAGGAAAGATGAGGATGCACTACATCAAGATACTGCCTGGCGATAAGGTAAAGGTGGAGATGAGCCCCTACGACCTTACCAAGGGTAGGATTGTGTTTAGATACAAATAATTCAATTTAGAATATGAAGACAAGAGCATCGTTGAAGAAACGTACAGCCGACTGCAAGATTGTTCGTCGTAAAGGTCGCTTGTTCGTTATCAACAAGAAGAACCCTAAGTACAAGACGCGTCAGGGTTAAACATTTAATCATTATCAAATCATTTATCATTAACAAATGGCAATAAGAATTGTTGGAGTAGATTTGCCCCAAAACAAGCGTGGCGAAATCGCATTGACTTATATCTATGGTATAGGTCGAAGTAGTTCAGCAAAGATATTGGACAAGGCTGGTGTGAACCGTGACCTGAAAGTCAGCGAATGGACTGACGACCAGGCAGCCAAAATCCGTGAAATTATCGGCGCTGAATTCAAAGTTGAAGGTGATCTCCGTTCGGAGATTCAATTGAACATCAAGCGTCTCATGGACATTGGTTGTTATCGTGGAGTACGTCATCGTAACGGTCTTCCCGTTCGCGGCCAGAGCACCAAGAACAATGCTCGCACCCGTAAAGGAAAGAAAAAGACTGTTGCTAACAAGAAGAAGGCTACGAAGTAATATTTAGTTGGAAGTTGAAAGGCGGGGCTTGCCCCGATGCTTAAAACTCGAAACTTGAAACTTTTAAACTAAAAAGAAATTATGGCAAAGAAAATAGCAACAAAGAAGAGAAACGTCAGGGTAGACGCTCTTGGACAACTTCATGTTCATAGCTCATTCAATAACATCATTGTGTCTTTGGCTAACAGCGAAGGTCAGGTAATATCTTGGTCGTCGGCTGGTAAGATGGGATTCCGTGGTTCTAAGAAGAACACTCCCTATGCAGCCCAAATGGCAGCCGAAGATTGCGCCAAGGTGGCATTCGACCTCGGCCTCCGTAAGGTGAAAGCCTACGTTAAGGGTCCAGGCAACGGCCGCGAAAGTGCCATCCGTGCCGTGCACGGTGCAGGTATCGAAGTAACCGAGATTATCGACGTTACACCGCTGCCCCACAATGGGTGTCGTCCTCCCAAGCGTCGCCGCGTATAACACGCACCTTTCCCAACGCTTGCACCCTGTGGCAGGCAACAAAGATACACAAACAAAAAAGTTATAAAATAGAAAATGGCTAGATACATAGGTCCGAAATCTAAAATTGCTCGTCGTTTTGGTGAACCCATCTTCGGCGCAGACAAAGTTTTGTCCAAGAGAAACTTCCCTCCTGGACAGCATGGCAACAACCGTCGTAGGAAAACTTCCGAGTACGGCGCCATGTTGGCAGAGAAGCAAAAGGCTAAATACACTTACGGCGTGTTGGAACGTCAGTTCCGCAACATGTTCGAGAAGGCAGCTAAGGCTAGCGGCATCACCGGCGAGGTGCTGTTGCAAAACCTCGAAAGTCGTCTCGATAACGTAGTGTTCCGTCTTGGTCTGGCTCCTACCCGTGCAGCCGCACGCCAGCTCGTTGGCCACAAGCATATCGTGGTAGACGGCAAGGTAGTAAACATTCCTTCTTATTCAGTGAAAGCCGGCCAAGTTGTCGGCGTGCGCGAGAAAGCTAAGTCGCTCGAAGTTATCGAGGCTGCCTTGGCTGGTTTCAACCACAGCAAGTACCCCTGGATTGAGTGGGACGACGCTTCAAAGAGCGGTAAGTTCCTGCACAAGCCCGAGCGTGCCGACATTCCTGAGAACATTAAGGAACAGTTAATCGTTGAGTTGTACTCTAAATAAATCATTGAATTAATGGCGATATTAGCATTTCAAAAACCTGATAAAGTTGTAATGTTGGAGGCCAACGACAAATTCGGTCGTTTCGAATTTCGTCCACTTGAGCCTGGGTTCGGCGTTACCATCGGTAACTCCCTCCGCCGCATTCTCCTTTCATCGCTTGAAGGTTTCTCCATCAATACCGTGCGCATCGCCGGTGTTGAGCACGAGTTCTCTTCTGTGCCTGGTGTAAAGGAAGATGTGACCAACATTATCTTGAATTTGAAACAAGTAAGATTCAAGCAAGTAGTAGAAGAATTCGAGAACGAGAAAGTTAGTATCACGGTTGAGAACACCACTGAGTTCAAAGCTGGTGACATTGGCAAGTATCTGACTGGATTTGAAGTGTTAAACCCCGATTTGGTGATTTGTCATTTAGATGCCAAAGCTTCATTGCAGATTGATCTCACCATTAACAAAGGACGTGGCTACGTGCCTGCCGATGAAAATCGTGAGTTCTGCACCGATGTGAATGTAATTCCTATCGATTCCATTTACACCCCAATCCGTAACGTGCGCTATTCGGTTGAGCCTTATCGTGTTGAACAAAAAACCGACTACGATAAGCTCGTTATCGACGTAACGACGGACGGCTCCATCAGTCCCAAAGACGCACTGAAAGAGGCCGCTAAAATCCTCATCTATCACTTTATGCTCTTCTCCGACGAGAAAATCGCCGTTGAGAACCAAGACGTTGACACCAACGAAGAGTTTGACGAGGAAGTGCTGCACATGCGTCAGCTGCTTAAAACCAAGCTTGTGGACATGAACCTCAGCGTTCGCGCCCTCAACTGTCTCAAAGCAGCCGATGTGGAAACACTGGGCGACCTTGTGCAATACAACAAGACCGACCTCTTGAAGTTCCGCAACTTTGGTAAGAAATCGCTCACAGAGCTTGATGATTTGCTCTTGGGTCTGAATCTGTCTTTTGGAACCGACATTTCAAAGTATAAACTGGACAGGGACTAAACCACAGCGCGAGTGGGTGCGGGCCAACAGCCTTCACCCACGCAGCTGTTACCCCTCCGCTATTTAAGAAAAATAAAAATGAGACATAATAAGAAATTCAACCACCTGGGTCGTACTGCACCTCACCGCAATGCCATGCTTGCTAACATGGCCATTTCGCTGATTATGCACAAAAGAATCACTACGACTCTCGCCAAGGCAAAAGCCTTGAAGAAATATGTAGAACCGCTTATCACACGTTCAAAGGAAGATACCACCAACTCGCGTCGTGTGGTTTTCCGCTACTTGCAAAACAAGTATGCCGTTACCGAACTGTTCAAAGTGGTTGCTGCTAAGGTGGGAGACCGTCCCGGTGGCTATACCCGTGTCATCCGACTGGGTTTCCGTAAGGGCGATGCCGCTGAAATAGCGTTCATCGAACTGGTTGACTTCGACGAGAACATGGCCAAGACGCCTAAGGCAGAGGCTAAGAAAACACGTCGTAGCCGCAAGAGCACCAAGGCCGAAGGCGAAACCGCTGCCGCCGAAGTTGCTCAACCCGTTGCCGAAGAAGCTCCTAAGGCTGAAGAGGCTCCCAAGGCAGAAGCTACCGAAGAAGCAAAGGCTGAATAAACAACAGTTATCGACTTATAAATTAAACGTCTCTATCCGTGAGGGTAGGGGCGTTTTTTTGTGAACTTTCTGCTACGCAACTAAGCGGATGAAACAACCTTATAATAGGTGATAGGCTCACTTGAATGCAATAAGGAGATTGATAGTGTTCAATTGTCTATCAGACAAATAAGCATTCTTGCAAAGCGGGAGATCATCGTTCATGTGTGCATTTTAAACCGATGCGAGCAAACTATTTCCGTTGGTGAACAGCCTTTTCTTGATTTCTACACTGCAAACGGCAGATGTAAACGATACGAAGAGAAACTGGCAGATGGGGCCGTTGTTTCGTATAATGCTATCGGTTTTGATGTCTTGCCGCGAGAAATGCTTATAAAGGTCTACACAATAGCCATTGATGCCGAAGTTGTAGAAGGCCGAAAATGCAAGTTGTCCATACCATGTATCATAAGTGGCAAACAACTTATGGCCAACTTGGTATTGCAGTTCAGATAATTT
>NZ_GG740074.1:272974-301817 GCF_000162415.1 Prevotella sp. oral taxon 317 str. F0108 | reverse complement strand
TAATTTAATTGCTTGCCAAGCCCATATTAGGCATGTTTAGTTTAAGGATTGAGCTGTTACAATACTACGTTCCCCAGGTTTCTTACTAGCCGTTCCTCTACTGCTTGCAATAATGCCCATACGCAGCTTTACACTGCAACGCGCTCCTTGTGATGAGGGATGAGATAGGAAACATGTGCCATTGACAGTCTGTTTTCAACTTGTAGGGCATGCACTGAATACCCTCCAACAGCTTACTTTTCAAGACATAATCGAATTTTACTCCAGAAAAAGGGATTGGTCTTCAAATTTTATTGTAAATTTGTCCAGTACTTTGTATATAAAAGGAGTGTTTGTCTTGGCTTTACTGCACAAAGATAATAAACTCCTCTCAATTTATAGAGATATTAAAAGTCAAGACGACTTCATATACTTTTTATCAGAAAATAAAGGGTTTGTGCCATAAAAATACTATCTTTGTATTATACTTCTTTGAGAATATTCTTACACTATAATTAATTATAGATTTGGAATTCTTAGTTGGTATTTATAGAATAATATTTTGACATATGGAACCTGTTTACATTGACATTCATATTCATACATCATCCAACCCAGACGATCTTAATGTGGATTATGACGTTAAAACTCTTTTCAGAAAGGTAAGAAGTAAAGCCCAAGGACAAAGTGTTTTGCTTTCGTTTACTGACCATAATGTGATAAATAAGAAAGCATATATTGCTGCACTTGATGAGTGTAGTACAGATATACACTTAATTCTTGGCGTAGAATTACATATTCATTATGTTCCAGAAACAGAGGCATATCATTGCCATATGTTTTTCAAAAATGAGGTAACGGAACAGTCAATAGACGATATAAATGGTATATTAAAAAGACTTTATCCTCAAAAGACAGTTGAAAAGAAGGATACTTCTATTCCAACTCTTGATAAGGTTATCAATGAGTTTGACAACTATGATTTTGTTCTACTTCCTCATGGAGGGCAATCTCATGCGACTTTTAATAAGGCTATACCATCAACAAAAAAGTTTGATACTATGATGGAGCGTAGCGTTTATTACAATCAGTTCGATGGCTTTACAGCAAGAAGTGAATCTAAACGAGATGAGACAGATAAATACTTTCAAAGACTTGGTATTAGTGATTTTGTAAATCTTGTAACGTGTTCAGACAATTATGATCCAGATAGATACCCTGATGCTAAAGCCAAGGATGCAGAACCTTTCATTCCAACTTGGATGTTTTCTCAACCCACTTTTGAAGGATTCAGATTATCTTTGTCTGAGAAATCTCGTTTAATATATAGCCAAACTAAACCAGAATCATGGTCTGAGAAAATTGAAAGCGTTAAATATAAAAATGAGCTTCTTGATATAGATGTACAATTTAGTTCAGGACTCAATGTTGTTATTGGAGGCTCATCAAGCGGTAAAACACTTTTGGTTGATTCTATATGGAGGAAGCTGTCCAAGAAATCTTTTGAAAATTCCGATTATAAAGATTTTGATGTTGAAAATGTCAATGTAGTTAATCCTTCGGAGATGACTCCTCACTACTTAGGACAGAATTATATTATGAAAGTTATAGGAAATGATTCTGAGCAAGGTATTGAAGATATCGAAATCATTAAAAGCCTGTTTCCTGACAATAGAGAAATTTCAGCCCAAGTAGGAAATAGCCTTGCTACATTAAAAAAAGACTTAACAGAACTAATCCGCACGGTAGAAGATATTGAATCTATAGAACATAAGATGAGAGCGACTCCACAAGTAGGCAGATTACTTGTTTTAAAGCCCACTAGACAAAACATTATTTCCATCCTGCTACCCCAATCAAATGAACGTAATTCTATTTCCTATGAGAATAGTAAGAAAACTAGTCATATATCCACATTATTAGAAATAAAAACGCTTTTACGGAATAATCCTTTTGTGGCTAATTATAATACAACTATAGATGAATTGATCAAAGTATTACAGACTGTGTATAAATATAGTGAAGTTGAAAATGGTGTTTTTACAACTATTGACAATGCCAATAGCACATATGCAAGTATTCTTCGAGCAGAAAGCCTGGAAGATCAAACTAAAACACAGCAATTCAATGAATTGATAAAGCAAATAAGTGATTATATTTATTTAAATAGAAAATTCAAGAAATACTTACATGCAATAGCGTCCTATCAAGTTGAGTTTGAAACAAGAGAAATAAAATCCTCGGGACATTCTCTATTTATAAAAAATCAATATAAAATTAACAAGAATATTGTTCTTGATGTCTTTAATAATAAATTGAAAACAACTTGTAAAATTGATACTTTTAATAATATTTCACCAGAGAAATTATACCAAAAGAATTTTAGTGGGCAAAAACCGAAAGTAGCAGACTATCAAGACTTCATAAATAGAGTATATAAAGATTTTGAGAATATGAACAAGACCGTTTATAGTATTATAACTGAAGAGGGAAAAGATTTCAGTCGTCTTAGTGCGGGATGGAAAACTTCAGTACTATTAGATCTTATTCTTGGATATGATAAAGATATAGCTCCCATTATTATTGATCAGCCAGAAGATAATCTTGCAACTAAATATATTAATGATGGTTTAGTGAATGCTATTAAGAAGGTAAAAAACACGAAACAGATAATTCTTGTTTCTCATAATGCAACAATTCCTATGATGGGAGATGCCCAACAAATTATTTATTGTGAAAATAAAAATGGAGTGATAGTAATTCGTTCATCACCGCTTGAAGGGGAAATCGGAGAAAAATCAGTTCTTGATTTAATTGCTTCAATAACGGATGGTGGAAAACCATCAATAAAGAAACGAGTAAAAAAATATAACTTAAAGAAATTTACAAAGTAGAGCATATGAAATTGTTTTTTAAAAAGGACGAAATTGGAAATATTACTGTCCAAATACAGAAAGGTACTACTGTTATAGATTATGACTATATTGAAATGTTAAAACAACTTATTGAAAAGAATGAAATAGAATGTAACTGGGGAAATATAGAGGATTTCGAACAACAAAAATTTAGAGAATTGCTTGATAAAATCAAAGGTGCTGTTGATGAAGGGTTGAATAAACCTTTAGAATAGCTTTTGCATGATTTGTAATACAAAAAGACTGCCTTATATACTTCGTCCTCCCTTTTTTTTTCTGCGGAAGGGTTTATCAGCACCATGCTACGTACGTGTTGCCTTCTTCTAACAACAATTTTCCAAGAGCAATTCTGTTTGACTATAAATGTCGTGATTACTTCATTACGTTTTACGCTTGTTGCTAATTTCAGTACACTTTTAAGTTTTCCTTTAACCCTTGTTGTAATGCCCAAATAAAGAGGGCCGATAACGCCATATCGACCCTCTTTGCATAGGTTAAAGAAATTTAAAAAAGTTTTTTCGGGCGGCTTAAAGAAACGTTGCTAGGCGGCGTTTCGCCACAACAAGTGGCGTTGTGTGCCGCGGCTTACTATTTGCGTTTAAACAGGAAAGCGTCGTTTCCGTAAAGCAGGTAGCTCTTGTAAGTTTTGTTTTCAAAAACCTTTGACGAGAATCTGCCTAATACGAAGGCGGGCTCCGTACCGAAATGTAAGAATGTTCCCTCCAACGAACTGACTTTGGCGGGTAGCTCTGCACTATAACCGAACTGGCCAGAAATGGTGACGTTGGGGCTTACAGACAATTGCCCGTCCATCGGACCTACAATCGTGGCAACATAATCGTTTTCGAACATACCTGCAAATTGTCCGCCAGCAATAGACAGCGTGCCCTCCTTGCCCGAGAAAGTAACGGGAAATGCAAAGGGATTGGCCGTGAAGGTGAGCATCAGTTTCTTGTCTTCCTTGTGCAATTTCACCGCGTAAACGCGTTTAACGGGCTTGCGATTCTCGTCTGTTTCGGTAAGTTGCAGATAATACTCGCCTAGCACGTCGCGATCCAGGTCTATTTGCATAACGCTGATGGTGTCTTTACCCATCGTGGTTTCAACTACAAATTGGCCCGTGCGCACGTGTCCTTCGTTGTTCTCGGTGGTGATGATGGTCACCTCGCCCTTCTCGTAAGTTGTGGTTAACCAGCTGTCTAGCGATTTGATGTTGATGCCGAACGTGCTTTTAACCTTATATGTAAGGGTGTCGGCTTTGTCGCCCAAGACTAGCTGTTCGGGCAAGTCGATTTGCGTAACGGGGCCTTGCTGGTCGATGGCAACGATGGTTGAGTCGCCGTCGGCCGATTTAATGACCACCGTTGTGTGTCTCGATTGCATTTCTTTGTTCACATCGGCCGTCACGGTTACAAGTTTCCCCTTTGTTTCTGCCTTAGCCCAGGGTGCTTGCGCATAGGCTTTCGTGGCATCTACGTTCACAAAGATGCTGTCTGTGCCGCCCAACGCGTCGAAAGATGTGTTTGCCGACACCACTTTCAGCGTGTGCTGACTTACCTCGTTGGTTATGTCGTCGTTGCCACAGGCTGCCAATAGGCAGAGAAGGGCACAGGCAATTATCGTGGTGAATTTAACTTTCTTCATTTTCATTTGTCCTTAGTCGTTATTAATCTTGGTCATACCCTTAATCATTAATATCTGGGCACTGCCGTTTACCAGTACGGTGGTCGACTCTCCCACTTTCTTCGAACCGTTATATTCGATGATAATCATCGAGTCGAGGTCGAGGTAGCCCGCAAGAGTGGATGTGAAGGTGAGGAAGACGCCTGGCTTGTTGAAGTCTTTGTTTACTACAAAGCCCAGAAATGCGTACCTGAATATCTGGCCCGTATCTCCGGCATCCCACGAGCACATCCAGTGTTCGTGCTTGTTTGGGTCGGTGTATATCTTTTCCGGACTCCATGTTAGCGTTCCTGTTTTCTTGTCGTAGACGAACGTGAGCTTGAAGTCGGGCGACAAACCTTCTAGCCAATAGGTCTTTTCGTCGCCTGCGGGAACCATCTTCACCTTTATCGATGCATTCTTGTATTCAAAGTTATACGTGCCCGCATAGTCGGCATATCGCATATAGTCGGTGGTAAACACCATGTCACCAGTGCCTGTGTCGCTGCCCGTGAAGGTGAGTTTGTCGATGTCGTAAGCGAAGTGTTGCACCTGCTTTCCGCCAACCGTTACTGGGGCTTGCAGTTCGATGCCGTTCTCGGTGTAGCAGAAGGGTACGTAAACCACGCTGTCTTTGAAAGTGAACCTGGCACGTCTAGCCGAGGAGAGGTACAGCTTGGTGGTGTCGTTGCCTGCAATGTACTTATAGTTAAACTTCACATTGTCGGCCACATCTTTCATTTTCCCGATGTGGTCCTTCCAGTTTACGTTGTCGTTCAGGCGCGTCATCACCATCTTGTTGTGGAACTTCTTGCCCTCGATGAAGATGGAGTCGTTGGTTACGCGCTGAATGATAAACTCGTAGTCTTGTCCCTTTCCGTCGTCGTCTCTTAGTGAGGGGTTAGCCAGGCTGTGGAAAATCTCGTTGTACGTGTTGACGGTGAGCACTGGCCCCATGTCTTTCTTGATGTCGTAACTCGACGTGGCTACCTTGTCTGCGTCGGTCAGTTCGCTCGCCACGGTTACTTTTCCGTCCTTGAACTTCATCAGATATGTGTATCCGCCGCCAGAGTAGCGCGGCTCGGTCCAAAGGTTGAGCTTCCATCCGTTGGGTGCCGACTCCAACACTTGCTTGTAATTCTCCACGGCTTTGTCGAGCCTTTGTGCGGCAGGCTCGTCAAACACCTCGTTATCGTCGTGCAGACACGCGGCGAGCAGCATTGTTGCCACAAGTGCCTGCATGCAAATCAATATCTTTTTCATAAGCTACGTTCCTTTTTTTAGTTTAGTTGGTTCAAGTCCAGGTGGCCAATCTCCGATGCTCTGCGAAGCACAATGCTGCGCAATTGGTCGATGTCCAGTTTCCACGAGTCTCTCATGTACGCCCTAATCAAGTCTAGTTTGGCTTGTATGTATGGCGCACCGGTAGTTCCTGCCGTGTTCATCATCTTTTCCCAGTCGGCCGGCGAAGTGGTAACATATACGGAAAGCATCTCTGCAAAGTCTTCTATGGGTTCGCTCATGGCGTAAGGCGTTACGAAACCCTTTTTGTTTGCTGCCGCTTTGCGTATGAGATACCAGTCGCCGCTTACGTAATTTCCCTCGGATATGTGTTGGAAATTCTCATCGTAGGGTATCTTCTGGTTCAAGATGTGCGTAAACTCGTGGTGCATGGTGTGGAAGTAGTACTCGTTGACGGTGGCATAATCGGTGAGCATCTTGTCGGTTAGGTTGTTCACCATGTAGAGTGTTATCACCAATCCGCCTTCGGCCGTGCCGAGAATCATCGTGCCTTGTCCGCTGTTGTATGCGGGCGAGCCAATCAGGTGGATAATTCGGGGTACGTTGGCCTTGACGAAGTTTGGCCCCACACACTCTGCATAGGCATCGAACCAGAGGTATTTGGCGATGATGGCCAGCTTGGCCGACTTGGCCGAATCGGCCGGAACGAGATGATATTTCATGTCGCTATATATGTCCTCCATCTTGTATTTCACGTCGATGTTGTAGGGATAGGTATAGTTAGCGAGCAACCACTTGTCGAAATTGTCGCGATGTACGGTTTTTCCCCCAAAGATGCTGTCGCTCGATGGATTGTCTTCCGAGCAAGAATTGAAGCCCAACGACAATATTGCCGCCAAGGCAAATAAGCAAATCTTCTTCATATTCTACGCGTTTTTGTTTTACTTGTTTCTGGGATTTGCCGTAAGTCCGGCTGTTATAACGTCTTGTGGCAGCTGTATTGCACGGCGTAGGTCGTTTACGGTAAGCGAGTCTTTAACGTCTGTTACGCTGCTGCTTGCGTTTAGCGTGCGGCGGTAAATAACTATTCCGTAGCGTTTAACGTCTTGCAGTCGCCAGCCTTCGCCCAGGGTCATGATGCGTCTAAGGTGCAAGATGGCGTGCAGCAGGGGTTCTTGCGTGGTGGGCTCGATGCTGAAAGCGGTGTTGAATTTCTTTTTGGGCGTTGGTGCAGTTGGCGTGTAATAGCCTATTCCGTTGTAGAAATTCTTGATGCCTTCCAGCGTAACGCTCAATGCGCCGCTCGAGTAGGCCTTCACTTCGGTGTTCAAATCCGCTACCGCTGCATCGTAGTTGCCCAGCATGGCGTTGGCTTCGGCGCGCACAAGCAGGGTGAGGTCGGTTGTAAGCACGGCGTAGGCCGAGTGCGCATACCCTATTCCTGCCTGCACATCGGTGTATTCGAAGGCGTAAGGAACCTTGTTGATGAAGTACTTCGACAGGCTGTTGTTGCTCCAGACGGTGTAGCCGAAGTTGCTGCTGCGTCCCCACGGACCTTGCGATTGCAGGTCTTCTTTTTCTGAAATGAGCTGCCCGTGCGCATACTTGTTGCCCATGCGGTAAGGGCCTAGGAGGGCACCTGCCTGCGAATGAACCGTCTGTAACAACAGGTTGGCTTGGCTGGATACGCTCACATAGGCATTCGGAGCTATCTGTCCGTTCACCGAAAGGGCGTTGAACGCCTTCCAATCGCGTAATTTCGAAGAGGCGTCTGCGCCCAATACGCGTGTGGCATAGGCCACGGCCTTGGCGTATTTTTGGTAATATAGGTTGAAAAGTGCCGCGAAGGCATAGGCTGCATTGCGGGTGAAGTGGTACTTGGGACGTGCATAGTTGTCGGTTACCAGTGGCAGTCCCTCTTCAATGTCGCGGTTTATCTGCTCGTAAAAGGCTGCCAGTGTGCCGCGTTCGTACTTGGTTCCAACCGTCGTTTCGGGGCGTGTGGGGTAGGGCAGTCCCATGTTTTTGCTGGCCGTCGTTGGGTCGTAGGCCATGCAAAAGGTGTTGGCAAGGGTTAGTGCAGCGTATGCGCGGCACAGCAATGCTTCGCCTTTCGAGGGCATCAGGTCGCTGTTGTTGCCCTGCTGTTCTATCGTTTGGAGGGCCGTGTTGGCCGTAGACATGGCCATGTACAGGCTGTTCCAGAGTTCTTGCGGCGATTCAGACTCTTGTGTCTCGGTGATGTCGCTCCACGAGTAGGCTTGGTCGTAAAATCGGCCGTCGCTTCCCCAGCCCGTTACGTCGAACTCGTCGGCATTGTCCGAATACAGTTCTGCCAGATAGGCAGGGTTGTGGTCGGGGTAGGCCGAAACGAGGTATTTCTGTATTTTCTCTTTATTGTTCAGCTCCATGCGGTTGTCGGGCAGCTTGTCGAGAAACTTGTCGCACGAGGTGATGCCCAATGTTGTTGCGGCCAACAACACATATATGTAGATGTTTCGCTTATTCATAACTTATTCTTTTATTTGTTTATAAACCGAATTTGAGGGTCATTGTAAACTGGCGTGGTACGGGGGCAGCCACACCTCCTGCGTTAACAAACTCTGGGTCTTGGCCGTTCAACTTCTTGTCTGCATAGATGAGGAACAGGTTTGTGGCTTGGAGTTTCAGCGAGAGATTGGTGAAGGGCGTCGACCTAAGCATTGCTTTGGGGAAATCGTAGCCCAGCGAAATCTCTTTCATGCGTACGAAGTCGCCTTTTGCCGTGCGGTTGCTCGTGTAGTTATAGGCGTTGTAGGCTATGCGGAGGTTTCTGTCCGAGGCAAAGCTGCGGTAGGGCAGTATGGTAGGAACCGAGGTGGTCTTTTCGTCGCCGGCTTGCATCCAGCGGTTCTTAAACTCCTTGGTCATCGAGGTGAGGTCGTTGTATTGTGCGCTGAAGATGCGGTCTAGGCGCACATAGCTGCCGAACGAGTAGGTAAGGAATACGTTCAGTCGCCAGTTCTTCCACTTGATTTCGTTGCCTAACGACCCCGTTATCGTAGGTTCCGTAGGCCCTTCGTAAACCAGGTAGCCGTTGCTGTTGCGGTTTTGGAAGTCGAGGTCGGTAGAGGTAAGCTCGCCTTTCTCGTTGAGATAGGTGGGTATGCCCTTATCGGTTAGCCCCTGGAAAGGCATCGAGAAGATGGCGCGATGCGGATAACCCTCCATCGTAAAGCCGCTGCTAGCCTCGCCGTTCACAAGGTCGATGGTGCGGGCTTGGCTCATCAGCGAGGTTACCTCTGTTGTTACGTGCGAAAATATCACGTTGGTAACCCATGTTAGGTTGTTGTTCTTGATGTTTGTTGTTTGCACCGAGAGCTCTTGGCCTTGCGACTTCATCGTAGCGGTGTTGGCATACCTAATCACTTGTCCGCCTACGCCCTGTGTGGCTATGGGACCGATGAGGTCGAAGTTGTTGCGCCAGAAGAGGTCGAACGTTACGTTGATGCGGTTGTTGAGGAAACCCAATTCCGAACCGATGTTGAATTCGTGTTTCTTCTCGTACGTTAGTTGGGCGTTTTCCAGCTCGCTGGTCATGATACCCGACTCCTTGTCGGTTCCCACAATCCTGTACGGCGTGTACGATTTGAGTATCTGGGTGGAATTGGTGTAGGTTGCCGGGCCTGGGTCGGCCGTAAGCGAGTAAGAGGCGCGCACCATGGCATGCGTCAGTGCATTGTTGAACGTGTTTTTAAACCACGGCTCTTCGCTGGCGTTCCAACTTCCCGACACGTTCCATGTGGGCAACCAACGTGCGCTTCGGCTCCGTCCTAGGCGGTTTGTGCCTTCGTAGCGGTAGGTACCCGTAAGGTTGTAGCGTTGCTTATACGAGTAGGTGCCCGTTGCAAAGAAGGCCGCCGTGCGGTTGTGGGTGTTGTTGAGCGAGTAGTAAACGGCGTTGTCGTCTATGTTCTTCTTAAAGAACTGGTAGACGTAGAAGGGTATTTCGCCCCCGTCGTACTGCATGCCAACGCCGTTGAAGTACGTGCGCCTGCGGTCTACGTTAGAAACGTCGATGCCGCCCAGCACGTTCACGGCGTGCGCGTTGTCGAACGTGTGGTTGTAATTGGCCGTGGCGCGCACGTCCCAGCTCACCTTCTGCAAGTCGGTCTTTTGGTAGAAACCGCCGTTAGGCAGCACCGTTATCGGCAATGCGTAGGCGTTTGTGGGGTCTGTGTACAGGTAGTTGTTGGCATCGCGTATCAGCGCGTTGTCCATAGCCCTGTAAGCTAGGGCTTGGTTGGCGTACTCGGTAATCTGGTGCTCTTGTGTAGAGGTGTCGTATTGCACGGCGCCGATGATGGCCAATCGCAAGTCGTCGATGGGCTTGTAGGCCAGCTCGGCTTGGAATTTCGTGTTCAGCACGTTCATGTCTATCTTGTTGTTCTCCAGCTCTTTCAAGATGTTGAAGGGTGCATAGTTGGCATGGTAGTACGTGTTGGGGTCGAGCGCGCGCGACGTGTTCAATGCGTACGAGTAGGGGTTGATGTCGAAATCGCGCTTCACTTGTCCGCTTATCACGTCCACATCCTGCCCCAGCGTGCCCGGTGCCTGCTGTTTGCGGTACGAAACCGAGGCCAGCAGCGTGAGCGAGAGATTGTCGAGCAGGTGATGGGTGGCGTTTACGTTGGCCGTGTAACGCCTCACGGCAGAAGTCTTGTACCAGCCTGGGTCGGCCATGAACGACATCGACACGTAATAGTTGGACTTGCCCGTGCCGCCGCTCAGACTTACCGAGTGGTTTTGCATGAGTGCGCTCGAGAATAGCTGCTTAAACCAGTTGGTGTTGCGCATTTCGGCACTGTACAAGTAGGCGTCGCGGGCCTCTTGGGTGTTCTCCAAGAAGAATTGGCCCGTCTTGGGGTTGTAGGTGTTAATCAGTTCGTACATCTTTCCGTAAACGCCATAGTCGCTGCCGTTAAGCACGCTCGAGAGGTTGAGCCAGCCCTTGTATTGCATTTCCCGATAGATGCCCATCTGCTCTTGCGAGTTTAGGATGTTGAACTGGCTGTAAGATGGCACCAAGCGCGAGGTGAACTCGCCCGTATAGTTGACGTGTGCCTGCCCCGAACGGCCTTTCTTGGTGGTGACGACGATAACGCCGCTCATGGCGCGCGCACCGTATATGGACGTTGCCGAGCCGTCTTTCAGTATCTGAAAGCTCTCGATGTCGTCTGAGTTAAGGCCGGCAATGGCCGAAGAGATAAGCGTTTCGGCATCTCCCGACGACAGCGCATCGGCACTAATGTCGGTAATGTCTTCCTGCACAACGCCGTCAACAACCCACAATGGCTTTGAGTTTCCATAGATAGAGGTGGCTCCGCGCACGTGTATCTTAGGTGCTGTGCCGAACGTTCCCGACACGTTTTGTACGCTCACGCCTGCCGAACGGCCTTCCAGCGAGCGGCTAATGTCTGCCATGCCGCTTATCAAGGCATCGTTGGCCTTAATCTTGTCGGCCGCACCGGTAAACATTCGGCGGTCCATGTTCGACACGCCCGTTACCACAACCTCGGTCAAAGTCTCGTTGTTTGGCGACAACGTGATTTTCATTGTGGGCTTGGGGCTTAGCGTTTGGGGGCGCATGCCGATGTAACTTGCAACAATCTTCTTGCCTTTTGGCACCGATAGGGTGAAGTTACCGTTTTGGTCTGTCACGGCACCTGTTTTCGAACCCTCCACAATGACGGACGCTCCAATGATGGGTTCGTTGTCTTCCGACGAGATAACTGTTCCGGAAACTTGTGTTTGCGCCATCGCTATCCCTGCGCTTAAGAATAGCGAGACTAGAAACATCATTAGTCTTTTTTCCATAAATTCTCTCAATTAATTAATAATTCATACAACAAGTATATTTAGCAATCTTAATAGTTAATGAACTGGAAGCAAACGATAGGTCTATTCCTTAATGCCGATGGTGGTATTGTATGCAACGCTTTTTTGCTTTCTTAATCGTTTTTTCTTGTTGCAATGGGTGCTCAATCGCCGTCAGGTTGGCCTGTGTGATGGGGCGATGGCACCACTATGTCTGAATGCCTTTGTGTTGGCAAAAGTAACGAATTGTTGTTAAATCGCCAAATTTAATTACAAATTTATTGAGAACATGGGTTGTTTTGTTTGTTTATGTCGTTTTTATACTATTTTATGTTTGTGTTTGTATTCGTATTTTGCTTGTGGGTTGGCTGCTATGGTTGTTTGTTGGGGCTTGGGTTCGGTTGTGTTTTGCATGTAGGTTTATTTGTTCTCTTTTACCACTTTTAAGGATGCGCTTTGTCGTTGCGCCAAGTGGCATGCCTTTTTGTGGCTTTGGGCGGCGCTTTGTGCCGATTGTTTGGTGGGCATGGTTGCGGCAAGGTTCTGCGGGGAATGGCTGTAAAGCGGCATTGGTAAGTAGTTAAGTTGTTCGCCGGCCAACTAAGATAGTATCCTTTACGCCCCTTGCTAAACGTTAATTGCGTTTCGTTTGTTTTACAAAACGGGTTCTTCGTGATGCCCCATTCTAGGGCCGAAACGCCGCCAAAAGCATGCTTTTAGCCGCCATTCGTCATTTTACGCACCCCATTTTCTGCCAAAACATGATGGTCCAAGCGGCGTTTTGCACCATTTTACCCTTCTAGATTGTCGCTCGCTCGCAAAATTTATCGTCCAATTTTTCTGCATTTAGCACCAAAACGGTAGTCTTTTAAGTACCATTTTGCCCCTTTTTGCACGTTATTTCAGTCTGCCGAAAGGGTTTTATGCCCTTTTGTGTACTGCATATTATTGCAAAATGCCTGCTGTTTTGGTGCATTTTGCCCTGCGTTTTGGTGCATTTTGCATTGCGTTTTGGTGCATTTCGCTCTGCGTTTTGGTGCATTTTGCATTGCGTTTTGGTGCATTTTGCATTGCATTTTGGTGCATTTTACCCTGCGTTTTGGTGCTTTTTACCCCAAATTATGCTGCAAAAGGCACTTAATGGCGTGCAAAATGTATATTTAAACAATGTTCAGCGGTTATTTATCCACCTCTATACGCACCTTGTTTTGGCCTAAACAAGTTGGCGCAATACTCGCAAAAATGTGGGCGAACGGCGGAATGGCCAGAAAAATCGCAGCCATAATGTTAAATTCTATGCGCAAAACATTACATCCCCTTATCGGTGTTTTTGTCAACACAGCATAACTTCGCAGTGAGCAAACCTTATCCCTGCCGCCCTTTAAAAAGCAAAATACGCCATAGGGAGTTTTGAAAATGGGCGTAACTCCATCCTTAAAAGATGGATTTTGCTGGGCATGTTGCAGATTTTTGGTGCGTTGTTTCGTTTTTCTTGATTATAACAGCTACCTTTGTGCGAAGTTCATCTGCTTATGGCAAAGGGCTGTTTCTGCGCCAAACAATGGTTGCACCATCTGTTTTGCTTGCCAATAGGGGGCATTCAGAGTGGTGGGGTAATTGATAAGTGGGCACAACGGCAGGTTTGGGCATCAGCAAATAAGATGAAACTCAAAATATGTGTAACCAATTGCAGGCTGCTTGGTGCCTGCTTATTAACAAAATGGAAAAGTTATGGGAATGATTGCAAACTATCAGTACATCAATGATGAGCAACTAAACAGCTTGAAGAATTTCGACCGCGAAAGGAATGACGTACTGGATGAGGTGGAGGAATGGAACGAAGAAAGCGAAATGCTGTTGGATATAGACAAAATGTGGGACGTTCTGCATTTTGTGCTTACCGGCGTAAGCAGTTGCGACCCCATTGAGAACAATCCTTTAAGCGAGGCTGTGGTTGGTGTACGTTCGCTTGAAGGCATAGAAGAGTTTGTTGCCTATACGGAAAAGGAGAGGGTTGCCGATATACTTGCGGCTTTGGAGGCTTTTGATATGGAGCAGGCTATGGCAACGTTCAGTATGGATGCTTGCAAAAAGGCTGAACTTTACCCCGACATTTGGGATTACGACGATGAAGAAGAGTTGGTGAAAGAAGAAATTAGCGATTACTTCCAAAACATGAAAGACTTTTATCGGGAAGTGTTGGAGGCAAATGGACATGTGATGGTTACGATTTACTAAACAATAACTCGACTACTATGGAAAAGAAGATGATGATTGGCGCAACTGAATTTACCTTCGACAAAGGTTGCGGCGAATATGTAGGAAAACTGCAAGTGTGGGGAAGAGAAACAGACGTTTTTCTTGATACAGAACATGCAGAGGGGGATGACATCGACAAAATAGTTACTGAAAAAATAAATTGGATAGAGCGTAACAAAGAAAAGATAATGAAGGCGTTTATGGAGGAAAACGACCATTATGTAGATGTTGTTAATGAGATGATAGCCTGTGGCGACTTTAAGGCTGATGGGCCAATATCGGCAGACGACTTTGTGAATGCGCTGTTTGTAGACAATGTTACTATCTGGGTTAAGGGCGTGGACACGGACTTTGCCCTCGATTTAGATGCTAAACCCGACTATTTGCTGGGACATTTGGCCTTTATGGAGATTGATAACCAGTATCATGTTGAGTTTGGCGGGCTTAACGGCTAATCTTTTTCTTGTAAGTTTGTTATTCCTCAAAATATAAATACGCAATACAATGGACGATTTAAGAACGCTTTGCGAGAAGTATCGCGACCTCGATGTGGAGTCTAAGTTTGCAAGTATATCCGATGATATATGGAAATTAGGCTCAATTGAAAAGATTAAGGACGAGGTAAGTGCCGAAACCTTTACTTTTCATGTGGCGGTAAATATGATAGGTAATTGGAAAGGCGATGGCTGGGATTTTATCTTTTATGAAGGAAGGGCGTTACTTCCCTATATTCCTGATACGTTGAGTAGGTTAGGGTTGGTGGAAATCAAAGATGCTTTTGAAGAAACGCTGTCCGTATTCCCCGATTTTGCAAGCGATTGCGACGAAGAGGTTTATACGGATGTGGCGAACTTCTTGATTAATCCACGATTTAAAGTGGCCGACGAAAGGCTGAACGCTATCTCGAAAGAAGAACGCAGGGCATTGAGCGCGGCATACCATAAAGGTGTGCAAAGGTTAGACGACCTTTCTGAAAAGCTGTGGGGTTACGGCGCAGAAGAAGATGGCTGGAAAAACGTTTTGGATTATCTAAATTCATTCGTATTAGGTGGATCTTCATCGCAGCAAGTGTAGAATGGCTCGGAGTTGAAATGGCATGAGTGGAATGGGGTGAATTATTTCGCATTGGATGATTAAATTTTAAATGATGAAAATAAAGTATTTAGCCTTATTGTGTTTCTTCCTAGTATGCAACTTACTTCATGCTCAGAAAGATATTTACCATGTAGTTGGTGTACAAGAGATTAACTTAAAGTCGAAGTATTTTGATTTTGACCGCAAGATATGGGTGAGACTTCCGTCTGATTACAGCTTTACTGATGCACAAGATTATGATGTTACTTATATCTTCGATGCCCAAGTTACTCCTTTTTTTGAGTTGGCTAGTGCATATCCTGTATTCTTAAACGAAGGTTGGTTTTCGAAAGGGACTATTGTTGTTGGCATTTGTTCGCCACAAGACTCTGAATACAACCGTCGAGAAGATTTCTTGCCCGATGATGGTTTGACATGCAATGCGTATAAAATCAGAAAGGGCTATTCTGACAAGCTGATGTGTTTCGTGAAAGACGAACTAATGCCATATATCCGTTCGCATTATCGCACAACGGAGAAAAATCTTGCTATCGGTCACTCGTTAGGTGCATCGTTCTTGTTGCAATGCCTGTTAAATTACGACATCTTTAATGACTATTTTCTGTTTTCGCCTAATCTTGCATTTGGTAAAAACATGTTGGCGAATAAGTTTGTAAAGCATTCTTTCGATAGAACCGCTAGGCATTATCTCTTTTTTAGCGATGCAGCCGAAGAGAAAATAAAGGGCTGGGAAGGTTGGCAGACACCAAGGGATGAGGTTTATAGGTATATTGACTCGAAGGCGTTACCCAACAACATTGTGTGTAGGCACAAGTCGTACCCTGAATCAGAACATTTTGCAAGTTTTCCGTTGGCATTGCAAGATGCTTACAAGGATTATTTCGCCTATCGTGAGGCGAAAGACGCCACGGCAGAAGGAGAAGTCTATGCAAAGCATATAGAGGTGATTGTTGACAATCCTAAGTACGAAGTGTATATTTGTGGAAACCAAGCGTCGTTAGGCAATTGGGACGCCAAGAAGATTAAGATGACACATGTAAATGATTCTGTTCGTGCGATTGATGTAAAAGTACAACTACCTGCCCAATTTAAGTTTACTCGTGGAAGTTGGGAAACAGAAGGGTTTCCTGCGAATGCGTTAGGTGGTATTAATCTTCGTGTGGACAACAAAAGCAAGAAAGCGTATGTCTACAAAGTATCAGATTGGGCTGATAAATAAGAACTAACATCGAATTTGACCGATGATAAGGTTTACTTTGATGGGGTGGTATCGCTACTTGCACAGACCTTTGGTTGAACCCCAAGCGGTCTAATTACCGATTTGGGATTAAAATTATGTGTAAAAATAAAAGATGCTTTTGAGCAAACACTATCCGTATTCCCCGATTTTGCAAGCGATTGCAACGAGGAAGTTTATACGGATGTGATGAACTTCTTGATTAATCCGCGATTTAAAGTTGCCGACGAAAGGCTGAACGCTATCCCTAAGGAGGAACGGACGGCATTGAGCAGGGCATACCATAAGGGTGTACAAAGGTTAGACGACCTTTCTGAAAAGCTGTGGGGCTACGGAGCAGAAGAAGATGGTTGGAAAAACGTTTTGCTCAATTTGCAATTAAGCGGGTTGGGAAAGACCTTCTGATCGACATGGAAAACAAAGCGCATCAGTACCAGTGACAAAACAACAGAAAAAAATAATCTAGCAAGTAACCAGGCATCTGTTGTATGAATATCAAAAGATTAAGTTTCTTGGAGAACCATACAAGCACATACTTTTGTAGAGTTTTGGAAAATAGACTTAAAAAAAGAAGAGCTGATATTTGGTTGAAATAAATTAATTCTTTAAATTTGCAGTTGAGATGTCCTCCCCATCTTTTTACATTCATCTGTAACACTGCAATAGGGTTTACATCTTGAGACCTCACTCATCAAAGGCGGTACCGAATAAACAAATTATAAACAACTAACAATTTAGACATGAAAAAAATTATTGCAACTGCGTTATTCGCAATGGTTTGTTTGGCATCTAATGCCAAAAGAGTAGAC
The DNA here is from genome assembly GCF_000162415.1 of Prevotella sp. oral taxon 317 str. F0108. NCBI lineage: Bacteria > Pseudomonadati > Bacteroidota > Bacteroidia > Bacteroidales > Prevotellaceae > Prevotella > Prevotella sp. oral taxon 317. Next base: position 284,763 of record NZ_GG740074.1, on the reverse strand, counting down.
ATTATTGTTCATACATCTGTGGAATAGACTACAAAATAACTGAAATAGGTGATACCGTAACTGCCAAAGACCTTGTAGCCTATGCACGAACGCTCGATTGGATTTTCTGTGGGTAGTTTTAAACCTCTTTATTAAAACGCCGTTCCGCATCAACACATGCGGGACGGCATTCAATTATCATTCTCAACATGCGTAAATCGATCGTAATCCTCATTTTGTCAATCATGTCTTTGGCCGCAATCTACGCAGAAGAGACACGTACTTTCGAATCGGAAGTAAGCTATCTTGCAACGTGCATCAAAGACACAGTTACGAATAAGGTGCTGACAGACACGTTCAAATTGCGGTTTGATGGCAACAAGGCATTATTCTATAATGTGGAAACGTTTGCAGAAGACTCATTAAAACATAATGACCTTACAGCATGGCAAAAGGCAATAGGCAGTGCTTTAACAAGAAAGCAACGGGCAGATAAGGCTAACAGCTCATATTATATATTGGCTGACCTCCAACAGAAAACATATATTTTCAAAGACAAAATCGGGACGAACAGTTTTTCTTATACGGATAGTTTGCCGGCATTTAACTGGCAACTTAAATCTGAATATAAAGACATTGCAGGGCACAGATGTGCGAAAGCTATTGGTAAATACATGGGACGGACGTATGAGGCATGGTATGCCACAGACATACCAACACCTGTTGGGCCATGGAAATTTTACGGTTTGCCCGGCTTGGTGCTGTCTGTTTACGACACACAACATCAATATAACTTTACTTTTATCGATATGCAACCATGCCACGGAGAGATTACTCTTTTCCCCAGCAAATCTTTTAAGACAACAAAAGAGAAGTTTCTTAAAGAGTATGCCATATATCAAAATGACCCAATAGCATATTACAATGACCGCGCAATGATAAAAATAAACTTCGGTAAAGCCGGCAACGACTTTGAACAAGAAATAAAAAACGACAATAGACATCGGATCATGGAAATTTTAAAATAGCACATCGATGAAATCAACACTAACTATAATATTGTGTCTGGCATGTCTCCTACAAAGTAGGGCTGCCGACAACAAAGCCAATTTAGAGTGCATATACCGTCTGACCTATCAGGTTGATACCCTTACAAAACGTAGTGTCAATGCCATGATGGTGCTTAGACGCAATGAAAACTGTTCTCTTTTCTATTCGCAAGCAAACTTCGAAAAAGACTCTTTACAGCGTGATGCAAATGGAATTGAAGAGCAAAAGGCAATTAACGACACCATTAAAGCTAGGTATGGTAAGGTAACGGTATCTTATTACGTACTAAAAGATTTTGAAAAGAAACAACTTGACTTTATGGGAACCCTCCTAAACAGCAACAAGTATACAGAGCCCTTACCCGTTTTTAATTGGCAAATGTCGGAAGACAAAAAGACGATAGGCGAACACCAATGCCAAAAGGCGACATGCACATTTGGCGGAAGAGCCTATGAGGCGTGGTTTGCACCAGACATCCCCATAAACGACGGACCATGGAAGTTTTACGGTTTGCCAGGACTGATACTTGAAGTGTACGACAAACAGCACCATTACGAATTTCAATTTTTGGGCATGCGCCCTTGTGCAGGCAAGATAGAAATACCCGTTGTAGACTATACCAAAACCACAAAGAAAGAATATCTGCGGATAAAGCAAATGTCTATCGACGACCCTGAATCGGTCTTGCAACTGTGGGAAGCAAAACTTGGAATTAAAACAACACGCCCCCGTGCTCCAAAATTGCGTTCGTATGCAACGATGGAACGTGTCGAATCCATGTCGAAGTAACAAGTCTGGCGGCCGTCCATCAGCCTTCCACTCTGTCGAACTGTAGGAGGGTATCGGCTTTTCCCCATAAAAAGAGATGCAGGTACAACATGAAGACCTTGTATTTTCTGCTAGTATTAGCCGCCATTTCGGCCTTGCCAGTCTACGCACAAGAAAATGTTGTGCGTGGATTGGTGGTGGAAATGGGTAGCGGAACGCCTGTTAGGGGAGCCGTTGTGACCATTCGCAATGCCAAAGACATTATTATCTATAACACGCAAACATCGGCTAAGGGCGAGTTTAGCCTAACCATGAAACACGAAAACAGGGCCGAAACAAGGCTGGTGGTGAGCAGCATGGCACATAAAACGGCACAATGTGCCCTTACCGATCAAACTTTTTATCGCATAGAACTGGACCCGAAAGCCTTTGAGATAAAGGACGTGTATGTGAAACCCGACAAGATAACCCATCGTAACGACACAACGAGCTATTTGGTATCAGCCTTTGCCACACAGAAAGACCGCACCATCGGCGACGTTCTGCGAAAGTTGCCGGGCATCGATGTGAGCAAAGAGGGAACGGTTTCGTACAACGGAAAGGCGATAGACCAGTTTCTTATCGAGGGCGTTGACCTCTTCGACGGACAATATAACATCGCCACACGTAACATTTCGCATGATGTTATTTCGCGGGTGGACGTTGTGGAGAACTTCCAATCGAAGAAAACGCTACGGAAAAGCAAAGCTGAGGGTGGCATCGCACTTAACCTTGCCTTGAAAGATAAGGCAAAAGGGCGATGGAGCGGCAATGCAAGAGCTGCGACTGGACTACCAAAACTGTGGGAGGGTGAGATCTTCGGCGCACGCCTCTCGGCTGTTAACCAAACTTCTTTAACGGGCAAGAGCAACAACACAGGCAAAGATATCATGAGCGAAAACAAGGTGCTGACGCTTGACGAGCTGTTAAGAAAGGTGTCGACCAATGCCCCCAACCCCTTTATTAGTTCCTCGCTAGACAGGCCTGGTGTACTAGACGAAAACCGAACGCGTTTTGGACGCACCCACATCGCCAACGTGGGAAACGTTCAAAAGATGTCGCAGACGGCCATTATGCGCACAAAGCTGTACTACTCTGACGACCGCAACACCAGCGAAAGGATACAAGGTCTATCGTATTTTCTGGCCGACACAACCTTGACGCGCACCACAACGGAACACGGCATCCTTAACAACAGGGAACTATCGGCTGCCATCTTGTTTAAGAACGATAAGGAACGGAGCTACTTTTCGAACGAAATTAAATACGCCTCTACATGGGAACGCAATCGCGCCATTACACATGGCGACTATAATAACCAGTGGGAAACGCGGTCGGACATGTATTCCATCGAGAACAACCTACAATGGATACGTGCCATTGGCAGACATCACGTTAAGCTAACATCCGTCAACCTGTACCGTTTTATGCCCGAACAGCTAGCGGTTATGAACGACAGCACCCTACAACAAGATGTGAAACGGCGCCAGTTCTTATCGTCTACGCAGTTAAACCTTGTCTTCAACACGCGCCAATGGGCGTTAGAGCTGAACACGGAAGGGCGTATACAGAGCATGAACATGGAAAGCAACTATCGGACAACGCCACTTGACACGGGCTTTTACGAAAACGCCGACATCAATTACGTGGCCTTCATTGTCCAGCCCACCATCATCTATAAGCACAGAGGGCTTCGCGGAACACTGCAAATGCCGCTAAACACCTATCGTTATTTTGGCACGTCTGTGGCAAACAAGCTGTTTTTCTCGCCCAACCTAAACATTAACTGGGAGATTAACTCTCACTGGACCATTGGGGCAAAGCTGTCGTTGAACAGGCAAGAACCCGCAGTTAACGATAGTCACACGATGCCTATACTGGTAGATTACCGCACGTTTGAGATGTCGCCCATCAACTTCTATGGGTCACGAAGCTGGAACGAGATGGCGTTTGTCTCGTACACAGACTACGCCCACGGTCTTTTCGTACGCGCCAGTATGGGGTATGACACACGTTACAACACTCTTGCGCGCACCAAAAGCGTAGATAGGCGCGGTATGGCGTACTATTCTACGGTTGAAAACGACAACCACGCGCACGGAATAACGGCACTCGTCACTGTAAGCCAGCGTTTGGAATGGATTAAAGGCACATTCAACGCGCGGTGCCTGTTATCCCAAAATGCCAGCAGCATGTATCAAAATGGCATCAATACCGAGTTTAACACGGGCTCGTTACAAACGTCGGTCAGCCTCAACAGCAACGTTTGGGCATGGCTAGACCTAGCTTATCGGGCGCAGTACAACATTCATGCGCTTGAATTTAGCGCAATGAAGAGTCGCACCAAGCTGCTGACGCAGGAATTGGAACTAACATGGATGCCGACAAATGCCTTAAACTTCTCACTCTCGGCCGAACACTACGCCAACTATTTTAATGACAACACACGCAAATATACGTTTTTTGCCGACTTCAATTGTCTGTATAAGTATCGCAAAACCGATTTTACGCTGCACTTGAACAACATCCTAAACCAGCGTTTTTACAATAATGCGACTTATAACAACCTGAGCAGCACCTACAATCAGTATGGGCTACGCGGCCGAACACTAATTGTTGGGGTGAAAATGTTTTTCTAGTTCATGAGAATTTGTTGCTGTTCGCTAAAAGTTTTGAAACAGCAAATTTGGTGTTCGGATTGTCGATGAAAGGGAAACTAGTTTCATCTCATCAAAATCAGGTTCCTTTCTGTTCTTCACAAAAGTGTTTTTAGCGGACAGTCAATATATAACGGCGAATGGAAGCGATGAAACCAACAGAATAACTTACGAGCTAAGGTATTCAAAAACTTGAAGGATGTATTTTTACAACATTTCGTGTTTTTATTTCTCTCATTTTAGCGGACAGCCGATGAATGACAGGCTGAAAGGGTACATGCTTTTCGAAAAAAGAAATCCGCAACGCCTATTGATGGGCATTGCGGATAGGGAAATGGTGCCGACTTGGAGTTTAGCAGACAGCTATATGCTCAACAATCAAACAAGATTTGTACAGGTTCTAACGACCTATTTGGGTTAAATGTTGATGTGGATCGTTTTGCTAATAGCTTGATGTGGCATTTGATAGGTCTGAGGCTTAATAGCCCCTCGCAAACTCACCCCCTACTTACTGCACCACCACTTTCTTTCCATTACGAATGTAAATGCCTTTTTGGGGCTTGGAATTGAACTTGATGCCTTGCAGGTTAAACCAGGTGTTGTCTTCGTTGTCCACATCGTTAGCCACTTTTTCTATACCCGTGGCCGTTTCTCCCTCGAACAGAAGTTTGAGATTTGCGCCAACCAGCTTGTCGGACAAATGCAAGAAGGCATGGAAGGGAGTAAGTTTAGTCTCATCTGTTGCTTGCACAAACGTGGCGTTACCCTTGTTGCCCTCTGCATTAAGGGTGTAAGCAGCCCCGTTTAGCAGTTGCGCAGTGGCCAAAGACTTAACTAAATCGGCCTTGTAAACGCCAAACAAACCGTCCTTCGTCTGCGTGTTTGTGCTGTTTTGTGGGTTCACCACCACATTTTCTGCCCATATCTCTGTGCCGTCAGAGGCATATATATAAGGAGTATTGGCCTGCAACTCGTCTTTCTTGGCAAACTTCAGGGTGGTGTTGGCGTCTGCTTGCTTGTCCATGCCGTCGAAAGCAAAGGCCTTTCCGCGCGGTTTGGCGGCAAAAGGCAAAACAAGCGTCTCTTTCTTTTTGCTTTTAAAAGACGAGCGGAAGAAGGTTGCACGCTTGGCCTCAAAGCTATAAGGCAGCCGATAGGCGAGGTTTCCTTGCTGTGCCAATGCGTCGAAGGTTTCGTTTAGCTGCATTTTATAAAGGCTTGTGTGGCGTTTCCCGTCCTTATTCGTCAGCACGGTGTTGGCGGCGCGGTGCTCTTGTACCTGTGTTTTGGGCGCATACACGATGGTAAATTCGGGAAGTCCGCTTAAAAGCGCATCGCTTTCGGCTTTGCTTAGTGGGTTCATGGCCGACAAGTCGAGCGAAACCAAAGCCTTGCATTGTGCAAAGGCGTTTTTAGATTGAGTGGGTTCGATGCTAGCAGGCAAGGCAATATGGTGTAGCTTAACAATGTCGTTGCCGGTAAAGAAGTTGGCATCTATGCCGTTGATGCGGTATTCGGGATTCCATTTGCCTCCGAACGTAGGGTTGTGCACGGCCGTTTTCAGGTCTTTAAACTCGCTTGACCAATCCTTCTTGTCGTTCCTCTTGTAGGCTGAGGCCGTGAATATGCCCGGATATTGGCCAACTTGCACTATCCGATAGGTGATGTTATCGGCAACGAACTCGCCTTGGGGCACCATTGCGCTGATGGGGAGCAGGCCGTTGCAGTAGGTCTTTTGCACATAGTTTTGCGGTTTGCTGACATACCAATGGCTGGCAACGTTCACGCCCTTGTTGTGTACCAATGGCACTGCATTGCCGTCGAACATGTAGAAGTCGCACGAGCCTGCTCCGCGGAAAGCATCTTCTTCAATGCTTTGCAGCGTAGGGGGCAGTATCGCCATTTGTAGCTTGCAGCCATCGAAAGCGGCGACGGGGATGGTGGCTACCTTTATCGGAAGTGTCACCTTATTGTCTGCGAATTGGTTTCCGGCGAAAGCCTCTTGCCCTATCGAGGCCAGGTTTTCAGGCAAGTGGGCATGCCTAAGCTGGTTGCAACCCGCGAATGCACCTCTGCCAATGGCGGTTAGCGATGCGGGATAGCCGATGGTTTGCAGGGCATTGCAACCCGAAAAAGCATTCTCGCCAATCTCTTTGATGCCCTCTTCTAGGGTCACCGCAGTTAGTTTGCTGCAAAGGCTAAATGCAAAGTTAGCCACTCTCGCCACCTTATATATGCGCTTGTCGGCAGGGTTTACGATGCTGGCAGGCACAACAAGCTTGCCTTCCGAATACTGACTGATGGCTGCATTCTTGCCGTTGCCAACCTCTGCAATGTCTTCGGCCGTTACGTTAAACCACATCGGCACGTCTTTTCCGTTAAGTTTAGCCGTTCCCTTAATGAGCGTTTCCTTGCTTAACACATCGGCCGAAAGCTGTGTGCAGATGGCAAGCAGCAGTAATATGATATATTTTCTCATGTCTTTTTCTGTGTTGATGATTGTCAATGATGTGTGTGCTAATTGCCATTAGGGCTTAAATTGGTTCCATGTTTCCTCTCCTCCTGCTATGGCATCTACGCCCTTTTCCTCGTAACTCTTTCCCCAGAATGAGAAAAAGAAGGTCGAGCCGTTATCCACATGGCTGCCCTTTGATAGGTAAGTGTATTTAATAATGTTGGGGTTGGCATCTGTCCGCATCTTCTGGTATGCGCTTTCGGCATTGCCGATGGGCACAACCTCGTCTACACGCGAGTGGAAAAGGTAGATGGGGTATTTGGGTTTCCAACCCTCGGTAAGGTCGTTAACGGTGATGGCCGTGTACAAGTCGTCGAACTTGGGGTTCTTCTCGGTGGGTTCGCCCTTCATTTTCTTGCTCATAAAGTCAAAGGCGTCGGGGGTGAATATCTCAGACACCTTTATATATTCCCCTTTATTGTCTTTCTCAAAGGTGTATATCGACTTTAACTTTTTCTGTATTTCGTCGGTGGCTATCTCCTTTTTCTCAATCCATTCAACGATGCCCGTATTGAGAAAGCGTTCGTTGAAGTAGTCGCTCATGGCGTGTCGGCGCATGTAAGGGTTATAGTCTAGCATGCCCTTGATAATAAGAGGCAGTGCAACGGGCATGTAAACCTTGTCTTCGGTGATGTAAGTTCGCAGCGTGGCGAAGGGGTCGTAAGGGCCATCGCCGCAAACCGACCCGCCCAAATGCAGGTCGGTGTCGAGGAAGTTGGTTTCCATAAACTTCTGACAAGCCATAGCAACCGACCCGCCTTGTGAGTAGCCCACGCATATTGTTTTCCAATTATCCCTTATCTTGGCTCGGTTTTTCTTGCTGGTTTTGTATAGTTCGATGCCATAGCGCAATGCGTCTACACTCTGTCTGGCTGTAATTTCTTGGGCCAAATAGGGGTGGGCGTCGTTTCGGCTGATGCCATATCCTTGGTAATCGGGTAGAATTACTAGGCAGGTATAGGCCAGTTTGGATGGTGTTTTTTCTTGCGCATGCATGGTAAGCATGGCTACATCGCTTTTTATACTGCCTGTTTTGATGTATTCTGAGGGCGTACTTGCATTGTCGGTAATGGTGATGTGGCAGCCTAGAATGACGTTGTTGATGGTAACGTTGTTGTTTTGGGGCATGGCAGCTAAGGCCGTAAGTGTAACAGGCTCGCCCTTAGCGTTGATGCTGGGGTAGGTGTAACGGTAATATTCGTAGCCGAACCAACTTTCGCCATGGTCTTTGTTGTCGTCGTCGAATCCGTTTCCGCGTGTTCGTGCCACGTCTTTGGGTAATTCAACGTTTTTAATGCCACGCTCAATAATCTTCGCATCGGCAGCATTAACGCCTGTGTTGATAGTGGAAAAGTCGCGTTGTGCAGCAACCGACAAGCTGATAAGGAGCGACATCGCTAAGCAGAGTCGCCTACAATGTTTGTTTACGTAAATACTGTTCATCTTTATTTGGTGTAACTGATTATGTTGATATCTATTATCCGTATAAGATACTAGAATATTTATCCTTAACAAGATAGTTGTAAGCACGATATTGGCAACTTAAATGCCATCCGTTTCATTAGGTTCTACAATCATCGTCCTACATTTATGCTTGCAAAGTTCCGAAAAATTATCGAAGAATGCAAATAAGTTAAAGAGAAATGTGGAGTGGAGAATGGAGGTGTACCAGTGTGTGCTTAAAAGTTATAACGACGAAGGGCGTTAATGCTTTCTTTCCATATAGGCATAGCGGAGCATATAGAAGAAAAGCATCACTGTGGAGCCAAGCAGGGCTAAGGCCATATCTTTTTGTGCATCCCACATGTCGCCTTGTTGTCCGTTATAACAGTCGGCCGCATCTTCCGTCATAACAATAGTAAGCAACCATTCGAACAGTTCGTACATCATGCTACCTGTTTGTATCATCAGCCATGCCATAAAAACAGCGATGGGCTGTTGCTGTTTAAACCATTTCTTACAGAGATAGACCAAGTATGGGAACAGCAATATGCCGAAAGAAAAATGAACCAAGCGGTCATAATGATTACGAGGGTCCTGAAAGAAACCGGTATCAACCAACCCCAACGAAACAGCTAATTCTTTATACGGCACGTACGAATAGATATAGCGTGCGCCAATAACGTGCAGGATGGTAAAGCATGCAAGACCAACAAACGCCGACATGGGCATTGCTTTCTTAAACACATCGGTGATTAGCGGAATGAACAACAAGGCCGTTCCAATGTGTTGAAGCAATTGCTCGTGGGGATAAATGGGGCTAACGCATGTTATCATCGTAACAATTGCCACAAGCAGAATCAGTGCAAGTTTTGTTTTGTCTATTATCACGTTTCTGTGATTTACCTTCTGTGCTGTCTTTCTCACGTTAGTTGGGGTAATAGAAGTCTCGTTTCACATAAATGTCACCATTGGGCTTGACAAGCGAATAAGACGTTATTCTTTTGTCTTTATCGAATTTCGTCTTAACATCATACGCTGCAATGGTTTCACCATCTTCTGCCTTTGTTGTCATCTTCTTCACAGGCAAAGTAGGCAACTTTCCCATATAGCCTGTTAGCAGATATGCGTTTGACGAGGGTTGAATGAAAAGGAAACAAGCTGCTCCGTCAAGCAATGCTGGCAGACCTGATTGCGGAATGGTTTGAGTCTTGTCGTATTCTATATGAGTGCGAAATGTGTTACTGTAATATCCTCCTTCTGTGATAATGTCGGTAAGTAGATTGCCAACCCATTTAAATTTATATTGGTATGTGTCCGTGGCGTAGGTTATGGCTTTAACAAGCCTGTGCTTATTGTCGTACGTAAACAGGTAGCGGTCTAAAATGCCTATACGATTCTCTCTAACTAGGTTTCCCATAATCACTCTATATGTATATGTTGTGTCCGTTTTCCCTTTATAGTGTTGCAGGTGGCTTATCGTTTGTAGTGAGTCTGTGCCTTTTCTCTCCACAAAGAGCGGTTGACGGTTTACCATGATTGGCTCGCCCGCTTTGTTAACGAAATAACTGCTTGTGTCTTTCCACGCCGCTAACGTGTCATTGTATTGGCAACACGACACCATTGTAACCAAACGGTGCAGCTCTTGCCCTTTATACATGGCTTTATCTTTCGGTTGTTTACAGCTAACGATGAGACAGATGCTCAGCAATAAATATATTTCTCGCGTCATATAATAGGTGATGTTGTTGGGTTTTGATGAGTGCAGGTGGAAAGCCTACCACCAAGCCACTTTCGCTTTTGTAGTTTGGCCTTCTTTAAAGTATTCGTCAAGGTTGGCGTGCGACAGGGCCTTTTCGTCTAGAAAAGAAATGAATGTCCTGCCAGAGCTAGTAATACCCGTAACAATTTTCATGTTGCCCTGTTTCCATTCTGCTCGTGGGAGAATGGCTCCTACATCGCATGCCAAGTACCACCATTCGCCAAATGTGCGTACGTATTCGTCTTCTTTCAGTGGCGGCAAGAGGTTGAGCTTGGTTTCTTTCGTTGGTGCTCCGTATTTTTTGGAAAGGTAAGCAGTCAAATCACACCCCGCTCATGTACGAAGTTCCTGGACAAAGATACGATAAAAACCTGAAATGCTGCCCCATTTGTCTGTGGCAAAACATGATTAGATTTCAGAAGGCAACCTGGCGGAAGTTGTTCCATACACTCTCTACAAGTTGAAAACTTGGCTGTAAATGGCAGATTACTTCTGCGTTTGCATGATGCAGTATGTAAGTAGCATGCCCTGCAACCGCTCGCGCTCATGGCTTACGCGAAAAAGATATACAGGAGAGTGTGTGAGTAGCATGCCCTGCAACCGCTCGGGCTCATGGCTTACGCGAAAAAGATATACAGGAGAGTGTGTGAGTAGCATGCCCTGCAACCGCTCGCGCTGGAGGTCGCAAGCGTACATGTTTTCGGTGCCGTTGGCCACTCGTGCGTGTTTACGGCATACTTGTTTTGTCTAGTTTTAATAATAAATTTAACATTGTGAGTACCCTTTTTGTCCACCAACCGCTCACCTTGCCGCAAATAATCGATTCTCGCGAAGGTTGGTTTTGATGGAAAAAGGGGTTGGCCTATAAATGCTGTAAAATGAATTTTTATTTAAAGAGACCGCCATTTGCACCAGATTTTGGGCTGTTTGCCGCTAAATACACTGCGTTTTGGTGCAAAACACACTGCGTTTTGATGCAAAATGCACTGCGATTTGGTGCAAAATGCACTGCGTTTTGATACTAAACGCAAGGTAAAATGGTGCAAAACACAAGGCAAAATGGTGCAAAACGCAAGACGAAAAGCATAAATATTCACAGCAATGGTATAAACAAAACCTTTTAGAACCATGAAACACGTGACCGAAAAGGGCAAAATAGTGGTTAAAAAGTGGGATTTTAGGGGCTAAAAGCGTGTAATTGGGCTTAGAAAATTACGAGTTGGCAACCAATCTAGAAAGGCTAAATGGTGCAAAATGCAGGTCCTTTTCTTAAAATTGAACATATTGGAAGACATGAAAGACTAGAAATAGTGGCAATTTACCTACTTTATGGCCTATATTTTCGCTAGAACGGCGTGGAAATTAGAGTGGTGTTGTAAAATAAAAATTAATAATTTAAGCTTTTGATTTTTTGAGTTGGTGTGTTTTTAGTTGAAGTCATCTAGACTTTTCCCTCTTTCTTATCTTTTTCAGAAAAATCAGTATAAATGCGATATAGTTCCATCCCTCCCAACTGGTTTGTGTGGTATCGAACCTGTTGAGCACGCTCCTGTATGAATCCATCTACGCATTGGTCCTC
>NZ_GG740074.1:265398-272395 GCF_000162415.1 Prevotella sp. oral taxon 317 str. F0108 | reverse complement strand
ATAAAAATGGCAAGATCTCAGATTTTATTGTATCTTTGTCCAGTACTTCGTACATGAGAGGAGTGTTTATCTTGGTTTTTACAGCACAAAGATAATAAACTCCTCTCAATTTGTAGAGATTTTAAAGGCCTAGATGATTTCGATAAAAGAATAATATAAACTAATAGGATATGAGGAAAATAGACTTACATATTCATACTTTATCTACACTCAATGATGCAGATTTTGAGTTTGATATAGACAAATTATCCGAATACACAAATACCATGCGGATAGACTGTATTGCTGTAACCAATCACAATACTTTTGATAAAGACCAGTTTCTACGAATCAAAGATAAATTAACGGATGTCGTTGTAATGCCAGGGATAGAAATAGATTTATGTGGAGGACATATATTATTAATAACAGAATACGAATCCATAGATTCTTTTGTTTCACAAGCAAAGGCTGTGTATTCGAAAATTGTCTCCCCAAATTCAAGTCTTGACTATGATACATTTCGTGATATATTTCCAGACTTAAGTAGATTTCTTGTTATACCTCATTATTGGAAAGAACCTAAAATTCCTTTCGATATAATTAACAAGTTTGGAGATGATATTTTTGCGGGAGAAGTAACAAGCCCAAAAAAATTTATTTATGCAATCAAAGACCCTAATGCACTCACCCCAGTTGTATTTAGTGACTGCCGACTAACAAGTTCCACAATGGTATTCTCTTCTCAACAAACATTTGTTGATATTGGAGACATAACACTTAATTCTCTCAAGAGCGTTTTACATGACAAAAGCAAAGTCTCTTTGAACGAAGATGGTGGACATGATTTGATAAGTATTCAAAATGGAGAGATCAAATTATCTACAGGTCTCAACATCATACTCGGTCGTCGTTCCTCTGGTAAAACCCATACATTACAAATGATAAAGGAGGAATATAAAGGAGGAAATATAAAATATATAAAGCAGTTTCAATTGTTAGAAAGGGATGATAAGAAAGATAAGAATACTTTCGATCAACTTTTGGCAGATAAGAAGAATAGTCTTTTTGAAGATTTCATATCACCTTTCAAAACTGTAATTGAAGATTTACTTAATACTCCTAGTATGGAAGATGACGAATCTGTACTTGACAATTATTTAGGTTCTCTCATTCAGTACGCCAAGGATGAAAGGGTTAGAGATGTATATTCAAAATGCGCTCTTTTTAGTGAGGAACTCTTTAGTCCAGTAGAAATGACAATATTGGAATCATTGATCAGGAATGTAAGTGAACTCCTAGATAACAAACATTATAAGGCGGTGATAGACAGGCATATTGAGAGAAGTAAAATTATCGCTCTATATAATGATTTGATTATGATGAGAAGAAACATTTCTATAGAAAAGAAGAAAAAAGAATGGACAAATGACGTAATAAGAGAAATAAAAGGTAAACTGCAAATAAAATCCTCATCAACACCAATCAATGATGATTTAGATTTGTACCAAATTGCATTACGTAGATGTAAAAGATTAAAGTTTATAAATTTGTGTAAGCTTGTAAAGAGAGAAAGGAAAATCAGAGAACTGACCCTTAAAAAGTTTAAGGTAATAGCCACTACTCATCCTTTTGTAAATGCAACAGATCTTAAGCAACGCCTACACGTTAGAGTTAGTTTAGCTCAAGCTTATCTGAAGTATGATAGTCCAATTGATTATCTAAAGGAATTAAGAAACTGTGAGACTATCAGCCCATCAGAATTTTACAAGCTATTTGTAGATATCGAGTATAAAATATTAAATGAAGACGGATTTACTATATCTGGTGGTGAAAGTGCAGAATTTAATTTGTTACAAACAATTGAAGATGCTCGAAATTATGATATGCTATTAATAGATGAACCTGAATCGTCTTTTGATAACATTTTCCTAAAAGATGATGTAAACAGTTTGTTAAAAGAGTTCTCAAAGGAAATGCCTGTTGTTATAGTAACTCATAATAGTACTATAGGAGGTTCTATACAGCCTGATTATATCCTGTTCACAGAAAAGCAGATTAGTGGTAAAGATAAAATTTTTAAAATCTATTATGGATATCCCAATGATAAATTTTTGAAGAATAAAGATAATGAACAAAAACGGAATTATGTAATCCAAATTGACAGTTTAGAAGCTGGAAGTGATGCGTATCAAAAAAGAAATAAGAATTATGAAAATCTTGAAAATTAATAGTGGAAAAGCTTATTATTCCTTTGATGGAATAACAGATTATGAAATCGATAGAATCTCTAAAGGCGATTTATTGAAATTATTAGATGTCTTTTTGAGTCAGGATTGTGATATGGATGAGTATAATGAAGATGGAGTTGCAAATAAAGCCCATCAAATTATTTATAAAAGTCTCTACGGCAAGTTTAAAGACCTAAAGGAAAAAAAGCAATTTTTCAATGAAGAAAGTGATAAAGTATATAAAGATGCTATAGAACATTATAATAGTTGAGTCCTATGTCGTAGCATTATACTGAATGGGAACAATTATAAAATAAGAAAAAGCTAAGAGTTTAGAAATAAACTACTTAGCTTTTTTCTTTGTACCCAGACCCGGGGTCGAACCGGGATGGATTGCTCCACTGGTGTTTGAGACCAGCGCGTCTACCGATTCCGCCATCTGGGCTTAGCGAGTGCAAAGGTACGTATATTTTTTTAATGAGCAAAGAATTTGGCAAAAAAACTTGCGGTGTCTGCCTTTGTTAGCTTGTTCGTGGCTATGTAAATGGGGGAGAATAGGGTGATTAGCCGGGGGATGATGAGTTGGGCATTGTTCCAAAGAAACCTTTTACGAACGTGCTGCGATAGCTGGCAGCGCAGATATAAAGAGGTTGGCACATCCCCAAGATGCCGTTACACAAAACCTTCGCCCTTCTTCAGCATCACTTCGTTAACGTATTTGCGTACCTTGGCCGATGAATCCTCCTTCTTACAGATGAGCAAAACATTATCTTTCTCCACCACGATAAAGCCTTCTAGCCCGTTTATTACGCCCAGTTTACCTTTGGGCAACTTAATGATATTGTTGCTGCTATCCTCCAAAATCACGTCGCTATCAATCACCACATTGTCGTTTTCGCCCTTTTGCATCGTCTCGTACATGCCGTGCCACGTGCCGAGGTCGGCCCATCCAAAGTGGCATTGCATCACAAACACATCGTTAGACGACTCCAAAATGCCGTGCTCGATAGAGAGATTGGGGTATAGTGGGAAGTTCTCGCGTATGAAAAGCGCCTCCTCGTGGGGATTAAACTTAGGGTTGTCTGCGTCGAATTTCCTAAGAACAGGGGGCAACAGCTCGCAGAAACGGTTGCGGGCAAACTGCACATTCAGTAGGAAAAGTCCCGTATTCCAATAAAACTCGCCGCTTTGCATGAACATGCGAGCAAACTCGCGGTCGGGCTTTTCGGTAAACGACTGCACTTCGAACACATCGTTTTCCACCTCTTTGCCCATTTGTATGTAGCCATATCCGGGTTCGGGGCGAGTTGGTTTCACGCCCAACGTCAGCATGCCGTCTTTTTTCGACACGAAGTCTAGCCCGCGAATGATGTCGCGTTGGAAGGCCTCTTCGCCCTGAATGGCTTGGTCGGAGGGCGTAACCACGAGGCACGCCTCAGGACATTGGCGCAGAATGCGGTGCGAAGCCCATGCCACGCTTGGGGCTGTACTTCGGTAAATGGGTTCTGCAAGAATGTTCTCGGGAGGAAGTTCGGGCAGCTGATTACGCACGATGTCTGCGTAAGTCTCGTTTGTGCTCACCAATATGTGCGACGGGTCTATCAGTTGTGCGAACCTATCGAAGGTTTGTTGCAACTGACTCCTGCCCACTCCGAAGAAGTCGACGAATTGTTTAGGAAAGGACAAACGGCTGTAAGGCCACAGGCGAAGTCCTCGACCGCCTGCCAAAATCAGGCAATAGTTGTTGTTAGTGTTCATTCTATCAGATGTGTTGGTTCTGCAGGCGAAAGGTATGAAAAAACTTCAAGTCTGCCAAACAATCAAAGGTTATTTATTCTCAATTAACAAGTAGTTTATGTTCTACACAGGCAAAGCGACAGCTACCCCACAACTGCCCCCAACAACTGGCCTCACCCCCAACCCCTCTCCAAGGGGAGAGGGGAGTAGTATGCCTTGCTATTGCTGTGGGTGTAACGTCGATAAACAGACATTTCTGGTTCGTTAGTTTTACCAACGCAATACATATCACTCCCCTCTCCCCTTGGAGAGGGGTTGGGGGTGAGGCCGGTAGTTGTTGGTGAGCTGTGGGGCTGAGACCAGTTGTGTGGGATAATTTCTTTTATCCCACTTGACTTCCTGCCTTCACTTCTTTCATCAGCGACAGCAGACTCAGCCCGCCGTCGTAGTTCTCGGCAGAGAGAATCATGCCTTGACTTTCGATGCCCATTAGTTGTCGGGGAGCCAAGTTGGCGATGAACACCACATCGCGCCCCACCAATTCTTCGGGTTCGTAGAACTTAGCGATACCGCTAACGATGGTGCGCGGCGTGCCGCTGCCGTCGTCGAGCGTGAATTTAAGCAGCTTGTTAGCCTTCTTCACCTTCTCGCAGGCAAGTATGCGGCCCACCCTGAGGTCTAATTTTTCAAAGTCAGCGAAGTCCACCGTGGGCTTAATCTCCTTGGCCTTATATGTTTCGGCCTCGTTAGCCTTTTTGGTATCGGCCAGCTTTTTCAGTTGCGCCTCGATAGCCTCGTCCTCTATTTTCTCGAACAGCAGTTCGGGTTCGGCCAGCTGATGCCCAGGCTTTAATATCTCAGTGTTGCCAAGTACATTCCAGTCTACACCCTCCATATTAAGCATACTGCGCAACTTCGCACTGCTAAAAGGCAAGAAGGGTTCGAAGGCGATGGCCAAGTTGGCCACCAATTGCAGCGAGATATAAAGGATGGTTTCAACCCTTTTGGGGTCGGTCTTCCACACTTTCCACGGCTCGCACTCGGTGATGTACCTGTTGCCGATGCGTGCCAGCATCATGGCCTCTTTCTGTGCATCGCGGAATTTATACGTATCGAGCAAGCCTTCCACCTTCTCCTTCACGTCTTTAAACTCGTCTAAGGCCTGTTTATCCACCTCGTTCAGTTCGCCGCAGGCAGGAACACGACCGCCGAAATACTTCTTCGTAAGCTGCAAAGCCCTGTTGACGAAGTTGCCATACACGGCCACAAGCTCATTGTTGTTGCGTTCTTGGAAGTCTTTCCACGTAAAGTTGTTGTCTTTTGTTTCGGGCGCGTTGGCCGTAAGCACGTATCTCAGCACGTCTTGCTTGCCAGGGAAGTCCTCCAAATACTCGTGCAGCCACACGGCCCAGTTCTTCGAAGTGGATATCTTTTCGTCTTCCAGATTGAGAAACTCGTTCGCAGGAACGTTTTCGGGCAGGATATAGCCGCCGTGTGCTTTAAGCATCACGGGGAACACGATGCAGTGGAACACGATGTTGTCTTTGCCGATGAAGTGCACCAAACGCGTTTCGGGGTCTTTCCACCACTTCTCCCATGTGTCAGGCAACAACTCTTTGGTATTCGATATGTAACCGATGGGCGCATCAAACCACACGTAGAGCACTTTGCCCTCTGCTCCTTCGATGGGAACGGGAATGCCCCAATCCAAGTCGCGCGTCATGGCTCGTGGTTGCAAGTCTAAGTCCAACCAACTTTTGCACTGTCCATACACATTGGGTCGCCATTCCTTATGCCCTTCCAAAATCCATTCTTTCAGCCAGTCTTGGTACTTGTCTAGCGGCAGATACCAGTTCTTGGTTTTCTTCAACACGGGTTGCGAACCGCTGATGGTAGAGCGTGGGTGCAGCAGTTCGGTAGGCGAAAGGTCGCGTCCGCACTTCTCGCATTGGTCGCCATACGCCCCTTCGTTATGGCAGTGGGGGCATTCGCCCATGATATAGCGGTCGGCCAGAAACTGATGCGCCTCCTCGTCATAATATTGTTCGGTTTCTTTTTCCAGCAGTTTTCCGTCTTCGTATAGTTTCTTAAAGAAGTCGCTTGCCAGCTGATGGTGCGTGGGCGAGGTCGTTCGGCTATAAATGTCGAACGATATGCCGAAGTCTTCGAAGCTCTTTTTTATCATGGCGTGGAACCTGTCTACCACGTCTTGCGGACTAACGCCCTCTTTTCTTGCCCTGATAGTGATGGGCACGCCGTGTTCGTCGCTACCTCCGATAAACACCACGTCCTCATTTTTCAGTCGCATATATCGTGCGTAGATGTCGGCAGGCACGTAAACGCCGGCCAAGTGTCCGATATGCACGCCGCCGTTAGCGTAAGGCAAGGCAGCTGTGATGGTGGTTCGTTTGTATTGTTTCTGTTCCATTGTACTATATATAATCATGTGTACTTGCCCGTTTCCTCCCTCCGTATTTGTGTTGCATTGGGTTAAGGCACTGCAAAAGTACAAAAAAAATGCGGCATGTATTTGTTTTGGGGTGCGAAACTTAGGTTTATGCCATCACGACAGACTTCTTCATCAGTTTGATTGTAACACGGTAAGCTGGGGTTTCGCAAAGGCGAGTCGCTCTTTTATCGGGCCAAATGCCCGACTGCTTTTTTGCTTAACCCACATTGACCACGGGCGAGAATGTGCCCAGCTTGCGGCAACAGCACCATAGTCATAGCCCCGTCAAAGGCGTCTTCTTCTCCGCATAGATGGCGCAATGGCTTGCTAGCCGTTTGTCGTTGAGCAACCTGAATACAGAAATTATAAACACCAAACATCTTTTATCATACGCAAGCGGTGTCTTGTAGCCAAATAGTTGTACATTTGCAGGTGCGTTATGTGTAATAGAAGTCGCTGATGTAGGTTGGAAAAAGAATGTTCAAAAACGAGAATGGAGCGTATGAAAAAGATACTGTTAAAGGTGTTGTCCGTAATAAGCCCGCTGCTTATTCTTGCACTTTTAGGCATGATGCAAGGGGCATGGTTCGATTCAGAGGAA
>NZ_GG740074.1:250778-265087 GCF_000162415.1 Prevotella sp. oral taxon 317 str. F0108 | reverse complement strand
TTTATAGGGTTGGAAGATGCAGAGCTTCATCATCCCACGGCCATTCAATACACATTGTATTATCTGGTCAGTGCCGTCTTATTTGCACTTTCTTGGTTGTTGTTGAATCATCAATACAAGAAAAGTTCGGCTTTTTCTGGCCGAGTGCTTTACGGTTTCCTTTTGGCCTTAGACATCGCCATCATCTTGATATGCGCCACTGCTCTTTAAACCCCAGTCGGTTCGTTACGCAGCTTGTCAACTATTTTAAGCCGTTTCCTTCGCTTCCTGTTCATCTTTCGTTTGCTTGACGGCATCTTAACTTTTCTCTTTCTCATCTTTTCGTCGGCATCGGTATAAATGCCATATAGCTCCCTACCGCCCAACTTGTCTGTGCGTTGCCTACCATTCTATTGGATGAAACAGTTTCTGTTAGAGAAAAACTCAGTTAGTTTCGCACCGTTCTTTTTCTGCCGATGCCACCGACGATAGTCTGCAATAAACAGTGCTATTGTTAAGTAAAACAGGATTCCAACCGCTGCCCCTAAGGTATCAAGACAAGGACGCGTGAACGAAACGACAACAGGACTAGCTATTGTTTCGCCATTGATAATCAGTCCTTCCGTGTAAACAATCCTGTCGTCATTAAACGCATTGTCTTCGTCTTCGTCTTGGTCTTGCTTTTGAGAAAGATAAAAGGTTATGGTGTCTCCGAAATGAATGTGGTGCCTGTCTACCTTAAATGTCGGTGGAAACAAAAGAAAAATCCTTGAAAGCGTTTCGTAGTATTGCGAATAAGCGTGCAAACTGTCGTCCTCCAATACAAAGGTTGTTTTCCAACCAGACCCTGTATTAGTGGTGTGTACCCAATTTACCACACCAGACTTAGTGGGAAGATTGCGATTTACCGACGTAAAGCCAGTATGATAATATGCCAACATACTCGGAATAAGCATTACGAGTACGATAATTCGAAAAGGTATGCCGCAACACGTGAATGAAGAGCCAACTTTAAATTTATGCTTTAATTTCATATATCTCCATTTTGTTTGTGGTTCTGCTTTAATGATTATAAGCCTGCCTTATTTATTTTGAAGGCCGTTTCATCAGTTGTGTTTATGTTGCGCACGCTAAATTTACAATAGATAAACCTTGCCTGTCTGTTTTTGTGGTTTCTCTGGATGGGGTGTCCTGGCCTTTTTGTTGTTTCTTCCTGCACCTCATTTCTTTCTACTACCATTGGTGCAAGCCGCATAAAAATCTACTGGTACCCATGCCTTTATTATTTCTAAACTAGTTCTATCTTACAAACCACGTCTGCCGAAACGGGCGAAACATACTCGGACATGTCCCACTCTATCGAGACAGGCCAACCATGCGAGGCATCTCTAGTAACGGTACACATGAACTGCACCCGATATTTTCCCATTTGTTTCTTCAAGAAAGGAAACAAACTAAGAAACTTAGCCTCCATCTTGTGGGCATTAGATTCGGCAGTTTTGTTCTTAAAAACCTGTAAGGTCGTCGGGGCGTAAGGGTCGTGTACCATTTCATCGCGAATGATATTCAAGTCGATGCCCATTGTGGGAATCAGGATGGATGTTGTTCTCCATCCCCAGCACTCTCTATTGCCTGTTGCTTTCTCAAACGAAAACAGTCCCATCCCCAAGGCCTTATACAGCGTGGCTTTGTTCAGTTGTTTTGCAAAGTGTGCCGCTCCCATGCCATATACCTCGTCGCCATCGTGCATAATCTTCGCCATCCCGTTCGAGTTAGGGTTCATGCGGCTCTTTACGTCCTGCCATTTGGTGTACAACTCGTCATATTTCAGCACGCTTTTTATGCGCCCGTAGCGGTCTATGGCCAGTGTCAAGTACGCTTGTATGTCGTTCACTTGGTCCCTCAGTTGCAAGTATTCTTCTGGCATGTCCGTCAAACCATAATTGTTTTCTCGTCTGGTTATATGCACATCCATGATGTTGCGACCTTCGGAAATGTGCAGAAAGTCGATGGTAACGTTCATATCCGACGAGCATTCAATCAGCCGCCTGTCTTCAGCGATGTATTTTGTTTCTATGTTAACATGATATTCCCTTACCTTCTTGTCCATTACGATATCAAGAGCCCCTCGCACATCTTTCAATTCGCTAGGTTCATTTGATTTAGATTTCTCCATAATAACTATTCAGCAATCTCGCATACTTTCCTTTTGTAGTCCCTTATAATGAAAGGATGGTACTAATGGCTTGCAGTTGCGATTGTTTATTTTTCCACGCAGTATCGGCAATAGAGTGTATGGCAAAGAAGGCGTCTGCTCCTTTGTCTGCCCTGAATGTCCCTGATATCTTCTGTTTTATTTTGAGTTTTCGGGTTCCCCTTTCGCTTGCATTGTTGTCGGGAGGTATCATGGGATTTTCTAAGAAGTTGAAGATGTAGTCCCTACATTTTACGAGCCCTTTCCTCAGCCTTTCAAACTTGTCATTCAAGTGGAGCAAATTTGCCTTGAGCAATTCGTCAAGCCTGTCGGTCCAGGATTCCTTTTCAACGGTCTCTTCCGGTTGCACGTTCCTTTGGTGGATGGCGGCACGAAGCAGGTTGGTCACATCCTTTGACCAACGTTGACTTTCATCCAGTTCCGTCAGGTACTCAAGCTCCCTTAAGAGGTGGGCAAGGCACACTTGGTGGTTGAGAAAGTCGAGCACGAAATAAGCGCTGTGCCTGTCCGTTACGGCAACCATCCGTTGCAACGCGTCTCCAAATCTCTCTTCAAGAACCTTTGAGGAACGGCCGGTGGCGCGGAAACAGAGCGTTATGTACGCCGTCTGTGCTATCCAGGCCCAATCCAGCCGCTTGTTGTTGTAGCAGCCCGACTCGTCAAAACCGACGACTGGCGATTGCTTAAGCAGATTTTCAAGCAACTGGATGGCCGGCCGCGACTTCCTCAACGTCTCTTGTACGAAGTTCGCTATCGTACCCTGGCTCATGTGGACGGAGAACACCTCGTCCATCAGGGAGGCCAACCTTTCGAAGGGGACACACTGCACCACGTTGAGGTAAGTTACGATCGCCTTGATGTTCCTGCCAAAAGTTATTTGGCTGCCGCGGCGGCGAGGGGCGTAGCCCTTGTTGCAGCATCCGCACGTGCATGTTTTCTTGTAATGCCGGTATTCCGTTGTTATGGGAGCGACGGCAGGCAAATCCACCACTTGGCTCACATAGTCCAATTCGCCTTCGACGCACGACAGGTCCCGCCCGCAGTTGCGGCAGTATTCACTCATGCGCTCCTCTATGGCATCGGGATGTTCGACCATCTCCTTGCCGCGTGCCTCGTGCTCCGGCTGGCCGCCAGGTTTAAGGCCGCTTGGGGTACGCAGTGATTTGGTGCGACGCACCACCTCGTCTTTCATGCTTTCCTTAGAAGGGGGAGTGCTGCTGTTGTTCGAGTTCTTGTCAGGGCTTTCATATTTGGAAAGGCGTTTCCGTAAGATGCGGTTCTCGTTGGTCAACCTGTTTATGTTACGGTTGAGGCTGGCTATCTCCGTGTGCTGGGCGTCAATGGTCTCTTGCATTGACTGCACCTGAGATGTCAAGCTTTTAAGCATTGCCGATATGTCCGTAACTGTCTCTTTCATAATTGTAAAGGTACAAAAAACATTTGGATTACGCAAATAAAAGCGCAGCTAAATCATAGTTGTTGAATAAAAAGGAGGATGTGCCACAATATAGGACGAAAGCTAAGGAAAATAGACCACCCAAGGAGGGCGTGGAGTGGAGTGACGTTATTGTTGAATAGTTGCATACATGCGATGATTTAAACTTAATGGGTTTACTGTCACTAAATTGTTGAAAAACAACGGCATGTGCAACTTTTATCTGTATTTATTGATTCGATTTTATTCTGGCAACGGGTTGGAATTGGACTAAAGAAGAAATCCGCAAGGCTGAAAATTACAGCAAACTGACAGCTTTCTAGCCATTATTTCCGCTAGAAAAGAGCGATGAGCAAGGCATGTTTTGTAAATTTTCAAGACTGCCAATTGATGAATCTGTGAGTTAACAAGTTTGTGAGTTCATAAGTTCATCAGCTCATAAGCAATACAAAAAAGAGTGATAAAGTGCAACTTTCTTCGGAGTGTTACATAGTAAGTGAATCTTTTTCATTATTTTTGCGCCATTAAACTCAAAGAGATGGAAGATATAAATCGCCTTAAGGTTCTCCTCGTAGAGAAGAAACGAACTAGTAAATGGTTGGCAGAACAGCTAGGCGTGAATCCAACCACAGTGTCAAAGTGGTGTACAAACTCTTCTCAACCCGATCTTAGTAACTTGCTGAGAATTGCAGATCTCTTAGATGTTGATATAAGGGAACTATTTGTGAGAGAATATAAACGACATTTGCTGTCGCAGGAAACAAAGTAAACATCTTGGCATGTTAAATTCATATTTACTTAGCAATTTAAAGCGGTTGATAAGG
Source organism: Prevotella sp. oral taxon 317 str. F0108 (assembly GCF_000162415.1). Lineage (NCBI taxonomy): Bacteria > Pseudomonadati > Bacteroidota > Bacteroidia > Bacteroidales > Prevotellaceae > Prevotella > Prevotella sp. oral taxon 317. The sequence goes on along the minus strand of NZ_GG740074.1, from coordinate 260,634 downwards.
GGTGTATTAAATTCATTTTCTTATAATACGGAGAAAGAGCATGCCGTATTAAATGCCTTAGCCACCATTATAGACGAGCCCATAGACGTTTTATGTACTGATAGCCTTGACATTACTGAGTTTCAATTACAGGCTGCATCATTAAATGAAAAAACCAACAAGCGTAAGGTCAAGGGCGTTTTCTATACAGATGATGATGTCGTTCAATATATAATTGGTAATGCATTTCTCAACTTTATTCAAAATGACATGTCCAATGTATTCCCCTTGGACGATTGTGTAAAACTTATTTTGGCGGCGAATGGAAATTCTACTAACGCCTTGTTGAAAGCGTCTGTATTTGACCCGACTTGTGGAACAGGGCAATTCCTTTTAGCGGCTCTCATGATTAAGGTTTCTATCCTTGAGGAAAAAGGAGAATTAAACGATGCGTTGATATTGAAACTGTTGGCTACTATTCATGGTAATGACATAGATAAGCTTTCAACAGAAATTGCTATGGTACGATTGTTCCTTTTTGTTGTGCCATTGCTTTCTGATTTAAAGTCATTTAATAAGGCTGCAACAACGTTGGTAAGCAACTTTACCACAGTTGACTACGTGCGGTCTGCCATGTCCGAAAAATCATACAATATCATTATAGGTAATCCCCCATATATTGAATATGGGAAATTAGATGAACGCCCACCTATACTTCTCAGCAACACATATGCAAATGTTGTCTTTAATTCTCTAGGGCAACTTACCAGCAATGGAGTGATGGCATATATCATTCCTTTATCTTTTGTCTCAACTCCACGAATGAAGAGGTTGCGTAAAGAAGTTAAAGACCTATCTAAAAAGATGATGGTTATTAACTTTGCAGACAGACCCGACTGCCTATTCGTACAAGTTCATCAAAAGTTGTCAATACTCTTAGCTGTAAAGGGCAGGAAGAAGTGCAAAACATACTCTTCAAACTATTATTATTGGTATAAATCTGAGCGGATAAACCTGTTTGATGAATGCAAAGTACATCCTTCAAAATATGAGATTGACAGCTATATACCTAAAATAGGCAATAAGATAGAAGAATCTATCTTTGATAAAATCATAAAAAGTAAAGAAGAGGCAGAACTTTTGAAACTTCAAGTTTCTAAAAATAATGGCAAGAATGTCTATCTCAATATGCGTGGCACATTTTGGATGAAGGCCTTTGACAAGAATCCAGGCTCAAATGAGTACAAGGCATATTGTTTCTCAAAAGAATTTCAGCCATACGTCATTTGCATATTGAATTCAAGTCTGTTTTTTTTCTTTTGGATCGTCGTTTCTGATTGTTGGCATATCACTGGTAAGGAGCTTGGCAACATCAAGGTGCGAACAGATATTGATTTAACACCATTCAAGGAACTTGCAAGAAAACTTCTCGATAAGCTTGAAAAGACAAAGAAATACATAGGAACTGTACAATGTGATTATGAATATAAACACAAATATTGTAAAGAAGAGATTAATGCGATTGACGATACGTTAGCAGAAGTTTATGGCTTAACACAATGCGAGCTTGATTATATCAAAGCATACCAACTAAAGTATAGGATGAGCGATGGGGAAGAATAGCGTAATAGATTTGTTTGCAGGGTGCGGCGGTTTCTCAATTGGATTTGAGAAAGCCGGATTCCACGTAACAAAAGCAGTTGAAATAGATAAGCAAATTGCTCATACGTATTCTATGAATCACGCAAATGTGCTTATGCTGAACGATGACATTGGCAGTGTAGACAACGAATACAACTTTACCAGAGGAGAAGCCGAGGTAATTGTGGGCGGACCTCCGTGCCAAGGTTTTTCAATGGCTGGAGCACGTATAAGGAAAAACGGCTTTATTGACGACCCTCGTAATTATCTTTTTAAACACTATCTCAATGTGGTAAAGATAGTACGCCCCAAAGTGTTTGTGTTCGAAAATGTCAAAGGTATTCTTTCGATGAAAAAAGGAGAGATTTTTCGAGAGATTGTAAGTGCATTTTCAAACCCGGCGAACTTTGATGGCAACCATTACTTCATTAATTATAAAACTGTCAAAGCCATAGAATTTGGAGTTCCTGAGAAGAGAGAGAGACTTTTTGTTATTGGTACATTAAATAAAAGTATTGAACTTGAAAAGTTAGAGCAGTTGACAAGGACGCAAATCTTAGCAGAAAATCCCTCTTTCTTTGACGATGTAACTGTTGGCGATGCCATAGCGGGGCTGCCAATGCCATCGGAAGATGGAATGATAGAGAATCCACGTCCATGTAACCGCTATCAAGAGTACCTATGTTCAAAAAACGACACTCTTACCAACCATAAGGCAACAATACATACTGAAACTGCTGTGGGAAGAATGCGCCAAATTCAAAAAGGGCAAAACTGGACTTCGCTCGAAGAGGAAATACGTTCTGTTCATAGTGGGTCTTATGGTAGAATGTCGTGGGACGAGCCGTCTGCAACAATAACCACAAGGTTTGACACCCCCTCTGGAGGTAGGTTTACCCATCCCGAAGAGAATAGAACAATAACACCGAGAGAAGCAGCAAGAATACAATCTTTTCCAGACGATTTTGTCTTTTATGGTTCAAAATCTTCTATTTGCAAGCAGATCGGCAATGCAGTTCCTCCCAAGCTTTCTTTTTTTATCGCAAGTCTAATAAAAAATATAATATATGAGCATAGCTGAAGAAGTTTTATCTACACTCAAAGATGATGATGTTTGGTACTTTGCCAAGCAAGATGCAAGTTTTGACAATGTTTACCAAGCTGTAAGACTTTTCGATAATGCCCCTAAGGGTGAAAGTCCATCAAGTTATTATCAAAGTGTAGCATCCAATAACGGGCTCGATTCTAATGTTCGAATCCTGTCGGTTGCCCAACTTATGGGGCTACTCACAAAGTCCTCACCTTTCAGCAGAGCGCATTACGATGTGGAAAAGCCTACCCCTGCATTTCGGGAATTGGAAAGACACCCTGTGGGCTCAAGAGAATACAACGCTATCAAGACGGAGCAGTTGTTAAAAATTCGCATGAAGGCAATTACAGACACTCGTGCTACAGACGATTATGGAATTTACCCATTCCTCTTTATTGCAGAAGTTCTATGGCGTCTAAGTCTCAAAGGAATTAGAAAAATACCAAGAAAAGCCTTCTTTCAGTATGTTATGACTTCAAAAGCACATGAGAACTTGGAAAGTTGCGTTAAGATACTAAGTCAAGAAGAAAAGGATATAGCTATTGATGAAGATAAGGTAAAGAAGTTCATGAGTGATAGTAGAGTTGAGACTATTATCAAAGGCAATATGCGCTTATTCAACATTGATAGCAAATATGTGAGAATTGACGATAACTTCGTTAATTATTATTCGTACTTCTTTAATGGCCCTTACAAAGGTATTGTTGCATTGCTTTATAGCATTGTCGATGACGTTGCGAAGTATCAAGACATTCTTACGAGGAACATAGGTATATCTTTAAATTTTATTGATGCACCAGAAATAAAACCTGACGGTTCGCCTTCTTTGTCAATTTTGCCGCTTACAAAGATAAAGAATAGTTCTTCATTAAGTTTCCTAACGGCAATACGCACTAAACCATTTATACTTCTTGCAGGCATCTCGGGTACAGGGAAAAGCCGCATTGTTAGGGAGTTTGCTTTTAAGTCGTGTCCTAAATGTTTGCAAGATAAGGACGGGACAACGCCAGGAAACTATTGCATGATTGAAGTGAAGCCCAATTGGCACGACTCAACAGAACTGTTGGGTTATTACAGTAATCTTAGTAAAGGCTATCAGTTCAAAAAGTTTGTGAAGTTCTTGGTGAAAGCAAAGATGTACCCCAAAGTGCCGTTCTTTGTTTGCCTTGACGAGATGAATTTGGCGCCAGTAGAGCAATACTTTGCGGAGATACTAAGTATTTTGGAAACTCGCAAGCATCCAAAAGATACCGAGACGGGCAAGGTGGATATGAGCACCGTTAAGACAGAGGTAATTGTGGATGCACGTTATTTCCGTGAACTGTCTGAAATGAGCCATTGCAGAAACATTGAAACAGGAGAAACTGCTACTACGGGATTGACAGATAAAGCTATTTATCTGAAGTTGTTTGGTATCAATACCAAAGACGCTATTGAAAAAGAGGAGATTGACGATGAGGTTGGTGTCCGCCAAGATTTGACAACAGAAGGACTTGCCTTGCCAGACAATGTTGTTGTCATAGGCACTGTGAACATGGATGACACTACACACCAATTCTCTCGTAAGGTTATTGACCGAGCTATGACAATCGAAATGAATGGCGGCAATTTGCGAAACATGTTTGGGGGTAGCAAAAACTTAGAATATCTTCCGGAGAAAGAACAGAAAGCGTGGCAGGATGCTTTCGTTCGCCGATATGTAACAGCGGACGAGGTGTTGGATGCACATCCAGATGAGGCAAAAAAGCTTGTTGAAATCTTACCCGCAAGATTAGAAGAAATCAACAATGCCTTGAAAGGAACACCCTTTGAGGTAAGTTATCGCGTATTGAACGAACTTGCGGTCATGGTGGGTGTAATGCTTGATGACAATAAGGATGATAAGGAACTTGATGACATCATCAATCAGGCTGTAAATTATATTTTGCTGATGAAGGTTCTTCCTCGTATTGAGGGCGATACGGAAATGTTTGCTTTGTCGAAAGAATACAAGGCAAAGATGGGGGTTAATTATGTTGACCGCTTGGAGTGGCTGAAAAACATTGCTCCAGACCTTAGGAAGGTAACCAAAGATGGGGTTTCGGGAGACGAGGAAACAGTGGAAAGTGGTGAAAAAGAACTTAAAGGTCAACAGAACACCTCCAAAGATAAAATACAAGAAATGATAGACCGTCTGAATAATCAAGATTTCACACGTTTCTGGCCTTAAAGACATTTCGTACATATGCAGAAAGAGGTTTTAAGATTTGTTCATCCAGACTATGAAGTGATTGTCCGCACACGGGATATCAGCTATTCATGGGAACGGTTTAAAGGACGTATCGATTATACGCGGTTTACTAACCCTGAACTCGTTGAACCCGACAAGTACTGCCGCTATACATCGAAGGATAGCTGCAAACTTTGCCTATACAACCCTATCGCAGAATGTAAGACTGATGACAAGGTTGTTGTTAAGTTCCCTGAAAGCAAAGAGTGGGACAATCTTTGGCCGGTTATCTTTGAAACGTGCAAATATCAAGTGCGTTTGCTCTTTCATGGTTTAGACAAAGAGTCTATGCCAGAAATTCGCCACGTGCGGAAGGATGTTGAAGACAGTTTCTTCTATGATGAGGAACTGAATGGAAGAGATGAGAAATCTCTGACAGGAGAACTTGACTTTATAAATGAGCCGGGAGTGTTCAAGTTAGATTTCTCATATCAGAAGAACGGAATTCGCAAAGAGGCCTATGTTACCTTTGATGTCGTTTCGCCTAAGTTGGATACCAAGAACGACTATAAGTCTTTGCTTAGAGAGGTAAACAAGGAATATGAAGATGTGATTTATCGCTATCTGAGCATTACGCTCCAGCAATTCGCACGTGGACGATTGAACTCGGATGCCACTTGGATGGCTGCTTTTCAAAGCGTGGTGGATGATTACATTAAAAATGTAAAGAGAGTGATACAGAATCCACATTCGCAGATTGCCATCTATCGGACGTCAAGGAAAGCCGAACAGATAAAGTTTTGGACACCGACGATGGAAGAACGTTATGGCGAAGTTAAGAAAGAAGGAAAACTGGAAGAGTGTTACTTTGATTATAATGAAGTGCGTTCGACTCAAAACACGATGGAAAACCGTTTTGTCAAGCATACACTACAAACCATTGGCAAAAGACTCTCGACGGTGATTACGACAATACTCAACGCTACGCAGGAAGAACTTTCTGAAAGACATCGCCAGATGTGGAAGGACTATCAGACTTCGCTCTACAAACTCGCCAAACACCCTTTCTTTAAGTCTATTGAACGTTTTGACGGGATGGCACAAGAGAGTTTGGTGCTACAAAACCGAACAGGCTACCAACAGATATATAAAGACTGGTTGAAACTGAAACGAGGGATAGACTTCTACAATGGTGCAGCTAATATTGGCACCTTGCAAATATGGGAAATCTATGAGTTATGGTGTTTTATCAAGATGAAGAAACTGGTGGCTGAAGTTTTGGGCATTGACAAGGGTAAACCATCTCACAAACAGCTTATCACAGAACCCAAGGGAACGTTGCTCAACCCGTTTGAAAAGTCTTCGTCGGAGCACGTTGTTGAATACCATTATCCGAAAGCAGAAGAAACAGACACTGATGAACGTAAAGCTGAATTAACTGCTCATGAAGGCGACGTTGTAACCTTGCATTATCAGCATACGTTCAGCCGCTCTAGTGGAAAGGACGGGTATGGCATGGGGATTAATACGGCAACCACAGAACAACGTCCGGATATCGTTCTCAATATTCGTAAGGCCTCGGGTGAGGTGGTGTTGACATATCTATATGATGCAAAGTATCGCGTTATTAATGATAAGAAGTTGGATGCTGATTTTGAGGAACAAGACATGAGCGAGAATATGGCAATGCCAGGTGGCGACTATCCTCCCACCGATGCTGTTAATCAGATGCATCGTTACCGTGATGCTATCTATTACAGCAAGGAGCATGAACCTTATCGCTCAAAAGAGATAATTGGTGGTTACATCCTTTTTCCAGGGCGCGGGGATGACGAATATGTCAAGAAACGCTATTACAGTGCAAGTGTGGAAAGTGTCAACATTGGAGCGTTCCCGCTTCTGCCAAACAGCTATTCGCTGTTGAAAAAGCATTTGGAAGACATACTGATGAAGTATGCTAGTTCGGAAATGCATGTTGCGAAAGCAAAACCACAACGGACATTGGCTTATGTAACAGAGGAAGAGAAAGCGGGCATGTCGTCCGAAGATTTGGTCATGATTGCTGTGGCTGGTAGTGAAGAAAAACGTCAATGGACGTTTGAAAAACTATGGTTTAACATTCCGCTTGACAAGATTGCAGATTCTCCTTGGAACCTGGCAAAGTATCTTCTATTAAAAGTCAAAGGAGAACGAACTGTTGGCAATCTATGCAGGATAGTTCGTACAAAGCACGATGTGTGGACAAGCGAACATTTGAAACAATCAGGATATCCTGATACTCCGAGCCATCCTGCCTATTTCATGATTCGAATTAGGAAACCAAATGATACAGAGCGGGAGTTAAAAAAACAAATCTTCAATGTGAGGGATGTTCCTGTTATATATCGGGGAAATAAGAAAATGTCTTTTATTTTGGTAAAGATGAAGGATTTGCAATGTTTAGCAGATACAGTATAAATGTAATAGAACGACAATGGATAAAATATACTTGAAACCATCTTGACTTTTCTATCTTTTTTATCTTCTTCAGAAGAATTAGTATAAATGAGATATAGTTCCATCTGTTTTCCGTGGAAGTTACCTTCCCTTATTCACGTTTAAGCTTAACTTGTAAACTCATGAGCCCACACGATAAGGTTCATAAATCCATAAGTCCACAACGTTAAAGCCTTACGACATACTTTACAAAACACATCCTCTTCGCCACCACCTTCTAGCGAAGCGAGCGGCCATTTTGCATGCAATTAGGCGTTATTTTCAGCCCAACACCTTATATCATTACGCCAATTTTAAGAACACAACCTGCGTTTTGTACCATTTTGCCTTTCTATTTTGGTTGCCGACCCGTAATTTTTCAAGCCCAAATATCCGCTTTTTACCCCTAAAACGCCCCTTTTTGATGCCCATTTCGCCCTTTTTACCCCTGTTTTTAATGGCTCGGAGGGGTTTTGTTTATACCATTTCAGCGGATATTTATGCACATCGACCGGCATTTTGCAGGAAATTGCACTGCATTTTGCACCATTTTACCTTGCGTTTAGCACCAAAACGCACTCCATTTAGCACCAAAACGCAGTGTATTTTGCATCAAAACGCAGTGTATTTTGCACTAAAACGCAGTGTATTTAGCATCAAATGGCCCAAAATCGGGTGAGAACGGCGGCTGCTTAAAATAAATATTCATTTTGCCTGCATGTACAACTGCCCCCATTTTGCATCAAAACAAACCTCCGCGAGAATCGATTTTTTGCGCCCCGCTAACGATTGGCGAGCAAAAACGGCACTCGCAATGTTAAAAAGCGTACTGAAAAATTTACAAAACACAAGTTGACGAGTTAATAGATTAACGGGCTAACGAACACACAAGTTGACGAGTTGACGAACATACAAGTAGACAAGTTGACGAGTTTACAGGTTTACAAGTAGGCAAGTTGGCGAGTGGAACGAGTAGGCAAGCTAACAAGTTGACAAACGTACGAATTGACCAATCAGCCAAGTTATAATAAATCAGGGTTGCATTTGGAAAGCTATAGGCACGCCGTAAGCAAAGCAAAGTATTCCTTTCCCCCTGCGTAAGAGTGTGTTGATGCCATGCTATGCGCATCTTGCAATCTCCCAACAACAATTTCCCAAAAACAATAAAGCGGCAAGCGTTGAGGTCTATCCTGTTCTTGCAATCTCCTAACAACAATTTTCCAAAAACAATTCTGTTTGGCTATAACATGTTGATGAGCGAACAAGTTAGCCAAACAACCCGTTAACAAGCGGGTAATGCGCAAAGCACATCACCCTCCTCTCCCCTGGGAGAGGGGCTGAGGGTGAGGCCTTTTCTCGCCCCTAACTATTAATTAATATTAAAACAACAAACAAAATTCATTATCTATACTTTCGTTTGGTTTCTTTTTGCTTATCTTTGCATCGTAAACAATCAGTAAAAGCGTTGTTGGTTGCCACCGGCACAACCGCTTAACCTGCCACAAGGCCAATTGTAGGGAACCATGAACAGCCCGCAATACATGCATACCCATAAACAATTAAATGCCGCGCGCATTGAACAACGTTACCTACCAGCGGCCAAAAGGCAATGACAAAGGCGAGTTTTAAAACCAGCCGTAATGGACTTTTAGAACCAACCTGTAATCAAACTTCACCCCCAGATACGGGGAAACTTAACTTAATAACATGACCGTTATGAGAGGAAAAGGGTTTTATCTCGCGGTGCTGCTCGCACTGCTACTCCCGCCCCTGTGCTTGATGGCACAACAAACGGGCGAAAGAACAATCGTGGGTTCGGTTGTCGATGCTGCCACCAATGAGGCCTTGCAGGGCGTTACGGTGCTGGCAAAAGGCAGCGGAGCCGGAACCACCACCGATGCCAACGGCAATTTCTCGTTGCGATTGGCCCGAACAGACAACGTGCTGCTGTTTTCGTACGTGGGATATGCCCCACAAAGCGTTAACGTAGCAGGCAAACAAAACATCACCGTTACGATGAGCGAAACGGCTAACGCCGTTGGCGAAGTGGTTGTGGTGGGCTACGGAACGCAAAAGAAGAAAGACGTTACGGGCGCCATCTCGGTGGTAGACATGAAAGAGGTGAACAAGCTGTCGGCTTCTACCTTGGCACACGCCTTGCAAGGGCAAGTGGCCGGCGTAGACGTAACCAGCTTTTCGGGTGCGCCTGGTTCGGGAATTACCGTTAGGGTGCGCGGCATTGGCACGCTGAACGATTCGGACCCGCTCTTCGTGGTAGACGGAATGATGGTGGGCGACATCAACTTCCTGAACACAAACGACATTGAGAGTGTGCAAGTGCTTAAAGATGCCTCGGCAACGGCCATCTATGGCGCACGCGGTGCCAACGGCGTGGTGATTATAACCACCAAACGCGGCTCGCAAGGCAAGGCCACCATCAACCTTTCGGCCTATTACGGCAT
>NZ_GG740074.1:199988-250664 GCF_000162415.1 Prevotella sp. oral taxon 317 str. F0108 | reverse complement strand
ACAAAACGTATGGCGTAAGAACAACGTTTGCGACGGTCCGACGTGGGGAATGCTGCGAAACGAAATGCAAGCGGCCTTAGGGCAGGTGCCGCTTTTTGGAGACGTGCGCTCGTTGCCCACCGTTGATTATTTCGATGCCATACTACATAAGAACGCACCCGTGAAGAACGCCGACCTATCCGTACAGGGCGGAACGGACAAGGCCAACTATTACCTCAGCCTGAACGGCTTTTCGCAAGACGGATTGATGAAGAAAACGGCCTTCGACCGTGTTACGCTGCGTGCCAATGGCGAGTTTAAGGCCAACGACTGGCTGACCATCGGCGAAAACATTACGCTGGTGCGCACACGCCAAAACGGCACTTTGGAGAACGACGAGTGGACGAGTCCGATGATGACCACCTACACCCGCGACCCGATAACACCCGTGCGCAACGAAGACGGCAGCTTTACCAAGTCTACTTTCAGCGACATTCACAACCCCGTTGCAACCATCGAGTACAACAATCCCGAAAACATCGTCTATCGCGTGCTGGCCAATGTCTACGCAGAAGTGTCGCCTTTGAAGGGACTGAAATGGCGGTCGACCTATTCTACCGAGTATGCCAACAACGAATATGCCAACTATACGCCCGTGTACTACGTATTCGCGGCACAGCAAAATTCCAAGGAAAACAGCATAACCAACTCTACATACAGCACTTACATGCGCCAGTTTACCAATACGCTTACGTACGACACGCACCTGGGCAACCATGCCCTGCAAGCCATGTTGGGTTGCGAGAGTTATGCCGTAACGTATAAAAGTCTGCAAGCATCGGTAAAGAACGTGCCCAGCAACGACCCCTCGGTGATGTTCATCAACAACGCGCGCAACAAAGATGCAGCGGCTGCCGCCAAGGGCATTACCACACAGCACAAGCTGCTGTCGGGCATGGCGCGCATCAACTACAATTATTTGGAACGCTACCTCTTAACGCTGAACATGAGGCTCGACGGCTCGTCTAAGTTCTTACGCGGGCACCGTTGGGGCGTGTTCCCATCGGTTTCGGCCGGGTGGCGCGTAACCGAAGAACCCTTTATGAAAGACCAAAAGGTGTTTAGCAACTTAAAGTTGCGTGCCGGTTGGGGACAGATAGGCAACGAAGGCAGTGTTGATTCCTACTCGTATGCCACGTTTGCCTCGGCAGGTTCTAACTATGTGTTTGGCGGAAAGCTGATGCCGGGGTTTAGCTTTAACAGCACAGGCAACAGCGAATTGAAGTGGGAAACATCCACAACCGCCAACCTCGGGCTCGACTTCGCCGTGCTAGGAGGTAAGCTCTCGGGCACAATCGAGGTGTTCGACAAGACTACGAGCGACATGTTGCTGCGCGTTCCCGTACCTGGACAGGTGGGAATTGCCGAACCGCCATTCCAAAACGCAGGCAAAATGCGCAACCGCGGATTGGAGCTGTCGTTGCAGTATCGCAATTTCGACCATCCCTTGGGCTACTCGGTGGGGGCAAACTTCACCACCATCTCTAACCGCGTGCTGGACCTGGGCGCCGATGCCTACATCGAAGGGGCGCGTTTCATGAACTCGGTGTACCTTACACGCACCGTCGTGGGCAGACCGATGGCGCAGTTCTATGGACTGAAAACCGACGGACTGTTCCAAAACTGGGACGAGGTGAATGCACAAAAGGCGCAAAAGAACGTGGCTCCGGGCGACGTTCGTTACAAAACGGTGAACAAAGACGACTTGATGGCACCAGAGAACTACACCTATTTGGGAAGTCCGCTGCCCAAGTTCTCTTACTCGCTCAACGGCAGCTTATCGTATAAAGGGTTCGACCTAAGCCTACTTCTACAAGGCGTTTACGGCAACAAGCTGTACAATGGGCCGTCTACTTACAGCCTTTCCACAGGCAACCTGAGCTACAACTTCTCGCGCGACATGGTTAACCGTTGGCACGGCGAAGGCACACAAACCGATGCGCGCTACCCACGCATGGGCGGAACAGACAGCAACAACTCGATATTGCAAAGCGACCGCTACCTGGAAGACGGCTCGTACCTGCGCATAAAGATGCTGCAAGTGGGCTACGAGCTGCCTGCCGCATGGGTTAGCAAGGCCAAACTTACCAAGGCACGCGTGTATCTCAATGCCCAAAACCTATATACGTTTACCAAATATACGGGTCTGGACCCCGAAATAGGCATGCGAGGCGGGGAAGACCCTCTCGATATTGGCGTGGACCGCGGTTATTATCCCACACCCCGACTTTACTCGGTGGGGTTAGAACTATCGTTCTAAACCGCGGTTCAGCCTCCCTTTTACATCCATTACATTACACAACAACCTAAACCGCAACGAAAATGAAGCGACACCTTATATATATCATCATGCCGATGGCAATGGGCTTTGCAGCTTGCGACCCCGAAGGTTTTCTCGACACACCTGTGCCCAGCATCGACCAGAATACGTTCTTTGCCAATGAGAATGCGGCAAAAAGCACGCTCGTGGGCGCATACGACCCGGCCGGCTGGATGAGTTACATACAATATCTTGATTGGGCCATCGGCGACGTAGCCTCGGACGATGCAACGAAAGGCGGCGGCGGAGACAGCGACCAGCCCGAGATGTACGACATAGAACACTTTCGCGCCTCGCCCGAACAGGAACAACTCTCAACGGCGTGGCAACAACAATACGAAGGAATAAACCGCGCCAACCGAGTTATCGCAGGCGTTAAGGGCAATGCCAACATCAGCGAGGCCGCCCAACGCCGTTTCATAGCCGAGGCACGCTTTATGAGAGGGTATTACCACTTCTGTTTGATGAAGGTTTTCGGGGCTGTTCCGTTGGTAGACCATCTGTTGAAACCCTCCGAATACAAGGGCGGAAGGGCATCGATGGAGGAATGTTGGGCCTTTGTGGAGGCCGATTTCAAGGCCGCCATGCAAGAATTGCCCCATAAGAAGAACCAACCCGCAGAGGATTTGGGGCGCGCCACGTGGGGTTCGGCTGCCGCCTTCCTTACCAAATGCTACATTTGGCAGGAGAAATGGAAGGAGGCCGAGGCCTTGGCCAAGGAGATTGTGGCCTCTGGCGATTATAGCTTGCAACCCAATTACGGCGACCTCTTTACCATTGCCACCGACAACGGCGTGGAGTCGGTGTTTGATGTTCAGCTTAAAGACTTCAACATGACGCAATGGGGCGACGAAAACGAGGGTAGTATGATTGAGATATACCAACGCTCGCGCGACGACCGCAACGGCGGATGGGGTTTCGACCAGCCCACGCAGAACCTTTACGACGAGTTTGAACCGGGCGACCCACGTCGCGAATGGACTATCATTAAGCATGGCGCCGTGTTGTGGCAGGGAACCAAAGACGAAGAAACCATTTACACCAACTACGACCCCGTGCACAATCCCGATGCGCCTGCCGTGGGTTATTGTCGCCGCAAAGGTACGTTACCCAAAAGTCAACGTCCGTCTATGGAAGATGCGGCAAGTCTCAACGTGCGCGTGATACGTTACGCCGACGTGCTGCTTTGGCAGGCCGAGGCTGCCGCACACAATGGCAGCGACTGGCAAACGCCACTTAATGCCGTGAGGAAACGTGTGGGGTTGGGCGAAAGTCCTTACAAGAGCGACCCCTTGAAAGCTGTTTATCACGAACGACGCGTGGAGCTGGCTATGGAAAGCCATCGCTATTGGGACCTTGTTCGCACAGGGCGCGGCAACTTGATTGAGGGTTATACCGACAACAAACGCTATCTGCCCATACCGCAATCGGAGATAGGATTGAACCCGAACCTTACACAAAATCCGTATTAATGAGGAGTTAAGGAGTTAAGCCAATAGCATGGGTGACGTTAGGCTAATAGGACCAGTCCGACTTGTCCGACTTGTCCGAAAACTAGAATGAACTGGAAACCGCTAAACAACTCTTAAAGGGCGTTAGCCATTTTTCATCTTTAGAAGTTAAGGAGTTAAGCCAAATGCCTTGTTGCCCTGCGGCCACTTATCTCGTCAACTGAAGTTATTAACACAACCAAACAAAACATACGACAATGAATGCCAAACATAGTATGTTCGCTCTTGCGGTGGCAGTGATATGTTTCGCCGCCTGCGAACCACAAGAAAGCAAAACGGGGAAGATGGGGCCAGCCCCTTCGAACCCACATATAACGATAAACAATGCCGATCCCTACAATCCCATTTTCAGGGCTTGGGCCGACAATGGCTTTATTTATAGCTGGGATATGGGTAACGGACAGGTTATTGCACCTGGCAGAGACACCGCAACGGCTTACTACCCGCTGCCCGGAAACTACAACGTGAGCGTAACCATCTATGGAGAAGGGGCGCAAGAGGTTAGTGCCGACACGACATACACTGTTACTTCGGCCGACCCCACTATGGCGGAGAAACCGCTTTGGAAAGAACTAACGGGTGGAGGAACGGGCGCAACATGGGTGTATAACACCGATACGCAGACGGGTAAGCCCGATTACTGCTACCAAACCACAGGCGACTTGGTGAATTATCCCAATAACTGGATGCCCTCGTCGAGCTGGGGACAGTGCGAAAGGATAACGCCCGACATCAAGGGAGAAATGGTTTTCGACCTCAACGGCGGCGTTAACTACACCTATCACCATGTGGCAGGCGACGCTGGCGTTAAAGGTACGTTCGTACTAGATGCCGAAAAGCGCACGCTAACGGTGAAAAGCCCCTACATCCTAGACCATGCCGTGGGCTGTACGCAGCCTGCCGCAACGGCTACGGGCGTGTATCAGATAATGAAACTCACCGAAGACGAGCTTGTTCTTTGGCAAATGCAAAAGGCGCCGACCTCTGCACCCGGTTCGGGAGAAGGCTGGGGATGGAGCTTTAAACGAAAGAAATAATCTCCAAAACACAACAAATAACGTTGCAGTCGTTGAAAGCCGTTGTGCCAAATGCGTACAGGCGGACTGGCAAACGACATGCGCTCTTTGACATCTTGCACAACAACCACACCTCGCAAACGTTGCTGAAAACCGTTGACGTGGGCTCGCACATGCTCGTCGAGCTGTCGAAAACGATATAAAAAACAACAAATGCGAAACAAAAACAAAGCAAATTGTGTATCTTTGCGAGGTAGAACAACATCACATCATCGAATTATGGAGCAGCATAACACACAGGCAGACAACATCGTTTTTCAGGAAGAACGACTGCGAACGATTGCCGAAAGGCTGGAACGAGAGGGAAGAATTGTTACGAAAGACTTGGTAGACGAACTGAATACCACACCTGTAACTCTGCGAAAAGACCTCTTGTTGCTAGAAAAGCGTGGCTTGTTGAAACGCACCCACGGTGGAGCGGTGAAGGTAAACCGGCTTTATCCAGGCCAAGCGCTTAACGAAAAGGAGAAGATTAACCTCGAAGAGAAAATTAGAATTGTGCGCAAGGCCGCCACTTTTGTGGCCGAAGGCGATACCATCATCCTCGATTCGGGCTCTACAACCAGCCTTTTGGCCAAAGAACTGCGCAACTTTAAGCGACTGGTGGTTATCACTAACGCCTTAAACATTGCCAGCGACCTAAGCGATACCAGCGTAGAGGTTATCGTTGTGGGCGGAAATCTGCTCAAAATGGCCGCCACTATGGTGGGTCCATTGGCCGACGACACGCTCAGAAAGGTGTCGGCCGACAAGCTTTTCATGGGTGTAGACGGCGTAGACATGAACATCGGACTAACTACGCCCGACATCAACGAGGCCAAAACAAGTAGGGTGATGATGGAATCGGCCGGCGAAGTGTTCCTCTTAGTGGATGCATCCAAGTTCGGCAGGCGCAGTTTGGGCGTTATTTCGCCCCTCAACGCCATAGATAAGCTTATCACAACCAAGCATCTAAGCGAAGAAGAGTTTCAACAACTGAGCGAAAACGAAATCGACATATTCATGGTGTGAGGCCCTCCAACTGTTCTCAGGGGTGGTTGTGTGCAAGATGCAAGGAACAAAAGAATTGCATTTAACACAAAAAACAACGATAAGAAATGAGAACAATGAAAATGTTTCTGGCCGTGGCGTCGCTTGCCGTGGCCACAGTTGGAGCGAACGCTCAAAGCAAGGTTTATCCCCAAGTAGTAGACGACCAACTGGTTATTCAAGGCGACAAATGCGGCTGGGATGCCGGCACCGTGCACACTTTCTCGGTAGTCGAGGCCAACAAAGACGGCTATAAATACTGGGGCTACTATGGCCTCGACCATTACGAAAACGACGTACATTTTCGTAAAGCAGGACTGGTGCGCAGCAATAACCTCACCGACTGGGTGAAGTACGAGGCCAATCCCATCATCGCAGCCAACTGCCGATGGCCCACTGTGGTGATGAGCGATGGCAAGTTCTACATGTTTTACGCCGAATATAAGGGTCCAAATAAAGACAGTCGCATCGTGATGGCCGAGAGCGAAAACGGCATCGACTTCGACAACAAGCGCGTTGTTGTGCCATACGCCGATGGAGAACAAAACCAAAACCCCTTTATCTACTTTAATAAGAACGACGGCTTTTTTTATCTTTTCTATTATAACGGTACCGAAAGATCGAAAAACAACCCACGTTGGAACGTGCTGGTAAAGAAAAGTAAGCGCGTGGCCGACCTGCCACAGCAGAAGAGTTACGAGGTGGTTACATCCAACAAAACCCTTGCCGCACCCTCCGTTGCCTATCATGGCGGCACATATTACCTGCTCGTAGAAGAGTTTAGCGACGACACCCACACCAAATGGGTTACCAATGCGTTCTCGTCTAAGGAGGTAGACCGCGGCTACCAGCGCGTAACCAACAACCCCGTACTTTATAAAAACGATGCCTGCGCCTTCCAATACGTGCTCGGCGGGCAGCTCTACGTAACTTATTCGCACTGCACCGACCTATCAAAAGGCCAGTGGGTTATGCGCATGATGAAGACAAAATAAGGCGAAACGCCATTTGTAATGTTTCATTGCAGGCATCTTCGCCTTGCGCGTACATGCTTGCACAACAGTTAATGAATATGTCAACCAATAAGTTTCTTACCGAAATACTGGAACAACCTGCTGCCATAGGCAACATCATCCACTTCTATTCAGCCCCCGAAGGCATGGAACTCTTGCGCAAAACGAGGGAGGCCATCGCACAACGTAACATCCACGACGTGGTGTTTACGGGCATGGGCAGTTCGTTCTTCATCTCGTTTGCAGCCGCAAGCCTGTTCAACCAACAGGGCATTCACGCCCATTACATCAACACGAGCGAGCTGTTGCACTACAATCTCTCGCTGCTCAACCGCCCCACGCTGTTGGTTTGCGCCTCGCAGTCGGGCGAAAGCTACGAGATTAAAGAGGTTTTAGAGCGTCTGCCGCAGTCGGTGTACTGCGTAGGCATTGTCAATGAAGAGGATAGCGCACTTGCAAGAAAGGCGGATGTGGCCCTATTGTGCAAGGGCGGCCGCGAAGAGATGACCTCAACAAAGACCTATGTGCTCACTTCCCTGGCCGCTTGCATCTTGGGATTGTATCTTAGCGACCGCTGGAACGCCCACACGCAACGCCAATTGGCAGGCTTACAAGCCAAATTTGAAGACATGTTGGCAAGCCACGACCAATGGCTGGACAAGGGACTCGACTTCCTTGGCGACCTCACCACGTTGCAAATCATCGCCCGTGGCCCATCGTTCTCCACCGCTAGCCAAAGTGCCTTGATGTTTAAAGAGGCCACCCACATCGCTGCAACAGGCATCTTGGGCGGCGAATTCAGGCACGGACCAATGGAAATGGTTGCTCCTGGCTTTAAGTCGGTGTTGTTTGCATCCGAGGGTCGCACGCTCGAACAAAGTCTGAAGATGGCCGAAGACATTGCAGGTTTTGGCGGACGCGTATGGCTTATCACCAATTCGCACGATGCCGTACAGCATGTAACAGACAACATACTGCCCGTTTACGTAGACGAACAAGACGAATACCTGTTCTCCATCTTAAGCATCCTGCCCTTACAGCTCTTCATCGACGAGTATGCCAAACGTCATGGTTTCGAGGCAGGCAGCTTTTCGCGCGGTGCAAAAGTAACCGTAACCGAATAATGAAAGGAGGGCGAACGATGGGCAACAGTGGGAAAAGACAAACCATGCTTTTGGGCATCACGGCCTTGATATACGTGGTGTTTGGCCTTCTAACGTCGGTTATAGGCGTGGCCATCGACCGTTTTCAGGTGCAATATGGCGTGTCGCTAGGTGTGGCCGCCCTGTTGCCCTTGGCCTTCTTCTTGGCCTATGGACTAACGTCGATACCTTTTGGACTGCTTACCGACCGTTTCGGGGCAAAGTCTGTGTTGCTTTTGGGCACGGCATTGATGGGCACAGGCTCTGCCCTTTGCTACCTCAGTGCCGCGGCTTGGGCGGTTATCGTGTCTGTATTTCTCATCGGCACGGGTGTAACGGCTGTGCAGATAGCGGGCAATCCCTTTGTTCGGGAGCTCGACCAACCATCGCGCTACACTTCTAACCTAACCCTCATCATTGGTATCGGTGCTTTGGGTTACGCACTTAGTCCGCTCATCGTACCCGTTTTGCAGGCCAACAACCTCAGTTGGACCACCATTTACCTGCTCCTGGCAGTGGTTAATGCCGTGATATTCGTTGTAGTAGCATTCGCGCACTTCCCAAAGACCACCACCAATGCCGACGAACGGCTAAACCTGGGTAGGTTTTTCCATCTCTGTCGCAACCCTTTGGTGTTGGTTTATGCCTTGGGCATCTTTCTCTATGTAGGCGGCGAAGTGGGCGTTTCGTCGTACATCATCACCTTTATGAACAACGTTCACCACCTCAGCAACGACCAATCGTTTTGGCCCGAATCAACATTTATGCACCAACTCTTCCCATCAAAAACCGCCCTCATCGTGGCTTTGTTCTGGCTTTTGCAAGCCGTGGGCAGGCTGGTGGCATCGGCCTTGATGCGTAAGGTAAGCGAACGTGCGGTCTTCATCGTGCATAGCACCCTCACCGTGGTGGCCTTGGTGGTGGCCATGATGGGCAGCGAAGGCGTGGCCTTGGTGTCGTTTGCCCTTGTGGGTTACTTCACTTGTGTGTCGTTCACGGCCTTATTCAGTGCCGTCATCAACAGTTTCAACCACGATCACGGCATGCTCTCAGGCATTTTAGGCACAGCTATTGTGGGCGGAGCTTTTATTGGCTGGCTTGTTGGGGCTGTTGGCAACGCCCATGGCATGGTTTGGGGCATGGCAGTAAATGTCGTTGCCTTTGCATACGTCATGGCTGTGGCTGTGTGGGGGAAAGGAAAACATCTAAGTTAGGCCTCATCTCCACCCATTTCCAAGGGGAGAGGGGAAGTAAAATACAATGCTGCCTTTGTGCTGATAAGCACAAGAATCGGTGCTGTGGCAACATGAATGAATGTAGTATGCAGTGTAGTATCAATGCAAATCACTCCCCTCTCCCCTTGGAGAGGGGCGGGGGTGAGGCTTTCTTTGCTCAATTCTCATAAACTTAAAACAACAATGAACAACATCATTATAGGTGTAGACCTAGGCGGAACAAAGATAATGACAGGTGCCATAGACGCTGCCGACGGCCGCGTTATCGGCACGCCGGTTAAGATTGCCACGCAAAGTCATCTGCCGAAAGAACAGATTGTGGAGAACATCGCACAGTCTATTAGACAAGTGATGAATGCCAACGGACTTCAAAAACAAGACGTTGTTGGCGTAGGCGTGGGTTCTACGGGGCCACTCGACCTCGACCTGGGCTTGGTTTTAGATTGTCCGCAGCTACCCACCATGCAACATTTCGCCTTGCGCGAGGCACTGCAACAAGCTGTTGCCCTACCTGTGGCACTCAATAACGATGCCAATTGCCTGGTATTGGGCGAGGCCGTGTTCGGTGCGGCGCGCAACAAACGCACTGTTCTGGGTTTCACGCTTGGCACGGGCATTGGCTGTGCGCTGGTGGTAGACGGCAAAATATGGAATGGTGCCACTGGCACAGCAGGCGAAATATGGTGTTCGCCCCACGGTAAAGGCATCATCGAAGACGTCATTTCGGGGCAGGGCGTGGCCAACATCTACAAACAAATAGCCCATACCGACGCCTCTTCGCTAGAAGTTTACCTGCGTGCACAGCAAGGCGAACGCCATGCGCTCGACGCATGGGAAACCTTTGGCCAACATCTAGCCGTGCCCTTAGCCTGGTGCATAAACCTCATCGACCCCGATGTGGTTTTGCTTGGTGGCTCCATTGCCACCGCCCATCCCTTCTTTATGCCTGCCATGATGCACAGTTTGCAGGCGCACATCTGTCCGTTGCCCGCCCAACGCACCCCCATCGTTATGGCATCGTTGGCCGACAGCGCAGGTTTTGTGGGTGCGGCATGCCTTATGCGCGCCCTCGTCTAACTCTTAACCCAACCCATTTCCATAATGAGAATAAAGTTTTTGCTCGTAAGCCTGTGCTGTTTCACTATGGCGCACGCCGCTAACAACAGCCTAAAAGACGGTCGGCAGCTGCTAACGCAATGGCAAATGCAGTCCACAACACGCGTGCCACAAGCGGGCAACGTGTTGTCGTTACGCACCTATAAGCCCCAACGCTGGCACAATGCCACCGTACCCACAAGCGTATTGGGGGCTTTGGTGAAAGAGAATGTGTACCCCGACCCGCACTTCGACCTCAACGACCTACGCATACCCGATGCCTCCGACGATCTAAACCGCCGATTGGGACTTAGCAAGTACTCGCACATTAAGGGCGTGCCTAACCCCTTTAAGCACCCCTATTGGTTCCGCACGCAGTTCTCCATACCCGCCAGCGAACGCGGAAGGCGCGTGTGGCTCAACTTCGATGGTATCAATTATCGCGCCGACCTCTGGGTGAACGGCAAGCAAGTGGCCAACAAAACGCAGATGGCCGGCATGTTCTTGCGCTTTAAATACGACATAACAGCCCTTGTTTCGGCAGACAAGCCCAACGTGGTGGCCGTAAAGATATACCAAGTAGACAACGTAGGCACGCCTCGTCCGGGCTATCTCTTCACCCCTTTCGGGCAAGGTAGAGGTCAAGGAGAAGAGATTTTCAGAGATGTAACCCTCAAATTCATGGCCGGTTGGGACTGTTCGCCCGTGGTACGCGACCGCAACATGGGGCTTTATCAAGACGTGTACCTAACTTACACCGATGATGTGAAGATTGAAAACCCCTACATCGTTACCAACCTAAACCTGCCCGACACCACAAAGGCCAGCATATCTGTGCAAGCAGAATTGCGAAACGCAAGCAACAAGCCCCAAACGGGTGTGTTGCGCGGGCGTATCAACCTACTAAAAGAGATAGACTTCCACACCTATAAAAAGCAGATGCCGGGCCAAATGCCCACCATCGCCTTTGAAAAGCGCGTCACCATACCCGCCGGAAAAACCCTCACCGTTAACTTCTCGCCCGAAGAGTTTGCCCAACTCAACGTGCAAAATCCCCACTTGTGGTGGCCCAATGGCTATGGCTTGCAACATCTTTATCGCCTAGACCTCTCGTTTGAAGTGGGCGGTAAGGTGTCCGACACGCAGTCTACCACTTTCGGCATACGCCAAATAACCTCTACCTTGAAAGAACGCGATGGCGAACATGGCCGCATTTTCTGGGTAAACGGCCAACGCATTTTCTGTCGCGGCGGCTTTATTCAGCCCGACATGCTGCTCGACATGAACCCCAAGCGCATGTACGACGAGGCCCGACTGCTGGCTAATGCCGGCGTAAACATGATTGCCAACGAAGACATGCCCTCGCCCCCAGAGGCTGTTATGGAAACTTACGACAAGTACGGACTGCTGATGTGGGAGGTGTTTTTCCAATGCTGGACTAGTTATCCCGGCGAACCTTCCTTCAACAATCCCACCGATACGCGCCTTGCACTGCGCAACATGTACGATGTGGTGAAACGCTACCGCAACCATCCCTCGTTGGCGCTGTGGTGTATGCAGATTGAAACGATGGTGCGCGAAGAACTATACGTACCTCTACGTGCCTACATTAAGCAGCACGACCCCACTCGCCCCTTCATTGCAACGTCTAGTCATGGTTGGGATGTAGCCAAACTTACGCCCTACATCAAGCCCGACCTGCCCACAGGCATGACCGATGAGAACGAACCCGACTACACTTGGTACCCTCATCCCTATTATTATAATAAGGTGTTGGAGGTAAAAGACCAGATGTTTCGCAACGAAATGGGTGTTCCTGCCGTATCTACGCTCGAGAGTATGAAGAAGTATGTGTTCGATTTGGGTAAGGGTCCGCGCAATGCACACTATCCGCTCGACAAGGTCTGGGCCTACCACGATGCTTGGGACTCCATCTGCTGTCCGCCGTCAAGTTATGCCTTCAAACCCTACGACAACGCCATCCGTCAGCAGTTTGGTCAGCCCTCGTCGGCCGAAGACTACATCCGTTGGGCGCAATACATCAACGCGGGCAGCTATCGGGCCATGTTCGAGGCAGCCAACCACCGCATGTGGGACATAACCACGGGCGTAATGCTCTGGAAACTTAATGCTACGTGGCCGCAGGTGTTATGGCAAATATACGATTGGTTCCTCAATCCCAACGCAGGGTACTACTATGCAAAGAAGGCATTAGAGCCCTTACACATACAGATGAACGAGCATAACCGCATGGTGAGCGTTATCAACACGATGCACAAACCACAAACCGACATTACGGTGAACGTGAAAGTGTACGACAACAACCTCAACGTGGCTTGGCAACAAACGGTGCCACAGCATGCGTTTGATGCCGACTGCTTTACCGAACTGTTTGCCGTGCCCATTCCGCAGGGCGTAAGCAACGTGCATTTCGTTCGTCTACAACTGGTAGACAAGCAAGGTCGCATCATGTCGGACAACTTCTATTGGCAAACGGCCGACGGCAAAAACGATTTCCGCGAGCTAACGCGCTTGCCCAAGGTGCCCTTGAAGTTCGATACGCAAACAACACAACGCGACGGCGACATGATCATGACCATTAAGGTGAAGAACCCTTCCACACAGCTAGCCTTTATGCATCGCCTATACATTGCCAAAGGCGAAGGCGGTGCAGAGGTGCTACCCACAATATGGAGCGACAACTTCATCACGCTTTTCCCTGGCGAAGAACGCGAACTTACTGCCACCTTCGCACAACAAGACCTCGATGGCAAGCAGCCCGTTTTGGTGTTGGATGAGATGCAATAAAAGCCTCACCCCCTTTCCCCTCTCCAAGGGGAGAGGGGCGTGATATGCTCTCGCCGCTTGCGTCGTAAGATGAAACCTCTTAAAAGTGAAAAGGTGAAAGGGTGAAAGAATGGCTAACGCCTTTTAAAGGTGAAAGGGTGAAAAAGTGAAAAGGTGAAAAAATGGCTAACGCCCTTTAACGCTGTCCATCGGTTCCTAGATTTCTAGTTCAGTCTAGCTTTCGGACAAGTCGGACAAGTCGGACAAGTCAGACCTGTCCTATTAGCCTAACATCACCAATGCTATTGGCTTAACTCCTTAACTCCCTAACTCCCTAACTCCTTAAAAATAACTCCTTAATTAAAATAATATGCATAAATCAATTTTAGTTCTATTGCTGTCTTTCCTATTCGCCGCATGCGCCAAAGACAGCGGAATGGCACCGCTAGACGAAACACAATATCCCAATCCCGATGCCAAGAAAGCCCTTACGGGTTCGTTCATTACCTTCTACGAAAAAGACAATTGGGCACCATACCAATGGAGCAGTCTGCTAGAAGGCATGAAGAAGATTGGTATGCGTACTGTTATCGCCCAATTCTCTGCACACGACCAACAAGTGTGGTTCGACACAAGCGAAACTTTCGTTACACAAAAAAGCAAGTATGCCTTGGGCAGATTGCTTGCCGCAGCTGCCGAAAAGGGCATGGAAGTGTATGTTGGCCTTTACTTCGACGAGACTTATTGGAAAAACCAAACCTCCGAAACATGGCTCGACGAGCATGCCAACCGCTGCAACCGCATGGCAACAGAGATAAATGCGCTCTTCGGCTCACAGCCAGCATTCAAGGGTTGGTATATTCCCCACGAGCCCGAACCCTACGCCTACAACACCGAAGAGAAGATGAACCTCTTCAGAACACACTTTGTAGACCGCATCTCAAATCACTTGCACCAGCTTAACAATAAGCCCGTGGCCATAGCCGCTTTTTGGAACAGCACACTAAGCACGCCCGAACAATTGCAAACCTTTATGTCGCAATTGGCCAAGTGCAACCTTCAAGTAATTATGCTGCAAGATGGCGTTGGCGTCGGACACGTGTCGCTCGACCGCTTAGAAACCTACTACAAGCACGCCGAAACGGGCTTGTTTGGCGATGGCTCTGCCTTTAAGGGCGAGTTTTGGACAGACCTCGAAACGTTTAACAAAGATAACAGTCCTGCAAGCATTTCGCGTGTATCGCAACAACTAAACATCGAATTGGCCATACCGCGCATAACGCGTGCCGTATCGTTCGACTATTACTCCAACATGTGTCCCACTGGTCCCTTCGGGCGTAAGGCACAAAAGCTGCGAAACGACTATCATAAGCTTATGAAGTTTTGAGTGAGTTCATGAGCTTGTGAGTTCATGAGTTTGTGAGTTTATAAGTTTGTGAGTTCATGAGTTTGTGAGTTCATGAGTTTGTGAGTTCATGAGTTTATAAGTTTATAAGTTTCTGAGTTCATGAGCTTGTGAGTTTCTGAGTTCATAGTTTTTTAAGTTCATAGTTTATCCCAAATCGGCCATCAGAGACCATTTTTTTCACCTTTATCTGGTGGCCGATTTTTAGTTAAATCAATTATTAATACTTTACAAAACACACTCTGTCCGCCACCCCTTTCTAGCGAAAATAAAGTTTCAAAAGCAGGCAATTAGCTACAATTTCAAGCCTTACGCATTTCTGTTTTGCTCCAATTTTAAGAAAGCAAGCTGCATTTTGCACCATTTTACCTTTCTATTTTGGATGCCAGCTCGTATTTTTTCAACCCCAATTACCCCCTTTTAGACCCTAAAACCCCACTTTTCAATACCCATCTCGCCCCTTTTAGTCCTATTTTTAACAGTTCTAAGGGGTATTATTTATACCATTTCAGCGGATATTTATGCGCAACGCCTTGCGTTTAGCGGCAAATTGCACTGCATTTAGCACCATTTCACCTTGCGTTTTGCACCAAAACGCACTGCATTTAGCATCAAAACACACTCCATTTTGCACCAAAACACAGTGCATTTAGCACCAAAACGCAGTGCATTTAGCACCAAAACGCAGTGTGTTTCGCTGCAAATGACCCAAAATAGGGTGTAAATGGCGGTGTCATAAAATAAATATTCATTTTGTCTGTATGTACAACACTCCCCTTTTTGCATCAAAACAAACCTTCGCGAGAATCGATTTTTTGGGGCAAGGCGGGCAGGTGGTGCGCAAAAACGGCACTCATAGTGTTAAATTTTACACTAAATATTTTACATAACAGCAAAATAAGGCCGCTTAGCCTACTAACTCGCTGTTGTGAAAAGTAAATAAGGCGACT
Source organism: Prevotella sp. oral taxon 317 str. F0108 (assembly GCF_000162415.1). Taxonomy (NCBI): domain Bacteria; kingdom Pseudomonadati; phylum Bacteroidota; class Bacteroidia; order Bacteroidales; family Prevotellaceae; genus Prevotella; species Prevotella sp. oral taxon 317. The sequence continues at coordinate 235,062 of NZ_GG740074.1, read as the reverse complement.
GGCGGTGTGTAGCCCTCCCCATTCAGTCAACCTCAACCTCACCGAATGGCAATGCAAGATGCTAAGGAAGATCGTTATCGACATGCGTTGTTATTACAACGAGGAGGAAATTTAGGAAAATATACCCGTGCTTGCGGATAAGGCGAAGTGGGATGCGATAAATAGGTTGTCTGAATTAAAAAAATATAGCAACAAAACCTGATGTTATTTACCAAATTATGATTATATTTGCATACCATCAACAACTAACGTTATAAACGTTATAGATGGCTAAGGAGAACTTTCGGAAACGGAATTAGAGCGACAACTGTATAACCAACAAGACATAACCACCTATGGCACAGTTAGTGGAAATGGCTTGGCTACTTCTCTTTGATTTCAAAGAGTTGTTGGAAGAAGATTATGATGCTAATACCAAGTTCCTAAAATGAAGAATGATAAGAATAAACAAAGATACAATGGCGAAGAAACAGATAACGACCAAGATAATCGAAGAAACGCTTTGGCAATCGGCGAACAAGTTACGTGGGCCTGTCGAGCTTTCCTGAATATAAGCATGTAGTGTTGAGTCTCACCTTTCTAAGCAAGCTGTTGCAACAGGAGGAAGAGAAGAAATTGCAGTTAAAAGAACCATTTAATTCATTAAACTATGCACTCGAATAATCAAATTGTGATATACCAGTCTGAGGATGGGCAAACGCAGGTGGACGTACGCCTGGAAAACGAGACGGTGTGGCTTACACAAGCCCAGATGGTGGAGCTTTTTCAAACCACCAAACAGAATGTAAGTCTGCATGTCGGTAATGTTTTTAGGGAGGGCGAACTGGAGCAAGAGTCAACTGTCAAGGAATACTTGACTGTTCAAAATGAAGGAGAAAGAAAAGTCTCGCGTAAGGTTAAATACTACAACCTTGACGTCATCATTTCCGTTGGCTACCGTGTAAAAAGCAAACGCGGTACTGCTTTCCGCATCTGGGCCAACAAGGTATTAAAGCAATATCTCATGAAGGGCTACGCCGTGAACGAGCGTATGCACAAGGAACAGATTGGCGAGTTGCGCCAACTGGTTGGTATGCTTGGGCGCACCATTCAGAACCAGCCATTGTTGTCTAACGACGAGACCGATGCACTGTTTAAGGTGGTGACAGATTATACTTACGCTCTGGACACCCTCGACAACTACGACTATGAGCGGCTTACTATCAATAAGACCACAAAAGAAGAGCCGTTCCATGCCACCTACGATAATGCAATGGAGGCTATCAAAGGGTTGCGCGAGAAGTTTGGCGGCTCTGTTCTCTTTGGCCATGAGAAAGACAATTCCTTTAAAAGTTCTATCGGGCAGATATACCAAACCTTTGGCGGAGAAGAACTCTACCCCAGTGTGGAGGAGAAAGCAGCCATGCTACTCTACCTTGTTACTAAGAACCATTCGTTCAGCGATGGCAACAAGCGCATTGCCGCCACGTTGTTTCTTTGGTTTCTCAACGGCAACCATATCCTCTATCATCCTGACGGCAGCAAGCGCATAGCAGACAGCACCCTTGTTGCGCTCACGCTGATGATTGCCGAAAGCCGAACAGAAGAAAAGGATGTTATGGTAAAAGTTGTGGTTAACCTGATAAACAAAAACAACTATGAGTAAAGCGGAGCATAAACGTTTAGGCTACTTTACCAGAGAGGTGAATGTTCGTAATCGGGAGTTGAAGTAGCTTATAGCTCCCAATTTCCGATTGGTTCATTCCAGAACCATTTCCTTGCCGACTATAATTATACGATATAAACCCGTTGGTGGAATCAAATCAAATCAACAAATGCAGATAAAAAGTTGCATATGTCGTTTATTTTTAGTGACTTAACCCATTGGCGGAATTCAGAATGCCCTAAATTAATTACGCCAACGGGGGTTCATTATAAATAACCTCTTCGTTCTTCGGCCGCCATCATTGGCTCGTCTTCATCGGGGTGGGGTAGTGCATAGCGTTGCTGGTAGTCGGTTAGCAAGATGTGGTTAAGTGTGTGGGCAAGGGCTTGCAATGTGTTTTGGCGGAGCGAAGGGCGCAGTTGGCACTCCCAAACCACTAGGCAATGCCAGCCCATGCGTGCCAGTTGGCGTTGCGTTTCGGCATCGCGCTGTTGGTTACGTTTCACCTTATTCTCCCAAAATGGGGTGTTGGTTTTGGGCAAGGTCCATCGTTTGCAGCCCTCATGCCCATGCCAAAAGCAGCCGTTAACAAAGATGCAGGTGCGGTATTTGCGCAAAACCAGGTCGGGATGGCCTGGCAAGCGGCCGTAGTTTAGTCGGTACCTGAACCCCTGCGCCCACAAATACTTGCGTACGAGCAGCTCTGGCTTCGTGTCTTTCGACTTAATCGAGGCCATGATACGATGGCGTTGTCGGGGCGTAAACTTGTCCATGAGGCAAAGATAATGAAAAAATACGGATTGTGTGCAGCTAAGCAGTGGGATATGAATAGTCGTTTTGTTCTGCCATTGAGCTAACAGGGGCTCTAAGAAGGCATAAACTTACGGTTTTACATGGGCTGGCGAGGGCTGGCCAAACACCATGTTTTTTATTCCTAACAAGCGTATGGAAGACAATCCAAACGCCCACCTGTCAACTTGTGCGATAGGTGGGCGTTAGCTAAATGGTAGGTCGATAAGGGATGTGCAAAGCCATTGGCCTACCTCGCCTTACGGACATTTGGCCTTTTGCTTTATGGTTTGTCGGCCTTTGGTTTATGCTTGCGCTTATGGGTTAGTGGCGTTCAGCTTGCACTGGTTGTGAAAAAAACTTGCAAACTTACAAACCAACAAGCCCATAAGCTTAAATCATAAGCCGGCTTTCTCTATTTCCCTATAATCTTTAAAGCTCCTTACGTAGGTGCCATTATGGAAATAAAGGTAGCTTGCATAGTTTATTTCTTTTTGCGACCGACCGATTAGCGGGTAGTAAAAAGCCTCAATGTACTTTCCCCGCCACTTGGTTTGAAGGGCATCTGTGTCTATCATCAGTATGGGGAAATTCTTATTCACCGCACTAAAGACGTCGTCATAGATGTTTGAGATAACCAACAAGTCGATGTTTTGCCTTTTGCAGATTTCTGAAAGTGCCAAAGGCGACACGCAACGACCCGATTTGCAAAATGGAGTGAAATCATATATGATAACCTTTTCGTGCTTTGTAAGGTAGTCTTTTGTTTGTTCTACGCCAATCGCATATATGTTTGAGAAATCGCGAATGTCATCTATTGCACCTTTATAATGTACAACCCGTTCTTGCGCTCTCTTTGATAGATGAGAAAAACCTGACGTCAAGCCCGAGATTTGACAAGATATCAAGGTAAGTGACATGATGATTATGCCTGCTATATATGATTTCATACGAAGTTATTTTTTTATTAAGTGTGATACAATAAACGTTTAGGTGTTGCAAAAATAGGTAAATCTTCTCAATGGAACAAAATATAAAAACGTTTTTTTGCTAGTAGACCTTTGCGGACTTTGGTGTTATGGGTTAAGCAACATGCTTATTACTTTCTAATATGGCAGAATTTTCTAGCTGCGTGGAACGAAGGAAGTTGCCTTAAAAAGTTTGTTTTTCCTTGTTTTAAAGGCAAAAATACAACATGCCGTTTGCCTGGCAAAAGGATGGTGATGGCAACATTACACTTTTTACAATTATTGTAAGTAAACCGCATAATTTCAACAATATGCATACTAATTAAAAAATAATACGCCATTTTTGCTTGGTTTTATAAATTTATTGCATATATTTGCAGAATGGTTTAACTCTGTGAATGTACTGACAGCTGTACTAAAACAAAATGGGTTTACAACGGAGGTGCCATGCGGCCAAGCTTACTAAACATACGGTTGCGTGGGGCATAGGAAAAACTATAATCAACCTAGATAATTATGAAAGTAAGATTTTGGATGTTCACCCTTTGCTTGCTAACTGGATTGAGTTCGGTTTTGGCACAAACAATAACAGTGAAGGGAAACGTCGTAGATGAAAACGGGGAGGCCTTACCTGGCGTAAGCATCATCCCAAAGTCGGCCCCGAAGACGGGCACCGTGTCTAATATAGACGGAAAGTTTACTATCAGCGTGCGCAACGGAGAGAAACTTACGTTTAGTTTCATGGGGTATAAGAGCCAAGAATTGGCCGCTGCATCCCAGATGGACGTGCGAATGGAACCTTCCGACTTAACGTTGAACGACGTTGTTGTGGTGGGTTACATGGAACGTAAGGTAGCCAACACCTCGGCCTCTGTGGTAAAGGTAACGGCCAAAGACCTTGCGATGAAACCCGTGGCCAACCCCTTGGATGCCGTTCAGGGTAAAGTGAGCGGCTTACAGGTGTTCTCCTCGTCGGGCGAACCCTCTTCGCGCCTGTCGATGGCTTTGCACGGACAAGGCTCGTTGGGCGCAGGTACGGGCTTGCTCATCATCCTCGACGGCATGCAAGTTAGTATGGCCGTGCTGCAATCCATGAACGCCAACGACATCGAGAGTGTTCAGTTCCTTAAAGACGCTGCGGCCACGTCTATTTATGGCGCGCGTGCAGCCAACGGTGTGATGTATGTTACCACCAAACGCGGCCGAACAGAGACGCGCCCCACCATTAATCTTAGGGCGCAGTACGCCGTTTCGTCGTTGGCAAACACCGATTATTTCGACCAACTGATGACCGGTCCCGAACTATTACGCTATTATCAGGAAACGGGTATTTACACCGCCGACCAAATAGCAGCCTTAAAGAGCAAGTATTTCAAGGAAACCGACTTCCAATGGTATAAGTATGTGTACCAGCCTGCACCCATGTACACGGCCGACGTGTCGGTATCGGGCGGCACATCTGCCGTTAGGTACTACCTGTCGGGCGGCGCATTGAGCCAAGACGGACTGCGCATGGGGTCGAGTTACAAGAAAGCCTTCGGCCGCATCAACCTCGATGCGAAACTGGCCGAATGGGTTCGCGCCGGCATAAACACCCAAATAGCATACGACGATACGCACGTTTCGCCCTTCGGCAACAACAATGCCGTGGGCGGTGGCGTTGCAGCCATGAACGCCCCCTTTGCATCGCCCTACGACCCGAGGACGGGAGAGGAACTGGAACGCGTGCCACTGCTCGACATCACTACGCCTAAGCACGTTATTTCTACCAACCCGGCAAAGACCAATGCCTTTATCCTGTCGGCTAACGGCAACCTTACGCTCACGCCGATAAAGAATCTAACCTTGCGTTCGCTTGTGGGATTGGAGCTGAATTATGGCGACAGCCGTTCGCGTACCTTGCCTAGCTACTATCGCGCGTACGGCAATGGCAGCGCCGAACGTGGCTACTCGATGGTGTCGAACTTCACCATCACCAACACGGCAGCCTATAACATGGGCTTTGGCAACCATCACGTTACCGCTTTGTTGGGACATGAATACACCAATTATAACGACGATGGTTTCTCTGCATCGGGTTCGGGCATCTTAGACGACCGCCTTAACCTGCTTAACAACGCCACACAAAAGAAGAATGTGGGCGAGGCAACCAACAGCTATGCTTTCCTTTCGTTCTTTACCCAGCTGTCTTACGACTTCTCCGAACGTTATTTCGTCGACTTGGTTTTGCGTAACGACGCCTCTTCGCGCTTTGGGCGCAACAAGCGCAACGGCTTGTTCTGGTCGGTAGGCTTGTTGTGGAAGGCTAAGGGCGAAAGCTTCCTTAAAGACGTATCGTGGCTTAACGAGTTAGATTTCAAAACGAGTTACGGAACGCAGGGCAACTCTTCGATACCTCCTTACAGTACATCATCGTATGTAGGAAAAGTGGGGCAGAAGAAAGGCGGTATGAGCCTTGGCTTTGTTAGTCTTGGAAATCCCGATTTGGGATGGGAACACCAAAGCAAGTTCACTGTGGGCGTGAAGGCTCGTTTGCTAAGTAGGCTGGACCTGAACGTGGAGTATTACAACCGTATAACGAGCAACATGCTCTTCGAAGTTCCACTGCCCTACACATCGGGTATGCCTGCGGGCAACGAAGGTTATGCCACCCGTTACGATAATGTTGGGCGTTACCTGAACCACGGTATCGACTTTCAACTGGGTGCCGACATCCTTCGCGGTCGCGATTGGGGCGTTTCGGCCAACGTGAACTTCAACTACAACCGCGATAAAGTGCTCGAACTGTTCGAGGGACGTCAGTCGTGGCACGAGCCAGGCGGCCAACTCGCCTACATGGTGGGTAAGCCCGTAACCTTTGTACTACCGCTTTATAAGGGCGTGAACCCCCAAACGGGCGTACCCGAATGGTATAAACCGGGCGCAGACAAGAACCAAACGCGGCGCGACGACAACGACGTGGTGTCCGAATATTCTTCTTCGCTCAGTCAGAACACAGGCGTAAACGCTTACACTCCCTTTACGGGCGGATGGGGCATTTCGGCTTATTGGAAAGGTTTCTACCTCAACGCCGACTTCTTCGTGGCTCTCGGTAAGCACATGATTTCGATGGATAAGCAGTTTTACGAGAACGATTATCACGTTCGTAACCGCGAAGGAAACTTCAATGGGTCGCGCAGATTGTTCGACTATTGGAAGAAACCGGGCGACAACACCGAATATCCCTCGTTGGCATGGGTGCGCCAAGCCAACCACCAAAGCAACTACGTGGACTCGAAAATGCTTGAAAACGCCTCGTTCATGCGCCTGAAGAACTTTACCTTGGGCTACGACATCCCCCGCAAGAGCCTTGGACGACAGAACATCGTACGCACGGCAAAAGTGTTCTTTACTGGCAGAAACCTGCTTACCTTTACCAAGTTCCGCGGTATCGACCCCGAAGTGAACCGCAATGTTTCGTATGGTGTCAATCCCAACACCAAGCAATTGAGCGTAGGTGTGGAGATAGGACTCTAACAACAACACGTAAATAATGAACACGTATATGAAAACAACGAAGATATTATTATGGGCGTTTACGCTTGCGGCCATGCTCCAAGGGTGCAATCTAGACCGCGAACCAGCCGACTATATAGACTATAACGCCTCGTTTCGCAATATGCAAGATGCCGCCAAATGGGACAACGGCATCTATTCCACCCTTCGCGGCAAGTTCGGGGGCGGCTATGTGTTGCCCCAAGAGGCGCAAGCCGACATGCTTAACGCGCATGCAGCCTTCGGAAACCTTTATGGAGAGTTTCACGGATGGACCATCTTGCCCGAAAGTAGCGTGATACAAGAAATCTACCACTCGTATTATTCGGCGCTCGTAGATGCCAATGTGGTGATAACTAAGTTGCCCCAGTTGCCCGTTAGCGCGGCCGAAAAGCCCACGCAACGCCATTATTTGGGCAACGCATACTTCGCAAGGGCCTTCTATCACTTTAACTTGGCCTTGCGATGGGGTATGATCTACGATGCGGCCACGGCCGACAAAGACCTCGGTGTGGTGTTGGCATTGGAGCCAGGTTCGTTAAACAAGCCCGCACGAGCCACCAACGCGCAGACCTATAAGCAGGTGTTGGACGACTTGAACGAGGCCGAAACGCTGTTGGCCGACGTTCCTACCAGCCCAGGAAACACCGAAATAAACGCCGATGCCGTGCGAGCACTTCGTGCACGCGTGTACCTATACATGGGCGACATGGACAAAGCGTACCAAGAGGCCAAACAATTGGTAGACAAAAACACCTATCCGCTTATCGCTCCCTACACGGCAAAGCTTAACAGCGAAGGAAAAGTAACGCCCACGGAAGACGCTTTTGCGCAGATGTGGTTCTACGATAAGGGTACCGAACAGATTTGGCAACCTTACGTGGCCAAAGAAAACGAAGTGCCTACGGTTACTTCGCTCTATGGCGCCGACCTTTCCACAACAACTCATTGGGACGAGGCCAAGCAGCCAAGTAAAGTGGGCGACTACAACAAACCGCCCTACGTGCCAACGCGCGAAGTGATTAACGACCTCTTTGCCAACGGAAACGACCACCGTGCACACATCCACTTCGAGTTTGTAAATACCACGGTAAACGACGTGAATGTGTCTACACAGCTTTACGTTGTGTCTAAGTTTAAGGGCAACCCCAACTACGCCACGCTCACTAGCACCCATTGGGGCGGCTATGTGCCCAACGGAAATCAGGCTCCTAAGCCTTTCCGCATCGCCGAACAATACCTTATTGTGGCCGAGGCAGCCTACAAACTGGGTAACACGGCCGATGCCCAAAGCTATCTTAACACCCTTCGCCAATCGCGTGGCGTGCCTACCACAAGCGCAACGGGCGACGACCTGTACCAAGAAATAAAGAACGAACGCGCACGCGAACTGGCTTATGAAGGGTTCCGCCTTTGGGATTTGCGCCGTTGGAAACTAGGTGTTCGCAAACGTACGATACAAGGTGCCAAGGGGTATTATCAAGTGCCCGCATCGTTCTACGCAGGGGGCTACAAGGTAGACATACAAACAGGCAACAAGATGTTTGTGTGGCCGTTCCCCGACAACGAAGTGCAGATAAACCCGAACGTTAAGCAGAACCCTGGCTGGGATAAGCAATGACACATACGCTAACAAAAAACAAATACGCTATGTATAAGAATATAAAGATATGGGCTTTGCTCATCGTGGCATCGTTGGCTAGCGCATGCCAGAAAGACCTTACCTTGGGCGGAACGGAAGACGTCGTTCAAGGCGAGGCGCAGACGCTCACTCTTAAACAAGAGGGCGAAACAAAAACGGTAAGCTTTGCAACGCTTGGCGACGAATGGCAAGTGGAAAAAGGGGCTTACGACGCTTGGCTCACCGCGAAGAAGGTAGGGCAAGCACTCGAACTGACGGCTACGGCCAACGAAGGAGCCGACGAACGCCAAGCCGAAGTGGTGCTGACCACGCCCGGCGGTAAGCAAACGGTAACGGTTACGCAGTTTGGCACGGCGCCTTTCATTGCCGTAGACGGCAGCAATGGTACGGCTATCTTTAACCATGAGGCGCATACGGCCGTAGAACTGAACGTTATTTCCAACTCGGATAATTGGCGTGTGGAGCAAGTTGACAAGGAAAACAACAAATGGCTCACGTACGACGTCGACCAAAAGCAACGCAAGTTGAGGCTAACCCTCACCGCCATCGACCGCAACAGCCCTTGGGCGCAGAGCAGTAGAACCGAAAAGCTGTTCCTATCTAACGGCAACAAGCACTTCTTGCTCAGCGTAACGCAAAATGGATACGTGCAATTCCAACTGCCCGTGTGGGATTTGGACAACTTTAACTTGGCTCGTGTCACCGAACTTGAAGGCGAAAGGAACAACAGTCGCGACAGAGCTTTCGAGATAGACTCGCTCTTGCCGTACAAAGAAGACGTAGACAAGATATATTATGCGTTCCGTTCGCCCGGCGAACAATCGCCTCGCATATTCTACACGCCCAACTATTACAGCAAACTCATTACTACCGCGTGGTTGAAGGCACCCAAAGGGAAGGAGTTCCAAAAAGAATCGTACGACCCTTGGTTGAAACAACAGAACTTTAAAGACGGTAACAAACAGCGTAATGCCACCGAAGCGCAATACTATTGCGAAGAAGAAAACCAAACACGACTGGTGCACGTCTACAACGACCCCAACAACTTCAAGATGTTTGGCGGCATATATAAGAGTCCTTGCATGAAGTATGTGGTGAGCTCGAATGAGCTGAAAGTGGGCAGCAACGGCAAGGCCACCTGCTTCCCCGTATTCATTTCCGAGCGCATGCACAACAAGTCGTTTAAGCTGCAAGAGGTGATTGAGTTTGAAAAGAAACGCGGAATGAAACCCGATTTCGAGAACCAATTCAACAGCGAAAAGATAACAACCACCACAGAAGACCCCAGCTGCAAGTATTCGCGCCTGCTCTTCGTACCCGAAAATGCCAGTCACGATGCCGGTTCGTTGGCCAATGTCATTTACTTTTTCAACTGGCGAGGCGTTACGCCCGAAGACATTGATGCAGGTCTGGTGGCCGATGCAGAGCTCAGCGGCACCGTTGGTTCGTGCCAAGTGTTCTACATGGGCGGCGAAGTGCTGTATAATCGCGAGGTAGAAGGCACTCCCGGCGTGTACGAATGGTACACCTATACCTTGCCAACCACTACAAGGAACGCCATGGAAGATAAGGGCTACACTTATTTCCGCGGCGACAATAGCGGCTTTGTTACCTACTTCCGCGGCGAGGCCGACCTCATCGACATGCGTCCGCAGCAAACGCGTACGGTCATTACTTACTATAAGAGTAAGCATTATGTAGACCTAATCAAGAAAACCCTCAACTTATAGACACTCATCCAATGAAAAAGTTCAGAAAAATATATACATTGGCGGCTTGTATCACGTTGACCTTAGGCATGTTTTCGGCTTGTAGCGACGACTTGCTCTCCTCGCAAAACAACCCTAACGCTGCCCAAACCGCCGCCGACGAGGCCTTTCCTTGGCAACCCGGCATGGCTTTCATCAAGCTGAAACCTGGCGTAAACCCCAGCACCCGTGCTGCAACGCAGAGCGTAACGCGTGCAAAGGTGTTCGACAACACCGACGTAAAGGTGGAACAGGTGTTCGACATGAACAACGAATATGCCGCATTGAAACGTGCAAGAGGGCTCGACCGATGGTTTGTTGTGAAATTCGACAGCACAAAGAACGTTGAAGAAGTTATCAACGAACTACGCCGCGACCCTGCCATCGAGAAGGCTCACGGCAACGTGCAGATTGCGCCCAGCAAGGTGAAGTACACCGCAGCATCGCGTGCGCCCATCCCCTCTAACAAATTAAGACCTGCAAACAATGGCACAGGTCCACTTAATTTTAGCGACCCTTACTTACAATACCAGTGGCATTACACCACAACCGTAAACGAATATGGCATGTTTAAGCCTGGGGCAGACGTAAACCTGTTCCCTGCTTGGCAGAAAGAAACGGGCAGCCCCCACGTGGTGGTGGCCGTGATGGACTCGGGTGTCGACTTCGAACACGAAGACTTGGCCGCCTCTGCCTGGCAAGGTGTCGACAAGAATACGGGCCAGAAGATACACGGACGTAACTTCTATGCAGCCGAAAGCGGTAAGGGCGACCCCAACGTTATCGTGGCCGGCGGACATGGAACGCACGTGGCAGGAACCATTGCCGCACGAAACAACAACGGCCTGGGCGTTTGTGGCGTGGCCGGTGGCAACGGCAGCGACGATTCGGGCGTGCGACTGATGAGCTGCGAAATATACGGGCGCGATGGAACCAAAGAGACTGCATCTACTGCTTACATCGTTAAGGCCTTCGAATTTGCTGCCGAAAACGGGGCATCCGTATGCAACTGCTCGTGGGGTTACGCCTTCGACCGAAGCAAATACCTCAACAACGAAAACTTCCAAAGCATCTTCAAAGCGCAGTTCGACTTGCTGAAAGACGGCATCAACTATTTTACCGACTATGCCGGATGCGACTCGAAGGGCAACAAAAAGCCCGAATCTTACATGAAAGGTGGTCTTGTTATCTTTGCATCGGGTAACGATTCGCAATACGACATTGACATGATACCCGCCTCTTATCCGCGCGTGGTGGCCGTGGGCGCAACCAGCAGCATGGGTATTCCCACCGACTATATGAACAAAGGGCCGTGGGTAGACATCCTTGCACCGGGTGGAACCACCGAAACGGGTGAGGTAATGAGGGGCGTACTAAGCACCGTGCCCAAGGCTTTTGCCCAAATGAGCACTGGCGGCACGCCCAATACCGACTTTACTTTGCCCAACGACAACAACTACGCATACGCCCAAGGCACCTCTATGGCGGCGCCCCACGTAACGGGCATCGCCGCACTGATTGTGTCGAAGTTTGGTAAAACCAACCCCAACTTCACCAACGAGGACCTTCGCCGCCGCTTGCTAGGAGCCGTAAAGGCCACTAGTCCCTACGCCGTAAAGACCGATGCCAACCTCGCAGGCAAGATGGGTGTGGGCTTTATTGATGCAGATTTTGCCCTGGCCGACCCCGAAACGCAGAAACCCGACGCACCAGAAATAACCGTTACCGACTATTCTGCGGATGCCACTCGTGGCTATTACGATGCCCGCATAACGTGGAAAGTAACCGCCGATGCCGATGCGCTGAACGAACAACGCACGGCCTTTGCCTACGACATACACCTATATAAGAAGGCCGACATGAGCAAACCCGTGCAAAGCCTTACTCGTTATTCGTACGATAAGCCTGTTGGCACCGAGTTGGAGCAAATGTTTACGGAGCTGGATACTGATGTAGACTATGTGGTGAAGATGTCGGCGCGCGACCGTTTCAACAATACTTCGGCCGATGCAACGGCTAGTTTCAAAACGCGCCTTAACCATGCGCCCGTACTTGGCGGCGCAATGACCGACACGTTGCGACTGCTCGACACGCAACCTTACTTCCATAAGGTGCTACCCGTAACCGATGAAGACGGCCACACCTGGACCTACACCACCACCGCGCTGCCCAGCGGCGTTGAAATGAAACGTGTTGGCAACGCCTTAGACCTCTTTATAAAGGTAGGTTCCGTTGGGACGTATGGCTTTGAAGTGACGCTCACCGACCAACTTGGCGGTAAGACGGTACAGAAATTCGCCTATAAGGTGGTTTCGCACACGGCTCCCACGCCCAACAACACGCTCGGCGACGTGTCGCTGTTCGAGCAGGGCGAGGCCGCACAAATCAATTTGGCCAACGCTTTCACGGCCATGAGCGGTGGCGAGATGCAATTCTCGGCCACATCTAGCAACGATGCGGTGGTAAAAGCCTCGGTAACGGGCACGCAACTAACGCTAACCCCTGGACAAAAAGGCACGGCCACGATAACCTTAACCGCCATCGATGGTGGCAAACGCACCACAACAACCATCCTGGTGCGTGTTACCGACAAGAACGCACCCGACGTGCACACCATCTATCCCATACCGGCGCACAGCTACATCAAGGCACTTATGCGCAGTGGGGTAAGTAAGGTGCAGGTTATCGTTACCTCTTTGCGTGGCCAAAAGCTTATCGACGAAACCTTAACGCCCGACAGTCGCACGCACGAAGTAACTTTGGGCATCGACCGCCTTGCCCCTGGCACCTATTATCTGCTGCTCAAAACCGAGCGCATAACAAGCAAACACACCTTCATCAAGAAATAAACAGCACGCTATGAATAAGATATCAATGGCATTCCTCGCGCTTGGCGCAAGCCTGGCAATGGAGGCCACGGCACAAAGTCGCATACTACCTGTGCTAGAAGCTACACCCGATGCGCGCACCGCAGCCCTGGGTGGCACTTTGCTTGGCAATGCCAACCAAATGCACATTTACACAAACCCCGCCGCCCTTACCTTTGGCGAAAAACGTTTTGTGGCCGACCTCTCTGCCGAGGCACAGCCTAAAACCGATGAGGGCCGACTGATGCAATACAACTTTGCCACGGGCTATCGCTTTGCCAATCGTTCGGCATTGATGGCAGGCGTGCGTTACCTTGGCGGCCTAACGGTTCCCTCGGTGGGTGCTACGGGCGAACCGGATAAGGTTTCGCCCTACGATATGGCCCTAGACCTAGGCTATTCGTTCGCCGTAACGCCCGAAGTGGCCGTGTATGCCACTGCAACCTACGCCCGAAGTCATGCCGCAACCAGTGCCAACGCTTATGCTTTCTCGGTTGGAGCAGCCTATCAAAAGGGTTTCAACATCTGTCCAACTGTTCCTACCACGCTAACCGTTGGCGCACGACTGTTGGATTTCGGCAAGTCGGTGAAGTTTAACGATACGGGCATACCCCAGAGTCTGCCCACTTCGGTGGTCGTAGGCGGCGACTGGGCCGTAAATTTCGCCCCGCAACACGCGCTTACTTACGCCCTTTCGTGTCGTTATTTCACCCCGAAAGATGCTAGCGAAACCTTGCTTGCCGGTGGTTTGGAGTACACTTACAACCGCATGCTCTCTGCAAGGGTGGGCTATCAGTATGCCGACAAGGGCTCTAATGCCCTTACTTTTGGTGCTGGTGGCGAGTTGTCGGGTTTCAAACTCAACGTGGCCTACCACCATGCCTTCGCCGATTACGGCGTAGATGCGCTGATGGTTGGCATAGGTTACGCCTTCTAGCTTTGCTTTGCAGCGCAGGCTGCCTTAAAGTGTGGCAAGGCAAGTGCCTTGCCGCACTTTCTTAGGCTCCTATTAATGTAGCATTAGTTACATCATAAGCGAAAGCCATATCTTGCCGCGATAACGGCGTAGATATGGCTTTTGCGCGTTAAAGATGAAAAGATGGCTAACGCCCTTTAAGGTTGTCTAGCGGTTTCTGGATTTCTAGTTCATTCTAGCTTTCGGACAAGTCGGACAAGTCGGACAAGTCAGACAAGTCAGACTGGTCCGACTGGTCTGACCTATCCTATTAGCCTAACGCTGCCTAAACATTTGGCTTAACTCCTTAACTCCTTAACTCCTTAACTCCTCAACCGGCCAATCTTTGTCCGTTTTTCAGTAAAAACTTTAACGTTATTACTGCGTTTTTTTCAACCAAACGCCCAACTTGCCGCAAAAAATCGATTCTTAGACGAGTTTGTTTTGGTACAAAATGGGGTTAGTCTGCGAATGATGCAAAATGAATATCTATTCCAATGGAACGCCATTTGCACCAGCTTTTGGGCTGTTTTCTGCTAAAAATAGTGCAAAATGCCGCTAAATGCAGTGCGTTTTGGTGCTAAATGCAGTGTGTTTTGGTGCTAAATGCCTTGCGTTTTGGTGCAAAACGCAAGGTAAAATGGTGCAAAACGCAAAGCAAAATGGTGCTAAATGCGAGCCGAAAAGCATAAATATGCGCTTGAATGGTATAAATACAACCCTCTCGAATGGTTAAAAATATGGCTAAAAGGGGCAAAATGGCCATTAAGAAATGGTTTTTTGGGGGTAAAAAGTGGGTATTTGGGCTTGGAAAATGACGAGCCGGCACCCAATCTAGAAAGGCAAAATGGTGCAAAATGCAAATAATTCCCTTAAATTTGGGGTGAAACGGGAGCGCGTTAAGCAGAAAATCGTGGCTAATTGCATGCTTTTTAGCCTTGTTTTTCGCTAGAATGGGGTGGGAGAGAAGGTGTGATTTGTAAAGGATATGGTAAGATTTCGGGGTTGGTAAGCCTGGTAAAAGTAGATGGGTTAGAAATTCTAGATGGGCTGGTAAATCTAGATGGGCTGGTAATCCTAGTAAATCTAGCAATTCTAGTGAATCTAGTAATTCTAGTTAATCCAGTAGTCCTAGTTAATCTAGTAACTGGTTATCCTAGCTAATCTAGTAACTAGTAATCCAAGTTATCTAGTTAATCTAGTGGTCATGGTAAATCTAGCAATCCTAGCAAATCTAGTATTTCTGGTTAATCTAGCCAGCCTAACTAAGCTAGTAAATTTGGCTCAATGGTCTTGTGCGCTTATAAACTTCCCTGTTTCCTTTTTTCTCCTTGTTACTTCCCCCTTGTTACTTCCTACTTATAACTTTCTACTTTCTCCTTACTCCTTACTGTCTTCTCCTTTCTCCTTCCTACTTATTACTTTCTCCTTACTACCTTTCTACTTTCTCTTTACTACCTTTCTACTTCCTCCTTACTACCTTCCTCCTTCCTCCTTGCTACCTTCCACTTTCTCCTTACTACTTTCTCCTTTCTACTTAGAAAAAGCAACCACTCCTTCTCCCTTCATTCCATCCATCAGTATGCGCAAGGGCTGGTTAAAGCGCACGTGCCGCACGTATTGTGTCTCTTCGATGGCGGGCATGGCATCGAGAATATCCTTACGGAAGAGGCCATCGGGAATGTTCGTGTCTATCGTAAAGTAGCCAACACCAAAGCTGGTGAGGTTTTGAAAGAAGTGTGTTCCTTGGCTAGGGTCTATCCGATAGTTCTTCAATGCCACCTCAACGATGACACGTGCTGCACTGATATGCGGCCATTTAACGGGAACGCCCAACCAAAAATCGCTCGAACCCCAACGCCCAGGACCCACAAGAATGTAGTTTCGGTCGGTGCCCAGAAAGCTGCTGTTGATGCGTTCTACGTCTTCGGCCACGCGATAGTTGTCGGCAGCCGAGAAATTGTCGCCGTACTTAACGTACACCACGTCGGTAACGTCGTCGCTAACGCCATGCCCCAATGTGTTGTGCGAACGCAGCAGGCACTGCTCGTTGGGTATGGCCGACAAGTCCTCGTCAAGCATTTGTTTGGCATCTACGATGGGGCGTATTTGCAAAAGGTTGAACTCGCCCGTACGGTCGGCGTTGATGTTGCAAGCAAACTCAATCTCCACAGGGCGTTTCATGGCATCCTCGCCATAGCGCATGGCCATTTGCATAATCTGCGGTAGCGGGAAAGCATCGTGCCTAAGCACGCCGCCAAAGGTGATGAGCTTGCGCCCACCATCGTAAAGACCCTCGCGGATGATGTTGTCGTTGGGGTCGTATGTAGAGGCGATGAAGTGCAGCGACTGGTCGGCCTCGGCCTCCTTTACGCCCAGTTTCAGGATGTTAAAGCCGTCGTCTACGGCAAAGTCGGTGTTGAGATGTGTGGTGTCGAGGGCGTAGAATTGCGCTTGCGTGTCGCGCAGAGCAATTTTCATCTCGCTTGTTTGCAGCACTTGGTTGGGGTGATAGGGACTAACGCGCAACGTCTGACCGCCATCCACGATGTATTTGCCCAACCCCAGGGCTAGGTTGGCAATGCCGTCTTCGGCTTGTTCGTCGCCAACGGGATAGTAATTGATGGAGCGCAGCACGCCGCTGATGTTGGGATAAAATCGCCCGCCATAGTCTTTACCCACAACGGCCTGCAAGATGACGGCCATTTTCTCTTGGTCGATAACGTTGCTTGTGGCCGACATGTAGGCCTTAGAGTCTTTATAAAACACGGATGCGTACACGCCTTTGATGGCCGCGGCAAGCATGCGGAGCATCACTTCGGCATCTTCGGTGTAAGGAATCATGTATGTGCTGTATATTCCTGCGAATGGTTGGTAGTGCGCATCTTCGAGTAGCGAGCTGGAACGCACGGCAATGGGGCAACGTGTGGCATCGAAAAAGGTGGTGAAGTCGGCTTTTAGGCTGTCGGGAAGCTTTGCGGCGAGGAAGTGGCGAAGTATCTCGTCGTCGGTTGCATCGCTTAGGGCAATTTGGTACAGGTTGTTCTGCTCCATAAATTGGTCGAAGAAATCCGTACACAGCACAACCGTCTTAGGGATGTGCACCTTTACGCCCGGAAAGCTGTTGAACTCTGGATGCCGCTTGATGATGTTGTCGAGAAAGGCCAGTCCGCGGCCTTTTCCACCCAACGAGCCGTCGCCGATGCGTGCGAAGTGGGCATAGCGGTCGAATTTCATGCGGTCGAACACGGCCACAACACCGATGTTTTTCATGTTGCGGTAGCGCACAATGGCCTCGAAGATAATTTGTCGGTGCGCATCCACATCCTTTAATTTGTGCCACGTAACGCCTTTGAGGAAGGCCGAAACGGGGAAAATGGCCCTTGCCGAAAGCCAACGGCTAACGTGGTTGCGGCTGATGTGGAAGAGCATCGAGTCGTAGGGGATGTTGAAAATGTTGTCTTGCAGCTGTTTAAGCGAGGCGATGCGCGCCACCTCCTTGCGCGTTTTGGGGTCGCGGAAGATGAAATCGCCAAAGCCCATGTGCTCTTCCATGAGGTGGCGCAGGTCGATGTTCATCTTCTTCGAGTTCTTGTCTACAAAGCGAAATCCCTCTTTCTCGGCCTTTTCGCGGTTGTTTGTTTCGGAGCTTTCCAGGATGAGCGGCACAAACTCGTCGCGGCGGCGTATCTCGCGCAACAGCTTGATGCCCGCCTCTGGGTCTTTAACGCCGTCTTTGGGAAAGCGTACGTCGCTGATAACGCCCAAAATGTTGTCGGCGTATTTGTCGTAGTATTCCATCGCCTCTTCGTATGTTCGTGCGAGAACCACTTTGGGCCGGCCCCGCATTCGCAAGGCGGCAGCCTGGCTGTTAAGGGCCTCGGTGGATATGCGCTTGCTGTGAACAAGGATGTAGCTGTACAGGTTGGGAAGGATGGAGGAGTAGAAGCGTATGCTGTCTTCTACCAACAAAATCATCTGCACGCCGCCTTCCTTGGTGTCGTGTTCCACGTTCATCTTGTCTTCGATAAGCTTGATGATGGAGAGGATGAGGTTGGTGTTGCCCAACCAGCAAAAAACATAGTCGAAGATGCTGAGGTCTTCGTCTTGCATTCGGCGCGTTATACCGTGCGAAAATGGCGTAAGCACCACGCAAGGCACCACGGGGAACCGCTCTTTTACGGCATGCGCCACGGCAAATGCGTCGTTGTCGGCATTGCCGGGCATGCAGATGATGAGGTCTACGCTAACGCCCTGCATCACCTCTTCGGCCTCTTCAACGGTGCTAACCTGCTTGAATGTGGGCGGATAGCGCAGTCCTAGTTCAACGTATTCGTTGTACATCTTCTCGTCGATGCGGCCATCGTCTTCCAACATAAAGGCATCGTAGGGGTTGGCCACGATAAGCACATTATATATGCGGTGTTTCATCAGGTCGATGAAGTTGACGTCTTTGAGTAGGATGTCGTTCCACTCTTGCGGTATTTTGTTGTCCATGTCGTTTTGTCTTTATGTTTGGCGCGTGTGGCCCGAAGGCCCAATGGGCGGCGTTTGCCTTGCCGTTAGCGGTGATGCAAAATTAAGGTAATGCGCCCGAACGCCCAAAACATTTAGGAAGAAGTTGCGCATGGTTCTGAATTTATTGTGCAAATGCAAAAGGATTGGTGGTAAATAAAGCGCGCGAAATGAAAGAATTGCAAAAACGTTTGCTATCAAAAAGATAGCGAATGTGTGCGAAAACATTGTATTTTGGTTATATATTTATGCATTTATTGCCGAATATTAATCAAAATAACGATTTTAGTTGCAAAATATTTGGTAGGTGTTTAAATTTTTCATAGCTTTGCAATATTCATTAAACGTTTGTAATTCGAACATAAGGCTTTGGCCATCCTTCTACGCTGAATAATCAATAGGCAACCATAAAGTGTTGTTTTTTATAATAACTAATGAGAGAATTTTTTATGGGAAAAAGGTTTACTATGCTATTGGGCAGCCTCTTCTTGTGTATGGGAGCGGCCTTGGCCCAAATGAAAATCTCAGGAACAGTAATCAGTTCGGAAGACGGACAACCCGTGATTGGGGCCTCTGTCGTTGTTACTGGCACGGGTCAGGGCACCGTTACCAACCTCGACGGACAGTTTACGCTTACCGTACCCGAACGTGCTAAGCTGCATATATCTTCGGCAGGCATGAAGGCTGTGGACGTAACAGCCAAGGACAATATGCGTGTTGTGCTCGAACCACTGAACACTACGCTGGGCGAAGTGGTGGTTACGGCGATGGGCATTAAGCGTTCGGCCAAGGCATTGGGCTTTTCGGCCACCGCTGTTAAGGGCGACGAGATTGCTGCGGCGCGCACCAACGACATCATGTCGAGCCTTGCAGGTAAGGTGGCGGGCGTGCAAATATCCAGTTCTTCGTCGGACCCAGGCTCGTCTAAGTCGGTTATCGTGCGTGGTATCAGTTCGTTGGGCAGCACCAATCAGCCGCTATACGTTATCGATGGCGTGCCGCTTAACAACAGCACGGTATCTACCGACAGGGACTTGAACCGCGGTTACGACTTTGGTAACGGCGCTAGTGCCGTGAATCCCGACGATGTGGAGAGCATGACCATCCTTAAAGGAGCGGCTGCAACGGCGCTGTATGGTAGCCGAGCCGCCAACGGTGTTATCCTTATCACCACCAAGACGGGTAAGAAAGCCCAAAAGGGACTGGGTATAGAATATAACGGCGGCATGCAGTGGGAAACGCTGTTGCGCCTGCCGCAGATGCAAAACGACTTTGGTATGGGTTGGTATGGCAACAAAACCGACAATGAGAACGGCTCCTGGGGGCCGCGTTTCGATGGTTCGTGGTTGCGTTACGGAGCGGTTTACGAAGGCACACAGAACTTTAAGAGTTACGTGCCGATAAAAAACAACGTGCGCGATTTCTTCGACACGGGCTATCGGTACAGCAATAGCGTGTCGCTTAACGGCGCAACAGACGTGAGCAACTTCTTCCTCAGCCTGTCGCAGATAAGCCAAGACGGCATCATACCCACCAATGCCGACAGCTATAACAAGTACACGTTCTCGGCAAGGGCAAGCCACAAGGTGAACAACCTCACGTTCAGCACGTCGCTTAACTATGCTTACCAACTCAACAACTTCGTGTCTACGGGGCAGAAGTCGAGCTCGATGTACAACAATGTGATGCAAACGCCGCGCGACATCAGCCTCGTTGAGCTGAAAGACCTGAACAACCCCTTCAACACACCGGGTTATTACTACACGCCCTACGGCGTAACCAATCCCTATTACGTGCTCAACAACTTTAAGAACGAGTTTGAAAGCGAGCGTTTCTACGGCAAGCTGCAACTGGATTACGACTTCTTGAAGTATTTTAAGCTTACCTATCGTTTCGGACTTGACACAAGTACCGAGCATCATGATATGGGCGAACCCAACATGTCGACCCTGTTTAAGGGCACACCCAACTGGGAAGACGCCCTGCGTAGCCTCACGGGGCGAGTGAGCGAGCAAACCACACGCCGCCGAGAGATAAACCAAGACCTGCTGGTTACGTTCGACAAAGACCTTACCGACAGTTGGCACGTCAACGCATTAGTGGGATTTAACGGCAACGAACGCAAGTACAGCTACCAGAGTTCGGAGATAACGAACCTCACCATACCCACTTGGCTCAACCTTGCCAACACTGCCGACAAGCCTACGATAAAGAGTTACCAGCGCACTCAGCGGCTGATGGGCGCGTTGGGACAAGCCGAGGTGGCGTTTAAAAACATGGTTTACCTCACGCTTACGGCCCGAAACGACTGGTCGTCAACGCTTCCGCGCGGCAGCCGCTCGTATTTTTACCCAGGCGCAACGGCCAGTTGGATATTCTCGGAGGTGCTTCCGGAGAACGTAAAGAAGACAGTTAACTACGCCAAACTGCGTGCTGCATGGGGAAAGACGGGCAACGACGCCCTGCCTTACATGGTAAACACCATCTATCCGCAAGGTTCGGCCAGCAGTAGCGGGTGGGCAACAAGTAAGTTCCCCTTCACCAATGGCGGTTGGAACGCCTATACCGTGGGCAATACGCTTGGCGGCAGCAAGCTAAGTCCTGAGATGACCACCGAGTTTGAAGTGGGACTGAACATGGCTTTCTTTGGAAATAGGCTCAGTTTTGATGCCTCGTTCTACAACCGAACCAGCGACCGCCAGATATTTAGCCTCGACATGGATGCCGCTTCGGGCTATCTTTACCAGAATATGAACCTGGGTGAGATACGTAACCGCGGCGTTGAACTCGTTGTTAGCGGCACACCCGTGAAACTGAAAGACTTTGCTTGGGACGTTACTTGGAACTTTACCAAGAACTGGAGCAAGGTAATCAGCCTGCCCGAAGAGCTAGGCGGCGAGTCGTCTATCTACGGATTGACTGGCGGAACGGGCCTTTACGCCAAAGTGGGAGAAGAACTTGGCGTGTTTAAGGCTTACGTGCCGCTGCGCGACCCCGCAACGGGGAAGGTCGTGGTAGACAACCAAGGCCTGCCCGTCCGCGATCCCAAGCAGCAAATAGTGGGCAGCATGAACTACAAATACACCATGGGCATCAACAACACCTTTACTTATAAGGGCGTTAGCCTTTCGGTAGACGTGGACATACGTCAAGGTGGAAAGATGTTCTCGCGCACCAAAAGGATAACTCACTTTACAGGAAACGCCATGCAGACGGCTTACAACAGCCGCAACCCGTGGATTATACCCAACACTGTGGTGCAGAACGGAACCGATGCGCAAGGCAAACCCGTGTATGTTGACAACAACACGCCGCTCAATGCCACGAGCATTTATAAGTTCTGGGACGATGGCGGATTGGAATTGGGGGCGGGCGACCTTATCGACAAGTCGTACATTAAGTTGCGCGCAATCACCCTTAGTTGGGCTTTGCCCAAGAAGTGGCTGGCCAACACCTTCCTCACCGATGTGCGCCTGTCGGCATTCGGCAACAACCTCTTCCTCTGGACACCTGCCGAAAACACCTTTGTAGACCCCGAGCTAACATCGTTCGGCAACGACTTGCGAGGCAACTTCGGCGAGTGGTCGGCCAATCCTAGCTCGCGAAAGTTCGGCTTCAACGTTTCCGTTAAATTCTAAACCCGCAGCATGATGAAAAAGATAACAATACTGGCAGCCCTCGCAACGATGGTGTTAAGCGGCTGCAACCTCGACATAAACGACGATCCCAACTACCCGTCGGAGGCACAGGTAACGCCTGAGAAGTTGTTCCCGTCTGCCGAGAACGCTATCGCCGATGCCTTGGGCGACCAGATGTTCACCTACGCGGGCTTCTTCTCGCAGTACTTCGAGCAGCGCCCCGAACAAAACCAATACAACAACTTGGCCGAATTGCACCTTGATGAAGGTAGCAATCTCTTCGACAGGTGCTACCAAACGCTATATGCCGGTGCACTGAAAGACTTGCAAGAGGTGATGGCGAAGAGCCCAAACAAGGCCAACCACTACGCCTGCACCGTGCTGAGGGCGTGGGCATATCAGCTGCTTGTAGACAATATGAGCGATGCGCCTTACTCTGAAGCCCTGAAAGGCAAGGCCAACCCAACGCCTAAATGGGAAGACGGTAAGACCGTTCTCATGGGCGTGCTAGACGAACTGGACAAGGCTGAGGCTAATGTCGGCGGTGAAAGCATGACCGTAGACGACCCCATGATGGATAAGAAACTAAGTCAGTGGAAGGGATTTGCCAACGCTTTGCGCCTGCGCATCTACATGCGCTTCATAGACGGCGGCGTAGACGTGGCCAACTATACGCAAAAGGCGAAAGACCTGGTGGCGGCCAACGCTTTCTTCAAGGGCGACATCATGTTTGATGTGTTTTCGCCTGTGCAAAATCAGTACAATCCTTGGTATGGGTCCATCTTTGCGTTGAATGCCAACAACTATGTGGCGGCTTATCCTTTGGTGGAATATTACAGCGATACCGACGACCCACGCATGGGCTATGCCATAAGCGTAACCGCTGCGACAGGTAGCTATGTAGGCCAGTTGCCTGGCGCAAAAACTACGATGAAAGAATGGAGAAACAACCAGGATTGGAAAAACAAAAACGTCAGTGCCATCAAGTTTTCCGTCATGAAGGCGCAACCCATCTTTGCCTTTACCGAAAGCGAATTGCAATTTTTGTTGGCCGAAGTGCAGCTAAGGTTCAACAACGATGCTGCCAAAGCCAAAGCATGCTATGAGCAAGGCGTGAAGGCAGACTTCGCTTGGCGGAACTTGAAAGTGGGAGAAGCAACTGCTTTCTTGGCAAACGACAAAGTGAAGTTCGACGGAAAGAGCGTTGAAGAGCAGCTGCACCTTATATATATGCAGAAGTGGGCCGCCTTCTTTATGCGCAACCACATGGAAGCATGGTCCGAAATAAGGCGTACCAACGTGCCGCAAACCAGCAAGTTTACCGCCAAACAGGTGTTCGACGGCGAAGGCTATACCCCTGGCGACCTCATTGTGCCGGCCGTTAACCACATACAAGTGGGCGGTTTGGCCAAGCGCGTGCCTTATCCCAACCACGCCCGAAGGCTGAACCCGGCGCAAACGCCGCCCGAAAAGAAACTGAGCGACCCTGTTTTCTGGGATGTTAAATGATATGAGGCCTTTGTCCCAACACGTCTCTCTCTCCGCGCTGAGAGAGGGCCGTGGAATGAAGCAAAACACCTTATTATATAACGTATAAACTGCAAAAACAATGAACAAATATATCATCAACCTGTTGCCTGCACTGGCACTCGTAGTGGGATTGAGCGCATGTGGCGATGAAAGTTTCACCGACTCGAAGGTTACGCCCATCGTCTTGATGGACATGGCAGGCGATGCCACGATTGAAGTGGCATTGGGTGCTACGTACCAAGACCCGGGTTGCACCGCCACCTATATGGGAAAAGACTATACCGCCAAGATGGAAGTGGACGGGCTGGATGCCGTAAACACCAACGCGCCTGGCTTATATCCCATTAACTACTCTTGCACAACGCCCGACGGCTACACCTACGAGGCACAGCGTGTGGTGGCCGTTTGCAACCCCAAGGTGAAGTATAAGGCTGCCGGAACCTTCTTCACGGCTGCCGGCACAAAGCGTGTAGATGCCAATGGCGTGGAGCAAACGTACGCCAAGAGTGTTGTAAACGTTACGCAACTGGCCAGTGGATTGGTTAAGGTAGACGACCTGTTGGGCGGATATTACCAGGCAATGAAAGCCACAGGACAGCCAACGGCCGACGCCGTAACCATACAGGCACTGCTGCTTATGGCCGAAGACGGCACTTTTCAGCCCTATTCGGTAAAGGCAAACGGCGCCCCCGTCCAACTAGACGCTTTCTCCAATGCCACTTTTAACGCCAAGAAGGGTGTGTTTACATGGACCGTAACCTACAAAGGCGACACTTACAACATTGTGTTGAACAGATAAAAAGCAATGATTATGAAGAAATACATCATACAGATGGCCGCAGCAGCGTTCGCCCTGATGGGCCTTTCGGCTTGCGACGTAGAAACCAACGAGAAACCAGGCGGAACGGAAGTGGAGCAGATGGCCGGCTTTTGGGATGTGCGTGTGCACGAGGTGAACGCCGACGGAACGCTTACGCAAAACGCGTTTGGCGGCAGCACTTATAACCTGCAAACCTATAACACGGTAGAAAACACGGCCGATAAGATGTGGGTGAACGTGAGTGTAGGCAAGAAATGGAGCCTGTTGCTTGTTACGCCCATTAATTATGGCGCGCGCACCTTTGCTTGCCAAAACGTGAAAGCCGTGTATAACAGCGACGATGCCGGGGCAACAGTGAGCATTACCGATGGAAAGGTGCTAGAAGGGCAGGGGCATAACCTGCACAACCTGCCCACAGACAGCATTGTGTTTAATGTGCAACTGAGCACTTACCCAGGCAAAACCTACCGCGTAACGGGCACGCGCCGAAGTGGATTTACCGAATAAGGTCGCCGCTATTACGTATTTCGTAAAGGCTAGGCCAATGGCTTAACATACACAACCGTGCTTGCATGGTGTGTTCGTCCTGGCCGGATGTGCTAGGCGCAACATCGTGTTACTTACACCGATGCTTTCATGGGGCGTACCACATTTGTGGTGAGCCCCTTTTAGGTTAGGGCAGCAAAGGCTGTTAGTCCGAATATTACAAGAAGGCCAAACGTAACAAGTAAACCGCGTATAACAAGTAAATTACGTATAACAAGTAAGTGGCGTATAACTGGTAACCCTGGTAAACTAGGCGGTATGGCTTAACCAGCAAGTCTAGATACTAGCAATCCTCGCTTGCTCCTATACCTAACGCTCTTTAGCTCGCCATCTTGTTAACTCACCACCTTGTTAACAGGCCAACTTACCACCTTGTTAACTTGCCAACTCCTCAACTCCCCAATTCCTCAACCCTTCACCTCTTCACACCTTCCCCTTGCCTCCTTGTTAACTTGCCACCTTGTTAACCCGTCAACTTATAACCCGTCAACTTGCCAACTTGTCACCTTGTTATAGTCAAACAGAATTGGATTTGAAAAGACACAGCAGCATCGTAAACAAACAGAAAATCTCCTTTTCCTCCGCGTAAGGGTTTGTTCATTCTATGCAACGCACGTCTTGCAGGCTGCTAACAACAATTTTCCAAATGCAATTCTGTTTGACTATGATTTGCCGACTGCTCGACTCCCTAACTCCTAAAAGTGAAAGGGTGAAAAGGTGAAAAAGTGAAAAGATGGCTGCGCCTACCAACTTGTCATCTTGTTATCTCGTCAACTAAAAACATCTCGCCAGCTTGTCAACTCGTTAACTTGTCAACCCGTCAACTAACAAACTCACCAACTCAAAAACTTAAATTGTTATCTTTATTTTTACAAAGTCGTTCTAATTCTTACTTCGTTCTAGCGAAAATAAAGGCTCAAAAGTAGGTAAACTGCCACTGTTTTTTGCTTTTCACGTCTTCCAAAGTGTACAGTTCTAAGAAAAACACCTGCATTTTGCACCATTTTGCTTTTCTAGATTGGTTGCTGGATCGAAATTCTTCAGGCCCAATTACCTGCTTTTAGCCCCTAAAATCCTGCTTTTTAGCAGCTATTTTACCCTTTTTAGCCCTGTTTTTCATGGCTCGCAAGGGTTATATTTATACTTTTGCAGTGCATTTTTATGCTTTTCGCCCTGCGTTTAGCACCAAAACGCCTTGCATTTAGCACCAAAATACCTTGCATTTAGTACCAAAACGCAGTGCATTTAGCGGCAAAACGCAGTGCATTTAGCGGCAAAACGCAGTGCAATTAGTACCAAAACGCAGTGAAATCAGCCGAAAACAGCCCTAAAACTGGTGCAACTGGTGCTCCCGTTAAATAAAAATTCATTTTCCCGCATCCGCATACTACCCCCTCTCTGCATCAAAACAAACCCTCGCGAGAATCGATTTTTTGGGGCAAGGTGGGCAATTGGTGAGCAAAAAGGGCACTTTTAATGTTAAATTTATTACTGAAAAGCTTACAGCGATTGATGAGTTAACAGGTGAACAGGTTAAGAAGAAGACAAGTGGATAAGTGAATAAGTTAATCGTTCTTTTCTCGTTCCTCGAAAAGTGCGTTTTCTCGCCATGACAATGTTCGAGCAAGCTCGGCATTGTTCATTTGGCTTAACGAAAACGTTCTTTTCTCGTTCCTCGAAAAGTGCGTTTTCTCGCCATGGCAATGTTCGAGCAAGCTCGGCATTGTTCATTTGGCTTAACGAAAACGTTCTTTTCTCGTTTCTATAAAAGTGTGTTTTCTCGCCATGGCAATGTTCGAGCAAGCTCGGCATTGTTCATTTGGCTTAACGAAAACGTTCATCTTTCGTGTTTTGACATAAATACGTCCATTTTGACATGAGAACAGATGAAACATAAAGAATTGCGCTTTATTTTTTTCCTCATTATGTGCCATGGGAAAGATGCTTTCAACTTGTAAAGAACGTATTGAAAGAACTCTCGCCAGGTTACCTTTTTGAGACAGATCCATGTCTTGCCACAGGCGAATGGGGCAGAATTTCAGTTTTCATCATATCGTTGTCCTGTTCTTCGTATATGAGCGGGGCGTTTATCTTGGTTTCACAGCACAAAGACATAAACTCCTCTCAATCTCTAGAAATATTAAAAGTCAAGACGACTTCTGCATATATTTTCATTAATATTACAGGGCGGCCGTTCTTTCTGTGTGCCTTAACAACCGCACAAACTATTGAACATAAGTAACTTCAAGAAAAACACTCACATTGTGCCACGCCAACAAAATTCAACTAACAAGCTTTTTTTCTCGCCAAATCTTTGCTGCATTTGCAGAATTTAATTACATTTGCCATCCAGAGAGTGAAATGAATATAAAAGCTCTTGGCAAGTTTTGGAAATAACCTAACAATGTATTTTGAGTTTTATCACGGCATTATTTTGCGGACTTGGTTGAAATTGACGGTAAGGCCACGCTGTTGAAAGAGCCGCGAAAGAAACGTGACACGGCAGAGAAGACATTGGAGGACTATGGTTACAATGCGTCCTTACCATAGGGAACTTTTTAGAACGAGCCTTTCAAACCTAACAAAAAACATACTATTAACAATTGACTTTACTCTATGATGAGAAGAACTGCAACATTAATGATTCTGTGCCTTGTGGCTTTCTTCGCCGCAGCACAGACAATGAAGGTCAGTGGAACGGTGGTAGACGAGTCGGGCGAACCCATTATCGGTGCCTCGGTAAAGGTTAAAGACACAACGCTGGGCGCGGCCACCAACCTCGATGGAAAGTTTACGCTCGACAACGTACCACGAACGGCACGCGAGTTAATCGTTTCGTACATCGGTATGAACACGGTAACGGCAACCATCAAGTCCGAGATGCGCATCGTCATGAAGTCGGATGCGAAACAAATCGACGACGTTATCGTGGTGGCTTTCGGTAAGCAAAAGCGCGAGGCGTTCACTGGTTCGGCCGGCGTTCTTAATGCCGACAAGATAGCCGAGCGACAAGTGAACAACCCCTTGTCGGCCCTTAACGGCAAGGTTTCGGGCGTACAGATGATCGAAGGAAACGGTCCGTCGTCGTCGCCCACCATCCAAATCCGCGGCATCAGTTCGCTCAATGCCGGCAACGGGCCGCTCATCGTTGTCGACGGACTTCCCTATTCGGGCTATTACAGCGACATCAATCCCGCCGATGTAGAGAGCATCAGCGTGTTGAAAGATGCCGCATCGAACTCGCTTTACGGTGCACGCGGCGCCAATGGTGTAATTCTCATTACCACCAAAACGGCCAAACGCGGCAATGCCGTTATCTCGGTAGACGCCAAGTGGGGCTTTAACGAAGATGCCAAAGTTGATTACGACAACGTAAAATCGCCCGGCGAGTACTACGAAATGTTTTATAAAGCCATCTACAACAAGTTTCATTACGGCGACGGAATGGATGCTTACTCGGCCTATCTCAAAGCAAACGAAACCATTTACAAGCCCGGAAGCCAAGGTGGACTGGGCAGCATCGTTTACAGTGTGCCACAAGGCGAATACCTTATTGGGCAAAACGGCAAGCTAAACCCACATGCAACGCTGGGCAACGTGGTTCGGCACAACGGCAAAGAGTACATGCTTTATCCCGACGATTGGAAGAAAGAAGGACTGCGCAAAGGCTTCCGCCAAGAGTATAACATCGGCATCAATGGCGGAACAGACATCTTCAAGACCTACGCCAGCATTGGCTACATGAAGAATAATGGTATTTGCTACGGCTCAGACTACACGCGCTACTCGGCTCGCTTAAAGTCGGAGTACCAAGCACGCAAGTGGTTAACCTTCGGCGGAAACATCAGTTACACGCATTCTGAGTCTAATTCGTCGGGCAATGCATTCGGTGCAGCCCACCAAATACCTCCCATCTACCCCTTATACCTTCGCGATGGCAAAGGCAATATCATGTACGACCGCAACGGAAAGATGTACGACTATGGCAACGGAGCGGTTAACGGCGTAACGAGAGAGATTTTCTTAAACGATGCACCCTTGCAAAACGACCTGCTGAACATATCGACCAACAGCAGCAATGCCTACGGAATGCAAGGGTATGCAGACTTTTCGTTCCTCGAAGACTTTAAGCTTACAACCAACGTAAGCATCTATAACACCGAAAACCGCGACAACGATGCCGCCAACCCATATTATGGGTTCGACAAAACTCGTGGCGGACAGGTTGGCGTTTCGCACTATCGCACCTTCGCTTTCAACACGCAACAGCTGCTCAACTATAATAAGGAGTTTGGGAAACACACCGTTTCGGCCCTGTTAGGCCACGAGTACACACGCAACAGCAGCACTACCCTTACGGGAAGAAAGAACAACATCTTTGCTTATAAGATGAACACCGAGCTGTCGGGCGCGCTTACGCTGGTGTCGGCAAATAGCTACAAGGACCTCTATAACATCGAAGGCTTCTTCTTCCGCGGGCAATACGACTACGACAGCAAATATTTCGCATCGGCATCGTTCCGCCGCGACGGTTCGTCACGTTTCCATCCCAAACACCGTTGGGGTAACTTCTGGTCGTTTGGCGGTGCTTGGATAATGACCAAGGAAAAGTGGTTCAAGCCTAAATGGGTAGACATGCTGAAACTTAAAGCCAGTTTCGGACAGCAAGGAAACGACGCCATTGGCGACTTCTACTACTCAGACTTCTACGACTTGTTGGCTGTAAACGGCGAGGGTTCGTTGGCTTTCAGCAACAAAGGTAAGCGAAACATCACGTGGGAAACCAACACCAACATAAACGCCGGCTTTGAATTTGAATTGTTTAAGCGCCGACTTACGGGTAGCGTGGAGTTCTATCAGCGCAAAACCACCGACATGTTGCTGTGGTTCTCGGTGCCTCCTTCGTTGGGATATGATGGCTACTACGACAATGTTGGCGACATGATGAACCGCGGTATCGAAGTAAACCTCGACGGCGACATCATCCGCACCAAGGACATAACATGGTCGATGAACTTCAATATCACCCACAACCGCAATAAGATAAGCTATCTTCCCAAAGAAAATAAAACGTTAGAGAAAGAAGGGCACGCAGGTTATTCAGACGGTTCGCGCTATATCGGCGAGGGATTACCCATCAATACGTGGTACATCAAGAAGTTTGCAGGCGTAAACGAAGAAGGGTTGAGCACATGGTATTATACGGACCAGGCAACAGGCAAGCTAAAACCCACAACCGATTACAGTTCGGCCGACTACTATTTGGGCGGCAGTCCGCATCCCGACGTGTACGGAGGTTTCGGCACTTCGGTACGCGCCTACGGCTTCGACCTAAACATTAGTTTCATTTACTCGCTCGGTGGCAAGGGCTACGACAACGGGTACGAAGGCATGATGCGCAACCCCGAACCCTCGATTGCACCGCAAGCGTACCACAAAGACCTGCTCAAAGCTTGGACACGAGAGAACCCCAACAGCAACATACCTCGTTTCCAATACGGCGATTTGAAAACAACCGCCTTCTCTGATAGGTTCTTAATCGATGCCAGCACGCTTACATTCAAGTCGATAAGCCTAGGCTACACCTTCCCTGCACAGCTTATCAAGAAGCTGCAACTAAGCAGTTTGCGCGTCTTCCTCTCGTGCGACAACGTGGCCTATTGGAGCAAACGCAAGGGATTCGACCCCCGAACAAGTCTCAATGGTAACGTAAGCGACGGTACCTATTCGCCCATGCGCACAACATCCGCTGGCATATCTGTTAAATTCTAACAATAAAGAAAGGAACAACATTTATGAAACGATTCATAAAAAACATCATATTGCTCAGCCTAACAGCACCTGTCTTAACTGCCTGCCTAGAAGAAGCGTACCCTGGACGGGGTTTCACGCAAGAACAATTGTTTGAAACCGACAATACGGCAGCCGCTCTAAGCAAGGCCATACCTGGTGCAATGCTGCGCATGGGCAAAGGAAACGGACATTACGGATATGCGGGCCTAGCAATGGACAGAGAAACTATGTGTGCCGAGCTGCCCGTTTACGATGTACTCTACGACTTTTATCAGGATGAGGGTTTCGACCGCAATTATAGTCCCGAGTATTATGTGGCAACAGATTGGTGGCCTTTCTACTACGAGCTTATCAAGAAAGCCAACCTCACTGTGGGCGCGGTAGCCATCAACGAAAACACAACAGCCGAAGAACTTGCCCACGTTGGCAACGCACTTGGCTATCGCGCTTTTGCCTATTACGATATGGCCTTCGCCTACGAGTATAAGAAAACGGGGTATGGCAAACTGGATGAAAAGGCTGCTATCGATAAAATCTACGGCCTTACTGTGCCTATCCGTACCGAGAGCACCACGCAACAAGAGGCGACAACAGATAGGCGTGCGCCCTTCTACGTGATGTATCGTTTTATCATGACCGACCTAGACCGGGCTGAGAAATACCTGCAAGGCTACAAAAGGAGCGGTGCCAACATGATGGACCAAGGCGTTATCTTTGGTATTAAGGCACGCCTGTGGTTGCAACTAGGTACGCGGTTCGAGAAAAACAACGATGATTTGCAAATGCAACTGAGCCACGAAAACGATGAGGCACTAGCCAAATACGACAAACTGGGCATCACATCGGCCAACGATTGCTTTAAAAAGGCGGCCCAATATGCGCGCTTGGCCATTAGCGAAGGCCATCGTCCGCTTACCAAGGCCGAATGGTTTAATAGCACAACGGGCTTTAATACGGCCAACGAAGCGTGGCTGCTGGCCGTGCAAATCAACTCGAGCGACATGACGAATGGGTCTGATTGGAACTGGAAAAACTTTGTTGGCAACATGTCTTCCGAAAACACTTTCGGTGTGAACAACCTCGAATACAAGGCTTTCCGCATGATAGACGCAGGCTTGTATAAAGGCATTGAGAACGGCGATTGGCGTAAAAACACGTGGATTGCCCCCGCAGATGCTGGCCAAACTGCGGCTTACTCGAAGTACACCACGCTCTACAAGTCCGACGACTGGGTAAAACTACCAGCCTATACAGGCTTAAAGTTCCACCCACGCAGCGGTGAAATGAAGAACTACAAGGTGGGGGCAGCCGTCGACATTCCATTAATGCGCGCCGAGGAAATGTTCCTCATAGAGGCTGAGGCCAAAGCCCATTACGAGGGATTGGCGGCTGGCAAGCAGGCATTGACCAATTACCTGAACACCTATCGTTACGACGACAACTCTTATCAGTGCACCGCCACAACCATGGATGCCTTTAACGATGAGATATTACGCCAAAAACGTATTGAGTTCTGGGGCGAAGGCATCGTATTCTTCGACTACAAGCGGCTCGAAAAGGCAGTCATCCGCCACTACGAAGGTTCTAACCATCCCACAGACTATCAGTGGAACACCAAGGCGGGTTTCGTAGCACCGCGCATGAACATCTGCATCAGCCACTACGAAAGGCAGTATAACGCGAACATCGTTAACAATCCCGACCCCACGGGCGTTCACGAGGAAAAGAAGTAAGACATTGTTTTGATAACACATAACAGCTTTTAGAATGAAAACATTTAAGCATATAGGTCTAATAGGGGTGCTAACTGCCGTGGCATTGTTCACGGCCTGCTCCGATAAAGACGACTACACACCTGGCCCCGAAGTGGCCAGTGGATGCCAGCAAGTGCGTTTTGCCGACACGAACAATACCATCTGCGTGTTAGATTCGGCCAACACCGACGACCGAACGGCAACAATAACACTTAAACGAAACAACACTGGCGCAGCACTAACCACACCTGTAAAAATCGTTTCGCAATCGGCTGGGCTAACAATCCCCACCGAAGTGACTTTCGCTGCTGGCGACTCGCTCGCCACGCTTGCCATCAAAGCCCCAGAAAAGGTGGCCCTGAAAGATGTGTACAGCTACGAACTTAAACTAGAAGGCAACGATGTAGACCCCTATTCTAAACTGGATGGCGGCGTGGTATTCTCTGGACAGCTTAACTTCCCCATGTCGAAGAAGGCCGAATTTTATGCCGACCCTGCTTCGAAAAACTATGCGCTGTTCAACGCTTGGACAGAAATGGTGATGGATTTAGGCAACAACAACTTCTACATCAAAGACTTTATGCACTCTGGAGAGAACCTCTGGCTCATAACCAGTTCAACAGGCGTGCTCGGAGTAAAGAGCGATTCGTGGACAAAAAGCTGTATCGTGGCAGACACTTCTGCACCAGGCAGCTACTCGTATCACTTCAAAAAAGTTGTAGACAAGCTGTTGAAACCCTATCCCCTTTATCCGCTTGGCAACGCTAGCGGTAAGCCGTGGATTAGCGAATTGACACTATACGGAGGACCCGATTACTCTTCTTACAGCTCAAACGGCACTTGGGGTAAAATCTATATCGAGCATGCCAAGTACAGCACAGGCGAAGAGGAGAGTTGGGTTTACCTTTATTTCCAACTAAAATAAGCTACAATGGAGGGGCCTTCGTCTTGGCCTCTCCGCTTTTCAACCGCTAAAACAACACTTATGCTTTATAAATTCAAACATTTAACTTACATCGCCCTTGCCCTTCTTGCGCTAACGTTTACGGCATGTAACGAAAGCGGCGATGACGTTGAGGAGACTTCGCTCGTTAAACAGAACGACGAAATTGTGGCCTTAGACGGGAAAGTAACCACGTTGCAAACGGCAACAAAGGGCAATGGCTACAACATCATCCTTATGGGCGACGGATTTACCGTAGACTTGATAAAGAACGGAACCTACGAAGAGGTGATGAAGAAGTCGGCCGAACATCTGTTCGCGCTCGAACCAATGAAGTCGCTTAGGCCTTATTTCAATGTCTACGTCGTCCAGAAGGTTTCACTCAGCAGCGACCTAAGTGGTTCTACGGCTTTGGCAAGCACCATTAAGAACGGTAAGGTTTGCGGATTTATCAACGATGACAACCTAGACTACAAGACCATGCTTTACGCCTCGACCGTTCCTGGTTATAAAGAAGAGAACTCTGTTATCAGCGTGGTGATGAACACCACCAAACCAGGCGGCATTACATTCTGGGGCGGTTGGGGTTCTACATTGGCTTGCGCCTATACCACGCTTTATGGCGGTGTTGATGGCCCCTACTTCCGACACACCCTCGTACACGAAACGGCTGGGCATGCTATCGGCAAGCTCGACGACGAATACGACTTGCAGAACCTCGACATCGACGATGCCGGTAGGGAACGTTTTGCTTACGGTCACACTTTGGGTTGGTTGATGAACGTTTCAACAACCAATGATGCCACCAAGGCACCTTGGGCCGAGTTCTTGGCCGACACGCGCTATGCCAATCAAGGCCTAGGGCTTTTCCTAGGAGGTGGCGCACGTTATGCCACTGGCGTTTGGCGTCCTAGCGAAAACAGTATTATGCGCACCACGGATGTCGACCATATTGAGTTTAACGCCCCTTCGCGCCGCGCCATCTACAACAAGGTGATGCAAGTAACAACAGGGCGCACGCCCACTTACGAAGAGTTCGTGGCCTTCGACCAAAAGCGATAACCGCCCCAATCCGCGGCACCTCGCACACCATCTTCACACGATTACCGCCCCATGACCTCAAACAACACCTCTGCGGCAGCTTTTGCCGATACCAAGCCACACTATCACTTGCTAGACGGATTGCGCGGCGTTGCCGCCCTCGTGGTTATTTGTTATCATATAGGCGAAGATTTTGCCACAAACGGCCTCACGCGGTGTGTCAATCACGGCTATTTGGCCGTCGATTTCTTCTTCATGCTCTCGGGCTTCGTCATCGGTTATGCCTACGATGATCGCCTAAAAACTATGGGCATTATGGCCTTTGTTAAGCGAAGGGTTATCCGCC
>NZ_GG740074.1:182064-198986 GCF_000162415.1 Prevotella sp. oral taxon 317 str. F0108 | reverse complement strand
TATCCGCCTGCATCCCATGGTGGTGATAGGTGCCCTCCTTGGCGGACTGTTGTTTTATGCCCAGGGCACCGAATATTTAAAAGTGTCTGATGTGCCTGTGGCCCTTTTGGCCTTCGCTA
Source organism: Prevotella sp. oral taxon 317 str. F0108 (assembly GCF_000162415.1). NCBI lineage: Bacteria > Pseudomonadati > Bacteroidota > Bacteroidia > Bacteroidales > Prevotellaceae > Prevotella > Prevotella sp. oral taxon 317. Next base: position 198,867 of record NZ_GG740074.1, on the reverse strand, counting down.
CGCTGCTGAATCTTTTTCTAGTGCCTGCTTGGGGCGGTGTAGAGGTACGTGGTTTTGGCGAGATTTTTCCGCTTAACGGCCCCACATGGTCGTTGTTTTTCGAGTATATTGCCAACCTGCTCTATGTGTTGGCCATTCGCAAGTTGTCTACGCGTTGGCTTGCCATGTTGGTATTTGCCACAGGTGGTGCGCTGTTTGGCTACGCCATAACCAACGAGTACGGCAATCTAGGTGCAGGATGGACCTTCGCCAACTATGGTTTTTGGGGCGGATTGCTCCGCGTGATGTTTGCCTTCCCTGCCGGTTTGCTGCTTTCGCGCGTGTTTCGTAAGTGGCGGGTGCGCGGTGCTTTCTGGTGGTGTGGCCTAGCCATTGTGGCCGTTACTGTGCCTCCACGCCTAGGCGGAGAAAGCCAAATGTGGGTAAACGGCATATACGAAGCACTTTGTGTGTTGCTGGTTTTCCCCCTTGTGGTGTGGATAGGCGCATCGGGAGAAACCACAGATGCCCTTTCTACGCGTATATGCAACTTCCTAGGCGACATTTCTTATCCAATTTACATCATTCATTTTCCCCTCATCTACACCTGTTTTGCTTACGCAAAGAGGCACGACATACCTTTCTGCCAAACCATTCCGCAAGTCCTAGCCCTTGTGTTTGGCTGCATCGCCCTGGCGTGGCTATGCCTTAAATTCTACGATATGCCCGTAAGGCGATGGTTGCAAAAGCGATTTGTGTGAGCGCAACGAAGTAACACGCCTGCTTTTGCATGCTAACTGCCATGTTAAATCCCAATCGACCGTCAGACTGCTGATGCACACTATTGGCGCATTTCTTTGGCCATTTCTTTGGCCTTGTCGCCGGTTAGTTTGTGTTCTGCTAGATAATTGTCCATCAGTTGGGTTTTCTCTTTAAACTCGAAAGGTTTAGACAGCTTGCCAATGGCGGACCTAAGGGGCAGTTGTTGAAAGTAAGGTGCGGTGTCGCCAAGCCCTATTCTCGCGCCGTGCATCAGGTACGACTTGTCGCGCGGGTCGGCAGAGGCATCGACTTCAAACAACACTTGTTGGCCTTCAACAAGGTGAAAGAGGGGTGCAAGCATGAATGTGCCTGCGTGATGTGTGTCGAAGAAGTGGACATCGAGCAGCTTGGCCGATGCGTTTACACTGCGCATGAAGTGCATCAGCACGTTGTTTGGCCCGAAAACCATGCTGCCGTCGGCAAAAACCGCGCTGCGAATAAGGGCCGAATAATAATAGTTTGCGCTTACAGAGAGCGAAATGCCCATGCAAACGCGATTGTCCATCTTATAGGGCGAGGTGGCCTCCTTGCCTCGGCGGTGCACATATAGCTGGCCAAAATGGTTGGCTTGCAGCTCGTTGGTGTGCACGTAGGGGTCTTCGAACACGCCTGCGCGGTAGAAATAGCTTTCTAGCTCGATGGGATAGAGTTCCACCTCGCGCGCGCGTATCTTATAATGTTGTAGCAGTTGGGCTGTGGTTTGTTGCAGCACGCTTTCTATTTCAGCCTTTTGTGTGGTGGTGGCAAGTTGTGCCAACATCTCTTTCATGTTCGTTTCCATATCCTATTGGTTTTGCATTATCAGGACCTTTGCCGCGTAATGGCATCGGCCAACAATACAAAAGTAGCAAAAAACGGGGTAGGGTGTACGCGCCAGTAAGGAAAATTAATAAAGATTATTACTGCTACCTGCTAAAAGATTTGAAACGGCAAATGGGGTGTTCAGGTGGCCGACAAATAGAAAACTTGGTTTCACCTCTACCCCAAAGTAAGCCCCTCTTTGTTCTTCACTAGCGCGATATGGCGTGCGGTCGATTGGGTTAAAGGCACAACTGGATGAAACGTGAACGACCTGCGCGCCTCGTTGCCCTATGCACTTACCTCAATAAGGACTTAAACTTGTTCGCAACATTGCGCCCGTCATGTTTAGTCTTATTGCCTATGCCGCCGCACAGCCGTTGTTCTCATCTCGGAAAGAGGGCTTAAACTTGTCCGCATCATTGCGCCCATCATGTTTAGTCTTATCGCTTATGCCGCCGCATAGCCGTCGTCCTTACCTCCGAAATCGTCTATCAACGATTTGTTAAAACGGTAAACGTATTTTACAAAACGCATTCTTCGGCCGAACCATTCTAGAAGAAAATAACCGCCAAGAGCCATATAAAATGCACCCAAACGATGAAATTTCAGTGTTTTTTGTGCGCTTATCCCCTCCGTTTTTGGGCATTTACTATGCTTTTGCATTTCTCTTTGAAGAAAAATTCCCCAAAATTTGCATCCGAAACGACAAGAAAATGGTGCCTAATTGCTGGTTGTTGCAACGCATTTTGCCGCAAAACGCATCGCAATATGCACCAAAACGCAGTGCATTTTGCACCAAAACGCAATGCAATATGCACCAAAACGCAGTGTATTTTGCACCAAAACGCAATGCAATATGTACCAAAATACAAGCTAAAATGTAGCAAAATGTAGCCAAAAACCATAAAAAGCACCATTTTATGCGTTATTTATAGGCATTTTGATTATGTGGAATGAAAAACTGCGTGGTGGCGTTTGGTCGTTCACTTCATGTTGTTTTGCAATCCTAATACGTGCTAAAAAAGCATGTTTTTGCGCCTAATTCCTTGTAAATATCAATAAATCAAGTGGTTACAAACTTTAAAAATACGCGCGAAAATCCGACTGATGCCTGGAAATTTTACGGCGAAGGCACTTACAATGTTAAATTTCGGTACAAATATTTTACAATCTTATGGTTGTTGTTCCGTGCTTTTGTATGCTTGTGTTGAGTTTAATGCTTGTGCCAGTAAACGTGCACTTACACGGAATAACTTTGGGGATGAAGGATTGTTTGAAAGGGGGGCTTACCTTTCGAAAACGAAATCCGCAACGCCTATTGGTGGGCATTGCGGATAGAAAAGCCGAGCCGATTTGGAGTTTTGCGGACTAACGGAAATGACGAAACATTCCAATATGAGATAGAGAAACTGAGCTGATTTGGAGTTTAGCGGACTAAGGGCAATGACGGAACATTCTAATATGAGATAGAGAAACCGAGCCGATTTGGAGTTTAGCGGACAACCACAAGAGATTATTCATGCAGCACAAGTACGTATAGCGTTTCCCTAGGCTATAAGTCTTGGTTTTCTTTGCCTCCAAAGCCCCCTGTTTGCTATGGAAGTTGGGTGTTGTTCTAGATTTTCTTGTATGAGAAAACCAACCCAATAAAGCGCTATTGCCCCCTCACACAATCACCTTAATCTTATGATAATTGTTTCTAAACTCTGTTGGCGAGCATCCTTTCTTTCGCTTGAAGATACGGTTGAAGTTGCTCATGTTGTTATATCCGCACTTAAAGCTTATCTCGACGATGGTCTCGGTGGTGTCTACCAGCATGCGCGCAGCATGTCCCATGCGTATGTCGATGATGTAATCGCTAAGCCTGCGGCCTGTGTGCAGCTTGAAAAAGCGGCAGAATGCGCTCTCGCTCATGTTGGCAAGGTCGGCCAGGGTTTTAAGTCGCAGTTCGTACATGTAGTTATCCGAGATGTATTTCTTTACGCGAAGAACCCGTCTACTATCGTCTTCGATGTTCACTTTGGCGTAACTGGTGGTGGCTAATGTGCGCGCACCTGTGCTAAGCGACAGCGTGTGCAGTATGTCGAGAAACTGCATTAAGGCCCGAAAACGGTCGGTTATGCGGCTCATCTCGTCTAGTTTGTCGTACACCTTCATGATGGTGGTCATGGGAAACGCCAATCCCTTTTGCGCCTCTTTCATCATTCGGCGTATGCTTTCGAAGGGTGTCTTACCGAAAAACTGGTCGGTTTCGGTCATTCCCGCCCCGAAATTAAACTGAATGGTAATCTCGCGGATGTCTTCGCTCTTGCATTCGTGCTGTTCCCAAACGTGTTCTAGCGTGGGACTGGTGATGAGCACGAGGTCGAAATCGCCAATCACTTCGCTATTGTCGCCCACCGTTCGCCTCACCCCCGCGGCGTTTTCAACGAAGTTCAGTTCGAAAACGTCGTGGTTGTGCACGGGATAGGAGAACTCTTTTTTATGCCTGTCTGCGATGTACAGGGCATCGGTCTCCATCAATGGGGTTATTTCGTGTAGTACGTAAGTGTCCATAATGTAATCGTTCTTAGCCCCAACCAGTCAAGTTGTGGAGAAAAAGCCTCACCCCCAACCCCTCTCCGAGGGGAGAGGGGAGTAGATAGCTTGGCTGCTTTGGTTGTTATTAATGCTATTTTAGAATTTTATTCTTTCTTGCAATTTAGGATATTATTCTTTGCTTGCAATGTCGAAACAAGGCTATTCACTCCCCTCTCCCCTTGGAGAGGGGTTGGGGGTGAGGCCTCTTTCCACCACTTCCAAACACATCCTCGCATTATGATAGGGGCATTTCCAAAAGCCGGCCTTATCGTCTACGAGGTTTGGGCGTGCGTTTTCGTCACATCCCCAGAACCATTCGCCTTGTTCGTGGTCTACGATATGTTCGCGAGTATATTGCCAACAGCGGCGGGCGATGTCGAGAGCAGCGGTGTCGCCGAAGTGTTGGTAAAGGTCTATGTGACCAATAACACACTCGCACATCACCCACCACTGGCGTTGGGTGTCCACTTTACCCGTGTCTGTCCATCGTTCGTACACCATCGAGCCATCCGCTTGCAACCCCTCGTCGGCCGCTTTGGCAATGGCCTTGATAGCATGCTCAACCCTTAGTAGCACGTTGGGGTCGTTCAACTCCAACGCGGCCTCGTGTAATAGCCACACCGCCTCGATGTCGTGACCAAAGCTTTGTATGTTGCGACGGCCCTGCCAACGGTCGTCGAAGAAGAGGTCGAGATGGTTTGTCTGCGGATTAAGCAAGTGCGTAAGGAAGATGTCGATAAGATTGGCGATGCGTTCGGCCAACTGTGGCGTGCGCCACACGCGGTAAAGATTGGTGTATGGTTCGAGAATGTGCAGGTGCGTGTTCATCGTTCGCGACCCGTTTTCGTCCTTGTCGCTCAGTCGCATGTCGGCAATGGGCTGCCAGTTGCGCGTTAGTGCCTCCACATAGCCATTGTTCAGGCTGTCGAAGGCGTAGCGTTCGATGCAGTAGCAAAGGTCTTTTGCTTGCTGCAAAGCCACTTCATCGCCCGTGGCTCGTACATATTCGCTCAATCCGTAGATGGCAAAGCCAATGGCGTAGGTTTGCTTTTTGGTGTCGAGCGGACGTCCTTGGGCATCCAAACTCCAAAAAACGCCACCCTCTTGCGGGTCGATAAAGTGGGCAACGAAATAATCTTTAGCCCTAGTTGCAGCCTCCAAATATTCGGGTTTGCCCAAAACGCGGTAGGCCGCAGCAAAGGCCCACAGTATGCGCGCATTGAGCACCGCCCCCTTTTCGGCATCGGGCACGGGGTTGCCGTGCCCATCAATGCGCCCCAGAAAACCGCCACGGCGATGGTCTACCATCTTATTAAGCCAAAAAGGCAAGATGTTTTGGGTGAGTTCGTCGCGCAACTCGTTTTTCAACTTTTCCATAATCATTTCCTTTTTTCTTGTAGCTCGGCGGTTATTTCCTTCATCTTCGTTTCAGAAAGCGGATAGAAATAAATGAACGCCAACGAGAGGAAAGCCCCTGCGGCGGGCAATATCGAGAGGAACATCTTGATGCCTTGAATGGTTTCGGCCGACTGAACGGCATTGGCTTGGAAACCAAATTGGGCGAGCATCCAGCCTGTTATGGCCGTGCCGAAGGCCCAACCGAACTTCTGACTCATTGAAGACGATGAGAAGATAAGCCCTGTTGCGCGGTTGCCTGTTTGTAATTCGCTATAATCGGCGCAGTCGGCGTACATGCTCCACAGCAAGGGGAAGATGCTGCCTGCGCAAACACTGATGAGTGCTTGCAAGATAAAGATGAGCGCAAGCTGACCTTTGTCGAGCCAAAAGAAACCAATGCTAAGCACCGTTGCCACGGCCATAGCCGCCATAAAGGTGCGCCGCTTGCCAATGCGGTTGCTTATTGGGGCGGCAAGTATAACGCCTACGATGTTGGCAGCCTGCCCAACGGCGAGGTACAGACCGCTAAGCACGAAGGGTAGACCAAGGAAAGAGATGTTGCCCACGGCGGTTTCGTCTACGTAATATTTAAAGTAGTAGACCGTTGCGCCATCGCGAATGGAGTTGAACACAAGCGATGCCACACCCGCACCCAGCAAAATCCACCACGGACGATTGTACAACAGGTCGCGAAGGTCGGTTTTGAGCGAGTTTTTCTCTTGTTTCACGGGTTTTACGCGCTCTTTCGTGAGGGCGAAACAACCAAGGAAAAGCACGATGCACACTATGGCAATAACCACCACGGCCATTAGCCAACCAAACTGCGGAGCGGTGAGCCAACCACGCATGGGGCCGTTGGCATCGCCGCCGCCGAAAGCGTTTACCAACGGCATAAAGAGCAACAAGGCTACGAACGAGCCAAGATAGGCGAAGGTCATGCGGTAAGTGGCCAGCGTGTTGCGGTGTGCTGGGTCGGGACTCATCACGCCCAACAACGAGGCGTAGGGCACATTGATGGCCGAATAAACCATCATCATCAGTGCGTAAGTGATAAAGGCGTAGACGATTTTCCCCGTTTCGTGCATCGGTGGGGTAAGGAATGTTAGCACACCGATAAGCCCAAAAGGTACGGCCAGATAGAGCAAGTACGGACGAAAACGCCCCCAACGCGACGAGGTGCGGTCGGCTACGGCTCCAACAATGGGGTCGAAGAACGAGTCCCATACGCGAGTGATGGCGAACATGGTGCCGACAATGGCGGCCGAGATGCCAAATACGTCGGTGTAGAATATCATGAGATAGGCTCCGAAGAGTTTCCAAAACATCGACGACGACATGTCGCCCAGTCCGTAACCTATCTTTTCGCTAAGTGCAATCTTCATAATGCGCGGTTTTTGGCAATGAGTTTCTTGATGTTTTCAACACTAGCGGCGGTGGTTAGTCCGTCTTGCGGCGTGTGTAAGCAATAGTCTACCAGCCGCTCAATGGTCGACGTGGCCACGTGCATGCGTGTGTCCGACGAGGCGTAATAGATAAACACGCGCCCATCTTCGTCGGCAATCCATCCGTTAGAGAACGTCACATTCATCACGTCGCCCACATATTCGCCGCCTTGTGGCACCAAAAGGTAGCCGCCAGGCTGAGCAATCATCCGCGTGGGGTCGTCTAGTGCGGTCATGTACATATAGAGAACGTAGCGCAATCCGCTAGCGCAGCCCCTCACGCCATGTGCCAAATGCAGCCAACCTTGCGGCGTTTTGATGGGATGCGGACCTTCGCCGTTCTTCATTTCCATGATGGTATGGTAGTGGCGAGGGTTGATAATGGTTTCTTCGTGCACCTCGGCGTGGGTTATATCATCGACTAATGCCCAGCCAATGCCACCTCCCGAACCCGTGTCGATAAAGCCATCTTGCGGACGGGTGTAGAAAGCGTACTTGCCATCAACGAATTCGGGGTGCAGAACAACGTTGCGTTGCTGACTCCGCGTTTTGAGATCGGGCAGCCGTTCCCACGTTTTCAGGTCGCGTGTGCGTGCTATTCCGGCCGTGGCCGTGGCTGCCGAGAGGTCGGCGGGCTTGCTGTCATCGTGGCGTTCGGCACAAAACACACCGTAGATGTAGCCATCCTCGTGCTGGGTAAGGCGCATGTCGTAGATGTTTGTTGCGGGATTGTCGGTTTCGGGCATGGTTATCGGCTCGTCCCAAAAGCGGAAATTGTCTACGCCATTAGGACTTTCGGCCACGGCGAAGAAACTTTTGCGGTCGGCCCCTTCAACACGAACCACTAGCAGATACTTGTCGCCCCACTTCATTGCGCCTGCATTGAGCGTGGCATTCATCATGATGCGTTGCATCAAGTGGGGGTTGGTGCGTTCGTCCATGTCGTAACGCCACTCCAAAGGGGTATGTTCGGCAGTGAGTATAGGGTTCGCATAGCGTTCGTAAATGCCGTTGCCGTGTTCTAACATGTGGTTAGGGGTGGTGAGCAATGCCTCGTGGCGTTGGCGAAGTGCATTGAGTTTTGAATTGAATGTTGACATATCTTCTTATATTAGCTGTTTGAAAAGGTTCAATACCTCACTTATTTCTTTTATTCTGTAACTAACAACTCTTTAAGCAACGCACGCAGGGCAACGATGTAAATGCTCTGTACTGTCGCTACAAGATGCTTTGTACTGTCGCTACAAGACGCTTGTACTGTCACTACAAGATGCTTGTACTGCCACTACAAGGTGCTTGTACTGCCGCTACAAGGTGCTTTGTACTATCGCTACAAGAAACTTGTACTGCGACTACAAGGTACTTGTAGCATCACTAAACACGGCATTGCACTGATACGTTGCTAGCAGTTTGTTGGCAAGCGAGTTTCAAAATAACTATCCTTTCTTACTTTTACCTTTCTTCGATACCATCCAACAACCTTTTGTTGGTGCGCATTGCAACTGGCTACGGAAGAGGAACGCGCCCTCCTTGTGTATCTTCCTGAAATCGTTGGCGCAGGTTTTCTCAGGCGCTGGACCGAAGTTTTCTTCGGCTTTATCCCATGCGTTGCGCCAAAGCAGCACGTAACTGGGGGCAAATCCCTTGATGGCAGGCACCAAGGTAGAGCTATACCATTGGGCATCGGGCGTGTTTCGGTAGCCTGCCTCGGTTAAAGCGTACAGCTTGTTGTGGCTTTTGGCGTACTCGGACATGATGCGCATCTCGTTTTGGCATTGCTCAATGAAGACCGCACTGGCGTTATACTGGTACAAATCCACGCCAAGCACATCCACATAGCTATCTCCGGGGTAGAAAAGAAAATAGTGTTCGGGCGTATCGTTGGCCTGTGCGTTGGGCGAATAGCTCCAAACCAGGTTGCGCAAGCCTGCTTGCATCATGGCATCGAACGTAAGCCGGAACAGCGACTTGTATTGTTCGGGCGTGCATTGCTTACTTCCCCACCAAAACCAAGCACCGCTCATCTCGTGCCACGGACGGAAAATAACGGGCACGGCATGGCCTTTATCGTCTTTAAGCGAGCCCAAGAATTGGGCCAAACGTGTGTGCCAAAGTTGCATTTTGGCCACTTCTTTGCCGCCAGGGAGCACGGCTGTAACGGCATCTCCCTCCGTATTCCAAGCATCTTTACCCGTAACGGGATTGTAAGGATGCCAACTGATGGTTACGATGCCGCCCTTTTGATGGTGGGCAATAATCTGTTGGCGCATCTTATCAAAGGGAACGCCATCCAGATTTTTGTCGTTTCCCAGTTCTAGTCCGCCCAATTCGCAACCTAAAACGGCGGGATAATCGCCGCAAACATCGTTAACATCGCTGCGCCCAAACTCCCATTTCCACGTCGTTCCGTAGAAAAGGGCATCTTGATGACCGAACATCACGCCGCGTTTTTGCAGCGTTTTCAGACGTTCGATGAGTTGTTGTGCAGGCGTTTTCTGCACCTTTTGCTTTGCGTTTGCGCCCAAGGCGAGCATTGCTATTGCCATTGCTAGGATTATTTTTTTCATATCATTGAACATTGAAAGTTGCTTTTTGCAGGTCTTCGTCGCGGCTACTTCCGCCCACCATCACTTCAAACGTGCCTGGTTCTACGATTGGTTTCATGTTCAAGTCGTAGAGAGCGAGCTTGTCGGGCGTGATGGTGAACTCGATGGTTTTCTTTTCTCCCGCCTTCAACGCTACACGACGGAAGTCTTTTAACTCTTTTACGGGTCGGGCCACAGATGCCACAACGTCGTTGATATACAGCTGACAGATTTCAACGCCATCGCGTTTGCCCGTGTTTTCAATCGTTACGCTAGCCGTTACCGACGTCTTGCCGTCGTTGGGAATGTTGGCCTTATTAAGCTGTAAGTTGGAGTAACGGAAGGTGGTATAACTTAAACCATGACCGAAGGGATATAGCGGCGTGTTGTCGGCACACACGGCAGGATGGAAGAAAGCCGAGCGTTTATGGTTGTACCACGTGGAAATTTGCCCCACATGGCGCGGCATGGTCATGGCCAATTTGGCTGATGGGTTCACCTTGCCGTATAGTATTTCGGCAATGGCTTGTCCGCCATACTGCCCTGGTTCCCACGCATTGACGATGGCAGGCACGTGTTCGGCGGCATAACGAACGCTGAGCGGACGGCCACTGATGATAATAACGACCGTGGGTTTGCCCGTTTCGTTCAGTCGGCGTATCAGCTGTTCTTGCAGTCCAACGAGGTCGAGGTTATCGCGGTCGGTATCTTCGCCCGACGTGCGTTCGTTCCAACGGAACCGCATCATATACTCTCCACAACACACGATGTTAAGGTCGCACTCCTTAGCTGCCTCAACAGCCGCACCCACTTGGGCTTGCGACATGTTGCGCGGGTTCCATCCTTGGTCAACGAAACGAAAGTCGGTGGTGGGCGAAACACTTCTTAATCCGCGCAAAACAGTCCACACTTGCTCTTCGGGTTGCGGCTCGCTCCAATCGCCCATAATGTTTTGGTCGTTGGCATTGATGCCCGTCACCAGCACCTTTTTATATTTTTGCGCATCTAGGGGCAATAGGTTGTTGGCGTTTTTCAGCAGAACGATGCTGTTGCGCGCTGCTTCAAGGGCCGTGCGCTTGTGTTCGGGGTCGTTGATAACGCGGTCGCGCGTCTTCATATCGCTGTAAGGATGCTCGAAAAGTCCCATTCTGAACTTCACGGTCAGTATTCGGCGCACGCTCTCGTCTATCCTGCTTTCGGGTATTCTGCCCTCGCGCACCAGCTCAACCACGGCCGTTTGCCACTCTGGACCGTGCATGTGCATGTCCATTCCGGCCATAATGCTTTGGTAAAAGGCCTCTTTGTTGTTGGCGGCAGTGCGATGTTGGTCAACGCAATGCTCAATATCCATCCAGTCGCTCACAACAAATCCCTTGAATCCCCATTCCTTTCGCAACACGTCGTTCATCAGCCAGCTGTTGGTGTGGCAAGGAATGCCGTTCAATTCGTTGTGCGACATCATCACGTTCCAATCTCCGCCTTGCTGAATGGCAGCCTTGAAGGGTGGGAAAAACACTTCGCGCAGGGTGCGTTCGGATACGTCGCAGGGTGCGCCGTTTGTTCCATTGATGGCATAAGAGCCGCCCACAAAGTGTTTTACGCAGCCCAACACGTCTTGCGCATTGTCTAAATTGCGCTGATAACCCTTGTTGGTGGCCACGCCCATCAGCGTAACCAGATAGGGATCTTCGCCAAAGGTTTCGCCACAACGCCCCCAACGCCCATCGCGAGCCACCTCAACATTGGGGTTGAAGTTCCAGTGCATGTTCATGGCACGCATTTCTTCGGCTGTTTGTCGGGCTATTTTGTAGGCCATGTCCACATCAAACGATGAGGCCAAACCAATGTTTGTGGGGTAAACGGTGTTGCCCTTGCACTTGGCGTTGCCGTGAATGGCATCAATACCAATGAGCAAAGGAATCTGCAAACGGCTCTGCATGTTGAGCTTTTGCAAGTAGTTGGCCTCTTCGAGCGTGAGCACATGGAGGAACGACGACACCAGTCCGCGGCGTGTCCACGTTTCCATGTCGTGCACCGTAACGCCCGGATAGAAGGCGTTGGCGGTGTTGGTGGCCAGTTCTTCGGCGGTCATCGAGGTCGAATATTGCTTAAAATGCTCAATGCCCACAAGCTGGTTCATCTGCCCGACCTTTTCTTCCAGTGTCATACGGCGTAAAAGATCGTCTACGCGTTGCGCCACACTGGCCTTAGGATTTTTATAAAGTGGCTGTTCTTGTTTTGCCGACATCGTTTGAAGTGTTAGTGCCGCGAGGGCTAAGGATAATATTCGTTTCATTGCTTATCAATGTTTGGGCAGCTTGGCGATGCCTGCCTTAATCACGTTTATGGTTGATGTGTCTGACGAGAACACCGAGTTAAGCCCCTGTGCCTCTTGTGCTGGGTCGCCCGTATAGTCGTCACCAGGCTCCCATTGTTCGTGTTTGGGTTGCGCTTGTCCGCCCCAACCCCAGAAGTTGCAGCCTGCAAAGTAGCCGCCCTTGGCTGCATCGGCTGCCAAAAGCGAGAAAACATAGCCGTAATAAGCATCGCGGGCAGTGGTGGGCGACTGCTTTGAGAAGGCGAAACCATCGCGGGGATAGCCAAATTCTTCCATCACTAGGGGCTTGTTTATCTTGGCACAGATGGCTAAATGGCGGTCTATATACTCCTTGGTGTTGTCTTTGGCGCGTTGCAGGTTTTGCGATAGCGAGTCTTTTTTGGCCCAACTCCAATTGTAAGGCCAAATATGTATGTTGCAATAGTCAACGTTTGGGTCGGCGCAGATACGTTGCCACGAGTCGTAATCGGCCTCGCAACCGAACGCGCCTTCCGAACCTACGCTTACCAAATGCCGCTTGTCGATGCTCTTCATCATGGCCGCGGCCTTGGCCAACCATGCCTCGAACTGCGGCAAAACGGCCTTGTCGAAGGCGCGCGGCTCGTTACCAATCTGCCACGACATGATGGCGGGGTCGTCGGCATAGCGTTTCTTGGTGTAGCGGTTGGTGCGTTTGAGAATGAAACAGAGGTGATTGAAGAACAGCTGTTGCGCCTGTTTGTTGGTGGAGAACTGCGAGGCGTACTTGATGTAGGCCGAATAACCCACCTCGTTAGGCTGCAATGCCTTGCCCGCTCCTGCGTGTTCGAGGTAGAATCCATAACCTCCGCTCCACTCCCATGAGTTATTTAGATAGAGCACGGCCACCATTCCGCGGCGTTGAAGTTGCAGCATCAGATAGTCTAACCCATCTAATATGGCATCGTTATATACGCTGGGCGATGGTTGTAGCACGGGCGACACCTTCCATTTAATGCCTTCTTCGCCATCGCTGCCCACGAGAATGCGCAGGTTGGTAATGCCCAAACGTTTCATTTCGTCTAGTTCGCGGTTCAGTCTTTTTCTGTCTCCGCCCTTTCCTTTCGAGCCAAGAATGGCGCCATACCAATAGTTTGCCCCGATAAAAGTATAGGGTTTGCCGTCGCGATAAAGTCTTCCGTCCTTTACCGTAACAAATGATTGTGCCTTAACGGCTGTGGCACAAACCAGAAGTAGTGCCAGCGTGTAGTATCGTATTATATTCATTGCGTTGCGTTTATTTGTTTAGACTGAAATATTTGCTTGACTTCTTTTGACAGAAATACAGGCTGTTTTGACAGGAATATTGATTGATTTGACAGAAGAACATAAGGACATATTGTGGTGAATATATGTATGCTTCGGCTCGACTTTCATTTGTCCATCATGTCATTCCTCACAAAACTCACAGGGGATATTACTCCCCTCTCCCCTTGGAGAGGGGCTGGGGGTGAGGCTTTTTTAATTGTTTCTCCAGCCACTCTCGCCATTCTTCCCATTGTTCTTGAAACCAGAAGTGGCCCGTGGCGGGATATAGTTTCAGAGTTCGTAGTCCCTGAGTAACGTTATAGGCGGCGTATGCGCTGTTAGGTGGCACCACCTCGTCGTTATATCCAAACGAAAACCAGCAGGGAATGGTCAGTCGGCGGGCGAAATTCACGCCATCGTAATAGCCGCTTGTGGCCACTTTCTTAGCATCGGGCTGCTTTTGACCGTAGAAATAATGTGGCCAACCACAGGGTTTGCCGTGAAGAGAGGCGGTGAGGTCGCACATAGCAGGATGCACCACGCCCACAAACGTAACAGCAGGATGCAGTGCGCCGCACACCAACGACAGCATTCCGCCTTGGCTAGCACCAGTTACGCCAAGTTCTCTACCATTCCATTCGGGCAGTTGGGTAAGATAATCCACCGCCCTTAGCGCGCCGATGAAGATGCGTTTGTAGGCCATTTGGTCGCGATTGTCGAGGTTTGTCTCCCAATATCCGTTCAATGCGCCGTGCAGCAGGTCGTTGTACACCTGCTGGGGCATCGTTACGGGTATGCCATGCACACCTATTTCGAGGGTAATCACCCCGATATTGGCCTCTTCTACGTCGCCTTGGTAGGGTCTGACGCCCGCTCCCGGAACGCGAAGTAGCGCAGGTCGCTTGTCTTCGTAGGCAGTGGGTATGCAGAGAATGCCATAAATTCGGTTGCCGGGATTAAGTCCGTTAAAGCTCACTTCGTAAACCTGCACGCGCTCGGTACAGCGTTCGGGTAGCAGTCGGCGATGTGCATCGAGCGGGTAATAACTTGCTTTCTCATAGGCATCGGCCCAAAACTGGTCGAAGTCGGCAGGGCAATTGTCGGTGGGTTGCAGCGTTTCGGGGGCGTAACCCACAGTGCAAAGACCTTCGTAAGTCTTCTCGCCCACGTGCGCCCACACTTTAAGGCGATAGAAGCCAGCCGTTTTCATCGTGCCTTTCCATGTGGTTGTGCCGTCTTTTAGCACCACGCCGCTGCGTTTAACATCGGCATACATCACGGGACCGGCCTCGATGTCCACCTTCGCTTGCGGCAATGGACAGCCGTTCTTTAATACTGCCACGTTGAAAATGGCCTCTTCGCCCAGCCGATAATTCCAATTGGCGTGGTTGGGTTGCACCTGCACAACAATTTCGTTGCCGCGTATTTGCGCTACAACAGCAAGACTTACCAATAGGAAAAACCCTAAAATAAGCGTTATTCTTTTCATTATTATATGTTATTTTGAAGGGAATTACCCCCTTACTAACTTTGTACTTTACCCCTTACTACCCTTACTTCTTTACTGCTTACTACCTTTACTACTTTACTACTTACTCCCGACTCCTCGCTACCTTACAAGCCGATAAACAATCACATCTTGTGCAGGAACAACAAGTTTGCGTTCTACTTTCTGCTTGGTAGAAGTTTTTCCTTCCATACGTCCAGTCCACAAATTCTTCACCTTATATATATACTTGTCGAACTCGGTGCTGCGTTTACTCACCTCATCGTCGGTAAAGTTAAAGTCTTGCCAATTAAGATTGCAGGCAATGGGCTTGCGGGTAGGGTTGAAAATGGTCATCGCCCAATCGCCGTTTGCCAGCGGTTTAAACCAATAATCCAGCCCGTCGCGACTAAGAAAGCGCAACCCCTGCACGCCAAGCCTATCTTGATTAATGGCAATGAGGTCGCGATTGGTGAGTATGGCTTTCGTTTCGGCACTCATGTTGCGCACATCGTTGCCTAGGATAAGCGGACTAGCCATCATGCACCACATCGCGAAGTGGGCGCGGTCTTGGTTAACGGACAGCCCATTGCCCACTTCAAGCATGTCGGGGTCGTTCCAATGACCAGGACCAGCATAGCGGCGAAGACTGTCGTTCTTGTTGATACAGTCTAAAACACTATATTGCACATAGGTGGGAAACACGCGTGTGGAGTCGAACGAGCACCAAATGTCTGGTCCAATGCGCCACGAATGGCCTATATCTCTTGCCCAACGCCAAGGTTGGTTGTCGCCCCACTCGCACATCGAGAGGAAGATGGGGCGACCAGCAGCACAAAGTGCATCGCTTATCAGCTGATAAGCACCGCGAGGATTGACGTTAGTTGTGTTGCACCAATCGTATTTAAGATAGTCTACCTCCCATCGGGCATACTGCAAAGCATCTTGATATTCGTGTCCTAACGACCCAGGACGGCCTGCACAAGTTTCCGTTCCGGCATCACTATAAATGCCCAGTTTCAGTCCGCGAGCGTGTACATAATCGGCCAAAGCCTTCATCCCACTAGGAAAATGCTTGGAATCGGGTTGTATAAAGCCGTCGGCATCGCGCTGTCCATGCCAACAATCGTCTATATTAATATAGGTATAGCCGGCATCGCGTAGTCCACTAGACACCATGGCATCGGCAATTCCCTTGATAATGTCTTCGTTAATGTTGCCTTGGAACTTGTTCCACGAACTCCATCCCATCTGCGGAGTTTGTGCCAAGTTTTCCCATTTCTGGGCGAAACACATTGTGGGGAGCATCACAAAAGCCACTAGCCAAAGCTTTATTCTTTTCATTTCTGCAATTAATAAACGTTTAAGTGTAGGTTCTACTGACGATGCAAAGATAGAACTTAATTGCTTAACAAGCGTATACTATATTGATAAATATCAATACTTTATTTGCGAAAGCAGATAAAGGGGAAAGATGGCTGCGCCTTTAAAAGGTGAAAAGGTGAAAAGGTGAAAGGGTGAAAAGATGGCTAACGCCTTTAAAAGGTGAAAGGGTGAAAAGGTGAAAAAATGGCTAACGCCACCTAGGCATTTGGCTTAACTCCTTAACTCGATAACTCCTTAACTCCTCACTATAAAGCATTTGGCTTAATTCCTTAACTCGATAACTCCTTAACTCCTCACTATAAAGCATTTGGCTTAACTCCTTAACTCGATAACTCCTTAACTCCTCACTATAAGGCATTTGGCTTAATTCCTTAACTCGATAACTCCTTAACTCCTCACTATAAAGCATTTGGCTTAACTCCTTAACTCCTTGATTAATATTTCTATAAATTGAGAGGGGTGCAGGACAAGTCAACTCACTGGCTTATAAACTCACGAAAGTCTAACAGCTCCCGAAGAATTAACTCACAAATTCACAAATTTACAAACTCCCCAGCTCAAAAACTCATCCACCCAGAAACTCATTCACTAAAAAACACCCCGACTCAAAAATTCAAAAGCTCATCCACTCAAAACTTAAATCGTTGTCTTTTATTTTACAAAATGCCTCTAAATCTCGCTCTGTTCTAGCGAAAATATAGGCCATAAAGTAGGTAAATT
>NZ_GG740074.1:17629-181893 GCF_000162415.1 Prevotella sp. oral taxon 317 str. F0108 | reverse complement strand
TTTTGCCTTTCTATTTGATGCCAAGCTCGTTGTTTTTTCACCCCAAAAACCTGCATTTAGCCCCTAAAATACCACATTTTAACGGGTATTTTGCCCTTTTCGGCCATGTTTTTAATGGTTCTAATAGGTATGTTTATACCAATTGCGGTGAATTATTATGCTTTTCACCTTGCATTTCTCAGCATTTTGCACTGCATTTAGCACCATTTTACCTTGCGTTTAGCACCAAAACGCATTGTATTTAGCACCAAAACGCACTGCGTTTAGCGGCATATTGCACTGCATTTAGCACCAAAACGCACTTCATTTTGCTGAAAATGGCCCAAAAACGGGTGTTAGTGGCGGTCGGTTTAAATAAAAATTCATTTTGCCTACATGTACAACTACCCCCCTGTTGCACCCAAGCAAACCTTCGCGAGAATCGATTTTTTGCGGCAAGGTGATCGATTGGTGGATAAAAAGGCCACTCATAATGTTAAAATCTATACCAAAAAGTTGACGAACCTATAGGTTTACGAGTTAACAGGTTGACGAGTTGGCGGGTTAACAAGTTAACGAGTTGACGAGTTGACAGGTTAACGAGTTGACAAGTTGACAGGTTTACGAGTAAACAAGTTGGCGAGTAAACAAGAGCAGGTGTAATAGTGCAGACAGACATTTGGCTTAACTTCTAAAGGTGAAAGGGTGAAAAGGTGAAAAGATGGCTAACGCCCAGCTAGGTGTTTGGTTTAACTCCTTAACTAGGATGTTAGTTAACGAGTTGACAAGGATTATCGTCCACTCTGCAACCAAGCATTTGGCTTAACTCCTTTACACCCTAACTCCTTAACTCCGAAAAACTAGAATAACCGATTTATGGCATAGAAACGCAAATGGCGCGCCCCGCAAGTAACCCTGCCAAGTGGCAAATAACTTGCGTGGCGCGCCTATAAGCTTAGTGCGCAAATGCGTAAAATGTGGTGCGGATTAAGGCTTGCGCGTGAGTTTGGGTTTCACAAACACCTCGCCAATACCGCGAAAAGCACCCATTACGGGTTTAGAATCGGAGAAACGGTTCCAGCCATAGGACGAGAACGTTTGTTCGGATGCGATTTTCTGCGCCTCCTTGAAAACGAGATTGCCCTTATCGTCGAAAGTAAGCAACACGCTTTCTTTCGTTCCGTTGATGGCCGTTTCGTGTCCTTTCCTGAAATCGTCGGCCACAATCACGGTGATAAGATACTCGTAAACGCCTGGTTTAACTTCGTTTTTCCCCACTATCTTGCCGTTATTCATGGTGAAACCCTTACCCGGAGTAAAGGCCACTTCCCACGAATACTTGCCTTCAACGATGAAGTTCGCCGTGTTGGCACCCGTTGCCACGATGCGCACATCGGTGG
Source organism: Prevotella sp. oral taxon 317 str. F0108 (assembly GCF_000162415.1). Lineage (NCBI taxonomy): Bacteria > Pseudomonadati > Bacteroidota > Bacteroidia > Bacteroidales > Prevotellaceae > Prevotella > Prevotella sp. oral taxon 317. Next base: position 180,514 of record NZ_GG740074.1, on the reverse strand, counting down.
TTTTCTCTTCCAGTTCCCTATTGGGCAGGCGCATCAAAGCCGTTTGTGTGTACTCGCCTTCAACGTCTGACAAGGCCGCTTGCACCACTTTAAGCGAGTCGGTAAGCCCAACGGCCTTGGCCGTTACCCAGCCCACGCGTGGTTTCCCTGTGGCATTGGCGGCCAGTTTCACGTTGATTGCGCCACCTTTATCCTCCACGGTTATCCAGCTTTCGGTGCCTTGGTAGGTTACAGGCACGTTGGCTGGCGTTGTGAACGACTTGGAGAAAGCCTCGTCGCCGGTGTAGATGTCTTCGCCAACAGGCAGTCCGAAGGCCACACCCTCTTGCTGAACGTTAAGTGTAATCGAGTCGCCTTGTTGGTTCTTTATTACCAAGAGGGTGTTTCGCGTTTGCGCACTGGTGTTCGTCTGGGCAGTCAGGGCGATGGTTTCAGCTTTCGTTGCTACGCTTAACCATGCGTCTTGCGCATAGGCTTGTGCCGGTTGTGCGGCCATCGTCACCTCTTGCGTTCCGCCAAGCACGCCGAAGGCGGTTTGTGCCTTTACCACCGATAGCCCTGCGGCATACTCTGGCAGTTCTTTGTCGCTGCTGCACGCCACGACAAAAGCGGCCAAGGCCGTGGCCATCGATATAGAAATCAACTTGTTCATAGTCGTTGTTATTTTATTTTCCTCATGTATTCAATGTTGGGCAGCGTGAAAGCGTACACATAATCACCCTTCGGATCGAGTATGGGACTTAGGTCTTCGCCATAGGCAACGCCAAAGAACGAGTCTACCGTGTGGCCCGTTATCTGCCCGCTGTCTTCTGCATCGGCCCGTTCCATGTCTCCATTCCATGTGAAATACATGCTGCCCTTGCCCTCTCCAAATATTTTCTTCTCTTTTAGCGATGCCGGTATGAGCACAATTCCTGCCGGATACTTGTAGGTTGGGTCGATAACGGGTTGGCCAGGCAGTTCAATACGTCCTGTGGCGGGGTCGTAGGTAAGTTGCAATTCATAGCTCACCTTGTCGTAAAGCAAGTGTCCCTTCAAGGTGTTGGCGGTCGTTCCAAGTTCCAAAGTCAGCGTTATGCGCTTTCTCAGGCTTGTTTTGAGTTGCCATTCGCCCACCCAGAAGTCGAGCGTTTTATGGTTCTTTGGCACAAACTGCGCCAGTTTCAGGTCGTTATCTGTAAGCACCTTGTCGGTTTCGTTCCACGTAAAGTTTTGGTATTGCTTATTGCCGATAACGATAGGTTGGCGAAGTACGATGCCCGTTGCATGGGTGCAATAGGGCATGTCCCATGTGGTTTTGCCCAAGGTGACAGAAAGTCGGCGCGTAGTGGGGTCGATGGAGCCTTGCGCCAAGGTGTCGTTGCCTTGGATAAAATTGTAAGTGCTCACGCTCATGCCGTCTTTAACGGTGATGATGCCCAACATCATTTCCTCCCAATTGGCATCTTTCGGCAGGCGTGTCAGCACCATTTCGTTCTTCCATTTTCTGCCCCTAAGCACAATACTATCTGTTGTTGCGCGCAGAATGGAGAACTCGTAGTCGCCCTGTATGCCCTCGGGATTGCCCAGCCAAGCCTCTGCCAGGGGGTGTATCACCTTATTATATACGTTGAAAGAGAGCATCGGGCCTTGGTCTTTCACCACTTCATAGTCTGATGTGGCCACCGCTTCGGGGTCTAGCACGTCGCCCATAGCGGTAACATGCCCATCCTTAAACTTCAACAACAGCGTGTAACCGCCGTAGCTATAATTCTTCCCTGCATAGTATTGCAGCATCCAACCACCCTCCGACGACTCTAAAAGCACAGTATATTCGGCCACGCTTTGGTCTATCCGCTGTGCGGCAGGAAGGTCGAAAGCCGTTTTGTTGTCGTGCAGACACGCTTGCATCAATAGCGTTAGCACCACAGCCATGAATAGGAAATATGCCTTTTTCATTTGCTTATCGTTTACTTCTTCTTTAATGTTTTTAATCTTCATATTCGCCGCCTTGTTAGTTCAAGCTGTTCAAATCGAGCGTGGATATTTTCCCACCTCTCCGCAATACGGCGTTGCGCAACAGGTCGATGTCGGCATTCCAAGAGTTTTTCATATAGTCGCGAACCATCTTCAGTTTCCTGTTGATGGTGCTTGCGCCCTTATTTCCGGCCGCCTTCAAGATGTTGTTCCATTCGTCTGGCGTGCTGGTTACGTATATGGAGTATAGCTCGGCGATGTCTTCGGCAGGGTTTTCCATCGAATAGGGCGACACGAAACCCAGCGCGTATGCCCGCTTTTCGGGTACGGAAGTCCAGTTGCCGCTTACATAATCGGCGCGCGAGATGTTGTCGTACGACTCGTCGTAGGGCTTTTTCTGGTTCAGGATGTGCATAAACTCGTGGTGCATGGTGTGGAAATAAAAGGCCGTCATGCTGTGATAGTCTTTCAGCAAGTCGTCGGTAAGGGCGTTCACCTTGCTCAACGTCACCTTATATCCGCCTTCGGCACTGCCCACCACCTCTGTTCGGTAGCGCGTATAGCCCGGAATACCTACGGCCACGATGATGCGTGGCACATTTTCTTTCACGAAATCCAGGCCAATGGTTTCCGCATAGGGGTCGAACCACATAAACTTGGTGATGATAGCCAGCTTTGCGGTCTTGGCCGAATCGGCTGGTACGAAGTTATAAGCCTTATCTGTTTCCTCTGTTTTAAGGCGATACTGGAAGTCTATGTTATAAGGCATGGTGTAGTTTTTGTACAACCATTGGTCGAAAGCGTTTCGTTTTTGCGCCTCGGTAGAGAAAATGGAGTCGCCGCTCAGCTTGCTTTCGCCGCACGACTGCAATATTGCGCCGCAGCATAAGCATGCGCTTGCCACTAGATATAGATACTTCTTCATGAGCGTATGTTTTTTATTTGTTACGGGGATTGGGCGTTATTCCGGCAGAGATAACGTCTTGGGGCAGCTGGATGGCCAGGCGTGGGTCGCCCACTTTCATCGAGTCGGTTAGGGCGTTAACCTTCGATTGCACGTCTACTTGCCTGCGATACATCGTTATTCCATAGCGTTTCACATCCTGCAACCTGAACCCTTCGTGTATGGTTAGGATGCGGCGCAACTGCAATAGGCATTGCAACAGCGGCTCTTGCGTGGTTTTTTCTATCGCGAAAAGCGGGTTAAGGGCTTTCCTCGGCGTGGGCTTAGTGGGGGTGTAATAAGCTTGCGAGTTGTAGAAGTCCTTAATTTTGTCGAGTGTTAGCTGCACTTTCTTTTTCGAGAAAGCCGTCAACTCGGTGTTGATGTCCTTCAAAGCCTCGGCATATTTTCCCGAAAGTGCATAGGCCTCGGCACGTTCTAGCAGCGTTTCGTCAGTGTTGAACACGGCGTACTCGCTGTAAGGGATGCCAATGCCGGCCGTTACGTCAATCACGCGCGGCACGTATGGTATCTTGCGCAAGGCGTATTTCGACACGCCATTGTTGTAAGTAACGGTGTAGAGCAATTCTGTTCCGCTGTTTCCCCACGGCCCTGGCGCTTGTAGCGTTTCGTTTTTGCTCAGCATCTCGCCGTGCGCGTACTTACTTCCAGCCAATACGGGGATGCTTATCACGCCCCACTCGGAGGGAACGGGCAACAACAAGATGTTGGCGTTGTTGGATGCTTGCACAAACGCGTTGGGTTGAACGTTTCCGCTTGGGCCCAGTTGGTTCCACTCTGCCCAATTGCGCAGAATGTCGCCCGGTTGGTTGCCTAGCACCAAGTCGGCATACTTAATGGCCTTATCATATTGTTGGGCATAGAGGTAGAAACGTGTGGCGAAAGCGTAAGCGGCCTGTTTGGTAAAGTGGAATTTGGGCCGTGCATACTTGGTTCCAACAAGCGAGATGCCTTCCAAAAGGTCTTTTTCGATGTTGGCGTAAAGTTGTTCAAGCGTTCCACGCTCCATCAAACGGCCCACAACTTGTTCGGGTTCTGTTGGATAAGGCAAGCCTAAGTTGCCTTGCGCCGTGGTTTTATCGTAAGCTTGGCAGAAAACGGTGCTCAATTGAAACATGGCAAAGGCCCTGCAAAGCAACGCTTCACCCAGCTGTGCGTCGTAATCGTGCGGGTTGCTTACGCTTTTGATGTGCGCAATGGCCTCGTTGGCCGTGGCCACAGCCGTGTAGTGGGCCTCCCAAAGCTGATAAGGCGTTTCGGAATTGCGCACCTCTTGGATGTCTTTCCATTGGTAAGCCTGCTCTTGAAACCTGTCGAACGTGCTCCACGTGCTGTGCATCTGCTCGTCGGTATTGTCCGAATACATCTCGGTAAGGTAGGCCGGATGTGCCGAAGGGTAGGCGCTAACCAAGAGCTGGCTAACTTCTGATGGGTTCTTGAGGTCCATACGGCTGTCGGGATACTTGTCTAAGAATTCGTTGCACGATGCTAGCGCGAACGAAATGGCAGCCATCGACAGCCCCGTTATGTATTTGTTGACTTTCATCTTCGTAGGGTTTAAAGTCCGAGTTTTATTGTTAGTGTGAATTGTTTGGGCATAGGCGAGGCCACACCACCCACGTTGTAGAATTCGGGGTCTTGCCCATTGAGCCGTTTGTCGGCATAGAGCAAGAAGAGGTTTGTGGCTTGCAGTTTCAACGACACGTTCTTCACCATCGCCTTTTGGAACCATTGGGCAGGCAGGTCGTAGCCCAACGACACCTCTTTTAGGCGGATAAAGTCGCCCTTGGCAACGCGAAGACTGGTGTAGTTGTAAGCGTTATAGCCCAAGCGAAGGTTGGTGTTGGCCATGTATTGTGCCTTAGAGATGATGCCCGGCACGTTGGTTTGGTCTTCCTCTCCCGGCTTTGTCCACCTGTTTTTAAAAGCGTTGGTCATCGAAACGAGGTCGTTGTAGCGTGCGCGGAACTTGGGGTCGAGGCGCACAACGTTGCCGAAAGCGTAGGTTACAAATACGTTGAGCCTAAAACCGCGGTAGGTAAACATGTTGCCAATGGAGCCTGTGTGCAGCGGATCGGTGGGTCCTTCGTATCTAAGGAAGTCGGTAAGCGTTCGTTCTTGGAAGTTAATGTCGTCGGATGTTATCATCCCTTTCTCGTTCAACACCAGTGGCATGCCCTCGTCGTTAAGGCCAACGAAGGGTATCGAGAACAACGAACGGGCAGGATAACCGCGCTTGGCAAATCCGCTGCCGCTAACCAAACTCATCACGTTGCCTTGATTAAAGAGCTTGGTTATCTCGGTGTGGGCGTAGGCATAGATGAAATTGGTTGTCCAAGAGAAGTGTTTGTTCTTCATGTTCACCGACGAAAGGCTGAGTTCAACGCCGTTCGAGCTCATCTCGGCCACGTTGGCAGCGCGGATAATTTGGCCGCCCGTACCCGCTGTTACCATCGGACCGATTTCGTCGAAGTTCCTTCGGGTGTAGAAATCGAAGGTTATGCCCAGGCGATTGTTCCATAACGAGGCGTCGAAACCTAGGTTAAGCTCGTTCTTCTTCTCGTAAGTAAGGTTGGCGTTAGCCAATTCGTATATTTCTAGTTGCGGCTCTTGGTCTTCTGCAAAAAGGCGGAAGGGGTTGGATGCCTTGATAATGGCCGTAGAGTTGCTGTACGAGGCATCGGGAGGTGTACCCGTAAGGCTGTACGATGCACGCAAAGTTAGGCGCGAAAGGGGCGAAAGCTTGCCAAACCAGCCCTCTTCGTGCACGTTCCATGCACCCGAAACGTTCCATGTTGGCATCCATCGGGCGTTGGTGTCGCGGCCCATTTGGTTCGAACCCTCGTAGCGAAGGGTGCCGTTAAACACGTAACGACCCTTATAGCTGTAAGTGGCGTTGCCGTAGAATGCCACACTGCGCGAATTGGTTGGCGTTATCATATAATAGGTGTTGCCCCCTTCGACAGCTCGTTTGAAGTATTCGTAAATGTAAAACGGCACCTGACCCGCATCGTAACGCAAGCCCGAACCCTCGAAAGAGTTGCGTTGGCGTTCGATGCTCTTCACTTCCGTACCTGCAAAAAGGTTCATGATGTGCGTATCTGCAAAGGTATGGTTGTAGTTGGCCGTTGCGCGCAGGTCGTAATCGCTCATCCTATTGTCACCCTTATGGTACAAACCGCCATAGGGCAACACCGAGAAAGGCATCTTGTAAGGGTTGGATGGGTCGTTGTAAAGGTACTTGTTGGCCTCGCGGATGATGCCGTTAGACATGGCACGATAGGCCATTGCCTGATTGGAATTGTCCTTTACGTTGTGCTCTTGCGTTGAGGCCATGTACTTAAACGCACCCAAAGCCGAGAGTTCAAGTCCCTTTATGGGCTTGTACTTCAACTCTAACTGGAACTTGGCATCAAGAACATTGAGGTCGATGTAGTTGTTGTTCAGCTCGTTGAAGATGTTGAACGGGGCGAAATTGGCCACGTAATACTCGTTGGGGTCTAACACGCGCGACGTGTTGCTGGCGTAAGAGTAGGGGTTGATGTCGAAGTCGCGCTTCACTTCGCCGCCAACAACGTCAACATCTTGCCCTAAGGTTCCCGGTGCGCGCTGCTTGCGATAGGCTGCGCTGCCGATGAAGTTGAGCGAAAGCTTATCAGAGAGGTGTTGCGTTAAGTTTAAGCTGAGCGTATAGCGGTTAACGTTGCTCTGCTTGTACCATCCTGGATCCAACATGGCACTGAACGAGGCGTAATAGTTAGAGTTTTGTGTTCCGCCGCTCAGGCTTATCGAGTGGTTCTGCATGATGCTGGGCGTAAAAAGCTCGTTAAACCAGTCGGTGTTTCTAAACTCTGCCTGTCGCAAGTAGCGGTTCTTTGCTTCGGTGGTGTTCTCTAATGCAAAACGGCCCGTGCGCGCATCGTATCGGTTTATCAATTCGTACATCTTTCCGTACACGCCATACTCGCTGCCGTTGAGTATTTCAGAGAGGTTGAGCCAGCCTTTGTCGGCCATTTCCCTGTAAATGCCCATCTGTTCTTTCGAGTCGAGGATGTCGAAGTTGTTGTACGAAGGCACAAGCCTTGTGGTAAATTCGCCCGTATAGCTGATGTGGGCTTGTCCTTGCTTGCCTTTCTTGGTGGTAACAACGATAACGCCGGCCATGGCACGCGCGCCATAGATGGATGTGGCCGAACCGTCTTTCAATATCTGAAAGCTTTCGATGTCGTCGGCGTTAAGTCCGGCGATAGCCGAAGAGATAAGCGTTTCGGGGTTTCCCGATGCCAAATCGTCAGCTCCCACGTTGGCTGCATCTTCCATGATAACGCCGTCGACCACCCACAGGGGCTTGCTGCTGCCGTAGATAGAGGTTGCTCCGCGCACGCGTATCTTCGGGGCAGTACCAAACGTTCCGCTCACGTTTTGCACCGAAACGCCTGCTGCCTGCCCTTCAAGCGAGCGACTGATGTCGGCCACACCGCTCAATCGGGCTTTCTCGGCATCCACTTTGTCGGTAGCACCGGTAAACAAGCGGCGGTCTGTTCGGGTAAGACCCGTCACCACCACCTCGTTAAGCACCTGGGCGTTGGCTTTTAGCTCAACGTGCATGTTGGCAGTTGCCTTTAACGTCTGTGCCACCATGCCGATGTAGCTAATGGTTACTTGTGGGTTGGGCACGTCGGTAGTAAGCGAAAACTTACCATCGAAGTCGGTAACAGCCGCCGTTTTGGTGCCTACCACGGTGATGGTGGCGCCGATAACCGGCTCGTTATCGCCAGCCGACACCACCGTACCAGAGATTTTAGTTTGTGCTACGGCTGCACTAACGCACAGCAAGAACGTAACCAAACACATAAGTAGCTTTTTGTTCATAAAACTTTCATCTATTTTGACTGTATTTATTTAGTTGGTCGTGATTTGTTCTGCCTGCAATGTGTACCATTTGTTTTGCGTACGCCTAGGTTTAAGCATTGCAAAACACGGCATGGCTTGCAGCCATTGCCAGCCCCCTTGGGCAAACATCCATAATGAAGTAAACATTCTCCTTGCTGGTTGTTCCGTAGATTATACGCTGTAGGTTATGTCGGTTTGTTGTCCCTAGTCGGCATAATCCCCATGTATTTGTTGTCGTTGTGCGCTTTTTCTTTCGGCTGCGTCTTTCGTTGCGTCATTCTTTTCACATGCTCTCACCCCGCTAGGTTTCTCACATCTTGCTAGCACTTGCTCTTGTTAACTCGTTAACTCAATGTCCTTGTCAACTTGTCAACTCGTCAACAGTACTTCCTTGTCAACTCAATTTCCTTGTCAACTTGTTACTCGTCAACTTGTTAACTCAATCTCCTCGTCAACTTATCAACTCGTCAACTCAATCTCCTTGTCAACTATCATTCTTTGCAAAGCCCTGCGAAATCAAAGTCGTGTAACGCGCAACGTGCCGATGGCAACTATTCAGAACCTACCTCTCTCAGATTAGCAACGAGCAAATGTAGTTATTTTTATGTCTATCTCAAAAGTTCTGTGTTCAAAAACTCAATTTAATTAACAATAATTATAAAACAGACACCTTGAATATGAAACGTCATAGCAGGTAGACGAACTCAGGGTAAAGAATAAAGAACATGGAAAAGGTATGAAAAGGAAGGCAAAACGACTTAAAAAGAGAACGTAAAAGAAGGCTATGCTTGGCAAAACTCCATTCTACAACGGGCGTATGGCAAGATGAAGCGATGGCTGCATTTAGAATGTGGCACGTGCAAAACAGCTGCAAACCTGGCTTAACCACCAGTTCTTCAACCCATAAACTTACGAACTTGTAAACTTACCACCTTATAAACTCGCAAGCTTACCAGCTAACAAACTCACTAACTTATGAACTCACCAATTCAAAAACTCCTCAACTCAAAACCAAAATTATTGATTTTATTTTACAAAACGGCTCTGTTTTTCGCTCCGTTCTAGCGAAAATATAGGTTATAAAGTGGGTAAATAGCCACAATCTCTGGTCTTTCATGCCTTCGCGTTTGCCTACTTTTGAGAAAACAACCTGCATTTTGCACCATTTGGCCTTTCTAGTTTGGTTGCCAACTCGTAATTTTTAAAGCCCAATAACACGCTTTTTACCCCTAAAAACCCACTTTTTGATAGTTGTTTTGCCCCTTCGAGCCATTAAAAACATGGCTCGAAAGGGTTTTATTTATGTTATTTCGGCGGATATTTATGCACATCGTTTCGCATTTAGCAGCATTTTACCTTGCATTTAGCACCAAAACGCACTGTATTTAGCACCAAAATGCACTGCATTTAGCACCAAAACGCACCGTATTTAGCACCAAAACGCACTGTATTTAGCACCAAAACGCAGTGCGTTTAGCAGCAAATAGCCCCAAAACGGGTGCAAATGGCGGTTGCTTTAAATAAAAATTCACTTTGCCATATTCACAACCTAACCCCATCTTGCATCATAACAAACCTTCGCGAGAATCGATTATTCGCGGCTGGGTTGTGAGTTGGTGGATTACGAAGGCACTCATAATGTTAAAATTCTTGCTGAAAAGCGGACAAAATCAGAGTTGACCAGTTAACGAGTTAACAAGCTGATGAATTGGCAAGCTAACTCGTTAGGCTGTGCTGCAAGGGCAGGTCTGCTTATCTAAACCCGATAATCTGACGCACCTCTTTAAGCGTTGCGCAAGCACTTGCACGTGCCACTTCGGCTCCTTCTTGGGCTATGCGGTCGAGCAATTGGGTGTTTGAGCTATACTCCCTAATGCGTTCGCGAATGGGCGTAACGGTCTTAATGATGTCTTCGGCGATTTGCTTTTTCAAGTCGCCATAACGGATGGAGCAATCATTCCACTTCTCGTCGAAGTAGTTGTAAGTTTCGGGTTCCGAGCAAATACGCAAGAAGGTAAAGAGGTTTTCAATCACTTCGGGCTTCGGACTGTTGGGCGCTTGCGGCCCCATGTCGGTTACGGCCTTCATCACTTTCTTACGGATAGCGGCATCTTCTTCGTACAGATAGATGCAGTTGCCATCGCTCTTACCCATCTTTCCGCTGCCGTCAAGCCCAGGAACCTTCACGGCCTGCGTGTTAAAGTAGAAGTTTTGCGGCTCTGGAAAGAAGTCGACCCCATAGATATGGTTGAAACGGCGTGCGCACTTGCGCGCCATCTCCATGTTCTGCTCTTGGTCTTTGCCCACAGGCACTTTGTGCGCACGATGTTGCAGAATGTCGGCAGCCATCAACGTGGGATAAGTTAGCAAGCCAGCGTTAACGTTGTCGGGCTGTTGGCGCGCCTTATCCTTAAAGGTAGTTACGCGTTCCAGCTCGCCCAAGTACATGTTCATGTTGAAGAACAGGTACAGTTCGAGCGTTTCTTTCACGTCGCTCTGCACATATATCTTGGCCTTTTGTGGGTCGATGCCGCAGGCAAGGTACTCGGCAAGGATTACACGCGCGCTGCGTTGTATGTCTTCGGGCTTCGGACTGGTGGTAAGCGAGTGCCAATCGGCGATGAAGAAGAGGCTTTCGTACTCGTCTTGCATCTTCACGAAACTCTTTACCGCTCCGAAATAGTTGCCCAAGTGAAGATTTCCTGTGGGCCTGATTCCGCTTACTACTTTTTCCATATTGATGTTTGTTTATTTGTTTAATGTTGGGGGTAGTGGGACTTGTCAGACCGGTCGGACCAGTCGGACTGGTCAGACATGTCCGACTTGTCGGATAATTCCGGTTGGTCCAACCAACCAATCCGCCAGTATTACCCACTTCTTTTGCTAAAAAAAAATCCCGCAACCATGTTAGATTGCGGGACTTCTGCGTTGTGGGCGTTGACGGATTCGAACCGCCGACCCTCTGCTTGTAAGGCAGATGCTCTAAACCAGCTGAGCTAAACGCCCGTGCTTTGTTTCTAAAAGCGATGCAAAGGTATGTATTTTTTCGCGTTCGGCCAAATAAAATGCGGAAAAAATGTTGAACAATAGCTATTTTGTGCATCCACTTCTATGTGTTAGCAAGAAGATTAGTCGTAAGGAGAAATAATAACAGAGAGAGAAATCGGCTACAAATTAAGTCGTAATCCTTAGGGATGCTGTATGAAATCACAGATTTTCCTTTCGCATTACGGCAACGTTTGCGTTTGCGAGGAAACCAACTCATAGTATCGTTTCTTATTTTCCATCAACGTTTTGTGTGTTCCAACTTCTACGATATAGCCTTTGTCGAGCACTACAATTTGGTCGGCATTTTGGATAGTGCTAAGCCGATGTGCAATCACGACAACTGTGCGATGTTCGAAAGCATTGTTTAGTGCATCTACAATCTTACGCTCGTTGATGGTGTCTAAAGCATTAGTAGCTTCATCGAGGAACAACATTTTGGGGTTTCTGTATAGTGCACGTGCAATAAGCAGGCGTTGTTTCTGCCCTCCACTAAGTCCTCGGCCTGTTTCGCCTACCGTTGTGTCGAATCCATTAGGCATGGCGTTTATCTCTTCTTCCAGTTGGGCAATCTTGCAAACCTCATGCAGGCGGTCGTAGTCTATGCGGTCGGCATCTAGCACGATATTGTTAATGATGGTGTCGCTAAACACCTTTCCGTCTTGCATCACCACCCCACACAAGTTTCGCCATTGACGCAAATTGATGGCATCCACGTTCATCGTGTCCATCTTGATGTCTCCGAATGAAGGCTTATACAGTCTAACGAGAAGTTTTAGCAACGTAGACTTTCCACAACCACTACCTCCGACAATTGCCGTAACCTTATTTTCAGGAATCTGCAGATAGATGCCTTTCAGCACGAAAGGCGAGTTAGCCGAATATTGGAAGTGTACGTTAGACAAGGTTATAGATTTTTCGTTGGGCAGTATACATGTGTTACCGACCGAAAGTAACTCTTCCTCATCTTCAAGTTGGCGAATCTCGTTGATGCGCAGAAAGCTTATCTTGGCATATTGGGCACCCATAACAAAGCTGATGAATTGGGATAAAGGCCCATTTAACATGCCGATAATGAACTGTGTGGAAATCATCACCCCAAAGGTTATGTCGCCATTGATGACGGCCACAGCGCAAAAGAACACGATACCCATGTTTTTTATGCTTTCAATAAACTGTGCCCCCAGGTTTTGCATGTTTGTTATGGCGAGTACGCGCTTGTTGACATGATATAGCCGTGTCTGTATCTCTTCCCATTTCCAGCGGCGTTGCTTTTCGTAATTGTTTATTTTCACATCTTGAATGGCTGAAACCGTCTCCACCCAATAGCTTTGGTTCCTTGAAAGGAGTTCGAAATATTCCCAATCTAACTTTTTCCTAACATTTAGGAAAAGTAAAACCCAGCCCACATAAAGTGCAGAACCTGCCAAGAAAATAAGAAAGATAACCACATTGTATATCAGTAATATGATGGCAAATACCACAAAGGTAAGCATAGAAAAAATGAGAGACAGAGAATTGTTCATGATGAAACTGCGAATGCGTTCGTGGTCTTGCGCACGCTGCAGGATGTCTCCCATCAGCTTGTTTTCAAAGAAGGTGACGGGCAAATTCATCAGTTTTATCAGATAATCGGATATTAGTGCAATGTTAACGCGTGCAGTGATATGCAACAAGATCCAATCTCTGAGCACATTGAAAACCATTACGCTCAACAGAATACTAATGTTGCCAATGAGTATCATGTTGATAAAGTTAACGTCGGATGTTTTAATGCCCACGTCAATCACCGCTTTTGAGATAAAAGGCAGCACACCTTGCAATGCCGTAACAATAAACATGATCACGAAAATCAAAGCAAACGAGTGCGAGTATGGGGTGAAATACTTTAGAATGCTTAGAAAACTATTTCGTTTTTGCTCTTTTTCGGCCTTGGTTTCCTTAAAGTCGACTGTGGGTTCAACGGCTAGCAGCACGCCTTGGTTTTCGCCCCTCTGATACCAACCTTGTTTGAACGTTTCGTGCGAATATTTTACGCGCCCTCTTGCGGGGTCGGAAACGTAAATGCGTTTCTTGTCGGCATGATACACCACAACAAAATGATTGTTGTTCCAAAATATGATGGCGGGAAAAGGAACACTGTTAACAATCTCGTTGACATCGCATTTTACAGCCAGTGTACGAAGACCAATGTTTTCTGCTCCAACACTAATGTCGTGTAACGACACACCTTCTTTGGTGATACCGCAACGGTCGCGGAGATACTGCAACGAGTAATATTTGCCAAAATGTTTGGCAATGATTTTAAGTGAGGCCGGTCCACAGTCATGTGAATCCATCTGATATTCTACAGGAAATCGACAAAACTTCATCATCTTATTTTTCGCCTTTGGCTTTGAGGTTATCAAACAGCCTTTCTATCAGCCGTTTTCTTTTCGTTATAATCTCGGCGGTACCGTTGCTTTCAAAATCGAGCGGAAGACGTTTACCGAAATTGGTAAGCGTGCCGTGTGGAAAAGAAATCAACACGAGATAGGCGTCCACTTCCTTATCTTGTACCTTCATTTTGTGGCTAATACGCGAAATAGATTTTACAACACCCTTTAGCTGTCCGTATTCATCGTAGGGGAAATTGCTTATTTTAACGTTGACGTGCTGACCTATGGCCACTTTTCCCACGCCAAAAGAGGGAATAGTGACTTCGCCCAAGATATTGTTTTTACTGGGTATGATAGAAAACAGCTCCTGCCCATTCTGAACAAAGCGGTTGTCTCGCCAAAAGCCAAGGTATTCAAGTTGGCCTGCAACAGGCGCGTATTGTAAGTATCGTTCTTTCCAAATATTGATTACGTTAGACAGTTCGTTCTTTCTCGTAACAAAATCTGTGTAAACCTTATCCTTAGACTCAGACTCTTCTAAGAGAATGCGCTGTATTTCCATCTGGTTGTGGTTTACTTCCGATTGTTTCAACATTCGGGTACTTTGCAGGTTGAGCAAAGCTTCTTGTAACGATAGATGTGCGGCATGCTGTTGTTGAAATTCTTGCTCACTGATTACTTTGGCTGCAAGCAATACGCTGTCTTTCTTGAGCTGATTAGCGGAAACGTGAAGCAATTGACGTTTAAGCGCCACTTCATTGTTGATGTTAGCTATTACAGACTTGTCCGAAGTTATCTGTTGGCGTAGGTTTCTATGCATCGTGCCATAGATGTTCGACGACAGCACGCGTCGATATTGCATGTAGGCCAGCATAAACGCATTGTAGGCCGAACTCACTTCGCCCAATATGAGCGTATCGGGAAGGTCTATGGCGGCTTGCATGTTCTTGTTAAGGTTGCTTAGCAAGCCTTCCACTTTCAGGATGTGTCGATAGTTGGCTCCACTTTCAAGATAAGATATAACGTCGCCTTTCTTCACCTTGGTCTTATTTGTCTTTAACAAGTATATGCGTCCGTTGCCGTTTGCCACCAAACGAACGGGCGCGGTGTTAGCGGTAACCGATATGGGGCCGTCTACCGTGTCGGGGTATTGAATGAGGAAACCAAGCAAAACGACGATGCCCATCAGCACGCCAACGCACAGTGCAACCCATTTAACCCACTCCGTGGGCATACGGTCTACGATGGCTTGCACCTCTTCCGACCTTTCATTGCGCTTATTGTCTTCCATGAACAGTTCTCCCATATTTGCGCGCAACCTGCTGAACGATACGCAAACGTAAGGTAGAGCGCAAGAAAAGATGGTCTACCAGCCCCACGCTGTCGTTATTGGTGCGTGTAACATCCGAGTAGCCAAAGTCTGTCTGTATGGAGATAAAGGGGTACATGGTCGCTTTATCCAGGGTAAGTGCCGACAGCACACCATCGGCCGTGTCGGTATCCTTAAAGTCGTAATCTAGTATTCGCTTAAACAAAGGCTTGAAAACAACGATAAATTGCGTGCTCCAGAACCAGTCAACCCAATAGCGATTGTCTGCAACGGGTATGGTCATGCCGAACCCCCCAATGCCTCCCGAAAGCAATTCGATGCCTTGCGCCTCGGCTTCGAGGATGTTACGGAAGAGATATTCCCTGTTGTATGCAGGGGTAAAGGTGTGGTCGTCTTCACAAATAACGATGATATCGTCTTCGTTTTCCTCAGCCTTTCGTATGGCTTGCACCATGCTTTTCCAGAGCCCAACTGCGCCAATGGGGTGCTTTACAGCCTTTATCCACGTAAGCTCGAACTCCGTTCTGTCGCTGAATTGTTCCTCAATGTGCTGCCGGCGTTCGGTACGCTCTTCCAAATTGATAACGTATACGGGTAGGTAAAACCCGTTATTGCTGTCTTCCATACGTCTTTTTGTAGTTTAAGATGGTCTGTTCCAGTATGATGTTCACTTTCTTTGCCCATACGTCCCAGTTCAATCGGGTTTCGTATTCCTTGCGCGACGACTTTCTTAGTGCGATGTATTTGTCCTTGTCGCAGAATATCGAGTGTATCTTTTGGGCATAATCAATTGCCGTTGCCGTGGGTGGGAGCAAGAAACCGTTTTACCTTCGCAGATGGGTTGCCCCGTTCCTTGCACGTTTGCAGCCACACTTGGCACACCGTAGGCCGAGGCTTCGCAAAACACGATGCCGAAAGCGTCGAACTGGGTGGGGAGAATGAGGAAATGCGCGTTGCGAAGTATGGAGCATAGTTTCGACAGATGAGCGGGTTTGGACTTGTCGAGGAAGGGATAAACCACGACGCCCTCGTCTTCTGCATAAGGCGGTTGGCAGCCAATGATGGTCAGTGTGCAGTTCATTCCCATAGCTTTTAGCTCCCGATATGCCCCCAAGGCCTTGTCGCCACCTTTCTTTTCCCAGTTTCGCCCGACAAACACCAAGTTGCAAACGCTTGTGTCAATGTCTATTTGGTAATCGTTGGGATGAGGAATGTTCGCGCCAAACTCCACCACATGTATCTTCGAAGGGTCGATGCCGTAATAGCTAACTGCACTTTGCTTCGCCCATTCAGAGCTGTATATAATGGTGTTGTATTTGTTTAAGAGTTTGCGCTCCGCATCTTCTGTTTGTCTTATTTCCTCAGGTTTGCTGTCGTTGTGCATGTAGTCTTTGAATGCGTGATAGATAACGTCGCTTAAATGAACCATGGGAATGTTTGTATCAAGGAATAGACTAAGATATAAGTCGCCAAAGAACACAAGGTCGCAATCTGCCACTTCTTCAGCACACAATTTTCAAAAGACAGGAGAATATTCTCGCATATCTCGTTTGGGGGATATGTTTCCTTTTGCAAAGAACAATGCTTGTGCAAGCATATTTTGCCCAACTATTTTCACATCATGGCTCTTGCATAAGGCTTGCAGGATGTGGTATGACGTTCCCGACCATGTATTAGTGTCTTCGGGGTCTAGTGTTGTTAGAAATGCAATCTTCATATCGTGGTTATTTACATGGCTTTCATTTTGTCTAGTGCCTCCTTGTAGGCATTAAGCATTGGTATGTCTCCTTCTTGCCATCCCTTTATAACCCGTTCACTCTTTATCACCGGTTCGACATTGCGAACAAAGAGCACACCATCCACCCTTGTTTGAGGATAGCAATAGGCGAATTGCACCTTTATGCTTCCATTCCCTGCCATACGCATTTGCAAAGCTTCGCTAGATTGAAGTTTACTCATAGGTAAGTAAACCGAGTCTACGCCCAACTGTCCCAACTGGTATTCAATGCTGCGTTGTGGTACGGCAGCAAGCTTGCCACCAGCATAAGCGCCAAACTTAGCACTTACGATTGTTGCACCTTGATAAGTGGCAATGTCTATGCAACGATAGTTTTCACCATACTTCTCTTTTAGGTAATGCCCAGCACCAAAATAATTGAGGTGCACAAGTGATGTTGCCTGTGAGTAGTTTAAATGCCCTGTGTGAGCATACATTGTAACTACTGTTTCTTTGGGGAAGACGCTGTCGATGGCAAATTGAGCGAACTGCGCCATCAACGTGTCCCGTTGTCCGAAACGGACACTGTGTTTTGCGAACCATTGCATTAGCCTTATGCTCTTACGCACCAGCAACAGCTCATCTTTTTGCAGGCAGCTTTTCACAACCTCGCTGCTGTCGAGTAAGGCCGCGATGTCCCTTTTCGAGAAAGGACCCATATCTTGAAGCACTGCCTTACAGATTTTTTTCATTTCAGGAGCGTTCTTTCCATCATTAAGTGTATAGAAGAAATTAAAAAGATTGATTTCGCTTTGCATCCATTCTAAATTGGCATCGAAACCAAGGAGCGACACACTGTTGTCGTGGGTGGCATTATATTGCTTAAGCCACTCAATGAAAGCCTTTGTAGGTTCGCCAAGTAAAGGGTTGTCAATGTAATTCGATATGTAAGAAAACTTAAAACGCGGGTCGTTTTTTACATACCTATTTATATAGAAGATACTCTCCATGGGCAGTTCTAACATCACCAATTTACATTGATATTTCAGTATGCGTTCTTTCATCATGTCCATGGCTACGGCATTCATCGTCTTTGTGCCGTGTATAGTTTCGGCAATGCCAAGTATTGGGCTATCCATGCAAGGGATGTTTCCGTAGTTACCGAAAGTCCAATTAAGCAAGTCGCTGCGTTGAAACAATGGTGCAACTTCTACATCGGACACTTCATTACTTAGTTTCTTGCCGTCTGCGTATAGGCCAAAATCGGCAAGTTGAATTGTTCCTACCGTATCTTTTTTCCCCATAGCCTCGAAAGAAACACCTAGCAGGTCGGTGTGCTTTAAATGTAGTTGACTTGTGGCTTCTGCCCAATTGGGCGATGCGGGTAGCGTTATCGTGTCACGACGGGCTATACGCGCCCCATTAGTTATGGAGTTGAGTGTTACGTAAAAGTGCTGTACGTCTTTCGACTTGTATTTTACTTTCAGCGTAATGTCGTTTGCTTCGCCACTAAGGTGGTATGTAGGCAACAGCGTACTCCAAACGCCTTTGAGCGGTGCTACGATTTCGAGACGTAATTGCTTTTGTACAGCGGTTGTGCCTAAATCAAACCGAAAGAATAGATGTTGATAATGAGGCCACCACCTGTATCCGAAAAGCTTTGAACTATCGCCGGCTTTCGCAAAGAGCGACACAAAGAAAAAGAAAATAAAGAATATAAATCTCATTAACTGTTAGATTAAAAAATGTTCTTATCGAAGTTTCCCCGTACAATACTAATGCTAGCTTTTAAACTTATTTCCAATAGCCCGCAACACAAACCAAGCGTGCATGGCAAGGGTAAGGGGCAGGCCGTAATGGGCGCGCATAACGGCGAAACGCTCTTTAAGCGAGGCGCGATGGTTTTTCACGGTCATTCCTCCATCGAGGTAATTGGCCACCACCGCTTGCACGTTTTTAAGGGGTAGATTGGCCGCTTGGCCTGCTTTCATCACGCGGATGCACCAATCTACGTCGGCCGAAAAACGATATGCCAGATTGTAAGGCGTTTGTTTGGCCAGCGAAGTGAGGGCGTAAAAGGCCTGATGGCACACCAACATGCCGCGACTGAACGACCGCCACGACAGACCTTGGCGCGGAACAGGACGGCGATGGCGAAGAAAACGGCCGTCGGCATCTACAATGTCGGTGTCGCCATAAAGCACGGCAGGCAGCGTTTCGGCCTCGCCAACGGCGTTGGCAACGGTCTCGAGCGTTTGGGGCGAAGGGAAAACGTCGCCCGCATTGATGAAAACAAGATAGGTGCCAGTGGCCATTTCGATGCCTTTGTTCATGGCATCGTACAGCCCGGCATCGGTTTCGGCCTTCACTTTTATGGTGTGTAGACTTTCGGTTTGGGCCATATCGGCCACATATTGGTCGATAAGCTGGCGCGTATTGTCGGCAGAAAGTCCGTCGACCAGCAAGTGTTCTACGTGCGGATAGGTTTGTTCGGCCACACTTTTGAGCGTTCGGGGTAGCTCGGCGGCGGCGTTATAGGTGCAGGTAATAACCGAAAATCTTATCATAACATACATTTTTTGAAGGCGAGTGCCTGATTGTACACCTCTATATATTGAAGGGCAACGGCCTGTTGCGAGTAATTGGCCAACACCTTGCGCACGGCTTGCGCGCTAAGTTCGGCATAATCGGCCTCGCACAGCACCCATCTGATGCCTTGTGCCAAGTCGGCCGCATCGCGATAGCGCGCCACATAGCCGTTTTTTTGATGGTCAATCTCTTCTGGAATGCCGCCCACGTTAAAGCCCACGCAGGGCACGCCGCATGCCATTGCCTCCATAATGGTATTGGGAAGGTTCTCGGAGAGCGATGGAAGGACAAATGTGTGCACGGCATTATAAAGCGAAACGAGGGTAGCGGTGTCGCTAACATAGTCGATGGGGATGGTGGGGAAGGGCAGTTCGGCCACGGCTTGGTTGGCTTTTCCGCCGAGAACCACCAGCGCGATGCTTTCTTTCAGCTCTGGATATTGCGCCGCCAGCAGGTTACAGGCCTCAATGAGATAGGCCAAACCCTTGTTTGCGTTGGTAGCTCGCTGTGCGGCGAAGAGTATTAGGCGTTTGTTTGTGGGCAGGTTCATGCGCTGGGCCGACTCTATTTTGTTCTTCGGAGCGAACACGCGCGTATCAATGGGGTTGGGAATGGCGAACACATGGCGGCCGCGCAGCAGCTGACTTTGGCGCGCTTGGTCGGCCAACCATCGGCTGCATGCCACAAAATGGATGTCGCTTTTCTCGTATATGCGCTTCTTCTTGTTCCAAACCTTGGCCGAAAGGTCGTTGTCGCCACCCCTGCCTGGCAGGTATTTGCATCGCCTACACTGCTGCTTAAAGTTGTTGCAGCCAAGAGTTAGGTGGCAAATGGCCGTTGCTGGCCAGATGTCGTGCATGGTCCACACCACGGGTTTGCCGCTGTTCACGATTTTTCGGATGGTGCTGAGCGAGAGCATTCCTTGGTTAATCCACGACAGATGGATAACGTCGGCTTGCTTAAACTCGCGTAACGAAGTGATGTCTGCGCCCGTATTGGCCACGTCTATGGCGAAAAGGTTGTGGCGATTGAAGTGGAGATGCCAAAAGATAGTCCACCTTTCCCAAAGGAAACGCCATCGGCTGCGCACGCCTTTGGGCAATGCGACCACCACGGGATTGGTGGTTTGCTTGTCGCGCACCAGCATTCGTGCCTGCACGCCACTGTTGTTTAGGGCCGAAACAAGCCTTCCTGCGGCCACGGCAGCTCCGCCTGTGCGTTCGCTTGTGTTAACAATCAGTATTCGCATCCTATATATATAATATGTGTATTTGGTGTTCAAGTGGGTGTATGGCGGTGCGTTGGCTGTGCACTGGCGCATCGCTACGACACTGCAAACTTACAGAAAAATATTCAAACGCCAAAGGTTAAGGCTGCCTTGTGTGGCATGCGGTTGCTACGAAAAAGGCATGCAGTGGCTACGAAAAAGGCTTACAGTTGATACGAAAGTGGCATGCGGTTATCCCGAAATATGGCATGCGGTTACTGCGAAAACTGTATGCGGTTGCTACGAAAAAGGCATATTCCGGCCCAATGCGGTACGAATGCATTGCCGAGATGGGGAAAAATACAGCAAAAAGGCAGTAAAACAGACAAATTGCGAACATTAATTAGGCTGTGTTCGAACACACAATGTTGATTTACATCAAGAATAACGCGATTTTATAACGAAAGTATGTGCTAAGTATTGCGAGAAAGTGAAAGTCGTTGTAACTTTGCATTGTCAAAAGGTTAATAGATTGTTTAGGTTAGTAATATTAGATTTAGGTTTTTAGTTATTAGATTAAGGTAGATTGTTAGATTGTTTAACGGATGACAATGGAAACCGTGAGGCTTTCATTTGTTAAGAAAGAATTTTTAGTTAAACATAGTGATACGCTGCATCTCGTTGAGAGAAGCAGCGTGTTTTCTTTATATAGGTTTGCAACAAACCATGTATATACCGCGCCTTGAGCTTTGCAAATCAAACCACTGGCTTATAAACTCACGAAAGACCAACAATTCCCGAACACATCAACTTACAAACTGGAAAACCCACAAACACATCCACTCAATTCTTAAATCATTATCTTTTATTTTACAATATCACTCTAATTTTTGCTCCGTTCTAGCGAAAAAATAGGCCCTAATGTAGGTAAATCGCCCCTATTTCTAGTCTTTCACGCCTTACAATATGTTCAATTTTAAGAAAACCACCTGCATTTTGCACCATTTTGCCTTTCTAGTTTGGTTGCCAGCCCATGATTTTTGCAGCCCCAAAACCCACTTTTAGACCCCAAAAACCAACTTTTTAACCACCATTTTACCATTTCTAGCCATGTATTTCATGGTTCTTAAAGGTTCTGTTTATACATTTGCGGTGGATGTTTATGCTTTTTGCCTTGCGTTTAGCTGCATTTTGCACTGCGTTTAGCACCATTTTACCTTGCGTTTTGCACCAAAACGCACTGCATTTAGCACCAAAATGCACTGCGTTTAGCGGCATGTTGCACTATATTTTGCTATAAATAGCCCAAAAGTTGGTGCAAATGGTGACTTCTTTAAATAAATATTCATTTCGCTGCATTCACATGCTAACCTCTTTTTGCATCAAAACAAACCTTCGCGAGAATCGATTTTTTGCAGCCAAGTGAGCGATTGGTGGATAAAAAGGCGCTCATAATGTTAAATTTATTACTAAAAACTATACAAAAAGAATTATGCCGTAAACACGCGCGAGTGGGCAACGACACAGAAAACATGTAGGCTTGCAACGGCCAGCGCGAGCGGTTGTGGGGGATGTTGCTCACCACCAACCAAGGCGACATCATGGAAAAGCAGAAGTAATCTGCCATTGATAGCCAGGCTTTCAACTTGTAGAAAACGTATGGAACAACTTCCGCCAAGTCGCCTTCTGAAACACAAACACGTTTTGCCACAGACAACTTGGGGCAATATCTCAGGTTTTTATCGTATTCTCGTCTAGTACTTTGTGCATGAGCAGAATGTTTATCTTGGTTTTACCACACAAAGAAAACAAACTCCACCCAAGTTATAGAACCATTAAAAGTCAAGACAACTTCAGACTTTCCCCTTCGTGCATTCTGTACGTTCTGCCGTTCTTGATGTCGTCAAGACCCTTTTGGATAGATTGCAACTCTGCCTCCGAAAGGTCGTCTTCATTGCTTGTGGCACGAATAGCAATAAGCCGGGCATCCTTCCAAACAACATAAACCACTTCGTTCTCAGCCAACTCAAAGTATTTATTCTGATTGGCGTTAAATTCTCGCATAGTTATAACTTGCATAATTCCATCGTTTATTTGGAACAAAGATAAGCATTCCTTTCCTATTTTCCAATGTTTGTCCGTTGAATTTGCCGTTTATATCTCTTTGAAATATACCAGGTAACGCTTATAATCCCACTGAAAATCACGGCCGTTTAAAATATTTGTCGTATTTTTGCAGTGCGTTTTGTCTTTTGACAAGCAACGTTGCGTAGGGCGATGCACTGCTCTGCACCACGATACATCAATAAATTTAGTATTTATGAGATTTCCAAAACCATTTAAAGCCATTGTCGCCGCACTCGCGTTAGCGACGATTTTCACGGCTTGCATACGCGAAGAGGCACTGAACGCCGAGGCAGACATCACTGCCTTTCACCTCGACGGCAACTTACTGATACGCGAACCGGTGATAACTAATGACGAAGTGAAGCTCTATATCAACGGATGGGAAGACCGCAGCAAGCTTGCCCCACGTTTCGAACTTACTCCTGGCGCGACAATATCGCCCGCCAGCGGAACAGAAAGAGACTTCACTAAGCCGCAAACCTATGTGGTTACTTCGCAAGACGGGCGATGGAAAAAGACATACACCGTGAGATTTATCACCGACTTGCTCACCGAATACCACTTTGAGAACGTAGAATACTACACTTTCGAGGGAGTTAACAAGTTTGAAAAGCTGTATGAGATAGACACGGACGGCTCGAAGACAGAATGGAGCAGCGGAAATCCCGGCTATATGATAGCCAGCCAGGCGGCTAAACCAAAGGATTTTCCTACGGCGCAAGACGACGAAGGCTATATAGGAAAGTGCGCAAAGCTTGTTACAAGGAGTACCGGGGCTTTTGGGAAGATGTTGTATGCGCCCATTGCCGCAGGAAACTTGTTTCTTGGTAACTTTACGGTTGAACTTAGCGACATGGCCAAATCCACTCGCTTTGGCTTGCCCTACACCAGCAGGCCCGTGGCCGTTGTTGGGTATTATAAATATAAGCCAGGCAACGTGCTTATCGACAAATACTCGAAAGAAATACCCAACCAAAGCGACACATTCGACATCTATGCCGTGATGTACGAGAGCACGAAAGACGTTCCGTACCTAGACGGAACCAATATCAAGACGCATCCCAACATTGTAATGATAGCACAAGTGAAAGAACGCAAGGCAACAGACCAGTGGACACGCTTTGTTATGCCCTTTGAGAGCGTTGAGGGGCGCACGCTCGACCCCGAAAAGCTACGCAGCGGCAAGTACAACTTGGCTATCGTGATGTCTTCGAGCCAAGGCGGTGCCTTCTTCCGCGGTGCCGTTGGCAGCACATTGTGGGTAGACGAGATGCAATTGTTTCACGAATAAAGCTTAATGATGAGAAGAAAACATATCCTATTGGCTCTTGCGCTCGTGGCCTTTGCACCTGCCACAGCTGTTTTTGCGCAAAACGAACGCAACGAAAGCCTAATACAATCCGAAAAAAACGGATGGGAATACGAAGTGCGCGCTGGCGTTAACATTGGCGGCGCAAGTCCGATGCCGTTGCCAAAAGAAATAAGGAAGATAAACAGTTATAGTCCTAAGTTTAACGGAAGTATTGCGGGCATGATGACCAAATGGTTAGATTGCAACAGGAACTTGGGCATAACCCTTGGCCTACGGTTGGAAGAGAAAGGCATGGAAACAGCCGCCACAGTGAAAAACTACGGCATGGAGATAATAGACGGCGGCCAACGCATTTCGGGGTATTGGACGGGCGATGTGAACACCGTTTACAAGAGTTCGTTCGTTACGCTGCCCGTACTAGGGGCTTATAGGCTGGGCGACAGCTGGAAGTTGCGTGCAGGCCTGTATGTATCGTACAGAATGGACGGCGAGTTTTCGGGTTTTGTGAGCGAAGGATACCTGCGCAGTGGGTCGCCCATAGGCGAGAAAGTTGGTTTCACCAATGGGCAAACGGCCGCCTACAACTTCTCTAACGACCTTCGCCGCTGGCTTTGGGGCTGGCAAATGGGCGGTTCGTGGCGCGCTTTCAAGCATTTCACGGTGAACGCCGACCTTACTTACGGCTTTAACAACATCTTTAATGCCGATTTCCACACCATCACCTTTGCCATGCACCCCATCTATCTGAATGTGGGCTTCGGCTACATCTTTTGACGGGCGGGCAGGCTAAGCCCTAATAGTAGACCGCTTTGCACAAATAAGACCGCTATGGTGAGTTTGCCATAGCGGTTTGTTTGTATGCCGCGTAAAGCGACATTTATCCCGAACCAGCGTAAACTTACTTGTACGTAACCTTACAAAGGCATGAACTTAGACACCTGCCAACAAATAAACGCACAATGAAACTGCCTTTACTTTTAACCTCCCACTTAGGCGGTTTGTCTAATTTTTGGTAAGAAATTTAACATTCTGAGTGCCCTTTCTGCCCACGAACCGCTCACCTTGCCGCAAAAAATCGATTCTCGCGAGGGTTGGTTTTGATGCAAAAAGGGAGTAGCCTGTGAATGCTACAAAATGAATTTTTATTTAAAGCAACCGGCATTTGCACCAGTTATTGGGCTGTTTGCTGCTAAATGTAGTGCGTTTTGATGCTAAACGCAGTGCGTTTTGGTGCTAAATGCAAGGCGTTTTGGTGCTAAATGCAGTGTGTTTTGGTGCTAAATGCAAGGTAAAATGGTGCTAAATGCAGTACGAAATGGTGCGAAATGCGAAACGGAAAGTATAAAAATACACTGAAATTGTATAAACAAAACCTTTACGAGTTGCGTTTTTAATGGCTCGAAAGGGCAAAATGGTCATTAAAATGGGGCTTTTTAGGGGTAAAAAGCGAGTTGTTGGGCATTAAAAATTATGAGTTGGCAACCAAACTAGAAAGGCAAAAAGGTGCAAAATGCAGGTTTTGTTCTTAAAAGTAGACATCTTGAAAGGCGTGGAAGGCTGAAGATAGTGCCTGAATACCTACTTTTTACCCCAAATTTTCGCTAGAATGGTACGAAAAATAGAGCGTTGTTGTAAAATAAAAAATAATAATTTAAGTTTTTGAGTTTTTGAGTTTGTGGGTTGATGAGCTTGTGATTTTTTTTGGTTGATGATTTTTTTAGTTTTTGAGTTGATGATTTTTTGAGTTTTTGAGTTGATGGGTTGATAAGTTTGTGGGTTGATGAGCTTCTGATTTTTGGGGTTAATGATTTTTTTAGTTTTTGAGTTGATGAGTTTTTTAGTTTTTGAGTTGATGAGTTTTTGAGTTTGTGGGTTGATTTTTTTGAGTTGATGGGTTGATGAGTTTTGAGTTTGTGGGTTGATTTTTTTGAGTTGATGGGTTGATGATATTTTGAGTTGATGGGTTGGCGCATTCGTGAGTTGTTGTGTCTTCGTGTGTTTATAATCCATTGAGCTGGTTAGTTCTGAACGTTGTATATGAAAGGAGAGTTTATCTAGAGTCGGTATAGCAAAGGCAACAAACCCTTCTGTTATAGGCGCATTAAACCCAAATGGGGGCATTAGGCCGCTTGGCAGATATTTTAAGTTGTTTGCATTGCTGCTTGTTTGTCTTTCGTACGCTTGTGGGGCATCTTGCCAATTTTGTTCTCTCGACGTTGCCTGCTACGCCTTCAAGAATAAGACAGGCAAGATGCCGACAAACAAACAGAATCTGCACAGGCTCCAATGGCCGGCTTGACCTTAAATAGGCAGCCTGTTGGCCTATGTCACAGCACTATCTGCACACGTACCCGCTACCACAACATCTGCCACATCGTAAATTCTTATAAATTAGCGTTTTTTCTGTTCTGTAATACAAATAGTACTCCTTATCTGTAATATTTCTGCAAAAAGATGTATTTTCCACTTCGTTTTTCTTGCACTATATAAATATGTTTCATACTTTTGCGACTGATATGATACGTATTCATTAATGCTTAACTTAACATGAGGACCAAGTATGAAAAAAAAGCGACTTAGCGTTTTTTGGGCCTTCCTATTTTTGTTTATAGGAACAGTAGTGGCCCAAAGTAAACTCACGGGAACAATTATCTCGGCAGAAAACGATGAACCCATCATCGGAGCCACCGTCAGCGTGCAAGGCAGTAACGTGCGAACCGTTACCAATGTCGACGGGGCATTCACCCTCAACGTCAACGAGGGAACCACAATCGTCGTGAGCTATGTGGGTATGGCCACACAAACGCTCAAAGCCAAAAACGGCATGACCGTGCGGATGAACCCCAACCAAACCCTGCAAGAGGTGGTTGTGACGGGTATGACCACCACAGACAAACGCCTGTTTACGGGCTCTACCACCAAAATCGATGCGGCCGATGCCAAGATTAACGGTATGGCCGACGTGAGCCGTTCGTTGGAAGGGCGCGCAGCGGGCGTCAGTGTGCAAAACGTAAGCGGAACATTCGGTACGGCACCGAAGATACGCGTACGCGGAGCAACCTCCATCTACGGCGACAGCAAGCCCCTATGGGTGGTAGACGGGGTGATAATGGAAGACGTGGTGGATGTCAGTGCCGACCAACTCTCTTCTGGTGATGCCGAAACGCTCATCTCATCGGCCATCGCCGGACTTAACTCGGACGACATTGAGAGTTTCCAAATACTGAAAGACGGTTCGGCCACCTCCATCTACGGTGCGCGCGCCATGGCCGGCGTCATCGTCATTACTACAAAAAGAGGAAAGGCCGGACAGGCACACATCAACTACATGGGCGAATATACCATGCGCCTGATACCATCGTACAGACAACTTAACCTGATGAACTCGCAAGAGCAGATGGACGTGTACCAAGACATGGAGCAAAAGGGCTGGCTGAAATATGCCGAGACGGCCAACGCTTCCAACTCGGGCGTATATGGCAAGATGTACCAGATGCTGAGCGAATACAACCCTGTTACGGGGCAGTTTGCATTGGCCAACACACCCGATGCCAAAGCAGCCTACCTGCGCAATGCCGAGTTCCGCAACACAGACTGGTTCAACGAGCTGTTCTCCAACACCGTGATGCACAACCACTCGGTAAGCATCTCGGCCGGAAGCGACAAGGCCCAATACTATGCCTCGCTAAGCGCCATGTTCGACCCGGGATGGACACGCCGAAGCAACGTTCAACGCTATACGGCCAATCTCAACGCCACCTTCAAGCTTAGCAAAAAATTACAACTGAACCTTATCAGCACGGGCAACTACCGCAAGCAGGAGGCACCCGGAACATTAGCTGCCAGCACCAACGTGGTTACGGGCGAGGTGAGCCGCGACTTCGACATCAACCCCTACTCGTATGCCGTAAACACGTCGCGAACACTAGACCGCAACACCTTCTACACCAGCAACTACGCGCCCTTCAACATTCTCCATGAGTTGCAGAACAACTTTATGGACCTAAACGTAAACGACTTCCGCGCACAGGCCAAGCTTAGTTACAAGCCCATCACCAAGGTAGACATCAGCGTGCTGGGCGCAGTGAAATACGCAGGTACATCGCGCGAACACCACGTAACCGAATATTCCAACCAAGCCGAAGCTTACAGGGCGATGCAGACAACGGTTATAAGGCAAGCCAACTCTTACCTTTACCACGACCCCGACAACATCTTTGCGCTACCCTTTAGCGTGATGCCCTATGGCGGTATAATCACGCGCGCAGACAACCGCATGTTCGGCTGGGACTTCCGTGCATCGGTAAGCTACAACGACGTGTTCAACAAAGACCACATCCTGAACACCTACGCCGGCATGGAAACGAACTCGTACACTAGGCACAACACCTGGTTCAAGGGCTATGGCCTGCAATACGACTTGGGTGAAGAGGCCAACTGGGCTTACCAAAACTTCAAGAAAATGCAAGAAGGCGGCAACGACTATTATGGTCTGGGCAACACCAACACACGCAGTGCGGCTTTCTTCGGAAACGTAACCTACTCTTGGAAAGGCCGCTACACCATCAATGGCACCCTGCGCTATGAGGGCACAAACGGCTTGGGCCTGTCGCGCCAGTCGCGTTGGCTGCCCACATGGAACGTGTCGGGAGCGTGGAACGCCCACGAAGAAAGCTGGTTCGACCAAAAGTTGGGCAAGGTGTTGTCGCACCTCACGCTCAAAGCGTCGTACTCGCTCACAGCCGACCGTCCGCCCGTTACCAACGCCCTCGCCATCATCAAGGCCAATACGCCATGGCGATATAGAACCGGCAACACTGAAACAGGACTTGAAAGGACGAGCCCGGCCAACCCCGACCTCACCTATGAGAAGAAACATGAGCTTAACCTGGGGTTGGATGCAGGATTTCTGAACAACCGCATCAACATGTCGGTAGACTGGTATAAGCGCAACAACTACGATTTGGTTGGCCCCATCCCGACCGACGGCACCGACGGCTTTCTCGTAAAATACGGTAATGTGGCCGCAATGAAGAGTAACGGTGTGGAGCTGAGCCTCTCTACGACGAACCTGAAGACGAAAGACTTCAGCTGGAAAACCAACTTCATCTATTCGTATGTGCACAACGAAATTACCGACTTGAAAGCCCGTAGCCGTATGATAAACTTTATCAGCGGTGTGGGTTACGCTCGCAAGGGCTACCCTTCGCGTGCCTTGTTTTCCGTTCCGTTCATGGGATTGACGGGCGATGGCCTGCCAACGTTCCGAGATCAGGAGGGAAACATCAGCATTACCAACGTGAACTTCCAGGAGTCGGACCCGGAGAAACTGAAATTCTTGAAGTACGAAGGCCCCACGGACCCCACCAACACGGGTAGTCTTGGCAACGTGTTCACCTACAAGGGGTTCACCCTTAACGTCTTCGTCACCTATTCGTTTGGTAACGTTGTGCGCCTTTACCCCGCATTCAAGTCTAGGTATACAGATCTCTCGGCCATGCCCAAAGAGTTCCGCAACCGCTGGCGCACGCCTGGAGACGAGGCGTACACCGACATACCCACCATCGCCACCTTGCGTCAGGTTTACGACAATCCCAATCTGTACAGGGCATATAATGCCTACAACTATTCGGACGCACGCATCGCCAAGGGCGACTTTATCCGCATGAAGGAACTTTCGCTGAACTACGATTTCCCTCAGAAACTGGTGGGGTACCTCGGTTTGCGAACGGCATCGGTTAAGGTACAAGGCACGAACCTCTTCCTAATTTATGCCGACAAGAAACTCAACGGACAAGATCCGGAGTTCTTCAATACAGGAGGTGTGGCCGTACCTATGGCCAAACAATTTACGCTTACGCTTAAGGTAGGACTCTAAACACTCGAAAGGAACACAACAATGAAAAAACAACATATCATCTGTTTGGCACTGGCCACAGGTACAATACTGTTGGGCTCTTGCAACGACTTTTTGAACGAGAACCCCGACAACCGCACGCAGATAGACACGCCCGAGAAGGTGAGGCAGGTTCTTGTTTCGGCATACCC
Organism: Prevotella sp. oral taxon 317 str. F0108; assembly: GCF_000162415.1. Classification (NCBI taxonomy): domain Bacteria; kingdom Pseudomonadati; phylum Bacteroidota; class Bacteroidia; order Bacteroidales; family Prevotellaceae; genus Prevotella; species Prevotella sp. oral taxon 317. Next base: position 150,948 of record NZ_GG740074.1, on the reverse strand, counting down.
TGAGAACTCGTATTTCGTGATGGCCGAGTACATGTCGGACAACGTGGACGAATATCAGAACCCCAGGACAGACGTCTCGCTAGACGAATACTACCGTTGGAAAGACGCCACCCAAACCACCAACGACTCGCCCGACAGGCTGTGGCGCACATATTACGCGTCTATCGCCAATGCCAACGAGGCACTGAAAGCCATCGACAAACTGGGCGGCCCGAAAACAGAGTTGCTCGCACTGTGCAAGGGAGAGGCCTTGCTCTGTCGCGCCTATGCCCACTTCATGCTCGCCAATATCTTTTGCATGAACTATGGAATGCCCAACAGCAACACGGACATGGGCATATACTATATGTACGACACCGACACGCGCATCGGACAAGTGAACCCGCGCGGAACGGTGGCCGAGGTTTACCAAAAGATAGCTAAGGATTTGGAAGAAGGCCTGCCCTTAGTGGGCGACGCGCACCTTAAAGTGCCCAAGTTCCACTTTAACAAGAAGGCGGCCTACGCTTTCGCCACACGCTTTTACCTCTTCCACGAAGAATGGGAGAAGGCAGTAAAATACGCCAACGAATGCCTGGGCAGCTCGCCCCAAACGTTGTTGAGAGACTGGCGAAGCTACCAAAGCATGACACGCAACATCGAGGCCTACACCCTAAAGTACGTCAACACGGAGAACAAGTGCAACCTGCTTATGCAAAAAGCATATACGGAAGCGGGCCTGTTGTTCAACAACTACTCCAGAGGTAAGAAATACGCCCACGGCCCTTACCTAGACAACAACGAGACGATGTTGGCCAAAAACATTTGGGGAGAGGCCAATTACTGGGACAACGGGCCGTTCTTCTACCGGGTCGGCGCCACAGAAACCTACGACATCACTTGGCGCATACCCTATCTTTTCCAATACACCGACCCCGTGGCGGGCACTGGTTACCAATCTTCGATTATGCCCATACTCACCACCGACGAGACGTTGCTCAACCGTGCAGAGGCCTACATCATGCTTAAGAAATACGACTTGGCGGCGGCCGACCTCACGACGTGGATGCAGAACATCGTCAACACGAACGTGGTGCTTACCCCCACAAGCATTGAGGCATTCTATAAACCCATAGACTACTCGTACAGTGACGACAAGAAGTTGCAGTCCACCATCAAGAAACACCTACATCCCAAGTTCGCCATCGACACCGAGGGTAGCCTGCAAGAGTGTATGTTGCAATGCGTGCTGGGTTTCAAACGCATCGAACAGCTTCAAACGGGCGCACGATGGTTCGACATCAAACGCTACAACATCACCGTGATGCGGCGCCTCATCAACGAAAACGGCACGCCCCAGGAGCTTACCGACAGCTTGGCACCCGATGATCCAAGGCGAGCCATACAGCTGCCGCAAGACGTGAGGGATGCCGGTGTGCCGATGAACCCACGCAATAAATGAGTGAGACAACACCAAACCAACGCTTAACAAAACAGCAATGAAGAAGAATACATTATTATATATCCTCGCATCTGTTATCTGCATAGGGACGATGGCGGGGTGCGCTGACGAGAAACTCTCACCCAACAGCGTAATAACTGCCGACAAGCGTACGCCCACACCACTAGACCTTTGGCTCGACCGATATTATGTGTCTACGTACAACATCAATTTCAAGTATCGATACGAAGACATAGAAAGCGACATGAAGTATTATACCGTGCCCGCAAGCTACCAAATGGCCATAAAGATGGCCAACCTCGTGAAGTATTCTTGCCTCGAAGCATTCGACGAAGTGGCCGGACCCGACTTCACGAAGGCCAATTTCCCCAAACTGATTTACCTCACCGGCAACTGGGAATACAAGAACAACGGCACATTTATTCTGGGTACGGCCGAGGGAGGAAAGAAAATATTGCTTGCTGGCACCAACTTCATAGACAAGTTCATCCAAAGTGCCGAGGATATCAATACCTATTACCTCAAGACCGTCTATCACGAGTTCACCCACATCCTGAACCAAACGAAGCCCTATTCGGCCGACTTCAAACTGGTTACAGGCTCAGGGTACGTGGCCGACAAATGGAGCGAGAGCCCATACGCCAACACCAACTATTGCTACGAGCATGGTTTCATCTCGGCCTATGCCCAACATTCAGACGTGGAAGACTTCGCCGAGATGTTCTCCATCTACGTTACCAGCTCTCCGAAAAAGTGGAACGCCTGGCTGGATATTGCCAATGCAAAAGGACAAAAGGACAATATCTTAACCAAACTAGACTATGTTCGGAACTACATGCGTGAATCCTGGAACATCGACATCGACAAACTTCGCGACGTGTACCTTAGGAGAGAAGACGATATCGTAAAGGGAAAGGTAGACCTCACCAACATTTCACTATAACAAAACCTAACGCATACAACAATGAAGAAAATTCATCATATACTTTCGGCACTGCTGACGCTCGCCGTAACGCTGGGTTTGCAATCGTGCCTAAAAGACCAGGCCGACGTGTTCGACAACGCATCGTCGCTGCGCCTGCAAGAGTATCTAGACAAAACGCAGAAAACCCTAGTGGATGCACCCTATGGGTGGGCCTTCGACATCTATCCCGAACGGACACAGGCCTATGGGGGATACGCCTTCACCTTAAAGTTCGACAGAGAGAAATGCAAGGTGCGGAGCGTGCTGGACGCAAGTCGTGAAGACGAGTCTTACTATAAAATGACCTCCGAAGTGGGGCCTGCCATCACTTTCGACACCTACAACCCCTTGATGCATTATTTCTCCAACCCGTCGTCGGCCAGATTCCAAGCCTTGAAAGGCGACTTCGAGTTCGTGGTAGACAGTGTGTCGGAGAACCTCATAAAAGTGCACGGCTACCGCACAAAGAACGTGATGTATCTGAGAAAGCTAGACATGCCCGCAGCCAAGTATATTAATAAGGTGGACAGTTTCAGCGCAGACTTCACCCCCACCGGGCTTTGGTCTTTTAAAGGCAAGGTGAATGGCACTGATGTTCAGGGCGAACTGGATGCTTCGGAACTGAAACTGACCTACAACTCCGGCCAAAAGGAGGAAACCACTGCCATCGCCTTTACCGACAGGGGCGTTAGAACCTACCGCCCATTGCAAATAGGTGGCACAACCTTCGGCGAGCTTACCTTCAACGCATCCGACTCAACCTATCGGGCCAAGGGCGCCAACAATGAGGAGATAATCCTGAAAGCCGAACAGCCGAAGTGGTTTCCGGCATACGCCAATGCCGCAGGAAAATACACATTGGAGGCCGTCTATTCCCTCAACAACACGGACTACAGCGTGGAACTCGATGTCGACTTGAAACTCACAGCCGACTACAAGGGCTACGAGATGGAGGGAGCGTTGCTGGGATATAATATCAGGCTGACGTTCGACCGTAAAGAGGAGGCGATGATTGTTGCGCCGCAACAAATAAGAAGATTTCCAGATGGCAACGTATTGATGTTAACAACTTTCTCAACTTCTGCCGGGCGCCTTACCACTTCGCCCAGCGCCTGTTTCTCATTGAAGTGGGACAACGCGGCTAATGCTTACGTTTTCCGCCCCAAAGGGGAATGGGGATACCCCTCATCCGGCTGGTTCTTAGGCGTATACGATAGTCAATGGTCTTTCTTGGGCAACGCCAAGGCACTCAAAGTGCCGAATGCTTACCTCTTCGGTCGCGCATACGAGAGACTGGACCAGTTGCTCAAACTTAAAAGAAGGCAATAATACAAACGTAAAGAGAATATCAATATGAAAAATATTTTCAGAGCATTCCTTGCCGCCGTTGCCCTGTTTGCAACAGTGGCTTGCAGCCATGACGACAATGTGGGACGAACGTTTGGCGACAAGGCAATCACCATAGACAGCTCGAGCGTCACCTTCACGGATGCACCTTCCACAGGAAGGGTTACCGTAAAGGCCGCAGGTCCCATTACAAAAACGGCCGTTTCCAACGATTGGTGCAAAAGCACGTTCAGCGGAAACGTCGTCACCGTTGAGGCAACGCAAAACACGTCGTTCACTTCTAGGGTAGCTAACCTCACCATTTGGGTTGGCACCGACAGCATTAACGTGCCTGTTCACCAACAAGGGCTGCCCGGATTTACCATAGGAGAAAGAACCCAATACCTGGTAAGCAACAAAGATACCAGCATTGTCATCAGTTTCCGGCACATCGATGGGGTATCTGTCACTACCCACAAGCAGGGAGAATGGCTTTCGCCCACAGTAGAGAACGGCAAGGTAATCATCAAGGTGGCCGCCAACAACGGCAACAAGCAAAGAGACGGATATGTTGACATCAGCTCGGGCAGAAGGTTTCCCATACGTATCAACATCCAGCAAAATTGGGATGTAGAAACGCAGATGAACGGCAGTTGGACTTTGACTTACTTTTCAAAATTGGATACCACTGGCCTTACACGCCAACAAATAGACTGCACTTTCGACAAGGATTCCATTCGGATAAACAGTGCAAACCACGGCAAGGTGTCCATCCCATTCCGTTTAAAGAAGTCTATTCCCGCCAGGTTCATGCTCGACGGTAGCGTCAGATGCGGGGGTAAACTCGACAATTACACGCCGTTGCTCTATCTCGTGGCCGACTACCAAAGGCTTTGGTCGTATCTTACAACGAGCACAACCATAGCTGGTCGTATATTGCCTAACGCCGAAGGGAAACTTAGCATAAGGCCAACTGGTTTCCTTGAAGGGAGGGAAGAACGGCCCATTACGCGCTTTTGTTTCGTGTTGCACGACAATGTGCCGCCAACAGGCATGCCTAAGAACAACAACGGATTTAAATACGTCTTGGCCGACTTCTTTTTCCCCGTCTTCGTGAAGAAATAGTAATAGTCCATAACGTTTAACCCCAAATCGGTTCATTAAAGCCTGTGCAGATTTCATTTGATTGTTGAAACTATTGTCTGTCTTGTTCTTGAAGGCGTAGCAGGCTACGTTTAAAGGATAAGATGGGCAAGATGTCGACAAGCGAACGGAATATACCAGGAAGCGATGGACATAACTTAAAATGTTTGATATGCGGTCTAATGAACCGATTGGGGTTTATTTTTATTTATGCCCATGCCGCTTTCGGAGCAAACCGGAAGGCGCGCATGGGCATTTTATGTACCCTAGGTGGCGTTAGCCATTTTTCCACCTTTTCACTTTTAGGAGTTAAGGAGTTAGGGAGTTAAGGAGTTAAGCCAAATGCCTAGGTGGCGTTAGCCATTTTTCCACCTTTTCACTTTTAGGAGTTAAGGAGTTAGGGAGTTAAGGAGTTAAGCCAAATGCCTAGGTGGCGTTAGCCATTTTTTCACCTTTTCACTTTTAGGAGTTAAGGAGTTAGGGAGTTAAGGAGTTAAGCCAAATGCCTAGGTGGCGTTAGCCGTCTTTTCACCTTTTCACCTTTTCACCTTTTCACTTTTTATCTTTTTATCTTTTTATCTTTTCACCTTTTCACCTTTTCACCTTTTCACCTTTTCACCTTTTCACCCTTTCACCCTTTTCCCCTTTCCCTTCCCATCATTATGCCGTCAACACGCCACTTTTTCGCGCAAAAAGTTGTACTTTTGTAGGCATAGGGCGTCAGTGCGGCAGCATAAAGGGGCCACCTTCGCCCATCATCAGCACAACAATATAGATAAAAAACATATCGACAATGGCAAACTTGAGATTTGAAGTTGTGGCAGAAGCCTACAAGAAGAAACCGCTGGAAGTGATTACACCCGCCGAAAGACCATCTGAGTTTTTCGCGAAGTACGTCTTCAACCGAGCAAAGATGTACAAATACCTACCCGCCGACGTTTACGAAAAGCTTACCGACGTTATCGACAACGGCACCCGTTTAGACCGTTCCATCGCCGATGCAGTGGCCAAAGGCATGAAACAATGGGCCAACGAAAACGGGGTGACACATTACACACACTGGTTTCAGCCCCTAACAGAGGGCACGGCAGAAAAGCACGATGCCTTTGTGGAGCCCGACGGCAAGGGTGGAATGATTGAAGAGTTTTCGGGAAAGCTGCTCGTTCAGCAAGAACCCGATGCCTCTTCGTTCCCCAACGGCGGCATCCGCAACACCTTCGAGGCTCGCGGCTATTCGGCGTGGGACCCCACTTCGCCCGTCTTCATCATCGACGACACGCTTTGCATCCCCACCATCTTCATTTCTTACACGGGCGAATCGCTCGACTATAAGGCGCCGCTGCTGCGTTCGTTGCAGGCCGTTAACACCGCTGCCGCCGCCGTGGCCCAATATTTCGACCCCAATGTGAAGAAGGTTTGCTGCAACCTAGGCTGGGAACAAGAGTATTTTTTGGTTGACGAGAGCCTTTACTTTGCCCGTCCCGACCTAATGCTAACAGGCCGAACGCTCATGGGACACGACTCGGCCAAGAACCAACAGATGGACGACCACTATTTCGGAACTATTCCCGAACGCGTGCAGGCCTTTATGAAAGACCTCGAAATACAGGCCCTAGAACTAGGCATACCTTGCAAAACGCGCCACAACGAAGTGGCGCCCAACCAATTTGAACTGGCGCCCATCTTCGAAGAGGCCAACCTGGCCGTAGACCACAACATGCTATTGATGTCGCTCATGAAGAAAGTGGCACGCAAGCACAGTTTCCGCGTGCTGCTCCACGAAAAGCCTTTCGCCGGCGTTAACGGCAGCGGAAAGCACAACAATTGGAGCTTGTCTACCGATACGGGCGTGCTGTTGCATGCACCTGGCAAGGGCTACGACGACAACCTGCGCTTCGTAGTGTTCATCGTAGAAACGCTCATGGGCGTGTATCGCCACAACGGATTGCTGAAAGCATCGATAATGAGTGCAACCAATGCCCACCGCCTGGGCGGTCACGAGGCTCCGCCAGCCATCATTTCCTCGTTTCTGGGCACGCAACTCAGCACGCTGTTGGCACAAATCGAGCGTGCCGACGACGACGAGTGCTTTGCCGTGGCTGGCAAAAAGGGAGTGGAACTAGACATCGACCAAATTCCCCAACTGCTTATCGACAACACCGACCGCAACCGCACTTCGCCCTTTGCCTTTACGGGAAACCGCTTTGAGTTTCGCGCCCTTGGCTCGGAGGCCAACTGCTCGTCGGCACTCATCGTGCTAAACTCTGCCGTTGCCGAGGCACTCAACAGCTTTAAACAACGCGTAGACGCACTTGTGCAGCAGGGCATTGACCTTAAACGCGCCATCGTGAGCGTGTTGCGCGATGACATACGGGCCTGCCGCCCCATCGTGTTCGACGGCAATGGCTATTCGGAAGAGTGGGTGCGAGAGGCCAAACGTCGCGGGTTGGACACAGAAACAAGCTGTCCGTTGGTGTTCGACAGGTATCTCGACGAGGATAGTGTGCAGATGTTCGAGAGTCTGAACGTGATGCACCGAAACGAATTGCAAGCCCGCAACGAAGTGAAATGGGAAACCTACACCAAGAAGATACAGATTGAGGCGCGCGTGCTGGGCGACCTCTGCATGAACCACATCATACCCGTGGCCACACATTATCAAAGCAGATTGGCCAAGAACGTGCAGAGTATGTTCGGCATCTTCGCCAGCGAAAAGGCGCGCATACTTACTTCGCGCAACGTGAAAATCATCGAAGAGATTGCTCAACGCACGCAAACCATCGAAACGAAGGTGGAAGAACTGGTTGCGGCACGTAAGGTGGCTAACAATATTCAATGCGAAAGAGAGAAGGCAATTGCCTATCACGACAATATCGCACCAAGAATGGAGGCCATTCGCTACGAAGTGGATAAGCTGGAACTGCTGGTGGCCGACGAGCTGTGGACGCTGCCCAAATATCGAGAACTGCTCTTTATAAGGTAGAGGTTACGAGTTGGGGAGTTAACAAGTTAACCAGTTGACGAGTTAACCAGGTTGACGAATTAACAAGTGGACTAGTTAACGAGTTATAGTCAAACAGAATTGGATTTGGAAAGCCATAGCTGCATCGTAAGCAAACAAAAGTACTCCTTTTCCTCTGCGTAAGGGCTTATTGATGTTATGCAACGCACGTTTTGCATTCTTCAAACAACTATTTTCCAAATGCAATTCTGTTTAACTATAACCAGGTTGACAAGTTGACGGGTTAACTGGTTAACTTGTTAACTTCTCAACTCGTCAACTTAAATCATTGCTTTTATTTTACAAAAGCGGTCTGTTTTCCACTCCGTTCTAGCGAAAAAATAGGTCATAAAGTAGGCAAATTACTACCATTTCTCCTCTTTCACGTCTTTCCTTTTGTCTGTTTTTAGGCAAAATAGCTGCATTTTGCACCATTTTGCCTTTCTAGTTTGGTTGTCATCTCGCGATTTTTTAGGTCCAATTACCCACTTTTTACCCCCAAAAAACCACTTTTTGAGGGCTGTTTTGCCCCTTCGAGTCATTCCTTTACTGGCTCGAGAGGGTTATATCTATACCATTTCAGCGGATATTTATGCTTTTTGCCTTGCGGTTAGCACCATTTTGTACGGCATTTTGCACCGTTTTACCTTGCATTTAGCACCAAAACGCACTGCATTTAGCACCAAAACGCAATGCATTTAGCATCAAAACGCATTGCATTTAGCACCAAAACGCAATGCGTTTTGCACCATATTGCACCATTTTTGGCAACAAACAGCCCCAAAAGGGGTACAAATGGCGACCTTTTGAAATAAATATTCATTTTGTCGCATTCACACACTGCCCCTTTTTAGCATCAAAACAAACCTTCGCGAGAATCGATTTTTTGCGGCAAGTTGGGCGATTGGGGACAAAATGGGCACTCATGGCGTTGAATTTTCTACTGAAAATATTACTTTTTTGCACCCTTGCCATGGTTTTCAGCAGGCAAATGGGGCAGAATTTTGGATTTTAGCGTATCCTTGTTCAGTACTTCGTACCTGAGAGGAGTGGCTGTCTTGTTTTTGCATCTCAAAGATAATATACTCCTATCAATACTGGTTTACAATCGAGTTCTGTTCGCCTTGGTTTTGCATCATAAAGATAATATACTCCTATCAATATTGGTTTACAATCGAGTTCTGTTCGCCTTGGTTTTGCATCAAAAAGATAATATACTCCTATCAATACTGGTTTACAATCGGGTTCTGTTCGCCTTGGTTTTGTGTCACAAAGACAACAAACGCCTCTCAATTGATAGGCAGACTAGAAGTTAACCCGTCTTAAACATTAAAATCTATTAACAATATGAAAACAAGCCTTAAAAATCAATCAAAACAAACCAACCTATTGATATTTAGCTTATATTTGTAAAACCTTTCTAAGAAGTATCAATCATACAAAAATATCCTACACATGACCTATACAACCCAAACAGCAACATCCCCAATGGCAACAAATAACCTACTGCACACCAGTAGTTAATGCCAACACCACGTTATACAAGTGGTTGCAGGCACCGGCATGCCGACAAAAAGGCCAAACCGTAACGCCCAAATGCCTTTACCGCAACCAACGAACCACCATACGCAAAGCGATGGAGCCTAACAATAGGCCGCTTTCACCCTCTATCAGACCATTTAACAAGCGCGGCGCAATGCCCTTGGTCTGCACCAGATGCCCAAACATTCTTAAACTGTCGCCTTCGTCCGCCTAACTCGCAAACACGGCCATGTAGCCTGCCGAACGTATTGTTCGCCTACAACGGCCAACTGATACAACCCCAACTAGCTGGCGAACAAACAGCAAATGACGAGAAAAAGGAGACGGCAATGGCAGCGATGCCACGCTCAACAAAGAACTAAAAACGTTGAATCTTAATAGATGTAAATGAGATGAACGAGAAATCTACCCAATCGGACAACCTTCACAAAGGACTCCAAAGAAAAAGACTTGCGCTTAGTTCCGCACCCATGCGAACTACGCTCATGTTGTCCCTCGCGCTCTCGCTTGGGGCCATGCCGTCTGCGGCGCTTGCCAACAGCACGCCCGCCAACGGCCTTTTGCCTAACCCGATAGCCCTGCAACAGCAAAGCAAGGTGGCCAAGGGCGTGGTGACAGACAGCAACGGCGAACCGCTTATCGGCGTAAGTGTTACCGAAAAGGGCACAAACAACGCCTATGTAACCAACGTAAACGGCGAGTTCGAACTGCGCCTATCCTCTGCCAACGCCCAAGTCGTGGTGTCGTATGTGGGTTTCCTGCCCCAAACGCTTAGGGCTACAACCAACATGCACATCGTGCTGAAAGAAGACAGCAAGGCACTTAACGAAGTGGTGGTTGTGGGATATGGCGCACAAAAGAAAGCCAACCTTACGGGGGCGGTAACGAGTGTAGACGTTAACAAAAACCTTTCGAGCCGACCCATTGCCGACATCGGCCGCGGCCTGCAAGGCGTTGTGCCCGGCATGAACATCCGCGTACCCACTGGCGAGGTGGGTTCGGACCCGCTTATCAAGATACGCGGACAGATTGGCTCCATCGAAGGCAGCAATGCGCCGCTCATCTTGCTCGACAATGTGGAGATACCCAGCATACAAGTGGTTAACCCCAACGATGTAGAAAGCATATCGGTGCTTAAAGATGCGGCCTCGGCCTCTATCTACGGTGCAAAGGCTGCCTTTGGTGTTGTGCTCATCACCACGAAGAACGGCGCCAAGAGCAACCGCTTAGAGGTGAACTACTCTAACAACTTCTCGTTCCAAAGCACCGCAAGGAAATTGGAGATGGGCGGCATCGACGGCTTGCAATACACGCTCGATGCACAAATAAACCGCGGCGCGCCCCTGCCTGCCGGCGGTATGTGGCGCGTAAGTCCTGAAAGCATCAAGCGCATGCGCGAATGGCAAGAGAAATACGGAGGCAGCGTTAAATGGAACGACCCCGTGCTTTATGGGCGCGACTGGGAAGTGATTGGCGGAGAGAAATACGGCTACCGCCTTTACGATGGCGTAAAAGCGATGGTGCGCGACTGGGCACCAACGATGACGCACAACCTGTCGGTGAACGGCAAGTCGGGCAACACCTCTTATAACATTGGGCTGGGTTACTTCACCCAGGATGGTATGTCGCGCACGGCAAAGAAAGACGACTTCCGCCGCTACAATGCAACGCTGTCGCTGCAATCGGAGATTAACCAGTGGGTTACGGTGCGCATGAGCTCGCTTTATTCCGACCGTAACAAGCGTTATCCCGGCGTTGGAACCACATCTGCCGACCCCTGGCTCTACCTTTACCGTTGGAGCCCGCAGTTCCCCATCGGCGTAACCAGCAATGGCAGTCCGCTACACGAACCCTCTTACGAACTGGGTGCGGCTAACACCGACAACATACAGAACAAGTATTTCAACATCAACCTCGGCGTAACCGTAAACATCACCAAGAATTGGGACTTTAAGCTGGATTACACTTACGACCACAACGCACAGGAAACGAACGAGTCGGCCATTCAATACCGCGCAGGGCAAGTGTGGTACAACCCCGTTCAGTGGCTTGAAAACGGTTATCCCGTGTACGTAGACGAAAACGGAAACCGCACAGACACAGGCGGAAAACCTGCATATCGTTTTCCCGTTGCAGACTATTACTCGAATGTGGCATCGAGCTATGTGCAACAGTCCAGCAGGGCAACAGACAACAACACCATCAACGCCTACACCACGTACAACCTAAGGCTGGGTGCAGAGAAAGAGCATGCCTTTAAATTCATGGCCGGTATGAACCAAGTAACCAGCAAATGGACTTCACACGAAACCCTGCGCAACGGGCTTATCGACCAAACCAACCCGCAGTTCCACTTGGCAGGAGGCACCTATGACGGCGACGGAAACCGCAATTGGGAGGCACAACTGGGCTTCTTCGGCCGCCTGAACTATGCCTACGCCGACCGTTATCTGCTAGAAGCCAACGTAAGGCGCGACGGTTCGTCGAAGTTCCCCAAGCATCTGCGCTGGCAAACCTTCCCCTCGTTCTCGGCCGGATGGGTGTTTACCAACGAACCTTTGGCCCAACCCATCATCAAAGTGCTTAGCTTTGGTAAGTTCAGGGCATCGTGGGGTAGCATCGGCGACCAGTCTGTGGCCAACACGCTCTATCGGGCCGTGATGGAAAGTGGTTCTAGCACGTGGCTCGACGGCAACAACAAGCGCGTGCCGCTGTTCGGAACGCCCGCCTTAATAGACAGGAACATTACCTGGCAACGCATCGAAACGCTTGACCTTGGTGTAGACCTGCGTTTCCTCGACAATAAGATTGGGGTAACGTTCGATTGGTTTAAGCGCGACACCAAAAACATGATTGTACCCGGCGACGACCTGCCTGTAACCCTCGGAACATCGTCGCCAAAAGGAAACTTCGGACATTTGCAAACCAAAGGTTGGGAAGTTTCTGTAGACTTCAATCACCGTTTCGCCAACGGACTGGGCGTTAATGCCAACTTCACACTGGCGGATGCCATCACAACCGTTATTCAAGGTGCCGACTATCAAAAGCCGTGGGAACTGCGAAGTGTTTACGACCAATACTCCACAGGCCGCCGCTATGGCGACATCTATGGCCTTGTAACCGACAGACTCTTCCAAAAGGACGACTTTGAATACGATGCCGACGGCAAGAACATCGTCCGCACAAACGTTATATATAAAGGTACGTTGCGCTCTACCAACAAGCAGACGGCTCGCCACCCCGTTTACCAAGTGCAATACGAAGACGGCGACAAGCTGGTTTTTGCACCGGGCGACGTGAAATTCAAAGACCTTGACGGCGACGGATACATCTCTGGAGGTGCAGGAACCAACGGCGACCACGGCGATTTGGCCGTGATAGGCAACTCTACGCCGCGTTACGAGTATAGTTTCCGCATCGGCGTAGACTATAAGGGATTTGATCTCTCCATCTTCTGCCAAGGCATTGGCAAGCGTAAGATATGGGGAGAAGGTCAGTTGGCCATCCCCGGATTTAATGCCAAGGAAGGAGCAATCCCCAAGACCTTCGCTACCGACTACTGGCGAGAGGACAGAACAGACGCCTTCTATCCGCGGGCATGGAACCTAGGCAACAATAGCACGGGGTTCAGCATGCAGCGTCAGAGCAAGTACTTGCTCAACATGGCCTACCTCCGCGTGAAGAACATCAACTTTGGATATTCGTTCCAACAGAATTGGATAAGCAAAGTGGGCCTAACAAGGGCAAGGCTCTATCTCTCGTTGGAGAACTTCTTCACCTTCGACAACCTGCGCGGACTGCCCATCGACCCCGAAGCCATCTCCGGTTACTCGATGTTCACCTCTAAACAAAACTACAACAACGGGCGAACAGGTACGGGAACGCCCGTGTTCAAGTCGCTTTCGTTTGGCGCACAGCTCACATTCTAAAAAGCAATCCCTATGAAACTAAAAATATTTTCATTTATCGCCGTTTGCACTTTGGTTTGCTCAGCGTGCAACGACGTCTTAGACCGACCCTCGCTTACCTCGGCCGAAGACCCTGAATATTGGGTTAGCGAGAACAACGTGAGGCTCTATGCCAATGCCTTTTATCCCAATTTCTTCCCCGGATATGGGGTGGGGTATGGGGTTACGGCATACACCCCGAACAACAACTACAACTTTAACGACGACGTAGTGCTGAAAGGAACACAGCCGCAGTTCTCGAAAGCGGTGCCCAGTTCGAAGGGAAGCACTACGTTGTCGCTCGGTTGGGAAAGTCAATTCAGCGGGCCAACATGGAACTTTGCATGGGTGAGGAAAGCCAATGTGATGAAAGACCGCATTGCGCAACTGATGGCCGACAAGCTCACCGACGAGCAATATCGCCACTGGTTGGGCATCGCACGATTCTTCCACGCATTGGAATATGCCCGCTTGGTGAACGTGTTCGGCGACGTGCCGTACTATAACCACGAGATACATCGCGACGAACTGAACGAAATTTACAAAGACCGCACCCCACGCAACGAGGTGATGGACTCGGTGTTCTCCGATTTCAGGTACGCCATGCAGAACGTTCGCCTGAACGATGGCGCACAAAACGTAAACCGTTACGTGGTGGCCGCCTTCGTGTCTAGGTGGGCCTTGTTCGAAGGGAGCTGGCAAAAATACCATTATCAAGACAACGAACGCGCCAAAGCTTGTTTCAAACTGGCCACAGAGGCGGCACAGATGATTATAGACAGCGGCAAATATGGCATCGCTACCGACTTCCGTTCGCTCTTCGGCTCTACAAACCTGAGCGACTCGAAAGACTGCATCCTCTATCGCAAATACGATGCCGAACAAGGCGTTACGCACTGCGTGGCATCCTATTGCCTGCCCAGCAACCCCACCGACCTTGGTCCCAACCTCGACCTGATCAAGGCGTTTATCTGCAACGATGGTAAGGATTGGAACTCCACCACAATGGCAGCCGCTAAGGATTTCACGCTCGACAGTCTTATCAAGACCCGCGACCCGCGTTTCGAAGCCACCTTCTATTACAAGCCAACGGAGAATGCCAAAAGCTGCGGACTATATGTTACGAAGTTCATTCCACGTTCGGCCTTGTCTTACCTCAACATCGAAGGAGGTACGCCTGCACCCGAATTCCAGGGCGACAAGAACGTTACGGGCTATCCTGTTATGCGTTACGCCGAAGTGCTGCTTAACTGGATTGAGGCAAAAGCCGAGCTAGCCACGCTGGGCGAGGCGGCTGTTACACAGGCCGACATCGACATCTCCGTCAACGCCATTCGCAAAAGGCCGCTCGATGCAGAGGCGATGCAACGCCACGTAAAACAAACGGCAGCCATGAAACTTGACCAACTGAACAACGACCCCAAGCGAGATGCCGATGTTCCACAACTGTTGTGGGAGATTAGACGCGAAAGACGTATGGAACTTGCTTTCGAGTTCTCGCGCATTATCGACTTGCGCCGATGGAAAAAGCTGAACTACATGGATACCGATGCTAACCCCGACTTGCTTCTTGGCGCATGGGTGAACTTCCCAACAGAACTGCCCGGCGTGCTAAACGAAAAGACTGTGGGAGCCTATCGTGTACAAAATGCGGCAGGCAAGCTCGTTACTTACAATGGCAAGAACGCCAAAGACATGAAGGGTTTCTTCTATCCCAAGGAGACAATTGGCAGACTTCCTTTCCTTAACCTGCCCAACGTGAACCCCTATCTCTCGCCCATCGGCTACAACGACATTCGGAAATACGCCGAACGAGGCTATCACCTCTCACAAACAAAGGGATGGCCCGAAGGATATTAATTTAGTTGACGAGGGGAAGAGGAAATGAGGTTGACGAGTTAACAAGGAGATTTAGTTGATAAGTTTACGAGTTGACAAGGAAATTTAGTTGCCGAGTTAACAAGGAGATTCAGTTAACGAGAAAAAAGGATATTAGTTACGCTGCTCACAAGCATTTGACTTAACTCCTAAAAGTGAAAAGGTGAAAGGGTGTAAAGGTGAAAAAATGGCTAACGCCATCTAGGCATTTGGCTTAATTCCTTAGCTCCCTAACTCCTTAACTTCTAAAAGTGAAAAGGTGAAAAAATGGCTAACGCCATCTAGGCATTTGGCTTAACTCCATAACTCCATAACTCCATAACTCCTTTAAAAAGCCCCTCAACAAACAACAAACTTTAAACAAAAGAAGGCATGTACAAGATAAAGAACATAGGTCTGGCAGCCATTGCCATGATGATGGCGACGGCATTTGTTTCGTGTGGCGACAACTATCCCGACAGCATGGACGCGCCCTACGACACCGACTTGCTCGGCATTAAAATAATGAACGCGGGCGAAAAGGGCGACCAAGTGGTGGAAGGAAGAATTGACGAAGATAAGAAAGAAGTGAACTTCCCCAAGCTAGACACGCTCACCAACTTCGCCGCACTGCGACTAGAAGCGAAACTATCTGACGGTGCACAACTCGACAAGACCGAGATAGACTGCAAGATGACACCCGACGACGAGCAAAAGAAACTCACCATACGCGTGCTTAACCACAACAGGTACAAAGACTACTTCATGTTTGTGCGCAAACGCATTCCGCCCATAGGTGCCGACTTTAAGGATGCTAAGGTGTATAGTTTCGCTGGCGACAATCGTTACGAAGACTTTAAAACATTATATACACGCTGTGCCGACTTCGATGGACAGCATGTGCTGGTGGTAACACGTACGGACAACAAGCCACACTTGCTGAAAGTAGACGACCTCAAAGCGGGTAACATCAACCGAATACCGCTTGACCTCACCGATGTTTCGGGCGGAACGTTCCCCTACAACATGGGCGCATTGGCCAACGGGCACATCTATATGGCAACACTTGCTGGCGGAAAGCCCTCGCCCTTGAAGATTTATTATTGGGAAACGCCCACATCGAAACCCGAAGTGATATTCAGTTCCACTGTGCAAGACATACCCGAATCGGGCAAACGCTATGGCGATAACATGTCGCTCAACATCGACAAGAACGGCGATGGGCACATCTTCTTTGGCGAAAACACGGCGCAGAACATTCTTCGCCTCACTGTTTCAAACCATAAGACTGTGTCAGAGCCAACCATTTTGTCTGCCGACCCGAAGATGAAGGTGGCAATGAACATCTATCGTTACGAAAATACGGGTGACTATCTGTATAGCGGTTTGGCCATGCCCATCACCCTTTCGGGCAACGCTGCCGAAAAGAAGTTCAGTCTTTCAGCCGAGCACCAGCCCGCAGAGGCCGTTGCCGCCCGCGCATTCATGTTCAACAACAAACGCTACCTCATCACCTGTTCCGCCGGTTTCGGCAGCGCAAGCAAGGCCACGCCCACGCTCTATGTCTTCGACATCAGCAAAGGCAACAACTTGGCTGAGGCTCTCGAACGCTTTGATGCTGCTAGCGAACACGAGCCCGTTTACTCCTTCATCTTAGGTGGGGCTGGGAACGGTGCCCCCTCGCCTTGCACCAACTTCTATATCGAACGCGATGCACAAGGTAAAGATGCCAAACTTTATCTCTTCGCATCGCGAGGCGAATCGGGTTTCGTCATCGTTGAAGTGCCTATGGCGCAAGATAAGGATGATTAATCTGACGTTGGTGAGTTTGTGGACTTATGAGTTATAAGTTGTTGAGACAATGAATCGAAAAGTTGAAGTGACAAAGGTTTAGGCGAATGACTTGTTGCGGGATGGACGACAAAGCACGTCAACCCCACCAACCCCTCAACTTATAAACTCATTAGCTCCCAGGCTCATCAACTCCCCAATTCATCAACTCATCAACTTCCCAACTCAAAAAAGTCTTAGCTCCCAACGAGCCAAGCGAGTGATAACCTCTTAACTCCTGTAATTTTTCAAAGCCGCGTGTGCGAAACATTTAAAACATCATAATTATGAAAACGTGGAAGAAAGTAGCCCTAGCCCTGTGCGTATTGTTGGTTGTGGCCTGTCATCGTGACGACAATAACGACCAGCCCGACCTCTCCAACCAACCCATTCTGCCCAAGAAAGAATTGCGTGGCGTATGGATGGCCACCGTGTGGGGACTAGATTGGCCACAGGGCGAGTATGATGCCGAAGCCCAAAAGGCCAGCTATATCGCCTATATGGACCTCTTTAAACAAAACAACATCAATGCCGTGTTCGTGCAGGTAAGGGGCATGGCCGACGCATTTTATAAGTCGGCCTACGAGCCGTGGTGCCAATATCTCACGGGTCAGGCAGACAAAGACCCGGGATACGACGTGCTGCGCTTCATGATAGACGAGGCCCACAAGCGCGGAATAGCCTTCCACGCATGGCTAAACCCCTATCGCGTAGCCACAAAAAAGGCAGATGCAGCGGCATTCCCTGCGCTAGACAGTCGCATACCCCAGGCCATGACAGTAGACTATAAAACGATTAGGATGTACAATCCCGCTTTGCCCGAGGTGCGCCAACGCATCTTCGACATCGTGAAAGAACTCATCACCAAATACGATGTGGACGGCGTGCACATCGACGACTACTTCTATCCCTCGCTCGCATCTGGCGAAACCATCAAGGATGAGAAAGAATATGAGCAGTATGTAGCTAAAGATAAGGATGGAAAACCCACCATCACGGTAGAAGATTTCCGCCGTAACAACGTGGATTTAACCGTTAAGGGCATACACGATGTTATACAGGCTACGCGCCCCGAGGTGGCTTTCACCATCAGTCCGGCGGGAGACCCCGACTACAACTTCAACACCATGTATGCCGATGTGCTGAAATGGTCGCGCGAGGGTTGGTCTGAAGCCATCATCCCACAGCTCTATTTCCCCATGGGTAGTGCCGAGTCTGGTTTCAACCACCGCCTACATTGGTGGTCGCAATTTACATATAACAATGCGCTTTTTGTTGGATATGGCACTTATCGTTTTGGTTCAGACGAGGCAGCGGCCTATCAGAGTTCCGCCGAACTGGCTAACCAGTTCGCTTTTGCCCAAAAGTTCCACAAAGTAAAGGGCAGCGTGCTTTACAGTGCCAAAGACTTGCTGAACAATCCGGTTGGCATTCTCTCGGTGATTAAGGACGTTTACAAGCATCCTGCCGTGCTGCCGTACCTTGGGAAACAGCAAGCCACACCGCCTTCTGCGCCCACCAACGTGCGCGCCAACGGCAAAACGCTGCAATGGAATGGGGCAGACGGTGCCTATTTCGCGGTATATCGCAGCAACGGAGCGGGCAAAGAGGCCACAACAATAGCCGTTACATACCAACAAGAGGTTACGCTAAACGAAACTGGAACTTACTTTGTTACGGCCGTAAGCAAAAAGGACAATGCCGAAAGCCAGCCTTCAACAACCGTTGAAGTAAAGTAAAGGCCGCGGAATAGCGCACTGAACAGCCGCATCGTTTTTCCACATTTGCCACACGTGCACAAGCATAAGTGCCGTAAGGCGTTAAAACCGTTCGGGTTTACGAACGGCATGTTCGCTCCTGCTTTCGGAAGAAGAATACACCATTAGTAAAGTGGGCCGATAATAAACTAAGCAACAACAGTTGGTTATCGACCCGCTATCATTTGCCAAATACCTTGTTTTCACTTGCCTAGGCATTGCATTTAACCCATTGGTACGATGTGTTCAGCAAGTGGAAACAAGGTGTTTAGCTTTTAAGGGTGAAAGGGTGAAAAGATGGCTGCGCCTTTAAAAGGTGTCTAAGCGGTTTCTAGAGTCCTAGTTCATTCTAGCTTTCGGACAGGTCGGACAGGTCGGACAGGTCAGACAAGTCGGACTGGTACTATTAGCTTGACGTCACCAAAGCATTTGGCTTAACTCCATAACTCCATAACTCCTTTAACTCCTTAACACCTCAACCCCTATATAATCCCCATTATCCTAAGTATGGTAGGCGTAAGCAGGGCGGTGAAAATGCCGTTGAGGGTTATTCCCAGTGATGCGAAGGCGCCATACTTGTTGCTGATGCCCATAGCCGTGGATGCCCCTACGGCATGCGAAGCCGTTCCCATGGACAGCCCCTTGGCAATGGGACTGCTGACGTGGCCTAAGGCCAAAGCCTTAAAGCCCAGTATGGCACCCAAGATGCCTGTTATTACCACTACGGCCGCCGTGAGCGAGGGGATGCCGCCAAGGGCTTGGGTTACTTCCATGGCGATGGGCGTTGTTACCGATTTGCTGGCCATGGAGATGATAACCACATTAGACGCACCGAAAAGCTGGGCCACCACAACTACGCTGACAATGCCCACCAGACAACCCACCAACTGCGACAGAACGATGGGGAACCATAACTTCTTAATGGCCTCGAACTGTAAATAGAGTGGCACGCCCAAGGCCACGACGGCTGGTTTGAGCCAAAAGTCGATGAGCTGACCGCTCTGTTCGAATGTTTCGAACGATACGCCCGTTAGTTTCAGATAGGCTATGAGCAGCACGATGGCTATGAGTATGGGGTTAAGCAGTACCCAACCCGTGCGATATTGCAGTCGGCGGAAATAGTAGAATACGGCAAAGGTGAGGGCCAAGATGATGTATTGGTTGGAGAAAAGCTGTTGCATTTGCGTGTGGGGTATGTGATGTTGGGCCTGTTGGCCCGCTATAAGTGATTGGTGACTGTGGGGTTATACTTCGTCGTCGTTGGTGGACGCAACGGCTTGTGTGTGGTCTTGTTGCTTTCTCTTATGCCTGCGCATGTGCATGGCCAGCAGTTTCCGCTCGGCCTTCACAACGAACTGGTGCATGTGTCCCGTTACTACCAATACGAGTATGGTGCTTAGCAGGGTGGCCATAGCAATGGGCAGCAGCTCTTTTTGGATAACATCGAGATAGAGCATGATGGCCACGCCAGGGGGCACGAAGAAGAAACCAAGGTTTGCAAGCAGAAACTGGGAGAGTTTCTCTACCCATTCTAGCTTTACTATCTTGGTTTTGAGAAAGAAGGTGAGGAGCAGCATGCCAATGATGCTCGATGGTAGCTTGATGCCTGTCGCCCAAACGACAACCTCGCCGAGGGCAAGACATCCGAAAATAACGAAAAACTGTTTAGCCATTATAGCCGATGAACGAATGCTTATTTATGTTTGCACTGGCCTGCAAAGGCAGGCCTTATCCTTAATAACGATGCAAAGGTAAGGCTTTTTTTTGAAATGGAGGTTATAAAGGTGAAAAGGGTTATAAAGGTGAAAGGGTGAAAAGATGGCTAACGCCTTTAAAGGTGAAAAGGTGAAAAGGTGGAAAAATGGCTAACGCCTTTAAAAGTGAAAAGGTGAAAAGGTGAAAGGGTGAAAAGATGGCTAACGCCACCTGTACATTTGGCTTAACTCCTTAATTCCCTAACTCCTTAACTCCTAAAAGTGAAAAAGGGGAAAAGATGGCTGCATGGGCTAGTTGAGGCAAGGATAACTAGGAAGGCAAGGATAGTTAGGAAGACTAGGATAACAGAAAAGGCTAGGAAAACTGGAAAGACTAGGATAACTGGAAAGGCTAGGAAAACTGGAAAGACTAGGATAACTGGAATGGCTAGGATAACTGGAAAGACTGGGATAACTGGAAAGACTGGGATAACTGGAAAGACTGGGATAACTAGAAAGACTAGGATAACTAGAAAGACTGGGATAACTAGAAAGACTAGGATAACTAGAAAGACTGGGATAACTGGAAAGGCTAGGCTAACTGGAAAGGCTAGGATAACTAGAAAGGCAAGGATAACTAGGAAGGCTTGGTTAGCTAGAAAGGCTAGCTCGCCAACTCACCAACTCTCTAACTCAAAAGCTTAAATTGTTATCTTTTGTTTTACAATCTCACTCTATTTTTCACCCCGTTCTAGCGAAAATATTGGCCATAAAACGGGTAAATAGCCCCAATTTCTGGCTTTTCACGTCTCTTGCTTTGTCTGTTTTCAAGAACAAAACCTGCATTTTGCACCATTTTGCCTTTCTAGTTTGGTTGACGGCTCGTAATTTTTCAGGCCCCAATACCCACTTTTAGACCCTAAAATCCTACTTTTTAACCACCATTTCGCCCTTTTCGGCTATGTGTTTCATGGTTCGATAAGGTTTTGTTTATGCAATTGCGGTGGATATTTATGCTTCTCGAATGGCGTTTAGCGGCATTTTACACTGCATTTAGCACCATTTTACCTTGCGTTTAGCACCAAAACGCACTCCATTTAGCACCAAAACGCACTGCGTTTAGCGGCATATTACACTGCGTTTAGCACCAAAACGCACTACATTTAGCAACAAACAGCCCAATAACTGATGAAAATGGCGGTTGCTTTAAATAAAAATTCATTTTGCCTGCTTGTATAGCTACCCCCTTTTTGCATCAAAACAAACCTTCGCGAGAATCGATTTTTTGTGGCAAGGTTGGCGATTGGTGAATGGAAAGGGTATTCATAATGTTAAAACTCGTGCTGAAAAGTTGACAATAGGGGCGGATTGACGAGTTGAGAAGTGGGTTTTTAAGGTTATATGTTTGTGAGTTGTCAAGTTTATGAGTTGATGAGTTTTTGTGTTTGTGAGTTTCTGAGTTGATGATTTTTTGAGTTTTCCTCTTTTTGGGTTTTCCTCTTTGTAAGTTTGTGAGTTTTTCTGTTTGTAAGTTGATGTATTAGGGAATTGTTGGGCTTTCGTACGTTTAAAAGCCCGTTAGTTGATTTGTTCTGCACATCGTGTACGTGCGGAGAGTTTACCTTGTGTTGGTATCACAAAGATAACAAGATGGTTGCGTGTGATAGTTGAGGCTAGGACAACAGGAAGGCTAGGATGGGTAGAATGGCTATAAGAACTAGCTCCCCTCGAAGGGTTAGAATAATTAGGAGAACTAGGATAAATTCCACAATTTGTTAAAGCCTAAATGTTAGATGCGCTTATTCCCATTTCTCCACAAGATAACATTGAAAACAAACAAGCGGAGATTTCTGAAAAGCCCTATATGCTAAAAAAAACTGGCATGAGTTATCAATAAGCTCTTGTTCTAAAAAATCCTTGCCGAGGGGGTGCAGCGGTTTCAAGCAATTAACCTTTTGCTTTTGTTTAGGTGTATGCGGGGGAGAATGTTCCGCCCTGATGCGAAAAACGGTTGGCGGTGCATTCGGAACAAATCCGGATGCACCGCCAACGGATAAAGTTATTTGATGGGATTTCCCTTGTCGTCTTTTCTAGAGAGCGATGCCACTTGCACCTTAAAGTCGGATTTGGTGTTGTCGTCGTCAACGAATTTCCTCCCATCCCATCGTCGGGTTAGGGCCAATCCCGAGTAAGTGGGATAGTCGCTGTTCTTGAGACTGACGAAAGGTACGTCGGTTACGGCGTTGTAACCCTTGTCCAGTTTGCTGGGGCGCATCTGGAATTGGCTTCTAGGGCAAATCGTGATGCAGTCTACAACGTATTCGAAAGGGATTTCTATTGCCTCGAAGTCGGCGAAGGCACTACTGGTGACGGTGATGTAGTGCAGGTATCCTCGCTTGTCTTTGGTGTCCTTGTAGTTTTTCGCAAAGTCTTCGGGCGTCCACGGCAGCCTCACCAATGCCAATCCTCCGTGTTCGGATATTTCTTGCATCTCGTACGAAGGTATGGTGTTGCCGCTTTTGTCTTTACGTGTCATGATGGCTTGCAAGTCGGGTACGTCGGGGTTGTTCTTTCCCGAGTGGTCGTAATTGGCGTTTGTCCATTCGAAGTTGGCTTTGCGTAGGTCTAAGAAAGCGTCTAGCCCCTTGTACAAGGAGAGGTCTTCGCCTTCGAGTTCTTTCTCAAACATCGCCTTATGGTCTGTGGCGTATTTCGCCACGATTATCGATTGTTTGGGCTGTATGGGCAGGTCGTGTCCGCTGCCGGGGAAGTACGAGATGGCGTTCACGCCGTAGTATCGGTTCACGAAATCGTCTTTCGGGGCGAAGGTGATAACCTTCGTGGGGTCGATGGCATGGGCGCAAAGGGCCATGTTGTCGAGGTATTGCACCTGGTCTGTGGGGTTATATATCTCGATGTATTGGTCGTCGTTGTAGTTGTTGTTGGTGTTTTTGAATCCCCATTTGCTCACGTCGCGCACCCAATAGTGCCCAATGTAGAACACCTCCTTGATGATAAGGTGGTCTACCTTGCTTTTGGCGTTGGATTGCTTGGTGGGCAATTCGTTTCGTACGCAGCCCGCGAGTAGGGCCAGTAAAACGAGTGTTGCAAGTTGTTTCATGTTGTGTTGTCTTTTAATGTTGTGTTGATGTTCGGCGTTGGCTGCTTGCATGCTTGGTTTAGAGGAACCAGTTGCCAAATCCCGAGCCGCCTCCCACGCCGTGGGTTTGCAGGTTTTGCGATGCTTCCAGCGCATCGGCGGGCGACAGTCCTATTTCCAATCCCAGGTAATAATAAAAGGGGTCGTTGGGGTCGATGGCCGTTGGGTCGGTGTCGAAACTACTGCAATAAACCTTGATGGGTATGTTGAAGCGTATCACCTCTTGCCACTGCGAGTCGGCACCGTATTCCTTAGGCTCGTCGGGATTGAACCAGTCGGCGCAGATAAGCTTGCTGATGAACTCGTAAGTGGAATGGCGTTTGAGGTATTCGTCGCGTGGTATGAGCGCTTTCTTCCCCTTGGGGCATTTCATAACCCTTACCGAGAGGTAGAACTTGGGCAGCAAGTAGGATGGGCGAGTGTATTTGCCGGCCTCTCCTGTGGCGGGGTCGGTACGTTTGGTTATCTCGAACGGCCATTCGCTGTGCAGCTTGTCGTTTTCGTCGGCATCGAGGTCGAAGTTGAAATGGCCTTTAAGTCCCACGCGGTCTTGGTCGTATGGGGCCACGGCCCAGTCGGCATCTTTGCGCGTAAGTGGTGGTAGCAGCCTTTGGTTGAACAGCTCTCGCGCGCCGTCGCCCATTGCATCGTGTATCCACGTGTCGCGATAGGTGTATTCGAATATTTTGGGTGTTGCGTCGGCACGTTGTTTCCACGTGGTTTTGTCGGCGAAGAAAGGCGACGGAACGGGCGTGTTGTCTACCGTTCCACCTTTTTTCCATTCGCCGAACTTGTTTTTGTTGGGATGCCACGTGCCTCGGCAGTCGGTCACTTCGTAGGGGGTTCCCTTGTCGTCGACATCGCTTACGGTGAAGAAAATCTGGTATTCGTCCGAGTGGTTCAGTATGTCGTCGTTCATGAGTTTGCCCTCCTTGTCGAAGAAATAGAGGCACAACCCCCAACGTTTTAGCTTTCCGCCGATGATGCGGATATAGTCGGGACCTTGTTTTCCCGCATATTGTTCGAGGTAGGTAACGGTGCTTTGGCGTTGCACTTGTACGCTAGGCCATTTGTCGGTGCCGTTGTGTACGATGACAAACTGCTCTTGTCGCCACGGTGCGTTGTGGTAAACAAAGTTGCCGTGCATCATACCGTCGCCGTGCGAGTGCCCTTCTTTGAACATGGCCAGGCACGTAGCCCAGTTGGCGAATGCCCCATTGGGGTCGGGGTTGGCCATAGGTTGGGTGGTGCGTATCTTCTTCAGGCTGTCTACATACTTGTCGGCTCCGCTGTGCGGTATGGGTTTTGCCTCCAACGGATTGTCGTTGTAGTTGATGTTTACGTTGCCGAAGATGAAATCGTCGCAGGAGGTGAAGACGAGCGTTGTGGCAACTGCAAGCATTGTGACGATGGTTCGCGCGCGCCATGCGGCACCGTTTCTTTGCGAATTTGCCTTATTGGCGTTGCTTGGTTGGTTTGTTTTATCCATGTCTTTGTTTCTTTTCTGAATTGCTGGGTGTGCCCCATTGGATAGGTTTGTGCGGTGTGTGTGCACCCGTTACATCGCCACCACGCTTTTGCGGTGTTTGTAGAAGAAGGTGGCGGGTTGTGTGAAGAGGAGCCATAGTTGCGCCGCATCTGCCGAGGGATAGAAACGTTTGGCATCTTGAACGCATTTGGCTTGACCGTCTTTCACGTCGGCGATGACGCGCACGGGTAGGGGATAGTCGATGTCGAAACTGTCCCAGCCCGATTGTATTTGGTTGAAGTCCCACAGGTAACCATTCTCGCTGTTGGCCGTATTCACGTATTTGGCCGGTTTTTCGGGCTCGCCCACATGCTGCTGACCTTTGTTGAGGATGTTGCAGATTTTCACTTGAAGCGAGAAACAGATGTGGGCTTGCTTGAATTGCAGCACGCCCTTGAAGCCCAGCCTATCGAGTGGTGCGCCTGCATCTAGGCTCCGTGCCTGCCTGAGCAACCCCACGGTTTCGCCATAGCGTTGTCTTGGGGCATCGGTGTCGGGGTCGATGAAGTCGTCGTTGTACGAGTCTACGAAGAGTTTTCCCAGTTCTTCCTCCACGGGGTCGGTGTCCCGATATTCGTAGGTGAACACTTCGGGCGTTATTTTGTTGAGTTCCATCATGTCCATCACCCGAAATAGGTTATAGGTTTTACCGTCGGATGCCGTGTAGGGTTGTGTGGCTTCGGGCTTTCCAGAGCGTTCTATGGCTTTCCAAGCCAACTCGGGGCTGTATGGCACGTTGTTCTTTCCGTATTCGAAACCGCTGGGTGCGAAGACATTTGTGGCCGAAAACTTGGTGGCCGGTACAGGTTGGCCGCCGTTTTGCCTGAAAGTGTAGCGGTCTATGTAGGTGGCGGGTTCGTCCAGCGAGCGCGGATAGGCCAGCTGCAGCCCCTGTTGGTCGGGCGTTTCGGCCTTGTCGGTCTCTTTTGTTTCACCTCCTAGCGTGGTGTTGCCTATGCCGAAGAAGTGTTGGTGCATCATGAGGGTGGAGCTGTTCTCGTCGGGAACGCTTACGCCTTCCTTGTCTTTGGTGAAGGGATAGGTGGAAAACTGGTGGTTGATGAGCATTCCGTTTTGGTCGTAGTATTTCAGTTCCAGGCCATAATAGATGTCTGGCGATGCCACCACGTCGAACTGGCGGCGTTGCGTGGTGACGGTCATTTCGCCATTGTCGTCTTTGGCGATGTCTATTTCTTGCGTTATGGGTATCACGGTGGTGTCGGCGGCCACGTGATAGGTGTTGTAAACCCTAACGGAATCGTCGCCATTGGGACCCACGCCGATAAGTCCGCCCTTGTATCCCATTCGCAGGATGGCGTGTACGCTGTATATTTGGTCGTGCCCCTTTACGTCGCGTTCGATGGACGAAGGGGGCGCTTGCACGATTTTCTTGAAGAAATCGTCCACTTGTTCGTTGGTGCAGCTTGCCGAAAGGGCCGAAAGGGCGATGGCCATTGCCGCTGTTTTAAGGTGTATGCGTTGCATGATGTTGTCGCTTTTGTTGCGTTATATGGAGAACGTTAGGAATTAAAATTTAAAGAGTGTCCTGATGGAGAAGTTGGCTCCACGTTCGTGTGCGTAGTACCTAAATCGGTCGGTGTACTCCTTATAAAGGTTGTTCAGGATGTTGTCGCCCACGAGCATGAGTTTCAGCTCGCGGTGTTGGGGCATGCGCAAGGCCACTTCGGCCGTGCCGTTGAGCAGGAAGTAGGGGGCGGGCGAGTCGCTTACAAGGTCTTTGTCGGGGTCGAACCGTGTTTGTTTGGTTACGTATATGCCCGAGAGCGACACCGTTCCGCGCCATTTCCCGCTTTTGTCTATGGCGTGCGTGTAGGTGGCCGAGAGCCCGTAGCGGTCTGAGGGCATGAAGGGCAGCCAGTCGTCGCGGGTGATGTTTCGCGCAAACATCCACTCGCCCTTTGCCACGAGCGATAGGCCTTCGATGGGTTTGGCTGTGGCTTCAATGTCGCCGCCCATGAGCCGCACGTCGTCTTGGTCGTAAATAAACTTGGGATACTTGCCGCTGGGGTGGTTGTGAAAGCGGTTTTTGCCCGTTCCGATGTGGTCGTATATGTAGCTGTTGATGCGTTGGTAGAAGAAACTGGGCTCTACGTTGAGCCATGTGTTGCGGTATCGCGCACCCACTACCGACTTGTAACCACGCTCGCTGGCCAGGTGTCTGTTGCCCACCACCCAGTACGAGCCTTCTTGCAGGCCGATGGCATAAAGCTCATTGATGTCTGGCGGACGCCACGACCATCCGATGTTTGCCCTTACGTCCCAGTTGTCGTCTATCTGGTAATGGCCTGCAAGGCTGGCCGTGAAGTTGCTGTAAAGCTTAAAGTCGTCGTAGTAGGTGTAGTTGCTCAGGCTGGTGTAGCCGTTAACCGACATCACGCGGAAGTCGTAACGCATGCCCAACGCCATTTGCAACCGTCCCCATTCGGCCTTGTGCAGGAAGTAGCCTCCCATCGAAAGGGCGGCGAAGTTGGGCACGAAGGCCGGCTGTTTTGTCCCTGGGTAGTTGTAGTTGGTTTGGTAAGTGTTGGAAAGGCCTGCGTCGGTGGTCATCTTCCACAGCTTCCACTTGGCATGCCAAAGCACGTCTACCTTGTAGGTTTTAAGGATGAGGTCTTGCACGGGTATCCAGCTCCACTGCGCTTTCTTGCGGTTTTCAAACTCCTGGCGGAGGTTCTCTTGGAACGAGAGGGTGAAATCAATCTGATGGCTTGGGTTGAGTCGCCATTTCACTTCGCCTTTCAGGGTGACATGCTGCGACTGTTGGAAGGGCGGTTTTATCTCGTACGAGAAGGGTTGGATGGTCTGTGGGTCGGGCCGGCCATACTCAAATCGTTTCACCAGCTGGTCCAGGTCGCTCACTTTACTGGCATAGTAGATGCCGCTACGCTGATAATAAATGCTGGAGAAGAGTGTGGCCGTAATGTGTTTTCCCTCAAACCCCACCATGCCCGACAGGCTGATGGTGTTGTATCCCGTGTTGTTCAGGCGGTAGTCGGCCGTGCGATAGTCGCCGCCTTTGGTGTACATGCCGTGCACACGCGCTCCCCACGGGCCGTAACCCGCCTCTACGGTTGCACTTCCGCTTGCCCCTTTGGCATTGGTGTCGTACCCCATGTTCACGTTTCCCTTGGTTGTCACCCGCTTGTTGCCCCAAGGCAGCGGTGCATCGTTGAGCAATACCACGCCGCCCATGGCACCGAAACCATAGCGTATGCATTCTGCTCCCTTCACAACTTCAACCATGCTCGACCCCGTGTAGTCTAATTCGGGTGCGTGGTCGGCGCCCCAACTCTGGCTTTCCAGCCTCACGCCGTTGTTCATCAGCAATATCCTACTGCTGTGCATGCCCTGAATTACGGGTTTGGCGATGGTGTTTCCGGTGCTGATCGAGCTTACGCCAGGCACCGTTTCCAGCAGTTTGGCCAACGATGTGGCTCCACCTTTCTCCAAAGCGTCGCTGCCGATGGTGGCCGTTTGTTGCAATTGTGTGGTATGTCGTTTCTGTGCCGTCACCTCCACGTTGCCAATCATCTTGGCATCGTCGACCATTTTCAGCGTCAGCGTTTGCTTAGGGGTGGGCGTAATGGTTTGCGTAAGGCGTTTGTAACCCACCGACGATACCTCTATCTTGACCTTTTCGGTCTTGCCTTTCAGTTGCAGTCGACATAGTCCGTTAATGTCTGTTACGGCGGGTGCAGCGGCGGCGTCGCATCTCACCACGGCTCCCGCAATGGGTTCGCCTGTACTTTCGCTCTTCACCACCACGGTTTGTGTGGTTTCTTCTGCGTTGACGTGCACCTCTGCACCTGGCTTTGGACTTCCAAATGCCCCTTGTGGCCTTCCTCCTAAGCACAACAGCAGTGCCAGGCATAGCGTGGCATGCCCGGCTATGCTTGCGGAAGTGTCTGTGAACCTTTCGTCTTTCTCGTTTTTCTTCATTTTAGTTCCTGATATAGGGAATGTTACAGTTTCCCTGTTAATGTGGTATAACCTCGTTATGGGGGGTTCTAAGGCCTGCCCCGTTTCTTTGAGTAGATGTGTTTTGGCTTGTAAACGGCAACCCTTGAACGTGGCGGTGCTATCCTGCAAAAGCGAGAACAGGGCGGCGCGTGCGTGCCTTTGCCTGCTTATCTGGCTGATGATGCTCGTCGTTCGGTTGCCAAGGTGGCTTTGACATGTCGCTCCAAAACCTTATGTGGGTTTGTACTAGGCACTGCCTTTTTCTGAAAACCACCTTATTGATATTAAGGAGTTTGCACCATGTGCTGTTCGTAAAGACTCTCACTGCCATCCCTGAATTTGCGGTGGAACGAAAGTAACCGTTGTCCTCTTCGAACGGCGATAGGTGCTTGTGTTGATATTCCCTTTGCGTTAACAGCTGTTGAATTGCACTGTATTGAAAAATCCTTGCAAAGGTCTTAATAAATTACAACTTTCGCAATACCGAATGGTAGGTAAATATTTTTGGCTTTTACTTGCGGGGTACTAAGTAAAGGGGAGCGTGGGGGAGGCTGTCGACATTCAAGCCCAAGTCGAAAGGCAAACAGAAGGCGATGGAAACAGACAAGAATAATTGACAAGCAGTTTAATGAACCGATAAGGGGTTATGATATGTGGTGCTCATTATGCTTGTTTTCTGTGCGATATTTTATGTCTCTCGCACTTATTCAGATGAAAGGATGAAAGGCAAGGTCAAGACAACTCCATAATTATTGCTTTTCACATTCCTTCTTAACAATTTCAATCATTATCGACTTGTGCACTTTGCAATCGCTACAGCCCAAGTAAACATAACCAGTTCTAAAGCCATCGGTAATAGTATCGTTAACCCGTTAGTGGAATTAATTTAGGGCATACTTAATTCTGCCGATGGGTTTGTTGTTAATGGAATTCACATACTGAGGAATGGTTAGTGCGCTAATTTTGGCAATGATTCTGGCGTACAAGCCACTCGTTATCTTGGCGTAATTTCTTATGGTGAGAATTGGTCGGTGAGTTGTGAGAAAAGCGTTTCAATTCTCTTTCTTGCCTTGGCAAGTGAAATGAAAGACGGTTCCCAATTTTTTAATCTACATTTATTGATTTGATTTTATTCCACCAACGAATATTATTACTCGGCGTATGCAACAAAATTAACGCAATTCGTGCATGAGCCTGATGCTTATCAACTTAACCTAATCCCGAGAACGGCTAAACATAGACTTGACGATAGTATTAATATATAGTGCGACTTCCCTGTTTGGATAGAAATTCTTTGTGCATTTTGCCTTGTCTCTTTTACTTAATTTTTGAAATTCCTCTTCGGTCAAAACCCTTCCATACTGGTTTCTCCAGTTTGCTGTGCCATCATCTATTAGCCCAGCCGAATCATTGATATTTCCCTGTAAATCAGACGATAAACGCCCCGCGTCAATAGCCTTTATAAAAATTTCTAATGCTGAATAAAACTCACTTGCTTTGCTTTCATCCCATCTTTTAAATTTTACATAGCTCTGGGCATTATGTCTTAGATTTGTCAACACATGTTCTTTGTTGAGATAAGTATCAATATACTTGTAATCGCTCGGATTGTTGGTAATATGGCTACTTCTTTTTCTCGGAGTACCATTATTTATAATCAACTTTTTGCCATGAATCTCGATCATACCAAGTTTTTGTATGGCACTTTGCCCCATAAGAAGTGGAGCGTTTTGTCCATCAATGACAATCGCATCAACATCCTTTAGATGAGTACCTTGAATCTCAACATCCTTGAGCCGAATTTTAATATGGTCCACAATGCTACCATCTGCGACTGAGCTATGCCCGACACCATAGATATCCTCTTTTGTTAGATAGCCATTATCTAACAAATATTCAGCAATGGCTTTTGAAATACAAACATTACTTGCTCCAGTATCGAAAATAAATTTCATCCTTGCACCATTGACTGTGCACGGGATACGATACACCCCACCATAAGGCTCCATCTCGATAACGGTTTGGCCTATAAGATTGGTATTTACTAAAATCAATATAGTTATGATTGCAATTATTCTTTTTATCATATGATAATAAGTTCAATATTGTATTGGTCTATACAGGAATAAGGCTTAAGGCCTTGTTTATTAAAACGATTTTAAATTGACAAATCCTAACCTTAATTTAAAGAGCAAAGGATATTGTCACTATTTTCACCTAAATCTATTTTTAAGTTGACACTTGCCTTGTCATGGCAAAGGTAAGAAAATTCTCCAGTAGTGTCAATTATTTTTTTGTAAAACTTACGTCATGTTGCGCCAAATTATGAAATTTGGCCAATTTTCCTGTCCTAAAAACGATTCGCATGGATAGTTTATAGTTACAACGAAATGGTTTTGGAATTAACCAATCGGAAATTGAGAGTTAGAAACGCCCCCAACTCTTCTTTGTCATCGGTGATGCGTTCGAAGAAATCCCTCACTGCTCGCCAAAACTCCTCCTCCGTTCTGTATACACTGTTTTGCATCTGAACCAGATAAGCAATGGCTTGCCATCCTTTCCGTTAACTGCTGGAGCATCCATCGATACGCCAAAACCCTTCTTTCTTGCTTGTTTCCCCTTAAAATGCCAACGCAACCTCATCGCTCTGCTTGTCTTTATGCCTTGCACAATGGCAGTAGAAACTAGCTACATCATAATACTACACCCCTCATTGGTCTTTAAAGAACTTAAAGGTTTCTCCTTCTATCTCATTCACGTATTCGTCACTCTTGTAGTAGTCGTACAAATTCACACCACAAAATGGGCAGAACGAAATGAACACCGTTGGTGCGTCAAATGTAAATGTATCATAGCCCATCGTCATAACGAAACAAATGTCCGCTCGCTTATGTCTGGTTCCACGCAAGGAGGGTATGTTATAATACTTCATCATGCCGTATTCTGTCAGGCGGGGAGACGTTAGCTTTACCTTTCTGATATTGTAGCAATATTGGTTCTCTAACGTATAATACATTTCAAAAGCGAAACAACAAAACTTCATATCTATATTTGTTTATGTCAATACTTATTTCTTATAGGGTGGCCACATGTTAACGTCTTTCATGTCCTCTGTTGGCGGATAGGAAACAGTCCAGTGCAATCGTTCCAAATCTTTTATTGTCAAATGATAGCGTTGCACCACCGGCACATACTTTCGTAACGTATCTTCATGACTTGGCCAGTATTTTAGGAATTGGTCGCCATCTTCAATCACAAGGATTTGTAAAATCCTCCCTCCATACAGCTCCCTCCTCCAATCCGAATTTGTTGTTGCAGAATACAGATAATGCCCCTTGGCCTTTATCCCGCAGACGGGTATGTGATTTTGCAGCAGCGTATCTTTCTTCGAAAAAGGGTACGCAAACTCATAGGGTTGAAATGAGATTTCCTTATCACTCCGATTAATGATTTTTATATTTACACTCTCGCTGTCTATCATCGGGCAGCCCGTAAGCATTAGCGTTTGGGTTGATAACAAAATCATTTTTAATTTATTGTTCATAGCGCAACTCTCATTCTTCTGTTGTTAAAATTCATCTTCACTTCCCCTATATGCGTACCTTATTTGCGCAAGCTGGCCAACGTCTTTCAGGTTGTGCGACAGCCCATAGGTGTAGAGTCCCTCAATGCCCACCTTGTTGTGCGACACGGCACTTCTGTATAAGTTTCGTCATACAAAAGAACATTTGGTGTTGATAAATTGTTTGAGTAAGTCGGTTAATGTTACAGATGCAAATATAGCGATTATTCTTGTTTTGTTCAAACATTTAAGCAAAAAATATAGGGATTGATGCAGAACAATGAAGTGGTCTTGACCTTTAATGTATGCCCAGCAACAGCTCGCGTTGGCGGCAGTAGGTGTATGTGTTTTCCGTGTCGTTGCAGATGTGCGTGTGTGGGCCACACTTGATTTTGTCTTGATTTTGGTAAGAAATTTAACATTATGAGTGCCCTTTCTGGTAATCAATCGCCCGCCTTGTCGCAAAAAATCGATTCTCGCGGAGGTTTGTTTTGGTGTAAAAAGGGGTTAGTTGTACATGCAGGCAAAATGAATTTTTATTTAAACTAACCGCCACTAACACCCATTTTGGGGCTATTTGCAGCTAAATGGGGTGCGTTTTGGTGCTAAATGCAGTGTGTTTTGGTGCAAAATGCAGTGCGTTTTGGTGCAAAACGGAGTGCGTTTTGGTGCAAAATGCAAGGTGAAATGGTGCTAAATGCAGTGTAAAAGGGCACTAAATGCGAGACGAAAAGCATAAATATCCGCTGGAATGGTATGAATATAACCTTCTTGAACCATGAAATATATGGCTCATAGGGGCAAAATGTCTGTCGAAAAGTGGGTTTTTAGGGGTAAAATGGGTGTAATTGGGGTTGAAAAAATTCGGTCTTCCAACCAAACTAGAAAGGCAAAATGGTGCAAAATGCGGGTGCTGTTCTTAAAAATGGACAAGGTGAGGGGCGTGAGAGGGTGAAAATGGTAGGAATTATCCTACCTTTTAGCCAATATTTTCGCTAGAATGGCGTGAAAAATTGATGGGATTTGTAAAGTAAAAAGTGTGAATTTAAGGTTTGAACTGGTGGGTTTGTTGGTTGACGAGTTAACGAGTTGACGGGTCTGCAAGAGTGGTGGGTTGGTGGGTTTGATAGTTGACGAGTTAACAAGTTGATGAGTTGACAAGTTGGCGAGTTGACAAGAGTGGTGGGTTGGTGGGCTCGTTGGTTGCCGAGTTGGCAAGTTGACGGGCTGACAAGAAGGGTGGGGTGGTGGGTTAGATGAGGTTGTGGGTTGTTAAGTTTATGAGTTCTTGTGTTTGCTGGTTGATGAGTTGATGCGTTCGGGAGTTGTTGAGTCTTGTGAGTGGATAGGCTTGTGAGTGGATTTATGGTCAAACAGGGTTGTACTTGGAAAACCATAAAATATGCCGTAAGCAAACCAAAGTGTTCATTTTCGCCTGCGTAGGGGCTTGTTTATCCATGCTACGTACATCTTGCAACCTTCTAACAACAAATTTCCAAAAGCAATTCTGTTTGGCTATGCCTTGCACGTGGGGCGTGTTGGTATTGTGTTTGTGGCATAAAGAAACAAGCTCCATTCAATTTATGGACGTGTTTAGCGTTAAACAAAATTGGATTTGGAAAGCCAGCTGAGCATTGTAAGCAAATAAAATGGCTGCCTTTTTCCTTTGCGTAAGGGTTTCTTGATGCCATGCTACGCACATCTCACATTCTTCTAACAACAATTTTCCAATAGCAGTTCTGTTTGGCGATAAACCCAATCGGCCGTCAGGTCACTTATCAATCGTTTAGGTTTCTCCCGTCGTTTCGTGTTCTTCTTTCGTTTGCTTGTGGGCATCTAGTCGGTCTTGTCCTCTCCACGCACCCCGTCATGCCTTTAAGAATGAGGCAGGCAATATGCTCAACAAGCAAACAAAATCTGCACGAACCATAACAGTTGATTGGAGTTTAAATTCAACACGGCTCCATCCCTCGAAAAGCAATGCTATGTGTTTTGGTATGCATTTTTCCCCGTTCAAAGCCCTTGCATCTTGTTCTACATGGCTGAAAGGTTGTATCACATTAGGAAAAACTACATTTTGGGTTAATGTTTTAAGCTAAAAAATTTTGCACTTTCGTGCTTTCGCACTATATTTGCACTTGTATGGCAAAGCAACAAGAGGCAATTAGAGAGCGCATACGCACCAATCTGCGCGAACCGCGCAAATATAAGGTGCTTATTCATAACGACGACTTCACCACAATGGACTTCGTTGTGATGATACTGAAAGTTGTGTTCTTTAAGTCGGAGACCGAAGCCGAGGCCCTGATGCTTGCCGTGCATAGAAGCGACAAGGCCGTTGTGGGCGTTTATAGCTACGATGTGGCCATGTCGAAAGTGAGTAAGGCCACAGACATGGCGCGCCATGCCGGCTACCCGCTACGTTTAACCTGTCAACCTGGATAACCGCCATGCCAATATATATCAATTCTCATGAAACCGACCAAGTACTCAATAGTGCGTTGAACTATTGCATGTTGTACAGAAACGAGTTTGTCACACCCGAGCATCTGCTCATGGCCATGACAAACTTAGATAACTTTTCTATTGCATTACAAGCATCGGGGGGCAACACCACTAGGCTGATGGCCCAGCTAGACAACGTGGTGGGGAAGATGGAAAAGGTGCCCACGGAGTGGTTTCATGTGCCGGAAAATTCGGTGCAGACGGCCGAAGTGCTTACCAATGCCCGCAAGCTGGCCATGATGGCCGATGTGGACATGCTGCAAGTGCCGCATTTGGTAACGGCACTTCTAGGTTTGCAAAACTCTGATGCGGCTTATCTGCTGAGCAGACAGCTGGGCGAGAATGCCTCTAACTTCGTGGCCGAACTGGTGGAACTGTATGATGAAGACGACGACATGCCCGTCTTCGGCAACGATGATGAGGAAGATGAGGAAGAGGCACCGTGGCGTTCGCTCGTTACATGCGTGAACGACACGTACAAAAAACATAATCCGCTTATTGGAAGGGAAGAAGAACTGCAACGCACCATACAGGTGTTGTGCCGCAAGG
Organism: Prevotella sp. oral taxon 317 str. F0108; assembly: GCF_000162415.1. Taxonomy (NCBI): domain Bacteria; kingdom Pseudomonadati; phylum Bacteroidota; class Bacteroidia; order Bacteroidales; family Prevotellaceae; genus Prevotella; species Prevotella sp. oral taxon 317. The sequence continues at coordinate 115,161 of NZ_GG740074.1, read as the reverse complement.
AAAAGAACAACCCGCTGCATGTGGGCGAACCTGGTGTGGGCAAAACATCCTTGGTGTATGGGCTGGCGGCCATGATAGAGCGGGGCGACGTGCCGCAAAGGCTGAGGGGATGCCGCATTTACCAAATGGACATGGGCACCATCTTGGCCGGAACGCAATTTCGGGGCGACTTGGAAAAGCGCATTAAGCAGGTGATGAACGGACTGCTGACGGAGGGAAACACCATCCTTTACATCGACGAAATACACAACTTGGTGGGCGCGGGCCGTTCGAGCGAAGGCTCAATGGACGCATCGAACATGCTCAAACCCTATCTGGAAGGGGGAGATGTGCGCTTTATCGGCAGCACCACCTATGCCGAATACAACCGATATTTTGCCAAGAGTGCCGGTATTGTGCGCCGTTTCCAACAGATAGACGTACCCGAACCGTCGCCCGAAGAGGCAATCAAGATACTTAACGGACTGAAAAGGCAGTACGAGAAGTTCCATAATGTGCACTATTCGCCCGATGTTATCGACTTTGCCGTGCATGCCAGTGCCAAGTATGTTAACGATAGGTTCCTGCCCGACAAGGCAATCGACTTGATTGACGAGGCTGGGGCCTACCGCCAAATGCACCCTTTGCCCACAAAACGGCAGAAAGTGGACAAGGCCTTGGTGGCCGATGTGCTTACGAAGGTGTGCAAGGTGCAGGCTGTTGCCTTGAAAGACGATGGCAACGAGGCACTGTTTACGCTGGAAAAGCGCATGAAAGAACTGATTTACGGTCAGAACCAAGCCGTGGAATTGGTTACGCAAGCCATACAGACGGCTAAGGCCGGACTTACCGAAGAGGGGAAACCGCTGGCTGCCATGCTGTTTGTTGGACCTACGGGCGTGGGAAAAACGGAGGTGGCACGCGTGTTGGCCACCGAACTTGGTATTGAATTGGTGCGGTTCGACATGAGCGAATACACCGAGAAACATGCTGTGGCAAAGCTCATTGGTTCGCCTGCGGGATACGTGGGATACGAAGATGGGGGTCTGCTTACCGATGCGATACGCAAGACACCCAACTGCGTATTGCTGCTCGACGAGATAGAAAAGGCACACGCCGACATCTACAACATCCTGCTGCAAGTGATGGATTATGCCCGATTGACGGATAATAAAGGTCAGAAAGCCGACTTCCGCAACGTAGTTCTCATCATGACGAGCAACGCCGGTGCGCAATTTGCCTCGCAAGCCAGCGTGGGATTTGCCGGCAATGTGTCGCGTGGCGAGGCTATGATGGCGCAGGTTAAGAAGACGTTTAAACCCGAATTTATCAACCGCCTCTCGGCCACCGTGGTGTTCCGCGATATGGACGAGCCTATGGCGCAACTGATATTGAAGAAGAAAGTAAAGGCCCTGCAACAGCAGTTGGCTGCGCGCAACGTGGAGCTTACGCTCGATGGTGCGGCCGAAAGCTACCTGTTGCGAAAGGGTTTCACACCGCAGTATGGCGCACGCGAAATGGATCGCGTTATCGCCGCATTGCTAAAACCTCTGCTTACCCGAGAAATGCTTTTCGGAAAGCTGAAAAAAGGCGGCAAGGCCATCGTGAAAACGAAAGGCCACGAACCGCCAACACCCGACGACACCAATGTGCAGCTGGTGCTCGACGTGCCTAAATGAGCTGCTACAACCGCTAACATCGTTTTAAAAATCTCTCTCGCAATGCCCAAGTTTGTTTCTACATATAGCAATCTTTACGCATACAATGGGCTGAAAAGGTCGTTGAGGGGGGAATTCTGCGTTTCAAAAACAATCTTTTCCTTTGCCGTATCCGTATATGCGGCGAAGACGTTTTGGAGCGTTGATGGTGTTAACCAAATTCCTAATTAACTATGGTGTTCGCGTTAGATAAAACACTCTCGTTCCCCGACCCGCATTTGGGTGAACCCGACGGCTTGCTGGCTGTTGGCGGAGACTTGTCGGTAGACCGCATGTTGCTGGCCTACAGCTATGGCATTTTCCCGTGGTACTCGTTCCGCTACAACCGCGAAATATTGTGGTATTGCCCCATGCAGCGGTTTGTTATCTTCCCTGCCGAGGTTCATGTGTCGCATTCCATGCGCTCGTTGATAAACAGAGGGACCTATCATGTTACCTTTAACCAAGAGTTCGACGAGGTGATAAGACATTGCAGTCGACTACGCATCAAGGAAGATGGGGCTTGGCTGGGGGTTGATATGGTGAAAGCCTACCGCAAGATGCACGAACAGGGGTTCGCCGCCAGTGTTGAAGTGTGGCAAAGCGACCGACTTGTGGGTGGTCTTTACGGCGTAACCCTCGGCCGTTGTTTCTTTGGCGAGAGTATGTTCTCGTTGGCACCCAGTGCTAGCAAGCTTGCCCTTATCCACTTGGCGCATTATATGAGCGACCATGGCGGCCTAATAATCGACTGCCAATTCGAAACGCCGCACTTGCGCTCGATGGGTGGGCGGTTTATCGCGTACGACGATTACCTTAAGATTATACAGAAAGAATAAAAATGAACAATGAGGAACTGATGCGCAGGGCAATAGCTCTGAGCGAAGAAAGTGTGAAAAACGGAGGAGGCCCTTTTGGGGCGGTGATTGCACGCAAAGGCGAGATTATTGCCGAGGCAGCCAATCGTGTTACCTTAGATCACGACCCTACGGCGCATGCGGAGGTAAGCGCCATTAGGTTGGCTAGTAGTAAGTTGGGCACGTTTAACCTTTCGGGGTGCGACATTTACACCTCGTGCGAGCCTTGTCCTATGTGTCTGGGTGCCATTTATTGGGCGCGTCTCGACAACGTTTACTACGCCAACAACCGCGAAGATGCCGCCAACATCGGTTTCGACGATGATTTTATCTACCACGAAATGGCGTTGAAACCCAGCGAACGCAGCAAGAATATGGAACTGTTGCTGCCCAACGAGGCCATCAATGCCTTTAAAATGTGGGAGGCGAAGGTGGAGAAGACGGAGTATTGAGGCCCACATTTTCTCTCATATTAAACGTTTTGAGTGGCGTTGCACTACCTACCGCATAGCGATAGTTGGTGCAACGCCACTAACATGTACATGGGTTGTTATGAGTTATTTGTTGTCTTGAGCAGGTGGCTTTCACCTGGAGAAAGGCCAAGAAATAAACGCATTGGACGTTGTTTGTTATCTTAAACTGATGCCTTTCATGTGCGTGTAGGCACGTATATATAGGATGAGTAGGATGAAATTCTCATCCCCACAAATTCATAAGCTTGTTGTCTTACCCTTCTTCTTCCACCACCAATCCATTTTCCCTTACGTGTTGTATAAGTGCCTTGAATGTTCTGTTATGGCTTAGGGTGGGAATGTGTCCCGTTATAATCATCTGTTTGCGTGCTCGTGTGAGTGCCACGTTCAGTTTACGGTCGATAATTCGGCCGTCTTCCTCAAAGCAATTGGCAGTGAGGAAGTCCAGTTGGTAGCGGTGAGTGATGGTGAACGAATAGACAATGACGTCTCTTTGCGACCCTTGATAGCGTTCAACGGTGTCGATGGTGATGCCGTTCAACTCGGCAACACCCAACTTTTGCAACTCGCGACGTATCATTGCAATTTGGTTTCGGTAAGGAACGATGACCCCAACAGTGCGGTTGGCATCGAAGTGCTTGCCGTAAAAGCGGTGGATGCGCCCCAATATGCGAGCCACGATGCGCGCCTCGGCAGGGTTAGCCTTGTCTGATGGGCTTTCGTTTTCGTTGTTTTCTGCCGCGAAGAACAGCAGGCGATGGGCTTTCAGCTGGTCGTCTAGCACGTCTTGCGATGGCTGGCTGTAGTCAAGTTGTTGCTCTTCCTGATGCGGACACGGCACCACATCGAGCCGTTCGTGGGCATAAAACATCTCGTTGGGGAAACGTGCGATGTGCGGGTGCATGCGTCCTTGGCGGTTAAGTGTGCCGATGAAACGCGTACGACCTTGACTTCGTTCCCAATGTATCAACCGTTCGAAGAGCGATTGGCGACAATCGGTTATGCCGATGGCATTTAGTTGCGGGTGGTTCACGGCGGCTTGGGCGGCGTTTTGCTGAACCACGGCGGGCAATTGCTTATGGTCGCCGATAAGCACAAACTTGTCTATGGCTGGCAAACTGTCGCTTTGGGGGCGCAATCCATGGGCCATGGCCGTGTCGTGAGGCAGATTGGCAGAGAGCAAACCCACGATGTTGGGTTCTAATATCTGCGATGCCTCATCGATAACGGCCAGGTCGAAGTGTTTCAACGCAAAGATGTTGGAGCGCGATTGCATGGTGGATGTTGTGCCAACAAATACGCGACAGGCCGCGATACGCTGTTTGATAAGGCTCAATTTGGGGTCGCTGTCCACCAGTCGGTCTAGCAAAAAGGGGCGAAAACGTTCGTCGCAGCTGTATTCGTTGCCGATACGAAGAAAAGGAATAGCCGCAGATAGCAGCATGTCGCATATCTCGTCTACCGCCCTGTTGGTGTACGACATCAGCAGAATGTTACCCGCTTGCTCTTCAACGATAAAGCGCAGGGCCATCGAAGTCTTGCCCGTTCCAGGCGGACCAACAAGCAAAAAGTAGTCGCGCGCTTGTTTTATGCGCAACAGCACCTCGTCGTAACTGGGATGATAACTTCGCGACAGTTCCGCCGCGGCATCGTATTTCGGTGCCCTTTGCCCCAGTAGCAAGGCTTTGCGCTGAGCGTTGGCCGTGGCAAAGCTATGTAAAGCCTTCACGGCCGATGTGCTACCCACGTCGCTTGTGGCATGTTCTATGGCAAAATGCTTATCGCCTTGCAAGTAATTTTCGTTTTGCAGACCATCGTTCAGGTGCACAACAATCTGCCCAACGGCGATGTCTACCAGCACGCCTTTAAACAAAATGCTTTGCCGCACGTCGGGTTCGGCATCGGGTTCGTAGGCATAGAGGTACACCATGTCGCCGCGACGAAAGTTCGGAAGGAAGTCGTCGGCCTGTTCAGGAACGTCGAACGTCAGCGTGTCCACCCCATTATAGCTGTTGCTTTTCTCTGCCTTTTGTAGTTTAAGGGCGGTAAAAATGTTTCCTGTTTCTCTTTTTTCGGCCAACGGCATGTTCCAAAGGTCGGCTCCGCTGTGGCCTTGCGTCTGTTGTGCGCCAACCTTTGCCAACAACTGTTCGTTGTAAACGAAGGTAAGCATGCGGCAGACGTAGGCGCGTTCCAGTGTTTCTAGCTTATGCAGTGGTGTGGTTACGGCTGCAATTTGGGGTTCGAGATAACGATGATAGAAGGTAGAACAGAGTTGGTTTTGGTTCAGCGTGTCGGGCGAAAGCTTGTCGATAACGCTGTCAAAGCCTTGTTGGGCGATGCCAAATTCTTGCGCCACAATTTCGTTGCGCAGGCGTATGGCCTCGTGAAAAAGGCGTTGCAGATAGGCCACCACCACCAATCCGCCAGGCAAAGGATATTTGGAATAAAGCAGACGGATGTCTACTTGATGGTTAGACAGGCGGAAGTTGTGGCGCAAAACGCCGTAATATAGCAGCAATTGCACATAATGGTCTTCTTTTTGAAAGCTGCCAAACTCGTTGGGTTGGTTGCGCTGAATGTTGTAATTAGCGCCCGATTTCTGTTCCACCAGCAGCCGAAAGTCGCTTGTCATGAGGTCAACGCGACCTTGCAAGCCCAGTTCTTCGCACACAAACGAGGGTTCGAGCAAGGCTTTCGAGCGGTCGAACCCCTCTTGTTCGTTATCGAAAAGGCGGTCTACAATCTCTTCAATGTTGTTGGCTTGGTTAACTGCCACCTCGCGAAAAGGCTCTCGCACGTTGAGGTCGGGGCAGGTGCAAAAGTCCATTGTGCGCTCTTTAAAGGTGTTGGTAAAGGTTTGTCGCCAGTCGTAATCGGTGTTGTTGTTAATGATGTCGTCTAGTGCCGCGCCCGCAAAGCTACCCACCAGTATGGCTTGCGAATTGGCATTGGCCCCCATTCTGTTGACGGTATAGGCCAAGGGGTGGTGTCCATAATCGGTAAAACAGCGTGCAATGGCACTGATGTCGAGCAAGAAGTCGGGCTCTATCACCACCAATCGCGGCAAAAGCGCATGGCCTTGCTTGGTGCAATCTAGCAAGTTGAGTTGCATTCCCATGCGGAGCAGGGGTTTAAGGTAGGTTTGTTCTTCTGTCTCTAAGTTCAGAACCATAGGCTCTTCATAGCTTTCGTGGTCTATTTTTACCATTATTTGGTTGCCGTCGCATTGGTCTACAATGCAGCGCAGGTAGCGAAAGTCCACGTGTCGCAACTCTTTTGGCGGCTTGTTTGTGGGTGCGATGCGCCCAACAAGCATGCTGGGGATGTGCTTGTTGTACACAGCCGACACGAAGATAGCTAGTGCCCTACAATGATATGGCACGTCTGCCGCGGGTATGGGCTGTGCCTTATTGCTCTCCCTACGCATCTGTTGTATGGCCACCACATCGCGCAGGGCGATGCGATGCCGTTTGCAAAGAAAGTCTACCTTGGAAAATAAATTGCCGAAGGCCTGTAAACTGTCTTGCAATGCACCGTCGCAGGCCAGCGAAAGGGTGTCGTGCAGTTGCTTGTTGATGCTTTCGGGGTTTGTGGTTGCCGTGGATAAGGTGTGGTCGATGCGGCGAAACAACTCGTCGGCAGTGATGTATGTGCGTGGGTTGGGCATGTTGCGCTGTGGTATTTAGCCAATGGTTAAGGGATGAGACATAAATTGGAAGACGAGCCGTGCGTTGTAAACGTAGAGATAGAGGGCCAATGCCACAATTGCCCAGCGCAGCACAAGGGCGGGCTTGGCCGACATACGCTTGAACATAAAGGCTATGGCGATGGGGATGATGAACAGCCAATGGGTGCCCATGATGTAGGCCTCGTTCAGCCCGAACCCCAGAATAATGTGCAAAAAGATGTCTACCCCCAGCCACGACAGGCAGAGCCAAAGCAGCCTTTGGCGCATGCCGCAAAGCAGTCCTGCAACGAAAAGCACCACCACGAAAGCCTCCACGGCGTAGAAAAACCAATGCTCGTAATGCACAACAACAGGGCGCGAGATAAACAGATCTTCCAATAAATGGTCGCGATGCAGCTGTATGCTCTCGCCAAACACGTTTTCCACCACGCTCGTTAGTCGTGGTGTGTCCTTGTCGGTCCATTTAAGTACGGGGTCGTTACCCATTGGTTTGCCGATAATTCGTTCCTTTCGGGCCTCGTGTGCCACACTCCGCTTAATGGCATTGGGGTTCTTTTTTTGCACTTGCGCCTCAATCCTTGCCGACTCCTGCTCGCGTGGTAGCAGTTGTAGCGTGTATTGGGCATAGAAGGCGGCACCCAAAACAACTAGCGGCAACACGCCAGCCAGCAGCAGGCGGCGTGGCTTAAAGAAGGCCTTACCCGTGCCGAAGAGGTCGGCCAAGAGTGTTTTTGCGCCGTTGCTAAGCGTTATGCCGGCCGTAAACAGCAACAGCAGTGCCGTTTGCCACCATGCCATGGCCTTGCCTTTGTTGGCTATATATAAGGTGAGGATGAGCAATAGCAACGAAAAGCAAAAATGGTCGGGTAGCATGACGGCCAACATAATCGATGCAAACGAAAACAACAGTGCGGTAAGCGCAAGTGCATCTGCCAGCTTTAAGCCTATTTGCGAACGCAAAATGCGAAACAACAACACCGCGCTGAGGGTGGCACTGAGTGTTAGCAACACGGCCATGATGTAGCTGGCGGCGTTGAAATCGAATTGCTTGATGATGGCATCGTTGAGCCAATAGAACGGTGCGAGCAACGGACCGAACAGCGGATGGCGCGAGAGTTCGTAGTATATTTTGCCGTTTGAAAGATAGATACACGAGTAGGCATCGTAGCCCGAAACATGGAACATCTCGTGAAACAGCACCCAATAGCCCCTAAATCCCACGCGTGTAAAAAGGTCGTGGTACTTATATAGGGTGAGTGCATTTTGCAATGCAAACACCAAGAAGGCCACTAGGGCCAGTGGTTTTTCTTCTTTTCTTAGTTTTAACATGTGTTCTAAGTATATGTTATGCGTGCCTTACGGCTTGGGCTATGTGCCAAACAAGCCGTCTTTTAGAACCTGCCTTAAATGGTTTATATATGCAAATGTAGCATTTTTTATATAGAGAGGACCACATTATATCACAAAAAGTTCGGGCGGTATGTAATTTGCTTGCTGGCTTGTTAACTCGTTAACTTGTAAAGTTGACAACGCACAAACTCATAAACTTATAACCTTAAAAACTCCCTTACTAACTCACCAGTCCGAAATTTGTCTACTTTTCAGTAAGAATTTTAACATTAAAAGTGCCCTTTTTATCCACCAACTGCTCACCTTGCCGCAAAAATCCAATTCTCGCGAAGGTTTGTTTTGGTGCAAAATGGGGTTAGCTTGTGCATGCGGCAAAATGAATTTTTATTTAAAAGAACCGCCATTTGCACCCGTTTTGGGGCAATTTGCAGCAAAATACAGTGCATTTTGCCGCTAAATGCCGTGCGTTTTGCTGCTAAACGCAAGGTAAAATGGTGCTAAACGCAGTGCGTTTTGGTGCTAAATGCAAGGCGAAAAGCATAAACATCCACTGCAAATGGTATAAACAAACCCTTTCGAACCATGAAAAACATGGCTCAAAAGGGCAAAATATCCATTAAAAAGTGGCATTTTAGGGGCTAAATGCAGGTTTTTGGGGGTGCAAAAACAACGAACCAAACGCCAAATAGAAAGGCAAAATGGTGCTAAATGCAGCTGATGTTCTTAAAATTGGACAGAAAAAGAAATGCCCAAGGCTGCAAATAGCGACCAATTGCTTGCTTTTTAGCCCGTATTTTCGCTAGAAGTGGGTGGCAAATAGGGCACTGTTTGTAAAATATAATTACTTATTTATGGGTGTGTGCCTAGCTGTTGAGCAGATAATCTACCACAGAGTATAAGTTCCAAGCGTATAGCCAAAGGGTGAGCGAGCCAATGGCGATGCGCAGAAAGGTGCGCTTTCGGCCTGTGGCAACTACGAAAAGGGCGGCCAAACCCAAAGGCAACACGTAGGCCCAATGGGCTGTCATGATGTACACCTCGTTAAGACCGAAACCCAATCCCACGTGTAACACCCAGTCCATTGCGGCAAAGGCCAGGGCCATGAGCAACAGTTTGTTGCGCCGTCCCACCCAAAGTCCTACCACGAAGAGCAGCACCAGCAACCCTTCGGCCACGTAGTTGATGGCCCAACGATAGTGCACAATGACAGGCCTACGCCCATACATGTCTTCCAACAGATGGTCGCGATGCAGCTGAATGCTCTCGCCAAAGAGGTTTTCTGTAACCGATTGCAGTCGCGAAGTGCTGATGTCGGTCCATCGCATAAACTCTCCTTGCATCAAGGGCTTGCCCATTTTGGCAGCTGCGCCATTGTTTGGTTTTTTCTTTGTAGTGGTGTTGGTGGGGCGTGGCGGTAATTTGGGGTTATGTGGATTTTTCTTTTTCGCCTCTCGCACGGCCTCTTCCCATGCCAATTGGCGTTTTCGGGCCTCCTCTTCGGCTTTCTTTTTGGCCTCAGCCTTACGCTTGTCGCGTGCCTGATGCCGCTTAACTTCGCCCGGCCAAACAAAGCGTTTGTACTCGAAACGGGCGAAAACCCATATCAAGGCCGAAGGCAGTAGCACGGCAAAGAGTAGAAAACGGGGGCGGAAAAAGCGGCGGCCGTTGGCGAAAAGTGCGGCAACGAATACTTTTAAGCCATTGTTAAGCGATATGCCAGCCGTGAGAACGAATAGGCAAAGGGCCTTCCACGTGGGCATGGTTGTGGCTTGTTGTTGGTGGTTGGCGGCTACTAAGAGGGTGAGTAGCAGGGCAAAGAGCGAAAGGATGAAGTGGTCGGGCGCAATGGCCGATACGATGATGTAGGCCAAGGCGAAGAAAAACAAGCTTAGCAGACGGGTATCGAACAAGGTTAGCCCCATAATGCGGCGCAACAACCTGTGAAGAAACACCAATGAATAGAAAGCGGCGAAGGTTTGCAACGCAGCCACAACGAAGATGGCGCAGTTGATGCCCGTGAGCCACATCAGGCCTTGGTTAATCATGTATGGCACATACATGAAGAAGGCTAGTAGGGGATGGCGATACACGTTGTAGCCGACTTGCCAATCGCTAACCACGACGTAGGTGATGGGGTCGAACCCCGAAAGGTGGAAGTTGCGTATGAAAAGGTCCCAGTAATGGGCTTGCAGGGGCGTGAAAAGCGCGTAATAATGTGCGATGAGCAGGGCGTGCAGTCCCACGAAGAGGATAAGCAAAGGCGCACCAACGCCCCATTCTTCGCGCCGAACCTTGAAGACGGCAAACATACGTATGCCGTTGTGTTTGAGAAAGAAACGTACCAGCAGGAAGTTGATGGGCACGCAAACGGCAAACATGGGCAAGGGCGCGAGTGTTTTGCTTACGCCAAGGTCAACAAAAAGGTTGAGTGTGGCCATTTGCAACAGATAGTTCACCACATGAGCCACGGCAAAACCAGCCCAACGGCCAGGAGTTGCGCCCACACGGAAGGTGTAACGCAGGCTGGCCCAGAGGTTAAAGGCAAAGCTTAGAAGATAAGCCACGGTCATGGCTAGGTTGTGGTTGGTAAACTGCAACCCCACCCAATAAGTGGCGTATTGTATGGCGGTGGCCGTCAAGCCAACGATGCCGAAGCGCAACATTTCGCCTAAGCTTTGTCGTTTATTTTGTTCTGAAGGGTTTGTAATGTGGTTCATCTGCATAAGCTAACATTTCTTTGTCGCCTTGGCTGTCGCCGTAGGCAGTGATATAGTATTGATGTCGGGGTGCGAAAAGGTTTTCCACGCGCCGCACTTTTTCTGCTCCATGACAGTTGGGCGAGGCAAATCGCCCCGTCAGCCTCCCATTTTCTACGGCTATTTGTGTGCCGATAACCTGCACTCGTGGCAGTTGACGAAAGAAGGGTAGCACCCAATTGGTGATGCTGGCACTAACAATCAGCACGCTTTCGCCCCGTTGGCAGGCTTCCTCTACGGTTTTCATGCCTTGCGGGCGCAGTATGTGTACGTTGTTTTTAGCAAACGATTGGCAGTGTGCATCGAACGTTTCGAGCGTCATCCCTTTGAAGAAGTGGGCGAATAGCCGTTCTTTGACTCGTCCGTTTGCATATAGGTGCAACTTCATCAGCACGATCAGGGGCAGGTAAAGCCCAAATCCCACGAGCATTCGCCACCTTCCCACAGCATGGGCGATGAAGGCGGGCAGGGTGTCGAGCGTGGTTAGCGTGCCGTCGAAGTCGAAAAGTGAAACGCGTATGGACGTTGTAGAATTTGTAGTCATCATATAATCGGTCTCATCTTTAAAAGTGAAAGGGTGAAAGGGTGAAAGGGTGAAAGGGTGAAAGGGTGAAAAGGTGAAAGGGTGAAAAGATGGCTAACGCCTTTAAAGGTGTCTAGCGGTTTCTAGGTTTCTAGTTCATTCTAGCTTTCGGACAAGTCGGACAGGTCGGACAGGTCGGACAAGTCAGACTGGTCAGACTTATCCTATTAGCCTAACACTACCTATACATTTGGCTTAACTCCTTAACTCCTTAACTCCTTACTCCTCACCCACCTACTTACTCCTCACCTCCTTACTCCCTTTACTCCTAGTATATGATCAACAGAAACGCCATGATCCATGCCACTACAATGGCTTGCGTAAATCGGTCGCGGAGTAGTATTTTGGTAGGGTCGCCACTCACTTCGTCTACCACTGTGAGCTGCATGTAGCGCAAAAGACCCACCAAAACGAAAATGCTGGTGAGGTAAAGGTAGGGTGCATGGAACCGACTAACCACCTCGGGCGACACCGTGTACATGATGTAGCACACCAAAGTAACGGTACCCGTAACGGTGATGGCTTGGTTTACGAAGGTGAGATTGTAGCGTATGGTGTTGCGGCGAGGCGGTTCGCCCGTCTCGTTCATGCGCAAAACGTCGTCGCGCCGTTTGGCAAACGAAAGGAAAAGCGCAAGTAGGAAGGTCATCAACACCAACCAATTGCTCACCGCCACATCGCAAGCCATGCCGCCAGCCAGTATTCGTAGCACGAAACCAAAGGCCACCGTGCACACATCTATGATGGCATGGCGTTTCAACCATAGGCAATAAGCCATGTTAAGCAAGAAGTAAAAGGCCACGATGCCTGCCGTTTCGCCTGCCCGTTGGGGTAGGAAGAACAGCAATAAGGCCGACAACAACGCCAAGACGGCCATTAAGGCATAGGCCGTTGGCACACTTACCGCGCCCGATGCAATGGGTCGGTGGCATTTTACGGGGTGTCGGCGGTCGGCATCTACGTCAACGATGTCGTTGAAACAATAAATAGCCGATGCCGCAAAACTGAATGCAAAGAAAGTAACGACGCTTGCGATGACATCGTCGGCATTCAGCAGTCGTCCACCAAAGAACATGGGAATGAGCACAAACCCATTCTTAATCCATTGTTGCGGACGAATAAGTAAGAGCGTTTTTTTCATCTTTCAAATCGCTTTGTTAGTTGTTCCATCCCCTTGTTTAGCAGCCATGCCAAGGGCAGCGTGATGGCGAAACAGGCTAAGAACGTGGGCCAATAGCCCCATTGCAGCCGCTTTATGTACACCAATACGAAGTGGGCGTGCAGCAGATACATTTCTAGGCTCACGGTTCCAACCAGTCGCAGACCGCGTTTTATGCGCTGCGGAACGGCCGTAAGCCAGTTTCCCAATAGCAAAACAAGGCTGAACGTGGCGGGGATGTAGAGCATCCGCCCGATGAAAAGCGGAAAAAGTCCGTGCCTTGTCTGCTCTAAGTAGATGTCTACGCCAAGAGAGAGCACCGCGGCAGCCAGCAAAAGCCAAACGCTTTGGGGGCTGAGTGTTAGTCCTTGCTTTACCAACGCACCGCAATTGATGCCAATAAAGAAGATGGGAACACGGCTCCAAAATATCTCGATGTGGCCAACTGCATCGTGTATGGGGCTTACCCATTGCACGGCCACGCACCAAACAATCATCAAAACAGGCAACCAGCGGTAGGCAGGATGGCGTGAAACGAGTCGCACATAGGCGGGAGCGAAGAAGTAGAGCATCATTGTTGCTGGTATGTACCAAAACGTTAGCTCATCGTGTAGCCAAAAATCCCAGTTCACCAGCACGTCGCCAGCAAGGTCTATAACCTGTTTCCAACCGTGTTGACCTTGCCAAAAGCGCGGCACATAGTAAAGACACGCCACGAGAAACCACGTGGGATAGATGCGCAGATAGCGGCGTGTGAAGAAACGTTTGAGCGACTTGTTGCCTGTTAGGGCATACCAAAGTCCCACGCCACTAAGGAAAAGAAACACGTCGACACCGATGTTTCCCATACGCCAAAGCCCATAGAAGGGCGACAAACGGGGCAAGCTGACATGGAAAAGCACAATGGATATCATGGCCAGACCCATTAGTTCACTTCGATGTAGGCTGATGTTGGCAAAGCGGATGCCGTTTGTTGTTGGGATCATTGGTTGCGGATGTTAACGTTTGGGTAGCGGAATGCGCCTGATAAGCTTATCTGTAGCCCAGGCCAAAGCAACGGATGCCACGATGTAGAGCAGCAATCCGAGGTAGGGTTGGCCTTGGCGCGAGATGGGAATGATGAGCTTTCGGGTGACGGGGTGGGTTACAAAGAGAGCCGCCGAGATGCCGCCCATCCAGCAAAGGGCGCGATAAAGCCACGCCATTACAGGGGCGCGGGCCAGCAAATTGGCGGTTAAGAGGGTTGCAAGACAAATAACGGCAGGGACGAAAGTCCACCCTAAGAATGTTTGACTGAGGTAATAAGTCAGGACGATGCACACTAAAAGGGCGGCCGATTGCTTAACGTTGTCGTCGCCCCACAGCGTGGCCGACTTTTGAAATTGGGCATAAAGCAAGCCTAGACCAAAGGGTAGCATGCCGCCCATGAAGTTGTAACGGTAGCGATTCATTGGCTCGCCTAGGGGCGAAAGCTGCAATTGCACAATCAAACACAACGCCATAAGCAGCGCAGTTATGCCCCAATGACGGCGATGAAGAACCAAACGATAGAGCAAATAGAACTGCATCATCAGCCCGAAGAACCAAAAAGCGCCAGGCCAAATCATCTTGTCGGGACGGGGCAGCAGGTTATTGAACATCAATAGCTGAGAGATAACCTTCAAACTATCGTAATGCCAGCTGGGCGGATAAAGCGTGTCTACGACGATAAAGAGCGCAAAGCCCACCGCCATCATGCGAAACAGTTTAAGATAATGGCTAAACAGGAACTTGCCCGCAGGCACCTGAACGCCGTGATACTTCTTGAAAAGGCCGTATCCGCTGAGGAAAAGGAACACGGGCACGCCGTAATGACCGAAGAACGATAGCAGGTGCATGGGTAGTTGTGCATCGGGATGCACCAGGGCGTGGTTCATGCGCGTTACGTTTTCGGCGTTAAAGGTGTACTCGTTCTCCTTAACTATCGGGCCAAGCCAATGGCAATAGTTGTGCAAGAATATGCCTATGATGGCCAGGCCGCGCATACAAGCGTTGATGCTAGTGGCGTTTTGGCCGCTAGTGGACTTGTTGGCGTGGCTGTTGGCATGCGCCGTGGCCTGCTGTTGGCAGGTTTGCACAGCGTTTTTTTCTTCTTTGTGTCGCTCGTTTGGTGGCATAATGATGGGTTAAGGTTAATGTGTTGTAAGGCGTTGGCCGATGTTTGATGCTGCACTTTTGGGCTTGGGGCGCGGCAATTTGTCGTAATCGGTGGTGCCTTTGAGTATTCGAGGCCGATTTTCGTTGTACTTCGGACTAATCAAATTGTTCTCTTCGCGATAGCTCTTGGTTTTTATTCCGGCCAGATAGAGCAGCAAATGGGGTAGGGCATCGGTCATAAAACGGCGGTTGCGCGCGTTTTGTATCTGCCGATAGATGTCGGGATGGCGGGCGATGTAGGTTCGCGAACACCATATCCAAAAAGGTATTTCGAACTCATACTTTGCCAAAGGGTAGTCGATGGCAGCCGAATGGTTGCGGCAAACGATGCCGCGGTTCTCCTCATAACATTCTTCGCCGTGGTCGGGCATGTAGATAACGATGGCATCTTCGCTTTCAAACTGCTTCACGATAAGGTCAACCACCGAGTCGTTGTATAGCACGGCATCGTCGTAAAGTGCCAGGACGCTGCGCTGACCGGGGGTTAAGTCGGGGCGAAGTGTTTTGTAGTCGGTGCCATTCCATCGCCGGCGGTCGTTTGGCGTGCGGAATTTGTACCCTACGTGCTGCCCAATGAGGTGGAAAATGGTGAGGTTGTGCCGGCCTTCTTGCGACTTTAAGCGTGCGTATTCGCGCACCAGGTCTTCGTCGAAGATGTGCAAGCTGTCGTTTCGCGTATCGAACATGGCCTTGTTCAGTGTGGGGTTGTTCAGAAAAAAGCCGCCGCTAAAATCGTAAACGTTTTCTTTTGCTTGGGGCAAAAATTGGTTGGTGATGAACGTTACGTGATAGCCCGCTTTGCGAAACAGTTGGGGAAAGAGCGGATAGTCGCACCATTCTCCGCGGTCGCCCACATCGTAGAGCGAAAAAACATGTTTGAAAACGTAGCTGGTAAGGTTCCAAGGCGACACCACATCGTTGAATTTCACCAGTTGTTTGCTGCGTTCGCGGCGTATTTGCCGTGGCGTTGTGGGTTGCACATATCCGTATTGCTGCGAATGATGTTTGCCGAAACTCTCACCGATAATCAGCACGATGTGCGGGCTGGTGTACGTGCAGCTGTCTACTTTTGCCGTTTTGGCGGCTGCAATGAGCTTGTTTAGCTGTTGCGATGCCAATGAGTTGGCATATATCGAGAATATTAAATGGTGCACAGGGTGGTAGCATTCTCCGTGGTTTTGCTCGGTAAGCATGTGTTCCACTTCGCCAACGCTCTTGCCATGCATCAGTTTCCAAAGGGCCACTTTGTTGCCGGCGGTAACGCAAAAACTCCAAATCAGAATGCCAGTAAAGCCGATGGGGGCATACCTTTTGAGCTTGTTGGCCAATGGTGTGCTGATGGTGGGAAGTTTGCCCGAAAGCTTTTGGCAGGCCGCCTTCAACCGCTTGGGGGCGAAACGGCGTAACGTATAGGCCAAATGAGAAAGGGCGAAAAGCACAATCCACCCAAATTTGCTAAACAGAATGCTGAAAGAAAGGTAGCTGGAAAGAAACTCTGTGGCCTCGCGACCATTGGTTTCGCCCACCAAAAGCAACATGGTGGGGGTGATGACGGAGTCTAACTGAACGCGGCAAAACACGTCGACGGCCGTCGTTAGGTATAAGATAAGGTATAGAACGCCGCGAACCCACGGGCGGATACGTTGTGGCAAGATACTTAAAAGCAGGCAAAGGGTGTAGAGGTCTGCCAGTAGCTCGGTGTAAAGGTGCCTGTAGATTTTCTCGTTTGCACTGTGGGGGAGGGTTAGCCATGCACAAATCACGCCCAAGAGGTACATCGACACGAAGAACGGCGCATTGATTTGTAGGGGTTTAACCACGTAGCCAAAGATTTTTTTTCTCAATACTGTTAAGGTCATTTCTTTTTAGTTCCTTTTTTCTTTATATATGTATATTGCCACAAATAGGCGCACAACAGCTTGTTCAGACCTGTTGTGTGCCGCATGGAACACGTCTGCGCATTGTTCTAAAATGCGGTATCGGTTCGTAATATTATGCAAATTTACACTTTTTATCATTGATAACCGCCAATGCAAGCGTTTAATTTGTTTGGTAAAAGAAAACGGCCACGCGCCCAACCTCGCTCTTATCAACTTGTCAACTCGTTTACTCTTCAACTTACCCCCCCCCATACAATTAAGGATAATTAAGGCGAGAGAGTTGAGTGGCGAACAGAAAAAACGCTACCTTTACAGCAAAATAATAATCTAAAATTATGCAGAGATTAGCGTTACATATTATATGCCTAATGGGTATGCTTTGCAATTGCAAAGCACAAACTGCGCCGACTTCAACAGACACGACGCTGCAAAACAAGAGTGAGACACGGCAGGTGGACTCCGTGAGAGAGAGCAATACGCCAAGTTATCGTGTGTTATCTGTTGAGAACACCGACACACTGCGGTGGACGGGCAAGGCTTTTACCGGCAGACACAAAAACAAAGGCAATACGTGGCTGATAAAAGCTGTGATGAAAGGCATGAATCCTAATTGGTTGAGGCACGCTCTTTGGGTTACGGTAAAGGATGTGTGGCTGCTTAGAGACGGCGTAGAGAAAGATGTAATAAGCGTCATGGCCTTCAAGTCTGCCGAAACGCGGTGGAGCATCAGTGCTTTTAAGAGAGAAAAATTCATGGTTGAAGAATGCAAAGCGCCTTTGTATGCCGTTCCATACTTTATAGACGGCTGTGCTTACATCATCTGTATTATCCCCCCGTCTCAGATAGTGGGCAATGAGGTAAGAACACTAATAGACAGAAAAACTTTGTACGAAGATGTGTTGAAACCGCTTATGGACAAGCCTTTCTTTTAATGAGGAGGGCATGGGGGCACTCGTACCCGATTTTAAACTTGCAAATCCCAATATTTAAAAGCTTTTGTTGTATTGGGTTTTTCTTTGGAATGGAGCGGTAGGAACAAGTTTATTCGTAAAGAACGTTTACCGAAAGGCGTTGTGCTAACGCCTATCTTGCAACAGCTTGTACCATGCTTTTCCCTCGTTCGAGTTGCATTTTTGTGCCATCGTTGCCAGCATCGTGCGCGTGGTTGCTATCTTGTGTTGTAGCCATAGTTGCAGTTTGCTGCCTTTATGTGCATCTTTCGCCGCCTTGTTCAGTGCCATTATATAGCGTAGTTGCAGGTTGGCAAGATAGTTTGAGGGCATGCGCGATGTTTCGATGTTGTTGAAAAAGGCATCGCAAAGTATGCCTATGTGCTCGTTAATGCCGTATCCACCCCTCTTTGTGCCTTGTTTTAACAGCATGTTGAAGGTGTCGGTGCTAAACAAATTGCCGAAAACGCCATCGAGCGACATACTTAGTTCATGGCCCTTACTGGCCAATTGGTTTTCGTTTATTCGCTTACTTTCTAGTCCACTGTCGGCTAGCATGATGTATTTTGACAACAAACGCATGGCCTTGCGTTGTAATGGCGTTGGGTCCTCCTTATAGAAAGTTTCGGATAAGGCCACCAGTTGATCGCCGTACGTGTCCACGGCATCACGATAAAGATGCCATAGGGCAAAGCCTTGTTCTTTTTTAAACTTCGCCATGTTGGCTTTTTGGTCGATTTGTGGCATCAGTTGCAGCACATTATCCATTATCCGCACGCGCTTGTCAAAGGCAGGCGTATCGCCAGTTGCGGCTTGCGGTTTGATGGAAAGGCGTTTTATCAGGTCGGCACGCTGCTCGTAGGGTGTGTTCCCTTGCGCCGTGGCGTAGGCATAGGCCACAGCACGCCTGTCGGCATCGGTTAGTTGCAACGCACTTGGTCCGTAATCGGTTTCTGTAGATATGCCCAACACCTTCGCCACCTTCGCCATCACCCTGCCTTGAATGGTTTCTTGAACAATGGCATCGGTGCTGTTCTCGTCCCAAAAACGCATGTCGAAGTGGGGTAGGTAAAGGAAATAGTCGAGTTTCCTGCCCTCCAACACGGCTTTACCCACGTTAATCCAACCGCGTAACAATTCGCCAGAGAGTGGGTGGCACAGCATTTTGCTCGTAGTTTCATGCTGGCCAAGCTCGAAAGAAACGTACATGCGTGGTTGAGTGACGTCTGTTTGGGGCGTAACCTGTTCAACTTGCAGCGCGTTGGGTATGCCAGCATCGGCCAACGCCTTGTTCCATGCCGCCACGCCTGCCTTTACTGCACCGATGTATTGGGGCGGAAACAGACTGTCTATGTAGAATGTTAGCGGACGATTGAGTGCCCAACGCTGAATGGGCATGTTGCTTTCGGCGGTTGGCGAAGTGCTTTCGGTGGGCACAGTAAGGTTTTTAACGCCCTTTGTTGCCAGTCTTATGGGAGCATAAGTCTGCGGAAGAAGTTGTACGCGACAACTTAACTCCAAGGGAACGCTACCCTCGGGCAACACGATCATCGAGCTAGAAAAGTTGCCTTCTTCGGCTTGCTGCCCGTGATAACGCCTTATGCGAAACTGCGTTATGCCATTGTTGACCTTTACATCCAAGAGCGAAGAGAGGTCGGGAACCATCTCGCGAATGGTGTACAGCTCTTGATAGCTGAACCATTGCTTGCCCGTTAGCAGTTCGTTGGTAATGTCGATGACGGCTGCTCCTGCCTTTGTGCGCCCCAAAACAGGGTACGCGATGCCCCGATCGGCCTCATTTTTCACTACTATCATTTCGCCTTCTGCTACATTTTTCAGTGGTTTTAGAAGGATGGTTTCGGTGTTGGGAGCGACAATTTGCACCACGCCCAACGACTTTATGGGGTGAGCATTGAAGTCGAAACCGCGGTTTACTTGCGCACTGATAAGCACATCGCGCCCAATGCAGGCAGTGGGTATCTCCATATATATACGTCCGCTGTCTACATGCACGGGCAAGTGGCCTGCGTATGTCTTTGCGTTTGCCCCCCATAAGGTGGGCGCTGCCGTCGGTAAGGGCTGTGTTGAGGGCGCAGGTTGGGGTTGCGCGCTGGTTTGCAACCCATGCAAGGGCATGAGAAGTAGGGCTAAAAGCAATGCTTGTTTCTTGTGCAGTTTCATTGTTATGTTGTTATTGGCGTTCTGTTTTGGGGGTGCCCAACACGTTGCCTATGGTGTAATGTAAGCATTTTCATCTTCATTCAAATCGGTCGTTGGAGCCTGCGCGGACATTGTTTGATTGTTGCGTATGTTGTCTGTCTTATTATTAAAGGTATAGTGGACTACATCGAGAGAATAAGGCAGACAAGATGCCCACAGGCAAACGAAAGGTGAACAGGACGTAATGGAAACGACTTAAAACATTTGATAAGCAGTTTAACAAACTGATTGGGGCTTATTTTTAATGTGGGCTAGTGTGTGCAAATGTAGTAAAATTTTGCTTATTACGCCAAGAAAGCCTTATATTTCGTTGTCTGTTACAAATGTTTCGTCGTCATAATCCATCACGGGGCGGTCGTTTTCGGTGGCATTCGATACGCCGTCGATGAGGAAATCGTCCTCTGATTTGGGTTTCTTTTGCAATTGTAGCAGTTTATACACCTTCTTTCCGCCAGGTGTTTGATAGTGTATTAAGCACGCATTGGTTTTGGCTATCTTGCTGTGTACGGCGAAAGAACGTAGCCATTGGAACTGGAACATGCCCGGACCAAGCAGCGGATTGTTCTTGATTGTATGGCTTTGCATCTTTTGTGCGAAACCTTTTGTGCAGTATTTGTTCAGCACTTGGCGTATGGCGGCAGGGTTAGGTTGTGGTTGAGCAAGCTCGTTTACGTACATGGCATAGAAGTTGTAGAGGTCAAATATATACCTGTTGTATTCTCCTTCGTACGATTCGTTGGTTATTTCAACCTTTCTGGTTTGTCCGTTGGCACAAAAGGCCAGGGTGTATATACGGTCTAAGGCGAGAATTTCATCGCAATACGATAGGCTTAGGTACACTGTTGTTGGGGTTACGTAAACTTCTTGGGGCGCAAAGAGGGTGAAGCTGCTGTTGATGTCTTTGCCTACAAGAGATTTAATGTCTAGCTTGTAGTTTTTAAATACGGGCTTACCTGCTTTATAAATGTTCACCTTCAAAGAAGTATACGACATGTATCTCTCTGGATAATTAATCTTCTTACCCTCATAAAACTCGCGTACATGTATTTCCCAATCGCCAACAGTGGTGTCTATGCGTGTGGGTGGGTTAGCAAACTTCGAGTAGTCGGTTGTGTCTTTTTCCTCTACATACGGCTGTACGCTGTCTGTCTTTGCACTAATCGAGTCGTTGCCAGTGCTGTTTGCATCGGCTTTTTTATCTCCCGAACAGCCCGTTAGCAGGGTAATTGCGATGAACGAAAGGGTAAAGGTAAGCTTTTTCATTGTTATCTCCATGCGGGTTGGTGCAGCAAGGGCAATATATAGTTAGAAGGAATTGAGTTTAGAAAGTGGGTTAGCATACCCCACTTTGCCATCCATGTATCAAAGCAACAGCATTGGCAGCGCAGCGAAAAGTTATTTGTACAGACACTACAAGCACTTTGTAGCAAGAGTACAAGATACTTTGTAGCGCGAGTACAAGCTGCTTGTAGTGCCAGTACAAGGTGCTTGTAGTGTCTGTACAAGACGCTTGTAGTGTGAGTACAAGGTGCTGTGTACTGATGCTTGCGCCCGATATGGGCAAACAGGCCCATAAGGCAATGTCATTCCAAAACTACTGCTTTTGGGTTATAAAGACATCTATCGCCGCCTATTAGGCTTTGATTGTTTTGCAAACGGCATGTGGAAAAAGGTTTCTTTGCAGCATAATCGAGCATTTGAAACCTTTTTCCCTCTTGCGTTTAGTGGGTACAGGCTGGGCTTGCGAGCGGCAAAATCGCCCCCATCTACGTGTAGATGCAAGGCGGTTCGGCCTTCGCCGACGGGTGTAGGTTTGCTTGTTGGGCCACGAAAAGCTTACATTTCGTCGTCTTCTGCATACTCTTCTTCGCCATCCGACATCGAGGGCAGTTCGTCTTCGGTGGCATCCTGCACGCCAGAGATGATGAAATCGTACTCTGTTCTGGGTTTCTTTTGCAGCAGCACACGTTTATATACCTTCTTTCCACCGGGTATTTGGTAGTGTATGATGCACGAATTTGTGCCTGCCTCCTTGCTGTGTACGATGAAAGAACGTAGCCATTGGAACTCGAACTTGCCAGAGCCGAGCAGCGGATTGTTCTTACTGGTGTGGCTTTGCATCTTTTGTGCGAAACCTTTTGTGCAGTATTTGTTCAGCACTTTCTGTATGGCGGCCTTGTTGGGCTGGGGTTGGGTAAGTTCGTTTACGTACATGGCATAGAAGTCGTAGACGTCAAACACATATCCGTCCATGTCGCCTTCGTACGATTCTGCGGCTGTTTGAACCTTTCTTACTTGTCCGTTGGCACATAAAGCCAAGGTGTACATCTGGCAATTGTCGGTTTCGGGTTCGCAGTACGATAGGTCTAGGTACACTGTTGTTTCGGTAACGAAAACATTTTCGGACACGCCAAGGGTGAAATCTTTTATGTAATTGGAGCCTGCAACCGCCTTAGCGTCTATCTTGTGGTCTTTAAACACGGGCTTACCTCCCTTAAAAATGTTGACCTTTAAAGAATAATTGGCGAAGACTTGGTTGCCAAGCTTAAACTTCTTGCCGTCATAAAATTCGCGTATGTGTATTTCCCAATCGCCAACGGTGGTGTCTATACGCGTGGGCTGAACGGCAAACTTCGAGTAGTCTGTCTTGTCTTCTTCCTCTACATACAGCGGCACACTGTCTGTTTTGGCGGCAATCGAGTCGTTTCCTGCGCCGTTTGCATCGGCTTTTTTATTTCCCGAACAGGCTGTTAACAATGTAATTGCGATGAGGGAAAATGTTAGTGCGAGTTTTTTCATTTGTCAATTTCTATGTGGGTTAGTGCTGCAAATGTAGCAAAAAAAACACTTATTGCCGCCCATCTGCTCCCTATTATTATGCATACAACGCAGAAAAAGGACTTTTCTACCAAATAATCGCGCATTTCAAACGCTTTGTTCAGTTGTTGTTGTCAGCTTGGAGGGTTTTTCAGACTGAGCGGTGGGTCTTCGCAGGCGTGCCAATGACGGGGTTGTTTGCCCGTTGTGCATGCGTATGGTTATGCTTTTGCGTGTTAAGTGCGCAATACATCGTCGGTCGTCAACAGGCCATTCTTTGCCATTCTACATCGTGGGCAAGTCTTTTTCGGTGGCATCAGACACGCCACTAACCAAGTATTCGTACTCCGTTTCTGGTTTAAGTTGCAGGTGAATGCGTTTGTAAACCATCTTACCGTCAGCGCGTTTGTAGTTAACGATGCACGTGTTTGTTTTCTCGTCCATCAAGTGCACCTCCAAAGAGCGCAGCCATTGGTAATCGAATTGGTCCGAACCCAAGAGCAAGTTCTTCTTCAACGTCTCTCGTTGCAGTCGTTTAGCAAAGTCTGTTGTGCAGTATTTGTTCAGCACTTTCTGTATGCTGGCAGCGTTAGGTGTAGCTAGGCTTAGTTCGTTTACGTACAAAGTGTAAAGCCAATAAATGTCGGTGACGTACATATCTATATCTCCTTCGGCCGAGGCGATGGACGTTTCGTACTTGCGCACCGTGCCATCGGCATTCAATGCCAATACTTTTTCAAGGCAATTGTCGGTTTCGGGTTCGCAATAGCCAAAGCCAATGTACACCGATGTGGGGGTAATCTCGAACTGTTCGAATAGGCCCAGCTCGAAACCTTTGATGTAGTTAGGACCCATAAGCGACTTGGAGTTTACTTTGTAGCCTTTAAACACAGGCTTGCCACCCTTGAATACGTTAAACCTCACGGCATAATCGGCGTGCGTTTCCTTATCGTAGGTGAACTTATTGCCGTCGTAAAACTGGTGTGCATGTATCTCCCAGTCTCCCCAAATGGTGTCTACGCGTATGGGTTGAATGGCAAACTTGGAGTAGTCGGTCTTGTCTTCCTCCTCAATATACAGTTGTGTGCTATCCGTTTCGGTGGCAGGAAAGATGTTGCCGATACAGTTTGCATCCGCTTTTTTGTTTCGTGCGCATATCGTAGTGAGCACGAAAAACAGTAGGGTAAGTGTATATATGGGTCTTGTCATTTGCTTATTTCTGTTTGGGGTTTGTTGTGCAAATGTAATAAAAAAGTGCTTATTGTCGTCTGTTTGATTAGCTTTATTTTACGTTTGATGCGAAAAACGGCCGCATTTTCCACAAAATCGGCCGTTCAAAACATTTTTTTCGCGTTTTGTTTGGTGGTGTGGCGAAATCTCCTTACCTTTGCATCGCTTTTGAAAAACAAGAGCATTGGGGGCGCTTAGCTCAGCTGGTTTAGAGCATCTGCCTTACAAGCAGAGGGTCGGCGGTTCGAATCCGTCAGCGCCCACACAAAAAAGAAACCTCGTTTCCAAACTCTGGGAACGAGGTTTTTTGCGTTAAGAGAGGTGGTGAAAGCGGGTTATAACAAAAATGTTATCTGGTTGTTTACGCAATTGCAGCCTTTTTCTTATCTTTGCATAGACGTGAATTATACCGCTATTATACAATGCAAAAGGTTATTATTATAGTAGAACAGTCTTCGGATGGTGCTTTTTGGTGTAGAACAGAGACGGACATTGCAGGTGTTGGACTAAACGCATGTGGTAAGGATGTAGCCTCTGCGAAGGCTGATTTGTTGGAGTGTTATGAGGAGGCCAAAGCTGATATGAAGGCGGAAGGCAAGGAAATGCCGGATGTGGAGTTTGAGTATCAGTACGATTTGCAATCGTTTTTCAACTATTTCAACTTCCTTAATGTTACTGAAATAGCTAAACGGGCAGGTATAAACCCCTCTTTAATGCGGCAGTATAGTAGTGGAATTAAAACCGCAGGTGAGAAAACGTACAAGCGTTTGTCGGCCTGCGTAGATAATATTAAATCGGAATTGCAAGCCGCCTCGTTCTAACAGGCGGCACATTTCATCATAATTGTTCATTGGGCCTCTTACACTTGTTGTATAAGAGGCTTTTTCGTGTCAACTGTAGTTGGTGATGAGCAAGTGTGTAGTACGTTTGTCGTTTCTATTCATGAAGCTAACTGCATACGATTTCTCAAAAGAACGGATGTGTATCCCGTCTTTATTATATAGACCAAAAATGAAATCAGTATTCTTGATAACCAGCATCCACTTCGCTTGACATTCGTTTAGCAGATAATTTGCTAAGCGTTGCTGATCGGATTGGGTAAATTCGTTTTGTGCGTATGTGCTAAACTCACTATCGTAGGGTGGGTCGAGAAAGATAAAGTCGTTCTTGCTTGGGGTGTTTCTTTTGAGAAACACTTCGAAGTCTTGGTTGAATATGGTTGTTTGAGTAAAGAGGTCGTGCAAAGGTGCAGACAAGTAGTAGTCTAGTTTCTTTCGCATAGACTTGCTGTTATAGCCAATTCCACCATATGGCACGTTAAAATCCCCCCGTGCATTGTATCTAAACATGCCACTGTACGCATAGTTTCGGATGAAAAGAAACAATGCGCCATGCAATTTTCGGTTGCCAGAGGTAATGCTTTTGTCGTTATAAAGATGTCTTAACGCCATGTAAAGTGCACTTTTGATGGCTGTCTCCAAATTGTCTTCAATGTCCTTTACAGGCAATTCTCCTCGTTCTTCTTCAAGTTTTCGCATGCGTAACATCTTGCGTTGAAGGTTCTTTTTTATTTCTGTTTGCAGCACTTTCTGCGCGCATTGTAGGTCTTTCCCAAGCATTGCAGCAATATCTTTGTTCTTATCCTTGCAAAAGACGGTTATTGCTTGTTCCAAATTAGCGCGCGAAAGCACCCCGCGTTGGTAGTTTTGGTACAGACTTAGCAGATTAGAGTTCTGCAAAAAGAAGTCCTTAGCCATGTCCCATGTATCTACAATTGCATTGGCATATTTGAAAAAAAGTTCATCTTGTGTTGCGATGTATTGGTAGATGTCGGTCAGCTCTTGCGAGAGGTCGTTCACAAAGTAACGTTTCGCATGCACAGCTGTAAAAACGGCTCCCCCTCCCACAAAGGGTTCGAAATATCTTTCAAAAGTAGGCAGGTTGGGAAGAATGTATTGCAGTTCTCGTTCCTTCCCACCAGCCCACTTCAAGAGTGGACGTAAATGGCGGTTGACCACGTCTGGTTGCGTGTCATTCGCCTTATTTTCGTACTCGAATGGCAAGGTGTCGCTGTTGACATAGCCATTCGTTTCGTTTGATTTTGGGTTTTCGCATGCCCAATCAGTTTCTTCATACATTGGTGTAAGCATACTCTCTACTCTTTTTTTTGCTGCTTTAAAATATTCGTTATTTATCTCTATTCCGATATATCTGCGCTCCAAAGCTAGGGCTGCAACCCCTATCGAGCCTACTCCCATGAAGGGGTCGAGAACAATATCGTTTGCATTGGTAGCTATTTCAATTATCTTTTTTAATATGCTCACTGGCTTTTGAGCGGGATGTTTGGGACAACTTAATCGCTCTGGGCGCATGCAAATGGGGCTCTCTATGAAATTATGCATTTCTTTTTGGGAAATGAAGTTCCATGTATGGCGTTTGTTCCAACATGTAAATATCATCTCACAGCTATTCAAGAAACCAGCCTTGAAGATTTTGGGAGCGGGGTTTGTCTTGTGCCAAACCATAAAGTTGGATGTGTCAAACCGGTGATCCAGGCACTCATACCACTTACCTAGTTGGTTGTAAGACGTAAAAATGAAGAGGTTTCCTGTTGGTTTTAATACTCTTACAAGTTCATCTGCCCACTCTTCTGGATAGAAATCCACCCAGTCCCAATCTGCAACGTCGTTGTTCATAGGCGCTCTGCCAGGCAAGGGGATGTTGCCCGTGGAGTGCCTCCCTATATTATAAGGGGGATCCGTAAAGATGAAATCAACCGATTGGTCGGGGATCTTCCGCAGAACCTGTTTGCTGTCGGCTTGTATCAAGCACTTTTTCCAATTAGGAACTTCCATTAAACGCTTGGTAGGTATGTTTTCTTTATTCGTTCTAGTGCCTCATTGATGAAGTGAGCGTTCTTTCTATACTCGTCGATAACAATGTCGTATCCATTTTCCGACTTACAAACGAGGTTCCAGAAATCTCTGCTGATGCATAATTCTTCTTCTGCAAAGAATTGTCTGACACGTCCTTGTGTCCACGGATGCCCCTCACCATAACGGTTATAAGCTGTTGCAAAAAGTATTTTTACTTGTTCTTCGCTCCCTAAGCTATTGGTCAGGATGCAATATTGTTCAAGTAACGCCTCCTTTTCAGAACGCGCTTTCTTGTTGTCTAGGTCTCCACCGATTTTCAATTCGATGAGATAACGCATCCCCGTCTCCTTATCTATAAGGTAATAATCACTCTCATGTCGTTTCTCAATTACTTCGCCTGTCATTTTAGACAGCCCTGTATAATCGTCAACGCTGGGTTTTAAGTCGTGCCGTTTATAGCGTTCGAGTAACTCAGCAATCTTGTCTGTTTGCTGTTTGTATAATATACCTTCTACATGTTGACTCACTTCATAATTTAAGGAGGCGATTTTGATTGCCATTTTCTCAAGCATGTTACCCAAAGAACTATCCAATGAGCGAGCCAAAGCCGAATAATATTGTATTTCTGGGCCAAGAGCGGCGATGAAAACGTTGTGTATCTTCATGTTTATTGTGCCATCGGCATCGTCTCGTTCAGCGAGATGTCTATCCGAAAAGCCTGAAGCGTAGCATTCTACGCATGCACTTACGACTGTACGTATTACCTCTTCCTTGTCGGTTTTTGTTGTGTTCATTGTCTTTTAGCGTTATTCAATTCGTGGAATATTCATTGTTCTCTTTGTGTCATATCGCCATTTGCATACGTCTTTATCACCATGTCTTTCACCGCAGACGGCACAAGGTGGTCGATAGGCAGGCCTTCGGCGATGCGATGACGGATGTCGGTGCTCGAAATGTCGTAGAAGGGCGTGTTGAGAAGGGTTACATTGGCGGGCAGTTCGTTAGCGTTTATGTCGTAGCCACGGCGTGGAAATATCGCGATGTCGTGGCTGGCGAGTATGTCTTCGTGGTGATTCCACTTGGGGAACGACACCCAATTGTCGGCTCCGATAAGGAGAACGAACGAGCGTTGCGGCTCGTCGTGGGCCAAAGCTTGCAGCGTTCGCCAGGTGTACGAAGGCGTTGGCAGGTGCAGTTCGTAGTCGGTGGCGCAGAAACGAGGCTCGTTGGCCGTGGCAGCGCGCACTATTTCGAGCCGGGCTTTGTCGGCCATCAGGTCGTTGGCGTTGCGTTTAAAGGGGTTTTGAGGCGACACGACAAACCACACTTCGTCTAATCCCATGTCGTCTAAAAACTGTTGAGCCAAGGCGATGTGCCCGTTATGTATGGGGTTGAACGAGCCGCCATAGAAACCAGTGCGTATCATGGGCGCGAAAGAAAGGCGTTAATCACTTCGAGAGTCTGGCTCTTGGCCGTCTCCAAGTCGTCGTTTATGATGACCTTGTCAAACTGCGGAGCAAACGACAGCTCGTATTCGGCTCGTGCAATGCGGTCGTTTATCACCTCTGGTGCATCGGTTGCGCGCCCTTCAAGTCGCTGGCGCAGGGCCTCGATTGATGGTGGTTGGATGAAAATGCTCAACGCCTTGTCGCCATAAAATCGCTTAATGTTGCATCCGCCCTTAACGTCAACGTCGAAAACAACGTTCTGCCCAGCGTCTAATTGGCGTTGAACCTGCTCTTTCAACGTGCCATAAAAGCGGTCTTTGTACACTTCTTCGTACTCCAAGAACTCGTCTTGGGCAATGCGTTGCTTAAATTCTTCGGGCGAAAGGAAGAAATATTCCACGCCATGTTGTTCTGTTCCGCGCGGTGCTCTGCTGGTACACGATATGGAAAAGGCCAGCCGCAGTTCGGGATGGCTTTGCATGAGCCAATTGATGATGGTGCTTTTGCCCGAACCCGATGGTGCGGAGAATATCACCAAAGCACCTTTGTGCTGTGTAGAAGACTGCCCGTTTGGGTCGATATGCTGGTTATTGTCCATAGTCTTTGAGTTTATTTGAGATGATGAGAGGGGAGTTTTTATTTGAGTTTTTGCGTTGATGGGTGGGTAAGTTTCTGATTTTTTTGAGCTTTTAAGTTGGTGAGTTGATGGGGTTGGGCTTATTGCAGAAAGCTGGTTTGTGCGTTCTTCGGCCTTATCTTGTTGCTAAGTTTATCGTTCGTAAGACTAAATACGCAAATACTTAGAAACTTAAAACCTCACAAACTCACAACCTCAAAATCTCACCGACTCAAAAACTTATAAACTTACAACACATTCAGCACTTGCTCTTTAATCTGTTCCAGCTCGTCTTTCATCATCACAACGATGTTCTGCATCTCGGCTTGGTTGCTCTTAGAGCCCGTTGTGTTAATCTCGCGACCCATCTCTTGTGCGATGAACCCCAGTTTTTTGCCCTGTTCGCTTTCATCGTTCATGGTCTTGGCAAAGTATTTTAAGTGATTGGTCAGTCGCTGTTTCTCTTCGCTAATGTCCAACTTCTCAATATAATATATCAGTTCTTGCTCCAAGCGGTTCTTGTCGTAGTCCACTTCGGGGATGTCTTTCAGCGCGTCTACAATACGTGTTCTAATCTTCTCCACCCTCGCTTTCTCGTACGGTTCGATGTCGGCCATCAGCTTACCGATGTTTTGCAGGTTCTCTTCAAACTTCTTTTGCAGGGCCATGCCCTCCTGTTTGCGAAAAGCCACGATGTGTTCAAGGGCCTGCTTTATGGCCTCGGCAGCCGCCTTCCATTCGTCTTCGTCCAGCGTTTCCATTTCGGTGCGGGTGGTAACGTCGGGCATTTTCAGCAGTGTGGCGTACCAATCTTGCGGTTCGGGAATGCCTGTTCTGGCCGAAATCTCCTTAATCTGTTGGTAATAGTTTTCAACCAATGCGGCGTTTATGGGCGTTGCGTCCGCCACCGCGTCTTTTTCCACCCATATAGAGAAGTCAACCTTTCCCCTAGTGAGTGCTTTTGCCACCATCTGTCGCATCTCAATCTCCTTTTCGCGATACAGTGGAGCAACGCGTGTAGAAAGGTCTAGCGTCTTGCTGTTAAGCGATCTAATCTCTACGTTTATTTTCTTGTCGTTAAAGGTCACGACAGCCTTGCCGTAACCCGTCATGGATTGTATCATAGTTTGCGCGTTAATTTTCTGCAAATGTACACATTTTAAACGGAAAAAGCGTAATTTTGCACTTTAATATAAATATACTGAATAGGATTATGTCGTGCATATTAAATATAGAAACAAGTACCGCGGTGTGTTCGGTGGCCGTTAGTAACGATGGCGAGTGCATCTTTAACGCCGAAGACCACGATGGTCCGAACCACGCCATAAAGCTAGGTACGTTCGTAGACGAGGCCCTTTCGTTTGCCGACAGTCACGCTTTGCCGCTCGATGCCGTGGCGGTGAGTTGCGGTCCGGGCTCTTACACGGGTCTGCGCATTGGCGTTTCGATGGCCAAAGGCGTGTGCTACGCTCGCAACGCAAAGCTATTGGCCGTGCCAACGCTGCAATTGCTGTGCGTTCCGCTGCTGTTGCGCGAACAAATAACGCCCGACGACGCCCTGCTTTGTCCCATGCTCGACGCCCGACGCATGGAAGTGTATGCCGCCCTCTACGATAGGGCACTGAAAGAAGTAAGGTCTGTGGGAGCCGACATCGTGGAGGCCGACACCTACAAGGCCTTTCTAGACCAACATCACGTGTTCTTCTTCGGCAACGGAGCCGACAAGTGCAAGGCCGAAATCGTTCACCCCAACGCCCACTTCATCGACAATGTGAAGCCTTTGGCCAAGAATATGACACCATTGGCAGAGAAAGCTATGGCCGAAGAGCGTTTTGAAGATGTGGCATACTTTGTGCCGTTCTACCTAAAAGACTTTGTGGCGAAAGCCGCCAAGCCGCTACTCTAACTGCAATGGCAAACCAAATGCCGAATAACGAATAAAGAATGAACAACCGAACATCCACCACTAAGATAATGAACATAGAAGGATTGGACTATAACACGCAACGCGAACGGCTGATACTTCCCGAGTACGGACGTGAGATACAAAAGATGGTGAACCACGCAATGACCCTGCCAACCAAACAAGAAAGGCAAGCTTGCGCCGAGTCTATCATCGCAACGATGAGCATTCTCTTTCCGCAAGGGTACGATGCCGTAGACCTAGAACACAAATTGTGGGACCATTTGGCCATCATGAGCGACTTTAAACTCGACATCGACTACCCGTTCGACGTGTCGGAGGCCACGCGTGCCACCACCAAACCCCAGCATGTGGGCTACACTTCGTCGCGCATTCCTGTGCGCCATTATGGCAAATTGCTCTTCGAAACATTTGAAAGGCTGAAAGACATGCCTGCCGGAGACGAACGCGATGCACTGGTTAGGCTCACTGCCAACCAAATGAAACGTTCGCTGGCGCAGTGGGGACACGGCGCAGCAGATAACGAACGCGTGGCATCAGACCTTGCTGCGTTCACCAATGGCAAGATACAGCTCGACCTAGATACGTTTAAGTTCGAGAAATTGCCTGCAAAAGAACCTGAGAAAAAACGCAAGAAGAAGTAGCCATGCAATCCTTTCTCATCGAGGGCGGACGCCCTTTGCAAGGCACTATCACGCCGCAAGGAGCCAAGAACGAGGCCTTGGAGGTGATTTGCGCGGCCATACTAACTGCCGAAGAGGTGCGTATCAGCAACGTTCCCGACATCTTAGACGTGAACAACCTTATCCTTTTGCTGGCGGACATCGGCGTGAAGGTGACACGGCATGCGCGTAACGACTATTCGTTTAAGGCCGACGAGCTGAACCTCGACTTCCTTTCTAGCGACGAGTTCGTGCGCAAATGTGCGGCTTTGCGTGGCAGTGTGCTGCTCATCGGTCCGCTTTTGGGGCGCTTTGGCCAAGCGATGGTGGCCCAACCTGGTGGCGATAAGATTGGCAGGCGCCGGCTAGACACTCACTTTTGGGGCTTTCGCATGCTCGGTGCAAGCTTTGAAAAGCTGCCCAACCGCAACGTTTATCAACTGCGAGCCAACCAATTGCAGGGGCGTTACATGCTGCTTGATGAGGCATCGGTAACAGGAACGGCCAACATTATCATGGCCGCAGTGCTGGCTAAGGGCACAACCACCATCTATAATGCTGCTTGCGAACCCTACATACAGCAGCTTTGCCGACTGCTTAACCGCATGGGGGCACGCATTGGCGGCATAGGCAGCAACCTGCTTACCATCGAAGGGGTTGAAACATTGCACGGAGCAACCCACCAAGTGTTGCCCGACATGATTGAAGTAGGCTCGTTCATCGGTATGGCCGCTATGGTTGGGCAGGGCATACGCATCAAGAACGTGTCTGTAGAGAACCTCGGACTGATACCCGATACCTTTAAACGATTGGGCATTACGATTAATATTGAGGGCGACGACCTCTTTATCCCACACCACGAACATTATCAAGTGGAGGCATTTATCGACGGTTCGATAATGACTTTGGCCGATGCACCGTGGCCAGGACTAACTCCCGACCTCCTTTCGGTACTCATTGTGGTGGCTACTCAGGCGCGCGGCAGCGTGCTGTTCCACCAAAAGATGTTCGAAAGTAGGCTGTTCTTCGTAGACAAGATAATCGACATGGGCGCGCAAATCATACTTTGCGATCCGCATCGAGCAGTAGTTATAGGTCACGACCACAAGCTGCAACTGCGCGCAGGCCGTATGACTAGCCCCGACATACGTGCAGGTATCGCCTTGCTTATCGCCGCATTAAGTGCCAACGGCACCAGTCAGATAGACAATATCGCACAGATAGACCGCGGATACGAAGACATCGAGGCGCGACTTAACGCCCTCGGAGCCAGTATCAAACGCGTTTAGCCCAGCAAAAAGCGAAAGCAAGAGTCGCGCAACAGCCCATCCCAACAAACATTAAAAGCCACATATACCCCACACCACATGTCCCAACAATCATCCACACGACCGCAATGGCAAGCCGACAACTTCTATAAGATAGGCAAGCTTGGCAAGCCGCACGGCGTGAAAGGCGAAATATCTTTCCACTTCGACGACGACATCTTCGACCGAATAGAGGCCGATTTCCTTGCGCTCGAAGTGGAGGGGCTGCTTGTTCCCTTCTTTTTCGAGGAGTATCGTTTTAAGGGTAGCAAGACGGCATTGGTGAAATTCGTGAACATAGACACGCAAGAACGGGCAAAGGAACTAACGGGCTGCAACGTGTTTTTTCCGCGACAGGAGGCCGATAACCCCGATGCCGAACTGTCATGGGCGGCCATTGTGGGCTTTACCGTTAAGGATGCGGCCACCAACAAGCGGCTGGGCACCCTCCTTGCCGTAGACGACAGCACGGTGAACACCCTTTTTGAAGTAGACGTTAACGGTTCTGCACCCCTGCTATTGCCTGCATCTTACGACTTGATTGCAGGCGTTGACGCAAAGAAACGTGAAATAACGATGCACATTCCAGATGGAATACTAGACCTAGACTGAACAAATGAAGAAACAAATATGTATTCTTGGCAGCACGGGTTCGATAGGCACGCAAGCCCTCGACGTGATTGCACAACACGCCGACAAGTACGAAGTGTACTGCCTAACGGCAAACACACGCGTTGAATTACTGGCTCAACAGGCACGGAAGTTCAGGCCGGCGGCCGTTGTTGTGGCCGACGAAAGTCGCTACCAGCAGCTGCAAGACCTCTTAACCGACCTTCCCGAAGTTAAGGTTTACGCTGGTAAGCAGGCTCTTTGCGACATCGTGGAGGCCGAACCCATCGACATGGTGCTTACGGCGATGGTTGGTTTTGCCGGTTTAGAACCCACAATACATGCCATTAAAGCGCATAAGAAGATATGTTTGGCCAATAAAGAGACGCTTGTTGTGGCCGGAGAACTTATCAACGAGTTGGCCATAGCCAACCGCGCACCCATACTTCCCGTAGACAGTGAGCACTCGGCCATATTCCAAAGCATAGTGGGCGAGGGCGATAATGCCATCGAACGGATATTGCTTACGGCAAGTGGAGGCCCATTTCGCCTACTGCCCGAAGAGCAATTGGCCAAAGTTACCAAGGCCGATGCCTTGCGCCATCCCACGTGGGACATGGGTGCGAAGATAACAATCGACTCTGCCACGATGATGAACAAAGGCTTCGAGGTGATTGAGGCCAAGTGGTTGTTCGGCGTTGAGGCCGAAAAGATACAGGTGCTTGTGCATCCGCAGAGCATTGTTCATAGCGCGGTGCAGTTCGAAGACGGCTCGGTAAAGGCGCAACTAGGCATGCCCGACATGCGTTTGCCCATACAATACGCCTTCTCTTACCCCGATAGGCTGCCGCTTAACGGGCCAAGGCTCGACTTTTTTGCACAGCCGTTGGAGTTTTTCGAACCCGACATGCGTAAGTTCCGCTGCTTGCAATTGGCCTTCGATGCCATTAACCGCGGTGGAAACATGCCTTGCATACTCAATGCAGCCAACGAAGTGGTGAACGAGGCATTCAGGGCCGACCGCATTGGCTTTTTAGACATGCCGCGAATTATCGAAGAAACGATGCAAAAAGTGCCTTTCGATGCGGCTCCTTCGTTAGATACATACCTGCAAACGGATGCCGAATCGCGCCGAAAGGCCAGCGAACTGGTTGCCCAACTGCGTTGAAACCCATACTGCCAAGCGGCTTTTGCCGCAGCGGATAATACCAAGGAATATGCCATAAAGAGCCTTGATGCTTACCCATTGGCATCCTAATTAATACAGAAAACAATAAAACAAACATGGAAATATTTCTCATTAGGCTGTTGCAGTTCATGCTGGCCATATCTATTTTGGTGCTACTCCACGAGGGGGGGCATTTCTTCTTCGCCCGTTTGTTTGGCGTAAGGGTAGAAAAGTTCTACCTATTCTTCGACCCTTGGTTTCATCTTTTCGAGTTTAAGTCTAAGAAAAGCGGCACGGCCTACGGCATGGGCTGGCTGCCTTTGGGCGGATATTGCAAGATTTCGGGAATGGTAGACGAGTCGTTCGACACAGAACAGATGGCCAAACCCGCCCAACCGTGGGAGTTTAGGGTTAAACCGGCATGGCAAAGGCTGCTCATTATGTTGGGCGGCGTTATCGTTAACTTCCTCTTGGCCTTGTTTATCTATTCGATGGTGCTGTTCCATTGGGGCGACAGTTACGTGCAAGTGAAGGACATGACGGCCGGAATGAAGTTTAATTCGGAGGCAAAAGCCCTTGGATTTAAAGATGGCGACGTACTTCTTGGCACCGAGAAAGGCGAGTTTAAGACTTTCGATGCCGACTTCTTCCGCGATTTGGCCACTGCCACTCGTGTGGATTTGGTGCGCCAAGGCAAGCACATGAGCCTGCCCATGCCTGGCAATCTCGACTTGCTGAACATGCTTAAATCGTCGCCCCGCTTTGTAATGATAATGATGCCCAACACCATCGACAGCGTAATGCCCAACAGCATTGCAGCCAAAGCGGGTCTGAAAGCTGGCGATAAGATTGTGGCTTTTGCAGGAAAACCCATTGATTCGCAAAACGATTTTAATTTCGAGAAAGAGCGTTTGGGCGATATTTTGGCCGCTGCAACCACTCCTGCCGACAGTGCCAAGGCACTAAACACCACCATATCCTTTGTTCATCAGGGCGACACAACGGCCACCACGGCAGCTGTTAAGCTTAATGCCGACTTGCTTTTTGGTATGGTTTTCACCAACGGACTGGCCAAATATAAGGAAACACACGTGGAATATGGTTTCTTTGAGAGCTTTCCTGCTGGCGCAGCCTATGGCGTAAAGGTGCTTAAAGGCTATGTAGGCGACATGAAATACCTGTTCTCGGCCGATGGTGCTAAGTCGTTGGGTGGTTTCGGCGCGATAGGAAGTCTTTTCCCTCCAATGTGGGATTGGCACATGTTTTGGCTTATGACGGCTTTCCTTAGCATCATTCTCGCCTTTATGAACATTCTTCCCATACCCGCTCTCGATGGTGGTCACGTGCTTTTCTTGCTCTACGAGATGATTACAAGGCGCAAACCCAGCGAAAAGTTCATGGTGCGCGCCGAGTATGCAGGCATTTCCATTCTTATTATATTAATGGTTATGGCTAACCTTAACGATGTGCTCCGCGCATTGGGGTATATGTAAAGGTGAAAGAGTGAAAAGGTGAAAAGGTGAAAGGGTGAAAAAATGGCTAACGCCGTCAAAGCAATTGGCTTAACTCCTTAACTCCATAACTCCTTTAACTCCTCAATAATGTCACTTCTTCCGAACGAATAACCGCTTAATGGCTGCCGTTTTTCCAGCCGATTGTCCACTCGGTTGCAATTAATCGATTCTTGCGCGAGTTGTTTTTGATACAAAATGGGGTTGCATATACATGTATGCAGCCCCATTTTTTATTACATCAATATGCAATCTCTATGGCGCGACTTGCGATTTGCAGCAAAACGCAGGGCAAAATGTAGCAAAACACAATGCAAAATGCACCAAAACGCAGTGCGAAATGCACTAAAACGCAGTGCAAAATGCACCAAAACACAATGCGAAATGCACCAAAACGCAGTGTAAAATGCACCAAAACGCGGGGTGATATGGGGCAAATGGTGTGCGCAAGTGTATATTAATGCACTGGGATTGGAGCGTTTTATCATGACTTTTGATTGAAAACAGACGTGTTTTGGGGCTAGAAGTTGCTTTAAAAGGTGGTTTTTTGCTGCTTTTAGCATGGATTTTGGGTGATGAAAATGACGATCGGCGCGCAATCTAGAAAGGTAAAATGGTGCAAAATGCATTAGATTTCCTTAAAATGGACAGCGATGGAGGAGCCTTAGACCGAAAAAATCGGCCTAATTTCTTGCTTTTTGGCTGTTTCGCTTTCTAGAATGGGTGGCAGGAAATGTGTGTTTTGTAAAAAGTTTTCATGTGTTTTTGAAGGCGTTACTTGTTTTGTTATGATGTTTTTTGGTTGCAAGTAGATAGCCTTTCGTGTACCATTCCAAACGCATTAGTTTTGTTGTTAAGGGGCATCGGGGTTTAAGTTCGCCCCCTTTTGCACGCCATTTTAAGGCCATTTGTTATATTATAAGTTGGCAAGCTTACGAAAATTCAAGTCCGTTTGGGGCTAATCCACGGACAAGTGCGTAAACTTGCCAACTTCAAAGGCCGCTTACAATGCCACTTCTTCGTTTTGTTCAGCTGTTTCTGATGGTTGTTCGGTTGCCAAATTGCGCTCCACCATGCCGTCGCGTAGATGAATGGTGCGGTCGGTAAGTTTGGCAAGCTCTTCATCGTGCGTGACAATGACGAACGTTTGGCCGAACTTGTCGCGCAGATCGAAGAACAATTGGTGTAGTTCGGCCTTGTTCTTCGAGTCCAGACTGCCCGAAGGCTCGTCGGCCAACACCACAGCAGGCCCGTTAATCAGTGCGCGCGCCACGGCCACCCTTTGCTTTTCGCCCCCCGATAGCTCGGCAGGCTTGTGGTTAGCACGGTCGGCAAGGCCAAGAAAAGAGAGCAGTTCGTTAGCCCTTTGCATGGCCTCGCTCTTCTTCTTACCTGCGATGTAGGCTGGTATCATTACGTTTTCGAGAGCCGTAAACTCAGGCAGCAGCTGGTGAAACTGGAAGATAAAGCCCAAGTGTTGGTTGCGGAAATCGCTCAACTTCTTACTCGATAGTGTGCCAACGTCCACACCGTCCACCACCACTTCGCCGCCATCGGGTCGGTCTAGCGTACCGATAATTTGTAACAGCGTGGTTTTTCCGGCACCGCTAGGTCCAACGATGCTCACCACTTCGCCCTTGTTGATTTGCAAGTCGATGCCTTTAAGCACTTGCAACGATCCGAAACTCTTGGTTATAGATTTTATTGTTATCATAATGAATTATATTTTTAGTAGTAAAGTCGTAAGGTAGTAAAGTAGTAAGTGCAAATGCTTATGAGGCAGAATGGCAAATACTCTTGTTAATTCGTTAACTTGTAACCGCGCCAGCTAACCCCATAAAGATATTGGCTTAATTCCTCAAATAACTCCATATTGCTTTACCACTTCCTCCTCATTGCTTAATACTTTCTTCTTTCTCCTCATCACTTACTACTTCCTCCTTTCTCTTCATCACTTACTACTTCCTCCTTGTTCCCTTACTACTTACTACTTTCTCCTTATTACTTTACAACTCAGACTACTTCTTCAACTTCTTCACCCACTTTCCAACGTCCTCGTAGGCACTGGTGCCCTCGGTATGTTGTGGCTCGGCAAAGGTAAGTTCCTCGATGCCGTCGCCATATTGGTCGGGGAACACAATCATCAGATTGGTTCCAGAGAAATGTCTGGTTATCTCATCCGGCAGTCTGTCGAGCGCCGTTTTATAGCTAACGGTTCCCTTTCGTGCCGTAACCACCACGAAAAGGTGGTCGGGGGCGATGGTGGCAGCCAGCGAAGGCAGTTCGTTCCAGTGGTTCATCAGCGCATATTCGGCACGCATAGAGGCATGGCGGTTGCGAACAAACTCGTTGATAAGTGCCAACGTGTCTTGACGACCGTGGAAAACGATGCGGCATTCGAGGTTCAACACCACGCGCGCCAGACGTTCGAGCCAGCGATAGAAACCCGGTTCGTACTGCGCACGCGACGGAACGGCCACTTGTATGCGACGGATGGTGCTTAGTGGCTGGTTTAAACGCGCCATGATAATCTGCCGATTCAGGCCGTTGAATAAGCTTTGGTGGAACTGCCCCCAAAACTTTGGCGACACTTCCTTATGCGTATGCAAGCCGATGATAATCTCCGAGGCATGAAATTCGTTAAAGGCGTGCTTAATGCCGTTGGCAATGTTGGCCGCTATGCGCACCTGCGTTTGCGTTCGCACGTCGGTGGCGGCGGCGTATTTCGACACTTGGTCTAGCAGTTGTCGCCCCTTTTCTTGGTTGGCGCGCATGTTCTCGTCGTCGTAAACAAGGTTCAATGCGATGATACCGCGGTTTAGTTTTGGGTTGCGCATCATGATGGCCAAGCCCATAAGTCGGTTGGCGTACTCTGGATATTTCACGGGTACGAGCATACTTTCGTCGTCTTGCTCGCTTATTTCGCTTGCTGGTATGTTCTTTTCGCTAAGAATAAAGGTCTTGGCAGCCCGTTCGGTCATCACCGAAGAGATGATGCAGGTTATCAAAATCATGATAACCACGGCGTTAAGAATGTCGTCGGTGATGAGGTAACGGCCAGGTTCAACCTGTAAGTGCATGCCAACCATCACGATGGCGATAGCTCCGGCGGCGTGGGCAGAGGTTAAACCGAACATCATTTGCCCAGAAGGGGCGGGCATTTTGAAACGCCAACTGGTGATGTAGGCCGCAATGGCCTTGCCCAATGTGCCAACAAGGGTGATGGCCAGCACCACCCAAACGATGCCTTGCCCCTGAAACAGCAGGCGAAGATTGATGAGCATGCCCACACCGATAAGGAAATAGGGAATGAAGATGGCGTTGCCGATGAACTCGATGCGGTTCATCAGTGGCGAAAGTCGCGGCACATAGCGGTTAAGAATAAGGCCGGCAAGGAACGCTCCGAATATTCCTTCGAGCCCAATGGCTGAAGAAACGGCCGCACTAAGGAAGAGAATGGCCATCACAAAGATGAATTGCATCACGGCATCGCTGTATCTGCGCAGGAACCAACGCGTTAGTCGGGGGATGAAAAAGGCCATTGCCACGCAAAATCCCACCACTTTTACCACGAACCAAAGCCAAAACAGCCCGCCTCCGCCTTCGTTGTGGGCGGCCACTATCATGGCCAGCACCACCAAGGAGAGGAACAACGCAATCATGGTGGAGCCTACACTGAGCGATACGGCCGAGTTTCGTTGAAGTCCGTAGCGGCCAATGATGGGGTAGGCGATAAGTGTATTCGACGCCATGAGCGTGGCCAAGAGCAGCGAGGCAGGCATGCTGTAATGCAAAAACGTTGTTCCCAAGAGGTAAATGAGTACGAAGGGAACGATGAACGTGGCCAAGCCAAACACCATAAAGCGGTATTTGTTGCGTTTAAGGCTGCTGCTGTCCATTTCGAGAGCGGCCAAGAACATGATGTAATAAAGGCCCACGCGCCCGAAAAGCTCAAAAGAATCGTCGCGTTTTAAGATGTTGAACCCATATTCGCCCACGGCAACGCCTGCCAACACCATGCCGATGATATGGGGAATGCGCAATTTGCCCATCACGATGGGGGCAAAAAGGATGATGAGCATCACGATGAAGAATATCAACGTGGGGTCGGTTATGGGGAAGGCAGAGAACATTTTTCTTTCGCTTATGGGGTTTTGGGGGTTGATGCTGCGGGGCGTTTGTAGCTAGAAAAACTAGTTGTGCTAAGTTTTCTTGGGTACATCCAGACGGCTTGCGCCATGCTTTGGCAGCGGCGTTGCTTGTCTTTATCACTGCAAAGTTGCAAAAAATATATCAAAAAGATGCGTATAAACGTGGAAAGTTGTACATTTGCAATGCAATATATCATTATTTTAAAAGAGAAGGAAATGAAAGTAGCAATTGTAGGCGCAAGTGGCGCGGTGGGTCAAGAGTTCTTGCGGATATTGTCAGAGCGTGCCTTTCCCATCGACGAACTATTGCTTTTCGGGTCGGAACGCAGCGCAGGGCGCACTTATTTGTTTAACGGCAAAGAGCATGTTGTTAGGCTTTTGCAGCACAACGACGACTTCCGCGGCGTGGATATCGCTTTCGTGTCGGCTGGTGGAGGTACATCTAAGGAGTTTGCCGAGACCATTACGAAACACGGAACGGTGATGATAGACAATTCAAGTGCCTTCCGTATGGACCCCGAAGTGCCACTGGTGGTACCCGAATGCAATGCCGAAGACGCATTGAACCACCCACGCGGCATTGTGGCCAACCCCAATTGCACCACGATTATGATGGTGGTGGTGTTGCAACCGCTGGAAAAGCTGTCGCACATCAAGCGCATTCGCGTGTCTAGTTACCAAAGCGCAAGTGGCGCAGGTGCTGCTGCTATGGCCGAATTGCAAACACAATACAGCCAATTGGTTAACGGCGAAGAGCCCACAGTGAGCAGGTTTCCGCACCAACTGGCCTATAACGTGATTCCGCAGGTAGACGTTTTCACCGATAACGGCTACACGAAGGAAGAGATGAAGATGTATCACGAAACGCAAAAGATTATGCACACCGACGCCAAGTGCTCTGCAACGTGTGTAAGGGTGAGCTCGCTTAGGTCGCATTCGGAAAGTGTTTGGATTGAAACCGAACGTCCGTTGTCGGTGGAAGAGGCACGTAAAGCCATCGCCGCCGCACCTGGTTGCACGCTGAAAGACGACCCTTCGCAAGGCGTTTACCCCATGCCGTTGGAGACGGGAGGTAAAGACGACATCTTTGTTGGCCGCATCAGAAAAGACTTGGCCGATGAAAACGGACTGACGTTGTGGCTAAGCGGCGACCAAATTCGCAAGGGCGCAGCACTCAATGCCGTGCAGATTGCCGAATATCTGATGAAAAATGATAAGACGCTGACGAAGGGATAATACGCCTTTGTTTGGCAGAAAGTTATAGCAAAATACATCTGTTGCATGGCTAAATGGCAGTGTGGCAAACTTATTGGGGCGCGTTTGTGCGCCCCGTTTTTTTGTTTGTGCACATGAATTAGTCAATATGCAGATGGTGTACTTATTATGTCTTATGGAAAGGTGGGCCACTGATATTTATGCTTTAAGCAGTTTGTGTTATATTTGTTTCTCTTTTTGTCGTATAGAAGGACAATAGGGTTGAAGGTTGTGCTGCTAAATATGGTTAAAATCGTGATAATTTGGTTTTGATTCTGTTCGTTGCGTTTGAATTTTTAATATATTTGCATTCGATACATGGCTTATTTTAACCTTTAACTAAACAATTGTTGCTTATGCAAAAGAGTACAATCTTTGTTATGGCGGCCATGACATTTAGTGTTGCCGCTTGTTATTTAGAATTTGAAAGAAAATAAGTTTCGGTTTCTCAGAGTGATGAATGAATTGCTCAAGAGGAAAGTTTGTTAACGTACATAATGAATGTTCGGCAAGCATTTGCAGTTCTTTAAGTTCTTCTAAATCGGGAATTTCTTCTGTTAGTTCTGTAACAAGTCTGGAAGTTGTTGATGCTGTGAATCAAGATATTGCGAGGAATCTGTTTGAGGGCGCGAGCCAACATGAATGAAACTCGTGTGAAGGAAGAAACCCGCTAAGCGACAATTGAGGACATCGGGACTTGAATGTCGTTGGACGAGCTAAATAAGTTCGGCATTTGTTTGCTTAAAGTTAAGGAGTAACAGGTATGAATAAACATATTAAAAACGGAATAATATCCATGATAGCATGGATGTTATTCCTTGTAATTCTTTTTGGTTCTTATCTATATCTAACAAATTCTCCATTTAGTTATTTCGTAGATGAGGAAACAGGTGGCTTTATTTCGAGTGCCTTTTTCCTTGGTTGGGCGCTTATCTGGTTTGGTATAGGCAGGCATTACAGCATTGATTACGAAGCCAAGAAACAGGTCTTTATAGAAAGTCATGAGGGAATAGACAGGTACATTATAGATAAGGCTTTCAGAAAGGCCTACTTTTCTAGTGGGGCAAAGGTGCTGGCAATCGTGTGTTTTATCTCTGTTCCTTGCTATGTTGCTGCCAATGTGAAGGGTGAACCAACCTTAAAGGATTGTATATTGATAGGAATGCTGATGCTGGCCTCTATCATTCTATACGCCTATTACAAAAGAAATAGAGCCGCTGGGGTTACATTATGACTCTTAAAACGAACATTTAACGTGTTTCTCTGCTGTCTCGAAAGGCATCAAAGAAATCTAAAAGTAACATCATTGAAGGGATTTTCTCTGTACACAACATTAAAGACAAAATATGAAATAGTACGATGAGAGAAAAACCTTCAATGGTGTTTCTGTTAATAGTCTTAATACACCTTGAATAAATCTCAGCCACTTATCTCCCCATAAACTCACAAACTCACCTCCTAACAAACTCGCAACCAATGTTTGTAGGTATGGCTTATTTTGCGTATTTTTGCAAGACGAAGGCAAGAAACGGTGGCAGCAGTGTGCTATTGGGCATGCTAGCCACGCCCGTAGGGGCTGCAAGCGCGAGCCCGAAACTTGCCCTTTGCCCACTTAAAAACCATTATTAATAGAGCGACATGCCCATAAATCATTCCCTCAAACCATCTTTTGCGCTGCGTACCCTTGGTCGTTACGGCCTTTGTGCGGCGCTTTTGCTTTTTGCTTTCTTGCTGTCTGGCACGGCTAAGGCCGAGAAACAGCCGGTAGATTACGTTAACGCCTTTATCGGAACAACCAATTTCGGCACCACAAACCCAGGTGCTGTGTGTCCAAACGGCTTGATGTCGGTAGTGCCTTTCAACGTGATGGGCTCCGCCAACAACAAGTTTGATAAGGATGCGCGTTGGTGGTCTACACCCTACGAGTACCACAACATCTACTTCACAGGCTATTCTCACGTCAACCTTAGCGGCGTTGGCTGTCCCGATTTGGGTTCGTTGCTGCTCATGCCCACAACAGGTAAGCTCGAAGTAGACTACAAAGCGTATGGCAGTCCTATGATGATGCAAAAGGCATCGCCAGGTTATTACACCAATTTCCTACCTCGTTACGATGTGCGCACCGAGGTGACGGCCACCCCGCGCACCTCGATGGCGCGTTTTTGGTTTCCCAAAGGCAAGAGCAACATCTTGCTTAACCTGGGCGAAGGACTGACAAACGAGTCGGGAGCGATGGTTCGCCGTGTGAGCGAAACCGAATACGAGGGCGTGAAACTGCTGGGAACGTTCTGTTACAACCCACAAGCCGTGTTCCCCATTTATTTTGTTATGCGCGTAGACACCAAGCCAACGGCAGCAGGATATTGGAAAAAACAACGCCCCATGACGGGAGTTGAGGCCGAATGGGATAAGGACAACGGCAAATATAAGCTATACACCAACTACACGAAAGAGATAGCTGGCGACGATGTTGGTGTGTATCTCAACTTCGATAGCCGTGGCAACGAACCCGTTGTAGTACGTATGGGCGTATCGTTTGTTAGCATGGCCAATGCCCGCGAGAACCTCGATGCCGAACAAAAGGGCAAAGATTTCGACACGATAAAGGAAGAAGCGCGCAACGCTTGGAACAAAGACCTCTCGCGAATAGAGGTGGAAGGCGGAACAGAAGACCAGCGAACGGTGTTCTACACGGCCCTTTACCACGCCTTGTTGCACCCCAACGTCTTGCAAGACGTTAACGGGCAGTACCCAACACTTGAAACGGGCGAGGTGAAAACCATGCGCGAAGGCAACCGTTACACCGTGTTTTCGCTGTGGGACACCTATCGCAACGTGCACCAACTGCTTACTTTGGTTTATCCCAACCGCCAACGCGACATGGTTCGCACCATGATAGACATGTATCGCGAGCATGGTTGGCTGCCCAAATGGGAGCTATACGGTCGCGAAACCTATACGATGGAGGGC
Organism: Prevotella sp. oral taxon 317 str. F0108; assembly: GCF_000162415.1. NCBI lineage: Bacteria > Pseudomonadati > Bacteroidota > Bacteroidia > Bacteroidales > Prevotellaceae > Prevotella > Prevotella sp. oral taxon 317. The sequence goes on along the minus strand of NZ_GG740074.1, from coordinate 70,827 downwards.
GACCCAGCCATTCCCGTTATCGTAGACACGTGGCTTAAAGGGCTACGCGGCTACGACATCAACACGGCATACGAGGCTATGCGCAAGGGCGCAACCACTCCTGGCTCCCAAAACTTGCTTCGTCCAGACAACGACGACTACCTTTCGCTGGGCTATGTGCCGCTGCGCGAACAGTACGACAATTCTGTTTCGCACGCGTTAGAGTACTATATCGCCGACAACTCCCTCTCGCGCCTAGCCAACGCCTTGGGAAAGAAAGCCGATGCGCGACTGTTCTACAACCGTTCGTTGGGTTATCGCCACTATTATAGCAAAGAATACGGCACATTCAGGCCCATTTTGCCCAACGGCAAGTTTTATTCGCCCTTCAATCCCAAGCAAGGCGAGAACTTCGAGCCTAGTCCGGGCTTTCACGAAGGCAACGCTTGGAACTACACTTTCTATGTTCCGCACGACGTAATGGGGCTTGCCAAGCTGATGGGTGGACAAAAAAACTTTGTGGAAAAGCTGCAAATGGTGTTTGATAAGGATCTATACGACCCTGCCAACGAACCCGACATTGCTTATCCGCACTTGTTTTCGTACTTCAAAGGCGACGAGTGGCGCACGCAAAAAGAACTTCATCGGCTGATGGCTAAGTACTTTAAGAACGCGCCCGACGGCATACCAGGCAACGACGACACAGGAACGATGTCGGCATGGCTCGTGTTTAACATGATGGGCTTTTATCCCGACTGCCCCGGCAAGCCTGCCTACACGCTCTCTTCGCCCGTGTTCAACCGCGTAACCATTCACTTAGACAAGGAACAATGGGGACGCAACGAGTTGGTTATCGAGGCAAAACGTCAACTGCCCACCGACATTTTCATCAACGCCATCACTCTTGGCAGCAAGCCATTTAAAGGCTATCGCGTGTCGCACGAAGAGCTTTTGAAGGGTGGCAACCTAACGTTCGAACTGAAAAGCGAACCATCTCGTTAGGTCGTTTATGACGAGAGAAGGGAAAGGTGAAAGGATGAAACAATGGCTGCACCTACTAATTGGTCAACTCGTCAACTCTTCATTTTAACAACATGTTTGAGTTGACGAGTTAACAAATTTACCAATCAACAGGCATTCGGTTTACTAATTAAACAGCTTGTAACCAAAGTAGACTGTAAATTCCTTATAAAGAAACATACTCAAAAGATAACAACCTATTTGTTTTTTCACTAACTTTGCATTACTAACACTGATGAACCAAGAAGAGAGCATGAACCAAGTCCTACAAATCACGGGTCGGATATGTGGATAATGGCACCAATAGTTCAAAAACAGGTTCAGTTGAAACACCTAAAAAAGAAAAAGAATTATATACATAATACACAGAGGTCGAAGAAGATTGTCATGAATTTATAGAGCCATGTGTCATAAAAACATCAGGTATCAACAATGGTCGGTGACTTATTTTCTGCAGAAGAACAAAAAGGAACTATATATCATTACATACCATTCTCTGAATTTGTCGATATTTCTTCAAAGAATCTAAACTATGAATATAGTATTGCTGCCGACGATTTGGATGGGGAAATATCTATAAATCCCGTTCACACCGATAAGAATCCCTTCAATTCAACAACCTATTCAGGTCGTTCAACGGTGTACTCTGTTCACAGTCATGTCAACATGCTCCCCCCATCACCACGAGATTTAGAACAGATTTGCAATATTGCAGCAGACTTTCAAGGACGACCAAAATATAAGGCAACAATGGTATACATTCCACAAGATTCTAGTTTCTATAGTCTTGTCATTACAGATAGGGACAAGGCTGCAAAACTTAGTGAGAGATTAAAGGGAGAAATTGATAACAACAACTCGTTTGTAGAAAAAGGAATCTTCCAAGATTTGCTTACAAAGAACAAATGCAGTTATGAAAATCTCAATAAAATAGATAAAGAGCTTATAAAGTTAGCCCTTGTTATTAAACTTATGGACGGTGGAATTAGCATTGTAAGGCATTCGCGTAAGCATGGAAAGGCAACTCAAATTTATGATGTTAGCCCACTGAAAACGAAAAGAGGAGTAAATATTTACAAACCAATAAAATGCCAATGATATGAAGCGATTAATATCAATAATGTGGTTGTTGGGCTTTTTGTCATTCAACCTTTTTGCTCAGAAAGAAAAGAGCGAACAAAACGCTGCACTCGAAATAGCAAAATATCTTGTTGAAGAAAGGCGAGTCTTCTATGGTAAGCCAGCAGAGTTTTTGTATAAAGAGCTTAAGAGAAGAAAATTTCCTATCAAGCACATGTCTACTATGTCATCGGGGCTTTGGGGAGCAGAACGTGCAAGGGGAGTGGTATTCTACAATTATTCTTCAACAGAAATCGACACTTTAAATCCTAATGTCGTAATACTTGAAATTAGGTTAGACATGAATGTCGATGATCATGAGTTTTGGCAAAGCATATCGAACACGGACGACTGGATGGAGCAGATTTTAGAGAAAACAAAGGGTTATGGCGTTGACGAGATCGAATACAGAGTAAAAAGAATATACCCTAATGAGTGGAAGAAAGTGGAATTTAAGAAATCTTCTGAAGAATAGAACTCTCAGAAGAAGGAAAAGCATCAACTTTTAGTCAGGTTTCATTGCAGTCTTCTTCATCTTCCAAGAGTTTATTGCACCTAAACTTCATGAGCATAAATCAACGGAAGTCTGTTTTATCGGGTTTTGAAAATGCTTTTAAAGCATTTTCAAAACCCGATAAATAGTTAAAATAGCTAGTTCTGGGCCTTTCCTTTCCAAAAAATAAGCATAGACACAGCTTTTCGCTATAAAACGAGAATGAGCAGAGCTAAAAGAACAACAATACTATGATAAAACGTATATAGTGTGGCAAGCCAAATGCTGCAATAAACTTGTCTAGATGTAATCGTAAGCATACCATAGTGATAGGAATATTAACAGATACACATAAAGACCGTTTTGTATAGCCATATATGCTTTTTTACCTGAGCAAATGTATAATTGTTGTCAAAATCGTAGAGTAGTATGTATGCTGCCCCCATAAAGACTGCTGATTGCTCGATAATTGTCACTTCTCATCTGACACATTATAAATCTGACAAGCCAAGATAATTGCAACCCATCTACAACCAAACAAGGCAACTTTATTATAAGCATGATAGGTTTTATACCAACGTATGCCTAGTTATTTTTCTCTTCTTCCTCCTTCCTATCTTTCTCTTGCGGCAAGCAAAGGTTAAGGGTTATACCCACAATAGCCGATAAGCCGATGCCGCTAATGGCGAAGTTGCCGTAAGAAAGCACGGCACCGCCGATGCCCATAGTGAGCGTTACGGCAATGATAATGATGTTGCGCGTTTGGTTTAGGTCTACTTTATTGCGCATCAGGTTGAGCAAACCCACGCTGGCAATGGTGCCGAAGAGCAACAACATGATGCCACCCAGCACGGCTTGGGGAATACTTCGCAACAACGCACTAAGCTTACCGATAACTGAGAACACGATGGCCGTGGCTGCGGAGATACGTATTACGGCAGGCGACGTTACTTTGGTGATGCTCATTGCACCCGTAACTTCCGAGTAAGTGGTGACGGGAGGGCCTGCCAATAAAGCACTAGCAAGACATGCAGCACCGTCGCCCAAAAGCGTGCGATGCAATCCTGGGTCTTTGGTAAAGTCTTTATCGGCCACAGCACCCACCACATACACGTCGCCGATGTGCTCTATCACAGGCGCAATGGCCACGGGAATCATGAAGAGTAAGGGTTCCCAGCTAAATTGCGGCAACGAAAAATGAGCCAAACTAGCAGGTAGGGCGAACCATTGGGCGTCTATCACTGGCTGAAAATCTACCTCATCCATGAAGAAAGCCAGCACATAGCCCACCGCAATGCCGCTAACCACTGGCACAAGTTTAAGCAGTCCGCGCCCAAGGGTTAGCACCAAGATGGCCGTTACCAGTGATGCAAGCGCCAAAATCCAATTGGTTTTGGCCATGTCTACCGCTGCCGACGAGAGCGAAAGGCCGATAAGGATGATTACAGGACCGATAACTACGGGCGGGAAGAGCTTGCGGAGCAGGCGTTTGCCTTGCCAACGCACCAAGGCACTCATCACAAAGTAGACTAACGAAACGCCAACAAGGCCCGCCAAGGTGCCAGGCATGCCCCATTGTTTGCTGGCTGCGATGATGGGAGCGATGAAAGCAAAGCTCGAACCAAGAAAAATGGGAACCTTACCTTTCGTTAAGAAATGAAAGATAAATGTTCCCAAGCCTGCTGTGAGGAGCGCAGTTGAGGGGTCGAGCCCCACAAGTAACGGCACTAATACCGTTGCACCGAACGCCACAAAGAGAAATTGAACGCCAACGACTATGCGTTTGCTTGCTGTGAGTTGTATTTGTTCCATTATATATTGATGTTGTTCGCATAAGAGAAAAAGGGTGAAATGGGCTGCACACTGCTGCGGCATGGCCGCCGATTATGCGCTGTCGGTCGCCAAAAACTGGCCTGTAACAGCGCATGGGGCTGGCTTATACGGCACCGCAAGGCAACTTTCTTCACCTCGATTGCACGTTATCCATTGCAAAGTTAATACATTTCCAGCATTTTTGCGTACATTTGCACAAACGGCAAACTTAATTATTTTGAATAAGCGAATGGCAAGAATAAAACTAGGAGATTATAACCAACTAGAAGTTGTAAAGGAAGTGGAGTTTGGCATGTACTTAGATGCTGGCGATGAGGGCGAGGTGCTTTTGCCCAAGCGTTATGTGCCAAAGGGCTGTAAACTGGGCGATAAGCTTGATGTTTTTCTTTACCTAGACCAAGACGAACGCCTTGTGGCCACCACCGAAACACCGCTGGCCAAGGTGGGCGAGTTTGCTTACTTGCAAGTGTCGTGGGTTAACCTGCACGGTGCTTTCTTGAATTGGGGACTGATGAAAGACCTCTTTTGTCCGTTTAGGGAGCAAAAGCAGCACATGGAGATTGGCGAAAGCTACGTGGTGGCCGTGTTTATAGACGAAGAAAGCTATCGCATAGCAGCCTCGGCAAAGGTTGAACACTTCTTCGCCACCGACTTTCCACCATACTGTTCGGGCGACGAAGTAGACCTGTTGGTATGGCAAACCACCGAACTTGGGTTCAAAGTGATTGTCGATAACGCCTATCCAGGACTGGTATATCGTTCGCAAGTGTTCCGCCCATTGCATGTTGGCGACCGTCTTCGTGGCTATATCATGGGCGTAAGACCCGATGGAAAGATAGACGTGAGCTTGCAACCACAGGGACGCAAGCAAACAATAGACTTTGCCGAAACACTTTTGCAATACCTAAAAGACAACGGCGGATTTTGCGATTTGGGCGACAAAAGCCCTGCCGAAGACATTAAACGCCGTTTCGAGGTGAGCAAAAAGGTGTATAAAAAGGCTGTGGGCGACTTGTACAAACGTCGTTTGATAACGATAGAAGAAGGCGGCGTGCGGCTTGTTCAAGGTTAGGCTGTACGCCCCCTTCTTGCCCTGCGCCTTTGCATTAAGCCCTTTTCTTGCTGCTATGGCTGGGCTTTCGCAAGATGATGTAGCCTACAATTCCGCCAAGAATTGATGCCGCGAAGATGCCAATCTTAGATTGTATGGCATGTTCGGGCGAGGTAAAGGCGAGCATGGTGACAAACATCGACATGGTGAAACCTATGCCCGCAAGAAATCCTAGACCCAGAATGCGCTGCCAAGTCATTCCGCGCGAACGTTTGCCAAGCCCCAATCGCTCGGTAATCCATACGGCGAAGACAATGCCAGCAGGCTTGCCAACCAGCAAACCGGCCAAAACACCAATGGCCACACCATTAGAAAGCACCGCGCCGAAATCTAAATCAACAAACGAAACGCCTGCATTGGCAAGGGCGAAGATGGGCATCACCACGAACGAAACAAAGGGATGCAAGCCATGTTCGAGCTTTTGCAGGGGCGGAATGGCCCTAGACGAGTCGGCTTGCACGCGTGCCAGTATCTCCACTTGTTCGGGTTCGAGGGTTCGCACGTCGTTGGGGGCGGCGTTTTCGAATTGTCGTGTCAGTTTTTTAATGCGTGCAATGAAGGCTGCCTCGGGTATTCGTGCATCGGCAGGAATAACCATTGCGGCCAAAACTGCTGAGATAGTGGCATGAATGCCCGATGTTAGGAAGGCCACCCACACGCCGCCAATGCCCAACACACCATAAAACCACACGCTTTTTATGCCCAAGCGGTTGCCTGCAAGCATCACGGCCAGCACCACAAAGCCAATGACTAAGCTGGCCAATGAAATTTCGGTGGTATAAAATAGGGCGATGATGACCACCGAACCGAGGTCGTCGACGATGGCCAGCGTGGTAAGAAACACCTTGGCCGACATGGGAACGCGATTGCCCAAGAGTTGAAGTACGGCCAAAGCAAAGGCAATATCGGTGGCCATTGGTATTCCCCAGCCGTGCGCAGTGGGGGTGCCTGCATTGAATAAAAGGTAAATGGCGGCGGGGAAAAGCATGCCGCAAAGGGCTGCAACCACGGGAATAGTAACCTTTCGCAGGTCGCGAAGCTCGCCCCCGATGAACTCGCGTTTCAGTTCTAGCCCCACAACGAAGAAGAACATCGACATCAGTCCGTCGTTAATCCAATGCTCTAAACTGAAATCAAGATAGTTTTGTCCGTTTACCGAGAACCCGAAATGATGTTCAAGAAAATGGGTGTAGGTATCGCGCAGGGGCGAATTGGCCAACACCAAGGCCAACAACACGAAGATGCCAAGCACAATTCCGCTTGAACGTTCGCGGTGAAGAAACTGCAAAGTGGGTATGACAAGTCTGTTTTCTAACTCTTTTTGATAATGTTGCCTCATTTGTTTTTTATTGAAAAATCTAATGAACTAATGGTGCGTTTCATTGTTGCGCGTTGGCAATGTGATGCCTTGGGCAACTAATTTGAAAAGAAAAACCTGTTTTTCTTATTGCCGAACGCAGCTTAACTTATGCAAAAGTACGAAAAATAATGCGTTTGGCGAAGTGGCCAAAGCATGTTTTTTGAACGTTTTCGTTAAGCCAAATGAGCAACGTCGAGCTTGCTCGAACATTGCCATGGCGAGAAAACGCACTTTTCGAGGAACGAGAAAAGAACGTTTTCGTTAAGCCAAATGAACAATGTCGAGCTTGCTCGGACATTGTCATGGCGAGAAAACGCACTTTTAAGAGGAACGAAAAAGAAACTTTAATATGAAGTAGTCTTCACTTTTAACCCCAATCAGTTTATCAGAGCCTGTGCAGATTTTGTGTGTTGTTGAGCATATTGCCTGCCTTATTTTTGAGGGCGTAGCGGGCAACGTCAAGAGAAGATGATAGATTACTTCTTCGTTTCCATGCTGCTGTCTACGTTGCCCATGAGCAGCCTGTGACGCAATCGCTCGTGTTGTTAGCGTACGTGCTTCGCATGCTGTTTACCGTGTTCGCGTAAACAATACAATCGTTTTTGTCTAGTTTTCGGTGCGAAATTTAACATTATGAGTGCCCTTTCAGGCAACCAATCGCTCACCTTGCCGCAAAAAAACGATTCTTGCGGAGGTTGGTTTTGGTGCTAAAAAGGGGGTGGCAAGTGAATGTGGGAAATGAATTTTTATTTAAAGAAACCGCCATTTGCAGCTGTTTTCGGGCTATTTGTTGCTAAATTTAGTGTAATATGCTGCTAAACGTAGTGCGTTTTGGTGCTAAATGCAGTGCGTTTTGCTGCTAAATGCAAGGTAAAATGCTGCTAAATGCAGTGCGATTTGCTGCTAAATGCAAGCCGTTAAGCATAAAAATAACACTGCAATTGCATAAACATAACCTTTTCGAGCCCTGTTTTTATGGCTAGAAAGGGCAAAATGGCCATTAAAAAGTGGGGTTTTAGGGGCAAAAAGCGTGTTTTGGGGCGTTAATAATAATGAGTTGGCAACCAATCTAGAAAGGCAAAATGGTGCTAAATGCAGGTTGTGTTCTTAAAAACAGACAAACAGAAAGGTGTGAAAGGTTAAAAATAGTGGCATTTTACCTGCTTTTTGATCCATATTTGCGCTAGAACGGAGAGAAAATTTGCGCGGAGTTGTAAAATAAAAAATAACGATTTAAGTTTTTGAGTTTGTAAGTTTTTGAGTTTGTAAGTTGATGTGTTTATCAGTTTGTAAGTTTTTGAGTTTGTAAGTTGATGTGTTTATCAGTTTGTGAGTTTTTGAGTTTGCAAGTTGATGAGTTTATAAGTTTGTGAGTTTATAAGTTTTTGAGTTTGTAAGTAAATGAGTTTATAATTTTTTGAGTTTCTGAGTTTGTAAGTTTGTGCGTTGATGTGTTGCTGAGTTGTTGAGTTTTCGTGCGTTCATAACCCAGTGAGTTTGTTTGTGCTGCACTTTGTATATGAGAAGGGTGCTTGTTTTGTGTTGGCATTACAAAGATAATAAAACACCCTACATTTGTAGAAATATTCAAAGTCAACCCACGCTCTATTTGCGAATGTCAGCTTAAACGTGTAATTTTGCAGCTAAATAACAGAAACATGACAAACAGTGAACATACACTTTGGCAGGTGGTGAAAGGCTACTTCAACGCCCTGCCCGACAAAGAGAACGAGAAAGAAACCATCAAACAGATAAACAGCGGTGTTATTTTCCACGGTGCAAACCTTTGGGTGCTAATCTTTGCCATCCTCATTGCATCGCTTGGACTGAACGTTAACTCCACGGCCGTAATCATCGGTGCCATGCTTATCTCGCCATTGATGGGTCCTATCATTGGTATGGGCTTGGCAGTGGGCATCACCGACTTGGAGTTGCTTAAACGTTCGGCCACACATTACCTCGTGGCAACGGTTATCAGTGTGATTACGGCCACGCTTTATTTCATCATTACACCGCTAACCGAGGCGCAATCTGAACTTCTTGCCCGTACGTCGCCCACGCTTTACGATGTGCTCATCGCCCTCTTCGGTGGTGCGGCAGGTATTTTGGCGCTTTGTACAAAGGGTAAAGGCAACGTACTGCCGGGTGTTGCCATCGCCACAGCCTTGATGCCGCCGCTGTGTACGGCAGGTTATGGACTGGCCGTTGGCAACCTTTCGTATTTCTTCGGGGCGTTTTACCTGTACTTCATCAACACGGTTTTCATCGCCCTAGCCACGTTCTTGGGGGTGCGGATGTTGCGGTTTAAACGTAAGGACAGTGTGGATGCAGCGCGCTTGGCCGTTGTTAACCGCTATATGATAGGCGCAGTGGTGCTTACGATGCTGCCCGCCGCCTACATGACCGTGCAAATTGTGCGCGAGAGTGTGCAGGAAAACGCCATCTTGAAGTTCGTTAAGGATGAGTTTGAGACGAAGGGCGCACAAATTATCTCGCACAAGATAGACGATAAGAGCAGTTCGCTGAACATCGTAACCGTGGGAAAACGCCTTACTGAGGCGGAAATAACGGATGCCCGAAGGCGTATGGAGGAGTATAAGTTGGAGCAGTTTAAGCTGAACGTGATACAGGGTACGCAGACGGATAGCCTAATGTTGAGCCAAATGCTCAACGTAAATGGCGGTGCATCGCAGGCAAAGAACACGAAACTTTTGGAGCAGGCTTACGAAATACAGGCGTTGAAAGCCAAAAACCGAAAGTATGAACGCCTGCCAAAATTGGCCAGCGACATGCGTACGGAGATACAAGCCGTTTGTCCGCAAACCACAAGTATCAGTCTGGGCAACGTTGCCGAGGCCCGCGTTGACACAACGGCCACAACGCAATATGTATTGGCCGTTGTTGACTGCAAGGGGAAACTGTCGCCAACGGACAAGAAACGATTGCACCAATGGATGCGTGCAAGGCTTAAAGTGGATAGCCTTCGGTTGGTAGTACAATAAGAAAAGGCGTTGCCTATGCCACGTATTGCGCGTGGAAGGCAACGCCTTAATGTTTTGTTTTAACAGCTGTTCGGCGGCCTACACCATTATATGCTGATGGTGAAACCTGCCGAGAAAGCGAACTTTTCGGGGTAAACGCCTAAGTTGCTGCCTATGGTTATGGTCTCGAAGAAGTTGTATTGCACTGAGCCGTATACGCCGAACACCTCGCCGAAGTTATAGCGCACGCCCGTTTGCAAGGACATGGTTTTGGTACTAAGTATCGGGCCTACGTAAATGTCGAAGTTATCGGGTAGCTTTAACACTTCCATGAAATGGTAGTTTAGATAAATGCCGAGGTCGGAAAAGTCGTAAAACCTAGACTCTTTCTCGCCTTCGTCGTCCTTATAGCGTAGCGTGGTGAACTTTGCGCCATACGAAAGAAAGTCGTTGATGCCTTCTTCGTAGCCTATTTCAACTCCATGCCTGCCGCCTACATTGGTGTAGCCGAGGTATATCTTACTGTCGTCGCTGCCGTCGAATGCTTGTGCAAAGAGTGGTGTTGCCGAGCAAAAGGCAAGGAGTAGGGCTGCAAACAGACGTGCAAGCCCTTGTGTGTTGCGTGTTGTTTTCATGTGTTGTGCTTATTTAATGGTGTATTTGGTGATTGAGAATACCTTGCGGCGTTCGCCGGTGTTGTGGTTTTTGATGATTTGCCTGCCGTAGACGATGAAGTTTTTGCCGTACCAGTGCAGCGTTCCAGAGTATCTCATCTTCTTAACATCCTCGTCTTCGTTGTCTGTTTCAATCATTTCCGACTTGCGTTCTTGTGCCACTTCGCCCGTTTTGTTGTTGAAAAGCTTAGAAACGAGCATCTTATCGTCGGCATAAACAAGGTCTACATCGTTTTTCTTAATGCCAGCCGAGATAAAGCGCTTTACGTACATGGGCTTTTGTCGGGGGCGCATTTCAAAGCAATTGTCCCAAAGTAGGTTGCAGTCGGCATCGAACTTGGCCAGCACGGCGTGGGTGTAGGCATAGCCGTTAAACTGGGTTACCATTACCGTTCCGGCCCAATAGGTTACGTAAGTGGGATAGAAGGCCTCGCCAAGATAAAAGTAATCCTTGCCGTCGGTCATGATGCCGTGCGATGCGATGTTGTATTTCAGGCTGTATTCCTTACCAGCCTTTTCGGCTTTTTCTTTCTTTCGTTCTATCCTGGCCTTGCGCCTGTCGCTCATATAATCGGTGAAATTCTTCAAGTCGAGGAAGTTAACGAACCGCTGTTTCTTAATTTGCCAGTTTTCCAGCTGTGCAAAATAGATGCCTTGCGCGCCGCCTTTCTTGCTCTTGGTGTAGGTTCCAGTCATGAAATACTTGTTGTTGGCCTTAGAAAGCGATGCCGAAAGCAGGTCTTGGTCGATGTCGGTGGTGAGGTTGGTAATGCCCAACTGCGTGCCGTTGAAGTCTACGCGTGCCAAGTAAAGTTCGCGTTCGCCCTTTACAACGGCGTAGATGATGTTGTCGAGAATGGTGTTTTGCAGTATAAACACCTTTCTATCTCTTACGCCGGGTATGTGTATGTCGGCAAAACGGCTTTCACCTGTGTTGAGATCTACAATGCCAATGCGCTCCAAACGTTTCTGCGTGGAGCTGAAAACCAGCTTACCATCGTGTATAACAAGGTCGCGCATGCTGGCTTTGCGTGTGTATTCGCTGTCGGTGACCTTTGTTTTGTGGTCTTTCGTGTTGAAGGCGTACACCGAGAAAGCCCCACTTCGGGCGCGCAAAACGGTGTAGTTGACATCGTTGTTGAAGGTGCAACTGTAGAAATACAAGTCGTCGTCTATCAGCGTTGAGTCGGTAAAAAGGGGTTTGAGGTCGGTAGAGAGGTACTCGGTTTTGAAGTATCGCTTGCCTTCATCGGCCTTTTTGGCAAACGAATAGACAATAAGTCCACGTTCGCCAAGGGGTGCAACCACTTGGTCTTCATAGTCTCCGCGGTGCGGATACTCAATTCTTGCTGTTACTTGTGCCATTGCCGAAAGCAGATTTAGGCACATGGCCAAAGCCATTAAGGTAATTGTTTTCATATCGTTATCGTTTTGTTGGTTTGTTTTCTTAGTGCCTTCGCGCGGTGGGCGAAGTGTGTTTGTTCGGTATCCGTTTGCACAAAAACGGCGTGTCATGGCGTGTTGGGCTGTTTCTTTAACCTTTTGTTGGCGAAAAGGCAAAGGCAAGAGAGAGCCTGCGCGCTGCCCTTTTGGGGGCGTGGAGCTAGTTTCTTTCTTGCCTTTCTATCGGTATGCGGATTGGTTTATCCCTTTCGCAACGGCGTTGTTAGAACTCTGCCGACTTCGGCGTGCGTGGGAAGGGGATGACGTCGCGAATGTTTTGCATGCCGGTAACGAAGAGGATGAGCCTTTCGAAACCCAAACCGAAACCTCCGTGGGGGCATGAACCAAAGCGACGTGTGTCTAGATACCACCACATGTCCTTCATGGGGATGTGGCGTTCTTCGATTTGAGCCACCAACTTGTCGTAGTTTTCTTCGCGAACACTACCGCCAATGATTTCGCCTATTTGCGGGAACAGCACGTCGGTGCCTTGCACCGTGCGGCCATCTTCGTCTAATTTCATGTAGAAAGCCTTGATACCCTTGGGGTAGTGGGTCATGATGACAGGCTTTTTGAAGTGCTCTTCAACCAAGAAACGTTCGTGTTCGCTGGCCAAGTCCATGCCCCAGCTAACGGGGAACTCGAACTTTTTACCGGCTTTTACGGCCTCTTCGAGGATGTTTATGCCCTCGGTGTAGTCAAGTCGAACGAACTCTTCGCTCACAACACCCTGCAAACGTTCAATCAGTGTGTTGTCTATCATCTTGTTGAGGAACGCAAGGTCGTCCTTGCAATTGTCTAATGCCCAGTGCACACAATACTTAATGAAGTCTTCTTCGGTGTCCATCAGGTCGTCAAGGTCGATGAAAGCCATTTCGGGTTCAATCATCCAGAACTCTGCAAGGTGGCGTGGCGTGTTGCTGTTTTCGGCTCGGAAGGTTGGCCCGAAGGTGTAAATCTGCCCCAAGGCCGTTGCTCCAAGCTCGCCTTCAAGCTGTCCGCTCACGGTAAGGCTAGTCATCTTGCCGAAGAAGTCGTCGTTATAGTTAACCTTTCCGTCCTCGTCTTTCTTCAAGTCGTCCAGTTTTTTCGTTGTAACCTGGAACATTTCGCCTGCCCCTTCGGCATCGCTAGCGGTGATGATGGGCGTGTGGAAGTAGAAGAAACCATGCTCGTGAAAGTATTGGTGAATGGCAATGGCCATGTTGTGGCGTATGCGCATAACGGCTCCGAAGGTGTTGGTGCGCAAGCGGAGGTGTGCGTGCTGGCGCATATACTCGAAGGTTTGGCCCTTCTTTTGCATGGGATAGTCGCTGCCGCAGCCGCCCAAGAGTTGCAACTCGGTGCATTGAATTTCCGAGTTTTGGCCTTGGCCTTGGCTTTCCACCAGCTTGCCCGTTGCGCTTACGCATGCGCCGGTGGTTATTTGTTTAAGTAATTCGGTGTCGAACTTTGTTGGGTCGACAACTATTTGTACGTTGTTGATGGTAGAACCGTCGTTTAAGGCGATGAAATCTACCACCTTACTGCTGCGGTGAGTTCGTACCCAGCCCTTCACGTTGACCTCTGAGCCGAAGTCAGTACGTTGAAGAACGTCTACAATCTTTGTTCTACGAGTTTTTTCCATTGATGTTTTTTTGTTAGGAGTTAAGGAGTAATGGAGTTAAGGAGTTAAGTTGAGTAGTTAAAGGAGTTATGGAGTTAAGGAGTTAAGCCAAATGCTTTTCCGCTTTTCGCCTTTTAAAGGCGTTAGCCATTTTTCACCTTTTCACCATTAGGAGTTAAAGGAGTTAAGGAGTTAAGGAGTTAAGCCAAATGCTTTGACGGCGCAGCCATTTTTTTCACTCCGTCTTATTCTCGACTTTTTATTTCTTACTCCTTTATCTGTCTATATTCCTTCATTAACTAAGATGTTGAGTTATGCCTTACACATATTACCATGGAAAAGGCCTACTAAATAAAGCTTTTACAGTTCATTGCCATGAGAGTTATTCAGTATTCCTCGACAATATCCATTAAGTACTTTACTTACTTCCTCTATCTGTATAGCCATTGTTTCGTACGTGTTGCTGTCGATGTAGCCTAAGTCTTTTGACAAAAGAACGTAGTACCTGCATTCTTCCAAACTACCTTGCGCAATATTCAAGAACCGCAATTTATCGGCTATCCCCAATTTCCTATATCCCTCAGCTATATTAGCGGGTATGGATACCGCTGCTCGTTGAAACTGCGAGCAAAGTCCGAAACGTTCATGGGCAGGGAAATGGCTACTCAGTTGATAGACAGCAAGTACAAACGCATGTGCCTTCTGCCAAGCGACAAGTTCTTGGAAGCGTTTTGTTTGCATACGACTTAACGCCTTAATATCATAAGCTAAGTTGTTAAGAAGCCAGGCGATAAAGAGTTTAGCCAGCACAACAAAAGCATTTGGCTTAACTCCTTAACTCCTTAACTCCTTAACTCCTATGTTTATTATTCAAAAGCCCCCATTCTCAGCATGTCTACTTCCTTCTCGGTAAGGAAACGCCAGTCGCCACGTTTGAGGTTCTTCTTGGTGAGTCCGGCGAATTGAACGCGGTCAAGGCGCACCACGCGATAGCCTAAGCTTTCGAATATACGGCGCACGATGCGGTTCTTTCCGCTGTGGATTTCAATTCCCACTTGTGTCTTGTCCTTGTCGTTGGCATACTCGATGGCATCTGCATGCACTTCGCCGTCGTCGAGCGTAACGCCTGTTGCAATCTGTTGCAAGTCGTGTTCGGTAACTTCCTTGTCGAGGAACACGTGGTACACCTTCTTCTTCAAGAACTTGGGATGAGCCAACTTACTGGCCAAGTCGCCGTCGTTGGTGAGCAGCAGCACACCCGTTGTGTTGCGGTCGAGTCGGCCAACGGGGTAGATACGCTCAGGACAAACGCCCTTAACGAGGTCCATCACCGTCTTGCGTTGTTGTGGGTCGTCGCTGGTTGTAACGTAATCCTTGGGCTTGTTAATCAGCACGTACACTTTCTTTTCGAGCGTTACGGGCTGGTCGTGGAAGATAATCTCGTCTGAACGAAGTACCTTCGTACCCAATTCGGTAACAACATTGCCGTTAACCTTCACCATACCCGACTGAATGAACTGGTCGGCCTCGCGCCTGCTGCATACGCCGGCGTTGGCTAAGAACTTGTTCAAGCGCAGTGGCTCGTTGGGGTCGATGTTCTCTTCCTTATATTCTATACGCTTTTTCAAGCTGTATTTTGCATTTGGATCGTAGTCGGGCGTGCGTTGGCGATAGTTGCCTTGTTGGTAACCGCCGCGTTGCTGATAGCCGCCGCGTTGTTGATAACCGCCTTGTTGGTAGCCGCCGCGTTGCTGATATCCGCCGCGTTGTTGATATCCGCCGCGATTGTTATTGTTGTTGTACGAGCGTTGCTGGTAGCCGCCGCGTTGCTGATAGCCGCCTTCCTCGTTGTTATAACGTGGACGATAGCCTCCTTCTTGACGTGGTTGGTAGTTGGAACGCTGCTGGTAACCACCTTCTTGGTTGGCTTGGTAGCTGCCTTCTTGGCGTGGACGGTAGCCGCCCTCTTGCCTAGGTTGGTAGTTGGCGCGCTGTTGGTAGCCGCCCTCGCCCTCTTGTGCGTTGTTGTAACGCGAACGGTATCCGCCTTCTTGACGTTGTTGGTATCCGCTGCGGTTGTTGCTGTTGTAGCTGCTGCGTTGCTGATAGCCGCCACCTTCGTTGTTGTAATTGTTGTAACGAGGGCGGTATTGCCTTTGTTGTGGTGCTGCGCCGGTTTGCAAGTTGGCTCCAAATCCTTCGGGACGGAACGCTCCTTCGTCTTCTCCGCCGCTACTTCTGCGGTCGGTACTGTAAGCGCGTTGGGTGTGAATTCGTGGCCTTTGCGTTCTTGCACCGGCATTTCCATAGGTTCGGGAATAGCTTCCACCTGCGTTGTAGCCTTCACGGCTTTCCTCTTGCTGTCCTTTCGACGTGTCTTGAGGGGTCTTTTCCATTTCTGATTCCATAATTTTAATTCTTTTTTAACCTCACGGTTGCGTTAATACTTTACTTTTAATTCTTTTAATTTATAGTTTAGTTAGGTTTATAATACTTAGTTTACGAGTTAACCAGTTGACCAGTTTACGAGTTAATGCGTTTATAGGTTTACTGGCTTTCTTTTATCACTCATCTTGTTCTCTTGTTTCTTAGCTGCCCTGCTTACACCCCTGTATAGTTGCAGGGATTAATGGCGAGCAGCTCTTTCTTCACGTCTTCGTTTACGTCCAGCTGATTAACAAAGTCGTGAATGGTGCGTTCCGTCATCTTCTCGTTCGTGCGTGTTAGGGCTTTCAACGCCTCGTAGGGGTTGGGGTAAGCCTCTCTGCGCAAGATGGTTTGTATGGCCTCGGCCACCACCGCCCATGTGTTCTCCAAGTCTTCGGCTAGCTTTTCTTCGTTGAGAATGAGCTTGCCAAGCCCTTTAAGTGTGCTTTGGAAGGCGATGAGTGCATGCCCCATTGGCACGCCCACGTTGCGTAGCACGGTAGAGTCGGTGAGATCGCGTTGCAAACGACTAACAGGCAGCTTCTGTGCCAAGAACTGTAACACGGCGTTTGCCAGCCCTAGGTTGCCCTCACTGTTCTCAAAGTCGATGGGATTAACCTTGTGCGGCATCGCGCTCGAACCCACTTCGCCCGCCTTTATCTTCTGTTTGAAGTAGTCCATAGATATGTACATCCAGAAGTCGCGGTCCAAATCGAGCACTATTGTGTTGATGCGGCGCATGGCATCGAATGCTGCGCCCATGTTGTCGTAGTTGCTTATCTGCGTGGTTAGCTGCTCGCGCACCAGTCCTAGCTTATCGCTGACGAAACGGTTGCCAAACTCGCGCCAGTCTATTTGTGGGTAAGCCACGTGGTGGGCATTGTAGTTGCCCGTGGCTCCGCCAAACTTAGCCGACATCTTGCAGGCTTTAAGCTGCGCCAACTGCTCTTCCAAACGATAGGCAAACACGCCAATCTCTTTGCCAAGACGTGTGGGCGATGCTGGCTGGCCGTGCGTTTTAGCCAACATGGGCACGTCTTTCCACGCTTCGGCATATTTGTTTAGCTGCCCAATCAGTTCTTCCAGCAGCGGATAATAACATTCTTCGAGTGCCTCTTTCAGCGAAAGTGGCACGCTGGTGTTATTGATGTCTTGCGAAGTTAGCCCAAAGTGGATGAACTCCTTGTAAGGTTCCAAGCCGCCAATGGCATCGAATTCTTCCTTAATGAAATACTCCACGGCCTTCACGTCGTGGTTCGTTACCTTCTCGATGTCTTTAACACGCTGTGCCTTAGCCTCGTCGAAAGTGCGGTATATGTTGCGTAGTTGGTCGAAACGCTCGCTGCCCACACCGGCCAATTGCGGCAAAGGCAGCTCACAAAGGGCGATAAAATATTCTATTTCAACCCTTACGCGATAGCGGATAAGGGCATATTCCGAGAAGTAGTTGGCTAACGGTTCGGTTTTACCGCGATAACGGCCATCGATAGGCGAGATGGCTGTAAGCATGTTAAGACTCATATAACTTTATCGTACTAATTGAATTGCAAATTTACCACAATAAATTGACACTTCCATGTTTTATATATTAAAATGTGTCTTGTAGTGAACTTTTTTGGTAAAAAAGTGCCTTGCGCCCGTTGAGGGCAGGCCGTTGGCTTGCTCGTTGGTGCCATCTTTTTGCAATAAAGGCTTTGTTGAAAGTGGATTTTTTGCTATCTTTGCGTGCAACAGGTCGAGAAGGCCGTACCAACAATCACCACGTAATCACTATGCTGACATCAAAAAACAGTTCAACTCTACATGTAAACGAACATAGCCGAACACAGGAAAACAAGCAAGCAGAGCCTTTCTTTGCTTGGCATTGGCGCATTGTCCAGTGCGTTTGGGTAGTCCTCTTTTTGTTGTTCGCCATCCGCGTTGCCGCCGAAGACGGCGAGGTGGAACGAGTTGCCATGTCTGAAGATAGCGTAAGCGTAAAGAACGAGGTGGCGGACTCGGTCCTTTGGGCACAACCCCTGCCTGCCATGCAACCCGAAACAAACCCTACGGACACGGCCTTGCATCGCCAAGACTACCCTCGGTTCGACCGAAGCTTAACCTATGTGGGCCTTCCGCTCATCCTTGCAGGCGTGTTGGGCAGGGGCGAACGCCACCGCGTGTACTACTTGCACAAAGAGTTTGTGCCCGAATTCAAGTCGTCGGTCGACGATTATGTGCAGTTCGCACCCTTTGCCTTAGCCACGGGCTTGCAGGTAATGGGTGTTCGGGGCAAAAGTTCCGCCGTTCGTTATTTGGCTAGTAGTGCCATGTCGTTTGCCATCATGGCTGCCATCGTGAACACCATTAAGTTCACCGTCAACCAAATGCGCCCCGACAACAGCACGCGTAACTCGTTTCCCTCGGGACACACGGCAACGGCTTTCGTGGCTGCAACCATCCTTCACAAGGAGTATGGGCTCACGGTAAGCCCGTGGTACAGCTTTGCGGGGTATGGCCTGGCCACTGCCACGGGGGTGATGCGCATGCTTAACAACCGCCATTGGATGAGCGACGTGTTTTGTGGGGCGGGTATCGGCATCATGTCTACCGAGTTGGCCTATGCGCTGAGCGACTTGTTGTTTAAGAAAAAAGGATTGGTTGCTCCCGAAAAGCACAACCTGGTGGACCTAAGCACGCACCCTTCGTTTTTCTCCATACGAATGAGCGGAATTCTAGGGCAGCAACGACTTCGCACGCCCGACAGCTTTAAGCCTACATTGGGCGATGTTCCGTTCCTTATGCAGTTTGGAACAGGGGCGATGGTGGGCGTGGAGGCCGCCTATTTCTTTAATCCCTATATCGGTGTTGGTACCTCGTGGCAACTGGTTGGACATCATGTTAAGCACCTCGACAAGCCGTTTAGGCGACCCTCTGCCACGGCAAACCTCCCCGAAGGCGTTACGTTTGACTTCTTACGCACAGGCCTAAACGAACTTTGTTCCTCTTTGGGACTTTATTTGGCATGGCCTTTTGCGCCTCGCATGTCTTTGGGCGGACAGTTTACCGTTGGGCGCAACATCTTTAAGGGCATCTCGGTGCGCGCCATGAAGGAAGGGACGGTGAAGAGCGGAACACCTGAAAGTTACACCGATACGCAGCAAAAGTACACCACCGAATGGGACTTCCTCACCATCCAAGGCAACAAGGCCCTGCGTTTAGGCACAGGCATGTCGTTCACCGTGGCCTACAAGCAGGCTTACAGCTGGCGCGCGTTCCTCAATCTGAATTATTCGTTCAACACGTTTACCTTGACGTTGAACCCTTCGGAATGGAAACAACACGAGTTTCCCGATGCAAAGAACCTGCCCAACGAGGTGATTACCGAGCGCATAAAGAAGAAACTGTTGCAACTAAGTGTCGGTACGGCGTTTTGTATTTCGTTTTAAATGCGTGGTAAAGATTAAGCAGTTGGCCACCAACCGCTTTTTTTCGGGAGCCTTATTGTATAGGCTTTGTCGCATTTCTTCTTTGTCGCAGGGCAGCCCTCTCGTCACTTCGTCCTCTCGTCAGCAAACAAAATTGAGAGATTTTTCACTCATGGCGCACCACACCTTTTATATAATGCGGTCGTCATAAGTGAGAAATCTCTCAAATGATGCATTTTCTTTGCTTATGCGTTGTGGTTTGCTTGTGTAATGCGGTTGTATTACACAGCAGGCGTGGCGTTAGCCTTTGGCGCACCGTCCACCCGTTTTTTGCTACGCTTAACCTTGAACTTGTCAAATCCATTTCCATAAACGCCGCTCACCGACGATTGCGTAACAAAGGCGTGCGGGTCTATTTCGTCAATCATACTGTACACTTGCGATGCCTCACGTTGTTTGGTCACAAGAACCACCAGCTTGAGATGATTACCCGAATAATAGCCCGTGGCATCGATGATGGTGCATCCGCGGTGGGGTGGGGTGCTCGTTATGCGTTGGCAAATCTCTTCGTAACGTTCGGAAATGATGAGAAACTGAACCGAGCGTTTGCCCATATTCACCACTTGGTCGAGCACAAACGACACCACGATAAGTCCCACATAGCCATAGATAACTTGCTCCCAACTCTTCAAAACCAAGTAGCTAAGGCTTACGATAATCATGTCTACCAGCAAGATAACGCGTCCAAGAGAAATGTCGCGATACTTGTTGATGATGGCCGCAACGATGTCCGACCCACCCGAACTGCCATGATAAGACAGTCCAAAGCCCAAACCGATACCGCAGAAGCACGACCCGATGATGCAGGCCATGAAAGGCTCGTCGCGAAGGATGGTGGGATGGGGGAAGAGTTGGCGGAACAACCCAACGAACATCGTCATCATCGTTACGCCATAGATGGTTTTCAAGCAAAACTTAAAGCCCAAAACTTTCAGGGCAATGGCAAGAAGTATCAGGTTCATGCCAAAGTAGGTGAACTGCACGGGGGTGTGCGTACCCCAAAAGATGATGGACGAAAGACCGGCCACACCACCTGTGGTGATGTGGTTGGGCAGGTAAAAGGCCACCCAACCCAAGCTATAGAAAGCCATGCCGATGCCAATCATCACGTAGTCGGTAAGTTCCCGATATATGGCTTTTTGGTTTACAGCTGTCATTATGCGGTAAGTTGTGAAAGGTTTTGTTTGTGTGCGCTTTTACGTTTTGCCCTTTATTTGGCGGCTATGCACTCTACTTCTACCAAGGCGCCCTTCGGCAATGCCTTCACGGCCACGGCCGAACGGGCAGGGAAAGGCTGCGAGAAAAACTCGGCATACACTTCATTCATCTCGGCGAAGTTGGCCATGTCCGAAAGGAAAACGGTGGTCTTAACCACGTTGTTCAGGTCGGTGCCTGCCGCTTGCAGCACGTTTCGCGCATTGGTAAGCGATTGGCGGGTTTGTTCTTTCACGCCGCCCGGCACAAATTCGCCCGTCGTTACGTCTACGGGGAGTTGGCCTGAGGCGAAAACAAAGCCGTTAGCCTCGATGGCTTGACTGTAAGGGCCGATGGCCTTGGGTGCTTTTTCTGTGTTGATTGCTTTCATTTGTGTTGATTGTTTCTGTAATTGCGTGCAAATATAATAATAAAACTTGACGTGGGCAAGTTTGCCCCTGTTTGTGTTTTTTATTTGTTCGGCGTGTTGTAAATTGCGCTTTTTTCACTATATTTGCATGAGAGAGGATGCACCCCGTGGGCAATGGCAAGCCACATAGGCCGCAATCGCATTTTGGCACGGTGTTTGCCATTCTACAATAGGGTTGCCCGATAAGGCATCAATCAATGCGCCTTAACGGCAACTAAGTAATTATTAAACGAAAATACAGGAGGAATAAAGTATATGAAAAGCCAATTTTCACCCAGGGTTTCAGAGGTTCTGGCCTTCAGTCGCCAAGAGGCAACGCGGCTGGCCAGCAACGTTGTGGGGCCCGAACATTTGCTGCTGGGCATCTTAAGAGGAAGTGGCGGCCCTGTAAACGAACTCTTCGAACGGCAGAACACCGACATCGAAGCCATGCGCTTGCAACTGGAAGAGTTGGCTAAGGCGCATGCACAGCATGTACCCATGCCCAACAACGAGGTGGCCCTTAACGAAATGGCGAACAACATCCTGAAATTGGCCGTGTTGGAGGCACGCATACAAAACACGCAAACCGTGGATGTGCAGCACCTTTTGTTGGCTATGCTGCACGACCGCGTGGACAATGCCGCCAAACAGGTGCTAGAAAGCAACAACTTGAACTACGAAGACACCTTGGCTTACCTGCAAAAGCGGGCTATGCCATCGCAAGATAGCCTCGGACTTTCCGACGACGAGGAAGACGAACCCATGCCAGGCAACAGCGGCGCACAACGCAACGAACGTGCGCAAGCTACGCAAACGGCTAAGGGAAACGGCAAAACGCCCATCCTCGACAGCTTTTCTACCGACCTTACCCAGGCCGCAATGGAGGATAACCTCGACCCCGTGGTGGGTCGAGAACGCGAAATTTTGCGCGTTACCGAAATTCTCAGTCGCCGTAAAAAGAACAATCCCATCATCATTGGCGAACCGGGTGTGGGCAAAAGTGCCATCGTCGAGGGGCTTGCGCAGCTCATCGCCAAGCGCAAAACGTCGCCCGTGCTCTTTAACAAGCGCATTGTGAGCCTGGATATGGCGGGTATGGTGGCCGGAACGAAGTATCGCGGACAGTTTGAAGAGCGTATTCGCGGATTGCTCAAAGAAATAGAGAACAACCCCGACATCATCGTTTTCATCGACGAGATACACACCATCATCGGCGCAGGAAGCACGCCTGGCAGCATGGATGCCGCCAACATCATGAAACCGGCGTTGGCCCGTGGCACCATACAATGCGTTGGAGCCACCACGTTAGACGAGTATCGCAACAGCATCGAGAAAGACGGCGCGTTGGAAAGACGTTTCCAAAAGGTGATTGTCGAACCCACAACGGCCGACGAAACCTTGCAAATCTTAGAGAACATTAAGGATAGGTACGAGCGTCATCATCACGTGGCATACACCGAAGACGCTTTGCGCGCCTGTGTCAAACTGACAGAACGCTATGTCACAGATAGGGCTTTCCCCGACAAAGCCATTGATGCGCTCGACGAAGTGGGCGCAAAAGTGCACTTGCAACACGTGGAAGTGCCGCCGGCCATCATCGAAAAGGAGAAAGAATTGGACGAGGCGAAGCTGAAAAAGCAAAACGCCGTGGTGAACCAAAACTACGAATTGGCCGCCAACTACCGCGACATGCAACTGCGACTGGAAAAGGAATTGGAGGCACTGAACTACGCTTGGGCGTTTGGCGACAACGACAATCGCCAGCCCGTAACCGAGAAAGAGGTGGCCGAAGTTGTGTCGATCATGACGGGTGTGCCCGTGCAACGGATGGCAGAAACCGAAGGCGTAAGGCTCAAAGGCATGGCCAACGAACTGAAACAGGCGGTTGTGGCGCAAGATGCAGCTATCGAAAAGATGACTAAGGCCATTCTGCGCAACCGCGTTGGACTGAAAGAACCCAACCATCCCATTGGTGTTTTCATGTTCCTTGGCCCCACTGGCGTGGGCAAAACCTATTTGGCCAAGAAGTTGGCGCAGTTTATGTTCGGCAGCGACGATGCCCTTATACGTGTAGATATGAGCGAGTACACCGAGAGCTTTAATGTGTCGCGCTTGGTGGGTGCGCCTCCGGGATACGTGGGCTACGAAGAGGGCGGACAGCTAACAGAGCGTGTTCGCCGCAAACCTTACTCCATTGTACTGCTCGATGAAATTGAGAAAGCGCACGGAAATGTGTTCAACCTGTTGCTGCAAGTGCTTGACGAGGGGCGCCTTACCGATGGAAACGGCCGCTTGGTAGACTTCCGCAACACGGTTATCATCATGACTTCGAACGCCGGAACACGCCAGCTGAAAGAGTTTGGACGTGGCGTAGGCTTTAACACAGGTGGCGCCTTGGGGCTTAACATGAACGAGAAAGACAAGGAGTATGCCCGCTCGATTATCCAAAAGAACCTTAGCAAGCAGTTCGCGCCTGAGTTCTTAAACCGTCTTGACGAGATTATCACCTTCGACCAACTAGACCTCAACGCCATCAATCGCATTGTCGACATCGAGTTGAAGGGGCTTTACAAGCGCGTTGAAGACCTGGGCTACCACCTGGAAATAACGACTGAGGCCAAGAGTTACGTTGCATCGAAGGGCTACGACGTGCAGTTTGGTGCGCGTCCCTTAAAGCGAGCCATTCAAACGTACATCGAAGACTTGCTGGCCGAACGCATTCTCTCAGACGAATTGGCCCTTGGTGGCACCATCGTTATAGACAAGTGCCCCGACAAAGAAGAACTTTTGGTTAAAGAAGTGGTTGCATCCTAAACCCTCCAATGCAGGTTTCGGCCTGTGTTGTGGTCATTGTAGCCCGCTCTTTTAAAGCTTAACGGGGACATCATGCACTAGCCATGATGTCCCCGCTTTTTTATGATGCTTGGTTGCACGTGTGGCCAGATGGAAGTAAGTCGTGGCAAATGATGATGCTATGCTATGTGCGTTAGCTCGGGATAACGATAAATACCATTCTTGCTAGCCGTATGGCTAGCAGCCATTCCAATAAGCAAGTCCACTTCTTAACTCGTTAATTCGTTAACTACCAATCTCGTCAACTAAGCCTCTCGTTAACTTGTCAACTCGTCAACTCGTCAACTGAATATCTCGTCAACCGCCCATCTTTTGTCAGCTTTTCAGTAAGAATTTTAACATTATGAGTGCCTTTTTTGCCCACAAACTGCCCTTCGGCCCGAAAAAATCGATTCTCGCGAAGGTTTATTTGGTGCAAAAAGGGGGTGGGGTATAAATACAGACACGGCCATTTTGTTTTGCATAAATGTGCAAATTATACAGATTGTTGTGCCATTTGATGCGCAAAAACTGCGATTTGCAGCTAAATGGACTGCAATTAGCACCAAAATGCAGTGTATTTTGCACCAAAACGCAGTGCAATTAGCACCAAAACGCAGTGCAATTAGCACCAAAACGCAGTGCAATTAGCACCAAAACGCAGTGCAATTAGCACCAAAACGCAGTGCAATTAGCACCAAAACGCAGTGCATTTTGCATCAAAACGCAAGGCATTTAGCATCAAAACGCGAGTCGATATGTATTAATATACATTGTATGCAGAGGCAAAAATGTTCTATTTGGGTTGAAAATGGGTACCGAATATGGGCAAAAAGGTACTTTTAGGCGCGTTTTTGGGTGGCTAAAAACAGGTTGTTGGGCATGAAAAAAAGACGAGTCAACAACAAAATAGAAAGGCAAAATGGTGCTAAATGCAGGTGTTGTTCTTAAAAATGGACATAATACGAAATGCCCAAGGCGGCAATTTACGGCCATTTTCTAGCTTTTTGCCCTTAAATCTTTCTAGAAGGGGGTGGAGAATAGGGTGTGTTTTGTAAAATATTTTTAAGATTGTAAGTTGATGAGTTGATGGGTTTGTAAGTTGCTTTAATTGGGAAGTTGGTGAGTTTGTGGGTTTATAAGTTGGTAAGCTTGTGAGTTTGTAGTTGGTGAGTTTATGAGTTGATAAGTTGTGCAGTTGGTAAGTTTGTGAGTTGTTAAGGGTATAAGTTGGTGAGTTTATGAGTTTTGATAAGTTGTGCAGTTGGTAAGTTGGTGAGTTGTTAAGGTTGTAAGCTGGTAGGTTGTTGAGTTTGTTAGTTGGTAAGTTGATGAGTTTTGTAAGTTGTTTAGTTGGTAAGTTAGTGGGTTAGTTAATTTCGTTAATTGTTGATTGACAACGATATGGCACTGCATGTCCTGCTGCAACTTGACACGATGACCAACGGAGAAGATGACGTCGAGGTTATGATTTAACGGGTTTGTCTGAATTTGCAATGTGCATTTTTTTGCACCTTGCTATTTTCATCTAGCTCTTCTTCCTCAAATATATTTCTAACGTGCTTGGTTATAACGCTACGGTCTCGACCAAAAAGTTCGCACATTTGAGCCTAAGACAGCCACACTGTTTCGTCTTCGAAACGTACATCTATCTTCATTCTTCCCGTCTTTAGATTGGTAGATGAGCATATCATCACGATTGTTTGTCTCCATACTTTACTTTGATTTTTAGCAGAGTTTTCGGTAAAAGCCCTAAACCTGACCTTACCTCAACGTTCCCTTACAGGAAAGGTTCATTCAAAAGAGGTTTCAACATATCCTCGTACAAAGCATTCCTGTCAATAATTGGCTGCACCTCATCACCCACAATTCGAGACGAGGGGATAAGGCAGATTACATAAACACTACCGTTTATAAAGTAAGGAACTGCATGCAAAGGTGCTTTGCTTTCGGCTATCAAGAAATACTCCCTTTTAAAGGCACTAATGTCCCACCCTTTTTCGGCAGACTTCAAGGCTACGATGGTTATAAAATCTTTCTGTACACCGTCTTTAAGTACCCATACGTCCTTTGCAGTAACCAAAAGAGAATGCCTCAACCATTTGGCATCCATGCCTTTGATCACAGCTTTTATAAGCCATGTGTTAGCCTTGTCTTTGTGCTTGCCAATAAAAGTCTTGCCTGTCCATCGCAACCTATGCGTGCTC
This sequence comes from Prevotella sp. oral taxon 317 str. F0108, assembly GCF_000162415.1. Classification (NCBI taxonomy): domain Bacteria; kingdom Pseudomonadati; phylum Bacteroidota; class Bacteroidia; order Bacteroidales; family Prevotellaceae; genus Prevotella; species Prevotella sp. oral taxon 317. The sequence continues at coordinate 44,669 of NZ_GG740074.1, read as the reverse complement.
TCAACCTGTGTAACACGATAGCTTGGCACTTTCTTCCCATTCATGGAGTCAGGCTGTATAATCTCATTCTTGTTTTGTTGTGCATGGTCTTTTATGCACAACGATGCTGTTTGCGCAATGCAATTGCAAAACACGCAAGTTAAGCAAACCATATTTAACGTTAATCTTTTCATGCAGTCTTTATACTTTTTGTCTCTTGAATTTTTGTCGGTTTGACATTGGGGTAATGGAAGGTTTAGCGGCTGCCTCAATTTCTATATACAACTTTCCGGCCTTTATCAACCTGAAAATAACCTCATCACTCGGTAAATACCCTCCTATCCCTGATATACTCAAAAGAGCCATGTCACAACTCATTATCAGAGTAAGACATAGCTCTTTCTTCTAAATTTTATTTTTGGCGCACATCCTTGCCGATGAGGCCGTTCTTAGTGACTGTTTCCCATTGGAATACTTACGCCAATCATGCCGCTAATCGTGCGCGTATCTTGCCCGAAGTACATGTAATCGGTGGCCAGTGTAACAGGGCCAAGCTTGAAACCAAGTCCCAGGCCCGTGCCTTGGCTTTGTATCATCGAGTAGCTTAGGGCGATGCCGATATGGCGGTTAAAGCTGTAATTGCCTGCAAGGGTCAGTTCGGATTGCGTATTTACCTCGCCAAAGCGTGTGGTGGAGAGCGCGCCAACGGTCAACTTGTCTTCGAGCAGCTTGTATTGTGCGCCCAACACCATTGTGGTGCGTAGCGAAGTGGTGCGCGATTTGCTCTCTTCGGCCTTCAAGTTCCACAGGTCCGAGTTAAATATCTCGCCGCTTTCTATGGTTTTTCTGAATTCCTGGCGATGCTCTCCTGCATGTACGCCGTCGAAGTCGTACACGCGGTTAAAGTCTGAAACGCCCTTAATGGTGCTGCCCTGCCCCCACGAAATGAAACCCAGGTCGAGCAAGGCTGCCGACAAAGTAAAGTCGCGCCCAAGCTTATAGGCTGCTCCAAGGTCTACTGCCGCGCCAAAACCGGCTAGGCCGCCGCTGCCGCTGTAGTCCATATTGTCTACGTATTTGTTGTTATCCGTAACGAAAGTCAAGCCCGCCATCGAGCCTTGCACCTCTGCGCGCGCCTTGATGGTGGCCTTTCCCTTAACCTTTTGCAGCTGTTCTTCGGTAATTGTCGACCAGTCTTGGTTGGCTGCAATATCTCGCAGGTTGGTTTGCATGGTAATTTCGTCAACCTTCATGTTGATGTCTGCGATGCCAAAGAGCAGCTTAACCTTGGCTCCCAGCACCAGTCGGTCGCCAAAAGGCCTTGTGTAGCCCACGCCTGCCTCCATGTACGAGTTGATTTTGGCCTGCATACCATTGGTGTGCAGGTTGGCATTGGCCCACGATTGGTCGCTCATTCCGCGCGAGGCTCGCATGAATTCGAACACGTCGCGCTTAACGTTTGCATCCAAATCGAGCTTTAAGCTGAGGTTAACGTTCCAGAAACCATCGCCGGCCCACCAGCCCGCAGCGGCCAAATCGCTGGCCAACGACATGTTCAGGCGGTTGTTGTCTTTCAGCTGGTTGATGAATTTGTCGGTGGTAAAGTAGTCGGCTGTCTTTGAGCTGTTCAGCAGGTCAGAGAAATATTCAGACGAGATGGCGTTAGAACTAACGCCCATATTTATTGAGCCCACGAAGGGAACGGTGACATATCCGCGCGAAGGTGCAAGTGCGGGGTTAAGCTGTTGCTTAAAGCTTACGCCTTCCATGAAAAATGTTGTGCGATTGAATTGGGCGAACATCGCCATTGGAGCGATGCCCAACAATAGGGTTGCAAGAACTTTCAGATTTCTTTTTGGGGTTGTTTTAATGTTCATCTATTATCGAGGAATTAAGTTATCAATCTTTTGATATTGTGCTGCAAAGGTACGATTTGTTTTACATTTAACAAAGCTGTTTAACGAATTATTGCACAAGCAGGTTAATAACAAACTTCCTTTGTGCAGACTTTTAGTGCGTTGTAGGTGTGGTAGATGGGCTTTTGGGACTTGTAATGTGTGCCTAGAGTCTGTGTTTCTTAGGTTAGTAAGTGTGGTGAGCTGATTGCTTAACGTATGGATAGGCTGGCTATGAAAGGGCTTGCAAACCTGCAACATAGGCCGTTTGCCTGTTGGTTGGGGCATAGGGCGGCGAGAATGGGTGCGAAACGGAAAAGGCAAGGGAGATGGGCGAACAGCTGTTTGTGACTGTTCGCACATCTCCCCGTAAGTGTTCGGTTGTGACTTTTGGCCGTTGCGCGTTGCGCTACAATTCAAATTTATAGCCAACGGTGAATTGGAAAGTGTAGTTTTTGTTGGTCAAATCCCAGTGATCGAACAATGAAACAAGGCCAGGGCAGTAGCGTGCGTCAAGCACGATGTTGCTGAACTCGTAGGATAAACCGATGGGTATGGCTATATCATAGTCACGCATATTTGTGTTTTTATACTCAGGAAGAGACCTAACATAGTCTCTAAAACACATATCTCCTGATACGCCTTTGCGTTCCTGATGTATTCTGTCGCTCAGCACAAGGCCAGGTTGCACGCCAACCTTCGCAACTAAGCCGTTAGTAATATGGAAATTGAAGAGTACAGGCACGTTGAGGTATTCTATTTTCACGGTGGTTTTATGATCTTTGTCGGTTTGTTTACAGCCTTGTAGCGAGTAAAGGGCACCTAGGGTGAGCGAGAAAGATTTGTTAAGTTGGTAATTGAGTTCAAGACCTCCGCAGAAGCCAGTTCTCGTGTCCACCTCAAACTTTGACTTAGTTAAGCTACTCAGGTTTAATCCCACTTTGGGCAGCAGGCTGAATGTGCCTGGTTCGGTTTGCGCGAACGTTGTTGCGGCGAACAGCAACGATAGGCATAGGGTTGTAAGTGTTTTCATGTTCATTTGTTGTTTTATGGTGTTTTATATGGTGATGTGTGTTTAGGGCAGGGCTGCAAGAAACCTTAGCTTACCTCCTGGCATTGTAGTTGGCTCCACGATGCCACCCCTTGCGTGGGCAAAGCGTGGGCTCGTGGAGCTGTGTATGTTACAAGTCGAACTTATACCCGACGGTGAATTGGAACACGCTGTTGTGCCCGTTGCGCCACCATGAGCGGGTGGTAACGTTGTTTAAGCCGAGGTTGTAGCGTGCATCGAACACCAATTGGCGATATTGGTACGAAATGGCGAAAGGCATAGACAGGTCTACCGACTCGATGTAACCGTCGTCCCAGTGTAGGCGTTTCATCGAACGGTGGAAGTCTTCGTCGTAGCTGTATCCGTCCGTTCTTAGTGTCACGGCATCGTTCACCAGGATGCCCGGCTGCAAACCAACCTTTAACTCAAGCCCCGGTGCCACGTTGAAGTGCACCATGAAGGGCAGGTTGAGGTAGTCGAGATGGATGTCCGTGCGGAAATCCCTGCTGTAAAACCACGTGTTGGTTCCTTGTTGCGAATAGATAAGCGACCCAGAGAGCGTTATCACGTCGGAAACGCGGCAGCCCAGTTCGCCGCCCAAGGCCAACCCGAAGCGCACATCTCCACCCCAGTTGGTAACCGTGGCGATGTTGAAACCGCCCTTAGGCATAATGTACCATTGGGACGAACGCGCATAACTGCGCCTTACCGTTCGTCTACGTTGCGAAAATGCGTTCACCGTGACGGCTAATAATAGCACCATCAATAAAATCTTTTTCATAATTCTAGTTGTTACAATTCAGTTGATATAGTAAACAATAATTTAAATAGATACGATGATGCAGAGCCTGCACCATTAAGATTTTTCAAGGTATTCTCTCTATTATCTCGTGGCAAAGATATGTAAAAAAACAATACAAAGCTTATTCTGATATGTATTTTTAACTTGTTTTAGACTTGTTGTGCGGTAAGTGCCTGCTTTAACATTTGCCTATGCCAACAAAAACGTTTATCTTTGCAAGGCAAGGGAACGGCCATTGAGGGCCGCCCGCTAACCGCTACAACTTTCGTATGGCCCGTTTGCCGCCACGTTGCTGCGCCTGTTGTGCACGGCGAGAAGGCAAAAGCGGCCGAAAACAAACTAAATTGCCCCACCCCTATGAAGCATGCCGCAAAGATAGATGTTGCCGTGTTGATATTGTTTTTTAACCGTCCCGAACCTTTTGAAAAGGTGTTCCAGGCGGTGAAAGCGGCGCGCCCGTCGCGGCTTTTCCTGTATCAAGACGGACCGCGAGGCGAGAAAGACATGCCCGGCATTGAGGCTTGCCGGCGCATTGCAGCCGACATCGACTGGGAATGTGACGTGAAACACCTATACCAAGAACGCAACTACGGCTGCGACCCCTCCGAATATATCTCGCAAAAATGGGCTTTCTCGATGGCCGATAAGTGCATCGTGCTGGAAGACGACGACGTGCCCACGCAGAGTTTCTTCCCCTTTTGCAAGGAAATGCTCGACCGATACGAACACGATGAGCGCGTGTGGATGGTGGCGGGCTTTAACAGCGACGAGCAAACAAAGGATGTTGCGGGCGACTACTTCTTCACTTCGGTGTTCTCCATTTGGGGTTGGGCGTCGTGGCGGAGGGTAATCGACACGTGGGATGCCGACTATCGGTTTATGGACGACCCCCAAACGCTTGCCCAACTGCGCCAACTTATCGCCCAACGGCAACTTCGCCCCGACTTCTTAAAGATGTGTGCCGACCATAAGGCAAGCGGAAAAGCCTATTACGAAACCATTTTCTGGGCCTCGATGCTGCTCAATTCGGGCGTGGCCATCATGCCCACACGCAACCAAATAAACAATATCGGGGTGATAGAAGATTCTACGCACTTCTCAACCCTCAACACCATGCCTGCTCCCTTGCGCCGCATCTTCACCATGCAGCGTATCGAGCAGCGCTTTCCACTTACCCATCCGCCCCACATTATCGAGCATGTGGCCTTTAAAGAGCGCGTTTATCGCCGCCACGCATGGGGACATCCGTGGATTAAAACGCGCTATGCCTTTATCGAACTGTGGCTCAACCTGCGCCGCGGCAACTTTAAACAGATTGGCAAGTCGGTGGCTAAGCGCGTAAGAATGTGGCTCGGCATGGAGAAACATCGCTGATGGCGATACTTTGGCAGCACCTGTATCTCCCCGAAAAAGGCAGGTTGCCGCAACCCCTCTAAAACAAAACAACAATATAAAACAACAGACATGACAATGAAAAAACTCTTTGCCTTAGTGGCTTTTCTCACGGTTGGGATTGGCGCATGGGCGCAAAACCTTACCCAATACGTAGACCCCTACATCGGTACAGGCGGACACGGACACGTGTTTTTGGGCGCAAACGTGCCTTACGGACTGGTGCAGGTTGGGCCGACGCAATATAAACGCGGTTGGGACTGGTGTTCGGGCTACCATTACAGCGACTCGGTTATCATCGGTTTCGGCCAAATGCACCTCAGCGGAACAGGCATCGGCGACTTGGGCGACATCGCTTTGCTGCCCACAACCGATGCAACGCAACACGATGTGATGTTCTCGCACAAGGGCGAACACGCACGTCCGGGGTATTATTCGGTGATGTTGAAGTCGGGCGTAAAGGTAGATCTCACTGCCACTGCCCGCGTTGCGTTTCACCGTTACACCTATCCGGCCGATGCACAAACGGCTTTCGTAAGGCTCGACTTGGCGCAAGGCATCGGTTGGGACAAGATGACGAAGAGCGCGTTTAAGCAAAACTCGCCCACAGAACTGTCGGGTTATCGCTATTCCACGGGTTGGGCAAAAGACCAACGCGTGTATTTCGTGGCCCAATTCTCGCGGCCTGTTACAATGGCTACGAGCCAAGGCGACAGCTTGGCCGTGCTTTCAACCCCCAATAACGATGAGCCGCTGTTGGTGAAGGTGGGAATTTCGCCCGTGAGCGAAGACAATGCGCGCGCCAATATCGCTGCCGAACTGCCCGCTTGGGACTTCCGTGGCACGGTGGCTAAGGCCAACGAGGCATGGAATAAGGAGCTGAGCAAGATTGTTATCACCACCGACGACGATGCTGCTCGCCGCACTTTCTACACGGCCATGTATCATTCGATGTTCGCCCCCTCGGTGTTCAACGATGTTAACGGCGACTATCGCGGAGCCGACGGTAAGGTGTATCGTGGCGATTTCAAAAACTACACCACCTTCTCGCTGTGGGATACCTATCGCGCTGCCCATCCGTTGATGACCATTATCCATCCCGAAAAGCAACGCGACATAGCACAAACCATGCTGCATATCTACGAACAGCAGGGCAAACTGCCCGTTTGGCACCTTGTGGGCAACGAAACCGACTGCATGGTGGGCAATCCGGGCATCCCCGTGCTGATTGACATTGCGCTGAAAGGATTTGATGTGGATAAGAATAAGGTGCTCGAAGCGGCCAAAGCATCGGCCATGCGCGACGAGCGTGGAATGAGTTTGCTCAAAAAATACGGCTATCTGCCCTGCGACCTCGACCCCGAATACGAAACCGTTGCTAAGGGATTGGAGTACGCCTTGGCCGATGCCGGCATTGCCAAGCTTGCCAAACAGCTGGGACGAACCGAAGATTACAAGTACTTTTTAAAGCGTAGCCAGTCGTATAAAGACCATTACTTCGACAAGAACACGGGCTTTATGCGTGGAAAGACATCGGGAGGAAAGTTCCGCGAGCCGTTCGACCCCTTCAATTCGGTGCATCGTCAAGACGATTACACCGAGGGCAACGCTTGGCAATATGCTTGGTTGGTGCCTCACGACGTACACGGACTGGTGCAATGCTTTGGTGGCGACAAGCCATTTGTGGCTAAACTCGACTCACTTTTTATTCTCGAAGGCAGGATGGGTGCCGATGCGTCGCCCGACATATCGGGACTTATCGGCCAATATGCTCATGGCAACGAACCCAGTCACCACATTATATATATGTACAACTATGTGGGCATGCCGTGGAAGGCCGCTCCCAAGTTGCGCCAAGTGATGAATACGCTTTACAACGACGGCATCGACGGACTTAGCGGCAACGAAGACGTGGGGCAAATGTCGGCTTGGTACATCCTTTCGTCTATGGGATTGTATCAGGTTGAGCCTGCTGGCGGCAAGTATATCTTTGGTTCGCCACTCTTTAAGAAAGCTGTGGTGAACGTTGGTGGCGGCAAAACGTTTACCATCGAGGCCAAAAACAACAGTGCCAAGAACATCTATATTCAGAGTGCTAAGCTTAATGGCAAGACGTACACCCGTTCGTACATCGACTATAAGGATATTATGAAGGGTGGAACACTCGAATTTGTGATGGGCGAAAAGCCTTCGGCGTTCGGAACGAAAGCCGCCGACCGCCCCTAACGGCGAGGCTTAGGCAACGTGCTTGTTGCGTTGCATGGATGTAGCACAAAACATAAAGAATGGCGTTGCGAGTATGCCTTTGGCTGCTCGCAACGCCATTCTTTATGTGTATATGCCCCCTAGAAACGCGCGCTGCTCGCAGTTGTTGCGCGGGTATTTGCCATCGTTGGCCTGGCAAGGGGTGTGCCTGCTGCCCCTTTTACTAAGCGAAACGAAGTGTGTTAAGACCCATTTTGGGGGCGTACAAGATACCTTGTACTGGGACTACAAAGGCCTTGTAGTGCGGCTACAAGGTGTTTGTAGCGATACTACAAGCGGCTTGTACCGGGGCTACAAGCAGCATTGTACGCTGCAAATTGCTAGCACGCGGGGGCTAAAAGCTTAGTTGGCGCGTGACGGAGATAGGCGTAAACGGACTTATTGTCCGCCTAGTCGGTCGAAAAACACGATGACATCGTCCCATGTTTTGAGGTCGTTACCGCCGAAAAGGATGGACGAACCAAGGAAGTTCGGGTGCTCATGGCGCGAGATAAGGTAGTCGCCATAGAGCAGGTTGGCGTTGTTGCAGAACACAACCCGATTGAATGCAGGCGCATTGAGGTACTGTTCCACCCATGCCATCTGTGCCGTTATCTGTTCAGGGGCATTTGTTGGCGACGGCGCAAGTATGTAGACATCATAGTTTTCGATGAGCATTTCGTAGGCTTTGTGCATGCTGGGCATCGGCTTTTGGTAGCTGTCGGCCAGTGTGTTGGCGTGGATAAACACGATGGGGCGTTGTCGTCCTGTCTGCTTATCGTCTATTTGGCGTATCAGCGGCATCAGATAGTGCATCGCCACCTTATCCGTTAACCTGTGACCACCGTGGAAATGTATGGCCGTGGGGTAGTGTTGGGCGAAGAGGTCGAAGGTGTCAACGCTGGTATCTTCGTCGCCGAAGAGCCCTATTACGCGTTGTTGTTCAGCCTCGTCAATGCCGTTGAATAGCAGTGTTGTAATTTCCTTGTACTCGTTTACCAAGGCCTTGGTTACGATAAAGTCTTGTATGCCGTCTGTTCGCGGACTTTGGAAGGTTTGTTTGCCCACCATATTGTGTTTCACCATCGTGTCGCCCATCTCGAATGCGGGGTTAATCAGTATGCGGTCTGTGCCCCTAAGCATCTCGGCATACATGCCGCCCATTGATGTTCCGATGATGAGGTCGGGCTTTTCTGCATCGCACGTTTGCTTCAATAGTTCTAATGCTTCGGCTGGATGCAGAGGGAGGTCGGGCGCGATGACTGTGGCGGCGGGCATAAGTGTACGCAAGAGCGTTACTGTTCCCGACTGACCCGACGAGCCAAAGCCATGAACGTACATGATTTTCTTGCCCTTCATGAGGGCGGGATATGTTTTTGTTGGGTCCATTTTTTATTAGGAGTTATTTTTAGGAGTTATGGAGTTAAGGAGTTATCACTCGCTTTGCTCGTTAGGAGTTAAGCCGTATGCAAGGGAGTTGTGGAGTGAGTTCTTTTAAGGAGTTAATGAGTTGACGAGAGCCGTAGTTACTCTGCAGCAGGACTATTGGCTTAACTCCTTAACTCCATAACTCCTTAACTCCTCAAAAAGAACTCCTTAACTCCTCAAAAAGAACTCTCCTTCTTAAACGGCAATTCAAGTTGTATCCATTGTGGGCGATGAGGTTCGTCGTTCATGTTAGAAACCTGCACGCCGAGCAGTCTTATAGGCCGTCCTGAGTAGTTAACCTCGCTCAATAGCGCCTTTGCAATGGGCAGGATGTCTTCCTTTTTGCGGAGAACATGAGGTGCAGTTCTGCTGCGCGTAATTTGCGTAAAGTCGTGAAACTTCACTTTTAGCGTGAGCGTTCGCCCCTTAAAGTCGTTCTTTTTCAAACGTTCCACCAACTCTAACACCAAACGATAGAGTTCGGTTAAGAGCACAGTGGGGTTGGAACTGTCTTCATCGAAGGTGCGTTCGCATCCCACCGACTTCCTTATCCAATGCGGTTCAACGGGTCGGGGGTCGATGGCACGCGCAAAATTGTAGTACATCTCGCCGGCCTTACCGAACACTTGCCGCAGCCGCAGTCGCGAAAGCTGGCGTAAGTCGGCCCCGTTGAAGATGCCCATTGCGTGCATCGTCTCGGCTGTTTTATGCCCCACGCCCCAAAAGTCGGTGATGGGCAGATTGTCGATGAAGTGCATTGCACGACTGGGATGTATCACCGTGATGCCGTCGGGCTTGCGAAAGTCGGATGCCACCTTAGCCAGGAACTTGTTGAACGACACCCCTGCCGAGGCTGTTAGGTGCAACTCGTTGCGTATTTCCTGTCGGATGCGTTGCGCAATGTCGACGGCCAACTCTATTCCCAGCTTGTTTTGCGTAACGTCTAGGTAGGCCTCGTCTAGCGATAGCGGCTCAACCAGGTCGGTATAGCGGTGAAATATCTCGTGAACCTGCTGCGATACCTGCTTGTATTTCTTGAAATCGGGCGGTAGGAATATCAGTTCGGGACACAATCGCTTAGCCTGCACGCCCGACATGGCCGAATGCACCCCATACTTTCGTGCCTCGTAGCTGGCCGTACAGAGCACCCCGCGCCTGTCTTCGCTACCAATGCCCACGGGTTTTCCGCGCAGCGAGGGGTCGTCGCGTTGTTCCACCGAGGCATAGAAAGCATCCATGTCGATGTGAATGATTTTGCGATTGAAGTCTTGCGCAGGCATATCAACTTGCTTTTTGGGCGAAACGCCATTGCAAAGTTAGTTATTTTTTTTGGGATAAAGGGGCTATGCGGCAAGCTTTGTGAAAGGTTTGGCGATGCGTTTTAAGCATTATCAAGCAGTTGGTTGCTCATCGTCTAAGGTGTTTCTGCAAGCAAACGGGATAGGGGTAGCAGGTGGGGCGAGTAGCTATCGCCGCCTTTGGTTATGGGTTTTAAGTTTAGTTCGCCAAGATCTAATGGCGTTTGGCCTTCGGTAAGGTCTACATCGTACACCAAGTAGAGGTCTTCATGCTGCTTGGTAACGACCATGTCTGGTGCTCCACTTGCAGGAACAAGGCGCGGCCCCTTATCAGACAGTAGGTAGGCATGGTGCTTGTTGCTCTTGTTGTGGATAATCAGGATGCGAGCCTTGGTAAATCCCTCAACCAATTGTAGCACGGCACCATCCATTTTCAGGGCGATGCCAATGCGTTTTGTGGTTTCAAGTAGTTGTATGTTTTTGTCGAAATGCACGCCTTCTTTGGTAATGAGCAGCACAAGGTCTTTGTTGCTTATGCCGCATTGTGCCTTGGGTGTGGGCGATGTCAGCTCGTTGCGGCGGTCTTCGCCAATCTTACATTCCAATATCTCAAAGTGTTCGCCCAGCAGTTGTTTAATGTTTTGGTTCTCTTCGATGGTTGTTGCCCTTAGTTTTGGGTCGTTAATGGTCTCTGGTCTTTCTAAGGCAAGCGAGTAGAAACATTGTTGGTTGGGGGCGTTGGGATAGGGTTTGAACACCTTTCCCAACACTTGTTTGAAGTTTTGGCGTAGCACTTCCTCGCCGTCAACAAACTTTCGCGGGGTCATGATGTGGAACTGGAAATGGTTGTCCAGCATACATTGTATCTCTTTTCTGAACTGTGCACGCACCTTTTCGCGCCAAGCGGTTTTCATCCCTTCGTTTTTTCGACCGTATAAGGCCACTACGTAAAGGAAATTCACATCGTAATGGCAGACAAGGAGCGTGTCGCGGTCGAACAGGCGGTTGCGAAATTGGCGCGAAGTGAAGTCTTTGTCCTCTCGGTCTACCCACGTAATGTCGCTGTGCATCTCCAAATCGCATTGCTTTGCAGAGATAAAGAAGTTGGGTACGATGTTGTAGCCTTCGGTCGTTTCGTCGCGGAGCATGCCCGTACCTGCTTGCAGCTCCACCTTTTGTCCTGCCTTTCGGTTGTCGTCGAGAAAGAGGTTGAGGTTCCATTGCACCACGTTTCGGGCATAGGTGAATTGCTTATAGAGTGCTTCTTTGCCGATGCGCGTGTTGCGCTTATAGTATTTGGAGTCGCCTATGTAGTAGATATTGTCTGCGCTGGTTTCGGTAAGGGCCTTGTAGCGATAGATGTGGTCAACTCGTTTTCCGTCTGCTTGGTCTTTCAATTCTGTTGGCAGCTCGTTGTTTTTGCTGCCAATAAGTTCGTCGATGATGTCTTCGAACACAATTTCGAAGCTCTTTACCAAGAGGTATTCGCGCTGCTTGGTGTTCACAACAATTTGTCTGGCTTCGTCGAAAAAGGCAAAGCAGAGGTTCCAAAGCTCCAAGGCTTTGTCTGAAAAGTACTTGTATCTGATTTGTTGCAGGCGCGTTTTGCCCATTCCTTTGAGGTAGCTGGCAAACTGCTGGTTGCTGATGGTGTCGTAATGGCATTGGGTTTCGAAAGGGAAACCATATTCGTGATGAATGTAATTGAGTATGGAGAAATAGATAACCATCAGTTCCTCGTCGAAGTTTACTTGCCTGCGCTTGTTCATTGGATGGAGATACACGGGTCTGTTGCTTTGCAAGTAGGCTTGCGAGTGGGTGATGGTCTTGGTCCAGTTTATCTTGTTGTGTCCGCTATGTAGGTTCTTGATGGTGAAGAAGAAAAAGTCTTGGTTGTCTTGGTTGAACTGAATGAGCGAAAGCAGTATGTCTAAAAAGGTGTTGCTCATGCGGCGTTGTGCGTGCCCAATCTGCGCCATACGTTCGTGCAGCACTATTTGTGTGTCTTTGTTTCGCTCCTTAAAAACGCAGATGGCGCGGTATATCCACACGGAAAGTTCGTACACAAAGTGCCGTTCTTCTTCGTTCAGCGGGTTGTTTCTGTCTTCAAGGTGGACGATGTCTTCGGGATTGTACTTCTGGAAGGCTCGCCCCTGCTCGTCTAACAGCACCTTTGGCAGGATAAACACGCAGTCTTGTATGTTGGCATTGTAGTAGTAGCCCACATATCCAATGCTTACTTTGCCGCCGACGCCTATGGTGGGGCCAAGTTCGCTCACCACTTTGAGAATGTCTTCGGTGGCTTGGTAGGGGTGTTCTTCAATTAGAATCCTCATTCGTTGGTGTTTGGCAGTCCTTGGTTTTCCGTTTCAGTACTGGTGATTTCGATAAAAGAGTGTTCTTTATCTATTTCGTTGTCTAGCTTTTTTAGAAAGTCGTTAACTCGGTTTGTGTTGGGCGTTCCATCCTCGTTAAAGAAGTCGGAGAAGGTGAACTTCACACCTAGGTTGTCGGTAAAGATGCTGTGGTCGAACCCATAGTTCTTAAACACGTCGTTCCAAAGATAGAACAACACCTTGCTGACGAACTTTTCGGCACATACGGTCTTTGATTCGGTGTTCACAAAGAAATATCCCAGATTCTTGTCTTCCGAGTGGGTGGTGTCGTCTATCACGCTGTTTATTTTCTGTAAGAAGCCCCACCAGTCGTAGGTTTCGTTGCCAATCTTTATCTTGTAGTTCTCTTCGGCATGGGGCTTGATGGGGATATACACCCAATCCCAGCGGCGTTTGAAGGCCGAGTCGATGGGGAATAGCGATTGGTCGCTGGTGTTCATCGTTGCCCAAATGTAGAGATTTTGGGGCAACATAAGCCTTTCTCCGCTCTTTACTTCTTGTGGGATGTCTGTGCGTGGGCTTTTGTCTAAGGCCTCTTTCAAGTAGTTGGCCAGGTCGGTATCGGCTTCAATGGGGTATTCGGACTTGCCCCCTTTGCGGTCTAACAACTGAAATAGGTCGCCAAATATTTGTGCGCAGTTGCCGCGGTTTATCTCCTCGATAACCAAGAACACGTCTTCGGTGGTGTTCCACGCAGCTGCGTAGGCCTTAGTGAAGGCTTGGGGGACAAACTTGTAGGTGATAATCTCTTCTTTTTCGCCAGAGGCGAGAGCGGCTCCTGTTGGTTTCATTGAGGGCTTATAGGCTCCGACGAAGGTTGAGTAGTCGCTATCAGGATGGAAAGTTGTGCGGAAACAGATTTTCTTTTCATTGTCTACATTCCGTTTGATAGTATTAGATTTACCCGTGCCAGGTGCACCATAGAAAATCTGTTGATAGACATTGGGAGCTTTCCGCCTATTGTCTATGGTTGAAGGTGTCTTTCCTGAGTTGGCAATAACCATCTTTGCCATTGTAGATAAGGTGGAGGTATAGCCGTATTCATATTTGTCTATGTCGCTTTTACCACATAATAAGTCCCTTGCGTCGGTTGGAGTCGCGTCGGGATTTTCGCCGAAAAAGGCAACATATTCATTGAGTAAGGCCTTTGAAATAGTGCGAAGTCCAATGGCTCCTCTACTCTCCGATCTTACAAGATAGCACAGTCTGTCTTCGTCTACAATGGTTACCTGCCCGTTGTCAGATGCATCTCCAACTTGAAGTATATTTTCTATGATCATATTTTTTTGTGTTTATGCCTTGTTCGGTAAAGAAACTGCAAGGCGTTCAATCCATTAGTGTTAACTATTCCCTTTGGGTAGCTTGGGTGTTTTCTTAATTATACTCTTCTCTTCTTTTGCAACACGCCGCTCCACTTTCTTAATGTCTTCGGCCGGTGGTAGCTCTTCTGGCTTGATACCTCTTTGTCCAAGCATTCCTCGAACACTGCGGTTGTTTTGAACGTGCTCTGCTGTTATACGGTTTTCGCCATGAAGGTTTTTCTGCTCTACATTGTAATTGGTCATTTCTGTGGCAAGGTTTTTAGCCGCGATAGTTAGTGTTGGGAGATAATCAGCCAATGCACCACTCTTGATTCCTAATCGTTGCTTCATCTGTTCGGTAGTGAGTCCACCAAACAAGGCATGATCTCCTTTTGAACGTATTCGTGCAAAGCCCTTCTCGTCAACGCCTCGTTCGTATATGTTCCTGCTTAGCTGTTTCTCGGATGAGCGCAGACGTTCGCGGGTATCTAGTCGGGCAATTTGCTGTAGCCTTTCTTCAATAAGCTCTGTTTTTCGTGTTTGAAGTGCAAAATAGCTTTGTGCAAAGGCTATTTCTTCTTTCTTGGGGTCTCCATTTTGGGCAATAAGATAGCAGGCATAACGAGTTAGCATGAAGTCTTGTACCCCGCGGTGCGCCCCTTTGGCTGTTGGTATCATTTTCGTGACCTCACGAAAATGATCGTCAACGTTGACTTTCAATGTCTTACAAGATTCTATTGCTCTGCTAATAGCGACAACGAAGTTCTCCCAGCGGGTGTAACCTAACACCTGTTGTAGCTCACGCGCGTACCAAACCTCAATGGTATTGTTAGCATCGTCTTTGATTTCTTTGGCTATTAAATCAAAGGCATTTTTGTATTGTTGTATTTTTGGGGTATCCATTTCCTACTTCTTTTGTGTTGTATATTATTAAGATGTACATAGACTCAATTATTGTAAACGCGGCATGCTTGTAGCAGATCGTTTCTTTGTATGGTTTAAATGCGTATTGAGCCTGCCTTAGTTAGAGATTGGTTGCTAGTGTTGTATATATTGAACGGTGTTATATCCCTTCTTCACCCTCTTCTTCCAGCGTTTCTAACACAAAAATGGCGTGGATTTTGCGTTTCTCTACGGGTGGAATGTCCATGTAATTGCGGTAGAGGTCTTGCAGGTAGGCATCGGGATTGCAGGGAGCCATGAATCGTTTGCCCTCGAAAGTGATTTCGGTTAGGGGGAAAATGCTGTCTTGGCGGTGCATGATGCCGTAGCCGTTGTTGTGTAGGATGTTGGAAATGTAAGTGTCGCGGTTGCGGTTTAGGGCACATAGCAGGGCCCAGACGGAGCGGCAGACGGCGTATTTTGCGCCGAACCAAAAGAATTCGGTAAACGAACGGAGGCTGTAATGGTGGGCTTTGTGCAGGATGGAATAGCTGCGCGAGATGCCAAGCGTTAGTTTTTTAACAAGCTTACGCGAAAGGGTGGGGTAGGCAACAAATGGAAAAATGTCTACAAAGAGCCCCTTTTCGTAGTTGTGTGAGAAGTCGTCGCCTGGTTCAACGAAGAACGAATTGAGGTCGCGCACCTTGGTTATGGGCTCTTTCAGGTGCTTGTCTATCAGTGGCGACTGCACAATAAGGCCCTTAGGCAACTCCTTTTGCGCCACTTCCACAAAGCGTAGCAAGTCGGCCTTGTGCATGGCTATGTCTATATCGTCGTCCCAAGGGATGAAACCGCCATGCCTTACCGCCCCCAACAGCGTGCCGCCGTCTAGCCAATAGGGTATGGTGTGGCGTTGGCAGATGTCGTGTATGGCTTCGAGTATGGTCAGTTGTTTAAGCTGACAGGCGCGAAGATGGCGTTGTTTGAAACGTTCGAGGGGCGTGTTAGCGGTCATCGTGCGCCCTCCTAACGTCTATCACCAGTCCCGTATCGTCTGAAAGCAGGGTGCGCAAGGTTGCCTCGGCCACCTTTTCAGAAGTCAACAGCGTGTCATCTGGTTCGATGCCGAAGTTCTTTACGCGCATGGGCGTCTTCGTTCTTTCGGGGTTGATGCAGTTGATGCGAATGCCGTCGGCCTCCCACTCTTGCGCTACAGCCTGCACAAAGTTAACGATGGCGGCCTTGGTGGACGAGTAAATGCTGTAAAAAGCACGACCGCGCGTGTACGATGAAGAGGTGAAAAACACCAAGCGCCCACCGCTTTGTTTGAGGTAGGGATAGGCGGCGAGAGCCACATTAACCGTTCCCATGTAGTTGGTTTGCACGCTATAAGCGATGTCGGCATAGTTCATCGTGGCCAAAGGCTCTTTTTGTAGCAATCCTGCCGTGTTCACCACGTAGTCTATTCGTCCTTCTTCTTTCGCCACCTCTGCAAAGACTCGCTCCACGTCTTCTTTGTTCCCAACGTCTATGCCGTTGCTGCTGCGCGAGAAACAATGCACCTTTGCACCTCGTTCAACTAACATCTTAGCCGTGTCTGCACCGATGCCATAACTTCCTCCAAACACGATAGCCACCTTTCCCGCAAGCGAAACTTGGGATAGGTCGATGCGTTCGGCCTCGTTGTTGCGCAGCTGAAAAAGCTTGTCTAGCATGTAAGTGTCTTCCTTGTAGGTAAGTTTCATGTTGCTTTCTTCGCCTTCTACAACGTAGATGGGCGTTTGCGGCAGGTATTTTTTCACCACTCCGCAGTCGTCGGTGGTCTTGAAGTTGGGGTCGAGCAGTGCCTTTTCGTAAGCCTCTTTGATGACTTCGAGCGCGAAAGCTTGCGGTGTTTGTCCGCGACGAAGGCGCGAACGGTCGGGGATATGACTGATAAAGTCGCCATCCACCTCGATAATGGTGTCGGCAGACGGCATGGCCACGTCGATGGCCGAGTAGCTTTGCAGCGCGTCCACCACATCGTTCAGAATGCGTTGGCTAACCAAAGGGCGCACGGCATCGTGGAAAATAAGGTTTACCGGCTCGTTTTCGTAGGCTTTGATGGCCGAGAGGCTCGACTCGTAGCGTTCGTTTCCGCCTTTAAGTATGCGCTTAACCTTGGTCCATCCGTTTTTCAATACGATGTTTTCGATGTCTGCAATGAGCATGGCATTGCTTACGATGGCTATTTCGTGGATGTGCGCATTGCGCTCGAACACATCTACCGTGTGCTCGATAACCATCTTTCCAGCCACTTTGAAAAACTGTTTGGGTGTGGTCATGCCCAATCTTTTTCCCACTCCGCCCGCCAAAACGACGGCGATGTTACGTTTTGCCATATTGATGCGATTGTGTTTCTATATGCAAAGGTAGTGTAAACTTAGTGATTTTACAAGAAAGAAAACGAAAAAGCCTTAGCCCTGCTGATGGACGGGCCAAGCTGGATGTTGCTTCATCTGTTGCAGCGTTATATTAATAAGGTGTGTTTCGAAAGATAAGCCGATGGGCTAATGGGGGTGGCAAAAGATGAAAGAGGGTGGAGAAAGGCGAGATGTGAAGATGAATGTGGTGTGGCATTTTAACCCAAATCGGTTGTTAGAAAAATCTGCTTTCATTTTGGAAAAGGAATAACTGAACACGCGCAAAGGGTTAACTCGCGGGTCGTATTTCAAATATCAGAGGGAGATTTCGCTAACACTTTGCTTTTGAAAATTCGTAATGGCCGATTTCGGTTTAAACCATTCCTGTTGTTTAAGCGGTTAAATACGCCATACATGTTACTCCCCTCTCCCCTTGGGGAGGGGCTGTGGGTGAGACCGAAATGCCAATGGCGGACAAACATCACTGCTTATCCGCCATTGTTGCGTTTTTATAGTGTCTTAAATCTAATGTGTTATCTTTCTTTACGAATAGCGTAAGATTTGGCCTGGCCTAATCTTGTCGTTTCGGCGCATGTGGTTGAGACGGCAGATGGTGTCTATGCTGACGCCACGCTTTTCGGCGATAGATGCCAGTGTTTCGCCCGATGCCACCTTATGATAGAGTTTTTCGGCAGCGTTGTATTGAGGTGTTTGTGGGTTGTCGTCCCTGTCTCGGCCCACCTTTCCGTACACGTCTTCGCGGTTATATCCGCCATTTCCCGATACGCCGCGTAGCCTGGTGGCCTCAGACGATGCCATTTCGTAGGTGGAGCGGCGGAACATATAGTTGTCGGCCACCACGTCTTGTGCCCTGAAATCAAAGAAAAGTGCAGGGTTTAGTGCCACACCGCACAGTCGTGTTTCGAAGTGCAAGTGCGAACCCGTGCTTCGGCCCGTGTTTCCGCCAAGTCCAATTGGTTCGCCGGCCCTTACTTCCTCGTTTTCAGTTACCAATTGTTTGGAAAGGTGTCCATATATGGTTTCCAATCCGTTGGGGTGCCTAATTACGATGTACTTTCCGTATCCCGCAGCCTCGTATTTCACGATGCGCACCTTGCCAGAGAATGCTGCGCGTATGGTGTCGCCAATATAAACCTTTATATCTAAGCCTTTATGTTGGCGGCCCCAACGACTTCCGAAGTTACTTGTTACAACTCGGCTGGGTGTTGGCATGCAGAAATGACGTAGGTTGATGAGGAACGAGTCGGGCAAAGCCGTTATGTGGTGCGTGTGTGTGTTGTCCCACGTCTCGTAAAGGTTTGCAGCCGGCGATTGGGCCGCCTCCCTTTTTAGGATGCTTTGTAGGGCAAGAGTGTCTACCGATTTCATCTTTCGGTCTACAGGTGCTTGTCTGGCGAGTAGGTCTTGCGCGGCCATTGGTGTGGCGCACATTGAGAGAAATGCTGTAAAAGCAATCGTTTTAATTGTTCTTTTCAGTTCCATTTTACTTTTTTTAGGTACAACGTGGGCGAATAAATAATGGTATATACATTCGCTTGTTAAACCATTTTTGCATGGTTGATGATAGGTGTTTATCAAAAGACGATGCAAATATAGCGAATTTTTATCTAACGGCATCATGTTTCGCTATTTTTTCAGTATTGATTAACATGCTTAACAACATGTGACCTGTTCCTTCAATCCCTTTGTAACACGCGAAAGAGCGGTGCATTTGTAATGTTTTTGGTTAGTTTTTATTAACATTTGTTACTCTTGCTTGGACATAAATATTGGCGCGTTAACATTATTAAGGATGTTGTTTGGGCGTTGTTCTTACAGTGTATATTCATGCAGAATGTGCAAAACGGAGAAACTTCGCCTTCTATAAACTGTCCGCATCAGCCTGTTTTTATGTTCTCTTTTTTCGGCTGTCCGTTGCCTTTTTCGCCCAGTCTTTCGCATTCTTAACGGTTTTTGCAATATTGCAAGCGTGTTGTTAACCTCGTTGTGGCGAATGCTTGCTCCCCAGTTCGCTTTTCTAACGAGCTGTACGTGTGTTAAGAAAAAAGAACTTTCCTCCTTGGTTGCTTCGGACAATAGAAGTTGATGCGGTGAAGAGTCGCTTCGATTTCTGCCCGGCAGACACAACCAACGTCGCCTCAACCTCTCTTCATGCAGAGAGGGGGGCGGCGGAGTTGATTGAGTTGACAAGAGAACAAGTTGACAAGTTAAGGAGTTAACCCGTTAACCAGTTGACCAGTTAACCCGTTGACGAGTGGATGAGTTAACGAGTTGATAGTCGCGATCCTCTTTCACTCTTTCACCATTTTGTGCCTTATTGGAACGTTGTATTGCTCTTGTAGGCGTAGCAATTCTTTAAGTACGCGTGCATATTCACGTGGAAACCTCAAATAACCAACATCAATGGTGCCTCTTACTATACGTCCGTTCACTTTTAGTGAAGAAACAATGCAGTATTCTCGTGGGCCTCCCATTGTCCAATGCCTTTGATCGACAAGCCACGAAAGAGTTATGTCTGATATGTCGTAGACTAATGTATCGTCTAAAACCAAACGAATGTCGTTCCTATGGGTAGGTTTCTTTCCTCTTAAAGTGCAAGATGTCCAATCTGGATATCCATGAATCCTTTCAATGACAGGAAGATTAAAAGAATCGATGGGGTCAGTGAAGTTTGTCCCTGCTTTAAAAGAATAGACTTTCCCTTGTCTTGGAAGAGCCTCTTCCCAGTGCGTTACAAAGAAACCTTCAATTGGTTCATCATACTTACATTCTCCCTTGCACGAAGATAGTGCAGCAATTGTAATAAGAACAAAAATTATACTCTTCATTGTCGTTAGGTTTTATGTTATTCCTAATTGTAGTCCTTTATGTACAATCAACTGTTCATTAGAGCAGCTCCGCAAAAAAAACAATGCCCATTCCAAATCCGTCTAAGCTCTGTCCTGCACACGATTCTTTACCATTGTACGTTACTCGTGTTAAGAACACATTCCCAGTTTCTATACACATCAGCGTTTTCTAATGATACGCCCGCATTCTTGGGGGAAAGCAAGTTCGCCTGGAACAGTCGTGTCCCTAGTGACGTATCCATTTACAAGCAGTGATGGTATGATGTCCCGTTCTATGGGTCCACACATTCCCCAGCGTCTTGTATCTAAGAATTTTTCTATTTCAATATTAGAAATGTCATATACCAACGTGTCGTCTAAAACAACCCGGATATCGTTCAGATGATTTAGTTTTTTAGAATTTAAGATACAGGCCAAATTTGTTGAGTCTGTAATCCCTCTTGCTAGCGCATAGAATCTAACGGTATCAATAAGTTCTGCAAAATTCGTACCTTTCTTATATATATAAGCAACACCTTTGTTGGGTATCGGTCGATCCCCCCAATTCAATACGTATATTTCGGCAATTGGGTATTCATACTTGCATTGCTTCTTTATACATGCAGAAAGCAACAATAAGCAAATTAAGACAAAGAGACATCTTTTCATTCGAATTATATTTTTAATGATACTTATTTATTATAAGTTTCCCCATAAACAAACCCTAATTTGGTTGGTTTGTTTGTTCCGTCGTTATGCGAGCCCTTGTCAAGGGGAGAGACAACTTTAATTTCCATAACAGCATTTCTTTACTTCTTTCCTACAAATCGCTTATACAATCCCTCACTCTGAGGAGATAATTTGAACGAAAGTAGGGTATCGGCGGTAACTTTACCAAATCTTAAACCCTTTTTTATTATATACAGGACATCAACAGAAGAGCTGCTATCATCATTTCCACCAGAAGTCAATGTTTTTCTATAATCCGACAACACATAACTCTTTAATTGATAATTATAGCGAAAGGTAACATAAGAATAAATATGCAGCCCATCCCCACAGAGATCATCTACTATGGTAAAGGCATTTCCTTTTACACGCACTTCTCTAAAACCTTCATTTCCACAAGGGACAAGACCTGATGTTACATATTGACCTTTATTGATGACAAATCCAACACTATCTTTAATTAGGATAATGGGAATCTGAAAATGAAAGTAATCTTTTACCTTTTGTTGTTGTTCAGTAATTAGTAAATAATGATTTTGAGGTAACACCTTTACCGCTGTAACAACATATCCCTTAGGAACTATCCCTTTCATGTTCTTACCCTTTAATTGCCGCCCTACAGCATTAGTGATTATCAAAAAGAGAAAGGGTATCATTATGCCGTATTTCAAATTATTTATTTGTCGTTGGTTTTTTGTCATAATTACATTCTTTTTATACTGCTTATTACACGTACCTCAGTGTTAAATTGTTTTTACTACTTGCAGTAATTTACCCATAGAAAGTGTATTTTAAACATGCAACAGATATGCGTGTATGTGTTGATGGATTAGACTTTTCATTTCCTTTGTATTCTTACGTACTTATTAGATATGCTCAAAGAACCCTCAGGTGTTGGGTTTTCATCATCATGTCCATTAACGGATAGTGATGACACAACACTCCATTCCATCGGACCACCCATAGTCCAATACGAGAGTTTTACCATAGATAGCTTCTGCTTTGAAATATCATAAAACAAAGTATCATCCACAACTATGCGGAGTTCATGGTTGTGGTCGATTTGTTCCGTTTCGATTAGGCTGCACACCAAACAAGAAAAGCCGGCAGTGTCTTTATCGAAGATTGATGGTCGGGTTGATTTCTCAAACGAAGTGATGGAAACGGAATCAATGGGATTGACAAATCCAGAGCCTTTCTCATACGAGTAGACAATCCCGTGATGTGGAACCTGTGGCGCGTACCATCCATTGATGAAAATAAAGCTAATCTCTCTGTCATAGCTGCACTTATCTTTGGAGCATCCTAATATCAACGTTAGGATTAGGAGACACCATAATATATTTCTCATAAGCTTCTGTTTTTAATTATGAGCTAAAAACAAACGACATAGCCGTACATAGCCGTAAAATGTACTTTTAAAGCAATCTATGGAAATCTTAGGGTGATGGAGTGTTGCCATAATGCCATTTGGCTCCATTCCCCACGTAAAGAAATCAAATGAAAGACTGGCCGCATCCTTAATACTAGTGGTATCTCTGCCTTGTTTATCATAAAATTTCAGATTTCCTTCATATACTATCCAATGCGATGTGGTAAACAAGTCATTGTATGAATAGGATACAATATCGTCAAACATCTGCGAATCAATCATCATGATGATCTCTGCCCCGTTCTTGTAAGCATTTTCCATATCCTGTAGATGCTCTAAGTCTGAATCAAAGAAACAATCATTGAGCCGACCACGCAAAGGATGCTTCTTTTGCAGCAAAAGAAACAAAGAGAGTCCAACGGAATTTACCACAGGATAGCCGAGAAATTGCTTGCACAGCCGTTCCATCATGGAAGGCCAATTAACTGCAGCGAGACTGTCCATGCTAGACTGCTCCATTTCGCCACTATATGGAATGACTTTCTCTATATATTCGCATCCTCTAGATGATGAATTGGGGGAAAGGATTTCCCAACGCAAACTTTCATGTGAACGTAACACCGCCAAAGATAGCCAATCTGCCATGGGCATTCGCTTAATCGTGTCTTTCAACTTACCACTGCCCTTATCTTTTACTTGCTCTATCTGGTGAGGATAATCATTGCCAAAGGGGTTCATGTTGTACATAAATTCCTTTGATTCGCCATAAGGCTCTACTACGTAACCGTTATAAGTTGCAACTCCTTTATGGTGAATGTCGGTTACGAGGCTTTTATACATCGTAGGGTTGTTCTTAATGAAGACATAGAATAAGGCAGCCATTCCACAAAGGGACGTACTGTTTTGATCTACCAGCCAAGGATCTGCTATACGCTTCTCTATTTCGTCACTTACGGTTGCAAAATCAAAATATCTAAATCTGTAATGCACCCATATCTCCAAGGAGGCCTCTTGCTTTGGACTACCTATG
Source organism: Prevotella sp. oral taxon 317 str. F0108 (assembly GCF_000162415.1). Classification (NCBI taxonomy): domain Bacteria; kingdom Pseudomonadati; phylum Bacteroidota; class Bacteroidia; order Bacteroidales; family Prevotellaceae; genus Prevotella; species Prevotella sp. oral taxon 317. The sequence continues at coordinate 21,619 of NZ_GG740074.1, read as the reverse complement.
TAGGCATAAAAAACTATGGTGCCACCGAGCAGGCTCAATTCGGTTACAGAAAATTCCACTTTCCTACCTGTGGCATGCCACCTGTCGGGTTTTCCTTTATAACAGACGGTTCCCGTATTTCCATTGGAGAATATAAACCCCGCTTCCCATTTTATGTCCTTGTCATCTGGGATTCCATTAGAAAATGCAGTAGCTTCTAATGTATAAGTTTCTCCATAAACAAACCCTAAATTGGTTATTTTGTTTGTTCCGTCGTTATGCGAGCCCTTGTCAAGGGGAGTGATAACTTTAATTTCCATAACAGCATTTCTTTTATCAAGAGGATTTATTTTACTTAAAGTCGCTGTTTGCCCGCTATGAACAATCTTTAAATTCTCTCCACTAACCATACATCTAATGGTAGATTTGACCAAAAGTGCGTGATGGTTGCCAATGATGGTTCCCGAACAGTTCGCCCATTGTCCCAAACTGATGACGGCTTTGCAGGGTGGCTTGTGGTTTCCCCATTTGGGATGCGTGCAAATGCCCGTAAAGCCCAAGTTTGCCTGCCCATTATTGTCGCCTACTGTTGCCCAAGGCTTGTCTTGCAGCATCACGCTCTCTGCCGTAACCTTAAGTGAGGCCAAGGGAGAGCTGCAATATCTACACTGAACCTTTGCCCCCTCGCAGACATATTTCACATCTTCATTGGGATCGCGCCATTTGCGTTCCTTCTCCTCCTGCCGCTGATTTTCGTTTTCAGCGAGGTTCTCTTGGTTGGCAGGTTTGTTCACATCGAAATCCATAAGCTATTCTTCCTCCTGTCGTGTTAGTTCGTATTTCCAATACACACTGCGGTCTTCTTTCGTATAGTCAACCTCCAGTTGCACCCAATCGGGGAAAAGACTCCCCGTGGGTATTTGTGTCCGACCGTAATACTTGTTCACCTTACAATGGTTTGGCTCACCCAAAGATTTTCCTGTGATGGAAAAACAGCGGCTGTTGCCTAAATTCTTCTCATGCCGTAGCGTCTCCTCGAATATGACGTCATCAAAATCAGACAGCATTACCTGTTGTGTTCTACTCCATCCTGCCGACGTATCATAGGGAGTGCCCACAAACATCAGGCCGTAATAGAAATAATTGTTTATCGGTGTGCCACATACTTCGGGGGAAACCATTGCGTTGCTGATTCTCATGAGGTAATCATCTACAACCCATCCTTTGTAATCAGACTGCAACAACGAACGTATGGCTGCCCACTGCCTGGCTAGGTCCTGTCCATTCTTAATTTCAACGCCGCCTACATCATCTACACCAATCTGTAACCCATCATATCGGTAGGCGCACCTTTGAAGTAAATCAGTCGATTTCACTAGAGATTTGCTTAAGTCCATAACAACATTGGATGTCGACATTTCTAAAGACACCCGGCTCTTTGACACAAGTGAAGACTGTGGAACATCTTCCTGAATAAGAAGTGAACTCTCAATGGAGAAAGCATTTTCCGAGACTACTTCCTTTTCAGAATATACCCTTAGACGCACCTCATTGAGGTATTGTATGTTTTTCTCCATACGCACCAACTTTTCTTTAACTATATGATAGGCCTTATTAAAAAATCGCAAACGGTCTTTTACTCCTAAGCATTGTACAAACATATTCAAAGTAATGTTCGTCCATGCCTTGAATGTTGTCACTCGTAAAAACAACGTCCATATCTCCCAAATAGATTTCCTTTTCTCTGCCTCCTTATATTATTTGTCACAGATATAGTACATCCCATAGAATCGATGTGTTGGCAGTAGCGGAACGGACTCAGAAATTGTTCTTTGGGAAACTCCATCTCTTCCTTTTCACTACATTCAAGTATTCTTTTGTTGGCCTCAGCCGTATCAAGCCTTTCAAAACAAGTCATACGATTCTTCTTTTTCGTAGTGGCCTTTTGCGGTGCACGCGACACGCATGCAGTAAAAAAGGCCGATGTGATTATTAAAAACAATTTTATCATTTCCCTACGTATTAATGAGACAACTTATTCTGTATCTCGTTCCATTGAAATTCCCATGTCGCGATTGTCGGAATATGGCTGTTTATATCCGAGTAATCCATTATGTTGTCTGTGAGATTCTCTTTAAAGGCAACATGAAACCTTTTTTGATTTTCTTCACTAAAACAGTGTGGAATACCTATACAATGTAGCAACTCATGAGCAGCCGTATTGTCTTTCAAACCTCTAAAGGGAATAATTACCTCAAGGGAAGGCAGGTGGCGGGCTTTCCCGTATATCTTCATTTCTTCCCTTGATGCATCATCAAAGCACATTCGGTTTATATAATACAATTTAAAATAGCTATTGTACTGTGGAAATTTCTTGGAAAATTCTGCATTAAGAAACATATATAAGTCATTATTAATTATCGAACTACCATAGATCCCTCCATCTGGGGTAAAGTAATTACTTGTTTCTTTATTTTTTAACGCCTGTTCAATGTCTAGCTTTACATTGCGTATATTTAAGTTGACATAAGCTTGCCTTAATATTTTATTCAATTTCGTTACACTGTTTGATGTGTTAGGAACAGGTTCTATTTTGTTAAATTTGATCTGCACAGCAACCACATTGATCGTTCTTTGGTGTTTCTTGTCATTAGCTTTTACGATGAGCTTACCTGCAAGATGTTTCACATTGTTTTCATCATAGGCGTAGACCTTTATCTCCTGATCTCTAGAAAATTCCTTTAAACAAGTAATAACAAGTTCGTCTGGTAGGGTATGTTTCCCCTTGCCTAGTGTTGGGACCGACTCCTTGCTTAGCCTAAAGATTCCATCAGTTTGGCATTGATACACAATTTTCACCGCAGGCTCTTTTACCTCTACTTTCAGGGACAGTTTTGCACTCGCACCTTTCCACAATGTCATAACAGGGGCTATATAGATATAAGGATTAGCCCCCTGCCGTTTCCAAGGTATAGAAAAACGCCTAGATCTAAAATAGCGAAAAGCATACGCGTTATAAACCCTCTTAGTCTTATCTACTAATACAAGTCTCTTTTTTTTGTCATTAACTATGACTGTAATAAATTTGTCGCCCATAATGTCGGCATACCATGTGTCCCCTCGACGTCCAGAGTCGCCCATGCGAATCCAATCAAAGCCATACTCACCCAGATAGCTGCCAGAGGTACGGAATTGAACGACAACTTTGGCTCCTGTCTTCTGTACCGGAACTCTGGCTGCGAGATCGTATACAAAACTGTTAAATGCTTTTCCACTCATAATATTTTTATCCTTTACAGATGCGGGCATCGTCTTTTCCCTGGAGCAAAGCCTTGCCTTCTGCAGTTATTGCCGCATCGCCAGAAGTTGCCGATTGCACAATTTCTCCTGCCGTTTGAGAAGAGAGCCCACCAATGTTAATGCTTGAATCATTACTAATTTCCTCTTCCTTTTCAGTTGCCTCCAAAGAGACTTTATTCCCTATGGTCGAAACTTTGTCTTTCCCCACACGTTCTATTGCATTCTCCTCTACATTCAGATTCAAGTTTTTTGCATTCACCGTAAACGTCTCGGCTGCGTTGAACGTTATGTCCCTTTCGGCATTGACGACAATACTGTCTTCGGCAGAATCAATATGCACAGAGTTCCCTTTGTTGTCTTTAATGGTAATGCCCAAAGATTCCGGGGCGTCATCCAACTCTATGGCATGCCCACTACGTGTTCGGATACTTTTCAGATGGTTCTCGGCAAACCCTCCCTTACCCGTCCGTCCGTTGAACAGGCTGCCCATCACGTAGGGGCGGTTTGGGTCGCCATGGCGGAAACCCACCAGCACGTGGTCGCCCACCTCGGGAATGAAAACGAAACCGCGGTTGGTCTCAACGCCGTCGCGGCAGCCCCCGCCGTCGGGCGTCATCACGCGTATCCAGTCGGTGTGCATGTTGCCCGTCTGCCAGTTCATCCGCACCTGCACGCGGCCCTTGCCTTCCGGGTCGGCGTTGCTCGTAACGC
>NZ_GG740074.1:6860-16824 GCF_000162415.1 Prevotella sp. oral taxon 317 str. F0108 | reverse complement strand
TGGGTTTCTAGTCGTGGTGGAAATTAAAGCTGGAGACTTGCAATTTAGTTGTCTCCGAAAGCCAAAGTTAGTAAAACAAATCCAAAACGGCAACAAATTAAGGGGGCTAACATTTTTCCTTTAACGATATTTAAACCTGGGAATTGTCGACTCGCCAATCCAAACCTGTCAACTCGCCAATCCGAACTAGTCAACTCGCCAGCCTAAATCTGTCAGCTCACCAATCCAAACCTGTCAACTCACCAATCCAAATCTGTCAATTTTTCAGTGCAAATTTTAACATTGTGAGTGCCTTTTTCGCCCACCAACCGCCCACCTTGCCGCAAAAAATCGATTCTCGCGGAGGTTTGTTTTGATGCCCAAATGGGTTAGTTGTACATGCAGGCGAAATGAATTATTATTTAAACTGACCGCCACGAACACCCATTTTGGGGCCATTTTCAGCAAAATGTAGTGCGTTTTGGTGCTAAATGCAGTGCAATATGCCGCTAAACGCAGTGCGTTTTGGTGCAAAATGCAAGGTAAAATGGTGCAAAATGCAGTGCGTTTTGGTGCTAAATGCAAGGTAAAATGGTGCAAAACGCAGTGTAAAATGCGGCTAAATGCTAGGCGAAAAGCATAAATATCCGCTGTAATGGTATAAATAAAACCTTCTCAAACCATGAAAAGCAGGGCCGGAAAGGGCGAAATAGTCGTCAAAAAGTAGGGTTTTAGGGGTAAAAAGAGGGTTATTGGGCTCGGAAAATTGTGAGTTGGCGACCAAAATAGAAAGGCAAAATGGTGCAAAATGCAGGTTCTATTCTTGAAAATAGACAAAGCAAAAGGTGTAAAAGGTTAGAAATGGTGGCTATTTACCTACTTTTTAGCCCAAATTTTCGCTAGAACGGAGTGAAATTTAGTGCGGAGTTGTAAAATAAAAAATAACAATTTAAGTTTTTGAGTTTTCTTGATTCCGCAACTGTTCCAATCCGTTCATCACATAAAAAACACCACCATAAGAGACGATGTTCTCATATTTTATTGCTATCTTTGTGATGCTACGTAGAAATTTACGATATTTTCGTACCATACAGTTAGTGAAAATTCTACAGATAGCAAATGTCCGAGGAACTTATTGTTCATCAAAGGCTTATAAAATGTATTAACAATAAATTACGTATTTAATTGCGGAATTAAGGATGAAAAGAAAAAATATATACATATTATATTCTCTCTCCTTTTTATTTTTCATGCCAATAAGTATATATGCACAAAATAAAATAGAAGAGAATTATATGCTGAAAAAAGGCTATGAATTGAACATTACAAACCAAAAAGGAGATTCCTTATTGTATTTCTTTTTGAAGAATGGTAATTCTATGAAGAATATCATCACCGAAAATCAGATATACATGAATGACACTGTTTTGTGGAGAAAATATAATTCTCGTTATGAGGGGATAGATTTTACAAATTATTTCTGCATAACCTATTTCATAGCAAATAGTATACAGGGGATAGAGTTGTACAACAAAAAAACAGGCATTGATTTTTTTCATGGTAAATGTCTTATCTTATGTGGAGAAAATATGCAAAATAGAATGGCTTACCATATGAAAGAGGAACTATTATTATGTCTTCAGATTAATAATGATCAGGATGATGGGACTATTTTATTAATAGATTTAAAGAATGCTCATATACACAAGATAAACATCCATCAATTGGTAAGTAATATGCAAGATACATATTTTTGGCACAGTGTATATATTAAAAATGCCAATTCTCGATACGTTATAATAACGTATAACAATGGTTTTTCTAAATCAACTTCATTGAAAGTCAAGCGTATAAAATCTCTCCAAAATAATCTTATTCTAGATTGTAAGGATTATAATGGGGAGTTAAAAGAAAATCGCGTTAACCAATAAACCCCAGTCGCCCCATCGTATGTTAAGCACTAATTTATAATTTTGTGTTAGTTAACATCGTCAAGGTGTGGAATAAGGCCATTCGGTCATTTGTCATAAGATATTCTCTAATGTCCTGCCCCCATACCTTTACATCCAAATCTGGACAGTTCAATAGGCTTTGAACCCGCATTTGCGATGCCGTTTGCACGGTGTTTCATTATACATTAGGGTTTAATATGCAATGACCGATTGGGGTTTAATGATTCCATAACTTGAGAGGAGTCTATTGTCTTTGTGCTGTAAAGCCAAGATAAACACTCTGCTCATGCACAAAGTTCTGGAAGAAGATACGATAAAATCCAAAATTCTACCCCAATTGTCTGCGAAAAAACGTAGTTATGTATCAAAAAGTGACTAGGCGGAAGTTATTCGATGTATTATCCATAAGCTGAAAACTGCCTGTCAATGACAGATTACTTCTGCGTTCCCATTTTGCTGTCTCCGTTGACCGTGAGCAGCATGACTTGCAACCGCTCGCGCTGGCAGTAGTAAGTGTACGTGGTTAACTCGTCAACTGGTTAATTCGTCAACTGGTTAACTGGTAAACTCGTCAACTGATACACTTCTGGTACACAGTCGTTTATTTCTATCGGGATGGTTTCAACGTGTGCCTCGTTTGCTGTAAGTACGATTTTAACCACGCAGGCACGGGTGTTGATGGGTTTGGTTTGGTCGAAAATAAAGTTGCCGATGCTGTAATAAATGGGGCAACCTTTATATTGTTCGATGGATTGTAGCGTGTGGGTATGGTGGCAAACAAGGATGTTGGCACCTGCGTTTATCAGTAGGCGCGCTTGCCTACGCTGCTGAGCAGTGGGCGTTAGCTGGTGTTCGATGCCCCAATGTAGGCTTACCACGATGTAGGCGTTGGGTTCGTTATGGCGTAGATGCTTGATGCGAGCCACCAGTGTGTCTAGTGGTTCTTGACTGACGCAGGGCTTGGCGGGCAGATAAGCGAAGTTTTCGAGTGGCAATCGCAAGGAGGCGAGGATGTAAACGGGGCGTGGATGGGTGGTCAGCAATAGGGGTTGGGCGGCTTCGGTCATGTTACGGCCTGCCCCAAAGTGGATGATACCCGCTTGTTCGATGTTCTTGCGTGTGTCTAACAGTGCGTCACGTCCTTGGTCAATGCTGTGGTTGTTGGCCAAGTTGAGGTGGGTGAAACCATGTTTGGCCAGCATGGTGAGCCATTCGGGTTCGCCTCTGAACACGAAACGCTTAAAAACAGGTTGGTTAATTTTGGTTGCCGGGCATTCTAGATTGCCCACAACGAAATGCGATTGGTTGAAGATTTGTTGTAGTTTTGGCCCAACGAGATTGCTTAAACCTAAGTATTCGATGCGCTTGCGCACGCCGCGATCGAGCAATACGTCACCTGTAAACACCACGGATAGTGTGTCGGCCTTCTGCGCCCATATACTTTCCGTGCACACAAAGGTAAGGCATAAGACAAGAACCACGCCGCGACAATAGGCCGCGGCATGAGAAAAGAATGCGCACCCCATAGCATGGAAGGATGTATGGGGCGCGTTTCTTGGATGTTGAGCGGGTTTTGTGGTCATGTATTGTGTTGGGAAGTTTGTGAGTTTATGAGTTTAATTGAGTTTATGAGTTAGTGAGTTTAATTGAGTTAGTGAGTTGATGAGTTGATGAGTAAAAGAGTATGCCATAGCGCAGATAGGCATTTGGCTTTATCGCTTACCGCTTACTCTTTACTCCTTACTACATACTCCTTACTACATACTCCTTACTCCTTACTACTTTAACTCCTTAACTCCTTAACTCCTCACCTTAACATCCCGAACTATAAAACACTTCTTCATTATCTTTCGGCAGATTGTCTAGCGGAACCATAATTTCGTCCATCCATTTAGGCACGCCCAGATAAGGTTTGGCTTTGAGTTTCTCTTGCCATTCCTCGTCGGTGAGCCGCTGTTGGTCGGTAGACTGTTTTAGTTCGCGATAAGACAGCACTGCACCGCGCATCAAATAGAGCTCGTTGCCAATGGGCACAGCCACGTAGATGGTATAGGCAGGCCCTGTTCCCTCGTATAGAATGGAGTGGTTAGGGTTGTTCGGGGCGTTGGCGGTATATACGTCGGCTATTACAGCCACACTCTTGTCGGCACCTTCCACGTTGTCCCAGCCGTCAAGATATTGGTCGTCTTGTCTAACAAGGTCAAGCGAAATGTTTTCTATCGTAGAGCCTATGATTTCGATGGCGTTATATTCCTCGTCGGTAAGGATGGGGTTTGGCGATAGCTCTTTCTGGCTCACTTGTAGCAGAAATTCGGCTGTTTCCTTCACGCTAGCCGTGGAAGCGTCCATCTTAGGCGTGTTTAACTTATATTGTTTGAACACCCTTTCAATTTGCGAAACCAATTCAATGGCCTTCTTCCAGAAAGGGATGTTGGGTTCAACATAGCCTTTCACGATGGGGTCGGGCGGTCCGCCAGAACCGCATTCGGCTCCCATAGGTTGCTTGGCGTATAGGATGGCATCGTGTTTCAGTTCTGCCCACGAGGCTAGAGCCGTGTTCAGGTTTTTCTTTTCCCATTGTGGCGTGAGCATAAAGTAAGGTGCACCAGCCACGGGCTTGTTCATTTCGGCCAAGGCATCCATCCATCTGTTGGCCACGGTGGTGGTCCACGCAATCTCCGACATGCGTAGTTTCATGGTTTGGAGCGTAGGCACAAAGCCTTCCCAGCGTTTGTCTTCTTGCAGTTCTTTCAATAAAATGCGTTCGGCAGCCGAACAACCAATGGCCGCAAACACGTCGAGTCCACTTGGAACGTCGCGTTTGGTGACATTGTTTGTGGCGTCAATCATCTCGTTTAGCACCTCTGCATCGGGCATATAGCGTTGCGGCATGAGGTTAATCTTGTTGCGTGAAGTTGATTCGAACTTGGGACGGATGCGCGTTTGTTTCTCTCCCACCTCGTCAATGCGTTTGGCCATGTCGGCCATCAGTCTCTCATTGGTGAATATTTTCTCTGGCGTTTGGCCCTTCATCAGGTCGTAAACCTGCATGACGGTGATGTTGTCGGGCTCGCCGAAGAGGAAAGTGATGGGCTCGAACATGCTGTTGTAGGTGCGTTTCATCTGTGGGTCGCTGCCAATGGTGTGGGCAATGAGCAGGGCGCGTTTCAGTTGGTCGGGCTTGTCGGTGCCAAAGGGCACGCTTTGTAGCCACATCATGGTGCGGAAATATCGCTTGATGCGTTCGGAACGGCTGTAATGGCCGCGTGGCCGATAAAGGGAATAGGGATATTTCACCTCAGTATAGCCCAAGAAAGGGGAGAGGGCGTTTTCTGAATTCATCACCTTCTTAATCTCGGATGCCACTTGCGACTTATATGCAGCACTCACCCCGGCAGGCGTTTTGCCCGTTGTTAGTGCCAACGCCACGGCAAAATAGGCTTGGCAGAAAGCTGCGGCCGCTTTGGTTTGCTTGCCTGTTGAGGGTGTGGTTACGAGTTTGGTCATGCGATTAAACATGCCTTGCGAGAACACTTTCACCAGTGCATCGAGCTTTTTCTCTTCGGCATCGCGCAGAATGTTGTCGAAATAGAAGTGGAAAAGCTGCAAATAAAGGTCGGTGGTTACAAAGCTGGGGAAGTTGGAGTAGTCGTTCTTCTCGTAAACATGGAACAATTGCTGCAAGTTGTCTGGCACAATGGCAAACCCATTGCGGCTGATGGCATTTTGCAGTTTAGGGTCGAAGTCGTCTAATTGGTAGGGATTGAGCAGCAGGTCGAGGTTAACAATCTGTCCTTTGGGCAGTTTGTGCTTACTGTTGAGGATTTTGTTCTCTTGCTGTTCAATCTTTTTGAGGAAGTCTTGTTCGGCTTTGCTAAGTTTAGGTTGCCTTTGTCCCCAGTCGTTAGGGTTGCTATCGTCTAGCGGTTCGTTCTCGTTGTCCGAGCGTAACCACATCAACGAGTCGTACCACGATGTTTGTGCGTAAATGCCGCGCAGGTCGGCTTCTTTAAATATAAATCCTTCGCGCGCCTTAAATGCGTTTTTAAGCACGCGCAGTTCGGCCAGCGACAGTTTCGAGAGGTTGGTTTTGAGGTTCACTTCTTTGTTGAAACTCTCCACATTCAGTTTGCCCTTACCAGGTAAAATCACAGGCTTGGGGTTGTTGTCGGCATAGAGTAACGCCCCTATGGCGGCGAATGCGATTAGTAGTAGGGTTCTTTTCATTGATAATTAATGTTTATGATGTGCGTGTTGGGGCCTTGTTGTGGCCATGTGCACATCGGATTTGGAATTTAATTGTTACTTGACGAGGGGCAGATGGCGGCATTTGGTGTTCGTTTTGCTTGCCCGTACTGCCCCAAGTCGGTTGGTTTTATTGTTTTCGGGTGCGCTTGTCGCCCTATATATATAAGGTGTGCCATCGTGCTTGTCGGCATTTGTATGGCACATGTTAGCCTTTGTTCTTATTATATACGTTTGTGTTGGGCGACTTTGTTGGCTTTTCCTTTTAGCGAATAGCTATTGGTTAAACGCCTTCAAGGCCTCTTCTCGCCCCACCTTCACAACCAAGAACCTAACGAATTCGAAGCCGAAACCCTGCCAACGGTATTCGGCCACCACGTAACGGCCACTAGTTGTGGTTTCAAGGCTTCGCACAACGCCATCCACAAAGCGGAAATCTTGCAGTATTCCGCCTAGCTTTGAGCCCATCCACATGGCGCGAACGCGGTTCTTGTAGTTCTTAAAAACAAAGAGCCTGCGCCCTTTTTGCGGATAGAAACGGGTGCTTTTAATCACGCCCACCAACGCTTCTGTTCGTCCATCGCCGTTTACGTCGGCCGTTTCTAATCGGTAAACGGGGTAGGGTAGCGGCCACTTGTCGGTTGTTGAGTCGGTTTTCAGCGTGAGATAGTTTAGGCTGTCGTTCACCGTTTCGATGCTGAAAGTTTGTGCCGCAAGGTTTCCTGTTGGCCACAGTGCCGCTATCGCGAGGCATCCGTATGTTCTGAAAGCGTTCGTCATCGTTGTGTTGGGATGAGGAAAGTGAGGTTGGGCTGTGGCCTTTGCATTGTTTTCGTAGGCGATGCTCATTCCCTTCACACCTATTCGTGTTGCAAAAATAAGACATTCTTTCGAATGTGGCAAATCTTTTGGGGCGTTTGTTGAGGTTTTTAGTTATGCCTTTGGAGATGAATTTCATTGAATTACGGGTAGTCTAATCCCTATTTTGTAGAACCTTATGTAATCTTTCACTTTTTCGAACGTTGGTTCTTCTGTGTTTGTAAATGCGAAACACTCTTGTTGTTCTTGGTCGGGGTAGACGATGAGACACTTGATAGGCAGTGCATTTTCGGCATCTAGCTTCAACATGTCGTATATCTTCTGCAGTCTTGCGTAACCAGCCACCTGCCTTGCGTCATCATTGTCTATGCCTGTCATGCCCTTATAACGTGGTTTGTATTTGGCGTCAACAACGTAAGGTTCGGGCCAATGGCAAGGCTTTAACAGATAATCGAGCTCTTGACGATGTGCCTTGGGGTGATAACAAACTTCGTTTTTGCCTGTAAATACCAACCTAAGATGGCGAAACACATACAATTCGAACAGTTTGCTCATATCTATCCAGAATGGTGGAGTTGTTATTTGGTGGTTGCCAGCAAGGGTAATGTCGTAGCTGTAACGGCGAATTAGAAGTTGGGCAAGTTCTACGGCTGTGCTGTGTTCTTTAAAAATTGGGTTGCCTTTGAATGTTTGTATGGCCTTTGTGGTAACTTCTTCGCCCACGTTATCGAAGTGTGGTTTTACAAAACGGACAATGTTGTCGAGTGTGGAAGTGTCGAAGGCATGCCTATAAACCTCTAATTGTTTGGCACAAAACCTCAAAGCGCGTTTAAGGATGCGGTTCTCGCACGAGTCGATGCCATATACTTGGTAACGACAAAAGTTGTTTGTTACGCGCCCTTTGCTAAGGTTTTGTTTCACGTTACGTGCCACAAGACATCGCCCTTTTATCTTATTGTTGAGGTTTTCTTCAACTATGTAGTAGCTTTTTCGCAGACCTTTGGTCGTTATTCGCCTTAAAACGCTAAGATATTCGGTAATAAGGAAGATGCTTAACAAGTCTTGCTGCTGGCTAATTGGTATTGCGGGCTTGTGAAAAGATATTGTTACGAGTTGTTGCAGATGGTTCAGGTTTTCCTTATCACAGAGTGCCTCGTTAAGCATTCGCACATAATCTATCTCGAAATCGCTGTTCATCTTCGGACTAACCTGTATTGCGAGCTCGTTTTCTTTCACCCAATCCACCCCTACGAAGTAAGAACCCGTGGCAAGAATGTCGTTACCCTTACGCCTAAGTTTAAGGTAGAAGTCGGCGTCTTGCTTGTCATCACTTACTTTGAACTCTTTTTCTCCACCATCCGCTATGTATGGCAACAAAGCCTCGGCATCGCTTTGGTTGAGAAGGGAGTTCTCCTTCAGCTGCTCGTTGAGTTGTAACACTGTCGTCATTTTATTGCCCTGTCGTATAGTTCATCTATCGTTGTTTGCGCGTCTGTAGTTAGAATGCCGTCTCGTATGTACTCTTCCAAGAGCGGTATTATTTCATATAGTATGCGGTCGTTGGTGAAATCTTCGCCATTTTCATCGAGCATCAAGAAATAACTGTGGCCAATCCACACCTCTTCAGGCTTATAATCGGCCGAAAGTGTGTCTGCCGCTTGCAGCTTAAACGTAGAATCGAAATTGCTTTTCTCGTATTCGTCGAAGTTGTTGATGAAGAGTTGGCTCACTTGCTTGAAAAAGTCGCGGTCAAACCCTTCGTTATCTAGGGCGTAAGGCCTTTCTGCAATGAAGGCGAAGCGTCGCCTAATGGCGTAGTCTAATGCACCCAACGAACGGTCGGCAGTGTTCATTGTTGCGATAACAAACACGTTGGCTGGCACTTCAAAAGCCTCTTTCGAGTAAGGTAGCACCACTTTCTCTGTGTTCGGGTTGCCTTTACGCTTGTCAGCTTCCAACAACGTCAAGAGCTCTCCAAATATTTTCGACACATTTCCACGATTAATTTCGTCGATAACCATGATGTAAGGCTTGGATGAATTTTCACCATCAGGCAGTGTAGAACTATTTTTTGGGAAATCATTTTGTATCATCTCTTCTTGCGTATTGGTGTCGTTTGCTTTTTCGCAGAGGCGTTTAAATATGCCTGATTCTATGTTGTAGCCCACTTGGTTGTTGTCAGTAACCACGGGACGAAGGCCTTCCACCCAGTCTTCATAGTCCATTGACTGGTGAAAGGTTGTGAATGCGATGCGCCCTTCCTCTTTAAGTTGATTGTATATTGCCACAATTTGGCTGTGCTCTGCATGGTTGGCATTGAATGTGGGGCAGCAAAGTCTCACCACATATTCGGGTATGCTGTGGGTTTTTCCTGTTCCTGGCGCACCATAAAGCACGATGTTCTTGTGTCTTTTCCATGTAATTACGCCCTTGTCGAAACGTGAATAGTCTGTACCTTCGTTAGCGCTGGTTTGGGATGTGTGTTGTTTTGCTGCGTCCATTTCTTTGAGCATGAAGTCTTTCAAGCACCAAAATAATGTTTGAATGGCAAGGTTAAGGGGTTTGTTTTTATACCTGTCTATCTCGCTAAGCATGATTTGTTGAACCGTTTCACCATATTTTGCTACGAGATTGTTTATTATTTCCATGAAGTTACCGAAGTTCGTGCCTCTTTTATTGATGTCGTAGCCGAAGTATTCACAGAGCCTTTTGTACACTTCCCATTTGTAAAACGTGTATTTTTCGGGGTAAGCGCAAGTTAAGATGGCAGATGCCGTGCGCTCATCGTTGGCAAAGTTCTTCCAGTCTTCATGCCCAAGGTCTTGCATTTCTTGTTTAAAGCGTGCTATACGTTTGTCTATTGGTATGGTTTCGTCAAGCAAATGCTCTCCGCATACAATCAGTTCGCTAGGCTTTTCTTTGTTGAGTTTGTTAAAAACGGGGTCAACGTAGGCATTGGCAACAATATT
>NZ_GG740074.1:0-6449 GCF_000162415.1 Prevotella sp. oral taxon 317 str. F0108 | reverse complement strand
TAATATTCTTCCCTTTTAGTGCCCTGATAATGCCTAGCGCATCTTTCCCTTCTGTGTTGTCAAGCAATTGCCATTTGTAGCTTTCCTCGTAGCCATAAAAGGGCTTACGTTTGCGAAGCTCCTCGATAAGGTGCTCCATCAGCAAGTCTCTAAGTGCTTCTGTCAGTTCGGTGCGCAGTAACCAAAGAAACTCTTTCTTGGTTTGCCAGCCCTTTTCCATCGCGATGGGCCAGAATGTTTCGCTGCCTTTAATCCCAATTACACGAAATCTGTTTAGTCGTTTTTGCACCCATTGCGAGAAACCTTTTACGTTGCCGTTATAATAATTCAGGCTTTTCCCATACTTTTGTGCCACTGATGTGCATGAGCCTTTTTGATTTGGTTCACGTAAAAAGCAGAATAAGGCCTCGTGATACTTCCTTGCTTCGGGTTGTTTTAATAGATCGAGCCATTCAGAGGCAGACACGCCGATGTCTCCACAACTGTATTCGCCGTTGGTGTTTACGGTTTCGCGTAATGTGTTAAGTTCCATACTCTGCGATATAAAATAGGTTCATTTTATAAAGGCGATATCTGTTGTACAGGTTTGTCGTTCTTTTTTATCGCCTAGTTTTTTAGTATATGTTTGCTAAATGTCGCCCACAAAATTAGCGTTATTACCACAATTTGCTTGCCAAAAACGCTAAAAAGTGTGGCGTTGGGCATTAAAAATGCGTGTTGTTTGCCATGCTTACGCCGAAAATGGCTATTTTTGCAGTAACGATAATAACGACAAACCAAATTTAAGATATGGCAAAAGTGTATCAATTTATGGCCGACGGATTTGAAGACATCGAGGCGTTGGCTCCCGTAGACATTCTGAGAAGAGGCGGATTGGACGTGAAAACCGTGAGTATTATGGGGCGCGAGCTGGTGGAATCGACCAATGGCGTGTGCGTTAAGGCCGACATGCTGTTCGAAAACGCCAACTTCAACGATGCCGACCTCTTGCTCTTGCCTGGCGGACTGCCAGGTTCAACCCATCTAAAAGAACATAAAGGACTAGCAGAAGTACTTCGCCGTCAGGTTGAAACGGGCCGAAAGATTGGCGCTATCTGTGCTGCACCTATGGTTTTAGGTACGTTGGGCTTGCTGCAAGGCAAGCGCGCCACTTGCTATCCAGGCGTAGAACACACCTTGCATGGGGCAGAATATACGGCCGAGTTGGTGACAGTTGACGGCAATATCATAACGGGCGAAGGTCCTGCCGCCGCTCTTCCTTACGCTTACACGCTGCTTGCGCTGTTGGTTGACCGCGATAAGGCCGACGAAATAGAAGTGGCCATGCGTTACAAACACCTTATGGCCGAACGCCTTTAACCGCTGTACGCGATGAATTATGTAATCATCGTCGCTGGCGGAAAGGGCCTGCGCATGGGTGCCGACGTGCCTAAGCAGTTTCTGCTGCTTGGCGGAAAGCCCGTGTTGATGCGCACAATGGAGTGCTTTTTCAACTTCGATGCGCAGCTGCAAATGGTATTGGTGTTGCCACGCGACCAGCAAACATATTGGCGCGAGTTATGCCGAACGCACAACTTTAACTTGCCTTACCTCTTGGCCGACGGCGGAACAACGCGTTTCGAGTCGGTTCGTAATGGCTTGGCACTCATCCCCAACGATGCCCAGGGCGTGGTGGCGGTGCACGATGGCGTGCGCCCGATGGTGTCGGCAGAAGTTGTTGAGCGTTGTTTCGGCGTGGCACAACAAGCCAAAGCCGTGATACCCGTAATGCCCGTGGTAGAAACATTGCGCCAGGTGATGCCCGATGGCACTAGCCAAACCGTGAACCGCGATGCCTATCGACTGGTGCAGACACCGCAAACATTCGACTTGCAATTGCTTAAACGCGCCTACCAACAACCCTATCAGTCGGACTTTACCGACGACGCATCGGTGGTTGAGGCACTCGGCATGCAGATAACAATGGTTGAGGGCAACAAGGAGAACATCAAGATAACCACGCCCTTCGACCTCGATGTGTGCGAACGTCTGTTGGCTCTCTCCTCTCAGCATCGCGAAAAATAGGCAGGCGCGTACGTTAACGCCCTTGCCCAGCTTCTTGCCACAACAACCGTAGCCCCACAATGCACTCTATTCTAGACCAAGACATCATGTATCTGGCGGGCGTTGGTCCGCGAAAGAAAGAGATTTTGAGTAAAGAACTCAACATCAACACCTTTGGCGACCTACTTGAATACTATCCCTACAAATACGTTGACCGAACACAAATCTACCGAATTGCCCAATTGCAGGGCGATATGCCTTACGTGCAGGTGAAGGGACACATACTGAGCTTTGAGGAGTTTGACATGGGACCGCGCAAGAAACGCATCGTGGCCCACTTCACCGATGGGTGGAACGTGGCCGACTTGGTTTGGTTTCAAGGGGCAAAATATGTGCTAAGCACCTACAAAGTGGGGGTAGAATACATCGTGTTTGGTAAGCCTAGCGTGTACGGAGGACGTTATCAGTTTGCCCATCCCGATATAGACGAGGCCACTGAACTAAAACTTGCCGAGATGGGTATGCAGCCACACTACGGCACAACCGAACGAATGAAGAAGGCAGGCATAACATCGCGTGCGATGGAAAGGCTCACCAAGGGCTTACTCGAACAGATGCAAGCACCGCTGACCGAGACGCTTCCGCCTTTCATCACTAATGCCCTGCACCTTGTTTCGCGCGACCAAGCCATGCGCGGCGTGCATTATCCCCATAACACCGATGAGTTGCAGCGCGCCCAAATGCGCTTAAAGTTTGAAGAGTTGTTTTATGTTCAGCTCAACATCTTGCGCTATGCCAACTTCCATCGGCGCAAATATCGTGGCTACAATTTCTCTAAGATTGGCCAATTCTTCAACAGCTTTTACCACAACAACCTGCCTTTCGAGCTTACGGGCGCACAAAAACGCGTGATGCACGAGATACGTAAGGACATGGATAGCGGCCGACAGATGAACCGCTTGTTACAAGGCGACGTGGGTTCGGGTAAAACCCTCGTGGCGTTAATGTCCATGCTCATTGCCGTAGACAATGGTTTTCAGGCGTGCATCATGGCTCCCACCGAAATATTAGCCGAACAACACCTCGCCACCGTGCAGCAAATGTTGCAGGGAACGGGCGTAACGGCAGAGCTGCTAACGGGCATCGTTAAGGGCAAACGCCGTGCCGACGTGCTGCAAAGGCTTGCATCGGGACAGCTACACATACTGGTTGGCACCCATGCCTTGCTAGAAGACACTGTGCAATTCGCTCATTTGGGGCTCGCCGTGGTAGACGAACAGCACCGTTTTGGCGTGAAACAACGCGCCAAGCTATGGGGCAAGAGCGATAATCCACCGCATGTGTTGGTGATGACGGCGACACCCATACCGCGAACGTTGGCCATGACCATCTACGGCGACTTGGATGTGAGCGTGATAGACGAACTTCCGCCTGGACGAAAGCCCATACAAACGCTGCATAAGTACGATAATCAAACCACGAGTCTATATGCCGGCATACGTCAGCAGGTGGGTTTGGGGCGTCAAGTGTACATTGTTTATCCGCTAATAAAGGAGAGCGAGAAGACCGACTTAAAGAATTTGGAGGAAGGCTACGAGGCGTTGACCGACATTTTTCCAGAGTATAAGATGAGCAAGATACATGGAAAGATGAAGTCGAAGGAGAAAGAGGCAGAGATGGCGCGCTTTGCCAGTGGCGAAACGCAGATATTAGTGGCCACAACGGTTATCGAAGTGGGTGTGAATGTGCCCAACGCATCGGTGATGGTGATACTTGATGCGCAACGGTTTGGCTTGTCGCAATTGCACCAATTGCGAGGTAGGGTGGGGCGCGGCGCCGACCAAAGCTATTGCATACTTGTTACCAATCGCGCCCTTTCTGCCGAAACGCGCAAGCGTATCGACATTATGTGCGAAACCAACGATGGCTTTCGTATTGCCGAGGCCGACTTAAAATTGCGCGGTCCAGGCGACCTTGAAGGCACACAACAGAGCGGCATGGCTTTCGACCTTAAAATTGCGAACATCGCTCGCGATGGCGCATTGGTGCAATTGGCTCGCGATGAGGCTCAAAAAATCGTCGAACGCGACCCCGATTGCAACCTTCCCGAACATGCCATGCTATGGAATAGACTGAAAGAATTGCGCAAAACAAATATTGATTGGGCGGCGATAAGCTAACTGCGCCCTATAAGAGGGTATCGCCGCGAGGGTTTTACGCCATGCCATACATCTTTGTTGCATGGCTGTTGGCGTTTGTGTTACCTGTTCACACTTTGGGCTTTATTGGTTTCTGAGCCAGAACATATACAATCTCAGTTTAGGTATGTGTGTAGAAATCATCTTGACTTTTAACCCCAATCGGACGTTAGTGTTTGCTCAGATTTTGTGTATTGGTGAGCATATTGACTGTCTTATCCTTGAAGATATAGCGGGCTACGCCGAGAGAATAAGACAGACAAGATGCCGACAAGCAAACGAGAAATTAACAAGAAACGATGCAAACAACTTAAAATAGTTGATAAGCGGTCTAAACAACCGATTGGTGGGCGATATTTCTATAACTTGAAAGGAGTTTAATATCTTTGTGCAGTAAAACCAAGATAAACACACTTCTCACGTACGAAGTGCTGGATAAAACTACGATAATAACTGGTGTAGTACCTCTTTTGTCTGTGTCAAAACGTGGTTAGGCCTCGAAAAAGAAATCTGTTGAAGGGCTTTTAGTGTATTCTCTACAAGTTGAAAGCATCTTTTCTTGTGGCACATAATGAGGAAAAAGTCAAGATGACTTCTTTATCCGAAATCGGCCATTACGAATTTTCAAAAGCAAAGTGTTAGGGAACTCTTCCTCTGATATTTGAAATACAACCTGCGATTTAATTGTTTACGCGTGTTTAGTGTTTTCTTAGGCAAAATGAAAGCACATTTTTCTAGCAACCGATTTAGGTTTATGTTCCTTATGTTCTTATGTCAAAAATGGACGTATTTATGCCAACACACGAAGAGATGAACAATGTCGGGCTTGCTCGAACATTGTCATGGCGAGAAAACGCACTTTTAGAAAAACGAGAAAAGAACGATTATAGCTAAACAGAATTGCTTTTGGAAAATTGTTGTTAGCAACTAGCAAGATGCGTATAGCATGGCATCTGCATACCTTACGCAGGGGCAAAGGAACACTTTGGTTTGCTTACGGTGTATCTATGGCCTTCTGAATCCAATTCTGTTTGACTATAACTTGTTCACAAGTTCACTTGCCCTCTTGTTAACTTGTCAACTCGTCAACTTGATTTCTTGTCAACTTTTCGGTAGGAAATTTAACATTATGAGTGCCCTTTTTGTCCACCAGTCTCCCTCCTGGCCGCAAAAAATCGATTCTCGCGAAGGTTTGTTTCGATGCTAAAAGGGGGTAATTCTAAATATGGGTAAAATGAATTTTTATTTAAAAACACCGCCATTAACGCCCGTTTTCGGGCTATTTTCAGCAAATTGCAGTGCGTTTTGGTGCTAAACGCGGTGCAATATGCTGCTAAACGCAGTGCGTTTTGGTGCTAAACGCGAGGTAAAATGGTGCAAAATGTAGTGAAAAATGCTGCTAAATGCGAAACGGCGTGCATAAACATCCGCTGAAATGGTATAAATAAAACCCTTTCGAACTATGTTTTTAATGGCTCGAAGGGGCAAAATAGTCGTTAAAAAGTGGTTTTTTAGGTGCAAAAAGCGAGTTTTTGGGCAACAATAATAATGAGTTGGCAACCAATCTAGAAAGGCTAAATGGTGCAAAATGCAGGTTTTGTTCTTAAAAACAGACAAAACAAAAGATGTGAAAGGTCAGGAATATTGGTCTTTTACCTACTTTTGGGCTTGTATTTTCTCTAGAACGGCATGAAAATTAGAGCGAGTTTGTAAAAATAAAATAACAATTTAAGCTTTTGAGCTGATGAGTTTATTAGTTGATGAGTTTATTAGTTTGTGTGTTGATGAGTGCGTGAGCTAGTGAACAGACGAGGTGATGAGTTTCTAAGTCGTGAGTTGTTGGGTTGTGAGTTTATAGTTTGGTGAGTTGATGCGTTTGGGAGGTGTTGGGCTTTCGTGAGTTTATAAGCCGGTGAGTTGATTGAACCTGCACCTCGCACATGAAGAGAAGTGTTTATTTTGTGTTGGCATCACAAAAACAACAAGCTCCTCCCACGTTGTTGAAAGATTAAAAGCTCAAAACGGCATTATAGCTTTACAAACTCCTAAATCCACAAACTTGTAAACGCACAGACTCACAAACTCATCAACTCACAAACTTGCCTGCTTATATATTAATAAGGAGTACATCCCTATTATGTTATCAATGTGTAAAGAAACTCAAAAACTTGCATTATGGTTCGATATTTTTCTTAAAAAGGCTTGCAC
>NZ_GG740075.1:308038-322584 GCF_000162415.1 Prevotella sp. oral taxon 317 str. F0108 | reverse complement strand
ACGCAAGCCTTTTTAAGAAAAATATCGAACCACAATGCAAGTTTTTGAGTTTCTTTACACATTGATAACATAACAGGGACGCACTCCTTATTAATATATAAGCGGGCAAGTTTGTGAGTTGATGAGTTGGTGAGCTGATGAATTTGTAAGTTTGTGGGTTTGCGCGTTGATGAGCCGAAGAACTGATAAGTTTGTAAGTTAATGAATTTGTGAGTCGTAAGAGCGTGAGGCCGTAGGCGCACTAGCAGAAGTAGCCTTGAATTTTAATGTTTCGATAATATAGAGAGGAGTTTACCATCTTGGTATTGTACACCCCAGACAAACGCCCCTCTCACATACGAAGCAGTTCACAAAGATGCGTTGTAATCTGAAATTACGCCCCATTCGCCTGTGCCAAAATATGGCTGTTGCTAAAAGAGGCGACCAAGCACAAGTCATTCAAAGCATTCGCTACAAGCTGAAAGACCAGTTACTAACGCCATCTCACCTCTGCCTTTCCACGATGCCGCGCCACAAGCCGTGAGCAGCAAGCCCTGCAACCGCTCGCGCTGGCTGCAGTAAGCGTACACGCTTTCCGCGCCATTGCCATGCATGCTTATACGGCACAATTGTCTTTTGTCTAGTTTTCAGCAAGAAATTTAACATTATGAGTGCCCTTTTTGTCCACCAATCGCTCACCCTACCGCAAAAAATCGATTCTCGCGAAGGTTTGTTTCGATGCAAAAAGGGGTTAGCCAGTGAATGCGGCAAAATGAATATTAATTCCAAAAGGCCGCCATTAACACCCCTTTTGGGGCTATTTGGGGCAAAATATAGTGCAATTTGCTGCTAAATGGCGTGCAATATGCCGCAAAACGCAGTGCGTTTTGGTGCAAAATGCAGTGTATTTTGGTGCTAAACGCAAGGTAAAATGGTGCTAAACGCAGTGCAAAAAGGTGCTAAACGCAAGATGAAAAGAATAAATATACGTCGCAATTGTATAAACAAAACCTTTTAGAGCCATGAAAAACATGTCCGAAAAGGGCAAAATAGTCGTTAAAAAGTAGGTTTTTAGGGACTAAAAGCAGAAAAATGGGCTTGAAAAATCATCAGCCTTCACCCAAACTAGAAAGGCAAAATGGTGCAAAATGCAGCTTCTGGGCGTAAAAATTGACAACGCCAAAGGTGCGAAAGGGTATAAAAAGCGGTTTTTTACCAACTTTTCAGCCTGAATTTTCGCTAGAACGGAGCGAAAATTAGAGCAACATTGTAAAATAAAAGACAACAATTTAAGTTTTTGAGTTAATGAGTTAATGAGTTTTTGAACTGATGAGTTTTTGTGCTGATGAGTTCGTGTGCTGATGATTTTGTGAGTTGATGAGTTTTTGAGTTGATGAGTTCGTGAGTTGGGGGGGGGTGATGTCATCGGGAGTTGTTGGGCTTTCGTTTGTTTATAAGCCAGTGAGTTGACTTGTCCTGCACCTCTCTCAATTTATAGAAATATTAAAAGCCGAGACCACTTCATAATATAGAAACCTCAGTAAAGCTTTCGTAGACTATTGAACAAATAGCATCCCTGGACTGTTAAGGATTCTGAGATTTAGAAGTTCAGAGCTGGCAATCTGTTAAGCATTCCTATTTGTTGTTTCATCTAAGTCTTGCCAACCTCTAATACATACTTTCCACCAACCAACCATAATTAACCCCTCTACAATCTCAATCAAACGCAAAATGAAACGACACGCTTATATTCCAAAGGCAGCATACCATGTCTTAATATTTTACAACAAGAAACCTGCGTTTAGTAAACGAAAGCAAAATATCAAGCCTAACTCATATATAGTGTGAAAACTTTATACACATTCTTTTTCACATCCTTTTTTTTTAATACATTTGCAAAACAAAGAGGGAATGATTAGCAAAAATCCCTTATTATAATGGTCTTTGAATAAACATATTGACAGGATATACACTTTTCGAAAAAGAGAGTTATTTGTAAGATATACGAAACATAAATAAAGTTAGGTCGGCCTTTACACAGTAAGTACCATCATCAAAGCTCCCTATTTCCATTAACTACACATTTTATTCAACTTGTGTTTTATGGAACAAAAAGTTAGTTCACTGCTTAAAATGTAAATACGCACCATCTGCCAACAGCGGAAGTGCGTATAAGACCACCTCTCATTGTTAGTAATGGTATTTAGTTTATAAAGAGAATTAAAAGAGTTATTTTTATGATGAAGTTTTATTCTTTGGTATTATCAGCACTATGTGCTTGTGTCCCTACGGTATTAAAGGCTCAGGGACAAAATCCACACTCCCACGAGTGGAATGGAAATTCAATAGTTTCGGTGGCGAATTCAACCAACGAAGACATCAAAACCGCTTATCTCTACAATGTTGGCACAGGCCAATATCTCAATGCAGGCAGCTATTGGGGTACCGTTGTAGTAGGTTACGGTGTAGGCATGCCCATCAACATCACCAAGTCGCCAACCTCCGGCAAATACCGCATGCAAGGGCCACAAGCAACGACAGAGGGGCGCAACATTGCCTTTGGTCGCAGAAAAGACACGCCGGGCTACACCGACCCTATCAACTACAATCATGTTTATGTAGACAGAGGCGTAGATTACGACCTTTCGAAAACACCGAACCCATACACCACCGAGGCACACCACATCAACGGCATCCTCGACTGGGAGTTTGTTGAGACACACTCGGGTAGTAAAACGTACAAGATACGTTTCTACAACGACGAACACAACCAAGGCTATGGCGGAACTCGCTATCTTCAAATGAAAAGCGTTGGACACAGCAACACCTCTCCCCTAGCCTACCCTGCAACGGAAAGCAACAGCGACAAGTCGTGCTTATGGAAAATCGTAACCAAAGCCGACCTTAAAGCAGCATTTAAGGAACAATACGCAACAGACGAGGCACCTGCCAACGCAACGTTCCTTATTTACGACCAAAACTTTATCCGTGGCGACAAGGATGTGGAGAAATGGCACGCCAGCAACGGGCTTACATGGGCTTATGCCAATGCGCAAGCCTACCTTTTCAATCCCGCCAACGCCAACTACACTTACTACGTTGGCAACGGTGCCATATCCAGCAACTATTACATGGCCAACTACGCGGGCTATTCCACAGCCAACGTTAGAAACTTAGGCAACAACGGAAAGGCCAACGGAAAGGTTACGCAACAAGTAGTAACCCTGAAAAAGGGTTGGTATCGCGTTTCTTGTAACGGCTTTTACAACGCCATATCGGGCAGCCAACTAAAATCCAAGCTGTTCGCAAAGGTACAAGGCACAACGGATGCTTTCTCTAACGTGTCCACCAGCCTAAATGTCTTTGCTCACGAATTCTGTTATACACTCGCCGACCTAATGCACGCCTACGATGCATCAGACCTTGCCCAAAAGCACATCAGTCCATATTCAAGGGCTGCTATGGAGTTCGAAAAAGGGTCGTACAACAACACGGTGCTGGTATTTGTACCCACCGACGGAGCCAAACTGGACATCGGTATTGAGATAACAGGCTCAACACGTCAACGCGACTGGACCTGCTGGGATAACTTCCGCCTTGAATATTGCGGTACGCAAGACCTTGTTCTCGACGAGGCGCAAACAAGCATCCTTTATCTTGCCAAGCAAGTTCAACCCCACAAGGCGGCCACACTGATATTAAAGCGCACAATGCAAAAAGACGAATGGAACAGCATAGTTCTCCCCATATCGCTTACCGCCGCCCAAGTGAAAGCCACATTCGGCGAAACGGCCAGGCTATCAGCATACCCACATCAGTCGCCTACACTGAGCACCCGCATCGACTTCACAAAGGTATCGTTAGATAACGATAACGCCATCGCCATCGAAGCCAATAAGCTATACTTGCTGCGTCCCACAAAAGAACCAACCGTGCCTCCCACAGCCGCCCCATATCGCAAATTGGTAAAAGATGTGGGATGGGTTGAAGTACAAGCTCCCTATTACATTATCAACAACGTTACACTCGACACCAATCCGCAAACCTTGCCCAATTACTCAAACGGCATTCTGCGCGATCCTTCCACTCCATCAACCACAACCGACGAACGACTACAATTCTGCGCATCGCTCTACAACCAAACAGCGAAAGTAGTTCCTGCCCACTCGTATGTTCTTGGAAAGAGTGCCAAGTCTAACAACAAGTGGCTATGGCATTTCACACAAAACCCAATGCCGGTCAAAGGGTTCCGTGGTTGGATTGCCACAGGTTCAAACACCCAATCTAAGGCATTCAACTTCTTTGTTGATGGCGAAGAGATTGGCAGCACGTTCGACAACACAACGGACGTAACGAACACCTTGGTGCAGCCCAACAGCGACTTGTTTGCCGTCCCCAGCAACATCTACTCCGTAGACGGAAAGCTGGTGCGGCCAAATGCCACCTCTATCGAAGGATTGCCAAAAGGCATCTATATTGTAAACCATAAGAAGATAATCGTAAAATAAACTTAGGGAGTATGAAAAAGCAAGTTTACACAAAGCCAAACTGCATCGCAGTATATTTTGATCTCAACGAACTACTACGTGCACCGGGTGCATCGCGTTTCGACAACGACGGCGATGGCGACAGCGACCCAGGCCCCATTGTACCAGGCGACCCGGACGAGATTGGCGCCAAACCAGGCTTTGGTTGGGGGTGGGACGAAGAGGAATACATGTAACCCGCCCTTCCGAACTTTACCTGTGATAACAAATTAGACCGTTTTTCCTTACATAAGCAACGCATCCCCACACAAGGGGTTATGCTCCTCCCATCCGCAATGCTCAACATCGGGCGTTGCGGATGTTTTTCTTTTAAAAAGGCTGACAATATTCAATAGGCACTTCTAAACTTATAAACACCCATAATCCTCGTTTTTATACCTGAATAATGAGATTGCATACAACATCACTCTTGTTATCCATATAAGAATAAACGTTATTCAAATCGTTATTTGCAACAAGCCAGCCACGAAGTGGTAGCTTAGCACAAGAACCGTTGATTTGTTCTTTGTTTTATTCAAAATGGAACTTGTCTTGCTCTAACCCTCCTACATTTGCTAACTCGCTCGTTTGTTTAGCCGCTCACTTCTTCACTAAAATGCCTCTTAATCTATTCGTTTATTAACCAATAAACTTGTCAATTTCTCTAATAATATCGCCCATAGGTGTTGTAAAGACAACAGAAAGTTTGTAACTTTGGCCCGACAAAACTAGTGTTTCGGTTTATTCGGGCGAGCGATGGTGGGCAAATGGCTTATCTTGTTGAGTGAGAAACGCCCCTTGCTAACTCATTAACTTGTGAACTAGTCAACGCGTTAACAGATAAACTTGTTAACTGGTCTTCTCGTCAACTGGTTAACTGGTCAACCCGTCAACTTGTCAACTAACCAACGCCCTTTGTCAACTAAAAACACCATTTCTAACTAACAACATGTAATTATGAAGAGACAAATTGAATTATCAGTATTGTGGGTAGTCCTTGTTTTAGGATTTCTTGCCCATACTTTGGCGGATGTAATGCCTGCATTTTGGGGCGAGAGCATCGTGGCAATGCCTACTTCCACCCATTTGCGCGAACTTATTGCCCTTATGATGGGAATTTGTTACACGCTGCCCGTACTCGCAATCTTTCTCGTTTTATGGGGAAAACACAAGGCTTGGCGCGTGATACACTCCATCTTGGCTTGCCTTTTCGCTTTGTTCTGCCTACTTCACATGCTCGAATGGCTCGACCAATTCAATCCTGTGCAACTTACCATCATGCCCTTAATGGCCATTGTTGGCATTATCTTGGCCGTAAAATCCATTAAGTATGTTCGCGAGAAACCTTGTGTTGAGAGCAAGGCAGACGACAATGAGGAGGAAGAAGACGAGAATGTGGACAATGAGGAAGAAACCGAGGAAGAAGAAAATAAGGAAGAAGTAAGCGAAGAAGTAAGCGAGGAGAAAGAAAAGGAGGCTGAATAAGTGGATGAGTAAATAAGTTGACGAGTTGACAGGTTGACGAGTTAACAGGTTGACAAGTTAACAGGTTGACAAGTTAACAAGTTTATGAGTAGACAAGCTTACGAGTTAACGAGTCGATGAGTTAACGAGTTGGTGAGTTGATGAGTTGATGAGTTTACGAGATAACGGGTTGGTGAGACAACATATTTACGAGCTGACGAGTTGGAAGGCGCACCCATCTTAGTTAACTGGTCAATTGGTCAACTTGTTAACTCGTCAACTTGTCAACTCCTCCACTCCTCCAACCTTTTTCGCCCTCCTAATACAGCAACAGCATCCCTGCAACGGCAGCATAGCCAATCATGCGTATGGGGTTAATCTTTAAGAACTTCGTTCCTGCAAATGTAGCAGCGAAAAGGAAGAGGCTAATGCCAAACTGCCAGGGGTTGATGGTGGGCGAACTGAAATTCTCTTCTGTCATTAAAAGCAGGGCAGCAGCGGCAAGCAAGCCCACAACGGCAGGGCGCAGGCCGGCGAACATGTTCTGAACAACGGGCGTGTCCATATATTTCATAAGTGTCTTACAGATAAGTATCATTAGGATAAGCGACGGCAACACCAACGCAAAGGTGGCTGTGGCACTGCCCAGCATGGCCATCCACGTGTTAAACCCAGCGTTATGGGTGGCCGTATATCCGCAATAGGTGGCCGCATTGATGCCGATGGGGCCCGGGGTCATTTGCGAAATGGCGACGATATTGGTAAATTCGGCCGACGAAAGCCATTGATGATGGATAACCGTCTCGGTTTGTATGAGCGACAACATGCCGTAACCGCCACCGAAACCAAATAGTCCGATGAGGAAAAACGTATAGAAAAGCTCGATGAAAATCATGTGATGGTTTTATTTGTTGTTGGCTGAATACCTGTATGTGTAGGTGCTTGCGGCGCAAATGACGCTGTTTTTGCACCGCAACTGTTCTAATTCTCGTTGTGCGAACCCTCTGTGGGCTTGATAAACTGACCATAGAGGAAACCGCAAAGGGCTGCACCGATGATGATGTAGATGGGGTTGACACCCATAGCCCATATAAGCAAGGCGCAAACAACGGGTATCCAAAGGGTGCTTAACGTGATGTGGGCACTCTTGGCCAAGGTGAATGTGGGGGCAGCAATGAGTGCCACCACGGCCGGACGTATGCCACGGAACGCTGCTGCCACCACGCTGTTGTCTTGAAACTGATGAAAAAACATCGCGATTAGCAGGATAATGAGAAACGAAGGCAGGGCTGTGCCGACGCAAGTGCATAGTGCGCCGCGTAACTTACGCATCTTGTAGCCGATGAAGATGCTGACGTTGACGGCGAAAACACCTGGACAACTCTGCGCTATGGCAATAAGATCGAGAAACTCTTCTTTCTCTATCCACTTATTCTTGTCCACCACTTCGGCCTCGATAATGGGTATCATGGCGTAACCGCCGCCCAAAGTGAACATCCCTACCTTAAAGAATGTGCGAAAACTGTTCCAATATATCGACATGTTGTTGATGAAATAAAGCCTCACCCCCAGCCCCTCTCCTGAAGGAACGGGGGTGATGTGCCTTGTTAAAGGTGAAAAGGTGAAAGGGTGAAAAGGTGAAAGGGTGAAAGGGTGAAAAGATGGCTGCGTCGTTTAAAGGTGCCTAGCGGTTTGTAGATTTCGGAAAAGTCAGACTGGTCCGACAAGTCCGACTGGTCCGATTAGGCTGACACCATCTATAAACACAAACGATAAAGCATTTGGCTTAACTCCTTAACTCCATAACTCCTTAACTCCTTAACTTAACTCCCCTTATGCTTTCAACTTCTTTTCCACCCATTTCCTTGCGTTCACGAAGGCCTCAATCCAGGGCGTAACCTCGTCAGATTGACGTCTGCGCGGATAGTAGGCGTTCTGCCAAGGGAAGATGGAGCGTTCCAAATGGGGCATCATGGCCAAGTGCCTGCCGTCTGACGAGCAGATGCCTGCCACATTATAGTCCGACCCGTTGGGGTTGCCGGGGTATTCGGCATAGTTGTATTTGGCAACGATGTTGTATTTGTCTTCAGATTCGGGCATATAGAACCTACCCTCACCGTGAGCAACCCATATACCCAGCTTACTACCACTGAGCGAGTGCAGCATAACGCTGTTGTTCTGCGGAATGGTTAGTCCCACGAACGAACTTTCGAACTTACGCGACGTGTTGTGGGTAAGATGCGAGCGGTGGTCGTGTTCGGGATTGATGAGGTTTAGCTCAGCCATAAGCTGACAGCCGTTGCAGATACCCAGCGAAAGCGTGTCGGGACGTGCGTAGAACTTGTCGAGTGCCTCTTTGGCCTTGGGGTTATAGAGAAATGCGCCTGCCCAACCCTTGGCCGAACCAAGCACGTCAGAGTTTGAGAACCCGCCGCAGAACACAATCATGTTCACCTCTTCCAGCGTTTCGCGCCCCGAAATAAGGTCGGTCATGGCCACATCCTTCACGTCAAATCCCGCCAGATAGAGGGCATAAGCCATTTCGCGCTCACCGTTAGTACCCTTTTCGCGGATAATGGCAGCCTTAACACCCGACGGCTCGCGGCGGTCGGCACTGATGCCATAGCCACTTAGCTTGCCAGTAAAGTCGTCGTTGAATTTCAGTTCAATGGGTTGTTTCTTATAATTAAGCCACCTTTTCTTGGCCATGCCGTTGTGGCTCTGCATCGTGTCGAGGCGATAAGAGGTGCGATACCATGTTTCGCGCAACGAGTCGATGTCGAAAACATACTCGTTTTCTCCCTTCTTTACAACCAACGTGCGACTGTTTGGCACCGAATAGCCAATCTTGGTGTAGCCGATACCCTCGCCTTCGAGATATGTGCGCAGGTCGTTTCGATGGTCGTCGCTTACCTGTATCACCACGCCGGGGTTCTCTGCAAAGAGATTTTTCACCACATCGTCGCCCGCCAGGTCGTGTAAGTTAAGGTGCATGCCGCCCTTTCGGTTGGCAAAAGCCATTTCTAGCAACGTGGTTATCAGTCCGCCAGCCGAAATGTCGTGGCCAGCCAATATCCATCCGCGCCTAACCAGTTCTTGAATGGCATTGAAACAGTCGGCGAAATATTCGGGATTGGCAACCGTTGGCACGTCGTCGCCCACGAAACCAAGGCTTTGTGCGAAGGCACTTCCGCCCAAACGCTGTCCATCGAACGAGAAGTCGATGTAGTAGAGCGACGAGTTTTTGTCGTTAACAAGTACCGGCGAAACCACCTTACGCACATCCGACACCTCGGCACCACTGCTAACGATAACCGTTCCGGGCGCGATAACCTTTTGGCTGTTGGGATATTGTTGGGTCATTGAAAGCGAATCCTTGCCCGTTGGCACGTTAATGCCCAGTGTACAGCAGAAGTCGCTCAGTGCCTCAACCGCTTTATAAAGGCGTGCATCTTCTCCTGCCTGCGACCTACAAGGCCACATCCAGTTGGCCGAAAGGCTTACACCGCCCAATCCGTGGGCTAATGGTGCCCAAACAAGGTTGGTTAACGACTCGCTAACGGCCAAAACCGAGCCTTTCTCGGCCGATGCCAAGGCGGCTTGCGGTGCATGTCCGATGGCGGTTGCTATGCCAGCGCGTCCGCGATAGTCGAGTGCCACCACGCCGCAGTCGCTCAAAGGCAGTTGAATTTCGCCTTGTGTCTGCTGGCGAGCCACCTTACCCGTCACCGAACGGTCTGCTTTGTTGGTGAGCCAGTCTTTACAAGCCACGGCTTCGAGTTGCAAAACGCGCTCAATGTGCGCCGTAAGTGCCTCTTCGCCCAACTTGTTTTTATCGGCCTCGCTGCCTATTGGTTCATATTCAACATTCTGATAGTGGCGTTCAACGGTGTTGTCTACCATTACTGTCTTGGGCGAATGGCCAAACATCTGCGCCACATCCAAATCGAAAGGCTTAGTGCCGTCGGCTTGTTTGAAGGCGAAGTGGGCATCGCCCGTTGTCTCGCCCACCACATAGAGCGGTGCTCGTTCGCGTTGGGCAATCTGCCTTACGCGTTCGATATGTTGCTCGTCGATAAGTAGGCCCATTCGTTCTTGGCTCTCGTTGGCGATAATCTCTTTGGCCGAGAGTGTTTTGTCGCCAATGGGCAGTTGGTCCATGTTAATTTCTCCGCCACATTCTTCCACCAGTTCGCTCAGACAATTCAAGTGACCTGCCGACCCGTGGTCGTGTATTGACACAACGGGGTTGTCGTCGCTTTCAACCAATGCGCGCACAAGATTATAGGCGCGCTTTTGCATTTCGGGGTTAGCGCGTTGTATGGCGTTAAGCTCAATACCGTTAGAATAACGGCCCGTATCTACCGACGAAACCGAACCGCCGCCCAATCCGATGCGATAGTTGTCGCCACCAACCACAACCACCTTGTTGCCTTTTTGTGGTTCGCCCTTCAAGCAATCGCGCTTTGTGCCGTAGCCCACACCGCCTGCCAACATGATAACCTTGTCGTAAGCATAGAAAGGTTCGTTGGCAGAGTTGTCTGTTTCGGCTTTCTCTTGATGCTCGAAGGTGAGTACAGAACCCGTGATAAGCGGTTGTCCGAACTTATTGCCAAAGTCGGACGCGCCGTTAGAGGCTTTGATGAGTATCTGTTCGGGCGATTGGTAGAGCCATTCGCGTACGGGAAGTAGCTTTTCCCAATCGCGGCCGCCTTCAAAGCGGGGGTAAGCCGTCATGTAAACGGCCGTACCAGCAATGGGCCACGAGCCTACGCCGCCACCCATACGGTCGCGAATTTCGCCTCCAGTGCCCGTTGCAGCCCCATTAAAGGGTTCTACGGTGGTGGGGAAATTGTGTGTTTCGGCTTTCAACGAGATAACGCTCTCGATGTCCTTCACCTCGAAAAAGTCGGCTTTCGATTGGTCTTTGGGTGCGAATTGCTCCACCACCGGCCCTTGTGCAAAGGCAACATTGTCTTTATAAGCCGAGAGAATGTTGCCTGGGTTTTCGGCCGTGGTGCGCTTAATCATGGCAAAGAGCGACGATTCTTTCTCTTCGCCGTCGATAACAAACGTTCCGCCGAATATCTTGTGGCGGCAATGTTCTGAGTTGATTTGGGCAAACCCGAATATTTCAGAGTCGGTTAGCGGTCGGCCCAATTGCTTTTCGATGTCGTGCAGGTAAGCCATCTCGTCCTTAGAGAGTGCCAACCCCTCCTTTTCGTTATATTCTTCCAGGTTGTCCACGTGCCTTACGGGTTCTGGTTGCCTGTCAACGCAGAACACTTCTTGGCCAATGCCCTCGTACATACGTTGCAGCATGGGGTCGTGGTCGGCGTTTCGGCTGGCCACGGGGAAGAATTCCTCAATACGCGAAATGCCGTTAAGATTCATGTTTTGGGTAATCTCAACGGCATTTGTGCTCCAAGGTGTCACCATTTCGCGGCGCGGCCCCACGTAAAAACCTTCCAGTTCTTGGGTGTCCATCAGCGTTGCGTCGCCATAAAGCCAGGCTAGCTTAGCCATTTCGTCGTCGTTTAGTTGGTGGTTCACCTCTGTGGCAATCACCGTTTCTTTCTGCGTCTTGAAAAAGAGAATCATCGTTGTTTCCTTTATTTTTGGGATGGTTATGTGAATACACTTACTTTTCTGCCTGTTAACCTGCGTTTGGGTTGGCTTGGGTTGGTGTGCAGTGGGGGGAGTGTGATGCGAAAAGCCAACCTACTGCCATACCTTTGGCTTGCAGTTGTTTACCTAAGCTTTGCGCTTGCCCTTTGCATTCCTCTTGCAAAGTTAGCGTTTTTGCCTTATATATAAGGTGTGGGCGGTGTTGTTTTTTCAGTTATTTAGTATTAATCCTCACTTTTGTGCGTTTATCGTCTAGTGTTTGCGCCCTTGCGCCATGCTTGCATGGCGTGGCGCAAGGGTGTGGTGCAAGGCTGTTTTGCGACTATATTACCCCGTTTTGCGTTTGCTTAGCACAAGGATAAGCACCGAAGTGATGATGAGCACAAAGCCAATGACGATGGGCAGGGTGAGCGGTTCGCCGAAAAGGAGTATGCCCACGCACATGGCCGTCATGGGTTCGAAGGCGCCGAGCACGGCTGCCAGGGTGCTGCTTATCTGCTTTAAGGCCACGATAAGCGTTACGTTGCTAACGGCTGTGGGCACAAGACCCAGCAAAAAGAGGTTGACGAGCTGACTGCGCGTGTCTATTGGGTCGATGCGCCCTCGTGTAAAGGTGGCGTAGAGCGTGAGAATGAGCATCGCGAAGAAGAATATGTAGAACGTTAGTTTCAGCGATGGCATTTGCCTGATGCGCATTCGGGGGAAGACCACCATGTAAACGGCATAGAGAAAGCCTGAAAGCAGAAGTAGGAAAAGGCCCGTTAGCCCCTCCATGCTGCCGTTGCCGTCGAGTATCCCCGAAAGAAAAAACACGCCTGCAACGGCTATGCCGATGGCAACGGCTGTGGTAAGCGACAGCCGTTCGTGCAGAAACAGCACCGAAAGGAGCAATGTCCACACGGGGTAAGAGAAGAGCAAGGTGGTGGCGATGCCGCTAGCCATGTAGTTATAGCCTTCGATAAGCGCGATAGACGACACGGCATACATTGCAGAGAGCAACAAAATGCGCAGGAAATCGCCAAAGGCAAGCCTCATGCGCGTGCGGTGGAACATCAGCATACCCAGCATGGCCAGGCAACCGAAGGCGTAGCGGTATATCAAAACAGAAGTGGAGTGCATGCCCGTGGCAAGCACGGGGATGGCGAAAAGGGGGATTAGCCCGAACGTAATGCCCGAAATGCTGGCATTGAGGAAACCTTTAACTGTGGTTGACATCGAAAGAGAAGTTGTGGGGTAATTGCGTAACGGCGTGCCTTGGCGCTTTGTTTTAAGTGTGCAGACCCTGCACCCAAGTGAGAACGCTTATTTCTTAACCCCTAAGTGTAAATGTATATCCTGATGAATGTTGACTGAATGTTAAGGCGGATTCTAAAAATTACCTTTGCTGTATTTTTAGCTTTTAGCTGAGCAGGTTTTGCTTACTTACTTGAAGGAGCAAAGTGAACTATGCTTTCTGAAAGAGAAAGCAAAAGATGCCAGATAAAATCGAAACGACTGCGTAGAGCAATACAAGGAACAACAGTTGAACCTTTGCGGGGAATATTTAGAACATGCCTGAATGTAAAACCTGCCCCAAGGCCGTTGTGTGGGCGTTGGGGCAGGTGTGGGTATGTTGCATAGAAGAAGTTTTATTTTCCTTCTTCGGGTGCTTTGTCGATAAGATCCATAAACTGGTCCAGTTTCGGCGTGATAATGATTTGTGTGCGGCGATTGCGTTGTTTGCCCACTTCGGTGCCATTGGTGGCAACGGGATTAAACTCGCCACGTCCGCCAGCGGTAAGGCGTTTGGGGTTAACGCCATAGCGTGTTTGCAGATATTGTACCACGCTCGATGCGCGCAAACAACTTAGGTCCCAGTTGTTGCGAATATTTTCACGCGTTATTGGCACGTTGTCGGTGTTTCCTTCCACCAGCACGTCGTAGTCTTGATAGTCCATAATTATCTTGGCTATCTTGCTAAGCGTTTCGGCTGCGCGGTCGTTTATTTCGTAGCTGCCGCTCTTATACAGCATATTGTCGGCCAATGAGATGTAAACCACGCCTTTAAGCACGCGTACGTCTACCTCTTTCAACTCTTCGCGGCTGAGCGAACGCGTAAGGTTGTTGGTGAGCACCATGTTAAGCGAGTCGCTTTTGCTCTTCACCTCAACCAAGTGGCGTATGTATTGGTTGCTCTCGTTAATCTGGTCTACCAGTTTAGAAATGTTCACGTTATTGGCCGAACTGTTGTTGAGGCTCTTGTCTAGCGAGCCTTGCAGTGCGGCGTAGTCGCGTTTTTGCTGTGCCAGCTGTTCTTCCAGCGATGTAACCCTGGCCTGACTGGCGGCAAGTTGTTCGCGAGTTGAACGATAGCTTTCGTTCAATTCCCTGTTTTCTCTTTGGCAATTGTCCAAGTCTTTCTTGCTAGCACAGCTCGAAACAACGACCACACTGGCCAATAGCACAAGCTGAACGATGTTCTTCTTTTTCATATCTCTCCTTAAATGTTGATTTATTATCCTGTGTCTTTGCGGCACTTTGTGTGTACAAAGTTACGAATATACTTTACATTAACCTTAAAATGCGTGCCCGTTTTTGGTATTATTAACGGCAGAGAAAGAGGGAGGGGTAAAAAATGGTCACGAATAAATGGTTTTAGAGATTACATCCTGGCCTGCGTTTGGGGCTTAATTCGTACACAGAGGTGCAGAGGACGGAGAGTTTTTCTGCATACAAGCAGGCGGAGAAGACATGGTACTTAGGACATGCGGCGAAAGCGTACACGGAGAAAGAACACCTTACAAGTTGTGCAAGTGCGTTCCAAATTCAAGTTCTTATTGACCATAAGCCAATTCGAGATAAGCATCAATCGATTCGCGGTAGTTGGCGTAATGATTGATGCCTATCCCAAACTGGTGTAATACTTTAAATTCGAAACATGAAATCAAAAAAGAAACTTAGTGTTACGGA
>NZ_GG740075.1:281811-307680 GCF_000162415.1 Prevotella sp. oral taxon 317 str. F0108 | reverse complement strand
CCTTAATGCTATGGGCGTTTATTCTATTAACTTCCCATGCTTTTTGAGTATGGAGAGAAACGCACTCCATTCTGCTGCTCGTTTGTCTTTTGCTTCCTTAATGGCTTCATTCGCTTTTGCATATTCACTGTCGTTCTCAATATGGCGTGGATAGCAGTCGCTCAGATAAAACTTACCCGACTCTGTTTCGGAGACTAACGATAAGTCTGTGAAGATTTGACTGTCAAAAGAAGACACAAACGTTGCAATACGGAGTAAAACCTTGTCATACGAATGTACTTCTATGTTGCGATAAATCGGGAAGAGCTGATTTGTAGGCTCAAAGTCTTGGAAAACAATCTCTCGGGTCTGCACGTTGAAAGACTTGATGTTGTCAAGCGTAAAGAGGCATGGGGTTAAATGAGAAGATTTCGTTATACGAGTTGTTCCCACTGCAAACAGTTCTGCCTTTGACCCTTGTTCGGCTGGAGGTAAAACCTGATTATCCCCATTGGTGCAACCAATGAACAACAAAGAAAGGACGAACACTTGTAATAAGCATATACTCTTTTTCATATCAGTACTTTTTTTAGGTGACTTTTATAAATCGTTTATACGAAAGCAAATTACTTGATGATGTACTTTTTTACAGTTATATGTACATCAGCCATCAATCCTACAAGGATAAGATGGTTGTTTAAGGGCAAGCGCCTTGCGCGGACACCAGTATGCAGCTAAGCAAAGTGCATGCAAGGCAGAGGCTGCCTCTTTTCATCATTTTCAACTTTGTAAATTGTTACAAGGCTAATCGTGCTCCAAAGATAGCATTTTTTGTTGATATTTCCAAATAAAATAATTCATTTTATATCGAGATGGACTCAACAACCGCCCCAAGAGACATAAAGGTTAGTGCATCAATACGCTTAACCTTGCCCTTTAAGGGTAAACAAACTGAGGTTAAAGGCTTTAACGTCATTGTTGGTGGCTCGCCAATTAACGGGGAAAACGACAAAATGCGATGTGCCCATTTTAAGTAACGAGCGTGTTGCCAGTGCGCTCTCTTTATTAAGAGATCGCCTTGACTATAATACTTCTATAAATAGAGAGGAGCTTGCTATCTTTATGATACACAAAAAACAAGATAAGTGCTCCTCGATATGCACGATATGGAACGAAGATAAAGAAGCAGCCTTGACTTTGAATATCTCCATAGATCGAGAGGGAGCTTGTTATCTTTGTGATGCCAACACAAGATAAGCGCTCCTCTCATATACATAGTTGCAGGACCTAACAACTCACGGGCTTATCAACTCACGAACCCCCAACAACTCCAAGATACATCAATTCAAAAACTTGCAAGCTCATCAATACGTCAACTCAAAAGCTTAAAATTATTGTTTTTGTTTTACAAATTCGTTCTAAATTTTACACCATTCTGGCGAGAACAACGCCCTAAAAGCATACAATTAGCCACCATTTTTGGCCTTTTACGACTTTTGTCTTGTCTGTTTTTAAGAGCAAAACCTGCGTTTTGTACCATTTCGCCTTTCTAGTTTGGTTACCGACTCGTAATTTTTCAACTCCAATTTCCCGCTTTTAGCTACGAAAACTCCACTTTTTAACGGCCATTTTGCCCCTTTTGAGCCATGTTTTTTATGGTTAGAAAAGGTTTTTGTCTATATCATGCAGTGAATTTTTATGCTTTTCGTTACGCATTTAGCACCAAAATGGCTTGCATTTAGCATCAAAACGCACTGCGTTTAGCACCAAAATGCACTGCATTTAGCACCAAAATGCACTGCGTTTAGCACCGAAATGCACTGCGTTTAGCACCGAAATGCACTGCGTTTAGCACCAAAATGCACTAGATTTAGCAGCAAATAGCCCAAAGTCTGGTGCAAATTGCGGTTTTATGCAGTGCGTATTCATTTTGTATGCATTTACTACTAACCCTTATTTGCGCCAAAAAGAACCTTCGCGAGAATGAGTTATTTGCACTCGGCTGAACGATTGGTGAATTATAAGCCACTCATAATGTTAAAATTCTTGCCGAAAAGCGGACAAAATTTATTGGCTGACAAGTTTATCAGTTGACGAGTTTGCCAGTTGTAGACACACAAAATTGCTTTTGTGAAATAGTTGTTAGAAGAATGTAAGACGTGCGTAGCATTGCATCAATAAACCCTTACGCAGAGAAAACGCACTTTTGAGGAACGAAAAAAGAACACTTTTTGTTTGCATACGCTGCACCTATGGCTTTCCAAATCCATTTCCGTTTGTCTATGTCTCGTCCGCTCGTCAACTCGTTTAATATTTGTTCATATTGTCGTTAATGGCATCCGATGCAAAGATAGAAAAGATGTTCATGTCGGCATCTTCGATGCTTAGTTTGTCCATTTCAGGGTTTAATCTAAACACCACATACGAACGAACCAGAGCGCCGTGTTCGTTCTTGGCCCTGAAACTCACTTTGAAAGCGTAGCCAAGAAACTGACTTTTAAACTTTTTCTGCTTTTTCTTGTATTCTTCGAGTATGCGCTGGCCGTCTGCAAGCATCTTTTGTGCCTGCGGAACGGTTTTCACCGACTCCGAATAGCGCGCTGCCGAGTCGGTAATTTGTTTCACCTTGTCGAGCATATACTGTGCCTCGTTGGTGGCTCTAAATTCAGAAAAGAGCGAGTCTACCCTGCCGCGCTCCACCAATTGGTACGAGCGTGGGTCGTTAAGGTTCTTTCGCATAAACTCCTCGGTTAGCTTATCGGCTTGTTTTTCCTTGTTCTCGCACGACGTGAAGGTGAGGGCGAACAGCGAAATGAACAACAAATGAAGTACTCTTTTCATCCTCTGCTGGTGGTTTAGGTGAGACGTGCGTGTGGCACGTCTTTCTTTTTCGCACGCAAAGGTAGTAAAAATGCCCTTAACGCACAAGCCTTGCACGCTAAATTGGCGCAACAATCAGCAGCCTTTACCCACATTGGCTGATGTGGCTCTGTTGATGCAGCATTGGGGTTTGTGGCCAAACTCCACCTGGGGTAATAGGCTTGTCGGCAGTCGACTTGTTGATGCGGCATCGGGTTTGCGGCCAAACTCCATCCTACCTAAGCGTTGGACACGTGCCATCGGCGACTAGTGGCTGCACGTTAAAAGCCGAAACGAAGTTTTAGAACTTGCTCACGGGGTTTGCATTTTTACGCTTTTCTTTTCTTATTCGTAGGATGTTTTAGGTTACATTGCCTTACTTTTATAGTTTTATTTTAATTACGAAGTATTCGTAATTTATTGTTATATACACCAAAAATCAATCGTTTAACTTTATTTAAAACTTAATCCCTTGCTTTGTTTACGAAAAGTTCGTAGATTTGCAGTATGAGTTAAACGTTACATAACAATGAAGATAGAGAAGCTTTCAATTCAAGAAGAAGAGGTGATGCGTTGTGTTTGGCAATTGGGCAGGTGCAATATCAAGGCTATTGTCGAGCTGTTGCCTCAGCCTGCACCGCCTTATACCACGGTGGCATCGGTTGTTGGCAACCTCAAACGCAAGGGGTATGTGGCGGCACAACGTAAGGGCAACGGCTTTGAGTACGTGCCTGCCGTTAAGGAAAAAGACTATAAGCGGAACTTCGTGTCGGGATTTGTGCGCGATTACTTCAAAAACTCGTTCCGCGACATGGTTTCGTTCTTTGCACAAGAAGAAAAAATATCGCCCGACGAGCTGAAAGACATTATCGACGAGATAGAAAACGGCGATGTGGCAAAGGTGTGAACATGGTATTATATCGCGTGCCATCTCGCTTTCTATGCGCCTATTTAAGTGGGCATCGCCCTTTTACCTAAGGGTTTTGGGCAAGTCCATTTCGTTATCATTACCTAAATTACCCTAGCAAATTATACCCATGTTGACGTATCTGATAAAAGCAAACGTTGTGTTGGTGGTGCTTTTCGGGTTCTACCAACTCATTAGCGCAGGCGACACTTTCTTTAAATGGCGGCGCCTGTCGTTGCTCACAGTCTACGTGCTGTCGCTGTTGTTGCCCACGATAGACCTCTCTGTGCTGGTTAACGAAACTGCACCGCTGAGCAATATCTTACCGCGCATGGCCTATAACCTGCCAGAAGTGACGGTGCAACCCGCACACGACACCTTTGATTGGCAGCAGCTAGCCGTTTGGCTATACACAGGTGTGGCCTTGGCTTTGCTTTTGCGCGTGTTTTGGCAGGTTGTTGTGGTGTGCAGGTTGGCACAGCGCAGCGAACGCGCAACGTTGCACGGCACAGCGGTTTGTTTGTTGACGGGCGATTACAACCCCTTTTCTTTCTTCCGCTGGATATTTATCAACCCCGACGACAAGACGCCGTCGCAGGTTCAGCAGATACTGACACACGAACAAACGCACGTGGCGCAGTGGCATTCGGCAGACGCGTTGCTGTCGCAACTCTTTGTCGCCGCCTTTTGGTTCAACCCTGCGGCGTGGCTTATGCGCCTGCAAGTGCGCAACAATCTTGAATATCTGGCCGACCGCTCGGTTATCAATGGCGGAACGGACAAAAAGGCCTACCAATACCATTTGTTGGCAGTGGCCTATCGAACGAATGTAGCTACAATAACTAATAATTTCAATGTATTACCCTTAAAGAAAAGAATTAAAATGATGAATAAGCAAACATCCAATCCGTTGGCACGCTTTAAGTACTTGCTTTTCGTGCCGTTGGCCGTCGCTTTGCTGGCGATGAATAGTACCACAATTAGGGCGAATGTGCAGAAAAAGGTGGTGAAGACCACCAAAGTCACGAAGAAAACAGGCACAACCGACAAGGTGTATGAGGTATGTGAGCAGATGCCTACCTTCCCTGGTGGGGATGCTGCACTGATGAAATACCTTTCGGAGAATGTGAAATACCCCGCTCTTGCCATAAAAGCCCAAGAGCAAGGCCGCGTTGTGGTTAGCTTTACAGTAGAGAAGGATGGGGCAATATCCGACGTAAAGGTAGCCAGGTCGGTAACACCTTCGCTCGATGCCGAGGCGGTAAGGGTGGTAAAGGCCATGCCTAAATGGACTCCGGGTAAGCAAGACGGCCAACTGGTGCGCGTAAGGTATAACGTACCTGTGTCTTTCAAATTAAATTAAAGAACAAGTAAGGTTGACAAGTTAATGAGTTGACAGGCTAACGCGGGGCAGGTTAGTGGTCTACCCCAACTCCTTGTTGGCTCGTTAACTTGCCAACGCACCACCTTTTTTCATCGCTTAATGGCAGATAGAGCTGATACCTTAATAAATAAACACGACGTTTTCGTTAAGCCAAATGAACAATGCCGAGCTTGCTCGGACATTGTCATGGCGAGAAAACGCACTTTTCGAGGAACGAGAAAAGAACGTTTTCGTTAAGCCAAATGAACAATGTTGAGTTTACTCGGACATTGTCATGGCGAGAAAACGCACCTTTCGAGGAACGGAAAAAGAACCATTTAATATATTAATGAGAATGAAGAATAGACAAAAAACAAATTCGTTTGCAGGCTATAAGTACCTGCTTTTCGTGCCGTTGATCATCTCTTTGCTGGCGATGAATAGTACCGCGATGAGGGCGAATGTACAGAAAAAGGTGGTGAAGACTAATAAAACCACGAAAAAATCAGGTGCAAACGACAAGGTGTATGTGGTGGTTGAGCAGATGCCTAGTTTCCCTGGTGGGGACTCAGCCCTGTTGAAATACCTTTTCGAGAATATAAAATATCCCATGTCTGCGTTGAAAGCCCAAAAGCAAGGGCGCGTTATGGTTCGCTTTACAGTAGAGAAGGATGGGGCTATAACCAACGTAAAGGTAGCTAGGTCGGTAACACCTTCGCTCGATGCAGAGGCAGTAAGAGCAATAAAGTCCATGCCTAAGTGGTCTCCAGGTAAGCAAGGCGGCGAATTTGTGCGCGTGAAGTATAACGTACCTGTGACTTTCAGATTAAAATAAAGAACAAATAAGGTTGACAAGTCAATGAGTTGACAGGCTAACGCGAGGCAAGTTAGCGGTCTACCCCATCCCCTTGTTGGCTCGTTAACTTGCCAACGCACCACCTTTTTCATCGCTTAATGGCAGATAGAGCTGCTGCCTTAATAAATAAACAAGAACGTTTTCGTTAAGCCAAATGAACAACGTCGAGCTTGCTCGGACATTGTCATGGCGAGAAAACGCACTTTTAGAAGAACGGAAAAAGAACCATTTAATAAATTGATGAGTATGAAGAATAGACAAAAAACAAATTCGTTTGCAGGTTATAAGTACCTGCTTTTCGTGCCATTGGCTTTCGCCTTGGTGTTTATGGCCAGCTGCAAAAGAAAGACGAAAGTGCAAGAACAAGTTATGGAGGGCACAAAAGTTGAAGTGAAAGCAGAAACGGGCGAGGACACTGCACAAATAAAGAATGCCGAACCATCGGATAAGGCGTATGAGGTGGTTGAGCAGATGCCTACTTTCAAGGGCGGAGATGCTGCATTGATGAAGTATCTCTCGGAGAACATTAAGTACCCCGAAGCAGCCGAGAAAGCAGGAGAACAAGGTCGCGTTGTGGTTAATTTCATTGTAGAGAAAGACGGGGCGGTATCTAACGTAAAGGTAGTTAGGTCGGTAACGCCGACACTCGATGCAGAGGCGGTAAGGGTTATAAAGGCCATGCCCAAGTGGGTTCCCGGCAAACAAGACGGCAAGTTTGTGCGCGTTAAGTATAACGTACCAGTGTCTTTCAGATTACAATAGTATACAGTTAGACTGGTGACATTGACGAGTTAATGGGTTGGCAAGCGAATGTGGGGTTGGCTAGTGGCTTATTCCCCTCCTCCTTGTTGGCTCGTTAACTTGTTAATGAAATGCCTTTTAGCATTTTAAAGGCTGGTTATGCCGTTTACTTAACGAGATAATACGTTGCATCTAATAAATAAATGCGCATGAAGAATAAACAAACGCCTAAATTGTTTGCAGGCTTTAAGTGTCTGCTTTTCGTCGTTTCGGCCCTCATATTGTTGGTTATTGTCATCGCTCCTGCAAGCGCGAACGCGCAGGATAAAAGGGGAAAGACCACCCAAACGCGTAAAGACACCGCCACAGACGATAAGGTTTACGAGGTGTGTGAGCAGATGCCCATCTTCGAAGGCGGTGATGCTGCACTGTTGAAATACCTTAGAGAGAACTTGAAATACCCAGACAAGACTAAGGACAGAGGGGTGCAAGGGCGTCTTGTAATAGGTTTTATTGTCGAGAAAGACGGCTCTCTAACCGACGTTAAGGTGTTACGGCCAGTGGATATAGACCTTGATGCCGAGGCATTAAGAGTGATAAAGGGCATGCCCAAATGGATTCCTGGCAGGCAAAATGGGCAACGTGTGCGCGTAAGATACCTACTGCCCATACATATTTGTTTGCAATAGGTGTCCTTGTATCTTTTTTTATCCTTGCTTATCACCCAAGAAATTAATATATTTGCAAAGTGACAGCAATGCAAGACTGCTGTAACGTATAACCATTTAAATAATCATGAGTATGAATAACAAACAAGCACCTAATCTGTTTGCAGGCTTTAAGTGTCTGCTTTTCGCCATTTCGGCCCTTGTCTTGTTGGTTATTGTCTTCGCTCCTGCAAGGGCGAACGCGCAGGATAAAAGGGGAAAGACCACCCAAACGCATAAGGACACCACCACAGGCGATAAGGTTTACGAGGTGTGTGAGCAGATGCCCATCTTCGAAGGCGGTGATGCTGCACTGTTGAAATACCTTACGGATAGTGT
Source organism: Prevotella sp. oral taxon 317 str. F0108 (assembly GCF_000162415.1). Classification (NCBI taxonomy): domain Bacteria; kingdom Pseudomonadati; phylum Bacteroidota; class Bacteroidia; order Bacteroidales; family Prevotellaceae; genus Prevotella; species Prevotella sp. oral taxon 317. The sequence continues at coordinate 299,929 of NZ_GG740075.1, read as the reverse complement.
GAAGTATCCCGAATTGGCTAAGAAACATGGGGTGCAAGGGCGCGTTGTAATAGACTTTATTGTCGAGAAAGACGGCTCTCTCACTGACATTAAGGTGTTACGGCCAGTGGATATAGCCCTTGATGCCGAGGCATTAAGAGTGGTTAAGGGCATGCCTAAATGGATTCCTGGCTGCCACGACGGGCAACTTGTGCGTGTGGAATATAACGTACCTGTATCCTTTAGGCTGAAACCACTGGAGTGAATGCCTGGTGGCTTAGCGAAATGATGTGCTAATTGGGGGGTGATTACAGGTTGAGAGTCGGCAGGTTGGTAATAGAACGACCGAAAACCGACGGCTAAATCTGTCTGTTTGTCAACCCGCCTACTTGCTAACTTGCCTATTTTATCCTTGCTTATCAGCAAAAAAAATAATATATTTGCAAAGTGATAGCAATGCAAGACAGCTGTAACGTATAACCATTTAAATAATCATGAGTATGAATAACAAGCAAACCCCTAATCTGTTTTCAGGCTTTAAGTGTCTGCTTTTTGCGGTATTGGCCATCACTTTGGCTGTTCTTCTTGTTCCTGCTAGGGCAAACGCGCAGGATAAGAAGGAGAAGGGGAAGACCACGCAAACGCAGAAGGACACCACCACCGACGATAAAGTGTACGAGATGTGTGAGCAGATGCCCACCTACAAAGGAGGGGAAGAGGCAATGATGAGATTTCTTTCGCAGGTAACAAGGTATCCACAACGGGCCCAAGACTTCGGCATACAAGGCTGTGTTGTGGTTGGCTTTATCGTTGAGAAAGACGGGTCGCTAAGCGACTTTAAGTTCATACAGCGGGTAGACCCTGAACTTGATGACGAGGCTTTAAAGACTGTAAAGGCTATGCCTAAGTGGAATCCAGGTAAACACAACGGTAAAAATGTACGTGTGCGGTATAGTGTACCAGTTGGTTTTAAGCTTATATAAATGAGGTGTAAACCAGCGGTTGACTTCTCAACTAACCAACTTCCATCGCCTGTCGTGCGATAAATCTCTCTGCATGTTAGTCAAATTCAATGTTAGATAACCTCAATACACAATCACAAAAATAGAAGAATGAAGATGAAGAACAAGCAAGCCTGCAAGCGGTTAGTAGGCTTTGATTGTCGGCTTTTTGCCGTATTGGCCTTTGCCATTATGGCTGTTGTCTTCGCGCCAGCAAGGGCGAATGCGCAGAGAAAAGCGCGAAATAAGTACGTACGGCCCAAGCGGATTGAGGTAGACAATAAGGTTTACAATGTATGTGAGCTGATGCCATGCTTTAAAGGAGGCGATGCAGCACTGCTGCAATATCTTGGTAAGACGGCCAGATACCCTCAATCGGCACAGAAAGCCAAAAAGGAAGGGTGCGTAATAGTGAGTTTCATTGTAGAAAAAGATGGTTCGCTGTCTGACTTTAAGGTTGAACGAGCGGTGGATGCAGCCCTTGATGCCGAGGCCTTGCGTGTGATGAAGGCCATGCCTAACTGGTTGCCAGGCCAGCAAGACGGCAGATTTGTACGCGTGAGGTATAATGTACCCTTGAGATTTAAGCTGAACTAAAAACAGATAAGGGCCATAACGCTGTTGCCAGTAGACGAGTTTGCAAGTTGACAAGTTGACAAATTAACGAGTTAACAGGTTGATAAATTACACGGGTTGACAAGTTTATAAGCCAGCAAATGGCTCTGCTTACGGCCTATTGTCAACCCATAAACTTACTCACTTATAACCTTAGCAACTAAATTCCCACAAAAACAAGGTCTAAACATCACACTAAATGCCCATTTACAACTTCGCCTTAAACTCGTCGAAAACCTCTTTATAGCCATTAAACACGTTAATGTCTACCTCGCCTTGTATGCCTTGCACCCGTCCGTCGGGGCATAGTTGCCAATACACCAAGTGCACATCGGGTTTGTATTCGCCATAACGCGCAATCCAAATGTCGTAGTCGCGCTTGATGTCGGGAGCCAGTGGCAAGTAGCGATTAACAAATTGCTGACTGATATACAGAATGGGACGTTTGCCCGTTCGTTGCTCAACAATAGTGAGCCAAGTGCGAACAGCCTTGAAGAGCACCTCCGCACCACCCATCTTGGCAATCTGTTGTGGACTGGGTTCCACGTCGAGAACAGGCGGAAAGTCGCCTTGCGATATGTACGAATGGCGTAAGAAATGGGCAGCTTGCGCTTCGGCAGGCGAGTAAATGGAGAAGAAATGGTAAGTGCCAACGCTGAAACCGTGAGCGCGAGCTTGCTTATAGTCGGCCTTGTAAAAGGGATTGAGCAGCGATTTGCCCTCGGTACTCTTGATATAAATAAACGATATGGGATAGTTTACCTGCCCATGAATGGCCTTTCGGCTAGCCGTTCCCAAGTGAATGATGCGCAATTGGTTCCATTTGATGGGATGTACGCGCTTGTTGATGACGTGTTGGTATTTCGAAATGTCGATACCATAGATGCGTTCGGTGGTATAAGTAAGGCGTTCGCCCAGATATTGGCCTGCTTTCCATTCGCCAACCTTCACTTTGGGCTGCGCAGTAAGGGCAAATCCCTTACCTGTTTGGGCATCGTTTTCCCAATGTCCTTCGTAGTGGCTGCCGTCGTTGCCCGTATATTCGCCGTGTCCGCTGGCCATCATCTTACTATTAAAGCTGCCCACGTACACACCTGCGGCATCTTCGCGAGTGCCACTCACCAGCGTGTCGGCATTCCAACGTCCCGTAATTTTCCGCCCTTTGCTGTCGTGCGCCGTGCCCATTCCCTGCCGTTTTCCGTCTTTCCACTGTCCTGCATACACCACACTATCTTTCAGCCACAACACGCCATAGCCATGACTGCGGCCACGAAGCACCGTGCCTTGGTAGCAAAGGTCGCCTTCTTGTTGCAGCACCTGCGCCGTTCCATCGCCGTTAAGTGTATTCTTCTCGAAGTGGCAAGCGCCGAAAAGTCCCACGACCAGCAATGCCGTGAGCCAAAGAAAGCGTTTAGGATGGTTTATTTTTCGTTCCATAGCATTTTGGCGATGATGTTGCGAGGCACTATACCTACACCGTTATACATTCCAACGAAACGTCCCCACGCACTGAACACGGGCGAACCTGCTTGTCCCAGCGCGGCGTGCATGCGCAGGCAGCTATCCCTTTGCACGCTGGCCGCCCATACAGCAGCACTGTCTTTAACCGTGGCCAAGGGGTCTAAGCCCAATCCAGGCACGCTTGCCACGCGCACCTCTCCCGTTGCCGACATGCCCCAAGGCAAGGCCGAAAGCGCATTTGCGCGCCAAGGTTTTCTCTCGTTTGTGGTTTGTAGCAGGCACAAGCCCCATTGTTGGTCTTCGCGCAAACATTTGGTAGCGATGCTCTTGCCGTCGAAAAGCAGGGCATAACGCGTGTGGCGCAACACCCGCAGTTGCTTTTCCTTACGCAACACAGCAAGCCTTTTGCTCACCTTTTGCACCTCGGCCAACCGCGTTTTCAGCTTATGGGCGTAGGCCAAAACGGCCGTATAGCCTTCGTCTTGCATGCCGTGCACCTTCATATAGTAGTTGATTTCCTTCACTTCTCGTTTCAGTTGTTTTTCTTGTGCAAGCAGTTTGCCCAATGTTTTCTGCACCATCGTGTTCACATCAGTGGGCAATTTCCCCTTATCAGCTGTGCCATGAGGCATGGCAGCGACAACCCTACCACTGCACGAGGGCAGCAATGCAAACCTGTTAACCCAGAAACCAGAGGTGAGATGGGGCGTTTTAAGTAAGTCTGTGGGGCTTGTTGCTGCCTTGGCGAAAGTGCTATCGGGAGCTACTTCGGCAAAAAACACCACCTTGTCGGCACCTGTACCCACGGTGTACCACAGGTTGCTCTGCACAACCACAACGCTATTGCGCATCTGCCGTTGCGAAGAGAAACAGCACATCACGGCATAAACCAGCGCGCCAACCAACAGCACGGCGGCCACAAGGCTCCATGCCATGCCCTTGCTCATCCTTCTTTTCTTTCTTTCCATTGTTCCGGTCTTAGGCGTTTTTCCCGCCTATGTTGTCGATTATCGGTGCAAAGTTAATCTAAAAATCCTAATCTTGCACACCCCCACTCACGAAAAAATGTACACCTGCAAGATGTACAACGCATGCGCACGCAATCGTTTGCATTATTTTTTGCACATATCTATAGGTGTCACATGCCGTTTTCGACATTTTATTTTATCTTTGCAAAAGGAACAGGTGTGCGAAACGAGCGCGCGTTTCCTTGTTGTTCCACCTTTATGACACGTTTATTCAATAACTAACAACAATATGAAAAGATTTGTTTTGTCTGTATGCTTGGTGCTGCTGTGTGCTTTCAGTGCCCTGGCGCAAGAGGTTAAGTCGCCCAATGGCGATGTAAAGGTAAACTTCGCACTTAACAATTCGGTGCCCACCTACACCGTAACCTTCCGCGGCAAGGCCGTTATCAAGCCTAGCCGCCTAGGCTTTGAACTGGTAAAGGGCGGCGACTTGCTGGACGGTTTTACGCTTGTGGGCGAAGAAAAGGGCTCGGCCGACGAGACCTGGACGCCCGTTTGGGGCGAGAACCGCACAATAAGAAACCACTATAACGAACTGTTGGTGCGGCTCGAACAGAAGTCTACCGAGCGAATGCTCAACATCCGCTTTCGCGTTTACGACGATGGGGTGGGCTTTCGCTACGAGTTTCCGCAAGAAGGCAAGCTGAACTACTTCCAGGTGAAGGATGAACGCACCGAGTTTGCTATGACGGGCGACCACACGGCGTGGTGGATTCCTGGCGATTACGACACACAGGAGTACGAATATACCCAGTCGCGACTCAGTGAGGTGCGGCAGAAGATGAAGGGGGCTATTACGGATAACTTGTCGCAAACCCCATTCTCGCCCACGGGTGTTCAGACTTCGCTGATGATGAAGACGGCCGAAGGGCTGTACATCAACCTGCACGAGGCGGCTTTGGTGGACTATCCGGCAATGCACCTCAACCTAAACGACCGCGATATGGTGTTCACCTCGTGGCTTACACCCGATGCAAAGGGCGTTAAGGCTTACTTGCACACGCCCTTCCGCAGCCCTTGGCGCACGATGATCATTACCGACGACGCACGTCGAGTGCTTGCATCAAACCTTATTCTTAACCTTAACGACCCCTGCAAATACACAGACACGTCGTGGATACGCCCAGTTAAGTACGTTGGCGTTTGGTGGGAGATGATTTCGGGCAAGGGCGATTGGGCCTATACGAAGGAACTTCCCTCGGTTATACTGGGCGAAACAGACTACACCAAGGTGAAACCGTCGGGCAAACACTCGGCCAACAACGCCAATGTGCGCCGCTATATCGACTTCGCCGCCGAACATGGGTTCGACCAAGTGCTGGTTGAAGGCTGGAACATTGGTTGGGAAGACTGGGCTGGAAACATGAAAGAGAAGGTGTTCGACTTCCAAACGCCTTATCCCGACTTCGACATCAAGGCCTTAAACGATTATGCCCACTCAAAGAACGTTCGGTTAATGATGCACCATGAAACGTCGTCGTCGGTGATGAACTACGAACGTTACATGGATCGTGCCTACAAGTTGATGAACCTCTACGGATATAACGCGGTTAAAAGCGGATATGTTGGCAACATCATTCCGCGTGGCGAGTACCACTATGGGCAAGTGATGGTGAACCATTACTTGGAGGCCGTGAAACGTGCAGCCGATTATAAGATTATGGTTAACGCGCACGAGGCGGTTCGCCCCACGGGTTTGTGCCGCACTTATCCCAACCTTATCGGCAACGAGAGTGCACGTGGCACCGAGTTTCAGGCCTTCGGGGGCAGCAAACCAGGACATACGGCCATACTGCCATTCACTCGTTTGCAGGGTGGACCGATGGATTACACGCCCGGCATCTTTGAGATGGACTGTGCAGGTGGCTCGCATGTAAACTCTACCATCTGCGGTCAGCTTGCGCTTTACGTTACGATGTACAGTCCGTTGCAGATGGCGGCCGACTTTCCAGAGAATTATCTGAAACATCCCGACGCCTTCCAGTTCATTAAGGACGTGGCCGTAGACTGGGATCGCTCACTATATCTTGAGGCCGAACCTATGGCCTACATCACGGCAGCCCGCAAAGCCAAGGGCACCGACAATTGGTTTGTGGGCTGTGTGTCGGGCAATGCGCCGCACAAGTCGCAGCTGTCGTTGTCGTTCCTTGATAAGGGGCGCAAATACGAGGCAACAATTTACACCGATGCACCCGATGCCGACTATCGCACCAACCCGAAGGCTTATCGTATAGAACGCCGCACCGTGACTTCTGCCACAAAGCTTTCGCTCACAGCCGTGGCTGGTGGTGGCTACGCCATATCAATCGTACCTAAACGATAAAGGTTTGGCACGAGGGTTTGCTGTTGGGTTTTGCCATAAGCCCTTTATGCCACCGTGCGTATGCACTTATGTAAGGTAAGAAAGGAATGAGCGCGACATAGGGCAGAGAAAAAATGTTTTTGAAGTTGTTGCGAAAGGCAGAACAAGCCTAATGCGTGCAGCAAGTAGTCATTACACAGGTTAAGCTCGTAACGCCCAAATCAAGCCCACTCACACAGGCACGATGGCTCAATGCCACGTAGACAGCCCCTTGTTGTGTAGCAATTGCATTCTAGCTGCATTGCTAGAAGTTGGCAGTTGCCACGCATTCACTCGCAGAATGCAACACAACAAGGGGCTATTTACGTGGCATTGTGCGTTAAAGTGGGTTGCGAGGTGTTGAAGTTGGGGGGGTGAGGGAGGATGCTTAGTTCCAGAAAAATTGATGCTTTACTCCATAACAGCCCACTTGTCAACCTGAAAACTCTTCGACACATCCACTTGCTAGCCCTCTTTTTGTCCGCTTTTCAGTGTGAGTTTTAACATTATGAGTGCCCATTTTACCCACCAACCGCTCACCTTGCCGCAAAAAATCGATTCTCGCGAAGGTTGGTTTTGATGCAAAAAGGGGGTAGCTTGTAAACGAAGGTAAGATGAATATACATTCATCAAACCGCCATTTGTACCAGATTTCGGCCTATTTACCACCAAAATCAGTGCATTTTGGTGCAAAACGCAGTGCAATATGGTGCAAAACGCTGTGCGTTTTGGTGCTAAATGCAGTGCGTTTTGGTGCTAAACGCAAGGTAAAATGGTGCTAAATGCAGCACAAAATGCTACTAAACGCGAAACAAAAAGCATAAATATGCACTACTATAGCATAAACAAAACCTTTCCGAACCATTAAAAAGAGGACTATAAAGGGCAAAATGGCAGTTAAAAAGTGGGGTTTTAGGGGCTAAAAGCGGATAATTGGGCGTAAGAAATAATGAGGTGGCAACCAATCTAGAAAGGCAAAATGGTGCAAAATGCAGGTTTTTCGCTTAAAAATAGACCGAGTGAGAGATGCGGAAGGCTGAAAACAGTGCCAATTTGCCCAATTTACAGCCAATATTTTCGCTAGAATGGCGATAAAATTAGAGTGGTATTGTAAAATAAAAATAATATTTTTTAAGCTTTTTAGTTGATAAGTTGGCAAGTTGACGGATTTGTGAGGTGGGGAGATGGTGAATTGATGGGTTTGTGAGTTGACGAGCTTGTAAGTTGATGAATTTGCGAGATGGGGAGATGTCGAGTTGATGGGGTGGCAAGCTAATAAGCTTGTAAGTTGATGAATTTGCGAGATGGGGAGAGGGCGAGTTGATGGATTGGCAAGCTGACAAGTTTGGTAAGTTGACGAATTTGTAAGATGGGGAGAGGGCGAATTGACGAGTTGACAAGCTGACAAGTTTGGTAAGTTGATAAATTTGCGAGATGGTGAGATGGTGAGTTGATGGGTTGGCAAGCTGATGAGTTGGTAAGTTGATGAGCTCTTGAGTTGTCGAGTTGTTGAGTTATCGAGCTATGCTTTATGTAAACAGAAAAAAGACAACTTCCACCTTGAACAAAATAAGGCGCAAAGCTCCGCCACTTGCGCCAACTGTCACGTTGGGGTTAACATGCTACAAACGGCAAATCTTTCCACCATAAACAACTATTAGCATGATGTTTAACCCCAATGGTCAACGAGAATATGGCTGTTAGCCAAGCGCCCCCACCTAAACAAACGCCGCATGAGAGGGAAAAACCGAATGGTGTTGGGTGTCTGCAAACCAACAATTCCCATTGGTTGCACACGCTACAACACGCAAAAGGGACCCGAAACGCGTTCGAGCCCCATCCAAATAACCACTAATTTCTTTAACAACTAAATTTACATAACAACTAAAATCTATCCGCCATCGCGGCGTTGTGTGCCTATTGCACGTTTAAGGCATGGCAAGCAACTTGCCTTCAAGGTCTACATTAACCTGTGCACTGGTTACTCGGGTAAGAACTAGCCCTTGCCTTGTACTTGTCATCATCATGAAAGGCACCTTCACACCACCCACATTGCGGTAGTCTTCGTACCTTATCACCCCGGCGGGCGACGTGGTTTGCCTTATCAAGCCGTCTTTACGCGACATGCACACCATCATCTTATATCCCGACCGGTAACGAACTTCCAGTTCAAAACAGGCTTCACCATCCAAATCTTTCTCACCAACGAAGGCAAGCGACACCACGTCCGACGTCTTCTTGTTCACATAATAGTCGAACAACGGGCCAAGAAACTTCGACCCAATGATGTACGATTCAACCATACCGGCTGGCATTGGCTCTGTTTGCGGCGTTGGGGCGGAGTTAAAAGTCCATCCCTTGTCCTTATATGCACATACCATCATCGTGCCAAGAGGCGACTTCACTCTTTGGTAGAAGGCTACACCAGGAACCAAGAGTGTAGTAACGGGCATTTCGCCCCCTTGTGTTACAACCACCTGTTGCAGTTGCAACGATTTGACCTTGGCTGCCGCTGTCAATCCGCCTAGTTGGCGAACGTTTTGCGAACAGATGTCGTCTACGGTCTGTCCGAAAACGCCTACGACAGCCAAAATCCACGACAACATTAACGTACCTACTCTTTTTGTAAAACTCTCCATAAGCTTAATATCTCTTTTTGAACAATGATTACTTGAAAACTGCTTTAAATCCACATACATTAAAAGAGCCGCCAAACGCCTTCACAGGTTTTAAACTTTTTCTTGCAAGAGGCATCCGGCGGCTGTACTATCCTAAATACCTCTGATGCAAAGTTAGGCCGAAAATCGCCACGTTCAAAGCCCAAGAATATAAAATAGATTAAGGCAAAATGAAAAAAGATGAAAGGCTAAAGCCGCGTTAACATAAATATACGCATTAGTTACGCACTTTAAGTTGCGCCAATAAGCACACACGAAACTTTCGGAGCATAAAAGTGGACAAACAGAAAAATAAAAACCACAAAAGGGGAATAGTCAGACCATTAGCACTAACGTTAAAAGACGTATATGAAAAAGAAAATAAAAGATGCAGCAAGATGGGAAAAACACGCCCGAGAGCGTGAGAAACTAGGCAAAAACAAGCAAAAAACAGACTTAACCCCTAAGCTAAACTACAGCACCATTAGAACAAAGAAATTAAACATTAAGCACAAGATTTACACCAAAAAGACCTTCGTTAAAAAGTGATGAACGTGTTTTGTAAACTAAATCGCATAACCTTTCACTTCTTCAACTTTACGTTATCGCTTTCATCCAGGCAGTTAGCCGTCCTTCTCCTTCGGTGTTCGCCCATACATTCCATTTGTCAACAGCATCACATTCTCCCTTCAAACAGCACGTCCGCCCCACCCTGCCGCCCTTTTTTAGCTATGCCCACATTTCTTTTGCACATCATGTCTGCCCTTGCACTATCACCAATCCACGTTACCTAAACACACAACTACCACGCATCCTCCACAAAAGCATACCTTATATAACGCGCGCGTACGCGAGAGAAAGAAGACCATAACGTTTCCACACCACGGCCTGCATCGCACGAAAGCCATCACCCTACCCCATTCGCCCACTCGCACCAATGCCATAAGAGCAAGTTGTAGCCCGCTGCCATGCCTAGCAGAGCAAACCAATTTGAGAAAACAAGTGGGGCCAATAGCCATGCACCAAACCAACCACGCCAACGAACCATCCTGCCCCAATTGGCCCTTAAAAAGCAGTAAAGGCACTTTTTACAAGCCACCAGGAACAAAAAAGACACGAAAAAATTTGGAACTACTAAAAAAAAGCAATACCTTTGCACCGCATTTAACAGCAAAGCGATTTTTCAACATCGACGGAAAAGGAAGTTTGGGTGAGTGGCTGAAACCACCAGTTTGCTAAACTGACGTACGGGTTACCGTACCGGGGGTTCGAATCCCCCAGCTTCCGCACGGTTTTAATAATCGCATGGTGGATTCATCTAACGGTTAGGATACAAGATTCTCAATCTTGGCATAGGGGTTCGATTCCCCTATCCACTACCACAAAAAGGGCTTTTGCGCATGTTCGCAAAAGCCCTTTTTGCGTTAACCGATGCAAAACAACACCGCCCAACCCATCTTTATGCCCACCAACCTTGGGCATTCTGCCACTTTTTTTATACTTTTGCCATACGTAAAATGCGTGCACTTAGCGCACCCACATGTTGGGGACGGCCACATGAAATGTAATGAAAGTGCAACTTTTAATGTCTGCCTAACGTCTATACAGTATGATTGAACTAAAAGACATCAACAAAACATACTTTGGCGCACAGCCCTTACATGTGCTCAAAGGCATCAACCTCACCATCGGCGACGGCGAGTTCGTCTCCATCATGGGTGCATCGGGGTCGGGAAAGTCTACACTTTTGAACATCCTCGGCATTTTGGACAACTACGACACAGGGGAATATCGCCTAGGGGGAACGCTCATTAAGGACCTGTCCGAGCGGCGCGCCGCCTATTATCGCAACCGTATGATTGGTTTTGTTTTCCAATCATTCAACCTCATTGGCTTTAAAACGGCTGTGGAAAACGTAGAGTTGCCCCTGTTTTACCAAGGCGTGTCGAGAAAGAAACGCCACACCATGGCCATGGAATACCTAGAAAAGCTAGGGCTTGCACAATGGGCCAGCCACTACCCCAACGAAATGTCGGGCGGACAAAAGCAGCGCGTGGCCATAGCCAGGGCACTGATAACCAAGCCGCAAATAATACTTGCCGACGAACCTACGGGCGCGCTCGACTCTAAAACCAGCGTTGAGGTGATGCAACTGATAACCAGCCTAAACCGGAACGAAGGCATTACCACCGTGGTTGTGACCCACGACCCTGGCGTGGCCGAACAAACCGACAGACTGATAAGGATTAAAGACGGACTGATTGTTGACGAAGGGCAGAACAAACAGCCCCAAACACGCCAGCACACATAAACACACTTAACCGTAAGAACCAATTATGTACACGCTCATAGCCGAAATATGGTCGACCACCCGGCGCAACAAGTTGCGCACGGCACTCACGGGTTTTGCCGTGGCATGGGGCATATTTATGCTGATATGCTTGCTGGGTGCGGGCAACGGACTAATCAATGCCGCCACACAAAACATGGACCGCTTTCTTAGTACCTCGATGATGGTGGGCGGCGGACATACAAGCAAGGAATATAACGGCCTGCCCAAAGACCGTTCCATCACGCTGAACGACCAAGACATCAAAACCACGCAAAACCAATTTAAGCAGAATGTTGAGAGCGTTGGCGCAGAAATAGAATTGGGCAACCAAACCATCACGCTGGGCGACAACTACGAAACGGCATCGCTAACGGGCGTTTATCCCAACGAAATAGACATCAACAAACGTAAAATGCTCTGCGGAAGGTTTATCAACCAAACCGACATGGAGCAGCAACGCAAGGTGCTGGTGATAAGCAAAAGTCGTGCAGAGGGTCTGTTGCCCAGCAAGTGGCAGGGCGTTGTGGGGCAACATGTAACGATGGGAGGGCTGGCATTCCTCGTGGTGGGCATCTATTCGGACGACGAGAGCATGTTCCGCAACATCATGTACGCCCCCTTCACCACCATACGCACCATATACAATAAGGGCGACAAAACGGAAAACATCATCTTTAGCTTTAAGGGACTAGACACTAAGGCCGCAAACGAGGCTTTTGAACAAAGCTATCGCCGTAAAATTAACGTCCAACACGAAGCCGCTCCCGACGACGAGGAGTCTGTTTGGATATGGAACCGTTTTACCGACAGCTTGCAAATGAGCACAGGTACGGCCATCATACGCACCGCCCTGTGGATTGTGGGCATCTTTACCTTGCTTAGCGGCATTGTTGGCGTTAGCAACATCATGCTCATCACCGTAAAAGAGCGCACACGCGAGTTTGGCATACGCAAGGCCATCGGTGCAACACCGTGGTCGATATTAAAGCTCATCATCACCGAGAGCGTCATTATCACCCTCTTCTTCGGCTATATCGGCATGATGCTCGGCATAGGTGCGAACCTTTGGATGGACGCAACCATCGGCAACACCACCATGGACGTGGGCGCATTTCAACAGAAAATGTTCGTCAATCCCACCGTGGGGTTCGGCGTTTGCATGCAAGCCACGCTGCTCATCGTTATCGCCGGCACCATAGCGGGCCTTATCCCTGCACGCAAAGCGGCCAAGACACGACCCATAGAGGCTCTGAACGCGATGGACTAACAGAACGCAATGGCATAAGGAAAATGAGATGAGAAGGAGTTGGTGCGGGAGAAACGGACGGGCAAGCATCATCGCAGCAGGTGAACGCACTAACAACCTAGCAGCAAACTCGCTAACTTGTTAGCTCGTCAACTGGCACAGAACTTGTCAACACGCCAACAGGTACAGCTCTCGTTAACTGGTCAACTGGTCAATTGGTCAACAGGGACAGCCCTCGTTAACTGGTCAACTGGTCAACTCGTCAACAGGCACAGTCCTCGTTAACTAGTCAACTCGTCAACTTGTCAACTAATTATATACAATGATAGATCTCGACAGATACAAAGAAATACTGGACACCCTGACACGCAATAAAACGCGAAGTTTCCTTACGGGGTTCGGCGTCTTTTGGGGCATTTTTATGCTCGTGGCCTTGCTAGGAGGCGGCAAGGGACTGCGCGAATTACTCTCATCCAACTTCAAAGGCTTTGCAAATAACTCGGGCGTGTTCATTGCACAGAACACAACAAAGCCTTACGACGGCTTGAAAAAGGGCAGGAGCTGGAGCATGGTGTACAAAGACCTGGAACGAGTGCGCCAACAAGTGCCCGAAGTGGACAGGGTTACGCCCATGATTAGCCGATGGGGATTTACTGCCGTGCACGAAGACAAGAAGTCGTCGTGTGTGTTTAAGGGTCTGGAAAAGGATTATCAACACATCGAAGCGCCCGACTTGTATTACGGCCGATACCTTAACGACTTGGACAACCTGCAAAAACGTAAGGTGTGCATCATCGGCAAGAAGGTGTACAAGACACTTTTCCCTAAGGGCGGAAACCCTTGCGGCAAGGAAATCCGTGTAGGTCCGGTGTTCTTTAAGGTGGTGGGCGTGGATTATAGTCCGGGGGAACTTAACATCAATGGCAGCGCAGAAGAGTCTGTTGTTGTGCCGATAGACGTGATGCGAGACGCTTTTGCTATGGGCGACACCATCAACTTGCTGTGTTTTACGGCCCATAAGGGTTACAAGGTGAGTGAGATTGTACCCAAGATACGCACGGTATTGGCACGTGCACACCATGTAGACCCCACCGACGAAAAGGCCTTGCCTTCCTTTAATATGGAAGCACTCTTCGGCATGATGGACAATCTGTTCAACGGAGTAGACTTCTTGGCGTGGCTTGTAGGCATCGGAACGCTGCTGGCAGGGGCCATCGGCGTGAGCAACATCATGATGGTGACGGTGAAAGAGCGCACCACCGAGATAGGAATAAGGCGCGCCATCGGGGCAACGCCTCGCAATATTCTCACCCAAATCATCACCGAGAGCATCACGCTTATCAGCGTAGCGGGCATGTCGGGCATCGTTTTCACGGTGATGATACTGCAATTGGCCGAAATGGGCAGTACCACCGACGGCATCGTAAGCGCCCATTACCAAATCAACTTTACCACTGCCGTGGGCGCAGTTCTGTTTCTTTGCGTGCTTGGCGTGCTTGCCGGACTAGCGCCGGCATTGCGAGCCATGAACATTAAGCCCGTAGACGCCATGCGCGACGAGTGACAAATGGGGCGGCATACGCCCAAAAAAACATACCGAAACAAAACAATAAGACATAAAAACATTAACAAAGGAGACCCCAGAAACAACGCCCTCGCAACACGAAAGGCTAACAAGGGGAATGACGTTATGAAGAAGAAAATCATTGTGGCAGTGCTTATAGCCATCGTGTTCGTAGGCACATTCGTGTTTCTCTGGGCCAAATCGCAGCCCCAACCCGAACAATACACCGAACTGACGGCCAGTGTTAAGGACCTGAAAAAGACCACGGTTATTACCGGACGCATTGAACCGCGCAACGAAGTGAACGTGAAACCGCAGATTTCAGGCATCATTACCGAGATTATGAAGGAGGCGGGACAACCCATACAGGCGGGTGAGGTGATTGCCAAAGTGAAGGTTATACCCGACATGGGGCAGCTTAGCGGTGCACAGGCGCGAGTTAGACTGGCCAACATCAACCTGGAACAGGCCAAGGCCGAGTACGAAAGGGAGAAGACTTTGTTTGACAAAGGATTGGTAGCAGCACAAGAATACGAGAAGGTAAAGCAAGTTTACCAGCAAGCCAAAGAAGAAAGGTCGGCCGCCGACGATAACTTGCAGGTGGTGCGCGACGGCGTTTCGAAGAGCAACGCCAAGGCTAGCTCTACGCTGATACGCTCTACCATCACGGGAATAATACTCGACATCCCCGTGAAAGTGGGCAATTCGGTTATCCTAAGCAACACGTTCAACGACGGAACCACCATTGCCAGCGTGGCCAACATGAACGACCTTATCTTTAAAGGCAACATCGACGAGACCGAAGTGGGGCATGTAAAGCCGGGAATGACCATGAAAATAACCATCGGCGCATTGCAAAACCTCAACTTCACGGCCTCGTTAGAGTACATTTCGCCCAAGGCGGTAGAGTCTAATGGTGCTAATCAGTTCGAGATTAAGGCCGCCGTACACGTGGGTAAGGGTACAAACATACGCAGCGGTTACAGTGCCAACGCCGAAATTGTGTTGCAAGCAGCCAACAATGCGCTCACCGTTCCCGAAAGTGCCATCGAGTTTAGCGGCAAAGACACATACGTTTACATCCCCAAAGGCAAGGGCAAAGAGCTTACTTACGAACGAAGAAAGGTGAAAACAGGACTTAGCGACGGCATCGACATTCAGATATTGAGTGGTCTGAAAGCTGGCGATAAGGTTCGCGGACCAAAGGTTGTTGCCCCAACAGACACTGAAAAAGACAATTAAAAAAACAATCGTTTAAATGTTACCAATATGAGAAAGCTAAAAACCTCATTGCTTTTCGCGGCCTGCGCAATGGCCTTCACAACCGCCTGGGCTAACGATGTGGACGTGAAAACATTCCGCTATGCCGGACCTTTCGACCTACCTGAGCCTGTTTTGATAGACAGCACCGATGCACAACAAAAGTCGTTCGCGTCCGAGTCGCTGCTCAACACGCCCCTTCACCTTAGCTTGGCACAGCAAGGACGCATCGTAAACGCCGGCAACATGCCCACATCTTCTGCCCCTTATGCCCTACACCTGCTGCAATTCAACATCCAAAACGCTGCTTACCGCAAGGTGGGCATCGAGCTGAAAGGGCTGAAACACTATCAGGTGTACGTAGACAACAAGCTGGTTTCACCATCAGACGTGGCTTTGCAACCGCAAACCCACAACGTGGTGATTAAGTATCTCAGCCAAAAAGACTCTACATACAACCTCTCTGTGCGGCTAACCAACGTGGGCGACAGCCTTACAACCAACACAGACACACGCCGAACGCTCACGCTGAGCGACATCCAAAACGGCCTACAATACTATCGCCTAGGCCTATCGGCCAACGGACGCTACCTCATCACCAACTATTACGACGTGATGGACGGCGGTTACACGCGCTACTCGTGGCGACTGACCGACCTTAAAACGGGAACCATCATGCGCGAGACAGACGAATCGATGAGTTGGATACCCGGAACAAACCGCTTTTACACCATACGCAAGGGACGCGAGGGGCGCGACGTCATCGCTACCGACCCGCTAACGGGGCGCGAACAGACACTGGCCACGGGCATTGGCGAAGGCAACATCACGCTCGCACCCAATGGCGAGTATCTTATACTGAGCACATCGCAAGAAGGGCCAAAGGAAGATGCCGACATCTACGAAATAACACAGCCCGAAGACAGGCAACCAGGCTGGCGAACACGATGGAATTTGTCGCTCGTCGACTTGAAAACAGGACTGACCAGGCCGCTTACGTTCGGCTATCACAACGTTTCGCTCGAAGACATATCGGCAGACGGGCGCTATATTTTATATATGGTGTCGCGTAGCCGATTGGAAAAACGCCCCACAACGGTTTCTTCGCTCTACAAGCTAGATGTAAAGACTATGCAAACCACATGCGTTGCCCACGACGAAGGCTTTCTTTCAGAGGCGCGTTTCTCACCCGATGCATCGGTACTCTTGGTTAAAGCCACGGCCGAGGCATTCAGCGACGTGGGCAAAAACGTACCCGAAGGCAGCACACCCAACATGTACGACTATCAACTCTTTGCCCTAAACGTGAGCAACAAGGCCGTAACGCCACTCACGAAGACCTTCAATCCAAGCATCGAAAACTTCTCGTGGAACCCGCGCGACGGACAAATCTACTTCACGGCATTGGATAAAGACCAACAAAAGCTTTTCCGCCTGAACCCTAAGACGAACAAGTTTACCCGACTCAACATGCCCGAAGACTACGTCACTAGGGTTTCTTTCGCCCACAATGCGCCGCTGGCCGTTTGGTATGGAGAAAGCGCATCCAATTCGGACAGGCTTTACACGCTGAACTTAGACAATGGAAAGAGCAACCTATTGGAAGATTTGAGCAAGCTGAAACTAAAAGACATTGACCTAGGAACGTGTACGCCGTGGAACTTCGTTTCGTCTCGTGGCGACACCATCTCCGGCCGTTGTTATCTTCCCCCACACTTCGACCCGAACAAAAAGTACCCCATGATCGTCAACTACTATGGTGGTTGTTCGCCCGTGAGCGTTTATTTCGAGAGCCGTTACCCCCTGCACCTCTATGCTGCACAAGGTTACGTGGTGTATTTGGTTAATCCCAGCGGTGCCGCCGGTTTCGGACAGACGCACGCTTCGCGCCATGTCAACACCGCGGGTAAAGGTGTAGCCGAAGACATTATCGAAGGAACAAAGGCGTTTCTTAAAGCCCATCCATACGTAGACCCCAAGCGCGTGGGCTGTATCGGTGCATCTTACGGCGGATTTATGACCCAATACCTGCAAACACAAACCGACATCTTCGCCGCAGCCATATCGCATGCAGGCATAAGCGACCACACCAGCTATTGGGGCGAGGGCTATTGGGGATATAGTTACAGCGAGGTGTCGATGGCAAACAGCTATCCTTGGACACGTAAAGACCTCTATGTCGACCAAAGTCCGCTGTACAACGCCGACAAGATACACACGCCCCTACTCTTCCTTCACGGCAATGCCGATACCAACGTGCCCATCGGCGAGAGCATTCAGATGTTCACAGCCTTGAAATTACTGGGCAGGCCCACGGCATTTGTTGTGGTAAACGGCGAGAACCACACCATCATGGACTACCAAAAGCGCATAAAATGGCAGAACACCATCTTCGCATGGTTCGCTCGTTACTTGCAAAACAACCCCTCATGGTGGCAAGCACTCTATCCTGAAAAGAAACTATAACACAAAATAAACACCTTAAAATCGGGTTAAGTTCTGCGTTTTTGAACTTAACCCGATTTTGTTTTAAGGCAAGCTCTAAAACTTCCCTCATTGGATTTTAGGCCTTATCCGTGCAGAAATGAGGTCATCTTTACCACTCTCCCTTTCTTATCTTCGCTCAGGAGAATT
>NZ_GG740075.1:237853-280829 GCF_000162415.1 Prevotella sp. oral taxon 317 str. F0108 | reverse complement strand
TAGGAGAATTGAAAGTCAAGCCCCCTTCAATCTTAAAAGTCAAGAACATTCCAACAACATGCTCTCAAACAGAAAACAAAGACGCCAAGAAATGCCTTTATGTAGAGAGCTCTTGTTTGTAAAACGAACAACAAAAATCCGCAAGAAGAACACCGCCACACCCCATCCTTTCGCCCTATTTCACAATGAAACAGGCACTTGTAAGTGTTTAAATATGTAAAAGAGAGCCTTTTCTTTGTGCGCGAACACACCTTTTAAACATCCTTATTAATAAGGATTTGCACGTTAAAATACGTTTAAATCAACGTTCTTAACACCTGTTAATGTTAGCGTTCCACCTCAAAAATCACGCCGCTTGCACAAACCGCATTGCGCTTTATTTGCTATATTTGCACAAAGAAAATATAGCGAACATGATAAAAGACAAGCTAAAATCTATCTTATCGGCATTCAGCTACCGCCAAAAGGTATTCCTTTTGGTGACGGGAGGATTGATTGTAGGTCTGGGAGGGCTTTTCATGTACCTCCTTAGAATGCACACATACCTCACTGACGACCCCTCGGCATGCGTAAACTGTCACATCATGACACCCTATTACGCCACGTGGATGCACTCCTCGCATGGCCGCGACGCCACATGCAACGACTGCCACGTGCCTCACAACAACGTCTTCGCCAAGTACTACTTCAAGGCGAAAGACGGCATGAACCATGTTCGCAAGTTCGTAACCTTTCAAGAGCGGCAGGCAATAACCGCCGAAGATGCCAGCGCAGGAGTGATAATGGACAACTGCATACGTTGCCACGCCCAGCTCAACCAAGAGTTCGTACGCACGGGGCGTATCAATTACATGATGGCCAAGCGCGGAGAAGGCATGGCTTGTTGGGACTGTCACCGCGACGTACCACACGGCGGAATGAACTCCCTATCCTCTACGCCCAATGCAGAAGTGCCATTACCCAAGTCGCCTGTGCCAGACTGGTTGCAAGGCATGCTCGGAAGAAAAGGCAAGTAAACCAAACAACGTTCGTGCACCACGCCTAAACGCGTGAGCAAAAACATTATGAAAACCGAAACTAAAAACAAATAAGATATAGATATGGCAAAGCAATTAAAACGTTGGCAAGGATGGCTGTTGTTCGGAGGTTCAATGGTTGTCGTTTTCATCCTAGGCCTTCTCGTATCGTCGCTCTTAGAGCGCAGGGCCGAAGTGGTTAGCATCTTCAACAACAGAAAAACCCCAATGGAGGGTATCGTATCTGAAAACTCGAAGTTCGCAAGCGACTTCCCACGCGAATACGAAACGTGGAAACAAACGGCCGACACAACTTTCAAAAGCGAATTTAACAGTTCACAAGCCGTAGACGTGCTTGCCCAACGTCCCAACATGGTGATACTTTGGGCTGGTTATGCCTTCTCGTGGGACTACGCCACGCCGCGCGGACACCAACATGCTGTTGAAGATGTGCGCAGAACACTGCGCACTGGTGCACCTGGAGTAACCGAAGGCAAAGAGCCACAACCAGGAACATGCTGGACTTGCAAAGGTCCTGATGTGCCTAGGCTCATGAAAGAACATGGCGTTGCCAACTTCTACAAGGCCCCGTGGTCGAAATGGGGAGACCAGGTAATGAACAACGTGGGTTGTTCTGATTGCCACGACTCCAAAACGATGGACCTCAAACCCGCACGGCCCGCACTGTACGAGGCCTGGCAACGCGTTGGCAAAGACGTTAACAAGGCCACCCATCAAGAAATGCGCTCGCTGGTTTGTGCCCAATGCCACACAGAATACTATTTCAAGGGCGACGGGAAATACCTCACCTTCCCACAAGATAGCGGCATGACGGTAGAGGCGATGGAGAAGTATTACGACGCAATGAACTATAAAGACTACACGCACGCACTGAGCCGCGCACCCATACTCAAAGCGCAACACCCCGGATACGAAATCCATCAGATGGGCATTCACGGCCAACGTGGTGTGTCGTGTGCAGATTGCCACATGCCATACATGAGCAAAGGCGGCGTGAAATACACCGACCACCACATCATGAGCCCCCTGGCCAACATCGAACGCACATGCCAAACCTGTCACCGCCAGAGTGCAGAAACGCTTAGGCAGAACGTGTACGAACGCCAACGCAAGTGCAACGAAATACGTAACCGCGTAGAAAACGAATTGGCCACGGCACACATAGAAGCCAAGTTCGCATGGGACAAGGGTGCAACCGAGGCCGAAATGAAACCCGTTCTCGACCTCCTGCGCAAGAGCCAATGGCGCTGGGACTTTGCTGTTGCCTCGCACGGAGCCGCTTTCCACGCTCCACAAGAAATCATGCGCATCCTCTCGCACAGTCTCGACTTCGCTAACCAAGCACGCCTGAAAGTGGCAAAGGTGCTTGCCCGTCATGGATATACGGCCGATGTGCCCATGCCCGACATCTCTACGAAGGCCAAAGCACAAGCTTACATCGGACTGGACATGAAACAGAAAGAGGCCGACAAGGAGAAATTCTTAAACACCGTTGTGCCGCAATGGATTAAGAAAGCCAAGGCCGCAGGGCGTGCGCTCGACTTGTAACAGCACTGCCGACTAAGGATTTGCAAACAACAAACATGTTATAGCATCCATCATAAAGGGGTTAAGGCCCATAAAAAGGCCTCAACTCCTTTATGGTGTCTATAACAGGGCTGCGCCGCTTGCGGCAAATCCATTTGTGGAGAAACAAGCACTTCAAGGGACTTTCCATTCTAGCCACTCCTATATATAATAGGTATGCGCGCGCGAGTAGGCTCCCCCAAAGCGCATCCTAAAAAGCCAGTGGCAATCCCGCTCTTTCCAACACCTCACAATTCGCGCATACACCAGCGGCAGCAAGCACCTGCCTACACGCCCATTCGTAACGATTGATAAAACGATAACAAACAAACAAAAAACAACAAACAATTATGTGGACACGACCATGGAAGATGGTTGAAGGCTTCGCAGTTGGAGCCGGACTTGTGCTAGTTGGCCTACTGTTGCAATTCAGCACAGGGCCGATAGCCTGGAACAACCTTTCATTTCCCGTCAACTTCATCATCCTGGCAGGCTATATCCTCGCCATGAGCCTTGTATATGCTTTCCGCAACAAGGTGTATTCCTTCAAGTTCCTCTCCTCGTATGCCTCGGCCATCCCTGCCCTAGCCTACGCCGTGGCCCTTACGGCCATCATGGGACTGACCAAACAGGTGCCCGACGGACGCCCGGCATCCGACCCGCTGGGGCTTTCTCGCATGCTTTCGTTCTGGCCCTTCGTACTCATCTACATCTGGGTCTCGGCCATTGTGGCGCAGGCCACCATCAAAAAGGCCTTACATTTCAAGTGGCACGACGTGCCTTTCATGCTCAACCACGCAGGCTTACTCATCGTTATGCTTTGCGCAACACTGGGCAACGCCGACATGCAACGCCTCAAGATGACCATACACAAGTCGTCTCCCGAGTGGCGAGCCACCAACGACCAAGGAAAAATCGTAGAATTGCCTCTCGCCATACAGCTTAAGGCATTCAAAATCTACGAGTATCCCCCCAAGCTGATGCTTGTAAACGGAAAAACGGGCGACCCCATACCCAAGGAAAACCCCACAACCCTTATTGTAGACAGCACCTTTAAAACAGCAGACCTACAAGGTTGGACCATCAAACTAAACAAATACCTCGACGAGGCTGCCCCTTTGATGACCCGAGACACCACCAATTACCTGCCCTGGTACTCGTCGGGAGCGATGACCGCGATAAACATAACCGCCACTTCGCCCGACGGAAAGGTGAGGAGAACGGGCTGGGTAACCTGCGGAAGCTACCATTTTCCCTACCAAGTGCTTAGCTTAGACGGCAAAATATCCATCGCCATGCCCGAACGCGAACCGCAACGCTACCTCTCGAGCGTAGAACTGATGACCCAAGCAGGACTGCACGCATTCGCAGACATCGAAGTAAACCGCCCGTTAAGCGTGGAAGGATGGAAAATCTATCAGCTGTCCTACGACACCTCGATGGGCAGATGGAGCGAAACCAGCGTGTTAGAACTGGTTAGGGACCCCTGGCTACCCTTCGTGTACGTAGGCTTGGGCATGATGATGCTCGGTGCCGTATTTATGTTTTTGTCGTTACAACGCAGAAAGGAGACCAAAGAATGACCTGGAATAACTTCCCATATTTCGCCCTTGTAGCCGTTTTGCTGTGGGCTGTTGGCGCATACGCCGCCTGGAAAGATAAGAAAACACTCACCCTCGGCGCCACCATTGCGGGCCTGTTGGTGTTTTTCGGCTACATCGTAGCCATGTGGGTGTCGCTCGAACGCCCACCCTTGCGCACGATGGGCGAGACACGTCTGTGGTATTCGTTCTTCCTTCCCTTCGCCGGAATGGTTGTCTACCTGCGTTGGCGTTACAAGTGGATACTCTCTTTCAGCACCATCTTGGCCACGGTGTTCATCATCATCAACGTGATGAAACCCGAAATACACAACAAGACGTTGATGCCCGCCCTTCAAAGTCCTTGGTTTGCACCCCACGTCATCGTTTACATGTTCGCCTATGCCCTGCTTGGCGCAGCCACGGTGATGGCCATCTACCTGCTTTTCATTAAGAAGAAACCGGCCACCGACGATGAAATGGACATCACCGACAACCTGGTTTACGTCGGCCTGTCGTTTATGACGCTTGGCATGCTCATGGGCGCGCTTTGGGCAAAGGAGGCCTGGGGCCACTACTGGGCATGGGACCCGAAGGAAACATGGGCTGCCGTAACCTGGTTCTCCTATCTAGTCTACGTGCATTTCCGCCGTTCGCGCCCCCACCATTTACGCCCCGCGCTCTACATGCTCATCGTTTCATTCTTGCTCCTACAAATGTGTTGGTGGGGAATAAACTACCTGCCAGCCGCTATGGGGTCGAGTGTGCACACCTACAACCTGGGCTAGGAAACAGAGTATAAGTGCTCACACGCAAAAAAAACCAAACCACATTACAAGCCGTTGGCAGCATAACGCTGCCAACGGTTTTTTGTCTATTCAAGTTCCAATACAACCTCAGTGCGGCGTAAAGCTCCATGCCTTTGCTTACCCTCCAAATCGGTCATTATACCGCTTATCATTTTTTAGGTTGTTTCCATCGCTTACGGCCCAGCTTTCGTTTGCCTGTGGGCATCATCCCTGTCTTATTTCTCTCAACGCAGCCCACTACACACCTCCAAGAATAAGATAGGCAATATGCTCAACAATCAAAATAATCTGCACAGGCACTAATGAACCTATTTCGGATAAGCACGCCTCACAGGTACGAAACGGCATACAAAGATACGACAACGCCAGAGATACAGCCTCATCCGCCTGAGGCAGAACGCTGTTATGTGCTAAAAGGCGACCAGACAGAAGTTATTCCATGTATCTCCCACAGGCTGAAGACAAGCTGCAAATGGCAGATGTTCTCTGTATTTCCATGCTGCTCTCGCCGTCGGCTGTGGGCTGCATACACTGCAACAACATGCGCTGGCCGTCCGCAAACGTACCTGCTTGCCGTTCCGTAGCCCATACACGTGTATTCGACACATTCTTTTTTTGTATAGTTTTCAGCAAGAAATTTAACATTATAAGTGCCCTTTCTGCCCACCGAGCATCCACCTTGCCGCAAAAAATCGATTCTCGCGAAGGTTTGTTTCGATGCAAAAGGGGGCTTGTTGCAAATGCAAGCAAAGTGAATACGCATTGCATAAAACTGCAATTCGCACCCATTTTCGGGCTATTTGCAGCACAATACAGTGCAATTTGCCGCAAAACGCAGTGCGTTTTGATGCAAAACACCTTGCGTTTTGGTGCTAAACGCAAGGTAAAATGGTGCTAAATGCAGGGCAAAATGGTGCTAAATGCAGGGTAAAATGGTGCTAAATACGAGGCGAAAAGCATAAATATACATTGCAGTTGTATAGGCAAAACCCATTTCCACCATTAAAAACAGGGCTAAAATGGGTAAAATGGCCATTAAAAAGTAGGGTTTTAGGGGCTAAAAGTGGGTTATTGAGCGCAAAAAATAATGAGCCGACAACCAAACTAGAAAGGCAAAATGGTGCAAAAAGCAGGCTGTATTCTCGAAAATAGGCAAAACAATAGACGTGGAAGACTAGAAATAGTGGCCATTTAACCACTTTTCACCCCATTTTTTCGCTAGAACGAAGCGAGAACCAGAACAGTATTGTAAAATAAAAGCAACAATTTAAGAGTGTGAGTTTTTGAGCTGATGGGTCTTTGAATTTGCAAGTTCGTGAGTTGATGAGTTTGCAAATTGATGAGTTTCCGTGTTCGGGTATTGTCGCTTTTTCGCGAGTTTGTAAACCAAAGAGTTGGTTTGTCCCCCATTTCGCAGACGGAGAGGAGAGTGTATTTATGTTGGCCCAACAAAGATAACAAGCTCCTCTTGATTTTTAGAAACATTAAGCCCAAATCGGTTGCTAGGGCTTGTGCAATTTTTGTTTGATTGTTGAGCCTATTGCCTGTTTTGTTCTTGAAGGCGTAGCGAGCTACATAAAGAGAATGAAACTGGCAATATGTCGACAAACAAACGAAAGATGAACAGCAGACAAAGGAAACAACCTAAAATAATTGGCAAGCGGCTTAACGGCCGATTGGGGTTAAAAGTCAAGACGGTTTCGGCATATCGCATTGCGCTTTGCAGTTTACAGCACTGCATGTAGCAACTAATTGCAGCGTGTTTTGATGTGAACAGCAGTACCGTTTGCAGCAAATAGAGGCCGTTTTGATGCGAATAGCACACTTTTCAGCATAAATTTCACTTTAATTCAACCCAAATCGATTGTTAGAGGAATGCAATTTTCGTTTGAATGTTGAGCATATTGTCTGCCTTATTCTTGAAGGCGCAGCGGGCTACGTAGAGAGAACAAGACAGGCAAGCTGTCGGCAAGCAAACGAAAAATGAACAGCGAGTGGTGGAAACAATCAAAAATAATTGATAAACGGTATAACAACCTATTGGGTTCAACAACAAATGCCGCCATCAGCATTTACACACAAGAGCCAGATATAATACAGAAAAAGATGAATTGGCGGTTGCATAAAGCTATCTAAACACCGCACAATTCATCCTTAATTTTATCGGTTAAGCAGGCCGTTGGCGCAACATCAGCCCTTACCGTGCCGTGTCCAATCCCATTTGCTTAGCTTTCTGCATCAGCAATTGCATCAGCGGTTCGCGCTCGTTAGGCACACGATTGTCTAGCACTGCATCTTTAAGCGTTTGTTTCAGCGTGCCCACCTCACGGCTAGGACCAAGATGAAACAACTCCATTATCTCGTTTCCATCAATCACTGGCTGTAACAAACGTTTGTAATCACGTTCCTTCAAGTCGGCCAACTTTTCGCGCACAATGCGGAAATTATCTAGGAAACGTTGTTTCTTAATGTGATTTTTGCTTGTTATGTCGGCCTCACAAAGCGTCATCAAGTCTTCTGTGTCGTCGCCCGCATCGTTCATCAGTCGCCTAACGGCACTGTCGGTAACGCAGTCTTCGGCAATAACGATGGGGCGCATGTGCAAGTCTACAAGCTTTTGCACGTACTTCATCTTCGAGTCGAGGGGCAGTTTCATGCGCCTGAACAAGTCGGGCACCATCTTTGCGCCAACAAAATTGTGGTTATGGAAAGTCCATCCAGCCGCCGGGTCCCAACGTTTCGTCTTCGCTTTGCCCACATCGTGCAACAAGGCAGCCCATCTCAGCCACAAGTTGTCGGTGTGTTGGCAAATGTTGTCAAGCACCTCCAACGTATGATAGAAGTTGTTTTTGTGCGCACGGCCATTGCGCGTTTCCACATTATCGAGCCTAGTTAGTTCGGGAAGAATGAGTTGCAGCAGGCCACAGCGGTGCAATTCCACAAATCCGCGACTAGGCTGCTGTGTCATCATTATCTTATTCAGTTCGTCGGCAATGCGCTCTCCGCTAACAATCTTAATGCGTTCGGCATTACGTGTAAGCGCATCGAATGTTTCGTCTTCGATGAAAAAGCGCAGTTGGGTGGCAAACCGCACGCACCGCAACATGCGCAGGGGGTCGTCAGAGAAAGTGATGTCGGGGTCGAGCGGCGTACGAATGATGCCGTCTTCGAGGTCGTAAAGGCCGTCGAAAGGGTCTATAAGCTGCCCGAAGTTCTCGGCGTTAAGGCAAACGGCCATAGCGTTGATGGTAAAGTCGCGGCGGTTTTGGTCGTCTTCCAGCGTTCCGTTCTCCACGATAGGCTTGCGCGAGTCGTGGCTGTAACTTTCTTTTCGCGCTCCAACGAACTCAATTTCGTAACCGCGGAACTTCACTTGGGCCGTTCCGAAATTGCGAAATACCGATATGTGCGCCTTCTTTCCAAGGCTTTTACGCAGTGCGTCGGCCACTTGTATGCCACTTCCCACCACAACTACGTCGATGTCGTTAGACGCTCGTTCCAAGAAAAGGTCGCGGACATACCCTCCTACCACATAACAAGGCACGCCGAGGGCATCTGCCGCATCGCCTATTTTATGGAAAATGTCTTGGTCTAGGAGTTCAGCCAGTTGGGCATCGGATAATATCTTCATGCTAAATACAAGTCTTTTTGTGGGTACAAAGTTACGCATAAAAGTTGATAGTAGCCCGTTGCAAATGCGTTTTTAGACGTGCAGGCAGGCAGATGTTGGGCATAAGCGCCTATTGAAAAGCGACAACGGATGCGCCTGAACACAAAATGAAGTGCATTTTATCGAATAAGCCTTAAAATACATGCAGATAGTTCGGCGGTTTCGTTTTTTATTGTTACTTTTGTCCATGATGGTGCGTGCAAACACCAGATGAGACGTAGGTACATGGCTGGCAGTGCGCTTTTAATGATGCACAAAACTGGGCGGTTATCGCCTCTGTGCCACATCGGGTGTTGCAGATGGTACCCCATACAGTACATATAATTAAGAAATATGAATAAGATACTTTTGCTTTTGGCTCTGTTTGCCTTAACCGTTAGCTGCGAAAAGAGCGAAGACGAGAAGGCAGCACCGCTGCTCGCCAAGATAGACAGCTTGTATAAGGCAGAGCGTTATCAAGACGTACTCGACTCAATTAGCGTGTTGCGCGACCGCTTTCCGCGTGCCATCAATGCGCGAAAAACGGCTTTGGGGCTTTGGCAAACGGCATCGTTGAAGTTGGCACAAGCCGACATTGCACGCACCGACTCGGCTTTACAAGCCAAAGAGCAGGCTCTGAAACAAGGAAAGCTTACCTCACAGCGTAAGGCGGAGCTTTTGGTTAGGCGCGATTCGCTGAAAATTCGATACGAGGCCCTTTGTCAAATGGTGAAGGCCATTCAGAAAAAGCAGGCGCAATGATTGGCGCGCACGGCACGACAACTCGTGCCTTTTCTTTTGCCGTTTGCTGAATAATGTGTAATTTTGCAGAAATTAGGCTGCACTCGGCAATGTAAAAGCAAGCTTTCATTGCACTACCGATGCGCCCTACCCCACCTCACCGAGGCTCAAAAGAACAAGAACGATGGCAGAACAAGCAACGACAGAGAAACAGTTTGAGGAAACGCTGAAAGAGTGTGCAGACCTTTTTGAAAGAAAACTGCACGACTATGGCGCATCGTGGCGCATTCTTAGGGCCACATCGCTTACCGACCAGCTCTTTATCAAGGCCAAACGCATACGCTCGCTCGAAATAAAACGAACGGCAATGGTGAACGAAGGCATCAGACCTGAGTTTATCGCATTGGTGAATTATGGTATTATCGGCCTAATTCAACTAGAAAAAGGCTTTGCCGACGAGGTTGACCTCACGCCCGAAGAGGCGCTTGCCCTGTATCACCAATACGCCAACGACGCCTTGCAACTGATGCTGAAAAAGAACCACGACTACGACGAGGCGTGGCGAACGATGCGCGTTAGCAGCTATACCGACTTGATATTAACTAAACTGCAACGCATAAAGGAAATGGAAGACTTAGAGGGCGACACCCTTGTTAGCGAAGGCATCGATGCCAACTATATGGACATCATCAACTATGCAGTGTTTGGAGCCATAAAACTAAAAGAGAAGGAAGTACGATAAAGACCATGCTTGCGGCTTTGCTAAAAGCGATAAACAATCGTACATGCCGCACCAACTGGCCAATAGAGCATTTTGAATGTGAAACGACTTATATACATACTCACCAACGTGTGCAGGCTTTTGATAGCCACAACCTTCGTGTTGTCGGGCTATGTAAAGGCCATCGACCCGCTTGGCACTCAATATAAGATAAACGATTACCTGGCGGCCGCCGGTCTTTCAGGCTTCGTTTCCAATTGGTTCACGCTCTTCACGTCCGTTGCCTTGTCCGCCACAGAGTTCGCTTTGGGCGTGTATCTGCTCTTCGCCATACAGCGGCGTTTGGTTTCAAAGCTGTTGTTGGGTTTCATTGGCATGATGACCCTCATCACGGTGTGGATATACTTTGCTAGTCCTGTAAAGGACTGTGGTTGTTTCGGCGATGCCCTTCATCTGAGCAATGGGCAGACTTTGGCAAAAAACATCGTGCTGTTGCTGGCCGCCACAGTGGTGGCAAGATGGCCGCTGCGCATGGTGAGGTTCATTTCAAAGACCAATCAATGGATTGTTACCAACTATACGCTGTTCTTTATCATCGTGTCGAGCGCGTGGAGCCTGTACACGCTCCCCCCATTCGACTTCCGTCCATACCACATCGGAGCCGACATCCGTAAGGGAATGGAAATTCCTGCGGATGCAAAACAACCCAAATTTGAAACAACCTTCGTGCTAAGCAAGAACGGAGAGACGCGCGAATTTACGCTAGACAACTACCCAGACTCCACCTGGACCTTCGTAGACAGCAAGACCGTGCAAACCGAAGAAGGCTACGTACCGCCCATTCACGACTTCTCCATCACCGACGAGGCCACTGGCAACGACATCACAGAAGACGTTTTAAACCGTAAGGGCTACACTTTCTTGCTGATTTCGCCTTACTTAGAGCAAGCCGACGACACCAACTTCGGTGCGATAGACCGAATATACGAGTACGCCAAACGGCATAACGTGCCCATGATGTGCCTAACCGCCAGCGGAAAAGCCGCCATCAGCCGTTGGCAAGACCTCACAGGGGCCGAATATCCTTTCTACATCACCGACGGCACTACGCTGAAAACGATGATAAGGAGCAACCCTGGGCTGATACTCATTAAAGATGGTGTGGTGATTAACAAATGGAGCCACAACGCCTTGCCCAAACAAGAAACGCTGAATGCCCCACTAAACAAGCTTAGCATCGGCAAAATAGACCCCACCAGCGTAACGACACGCATCACCAAAATAGTGCTTTGGTTCGTGTTTCCGCTGTTCTTGCTCACCTTGGCCGACCGATTGTGGGCATGGACCAAATGGATAAAGAAACAAAGAAAACGCAATAAACTATATACACTCTTAAAGAAAAAAAGGAAAATGAGAAAAAAGATCGTAGCAGGTAACTGGAAAATGAACCTGAACCTGCAAGAAGGACTGGCCTTGGCAAAGGAAGTGAACGATGCTTTGGCCGCCGACAAACCCAACTGCGACGTTATCATCTGCACACCTTTCATTCATTTGGCTAGCGTAGCTGGCGTTTTAAACAGCCAACTCGTTGGCTTGGGCGCCGAAAACTGCGCTGATAAGGAGAAGGGAGCATACACTGGCGAGGTTTCGGCCGAGATGGTGAAGAGCACGGGCGCACAATATGTTATCCTGGGACACTCTGAACGTCGCGAATACTACAACGAAACACCCGAAATATTGAAAGAAAAAGTGCTCTTGGCACTTAAAAACGGGTTGAAAGTGATATTCTGCATCGGCGAGACTTTGGCCGAACGCGAGGCCAATAAGCAAAACGACGTGGTGAAAGCAGAACTTGAAGGTTCGGTGTTTAACCTCTCTGCCGAAGAGTTTGCCAACGTTATCGTTGCCTACGAACCCATCTGGGCAATCGGTACAGGCAAGACTGCAACGGCCGAACAAGCCGAAGAGATACACGCTTTCATTCGTTCGGCAATCGCCGAAAAGTATGGCAACGAGATTGCCGAGAACACTTCCATCCTCTATGGCGGCAGCGCAAAGCCCAGCAATGCACCCGAACTGTTTGCCAAACCCAACATTGATGGCGGCCTTATCGGCGGTGCAGCATTGAAATGCGCCGACTTCAAGGGCATCATCGATGCCTGGAAGAAATAACAACAAGCAATAGCTAATGCAGCGGAGCGGCACTTTCGGCTTACGAAAGTGTGCCGGGCGTGTCGCCTCGCCAATTTATTCATCCACTTTCCAAATGCGGCAAACGTGCGGATTGGTCGGCAACAGGCCACTTCGCCCTAGCGTAACCCTCAACACCCCACAACAATGAAACGTCTGGTAACCGTTATTTTCACTTGGATTTGCACCGTCATTGCAATGGAGGCGCAAACCTTTACCGACCATTTGCGCCGACGCGACCCAAAGACGCAAGGCGTTGTAACCATCTCTCAGAGTGCCGCCATAGAACAATTGGTTAACGGAAAGGGCGGCGCGGGGAAGTGGGCAAACCCCAATCCCAACGAACGCACACCCCAAACCGCCAACGGCAGCACGGCCAACAGTGGGAAAAGTACCTCAGTAACCGAGGTGGAGAGCCCTGCGCGACAGCCTAACGAGAAACGCGAAACGGAACAAACGCGCAAGAACGAACCCAATAAAAAAGAGACCACACAAAAGAATAACGCCCTCGGCGACGATGGCGACGGCCTGAACATCCCCGTAATAGACACGCGCAAAAAGGTGATGGTGGGCGGATACAAGGTAGACGGCTATCGGGTGCAGGCATACGCCGGCGGAAACTCGCGCGACGACAAGAACCGCGCGCAGCAAATAGGCAACCGGATAAAGGCCGCCTTCCCCGACCAACCCATCTACGTGCACTTCTATTCGCCACGATGGATTTGCCGCGTGGGCAACTATCGCAGCATAGAAGAGGCCACACGCATGCTCAATGCCATACAAGCCATGGGCTACAAGCAGGCTGTCATCGTAAAAGGAAAGATAACGGTGCAGAACTAAGACTGCCCAACATGCAACGACATATATAAAGAAGCCACTTATCTGAAACATGAACTTGGAACCAGAATACCGAGAAGGGCTAGACCAGCTAGCCGTACATTACAAAGAAGTGCTAGCCCTTTTGGGTGAAGACCCTAGCCGCGAAGGATTAGAAAAAACGCCCATGCGCGTGGCAAAGGCCATGCAGGTACTGACGCGCGGCTACACGCAAGATGCTCGCAAAGTGCTTACAGATGCACTCTTCGAAGAGAAATACAACCAAATGGTTATCGTTAAAGACATCGACTTCTTCTCGATGTGCGAACATCACATGCTGCCCTTCTTCGGAAAGGTACACGTGGCCTACATTCCCAACGGCTACATCACGGGCCTAAGCAAGATAGCACGAGTGGTAGATATATTTAGCCATCGCCTGCAAGTGCAGGAACGAATGACCCAACAAATAAAAGACTGCATACAAGACACGCTTAAACCTCTAGGCGTAATGGTGGTTGTAGAGGCCAAACACCTGTGCATGCAGATGCGCGGCGTGGAAAAACAAAACTCCATCACCACCACCAGCGATTTCAGCGGTGCCTTCAACCAAGCCAAAACGCGCGAAGAGTTTATGAACCTCATACGCCCAAAATAACATTTTTTATATCTTTTAGATGCAAGTTCTACATTAATCCTGCTTTAACTTATAAATACAATAATACAGAACACGATGAAAAAAACATTGAATTTGGTTGCCGTCGCCTTATTCGGCGTGGCCATGCTGTCGCTCAGTTCATGTCTTAGCGGCGGAAACGGAGGTGAAGAACCTAGGTTTAAGAAAATAACAAAGGCAGAGCAAACGGTTATCATGA
This sequence comes from Prevotella sp. oral taxon 317 str. F0108, assembly GCF_000162415.1. Classification (NCBI taxonomy): domain Bacteria; kingdom Pseudomonadati; phylum Bacteroidota; class Bacteroidia; order Bacteroidales; family Prevotellaceae; genus Prevotella; species Prevotella sp. oral taxon 317. The sequence continues at coordinate 266,848 of NZ_GG740075.1, read as the reverse complement.
GTTCCATTGTTGGTAATTACTCTGGCCAGTTGAAGTTTGTCAAGGGTCCAAAGCCCACTGACATCGACTCGGTGAAAATCGCTTGGGCCGTCACAAACGACACGATACTTGTTATTGACAAATTCCCCGTTAGAGTTTTGACAGGCACGGTCAGTGCCTCTGAAACCTTCGTAAAACAGCTAGGCGCGGCAGACCCCGTTGAGGTAAAGATGAAATTAAAGCTGCCCAATTACACGCTGGAAGACTATTACAACAAGGGTTATTACTTGGCAAGCCCCATTGCAGCCAAAGATTTCGACATAACGATTGCCGGAAAGCCTGGCAAACTGGCATTTACCAATGTCATCCAATTTGGTTCTATGCAGCATCAGCAAGTGCAACAATTGCTGGAATACTACAAAGAAAAGCAAGTTATACGTTTGCTTGTAAAGCAAATAACGTACGAGAACACCCCTTACGAAATTAAGAATCCTGTCGTTCTGCAAGGGAAAAAGATTAATTAGGCACATGAAGTTTATTTCTTGGAACGTCAATGGGCTGCGCGCCGTGGTTGGCAAAGACTTTGAGAACACCTTTAAAGCGCTTGATGCCGATTTCTTTTGCCTGCAAGAAACAAAGATGCAGGCAGGTCAGCTAGACTTACAGTTCGATGGTTACGACTCGTTTTGGAACTATGCCGACAAGAAAGGCTATTCGGGCACGGCCATTTACACACGCCATAAGCCCTTGAACGTTAGCTACGGCATTGGCATAGACCAACACGACCACGAGGGAAGGGTTATCACCTTAGAGATGCCCACATTCTTTTTGGTAACGGTTTACACGCCCAATTCGCAAGAGGAGCTGCGCCGACTAGACTACCGCATGCAGTGGGAAGACGATTTTCAGGCCTATTTGCACAACTTGGATAAGTGTAAACCAGTGATTGTTTGCGGCGATATGAATGTGGCACACCAAGAAATAGACTTGAAAAATCCCAAGACCAACAGGCGCAACGCTGGTTTTACCGACGAGGAACGCCAAAAGATGACCCAACTTCTAGATGCAGGTTTCACAGATACTTTCCGTTGGAAATACCCCGAAGAGGTTACATATAGTTGGTGGTCGTACAGGTTTAAGGCACGCGAACGCAACACGGGGTGGCGCATCGACTATTTCCTTGTGTCTAATCGCCTACAAGCCGAAGTGCTAGACGCCAAAATCCACACCGACATATTGGGCAGCGACCACTGCCCTGTGGAACTACTCTTGAAGTAATTACATACGTTTAATCCACCTCACTGCCGCTATCAACTTACCGCTTAGTGGCAAATGAGGTGGATTTTTTGTGTCCATACCAAAAAGAGAAACAACGTGGAGCCGCACTGATGCGCATTTGCCACGCCTAGAACTCGCACAACAAGGCCATAGAAAGACCTTATAACGACTAAACAATCGAACTAAGAGATTTTACCTCTCCCCAAAAACAATAAGATGTAATGTGCAGGATATAGGCTTAGTGCAACAACACTAACCAGCATGTTAACACATAAACTTGTTATAGTCAAACAGAATTGCTTTTGGAAAATTGTTGTTAGAAGGATGCAAGACGTTGCGTAGCACGGCATCAATAAACCCTTGCACAGAGGATAAGGAGGACTTTTGTTTGTTTACGATGCACCTATGGCTTTGCAAATCCAATTCTGTTTGACTATAACTTGTCTGCTTGCGAACTCGCCAACTAGTAGAATCTACCACCTTGTTAACGTGTAAACCGATTACCTTGCCTGCTAATAAACCCGTAAAACCATAAGACTTTCCAGCATATTAACTCGTCAACGTGTAAACGCACCAGCTCGTGAAATCTACCACCTTGTAAAGGCATAAACTTGCGAATTCATCAACTTACGAACTCGGCAACCCCTCAACTTATAAACGATCCACCCCGTTTTTGTCCACTTTTAAGCATAATTTTTAACATTATGAGTGGCTTATAATCCACCAACAGCTCACCTTGCCGCAAAAAAACGATTCTCGCGCGGGTTGGTTTTGATGCAAAAAAGGGGTAGTATGCAAATGCGGCAAAATGAATTTTTATTTAAAAACACCGCCATTTGCACTGGTTTTTGGCAATTTGCAGCAAAATGTAGTGCGTTTTGATGCTAAACGCAGTGCAATATGCCGCTAAACGCACTGCGTTTTGGTGCTAAATGCAGTGCATTTTGGTGCAAAACGCAAGGCAAAATGGTGCTAAATGCAGTTCAAAATGCCGCAAAATGCGATACGAAAAGCATAAATATCCGCTGCAATGGTATAAATAAAACCTTTTGGAGACATTAAAAACATGGCCGAAAAGAGCAAAATAGTGGTTAAAAAGTAGGATTTTAGGGGTTAAAAGCGTGCAATTGGGCGTAAAAAATAATGAGCTGGCAACTAAACTAGAAAGGTAAAATGGTGCAAAACGCAGTCGGCTTTCTCAAAAGAAGACAAAAAGAGAGATATAAAAGACTGAAAAAAGCAGCTAATTGCACGCTTTTAGCGTTTCAACTTCGCTAGAATGAGTGGAAAACAAATCGCATTTTGTAAAACATATCGTAAGTTTTTAAGATTATGAGTTGGAGAGTTGGGGAGCTGATGAATTAGCGAGTTGACAAGTTGGTGGGTTGATGAGTTGGGAAGTTTGGGAGTTTGGGAGTTGAGAGTTGAGAGGGTGAGCTGGTGAGTTTGGGAATTGAGAGTTGGTGAGTTAGTGAATTGATGAGTTGGTGAATTTGGGAGTTTGTGAGTTGAGAGCTGGTTGGAGAGTTGATGAGTTGGTTGGGGAGTTGATGAGTTGGAGAGTTGGTGGGTCGAGTTGGGGAGTTTGGCAGTTAGGAGTTGAGAGGGCGAGTAGATGAGCTGGTGAGTCTAGGAATTGAGAGTTGGTGAGTTAGTGAATTGATGAGCTGGTGAATTTGGGAGTTGATAAGTTTGCGAGTTGAGAGTTAGTTGGCGAGTTGATGAGTTGGGGAGTTATCAGCCGTTTGCTTTGTCGACAGGTGGAACGTACGTTCCAACTCCTATTTTGTTTGACTATAACTTACAGCGGTTGTATACTCTTTACCACGCCCGAATTTTGCCAATACTCCACACGAGCCTTTTTATACCCCTGCATGTCTTGGTAAATGCTGCGGTTTATACTATGATCTGCCCACCAAGGAGAATCGTCGCCCGCCCATTCCACGGTATAATGAGTGCCTCTACGTCCTGAATGGCGATTCACTTCCACCTCTCCTTGATATACTTTCAGGCTGTCGGTGCAAAGGTCTTTCACCAAGGCAATGCCAATAGCCACCCCAAACACGCAGCTAGCACAGCATATCACTACACCCCAAAGACGCGAATACCATTTTTCCTTTTTCTCGATGGCCAACAAATAGCCTGCATAAGTAATAAGAAACATGATAAAAGTCATAACCGCTTGGCGCAACAACCCCACGTAGCCATAGGTACAATCCGTCAAAAAGGTGATAAAACCAAAAAACAACACGAGAGCCAAACCAAAGGGCAAATAGAACTTCCATTTGGAAGGAGAGTGCGTATTGGTGTCGGCAAAACGCTCTTGATTGCGTTTTGACCACCACGAGAAGCTCCATCGCTTATCCTTTCCTTCTGTCGTTGTATCGCGTTCATTCCTCGTCTGTGTAATTTCAGCTAGTATCGCGTTCCATTCTAGTGTGCCCTCGACAAGCTGTCGTTCGCCATACTGGTCGCGTAGGGTAATGGTAACGGGCTTGCCACCATTGTATTTCACCGACCAGCTGCGCACCACCCGGTCGTTATCGTCTGGCGAATTGCCGTTCAGTGTTTCCCTTTCCACGGCATCTACATATCGTTTGGCCTGCAGCAACGTGCCTCCGCCCAAGCGATGTGCTGTGGCTACGGCCTCTAACTTACGTCCTTGCTTTAACAGTTCTATTATTTGTTCTTTCATCATGGGTTTTGTTTAAGTGTTTTTTCCAATTCAAGCTTCATCATGCAGTTTGCTGTGTTACTCTAAAAGACATCGGCAACAATTGAAGATGCGCTATAAAACCCGTCTTGGAGGAAGAGAAATATTGCATTGAGCTATTATCATTGTAACAACAACACACACTATTATCCACCCGATGATGTACGCATAGTTATATGCAGGGGTGTCTGTTGCCCTTCCGCGATAATAATTCATCACGCGTTCGTGCCGACCCGACTTTACATAATACCTCCAAATGCCGAAGAAAAGGGCACAAAAGGAGCCACATACATAAAGTACTGAGAGTTGCTTACCAAAAGGCAGCAGGTGTAGTTTATTCAATTTGTCTAACAATATGAGTAAAGGGAATAGTAAACCAGCCATTATTCCACCTGGTCCGCTAACCTTTCTGTCGCCTCTATCTTGGCTGCGTTCGCCCGCAAAGTATATTCTATCAATGATGTTGAAATGTGCCATAACGGTAAATTGAAAAAGTTGCAAGGCTATGAAACCTTTGTATGCTAGTTGTTTTGTTGTTATCGCTTAAAAGCGGTGTGGCTTAAAATAATGCATTAACCCCATGCAGCCAACAAGAATTATGCTGTTAGTTCGCTAGAACTTGCGTAAGGAATCTATCTTTATCGTGGGTAAATACAGGGTGTCGGGCGAGTTGGATATGCATAACTTATCTTGTTCAAAGAACAAAAGTTTTGCCCTTTTCAGATAGTTCACCAAGCGATAGTGGCAGTATATCTGATGGTTGTCGTAGCTTAACAGCAATGTGCTATCGGGTTTACAATAGTTGTTTATGGGGTTATTGTCGTTGTTAGTAAGGTACGAGACCTCAGAAAAGAGATAAACTTTTTTCCCATCAACCTCTAAAAACTCGATAGGTGCAAAGTTTTTCAGCTCTTTATCAAGTCCTTTATATAGTGGTCCGATAAGAAACCCGGGATGAGTTCCATCCTCGTTGAAAAGCTTTCGGGTAGACAGCAATAAGAAGCTGTTGTATTCTTTATGGCTTCCAACATAGGTTTCGATGGCAGCATAACAGTCTTGCCTTACCTGATAAGGATGCTTATTGGTGCAGCTAGCCATCGCCAATGCAAGTGTTATTGATTGGGCAATGGTTAAAAGCTTATTCTTTCCCATATAGTTTCCTTTTGTTTCTTATGGCAGCAGTGGTCTTTTCCATGCGTTCCATCAGGGATGCTTGAAGGCGACGAGGGTACGGAATACCTCCTGTAATCTGATGAAATGCGAATAGTTTACTGGATACGTTGCAAACGTGTAGAACCTTTTTGGAGGGAGACAAATGCCGTTTCTAATGGTGTCGTGGTAGTAAATGCCAATACAAAGTTGCCACGAGGGGCAAACAAGTAGGGGTTCGGCTGCTTAATTTCTCGTTTTTGGCTTGCGGAACGTCATGTTGCGATGCCTGCCAAATATCCGAGCAGCAGGCTTGGGTTGGCCCCTTTTGTACCAGGAACTATTTGAAGAAACTACCCCCTTTTTGCAATTCCTTATTCATGAAACGGTAGAAAATGCCGCTTGAATCGGCCTCCAACAACGGCAGGTCTAGCTCTTCATACTTAAAATGGCCGTCCACAATCAGCTTTTCCTCGCACAATCGCTCCTGGATGTCTGCCAAAACCACTTTAAGTCCTTCGTCGCGAAGGGTTATTTCGTCTTTCGTCTCGCAGGCCAGGACTACGGATGCCTCGTTGATGTAGGGTGAGTTGGTGGTTTCGTTGTTAGAGAATGTCAGCTCTGTGTCGGCTGTTTTCGTTTCGCAATCGAAATTAGACACCAGTCCTGCGCGTTCAATGGCTCGTAGGTAGTTGCGGGTTAAGAAGTTGATGCACAGCCCTTTCTTATGCTTGATGCAAGAGGAAAGGTACGAGTTGGCATGCATCCCCATCGCGAAAACATTGCCGATGCTGAACGATGAAGACAGTGTGGAGAGCTTGGGCTGCCCGTCTTTGCCATAATACGAGACGATGAAGACGGGGTACCCAGGATAGAACTTCTTTGTGTCTAGCTTTACCTTCATTGTTGAGATAATGGTTTGATGTGGTGGTACGTTGTTTGCCGACGGCGAATAAGCCGCGTTGCATTTGTTCTTTTCTTTTTAGGGGCGGCCATTTCCTGTCTTTACTTCGCTGCCCTTTTTGTGAGAGGCCTTCTGTTGCGATAGTGAGACGTACGCAGATTGTAGGGGCAGATGCGTTGTTCTTTTGCACCAAGTGTGTAAACGGAAACCTAGCGTAAGATGGTCTTCCGCTAGTTCCGTTTACGGTTTTACCTACGGCTTGCGCCACGTTGGCTTGCCCACATTACAACGCGGGCTTAATCTGTGCCAGCCAAGCATCGATGCGTTCGTCGGTCTTGTCGGCCTCGTTCTCATTGTCGAGCGCAAGTCCAACAAACTTTCCGTCTTTAACCGCAGGGCTGTCTTCGAATGTGTAGCCTTCGGTAGGCACGCCTTCGAGCACGTTAGCCCCCGCATTGGTGGCGGCTTCACACAGCTCGGCCATTCCTCCGCAGAACGTGTCGGCGTTGGAATTGGAGTCGCCGCAGCCGAATATGGCCACCGTTTTGCCTTTTAGGCCTACTTCGTCGAGCAGTTTCACTCCCTCGTACCAGTCGTCTTGCATCTCACCCGAGCCCCACGTGGATGTTCCCAGCAGCAGGTTCTCGTTTTCGTTAAGCACGTCGGCAGTCAGGTCGCCCACGTTAATGGCTTCCACGTCCAATTTCTCGGCTATTTTTTCGGCTATGCCTTGGCAGGTGCCCATTGACGAACCGAATATAACAATTGTTTTTTTCATCGTTTATCTGTTTGTGATTAATGTATTGCAAAGATAAAAATAAATGTTCATTCGCAATGCGTATGAATGTTATTTTTGCTTACTTCTCGGTCTGCTCTTTCGTGCACGTACAAAAAATGTATGGGCCTGTCCCAAGGATGGGGCGCAAAAAAGTGCCTTGTATCTTCTTCTATTTAGGTTAAAAACCTTATCTTTGTCGTGCAAATTGTTACGTCCACGCTATGCGGAGTACAGCGTGCAACATCATTAACAACAGCCTAAATGTGCTATACAATGGAAGAACAATCTATACGCAAACCTTATCTGAGAAAACCTAAATGGCTTTACACCAAGATTGAGGGTGGAGAGAAATACGGATTTGTAGAGAAAACGCTCGAAGAGAATGGTTTGCACACGATATGCAGTAGTGGAAAATGCCCGAATAAGGGACATTGCTGGAAAAGCGGAACGGCTACCTTCATGATATTGGGTGACCGTTGTACACGTGCGTGCCGATTTTGCGCCACGCAAACAGGGAATCCTTTGCCGCCCGACCCTCACGAACCGTTGAAAATTGCGCGTAGTGTGCGGGCGATGGAGCTAAGGCATTGTGTGATAACATCGGTAGATCGCGACGACTTACCCGACAAGGGGGCGGCTCATTGGGCTGAAACCATCCGCCGGATACGCGAACTTTGTCCGGAGATTATTATCGAAGTGCTTATCCCCGACTATCGCGGGCAGGAGCTGCAAACGGTGTTAGCGGCTGCGCCCGACATCGTTGGGCATAACTTGGAAACGGTGGAAAGACTCACGCCAAGCGTTCGCCACCGCGCTACCTACCGCAACAGCATGGGTACTTTGCGTGAGATTGCCGAGCAGGGCTTTATCACTAAGACAGGAATCATGTTGGGTTTGGGCGAAACGCAGGAAGAGGTGAACGCTTTGCTGCAAGAGGCTTACGACGTTGGGTGCCGAATGATAACCATTGGGCAGTATCTGCAACCGAGCGAAAAGCAATTGGATGTGGTGGAATATGTTCATCCCGACAAGTTCTTGTCGTATAAGCGAACTGCTGTGCGCATAGGTTACGAGAACGCCGAAAGCTCTCCCTTTGCGCGTTCTTCGTATATGGCGGAACAATCGTTTATTAGTATGCTGGTGCGGAAAAAGAAGTTGGAGGGGAAGAATAAAGGTGAAAAGGTGAAAGGGTGAAAAGATGGCTAACGCCCTTTAAAGCAGCTGAGCAGTTTCTAGATTTATAGTTCGTTCTAGCTTTTGGAATGGTCGGACTGGTCGGACTGGTCTGACAAGTCTGATAGGTCGGACAACTCTGACTTGTCCTATTAGCCTGACACCACCTACAAACACAAGCGGCAAAGCTATTGGCTTAACTCCTTAACTCCATAACTCCTTAACTCCTCAAAAATAACTCCTCATAATCCCTCCTCTTCCAATCCTTTAATCCTCTTTTTAGGTGTTACGCCCAATGCGCGGAGGCCATCGATACGCCGAAGCACATTACCCTTGCCATCGAAAAGCTGACCGCGAGCCTGCTCGAAGTTACGGGCAAGACGTTGCAATTGGCCTTCAAGGTCGGTGAAGGTCTCCGTAAAGCCCGCCACCTTGTCGTATAAGTCGGCGGCAGTTTTCACTATCTTCTCCACGTTTTTGCTCTGTCTGTCGTATTGCCACAGGTTATAAGCCAGTTGTAAGGCCATGAGCAAGTTGCTGGGCGAAATGATGATGATGCGTTTTTGGTATGCATAGCGGCTCAAATCTGGCTGTTGTTTCATGGCTGCGATGTAGCTGTTCTCATTGGGAACAAACATCAGCACAAACCCGATAGCATCTTCCACTAGCTTATCATAGCTTTTAGCCGACAGCTCGTCCACATGTCTGCGCACACTTTTGGCGTGTTCGGCCAGCAAGCGGTCGCGTTCGTGTTCGTCATCAGTAGCTACGGCGTCGGCGTATGCCGTTAACGACACCTTAGAGTCAATCACTACCGACCGCCCTTCGGGAAACCTCACAACCACATCGGGGCGAAACGTTGCGCCATCTTCGCTCTTCACCGTTTCTTGCACAAAGAACTCCTCATCGCGTTGCAGGCCGCTATTCTCCAAAAGCGTTTCAAGAACCATCTCACCCCAGTCGCCTTGCGTTTTACTCTCGCCTTTCAAGGCTCGCGAAAGGTTAGCCGCATTTTCGCCAATGCGTTCTGTTTGTTGTTTCAGGCTGTCAACCGTTTGCTGTTGTTGCTGCTGAAACAGTTTCATTGTGTTTTCAAAAGCCTTTTGCAGTTCGGTTTTGTTCACCTCATTTTGCGTTTTGCTCTCGTCCACAGCCCGTTTAAAGTCTGTAAACTGCTCCTTAATAGGCCTCAAAAGGTCGTCCATCTGTGTGCGGTTCGCCCTTTGCAATTCCTCTTGTTTAGCCGCCAGTTCTTTAGCGGCAGTGTTTTGCATGTCTTTTTTCAGACTTTCCAGCTTTTGTTCCCATCGTTGGTCGCTTTCCCTACGTAAGTCTTCGGCGTGTTGGCGTTCCCTATCAAGGTTTTGGTTAGCCCGTTGCAGGTTGTCGTCGGCTTGGTCGAGCATGCGTTTAGCATACTCGCGTTCTGTTTCCAGTTGCTTTTTCAGTTCATCAATCTGCCGTTCGTACCCCGCCTTCGTATTCTTAAAGAGTACGAAAACGAAGACTACAGCCACAATGACGATAAGGGCAAAAACTATTTCCATGTTTTTTTGAGGAGTTATTTTTGAGGAGTTATTTTTGAGGAGTTAAGGAGTTATGGAGTTAAGCCAAATGCTTTGCCACTTGGGCTTGGTGTGGGGCAGGTTAGTTGGGCTAGTTGGACCAGTCGGACCAGTCGGACCAGTCGGACCAGTCAGACCAGGTCCGACCGGTCTGAAAGCTAGAATGCTTATCCTTTTAATTATGCACCAACGTCCCGATATTCTCACCGCGCATAACGCGTTCGAGATTACCCATAACATCCATGTTAAACACGTAGATGGGTAAGTTATTCTCCTTACACATCGTGGTTGCGGTGAGGTCCATCACCTTCAAGCCCCGCGTATAAATTTCGTCGTAGGTTATTTCTGCAAACTTTGTGGCCGTTGGGTCTTTCTCTGGGTCGGCCGTATAGATGCCGTCCACGCGCGTACCTTTTAGCATTACGTCCGCCTCTATTTCTATTCCGCGCAACGAACTGCCCGTGTCTGTGGTGAAATATGGCGAACCCGTACCGGCAGAGAAAATGCAGACGTAGCCCGACTCCATGCTCTCGATGGCCTTCCACTTACTGTAAAACTCGCCGATAGGCTCCATGCGAATGGCCGTAAGCACCTTCGTTTTCACGCCGATGGCCTCTAAGGCCGAACTTAATGCCAACGAATTCATCACCGTTGCGCACATGCCCATCTGGTCGCCCTTAACGCGGTCGAAACCTTTTTGCGCCCCACTAAGTCCGCGAAAGAAGTTTCCGCCACCGATAACGATACCTATTTGCACGCCCATCTCATGCACAGCCTTAATCTGTTGGGCATATTCTTGCAGACGTTGTGGGTCTATTCCGTGGCTTTGAGTGCCCATCAAGCTCTCGCCGCTCAACTTTAATAATATTCTTTTGTACATTGTATATAATGTTATTGGTTTGTTCTAACTTATACGGCTAGCGCGCTGTCGCTAAATCTCGAACCGCAGCTTGTCGGCCATTTCGCCGTTGGTGGCGTAGGGTTGCGAGTAAGTTCGCAGTTGTCCTTGCCTATCTCGTAGGGTTATTAGGCCATCGGTTTCCACCCCAACAAGTTCTGCATCAAATGCCCCTTGTTTGTCGTTGTAACGGTGAAAGCCCGTTGCGCGATAAAGTGAGGCGTTGTAACGAGCGGCGATGAGGTGGGTTTGGCCTGCTTTCAACAAGTCCCATTGTGCGAGAAAAGCCTCAACAATGCTGTCGAGCAGCGGCATCAGTGCCACCTGCTTGCCCGTAATCTGCGCAAGCGAAACAGGGTTTGGCGCATCGCTAACAAACCGAACCTGATTAACGTTCAGCCCGATGCCGTACACAAAACGACTGATTTCGCCATGCGCAAGGCTCGTTTCGATAAGCGTTCCGCTGATTTTGCGGTCGCGCCAATAGATGTCGTTCGGCCATTTTATGCGGATGTCGGGCGTAAAGCGGTCCAAAACATCCTTGATGGCCAATGCTCCTGCCATCGACAAGGCAAACTGTTGTTGCACGGCAACGAACGAAGGGCGCGCCATTAGGCTGAAAAGCAGGTTCTTTCCCCGTTCGCTTTCCCAGCGGTTAACGCCTTGTCCGCGCCCCGCCGTTTGCCAAAGGGTGCTCACCACCACCATTTCGTCTGCCTCCAACGCCAGTCCTTTTATATAAGTGTTGGTCGAAGTGGTTTCTTCCAAGTGTATCTGCCTAATCTTCATGCCTAAGCCAGCAGTGGGTTAAAGGCGTCTTCGATGTGTTCCAGCTTGGCGTTTTCGTTGCTGTTGCCAACGATTGTCACCACGTCGAAACGCACCTGTTCCACCACATTAAACTGTTTGATGTAGTTGTTGGCGGCAATTCCAAGGTTTCTTATCTTCTGCCTGTTCACCGCATCGGCAGGTTCCGACACCTCGTCTGTCGTTCGTGTCTTCACCTCAACAAACACAACGGTGGTCAAGTCGGCTGTAATCGCCACCAGGTCGATGTCTCGTTTGCCGCAATGCCAATCGCGTTCGCGAATAACAAATCCCTGTTTTTGCAGGTATTGGGCAGCTAAATCTTCGCCCCATTTGCCCAAGTCGTTGTGCTTTGCCATGCCTATATATCTTTTCTTTCTTGCAAAAGTAGCCTTTTTATGGCAGTTTGCAAAGTGTGGGCACGTGTTTTTTGGCTACAACGTGCTAAATGTGCGGTCTGTAAATGGCTATGGTTGTTGCAGCAGGTGGCTTTTATGATGAAACCGCCTTAACTTTTGGTGTTTCTATCAAGTGATAACAGCGTGTTGTCTTTGTGATGCCAACATAGGACAAACACTCCTCGGCATATACGAAGTGCGGCACTAACCAACTCACTGGCTTATAAATTCACGAGAGTTCAACTACTACCGAATATATCAACTCTGCAACTTACCAGCCCATCAACATAGAACCTCACTAACTCAAAAACATCAACGTATTAACTTACCAACTCATCAACTCACCAACTCACAAGCTCACCAACTCAAAAACATCAATTCACCAACTCTTCAACCCGCTAGCTCAAAAGCTTAAATTGTTATTTTTATTTTTACAATTTCGTTCTATTTTTTACTCCGTTCTAGCGAAAATATCGGTTAAAAAGTAGGTAAATTACCGCTATTTCTACCCTTTCATGCCTTGGTGTTTGTCTATTTTTAAGCCTAGAACCTACATTTTGCACCATTTTGCCTTTCTAGTTTGGTTGCCAACTCGTATTTTTTCAACTCCAATTTTCCGCTTTTAGCCCCTAAAATTCCACTTTTTAACGACTATTTTGCCCTTTTTAGTCATGTTTTTGATGTCTCTAAAAGGTTTTGTTTATACATTTGTGGTGTATATTTATGCTTTTCGACTTGCATTTTGCCGCATTTTGCCTTGTGTTTAGCACCAAAACACACTGCATTTAGCACCAAAACACACTGCATTTAGCACCAAAACGCACTGCATTTAGCACCAAAACGCACCGCATTTAGCACCAAAACGCACTGCATTTAGCTGCAAATCGCCCAAAAACGGGTGTTAGTGGCGGTCTGTTTAAATAAAAATTCATTTTGACTGCATGTACAACTGACCACTTTTTACACCGAAACAAACCTCCGCGAGAATCGATTTTTTGCGACAAGGTTGGCAGTTGGTTGGCAAAAAGGGCACTCATAATGTTAAAAGTCGAACTGAAAAGTTGACAAATCATCAGCTTAACGAGTTGACAAGTTAACGGGTAATTTGGTTGACGAGTGATTTAGTTGACGAGTTTACAAATTGGCGAGTTACGAGAGGGGTAGGCCGTGAGGTTGTGAGTTGGGAGTTGTTGAGTTGATAAGTCCTGCACTTCGTACATGCGCAGAACGTTTATCTTGGTTTGGCATCACACAGATGGTAAACCCCCTCCCCATGTTATACAAACATCAAAAGTCGAAACGACGTCGGTATCTAGAAACTTAATATTCGATATAATTGCAGTTAATATGCAGACCTAAAATGCTCGTTTTTTATGTTATGTAGCATGAACGCATGTGCTATTTATGTTTTTTAACCAAAAATTAAGATATTGGATGGTTTACACTTACTAATTTTACAGCCAAGTAAAGATAGATGATGAATTTTATTTGCGGATAGATATGAGTGAAGGAATATATCATCCGCACCCGATGCCTTTGACAATTTATATTTCTAACCGCTTTTAAACATACCCAATGACAGCAAAGACAAGAAAATTTCTTTTGGGAGCACTATGCGTATTGGCCTTTAATGGTTATGCTCAGAAGAAGACAACACTAAGTGCTGAGGTTTATGGCTACAAACAAGAAATGGTATATTTCGATTGTTTGCAGTCGCCTTTCTTCAATGCCGAGTTTCATACCAACCCCGGCGATGAACATTTGTACTCGTTCGAAACAAAGAACCCCGTGTGCATGCTTATTAACGGACAGGTGAATGTGTTGCTGATGCCAGGCGACAGCATACATGCCGTGGTGCGCTACGATGGAAAACGCCCTTCGGAGGTGGTGTTCAGTGGAAGTGAAAAGGCCGTATCGGCCAACCGCCTGATAAGTAACATCGACGACATGCGGCGGCAGATGCGTTATAAAAGTCAGCTGCTGGCTTGTGTCGTGGTAGACATTAAGCCGCAGCAGCGAATTGAAGACTCGCGAACACTGCTATCGAAGGTACAAGAGATGGTGGCTAAGCAAAAGTCGCAGTTAAGCGATGTGGCAGCCGAATACATCCTAGCCAATACCGAGGCGGCCGCCTACATCTCGTTTATGGAATATCCGCAGATGTATGCCGACACCCGAAAGACACCCATCGCCGAACAAGGCATTGGTGATTATTGGAAACTGATGGACGGTGTTAAGACACGTTCGGGCGAAGGAGCATTGCGTAACCCCGACTACGTGAGTTTCCTTATGCGCTATTGTTTCTACGAAAACGAGAAAAAGGCTGTTGCCAAAAAAGCAACATACACCATGCCCCGACAGCTAGAAACCATGTATAAGGAGCTGGCTGCCTTCTATCAGGGCGCACAACGCGACGCCGTGCTTTACCAACTGCTCGTTAGCTTTATACGCAATGGGAAAGAATTGGAACGTGCCAAACCGCTGTTTGCCGAATATAAGGCTAAGCATAACGTGGACAAGGGTTATCTAGCCATTCTTGAAAAGCTGATGGAATAGGCTGTAATGCCGCACATCTGCACCTCTAAACGGGGAGAACTATGCAAAGGGCTGAATGTGGATAGCGCCTGGCCCTTTGCCTTTTATGGCCCCATCAAAACAACAATCTACACGCCAACCAATTTCGAAACGCATCATAAACTAATCCTGCTTATCGATGAGAACAACTGAAAACAACCACCAAACAGCACTTGGGTGGCTATGTATGCTATGTGCCATGTTGCTGTGTGTTACCAGTGCGAAAGCCCAAAGTGGGGCACTCGACGACTGGAAGAATACGCCTGTGACGCTGCGCGTGAGCAACGAACCATTGGGAACGGTGCTCGAAAAAGTGGCGAAACAAGCCAATGCCACCATCGAATTTCAAGAAGTGGCACTTGTGGGCATTGCCCGTCCAACTACATTAAACGTAAAAGACGTACCGTTAGACAAGGTTTTGGGACGCTTAATTGGCGACCAAAACGTGTTGGTGCGCTACGAAACAGGCCGCCATATCATCATTTCGTCTTACAACAGGGATGTAGAAGACAAAGAAATGCTACGCATCGAGGGTGTGGTTACGGATGCCAAGACCAACGAAACGCTGGTTGGTGCCACCGTTATGCTTACCGATGGCACTAAGACGGGCGGCGTAAAGGGTAGCATCACCGATGTGAACGGCAAATTTTCGCTGCAAGTTCCGCGCAAGAGCTCCATCAAAGTGTCGTATATGGGCTACGAAAGCGTTTCGTTGCAGATTACCAAACCAAACCCAAACATGAAGATTGCGCTGAAAGCCGATGGCCACATGGTGGAAGAAGTGGTGGTTACGGGTCTTAGCAAGAGAAGCAAATCTAGCTTTACAGGCAACTATGTGTCGGTGAAAGGCGAAGAGTTGCGCAAGCTAAATCCCAACAACATCCTTAAAAGCTTGCAGTTTTACGACCCCAGTTTCAAAGTGTTGGAAAGCAACACGCGTGGTTCGGACCCCAATGCACAGCCCGAATTCCTTATCCGCGGCGACCAAAACCTGGGCACAACGGCATCGCTTAACAGCATGGACTTGTTGCTCGACAACGTTTCGAGCCGCCCAAACACACCGCTCTTTGTGCTTGACGGGTTCATCGTGTCGATGAGTCGCATATTGCAACTCGACCCCGAACGTATCGAAAACGTCACTATATTAAAAGATGCAGCCGCAACAGCCATCTATGGTTCGCGCGCATCTAACGGCGTAGTGGTTATCGAGACCAAGGTTGCGCCCGACGGTGTGCTGTCGGTTAGCTACAATGGAGGTCTGACCATACAGGCACCCGACCTTACCGACTATAAGCTAATGAACGCGCGCGAGAAGTTGCAGATGGAATGGGATGCTGGCGTTTACGAACCCTCTAACGACAAGAGCATGAACCGCTACAACCAATTGTTGCGCAACGTGCTGGCTGGTGTAGACACTTATTGGCTGAGCAAGCCGCTGCGTACAGCCATTACGCACCGCCATTCGATATCGGCAGCCGGCGGTACAGAGGTTTTCCGTTATAGCCTAGACCTTAACGCCGCGTTTAACCCTGGCGTGATGAAGGGTTCGGAACAAAACAATAAGAGCCTTAATTTCAGCATGACCTATCGCAAAGAAAACGTTTCGGTAGGTGCAAGTCTTAACCTCTCGGAAACAGACGGACACAATTCGCCCTACGGCTCGTTCTCCGAATATACGCGAGTAAACCCCTATTATCGTCCGACAAACGACTTTGGAGAGTATTTGCAACAGCTAGACAACCACACGGGTTCGGGTAGTGTGCCCATTGCCAACCCCCTTTATAATGCCAATGTGGGCATAAAAGACCTGACAAGCAACACCAACATCACGGCTAGCCTTAACTTGGAGTATCGCTTGTTGAAGAATTTGAGGCTCACCGAGAACGTTTCTTACATGCGCGGAATGGCGCGAACGGAGAATTTCTTGCCTGCTACGCACACGGTTTTCATTACCGAATTGGACAAGACCTTGCGTGGTAGCTACACCAAGAACACGGGCGAGATGACCTCGTGGTCGAGTAACCTGGGCTTGAACTGGAACATGGCCTTTAAAAAGCACCTGCTCAGCGTGTTTGGCAACTGGACACTTAGCGAAGACCGCAGCAACTATGTAAACCTTTCGGCCGTGGGTTATCCCGATTCGCACATGGACGATTTCATCTTCGGAAACAAGATGAGAACCCATCCCAGCGGCTCAGAGTCTATCGCAAGGTCGATGGGACTTATCACGCAACTTTCTTATAGCTACGACAACCGTTACTCGGTGGATGTTAACGTGAGCAGCGAAATAACATCAAGATATGCCGACCACAACCTCACTCCTTTTTGGAGCGTTGGTTTAAGGTGGAACGCTTATCGCGAAAAGTGGTTGGCTGGTCGCGTGTCTAACCTCGTGTTTAGAGCCACCTATGGTGTAACGGGTGCGCAAAATTCTAGTCCTGCCGATGCCATCGAGTATTACACGTTCAGCCAAACGATGCGCCCTTATGCCTCGTTCTCCACGTTGGGAGCTGTGTTGTCGCGCCTGAACAACCCCAACATCAAGTGGACTAAGACAGATAACATGAGCTTTGGGCTTGATGTGGGCGTGTGGAAGAACCGTGCCAACCTCTCGTTCAACTATTACAACAACATCAGTAGGCAGTTGTTAACCAACTACGACCTTGCCCCCTCAACAGGTTTCGAGTCGCAATACATCAACGCTGGCGAACTTCAAAACCGCGGTTTCGATGCTACGCTCAACGTTATCGCTTTGCAGAATATCCGTAAGCAATTTTATTGGACGGTGGCTTTGGGTATGAACCACAACCGAAACAAGATACGTAAGATATCCGACTACCTTCGTAAAATGAACGAAGAGCAACTTAAATCCAAGTCGGCTCCGCTGCCAGTTTACCAAGAAGGCAAGTCTACCACCACTTATTACGCGGTGCGTTCGTTGGGTATCGACCCAATGACCGGTAACGAAGTGTTCCTTACGCGTAATGGGGAAAAGACCTTTAAGTGGAACTCCGCAGACAAGGTTCCCGTTGGCGACACCACACCGAAGATGAACGGCACCATCAGTTCGTCGGTTAATTGGCGCGACCTCTCGTGTACGCTTGGTTTCATCTACAAATGGGGCGGCATTGTTTACAACCAGACTTTGGTAGACAAGATAGAGAATAGCAACATCGCTTATAATCTAGACCGCCGTGCCGCGCAAGACCGTTGGCGCAAACCCGGCGATGTAACAAAGTACAAGCGCATAGACCTTAATGGTTCGCAAACGCCTGCTTCCGACCGATTTATCATGAAAGATAACGAACTGAGGTTGGCAAGCGTGAACGTTGGCTACCGCTTTAAGCAAACCGACTATAAGCTTTTGAGCCGACTAAACATCGACGTGCTGTCGCTCAACTTCACCACCAACGACCTCTTGCGCCTGTCAACGGTGAAGATGGAGCGCGGTCTTGGCTATCCCTTCTCACGTTCTTATACATTAACTTGCTCCATCATCTTTAAGTAAATAGCCCTATGAAGCATTTAATTTTCCCCTCCATATTATATAAGGTGTGCCGCATGGGCACCCTCCTTCTGGCTTGTTCGCTGGTAACGGCCTGTTCGGGATGGTTTGATGTAAGCCCCAAGACCGACCTCAAAGCCGATGAGATGTTCTCTACCGAGTCGGGTTTTGAAAGTTCGCTCACGGGTATCTACCTGCTGATGACCGACCAAGGGGCTTACGGCGGCAACATGTCGTTCGGCCTGCTCGACCAGTTGGCCCAGCAATACGACTACATCCCCGACGGAGCCAACGACCGTGCAGCCATCTATAACTACGCCACGGCAACCTCGGATGGTTTCCGAACCAAGCAGAAGATTGCCCAATCGTGGTTGAAACTCTATAATGTAATTGCCAATTGCAATAACTATATTAAGTGGCTCGACCGCAATGGAGAGTCGGTTATACGCAACGTGAAGACCCGAAACACTTTCCGCGCCGAAGCTCTTGCCGTAAGGGCGTATTGCCATTTCGACCTGCTTAGGGCTTGGGGACCGTGGAAATATGGTAAGGATGCGGCCGCAGCAGATGTGCCATGTATTCCTTATCGCATGGTGGCCGATAATTCTAAGCAGCCGCTTTTGCCTGCGAAAGAGATTGTGAAATTGGCCTTGAAAGACCTCGGAGAGGCCAAAGAACTGCTGGCACATGAGAAGAAAATGCGCTTGGACAACAGCGAACGCCGGTTCCGCTTTAACTACCATGCCGTTAACGCCCTTATGGCGCGTATCTATTGTTATGCCGGCGATGCCGCAAATGCCGTGGCTTGCGCACAAGATGTGGTGGACAATTGCGGCCTGACGTTGGTTTCGAGCAACCAAGACGACCCAATCCTCTTCTCCGAGTGCATCGCTGCGCTTAACATCTACCACCTTACCGAAACCTTTTCGTCGCATTGGGCCGACGGAGAAAAGTACACAACCCAGTACTTTATCCGTTCAGAACGGTTCAACAGCTACTTTGAAGTGTCGGGCGACCGCCGCGAAGACATGCGCTCGAAGAGTTCAGCGTTCTACGAACACGCAGCAGCAAAGACCGCTTTGTCGCGTAAGTACAACACCAACCCCAAGGAGGCAGTGCCACTGATACGCCTGCCAGAGATGTATTACATCCTCTGCGAAATGACGCCAGACCTAACTCAGGCTGCCCGATTTCTCAATGCCGTGCGTAACAAGCGTGGCTATTCGCGCTCGCTTAACGTTAACTTCACCGACGAGGCTAGTCGCATGAAGGCCTTAGACCGCGAGTTCCGCAAGGAATTTTATGCCGAAGGGCAGTATTGGTACTTCTTGAAACGCCACGGAATAACGGAGCTGACCTACGATAACAGCATCGTTTTGTCGAAAGAACGCTTTGTGTTCCCACTTCCCGATGCAGAGAAAGAATATGGCTGGACCGCATCTCACGATGCACAAGCCGGCAAACAAACCCCACAAACCAACCCTTAAACCACGATGAAGATGAAGAATAAGTTTGGATATGTCGTTGCCGTGGCCCTTGGCTGCATGCTCTCTTCCGCTTGCAAGGAAGAAATGGTGCCACTTTATGCCGATGATGGCGACGGCGTTTACTTCAATTACGGCAACAAAGATGCACTTAACGCCACAGTAAACTTTGCCGACTCCATTCTCACCGCTCCCAAAGAAATTGGCGTTTCCTTAAAGCTTAAGTTGATGGGGCGCAATTCCGACCAACCCAGAAAGGTGGTTCTCAAGTCCAGAGCCGTGCAGGGCGTGGCCGAAGCCACCGTGGTTTGTCCCGAAGTGGTGTTCAAACCAGGCGAAAACGAGAAGTCGGTGATGGTGTTGGCGCAACGTCCCTCATTGGTAGACAGCACCTTTAAGGCGGAAGTTTACATCGATGCCAGCGACCCAGCCTCGCAGATAGGCGAGGGGATAAAGGACTTTCAATCTTTCACCTTGCATGTGAAGGAGGCCTATACCAAGCCATCGCAATGGGACGGCATGGGTGGTTCGTACTTCGGAACATGGTCGGCAGCCAAGCAAAAGTTGCTGGTTAAGGTGACGAAGCGTAACAATTTCTACGCCGAGAACGACTATTCTAAGTTCGTTCAGTGGAATCTCGCTGCCGTAGACAGCCTTCGCCGTCAGCAGCAAGCGGCTCCACAAACAGCTATTGAGGTAGACATCCCCTTCACTAACGACAACACTTACGCCAAGCCTTGGTATTGGACGTCGCTACAAGACACCTATCTGGGCAGTTACCAAAGCGGTTCTTTCGTAGGGCTTTGCAACAGCATGGACATCACTACGGCCAACGAATATGCCCAACTTGGAGGCAACGAGGCGGCGATGAAGGCGGTGAACCTGCGTGCGGTGAACCTGATGATGCAACGATACAACACCTTTTATCTGGACGGATGGCGGCCAGGCAACAGCTACAAGGGCAGTTTCTACATCCCCATGTTGCCTAATGTGGCCTACGAACTGGTTGAACCGCAGCCTTGGAAAGACCAACAAGGAGGTAAAGCCATGATTGAAAAGTACTACGGACCCTATTCTGCGGCGAAATATCGCTTTATGATAAACGTATGGCTTGCGCATAAGGGCGCGGATTTCGTGCTTAATCAGCTCTTCCCCGTGATGAACGAGTGGGGCGATGTGCACTGGGATGCCTCGCTTGGAGGCGAAGCGGCCATCAAGGCTTGCAACAAGTTGTTCCGCGAAAAGGCCGCACAAGGCACTTACTCCTTTACGTTCCCCACTGTGCCGTAAGGCAAGCATGGGCATTAAGAAGGTGCGTTTGGCGCACAAAACGATGGGTGCGCCAAACGCAAATCCATAAAATAACGTATAAATTAACTGGAAATGACGAATAATATAATCATACTAGCGGTGAGTAAGCATCTGAGAACGGCTCTCCGCTCGCCTTGGAAAAGCGTTGGGAGCAAGGCCGCTTGTCTTTCTCTGCTTGTTGCCGGCATGTTCTCTTCCTGCTACGAAGACAAGGGAAACTATACGTACAGCTTCGATGGAATGAACGCCATCGACACGCTTATATTTTCACCTGCCTCGGTAGAAACGCTTACGGGGCAGACCATAGAGTTTACCCAGCCGCTTACTGCGGACGAAACGCACAAGCGTATTGAAGTGCAGGTGGGACAAACGCTGTTAAAAAATACCGACCATCTAGACTTCCAATGGATTCGTTCTTATCAGAAGGGCAAGGAAACCGTAACGGATACATTTACAACTAAGGGCTATCTAGATGTTGAACTGCCTGTGGGCAAGGCCACTCGTTTCACTGTACACCTTAAAGTACACGACCGTAGCACGGGCCTTTCGCGCTATCAGAACTTTGCGGTAGCCACTCGTCCCATCTATAAAAACAGCCTTTTCTTCCTTCATGGCAAGGCGGGCAGCGTTCAGTTGGGCAATGTAGAGACGGTTGGTGCTGTTACCAACGTGCGCAGCGATGCCTATAAGCTTATCTTTAAAGAAGAGAAAAACCCCTTTACCGATGCCTATAAGCTGATGTACCAATATGGATTGGTAGCCGAAGGCAGGGATTTCTTGAAGAAACAGAACTTTATCGTGTTCCTAAATAAGGGCGAGGTGAAGGCCTACGACCCCTTCGGATTGACACCACGATACACGGCATACAAAGATTTTGTTGTGCCGGTGAGTGCCCAAGGTGCTTTCTTGGCAGAAAAGATTGGCATGACGGGCGACCCCTCTAACCAGTCGGACTTCTACTATATGTTGGGTAAGGACGGTCGTTTTTTAACGGCTCGGACCATTCCTTCATTTAAAACGCCCGCCACCGGAGGCTCTGTGGCTAATTATAACGTTACCGCTGCCGCCATCACGGCAAGCCATTTCGTGTTGTGGGACGGACGCAACAACCGTTTCTTGTATGTAAGCAAAGACGATGGTTACGGCATTTGGGCAGAGCAACAGGCATATCAGGCACAGCTGAACAATCCTGTTCTGGACGCACATGTTGACTTTTCGGGACTGAAAGAAGGACTCTCGCCCGTTGGTAAAAAGGCAATATACGGCTTTATTCAGTATCGCGAGAACTACGATAAGGCCACGCCTTACTTCATTTTCCGCGATAAAGCCGCCCCCAACTATTACCTCTACCAACTCACCTCAACGGCAACTGATGGCGACAAGGGCTCTGGCGGCAGTGGCGACGAACCTGCTTACACCATCAAGGGACAGAAACTGGAAGGCTTTACGCCCTCGTCTGTTGCCACTATCCTTTATAATACGTGGTTCAGCACCAATTATCTCTTCTATGCAGATGGTGCTGATGTGGTGCGATATAACGTGAACAACGGCGATAAGGCCGTGTTGTACAGTGCTCCTGCGGGCTATACCATTGCGTGTATGAAGTTCCGTTCGGAAGATACCTTTATTTATTCTACCGACTTAGGACGTTATCTGAGCATCGGATTGAATAATGGAGCCAACGGTGCCATTGCCGAAATTAAGCTCAATACGGCATCAGACGTGGACGAAACCTACACACCCTTGTTCTACGACAAGGATAGCGAGGGGCATAAACTGGGCAACATCCTCGATGTTCAGTTTGTTCGCGAGTATTCGTATGCGTTGCCAAGTAACAAATAAGGTGTTAAGTTGATGAAATTGTTAGTTGACAAGTTGACTAACAATCTCGTCAACTAACTTCCAATTTCACACTAAAAAAACATCCATTCATGTATAAATACTTCTTCACATTCCTCTTCTCGCTCTTTGCCACCACGCTCTTAGCACAGCAATCAAGCAGTATCGAAGGCGAGATAGAAGGCATTTCAGAGGGGCAACTGCAACTTGTTGTACGCAGTTCGGAGAGCCGTTGGGATCTCATCCACACCGTGGCCTTTGCCAACGGACGTTTCTCCATGCCCAATATCGAACTTACCGAACCGCTGCCAGCCCGCCTGTTGGTAGCTGGTTATCAAGGCGGTTTCTCCTTCTTTATCGAGCCTGGCACAGATTATCGCGCCCTTTTGCGCAACGACGAGGGCTGGTTTGTGCGCGGAAAAGGCTTGCAAGACACCGATAGGGCATACCAACAGAAGTGCCTAAGCCTGATGCAAAGCGTGGCCAAGCTGCAACAACGGGCCGATAGTCTTCGCAAAGCTTTGCGCTATGGTAGTGCCAGTAGGGTAAACGACACCATCGCACAGTTGCAAAAAGCCTTGGAAACCGAACGCCTTAACTTTATTTCTGCCAACGATAACATCCTTTCTGCCAGTTTGCTTCTACAAGAGGCAGAAAGCAAAGACGCCCCCTTGGAGGCCTGCCAACAGCTTTATGCGCAGCTTGGCAGCAAGGCACAGCAGAGCCGTAGCGGACTTATCTTGAAACAACGCATAGAACGTTTGCAGCAAGTGAGCAAGGGAAGTAAAGCCCCCGACTTTACTTTGCCTACCTCCGATGGCCGTAAGTTCACCCTTAGCAAGATGCCCGGGAAGGTGAAAATCGTAGACTTTTGGGCATCGTGGTGCGGTCAGTGCAGGCTTAACAACCCCGTATTGCGCCAGCTATACGCCGACTTTCATGCCGCAGGACTTGAAATTGTGAATGTTTCGTTAGACGAAAAGCGCGACCGTTGGTTGGCTGCCGTTAAACAAGACCAGCTTACATGGACGCAGGTTTCTTCGCTTAAAGGTTGGAAAGACGAAGTGGCCAAAAGCTACAGCGTAACTGCCATTCCGGCTATCTTTGTGCTAGATGCCAACAACAACATCCTTGCAACGGGGCTACATGGCGACGACTTGCGCAAGTTTGTCACCAACTTGTTTTCCAATAAGGCTGCAAAGTAGGGAGAGTGTTTGGCATTTGCAGGCTCGTAAGCTGTCAAAACAGCCGCTTGCTCAATTCGAATGTATAGAAAGAAACATATTGCAAAACTTTTAAAATAGAAATAACAACATCCCATACAACATGAAAAAAGAACTTATATGCTTGTTGCTGTCCTGTGCAGGAACTGCCGTTGCACAGCAAAACAGCAGCTATGTAATAAAAGGAACGATGACGGTAGACTCGTTGCGCTACACGCCCGAACGTATAAAGAAGGTGTATCTAACCCACGAAGTTCAAGGGCAAGACGTAGTTGTAGACTCTGCCACCGTTGAAAACGGGCGGTTTACCTTCAAAGGTGAAGCTCCTGGCGTACTTGCTCCTTATCGCATTTCGGGCTTTGACAATGGCACCGTGCAGCTGTTTCTCGAACCGGGAGAAATCACGGTGTTGCCTTTCGATGGTCGTTTTCCAGTAGGAGCGAGCGTAAAGGGCACGCCTGGCAACGACGTTCTCTTTGCTTACCAGCAATCGGGAAGTGGTGCCGTAGACATAGCTAAGCAGCGTATGGACAAGGTTTTGGCCAGTCTGCCCCCCGAACAGCGTAACGATGAGAAGGCGTTTTATCCCTATCAGCGTGCCACATACTATGTAAATAGCTTGTCGCACCGCACAACCGCTATGCGTTTTGTGGCCCGTCACCTCGACTCGCCCGTAACGCTTTACATCATTAAATACGACCTGTTCAGGTTCTTTACACCCCAGGTGTTGGAAGAAACCTACCTCAACGCCGTGCCCGCCGCCGTGCGTAAGCATCCCATGTATCGCGAACTAACCAACTTGGTGCGGGCAGCCAGCTTGGAAGTGGGCAAACCTGCGCCCGACATAGACGGTTTAACGCCTGATGGAAAACCACTCGCCCTGTCAGACTTGAAGGGAAAATACGTGCTGATTGACTTCTGGGCATCGTGGTGTGCGCCCTGCCGCCGCGAGTTTCCCGTTATCAAACAGGCTTTGCAAGAAACACAAGGCAAGGTGCCTTTCATGGTGTTGAGCTATTCGATAGACAGCAAGAAGAAGGAATGGACCGACTGCATAGAGCGCAACAGCCTAACGCATGCCAACTGGCAACACATTTCTGCGTTGAAGGGATGGGGTTCGCCTGCGGCCAAACTATATAATGTTGAGGCCGTTCCACGCACGGTGCTCATCAGTCCCGAAGGCAACATCGTGGCCTTCGACTTACGCGGCGAACAGCTTATTGAGGCCGTTAGGAAGATGAAGACTACCAGTGCTAAACCTGCTGAAAACCAAAAAGCTAAGGCGGATGCTGCAAAAGCTGTGGCTAGCGAGGTGAAAGAGATACCCGACAAACCGCTTTACGAAGAGTATCTAGCCCTGGAACGCCAACGCGACCAGCAAATAGCGCAAGACCTTGCGCAACTTCGCAGCACCAAGGGCGAGGCATATCTCAACACGGCTGATGGTAAGATAGATGCTGAGGGCATTCGCCGTGCCGCCGATATTGGATGGACGGCCGAACGTTTCCAATTCTTGCTCGACCACAACACATCGCCCCTGATGCCCTTGCTTGTAGAACGCGACATGCTGCCTATCTTTAATAAAGAATACGGCCGTCAGCTATCGGCTGCTGTTGCTCCGCAGGTGCTTACGCACCCATACGCTCGTTCGCTCGAAAACAATGTGCGTTCGCGCAACCTCATGCAAGGTAGCGATGTGCCCGACATTGCCCTTCCGCTGGCCAACGGCACCGTTCGTCAGCTCAGCAACAGCTTGGGCAAGTTTGTATTGCTTACGTTCTGGGCATCGGGTTGCCCCACTTGCCAACGCGATTTGCCCCTGCTTAAAAAGCTGTATGACGAAACTCGTGGCTCGAAAGACAAGTTCGAGATGATTGGTTTCTCGCTCGACAAGAACCCCAAAGACTGGAAAAAAGCCATGAAAACGCTTGGCATAGATGCCGCAGACTGGTTGCAGGCCTGCGACTTCAAGGGTGGTGCATCGCCTTCCGTTCGCCTTTTCAATGTTGGAGAAACGCCCACCAATGTGCTTATCGACCCAGAAGGCAAGGCCATCTCGTTGACTTTGCAGGGCGAAGAGTTGGTTACGCGAGTAAAACAGATACTGTCGGGCGACTTGTATTATCAGAAAGAAGATTCAAAGAAATAGGTGTTAAGCCCTGTGCGCACAGCTAATGCGTACTACATTCAAAGTATAGGCGCGTTCTATAAAGGGGAGGAATGTTGCATTTCCACTTTTATAGAATGCGCCTATGTGCTATCATGTCAAATTGTTGTATTACTTTTGTATATGGCAAGGCCTATACAGGCATGAAGTCATCTTGACTTTTCACCCTTTTCTTATCTTCTTCAAAAGGATTGGTTTGCAGCTTATAGAGGATGCACAGAAGTAATTCCGATAGGTTACTTTCAAGACGTAGCCGCGTTTTGCCACAAGCAAATGGGGCTGGATTTCAGATTTTATTGTAAATTTGTACCATACTCCGTACACGAGAGGAGTGCTTATCTTGTATTTTCTCGAAACACAAAGATAATAAGTACCGCTCAGTTTATAGAAATATTAGAAATAAAGACTTCAATGTATAAGATATTCTATGGGATCTACCACAGGGGGGGGCTACTCCAAAGACGGCTAGAATTTACAATAGAAAAGCTAAGCAAAAATCAGAAAACTTACGAATAGTTAGGGAAACAATGAAATGAAAAAGTATCTTTATTTATTCCTCTTAATCCTATGTGCCTCATGCAGTCATCATAATAAAGTTGACGATGTTGTTATTTCTTATTGGAATGCACATAAAGCAGAAAAGAATGTGGTTATTGATTTTTCAAAATGCTTTGATTTTGAATGGGACACTTTGTGCTTTTATTCTGTGGGGTGTAGTCTTGATGAAATAAATCAGGACTTAGGATTTGAATTAGCAGAATATACCGATTTGGCAGATAGGATGGTCTTCTTAAACCATAAGAAATGGGCATATACAGCAGGATGGTGGTATGATCCCGAAGAACCAAAGGGAATTATAATTTCTACTAAAAATAATATTTTTAAAGTTAGCTACCATAAGGCGAAGTTTAAAATTAAAAGGGAAGGGAATATTTTTATATTGGAGCCTCTTGACTTTTAATATTCCTATGAATTGAGCGGAGTTTGTTGGCTTTGTGATGCCGACATTAGATAAACACTCCTTTCTGATATACGAAGTGCAGGACAAATCAACTCACTAGCTTATAAACTCACGAAAGCCCAACCTCTACCAAATACATCAACTCGCAACCTCACCAACCCGCCAGATCATCAACTCAAAACTCGGAAACTAACAACCTCGTGCCCCATCAACTCACCTACTTGCAAGCTTACCTACTCACAAGGTTAACAACTTAGCAGCCTACTAACTCAGCAACTTACCAACTAACCAACTAACAACCTCGCAAACTTACCAACTCATCGACGCATCTATTCATCAGCTTATAAACTCATCAACCCGCTAACCCAAAAGCTTAATTTTCTATTTTTATTTTTACAATATCGTTCCGATTTTCACTCTGTTCTAGCGAAAATTTAGGCTATAAAGTAGGTAAATATGCACTATTTATAACCTTTCGTGCCTTTGGTGTTGTCTATTTTCAGGAGCAAAACCTGCATTTTGCACCATTTAGCCTTTCTAGTTTGGTTGCCAACTCATTATTTTGTACGCCCAACAACTCGCTTTTAGCCCCTAAAACCCCACTTTTTAATGGTTGTTTTGCCCTTTTTGGCCATGTTTTTCATGGCGCTAAAAGGTTTTATTTATACATTTGCGGTGGATTTTTATGCCTTTCGTCTCGCGTTTAATACCATTTTGCATTGCATTTAGCAGCATTTTACCTTGCATTTAGCACCAAAACGCCTTGCGTTTAGCGGCAAAACGTAGTGCAATTAGCACCAAAACGCAGTGCAATTAGCAGCAAATTGCACTATATTTTGCTGCAAATGACCCAAAATATGGTGCAAATAGCGGTTACGTATAATAAATATTCATTTTCTCGCATTCGCATGTTGGCCCCTTTTGGCATCAAAACTAACCGTCGCGAGAATCGATTTTTTGCGGATGAGTGGGAGGTTGGTGGACAAAAAGGGCACTCCTAGTGTTAAAATCTGTACTGAAAAGCTGACAAAGCTGCCGGTTGGCGAGAGGCTTAGTTAACGGGTTGACAAGTTAACTCGTTGACGAGAGCGTTGGGTTGTGTGTTTATCGGTTGGGTAGGTGACTAGAATTCAAGTTAACGAGTTGACAAGTTAACGAGTTGACGAGAGCGTTGGGTTGTGTGTTTATCGGTGTTGGGTAGGTGACAAGAATTCAAGTTAACGAGTTGATAAGTTGACGAGTTGACGAGAGCGTTGGGTTGTGTACTTATAAGTTGGGAAGTTGACGAGTTAACGAGTAAACAAGAGCGGGTGTCATCGTGCAGACTGATATTTGGCAAAATCCATTACCCCTTTACTCCTCCGCTCCCTGACTCCTTACCACTCTATTCCTTACTACTCTATTCCTTACTACTCTATTCCTTACTACTCTACTCCTTACTACTTACTACTTTACTCCTTACTCCTTACACCTCTACTCCTTACACCTCTACTACTTACTACTTACTACTTACTACTTACTACTTACTACTTACTACTTACTACTTACTACTTACTACTTACTACTTCCTACTTACTACTTCCTACTTACTACTTCCTCCCTTACTACTCATTCCTTTTTCAAGGCATAACCACGTTTTGCCAAAGGCAAATGGGGCATAAATCCAGATTATATCGTATCTTTGTTCAGTACTTCGTACATGAGCGGGGAGAGTTTATCTTGGTTTTACAGCACAAAGACAATATACTCCGCTCAATATATAGGCATATTAAAAGCGAAGCCGGCTTTATATAATACGAAACACTAAAACTCGATAAAATGGCGCAGAAAGACGAACAAAAGCAATTAGACGAACAAATGCAGGTAGACGAACAGATGATGCGCAAGGCCTTAGACGAGGCAAGGCAGGCCTTGGCACAGGGCGAAGTGCCCATTGGGGCTGTGATTGCTTGCAAAGGTAGGGTGGTGGCGCGTGCCCATAACCTTACCGAAACGCTTTGCGACGTTACGGCGCATGCCGAAATGCAGGCCATAACGGCGGCGGCAAACATGCTTGGCGGAAAGTATTTGCCCGAATGTACGCTCTATGTAACGGTTGAACCTTGCCCCATGTGCGCCGGCGCATGTGGTTGGGCACAGCTGGGGCGCATTGTTTATGGCACGCGAGATGAGAAACGGGGCTACGAACGCTTTGCCCCAAACGTGCTGCATGCTAAGGCCACGGTTACGGCTGGCGTGTTGGAAGAGGAGTGTCGCGAACTGATGAAAAGCTTTTTTAGCGGATTACGT
>NZ_GG740075.1:225932-237607 GCF_000162415.1 Prevotella sp. oral taxon 317 str. F0108 | reverse complement strand
AAATAGTTTGTTGTACATCTTATGCCCCGACGGCATCTTTTAACCCTATCTTATCAGCTTGCTGCGGCCAAATAGGTAAGACGTGCGTGTGTAGTCGAGGGCGCGAGCCAAATAAATGCTGCCAATAACGCCCATTACAACCTAAACAGCTGCATGCAATAGACCAGTGGGTTCGAAGGCGAAAGCGGGAAGTATGAACTTGGCGAGCATGGTAAAGATGGGGTGGAAGATGTAGATAGGAAAGGTGTTGCGGCCAATGTAATGTGCCGCAGCTTTTATTTTGTTACCCAAATAGGTGTGCAACTTGGCTGCGAAACAGAAAAAACAAAACACACTTACAAGGATGGAGATGGTGCCCCAGTCTTGAAATCTGGGCGTACCTACCAAAAGTAGGAAGGGTATTATGGGCTATAGACTGCTTTCATACACCTTAGAAAAGTCTTTAACAAGATGCCTGATAACTACGCCAACAAAATAGTAGGCCGCAAATCTGATGTTGAGCAGGGGCGTAAATTGGGCAGTGAGTATAATGAAGGTGGCGAAAATAGAGAGCTTGGCCGCCGTGCTGATTTTCGGGACGACACGGAACGAGGCGTAATAAAGGACGCCACACACCACCATGAGATGTAAAAACCAATACGGACCGATAGACTTGATGAAAAGCACATGGGCAAATGCCTGCCATGTTGGTTGGGTTAGCCCGTCCCTTACGGGCAAAAACAGCGACAAGGCTGCATATCCCGAAACCATTACTACATAGGCTAATACTATTTTAGAGAGGTAAAGGGCGTAGGTTTTCAAGGGTTTGTTGATGTTTACTAGAAAGCCCGTAACGACCAAGAAACTTGGCATGAGGAAGGCTAGAATGGCGTTTTTGAGTAGCGGATAGTGATCGCCGAAGTTAACGATGTGGATAAGTATAACCAGGACAATGAGTATTGCCCTGAAAAAGTCGAGTTGGTTATTATGATTCATTGTTAGTAATATATAAGGGGGATGCGGCAACTGGCATGTCGCATCCCCCTTGGGGTTGTTAAGGTTCGTTGTGTGTACAGCGGCTTGTTCTGTGCCTTTGTTTGGCCATTGGGTTTAAGGCTATATGCGTTAGAACAAAGTGTGCGCTGCGGTTAAATAAGCTGGGAAACTTTATCTCACAACAGCAACGAAATATTTGCTTGTGCTCCAGAACACGTCGGGGTTGGTAATGGTAAGCACATACTCCTTGTTCACGTCTTTTTCGAGCGAGTAGCTAGAAGCGGGGTGAGTGGTGAGGAGCTTAACCGACTTAGAATAGAACTTAATTTCTTTAAGCGTGCGAATGTCTACGCGGGTGAAGTAGGCTTTGTTGAAAGCGCTTTGCAGTACTTTTCCGTCTACAAGGATGCCTTGTTCTTTCAGTTCCTTCTTCGTTCCGAACACGTACCAAGCCGTGTGTATCTGCTTGTCTTGGTCGCTAATGGTTTGTGCCTTCGCCGTGTTGTCGGTTTTCAGTTTCGTAACGTGGGTGTTCAGGTTGTTCACCTTTTCGTCCAACTCCGAGATATGGATGTCTTTGGCATCGAGTTCAGCGCGAAGTTGTTGCAGTTGTTGGTCTTTTTCGTCCAGCTGTTTCATCAGCCTGTCAACCGTTTTCTTCAGTTCTGCACCCTTAAACGTACTTTTCTCCAATTGTGCGCGCAGTTTCTTCAACAGTGCACGGTTTTCTTCCATGCGTTGTGTGATGAACTTGATGTTTTCTTTAATCTGCTCAGACTTGTTGGCCCCTTCGCCGTCTTTTGCGATATTGACATGGTTTTCGGCCTCATTAATCTGTCGGAATCCGTCTTGGATTTCGTTCATGGTGGCCATCATGTCGTTCAACTGATTGTCTCTTTGTTGGATAATCTGCTGCAAAGAGTCGTTAAGTTGCGGTTCTCCATTGGTTTTACCTTGTTTGCAGGCTGCCAACGACAATACTGCGAAACACGCGATAACAAGTTTCTTCATAATTTTTCTCCTTTCGATTTTTTATCTTTTTTACTACTAGTTCCTGCTAAAACAATAACTATTTCACCACGTGGGGGCGTTTGTTCGAAGTGTTTGGCCACCTCTTGAAGTGTTCCCCGCACGTTTTCTTCGTGCAACTTGGATATTTCCCTGCATACGCACACTTGTCGTTCGGTGCTTACAACTTCGGCCAGTTGGGTGAGGGTTTTCACCAATCTGTAAGGCGATTCGTAGAACACCATCGTGCGTTGCTCGTCTTTTAGGCTTTCGAGGTAAGTTTTCCGCCCTTTCTTTTGGGGGATGAACCCTTCGAAACAAAACCTGTCGCAGGGCATTCCCGACGACACCACGGCAGGGATGCAAGCCGTTGCGCCTGGCAAGCAGTTAACGGTTATGCCTGCCGCCACCGCTTCGCGCGCCAAGAAAAAACCTGGGTCGCTGATGCCCGGCGTTCCTGCATCACTCACGAGGGCGATGTTTTGCCCCGCTTTAAGGCGTTCTACAATTCCAGCAGACGTGCCATGCTCGTTAAACTTGTGGTGCGATTGCAGGTGAGCCACCTCAATGCCCAGATGTTTAAGCAAGATACCCGTCGTTCGGGTGTCTTCTGCCAGTACCAAATCGGCCTCTTTCAGGGTGCGAATGGCGCGTAGCGTGATGTCCTCCATATTGCCCACAGGGGTGGGTACAATGTATAAGATGCCCATATTGTACGCAAATATAGCAATATATATTCCTAGTAGCAAAAAAAGCATGCGTTTGTTTGCAATTTTTAAAACGTCTTTTTGTACTTTTGCATCAGAATGATTGATAATGTAACCGGCGAAAACCACCGCCAAGGAAGAGTGGAAGTGATTTGTGGCTCGATGTTTTCGGGCAAGACAGAGGAGTTGATACGGCGTATGAAACGTGCCGTGTTTGCCAAACAACGGGTTGAGATATTTAAGCCTGCCATTGATACGCGCTTTTCGGAAGACGACGTTGTGAGCCACGACCGCAACGCCATACATTGCACGCCCGTGGATTCGTCGGCGGCGATATTGTTGCTTTCGGCAGACATCGACGTGGTGGGCATTGATGAGGCGCAGTTTATGGACGAGGGGTTGGTGCCCGTTTGCAACGAATTGGCCAACCGAGGCGTGCGCGTTATCGTTGCTGGCCTTGACATGGACTTTAAAGGTGTGCCTTTCGGCCCTATGCCTGCACTGTGCGCCATTGCCGACCACGTTACAAAGGTGCATGCCATTTGTGTAAAGTGCGGTGCGCTGGCTTACGTGAGCCATCGCATTGTGGAAGGAGAGAAACGCGTGATGCTTGGCGAGATGCAAGAGTACGAACCTCTGTGCAGGCATTGTTATCAAAAGGCCATGCAAGGAGGAAAGGGTGAATGTTAAATAGGAGTGGCGTGACGGATGAAACAAAAGAGCCGTTAGGATGGCTGAAACAAACAGGACGGACAAAACAATCTGCCTAAGTTTGCCGCTCCCGAATGTCTTATTCGTTTTATCATTTCCGTTTTCCTTTCCCCTCTCCAAGAGGTAAACTAAACAACAATAGATATGTTAGAAGAGAAAATAACCCTAGACAAGCTGATAAGATGGGTCGTCTGTGGCCTGATAATCTTTGCGGTTTTCTTCATTACCAACAGCATGAGCGAGGTGCTTTTGCCCTTTTTCGTTGCTTGCTTGTTGGCTTACTTGCTTTATCCTTTGGTGAAATTCACCGAGAAATATCTGCACATACGCATCCGTACGCTGTCCATCCTCTTCGTTTTGTTGGTTCTTGTGGGCTTGATTACAGGCGTCGGGCTGCTTGTGGTGCCGTCGTTGATAGATCAGTTCGACAAGATTTCTGAGTTGGCCGCACGTTATTTGGGCAGTTCCAAAAGCTCGGGCGACCTCTCAGGCTATATTCAGCATTGGTTGCGCGAACACCAAGAAGACATCGACCGCCTTATCAGGAGCAAAGACTTTAACGATGCCGTGCGCACGGCCATGCCCAAGTTGTTTAGCCTTTTGGGACAGACGGCAAGTGTGGTGGTGAGTATCGTGGCATCGTGCATCACCTTATTATATATGTTCTTCATTTTGCTCGATTACGAGTTCCTTACCGACAACTGGGTGCGCATATTCCCAAAGAAGTATCGCCCCTTCTGGAACGAACTTGCGCAAGATGCCTCGCGCGAGCTTAACAATTACATTCGTGGGCAAGGGTTGGTGTCGCTTATCATGGGAATCATGTTTTGTATCGGTTTCACCATCATTGATTTTCCCATGGCCATCGGCATGGGTATTCTTATTGGTGTGATGAACCTGGTGCCTTACCTGCACACTTTCGCCCTTATTCCTACGGCATTCTTGGCTCTTCTCAAAGCTGCCGACACAGGACAGAACTTTTGGATTATCTTCGGAACGGCCATTTTGGTGTTCGCCGTGGTGCAAATCATCTCGGATATGGTGGTAACGCCCCGCGTAATGGGTAAGGCCATGGGGCTAAATCCGGCCATCATTCTGCTTTCGTTGTCTGTGTGGGGGTCGTTATTAGGCTTCATTGGGGTTATCATTGCCTTGCCGCTCACCACCCTTATCATTGCTTACTGGCAGCGGTATGTTACCAAAGAAAAGGTGGATGTTGAGCCCGAAACCACCGAAACACCAGCAAAAACAGATGCCTAAAACCAAATAAAACGGCATTGGCGGATAAAAAACATGCAATTTGTTTGCGAGATTGGCTAAAAGTATGTACCTTTGCACTCGCAAAACAAAAAACGCTTTGTTGGAAGATCCGCTAGCTCAGCTGGTAGAGCACAACACTTTTAATGTTGGGGTCTTGGGTTCGAGCCCCAAGCGGATCACGAAAAAGGGCACTCGTAAGGGTGTCCTTTTTTGTGTGTTTAACCCTTATAGCTCTTTTATTCGGTTTTATTCCCATTGTTTTGGGACAACAGAAATCTCATGACTTATTAATGGTATATGGGCGTAAAGCATATCTCTCCTTTCTTATGGTGTTAATTAAATCAGTGCCAAACACCCGTTTTCACAATCTTCTTTTTCGACTTTTAATCTTTTTAATCGTAACAAATAGTAAAAGCAACAAGGGCCAGATGGAACAAAACGAAGTAAACCAAATTGTCGTTCAATGTCAGGAAGGTAGCAAAGAATCCTTCCGACGGTTAGTGAGAGAATACCAAAGTATGGTTTTCTCGCTAACGCTCAAGATGCTTTGTGATGAAAACGATGCAGAAGATGCCTGCCAAGATACTTTCGTTAGTGTTTGGCTGAACTTGCACAAGTACAATTCGGAGAAGGGAAAGTTTTCCACGTGGATATACTCCATTGCCTCTAACATCTGCCTAGACAAGCTTAAACGTCGTAAACCGCAACTACCCATGCTGTCAGACGAACGTGCATTTAAGGCATATGCAACCAACCCATCTCCCGAACGACAGCTGATGAACTCGGAATGGGTGTCTATTGTTAGGGTGTTGGCTGCACAACTGAGCCCTAAACAACAGCTTGTTTTCACATTGCGTGTACTCGAAAACGTTCCAATAGAAGAGATAGAAAGTATCACAAACATGAACGCTACCAAGATAAAGAGCAACTTATACGTTGCCCGACAACAGATTAAACAACAATTAATACGGCTAGGTTATGAACAAGAATGACAACCTATACGCTGATGTAATAAGGGGATTGCAGGGGAAACGACCTTCCCTTGAGCATCCAGACGACATGATAGATGGCGTGATGGCTCGTATTGAACAACGAAACCGTCAACGCGCGTACGTTATTGTTCTTCGTGCCTGTGCCATTGCAGCATCGTTGGCGTTGGTATTTGGCATTTCAGAATGTGTTAGAACTGTGCCAAAAAACAATGATATGGCATTGCTCTATTTACAGGAAACCCTTCCACAAAAGGCTGACGGGGTGTATTTCCAGAACAAGTATTTGAAAAGAAACCAATATGAACTTATAAAACAAAGCATTTATGAAAACAAAAGATAGTTTGATACTCCTTCTTTTGGCAACATTTATGGTTGCATGCAACAATAAGTACCAAGGTAGCGCAACCACCATTGTAAACGAAGACGGAACATGTAGTAGGGAATTGTCTTTCCAACTCGATTCGGCGCAGTTGGTTAGTGGTGTGTTCAACGCAGATGAAAGTATGTTGAGGTGGGACAAAGGTTGGCAACTGACATGGGGAATAAAGGGCGACAGCCTTCGACACGCATTCCCCGTGGAACTTAAAGCTTATCAAGCGCTCAGCAGACGATGTCAGAAAGATGGGCGTACGGCAGCAGACACCATCTTGGTGTATGCCAAATGTAACTTCGCTTCTGTAGAAGAAATGGCCAAAGCAACAACGTTCATTGTGGGCTCACGGCGTATCACACCGCGAATAACATTTGAACGTACGCGAGGTTTCTTCCGTACTGAGTACAGATACGAAGAAGTTTATCCCCAACAGCACATCAATTGCCCCATCCCCATGAGTAAATTCTTTACCAAAGACGAGATTGGGTTTTGGTTTAGCGGAACACCCGACCTTGTTGGAGGTCTTAATGGCATCGAGATAGACGACATCACGCAGCACCTTAAAACAAAATACACCCAGTGGCTTGTTGCCAATGATTTTGAACTGACCTATCAAACGATACTCAAAAACTATTCACGCATAGCGGCGAAAGCGATAGACAAGCAGCGTTTTGTGGCCTTGCACGACACGCTTTTTCGGGAGTACTCAAGAGAAACCGACCTAACTGCCGTCCATATGGATAGGTCTAAGTGGTTTAAAAAAATCTTCCATTCGGACGTTTATTCGGAAATACTCGACAATGACACGTTGATGAGAGAAGTTGATGTCGCTCAAAGAGATTTCCTTGCCTTGTCAATGTTCAACATCGATTACAAACTTACCTTTCTCGGTGCCGATTATCCACCCACACTAAGTAGGCTTACGGGTAACAGACTAATGGCTGGCGATGTGGTTATATCGCCCTGCATAATCAAAAAGAACCTATGGGCGTTTGCTTTAACGGGAGCAGTGCTGGTTCTTTCGCTAGTGTTGTTGGTGTTAAAGAGAAAGAAACGTTGAAATATATTTTGTAAATCGCTTTCAAATATCTTTGAGATTTTTATTGCTCATCTTCTGTTTGCCCCTTGAAAAGCAAGCAGAAGATGTTTTTTTCTAGGTGACAGGGCGTTAAATTCACTTGTCCTAATTAGTCGTTTTCCAGTATTTGGTGAGACGTAGTTTATAGCAATGCCACACGATTTATCGTAGAAGAAAGGGGGCTTGTCGTAAATAAGATGTACCTTTGTCTATAATTAAGGTGAGAACTAAAAACTTTCGCCGTTGGTTTCTGAAAGAAGAAACCGTCAAGCGGGGGATGATTGCCGTGCCACAGCACACAATTGGGCATTTAGATAGCAAGCAATACAGAATGCCGAGGTTAGTTGCATCCTGTTTTTATACTCCACCAAACAGAACTAAAACCCAAATTAAACGTAGCATGCGCCACTAAGTCATGCACACAAACAATCAAAAGCTATGCCGACAGCCAACGTAAAACTGCGGCTATAACCCAAACAACACTGCGAACAATGAAGAAAATGAAAACCTACCCTGCGCTACTTGCGCCTGCATTGCTTACGGCCGTAGGCGCACACGCCAAGCAGGTGAAGAACAATCGGACCGACGACACGCGCCGTCCAAACGTGATTATCATTTACGCCGACGACTTGGGATATGGCGACTTGCAATGTTATGGCGCGAAAAACGTGGAAACACCCAACGTAAACCGCCTTGCTAGTCAGGGCATTCGCTTTACCAATGCGCATGCCGTGGCAGCCACTAGCACGCCTTCGCGCTACTCGTTGCTAACGGGCGAATACGCATGGCGGCGTGCCGACACCGATGTTGCACCTGGAAATGCAGGTATGATTATCCGTCCCGAACAGTTTACCATGGCCGATATGTTCAAAAGTGTGGGCTATGCCACCTGTGCCATTGGCAAATGGCACTTGGGACTGGGCGACAAAGGTGGCGAGCAAGATTGGAATGCGCAACTGCCTGCCGCATTGGGCGACCTTGGTTTTGATTACAGTTACATCATGGCGGCCACCAGCGACCGCGTTCCTTGCGTGTTTATCGAAAACGGGCGTGTGGCCAACTACGACCCGTCGGCACCCATTGAGGTGAGTTACAAGCGCAACTTTGAGGGCGAACCAACGGGCAAAGCCCATCCCGAACTGCTTTATAACCTCAAATCTAGCCATGGGCACGACATGAGTATCGTTAACGGCATTGGTAGAATTGGCTTTATGAAGGGTGGAGGAAAGGCACTATGGAAGGATGAAAACATCGCCGACTCTATCACCGCGCACGCCATTAACTTTATTCGCGACAACCAAAATCGGCCTTTCTTCATGTATTTTGCCACCAACGACGTACACGTGCCGCGCTTTCCGCATGCCCGTTTTCGCGGAAAGAACCCTATGGGCTACCGTGGCGATGCCATTGTGCAGTTTGATTGGAGTGTGGGACAGCTGATGAAAGCCCTCGAACAATATGGCTTGGCCGACAATACACTCATTATATTAAGCAGCGACAACGGCCCTGTGGTAGACGATGGCTATGCCGACCGGGCCGAAGAGTTGCTTAACGGGCATAGTCCTGCTGGCCCATTCAGGGGTAATAAGTACAGTGCTTTCGAGGGCGGAACGGCTATTCCTGCCATTGTGTCGTGGAAAAAGGGTGTGAAAGGCGGTCGGCAAAGCAACGTTTTGATGTCGCAGATAGACTGGCTAGCGTCTTTGGCCCAGCTTGTTGGGGCGCGATTGCCAAAGGGAACAGCCTGCGATAGCGAACCCCGACTGGGAAATCTCTTGGGAACAGACACCCAAAATCGCCCTTGGATTATCGAACAGAGTAGTTCGCGTGTCCTTTCGGTGCGCACGCCGCAATGGAAGTTTATCGAGCCTAGCGACGGCGAGAAGATGATTTCGTGGGGTCCGAAGATAGAAACGGGCAACAATCCCACGCCACAATTATACGATTTGAGCAAGGGTGAGTACGAAAAAGACAACGTGGCCAACGAAAACCCAAACGTGGTGTACGAACTTCAAAACGTGTTGCGCCGCGAAAGAACGAAGAAAAGGTGAAAGGGGGAAAAGATGGCTGCGCCTTTAAAGGTGAAAAGGTGAAAGGGTGAAAAGATGGCTAACGCCTTCTAAAGGTGAAAGGGTGAAAAGGTGACTGCGTCTTCTAAAGGTAAAAGGGTGAAAGAATGGCTGACGCCCCCTGCGTATCTGGCTAAATTCAACATCTTGTTGAACAATTAACAAATTGGTGAGTTAGCGAGTTGATAAGTTTATGGGCTGGTGAGTTAACGGGTTGACAAGTTTATGAGCTGATGAGTTAATGAGTTGACAAGTTGATAGGCGCAGCCATTTTTTCACCTTTTCACCTTTTCACTCTTTCCCCTTTCATTCGCCCTTTTCGCCTCAAACTCTTGGTATTCTAGCTTAAAAAGCGTAATTTTGCAACGAATTATTATCAATACAATTATGTCATACAACTTATTAAAAGGTAAGCGCGGTATTATTTTCGGTGCGCTCAACGACATGTCCATCGCTTGGAAAGTGGCAGAACGCTGTGCCGAAGAAGGCGCAAGCATCGTGCTGAGCAACACCGAAATGGCCCTTCGTATGGGCGAACTAGACGCACTTGCGAAGAAGATTAACGCTCCTGTTGTGGCAGCAGATGCCACCAGCTACGAAGACTTGGAAAATGTCTTTGTAAAGGCACAAGAACTGTTGGGCGGCAAAATCGACTTTGTGCTGCATTCTATCGGAATGAGCCCTAACGTGCGCAAACGCCGCACATACGATGATTTGGACTACAATTGGCTGAACAAGACTCTTGATATCTCGGCTATCTCTTTCCACAAGATGCTGCAAGCCGCTAAAAAGGTAGACGCAATTGCTGAATATGGTTCGGTTGTGGCACTTACCTACATTGCCTCGCATCGCACATTCTTCGGTTACAACGATATGGCCGACGCCAAGAGCCTGCTCGAAAGCATCGCTCGCAGCTTTGGTTATATCTATGGGCGCGAAAAGAACGTGCGCATCAACACCATCTCGCAGTCGCCTACACCCACAACAGCGGGTAAGGGTATCAAGGACATCGACAACATGATGGACTTCGCCGACAAGATGTCGCCCCTTGGAAACGCCTCGGCATTGGAGTGTGCAGACTATTGCGTAACCCTTTTCAGCGACCTTACGCGTAAGGTTACCATGCAAACGCTCTTCCACGATGGTGGTTTCTCGAACATGGGAATGAGCTTGCGCGCCATGAACCAATACAGCAAGGACCTGGGTCCTTACGAAGACGAGAACGGAAAGATTATCTACGGATAAGTTATAAGTGTTGTTCTCGCTGGCTTGTGTGTAAATAGTTACACCAAATATTGGCGATGGCAACGCACTCCGTATACATCCTGCAAACGCCGCTCTTGCCCAAAGCGAGGGTGGCGTTTGTTGTTTTTTTAAAGTTCACAAACTCACGTTCTGCCTTTTTGGGACGGAGATAGTTGGCCGCAGCCATCCCAATAGTTATTTCAACCAAAATCAGTCGTTTTTGTTTCTCACAACCATATCGTACTTTGAAATCCAAATGAGAGATTTGGATTTAACTTGATTATCTTCGTCGTGCTACATTGAAGTCGTCTTGACCTTTAACATTTCTACAAATTGAGAGGAGTTTATGCCTATGAGCTGTAAAACCAAGATAAACGCCCCGAACATGTACGAAGTACCCGACAAAGACATGATGAAAATTGAAATTATGCCCCTTTCGTCTGTGGCAAACATGGCTCAGTCTCAAAATGCAAACCCGGCGAGAGTATTTTCAATACATTCTTTACAAGTTGAACGCATCTTTCCAGGGACACATAATGAGAAAAAAGTAAAGAGCACTTCTCTATATTTCTTATGTTCTTATGTCAACATGGACGTATTTATGTCAAAGCACGAAAGATGAACGTTTTCGTTAAGCCAAATGAACAATGTCGAGCTTGCCCGAACATTGGCGTGGCGAGAAAACGCACTCTTCGAGAGACGAGAAAAGTACGATTAACTCGTTCACTTGTTCACTTGTCCACTTGTCTTCTTGCCAACCTGTTCGCCTGTTGGTTCGCCAACCATTGTAATCTTTTCAGCAGGAATTTTAACATTATGAGTGCCCTTTTTATCCACCAACCACTCACCTAGCCGCAAAAAATCGTTTCTCGCGAAGGTTCGTTTTGATACAAAAGAGGGTTAGTCTGTGAATGCGGCAAAATGAATTTTTATTTAAAGCAGTCGCCATTTGCACCAACTTTTGGGCTATTTATAGCAAAATGTAGTGCAATATGCCGCAAAACGCAGTGTGTTTTGGTGCTAAATGCAGTGCGTTTTGATGCTAAATGCAGTGCGTTTTGATGCTAAACGCAAGGTAAAATGGTGCTAAACGCAGTGCAAAATGGTGCTAAATGCAAGACGAAAAGCATAAATATCCACTGAAACTGTATAAACAAAACCTTTTAGAGCCGTTAAAAGCATGACCCCAAAGGGCAAAATGGGCATTAAAAAGTGGGTTTTGGGGGCTAAAAGTGGGTAATCGGGTGTAAATAATAA
>NZ_GG740075.1:210242-224967 GCF_000162415.1 Prevotella sp. oral taxon 317 str. F0108 | reverse complement strand
ATAATAATGGACTGGCAACCAAACTAGAAAGGCTAAATGGTGCAAAATGCAGCCTTTTTTCTTTAAAACGAACAAATTGGAAGGCGCGAAAGACTAGAAATAGTGGCAAATTACCTACTTTATGGCCTATATTTTCGCTAGAACAGCGCGAAAATTAGAGCGATATTGTAAAATAAAAGATAACAATTTAAGTTTTTGAGTTGATGAGTTCGTGAGCTTATGAGTTGATGAGTTTTTGAGCTGATGATTTTTTGAGCTGATGAATTTTTGAACTGGTGAGTTTGTGAATTGCGGAGTTTGTGAATTGCGGAGTTTGTGAATTTGTGAGTTGATGTCTTCGGGAGTTGTTGGGCCTTCATGAGTTTATAGGCCAGTGAGTTGGCTTGTCCTGCATTCGGCTCAATTTATAGAAATATTAAAAGTCAAAAACGACTTCATTAAAAAACGAAAAGGGGAATGTACCATTAAGGCACATCCCCCTTTTATTCTCTGGTGTTACCAAAGCTTATTGGTAATCACATGTTCCGCGTAGAATTATTCAGCAATCTGAACAGTAGCACGACGGTTGAACGAGATAGGCGACAAGTCGTCTACACCACCCTTACCTACGGTCGAAATCTTATCGCGGCTAATACCCATCTTAACCAACTCATTGGCAACCATCTCAGCACGCTTGTCAGAGAGGTATTGGTTACGGTTAACCGAACCTGTTGCGCTATCAGCATAACCCACAACGTTGATGTTGGAGTTGTTCTCCTTAGCATACTTAGCAACCGCCTGAACGTTAACAAGATCCTTTTGCGAAGCAATGTTGGTCTTGTTGATGTTGAAGAATACAGATACCGGCGTGGTTACGAATTCCTTAATAGTCTTCGTTTCAGCAGGCTGTTGGTTAGCCAACATGTTCTTCAAACGAGCGTTTTCAGAAGCAGCATCGTTCAGCTGAGCGTTAAGAGCGTCCATCTGAGCTTGTGATAGAGCCTTCAAAGCATCTACGTCGGGAGTTTTGTTCCAAGTAGACTTACCCAAGTTGAAGGTCAAACCCAATTCAGCATACAGCAAGTTGTCCTTATCTTCCCAACCACGGTTAACATGTGGATCGGCTATGGTGTTGCCCCATCTGCCGTCCATGTCTTCTTCAAAGCGGTTCCAACCAAGTTCGAGGTTGATAGCCATTCTGTCGCAAACGCGGAAAGTGTTAAGTACACCTACGCTGAGGTTCATTGCATAGAGGTCGTGAGTCATCGTACGACCAAGTCCACCACCGAAGAAAGGAATGAGGTTCCAAACGCGGTTGGGGTTGTAACCACACACCATGTTGCTCACATTCAAGAGCACATGTTCGTTAAGGTTCCAGTACTTGTTCTCACGCTTGTTCTCGTCAACAACGGTTCTGCCCCAAATACCTTGCAGTTTGGTACGAAGACCGATGCCAGGAGTAAACCACTTACCTACTGCAATAGCAGCACTAGGGCTTCCACGGAAGCTTTTGAAAGGACTAACGGGAAGGTTCTTTCCATGCTCTTGGTCAGAATACCATGCGTTCCATTCGCCACCTACCTGGATAAACCAGTTGTTCCAAAAGGAATTGGTAGCCACGCTATACTTTTGTACGGGATCAGAATCCTGCGCCATTGATGCAGTAGAAACCCCTGCAAGCGCCAATACAATCAATAATTTTTTCATAACTAATTTTATTAATAAGCAAAAATATCTTCTCTCTATAATTCTGTACCTACCTAAATACATTGCAAAGTTAGTGATTATTTTCTTTATTTTTTCATAGTCTGGCGCGAAAATGCTGATTTTAACTAACTTTATGCTGTAATCTTGATTTATCTCAAATATGCAAAATGGCATTACAAAACATTAAAGAGCAAAAGCTAGGCCTGCATGCTGACACGCATGCAGGCCTGATTGATAGCATTTTAGAATGTGCTGAGGGCTTTTATCCAAGGAGCTTTTCCAAGTCGGTTTGTGCCATAATGGCCAGTATCTTTTGTCCGTTTGGCGTATAGTTCACGTTTTGACAAGTGAAGAGGGCGTTGACCAGGCTCTCCATCTCATCGTTGCCCAACACTTGTCCGTAAGGCAAGGCGGCATTGCGAGCAAGACTTAGAGCCAGTGCCTCGTTGATTTCGTCGTGCAAACCAGCCCCTTTCTCCATGGCCGTTGCCACCATGTCGCGTATCATCGCCACGGGATTGATGCCTTCTAGCCCTGCGGGAATGGCGTTAACGGCATAGTTTCGCGCGCCAAGGTCGGTCAGTTCGAAACCTAAGCCTTGCAAGTCGGGCATTATTTTCTGTGCCATGAGGTCTTCGGTGGCCGTGAACTGCACCACTTCGGGAAACAAAACTTTCTGCGATGCGCCCGAACGCTGAGACACCTGACGAAGATATTGCTCGAAAAGAATACGCACGTGGGCGCGGTGTTGGTCGATAACCATCAGTCCCGACTTAACGGCGGTCATCACATAGCGACCTTTATATTGATAATGAGCAGGCGATTTGTCTTCAATCATCCGCTCGGTCTCCCCACTCTGCCCGCCACTCCCAACATCAGGAAAAAGCCCAAGGTCGGCCTCTTCGTCGGCTTTCAAGCCGGCATACAGGTCCTCCCACCTACTATTATTTTTGGTTTGTAAGGCTGCTTGTGGCGTATCGTCAAAGGGATTGTAGTGCGGATTATAGTTCACTTTGGGCGCAGGCGCATTCTCATTGGGGTTATATACGGGAATATCGGGTCGCCCTTCGGTATCGAAATCAATGGTGGGAACATCGTTAAACAATCCTACTGCCTCGCGAACCGCAGCCGAAAGGATTTGCCACACGGCTTGTTCGTTCTCGAATTTTATCTCCGTCTTCGTGGGATGTATGTTCACATCGATGTCTTCGGGGTTCACTTCAAAATAGATGAAGTAAGGCACTTGCTCGCCTTGCGGCATCAATCGTTCGAAAGGTTGCATCACGGCCTTGTTGAAATAAGGGTGTTTCATGTAGCGACCATTCACAAAGAAATATTGGTGTGCGCCTTTCTTGCGTGCCGATTCGGGCTTACCCACAAAG
The DNA here is from genome assembly GCF_000162415.1 of Prevotella sp. oral taxon 317 str. F0108. Classification (NCBI taxonomy): domain Bacteria; kingdom Pseudomonadati; phylum Bacteroidota; class Bacteroidia; order Bacteroidales; family Prevotellaceae; genus Prevotella; species Prevotella sp. oral taxon 317. The sequence continues at coordinate 221,899 of NZ_GG740075.1, read as the reverse complement.
CCATGTATCTTACAAATAGACGTTTCCACGTTGAACGAGAGCAGGTCTTGACTGATGCGTTTGCCGAAAACGTCTACTATACGCTGTTTAAGAACCACCGAAGGCAGGTTGAACACCTCGGTTCCGTTGCTGCGAAGCGTAAAGGCGATGTCGGGATAAACAAGGGCTATGCGCTCGAAGGCGGTGATGATGTTGTTGAGTTCTGTGGCGTTAGATTTGAGAAACTTGCGCCTGGCAGGGATGTTATAAAAGAGATTTTCGATAACAAAGTTGCTCCCCACGGGGCAAGCACAAGGCTCTTGTCCTGTGAATTGTGAGCCGGCGATAGAGATGGACGTGCCAATCTCTTCGCTGGCAAGGCGCGTTTTAAGCTCCACTTGCGCTACAGCAGCGATAGAAGCCAAGGCCTCGCCACGAAAACCCATCGTGTTGAGGGCGAAAAGGTCGGACGCTTGACGTATCTTAGACGTGGCATGACGCTCAAATGCCAAGCGTGCATCGGTTTCAGACATGCCCCGACCGTTGTCGATAACCTGCACCGAGGTCTTACCTGCATCCATAACATTCACGTCGATGCGTGTCGCACCTGCGTCGACGGCATTCTCCACCAGCTCTTTAATGATGGATGCAGGCCGTTGTATCACCTCGCCAGCCGCTATTTGATTGGCCACCGAGTCGGGTAAAAGTTGTATTACGTCGCTCATTGATTGTTTCTCCTTTATATATAATATGTGTGTTTACATGGGGCGAACGGCAAAATGTGCCAAGGAAATAAGCCTAAGAACAATAGGCTTAGCCCAAGAGTAACCTAAATAGAACGTAGCCCATAAACAGGAAGATGGCCACGAGCAGGAAGATGCGACTACCAAAAGCCACACCATAAGACTGTCCACGGCGGTGCAAGTGGCTGTTAGATGGGGTGAACGCACCCCGAAATCGGTCGGCATCGCGTGGCGAAACGCTTTGTTCCTCGGTTTTCTCAGCCAGCCCTAGTTCCTCTTTCGCACGTTGCTCTATGGCCTCCAACCTTTGTTTTCGGTCGTTGGCATAGATGTATTCGTGATGAAACCTGCGCGGTTTGCGCATTGAAAACATTCCCATAGGCACGTTATTTGTTCGTGATAAGCCTAAACTGCACAGGCAAACATCCCCAATAATAGGCTGAAAGAAGTCGGCAAAAACGCGTGTGTTTCTTTCGATACTGGGGCTGTCCGCCCACTTACGCCTAACGACAACAGCCTACTTAGACTTTGGGTTGGCTGTTGTGGTTCGGCTCTTGGCAGTAGATTTCTTCGCAGTTGCTGCACTACTGCCCTTCTTCGCACTAGACTTTACAGCTGGCTTAGTCTTTGTTGCAGCTGCATCAGTCTTGTTTTCGTCATCCACTGTCGGCTGTTTTGTGGCTTGCTCCGTTGTATTCTCTTTATCAGAGTTGGTGTTTCCCCCACTCTTCTCATCGTCGTCGAGTCGTTGCTTGGGCAACACTCGCGGCTGAACCTTCTTTAATTCAGTTCCTGCTGCCTTCGGACGCCATTCGTATAGGTCGTCTTTATTAAGTGGCCGCACATAATCAAACCACCCGAACGCCTCCAATCGTTCTTTCCCTGGCGGTATTTGGGTCATTGGATAGAGCGTGGCCTCGAACCGACTTGTCCATATCTTCTCTAATTTTCGTTGCGGAGAGATATACATTCGCATGGTGTCGGTTTCGAGATAGTTTAGTCCGATAAGCGTGCTGTCCTTCTCATCTACCGAATAATAGATGGAGCGCACATTGCTCACGGCATCGTTGCGGCGAACGTTGCCTTCGACGAAATAAGCAAACATATCCCTAGACGAGAGCTGATTGAAGTGCACAGAGTCGGGCATTTGCTCCACAGAGAGCGCCTGACCCAGCACGTGTGCCTCGCGAACAGTACTGTCTTGCATGTATATCTTTATCACTTCGCCCAACAATTGGCGGTTGGCATTCCACACAATGGGGTCGCGATACATGGTAAGACACGAGTCCTTAGAGTTTGCCACCATCGAATCGCACACGGCCTGTACGTCTGTTCGATAGGCGCGCACATGGCGAAAGCAATGTGCAAGGCGATAAACCGAGTCGGTATTGATGTTATAGGTGAAAAGTTTCACCGAATCGGCATGCACATAAAGCGTATCCTTCTGCGAATAGTCCTTAGCCAGAAGCTTGCCTGTGGCCCACCCCACGCCCGTCTTTTCGTTATACTTAAAACGTTGGCAAAGCAAGCTGTTATTATTCTTCTTGTCCACATATATCACGTCGCCGTAGCCTTCGCTTTGGCCCGTCTTGTCGTCGTAATAAAGGCTGTCGCCCGTAATAGTCTTGTATTTATCGTTAACAGTTGACCTTCCGAATAGTTTCGACTTGCTCGTTTTGGTGTCGAAATAGCCATCACGCGTTTCTATCACACCAGTTTTAGAGGTTATTTTCGACGGACCTAGCACGTGAGCCATCGAATTTTGCGTATTGTAGTGCAAGGTGTCTGTGGTGATAACGCGGTCGCCCTCAATCATTTTCACGTTATAATAGAACACGGCCTCGCGCGTTTGGGTGTTGTATTGTCCCCAATCGGCCACCAGTTTTTGGTTCTTGTCGGTGAGCGTTCCGCCCTCAAAGAAGTAAGCGTTGTTGTAAAGGCGGTCGTAATTAAGGCTGTCGGTGTTGAGTGTTTGCCCACGATGTTTCAGCCAAACGTTCTGTCGAGCCTCCATCATCTGTGCCTGACCATCGTAAAAAGCACGCTCGCAGGTAAGCGAAAGCGTGTCGCCCTGTACCATTCGCACATGACCGAAGGCGCGAAATGAGTTTGTTTGCTGGTAAAAATAGGCACTGTCGCACCACATTCGCGCCCCTTTGTGCATAAATTGCACCTTTCCTTTCACAATTTGAGCATCGGGAACAGGCCCGAATTGGTCGTAGCGCAGCTCGTCCGAGTGCACTAGATATACGCGGTCGTCGGTCTGCGGTGCTGCCGTTTTCACCTTCTTTTGGGCAAGCGCAGGCAGCAAGCATAGCACAAAAAGGCATAGCACCGCCCATAAAACGCCGCTATGCCTATCGCCATTAGATGTCGATATTGGTTTTAATCTCATTTAATCCATCCCTGATATTCAAAGTCGCAGTTCTTATAGCGGTCGCCCATACGAACGTATGTTTGCTTTATCTTGTTCACCACCCAGTTGTGCAACTTCTTCTCACGCTCTTTGGCCAACACCACGTTACGCATAACTTGGAAGTCTTCGGTGATGGTTGCGCGGTGTCCGTCCACTCTATTCTTCAACTTGATGATGGCCACAACAGTTTTGCCGCGTGCGTTGGTCATTTGGAAAGGCTTAGAGATGTCGCCCACCTTCATGCCTTCCACTTCGCGCGCCACTTCTGTGGGCAAGTCGCCCATGCGGAATTTAGACGACAGCGAGCGCGACTCCCTGTCGGTGTAGGCCATTAGTCCGTGGTTGTTCTTCGTGTCTTTGTCGTCGGAGATGAACGTTGCCCCCTCTTCGAACGAGAACTTACCGGCCTTTATGTCGCTGGCGATGGAGTCGAGGCGCGCTTTCGAACGGTCGATGTCGTCTTGTGCGATGCGCGGTTTCAGCAAGATATGGCGCACGTTAATCTTGTCGCCGCGCTTGTCGATAAGCTGTATGATGTGATAACCGAACTCCGTTTCAACGATTTTCGAAATCTTATTGGGGTCGGTAAGGTTGAAAGCCACGGCAGCGAAGGCCGGGTCGAAGGCCGCTCTACCCGTAAAGCCCAACTCACCACCTTGTCTTGCCGAGCCTGGGTCTTCCGAATAAAGGCGCGCAAGGGTTGCAAAAGTTGTCTCTCCCTTGGTTACGCGGTCGGTATATTCGCGCAATTGGTCCTTAATACGGTTCACTTCCTCGGTCTTCACCTTTGGGTTTTGGGTGATAATCTCCACCTCTACCATTGTAGGAACCATAGGAATGCTATCGGCAGGCAGGTCCTTGAAGTACTTGCGCACATCGGCAGGCGACACTTTCACATCGCTCACCAACTTTTCTTTCATCATGGCGATAAGGCGATTGTTCTTATAGTCGTCGTGCATTGCTTGTCGCATCTCCGAAATGGTTTGTTTGCGATACTCTTCCAGTTTCTCTTTCGAACCTATCAGCTGTATCCAATAGTTTATCTGTTCCTCAATTCCTTGTGAAATTTCCGACTCGCTCACCTCCAAACTGTCGATGGCAGCTTGGTGAAGGAAAAGCTTTTGCAGAGCCAATTGTTCGGGAATGGAGCAATCGGGGTTGCCTTTAAATTTGTGTCCTTCGTTTTCGGCCTGCAAGCGAGCGGCCTCCACGTCCGATTTCAGTATGGGTTCGTCGCCCACCACCCATATAACTTCGTCAACCACGCTTGACTCTGGCACGGCTGGTTCGGTTTTCACGGGCTTATTGGTTGCAGTTGCAGTACTATCGTTTTCAGCAACCTTTGTAGCCAACCCTTGCTTGGCATTGGCAGAAATGGCGGCAGTCAAAATCATTGCAGACAGGCCGCAGAATATCTTCGTGTTGGTTCTCATCGTTTTTATATATGTCGTTATCGGGGCGTTTAGTGCTTGTTCACGGTCTTTAATACCGCCTCGTTCACTTCCACCTTATATTGTTTTCGTAAGTCTTTCACCCATTCTTTCTCCAATGTTTCTTGGAAGTCGGCCACAACAAGTGCCCTTACATCGTCCATTTCCTTGGGTGCTTTAAGTTTCTTTCCTATCACGCCCACAATGGGGAAGTTGGCATCGTCCTTTATTGCAACCTTTTGCTTAAAGACATCGCGGTCCACCACAGGGTTGTCGCCAAGCTTAAACACGCCCCGTTCGGCCTTTATGCGGATGGTAGAATCGTTGTTAAAAGCCTTCCTTAGGGCCTCGTTCCATTCGTTAAAGGGCAAATTCTTCACCTTTTTCTTTGCCGCCTTCAAGTCGGCCTTGCTCTTGGCGTAGCAGGCAATGCCCTTAAATCGCGGACTGTCCCAGGCATATCTCTTCTTATTCTTGTTGAAATAATAGCGCAAACCCTCTTCGTCTTTCGCCGCTTTCTCCCAAACAGTGCGGTTACTTATTTCGTAAAGCAACAACCCGTCGTGATATTCTTGAATAAGGAACCTCAGTGCTGGGTCCTTTGCTTGCATTGCTTGTGCGCGTTCTTCTAGCACGTCGGCCGTTGTGCGGGGCGTAGGCGATGCCTTAGCCAATTCGTTCAGCTTGTTGTCGATAATTTGTTCGCGCATGTTTGTCTGCTCGATGTAGGCAAAGATGTCGGCCTTTACCGAGTCGTAAGGCAGAAAGCTGCGCCGTTCTATCATCTTAATGATATGGTAACCCGCTGGCGAAAGCAGGGGTTTGCTTATCTCGCCCGGCTTGAGGGCGAAGGCTGCGTCTTCAAACTCTTTCAGCGTTTGACCTTTTTGCAGCCAAGGCAGTTCGCCACCTTGTTGCGCCGAACCTTTATCGTCAGACAGTTTACGGGCCAATGCCGCAAAGTCGGCCCCGCGTTTAAGGGCATTATAAATGGAGTCGATGCGCTGTTCGGCGCGGCGTTGCAAGTCTTTGGCCGACTTTTGGGGCAACAACAACATAATGTGCGCCACCCTTATCAGTCCGCCTTGCCCCTCAATGCGCTGCTTTGTGTCGTCGTATAGCTGTCGTGCAGCCTTATCCACATCGTCGTTGTTAACGAACGAGGGGCGCACCTGCTGGTCGCGATAGTCGGCAAACTCGTTGCGAAAGGCCTGCGTGGTATCCAGTCGGGCTGCAAGTGCGGCCTCAACCTTCAACTTATAGTTTACGAAGAGCTCCACATACTGAGCCACCGTCTTCTTATCTACAACATTATCCGTGTTGTTTTTGTTATACGAATACTCAAATTCCGAACGGCTTACGGGCCGCCCGTTAATGGTCATAATGGTGGGGTCGTCTTGGGCGTGTGCCACGAAAGCACAAAACATCAATGCCACAGACAAGGCTCTACGTATCATTAGTTATAGGTTAAGCGGCGAAAACTTCTCGCCGGCGGGCATTATTGGCACAAAGCCGCGCACGGCGAGAAGTTACACCTTATATTATATATACATGTGATTGGTTATTCAGGACGGCTATAATTGGGTGCCTCACTCGTGATGGTGATGTCGTGCGGGTGGCTTTCCAGAACGCCCGCGTTGGTTATTCGGGTGAACTTAGCGTTGTGAAGGGCAAGAATATCGTTCGCTCCACAATAGCCCATGCCCGAACGTAAGCCGCCAATGAGCTGATAAATCACCTCTTGCACCGTACCCTTATAAGGCACCCTGCCTGCAATACCCTCCGGAACAAGTTTCTTTGCCTCCAACGTATCGCCTTGGAAATAGCGGTCTTTCGAGCCATTCTTCTGCTCCATAGCCTCCATCGATCCCATGCCACGATAGGTTTTGAACTTTCGGCCGTTAAAGATAATCGTTTCGCCAGGGCTTTCTTCCGTACCGGCAACCAGCGAACCAATCATCACCGAGCTACCACCAGCGGCCAAAGCCTTAACCACATCGCCCGAATAGCGCAGTCCGCCGTCGGCGATAAGTGGCACGCCCGTACCTTTAAGCGCATCAAACACACTGTAAATGGCACTCAACTGGGGTACGCCCACACCTGCCACCACACGTGTTGTGCAGATAGAGCCAGGCCCGATGCCCACCTTTACGGCGTCGGCACCATGTTCCACCAGCAGTTTTGCAGCCTCGCCAGTGGCCACATTACCCACAACGATGTCTACATTGGGGAATGCGCGCTTAGCCTCGACAAGCTTTTCCACCACATACTTCGAATGTCCGTGCGCCGTATCGATAACAATCGCGTCGGCACCAGCCTCAACAAGGGCTTTCATGCGGTCCAAAGTATCGGCCGTAACGCCCACACCGGCGGCCACGCGCAATCGTCCTTTCTCGTCTTTGCAGGCCATAGGCTTATCCTTTGCCTTGGTAATGTCCTTATATGTAATTAGTCCCACGATGCGATTGTTGGCATCCACCACGGGCAACTTTTCAATTTTGTTTTCTTGCAGTATCTGTGCGGCGGCCGCCAAGTCGGTCTGCTGATGTGTCACCACAAGGTTTTCGCTCGTCATCACCTCGTCAATCTTCTTATCTAGTCGATGTTCAAAGCGTAAGTCCCTATTGGTAACGATACCCACCAAACAATTGTCTTCGTCAACAACGGGTATTCCGCCGATATGATAGTCGCGCATCATGTCGAGCGCATCTTTCACCGTACGCCCGCGCCGTATCGTAACGGGGTCGTAAATCATTCCGTTCTCGGCTCGTTTCACCACGGCCACTTCGTGCGCTTGTTCTTCAATAGACATGTTTTTGTGTATCACGCCGATGCCTCCTTCGCGTGCTATGGCTATGGCCATGGCCGCCTCGGTTACAGTATCCATAGCAGCCGTAACGAAAGGGATGTTCAATTCGATATTCCGAGAGAACTTTGTTTTCAACGTTACCGTCTTAGGCAGCACGTCGGAGTAAGCGGGTATGAGCAGGACGTCGTCGTATGTAAGGCCGTCCATCACAATTTTATCTGCAACAAATGATGACATAGTGGAGAATTTAGAAATTTATTGCATGCAAATTTAGCAATAAAATTCCACAAAGCTGATGGTTTGCCGCGTTTTTCTTATTTATTAAGGCATGTTCGGCAACATAACATTGGCCCACAGCCTAAAATCCCTTCGAATTTGGTACGTTTATGCTACACCCTTATCAGTCTATAGACCCAGTGCAGATTTTGTTTGATTGTTGAGTATATTGTCTGTCTTATTCTTGTGTTAAACTACACGTATTATTTGTTATATGGTGAAGCAATCGGTATCTTTGCAGAAAGTGAACATGGGTATTTGTTTTGCCAAAAGTGAAGAAAGACCTATATATCACCATCGCCGACTGCGGAAAGACGATATATGGTAGCTACGTTGACACAAATAAATACATCAACGAAATCGGAACGAATGAGGCAGAAGCATTAAGAATAGCCAACGAGGGGTTCTCAACAAAAGACAGACCAGGCGCAGAAAACAGAGGATATGGCATATCTAAGTCTAGAGAGATGATAGTGAACGGCCTGCGAGGAGCATTTTTCATGCTGTCGGGAACAGCCTTTTATAGGCACGACGAGAATGGTATAGTACCAGCTAACATCCCAGAAGAATATAGATGGAATGGAACTATCATTTTGTTAAAAGTCCCTTTAACCGCTCCCAGCGGATTTAGCTTTTACAACTATGTAGAATAATAAACATTTAAAAGTATGAGTAAAATAAGAGTTAAAGACATTATTGGCGCAGAAGTTCGCTCGCGAATACCTATTGCAGCTTTGAAAGAGGCAATAGCAAGAGACGGATGCTACGACATCGACATGGCGGAAGTTACTTTTATATCTCGCTCATTCGCCGACGAACTCTACAATTTGCAGCTAGACCACCCCAATGTACAGTTTATTAACGCCCAAGGGAATGTAAAGAAGATGATGGAGGTGGTATGGAAAGGAAGGAAAAAGAAACGTGTTAGGCCACAAGCCGATGTTAAAACGGTAGACATGACTTCGATAGAAGACTTTTCCAATTTCCTTTTGAGCATCTGATAATTCAACAAAAAGACATACTAGGCAAGCGGCAGTTCCTCTAACGGTGCTGCCGCTTTCTTTTGGCGTATTTCACAAAAGCTCTCGTTGCATTTCAAACTCGTCTTACTAGGGTGGTCCGTTGTGTGCTTTGCCTTTACCAACTATCTTCAACTCACAACCTCATCAACCCATCAATTCATCAACTCGCAAACTCACCAACTCATCAACTTACAAACTCAAAAACTTAAATTTTATTTTACAACACCACTCCGATTTTCACTCCGTTCTAGCGAAAATTAAGGTTAAAAAGCAGCCAAATAGTCACTATTTCTAGTCTTCCACCTCTTTCGTTTTGTCTATTTTCTAGAACAAAAGCCGTATTTTGCACCATTTTGTCTTTCTAGTTTGGCCGCCAACCCATTATTCCGTACGCCCAATTACTCGCTTTTAGACCATAAAATCTAGCTTTCTAACAACTAATTCGCCCTTTTCAGCCATGTTTTTCATGGTTCTAAAAGGTTTTGTTTATACCATTGCAGTGTATTTTTATGCTTTCCAGCTCGCGTTTTGCACCATTTCGCACTGCATTTTGCATCATTTCACCTTGCATTTAGCAGCAAAACGCACTGCATTTTGCACCATTTTACCTTGCGTTTAGCATCAAAACGCAGTGCATTTAGCACCAAAACGCATCGCATTTAGCTGCAAATCGCCCAAAAACGGGTGTTAGTGGCGGTATGTTTAAATAAAAATTCATTCTGAGTGTATGTACAACTGACCGTTTTTTGCACCAAACTAAACCCTCGCGAGAATCGATTTTTTGCGGCAAGATGAGCCGTTGGCTGGCAAAAAGGCCATTCAGAATGTTAAAATCTATACTGAAAAGTTGACAGAATTTCAAATTAACGAGTTGACATGTTAACGAATTGACGAGCGTGTTGGTTCGTGAGGTTGTGAGTTGAGGAGTAGGCAAGTTAACGAGCAAACAAGAGGGGGGCATCATAGTGCGGACAGATATTTGGCATTCCACTTACTCCTTTACTACTTTCTCCTTTAACTCCGCCTCTTCACTTTGACAAGTTTGCGAGTTCATTCCCTTTTCAAGGCATAACCACATTTTGCCACAAATAAAGAAACCAAAGAATTTCAAAGATTACAATGCCTTTGTTAAGTTCTTCGCACATGTAGAAGAGTGTTTATCTTAGTTTTACAGCACAAAAACAACACCCCTTCTCAATTTATAGAAATATCAAAAGTCAAGACAACCAAACGTAATCTAGGACTCAGTAGTTCATAATAGTAAAGGCCAGCCACTGTTCAGTAGGTCAATGCGCTTAATTATTGGCACGTTAAAGAAGAAACAGGACACTAAATAGACTCGCGACATTACAAACAAGAACACTAGACTTCACTATGAATTTAATATAAAGACTAACGGCCTATAGACATAAGCACATTGCAAACATATTGCAATTAAGTTGTAAAAAGTTGTAGTTTTCAAGAAAAATATTGTAATTTTGTAACTGTAAACCAAAAACTTTTCGTCTATGAAACATTCTCGTTCTTTATTTGCACTTCTTCTATTATTCATTCTGACAGGTTGTAAAAAAGACCCACAAGATATTTTCAATGAACAGAAATCAGGAGTAGTTCTCATCTGCAATGAGTACTATTACGACATCACGCTTTTCAATGGTAAACATCTCTATTTCTCTGGCCTTGACGACAAAGGTAATTTCATCAACCTTACAGGTAACCTTGACGACATCAAAAGACATCCAGGAATACTGAATGGTACAGGAGCTTTTATTGACAATACTGGTCGCATACTTACCAACAGACATGTGGTAGCTCCATCTGTGGATAAGACAACCGTGAAAAACAATGTTAATGCTATCATTGAGGACTATGCGCGATACATCCAATCACTGCAAGATTCAATGAACCAACGCTATTCGGCCATACAAGAATACGCCCAAGAGAACACCTACGAAGATGACGAGGGCGAGAGCTATACAAATCTGAGCAATGAGGAAATCATCTATTTGCAACAAGAGATAGCAAACCTTAAAGAGCAATATGTTGAGGCGGAAAACTTAAAAAACAGTGTGTGGAACAACATTCTAAACGACAATTTCTCTATACAACTGCACTCTCGGTTTGGTATTGCCTATGACGGCAGCAATGTAAACTCGTGGGATGACTTCATGAAAACGCCCTGCTCAATGCTACGTGTCTCTGAAGATGCCTACTCTGACCTCGCCCTGTTGCAGCTTGATAGCAAGGAAACCCCCACAGGACACTATATCTTCACCATAGATAATTCCATGGCAACACTCGACAATCAACTTGAAATCAACCAAGCAGTCTACATGATCGGCTATAACTACGGCATGGCTCTTGCCAAGACCGACAACGGCATATGCGCCCAATTCACCAGCGGGACGGTTACTCAACAACCCGACGGCAAGCGTGTCACTTATAGTATACCATCAATGCCTGGTTCCAGCGGCTCACCCATTGTTGACGACAGGGGCCGTTTAGTTGCCGTTAATTTCGCTAAGAGCAATGGTAGCGACAATTTTAACTTTGGAATTCCTCTGATTAGAATCGTAACTTTCTTACGTTAGTTTGTGTTCATTGTGCATTAAACATTGGGACATTTCCGTTCAATGATATTCTCATTGAATACAAGTTCAATGTTGCAGTCTCTATTAGAGAGTTTGTTTATAATCTCATGTAGAACTAAATGTTGCATTGGCAAGTATGAGAGATATAGGCAAACCCCAAAAGTAAAGACGGCGGCGTGTAACCACAAAACACGGAAGATAATGCAGCTAAATGCCTTTAAGACTATGGATAGCACATAGTTTTGTGCTTTGCACTTACCAACCATCTTTCACTCACTAACACACGATACCTAAAACACTACCTCACTTTGCAACTTGCGTGGAAATGAGTTTAAAGTAAATAAGCTTAGGGGCATTTGTCCATTTCGGTGCATTATCATTGGTCTAATTC
>NZ_GG740075.1:104524-209646 GCF_000162415.1 Prevotella sp. oral taxon 317 str. F0108 | reverse complement strand
AATTCACGGAAACAAACCTACTTAGAAAGCCGAAAGAAAAGGCAAGACAATGGCTACATATCTGAAAGAAAATCGTTACATTTGCAAAACACCAACTATAAACAAATAAAAACGATATGGGAATAAAAAGATTTACTCACATTCTCTTGGCTCTTGCAATGGCCACATGCGCATGGGCACAAGGTCCGAACGGGTCGGGAACATATTACCAAAACGCCAACGGACAAAAGGGAGAGGCATTAAAAACCGCCTTGAGCAAAATTATCTCTACAGGTGCGGTAGACATAGGTTACAATGCACTTTGGAAAGCGTACCAAACAACCGACGTCCGACCAGACGGTACGATTTGGGACATCTACTCGAACATAACCAAATACGACCCCGAAACAGGCCATCAGGGGAGTTATAAGAAAGAGGGCGACGTGTATAACAGAGAACACACCACGCCGCAAAGTTGGTTCAAGAAAGCTAGTCCAATGAAAGCCGACCTCTACCACGTGTTCCCCTCAGATGGATATGTCAACAACAGGCGTGGCAGCTTTCCCCTAGGCGAAACTAACGGCGAGGAATACAAGTCGGAAAATGGGTTTAGCAAGCTGGGGAAAAGCACCACACCAGGCTACAACGGCACCGTTTTCGAACCTGCCGACGAATTTAAGGGCGACTTAGCCAGGGCTTATTTCTATATGGCCACGCGCTATGAAGACAAGGTTGGCACTTGGAGCGGCGGCGTTTATGGGAATAGCAGTTACCCTGGACTGGCAAAATGGGCTTTGGATATGTTCATTCGCTGGTCGGGAAAAGACCCTGTTAGCCAAAAAGAAGTGGATAGAAACAAAGCCGTATATAAGTTGCAAATGAACAGGAACCCGTATGTGGACTATCCCGGACTAGAACAATACGTGTGGGGAACGCAAACGAGCACGGCATTCGACTATGCCAACTATGTGGCTCCTAACGGAAACAACAAGCCCAACAATCCTAACGAACCCAACAAACCAGACGAACCCAAACAGCCCGACAATCCAGGCAACGAGACCACGCCACCAGCAGGCGCAATGGTGTTCCACAAGGTTACATCGACTAGCGACTTGCAAGCTGGCAAATATTACCTTATCGTTAACGAGACAGCTAAGGCGGCTTTGAGCGCAACAAGCAAGAATGCCCGCGCGTATGCTAGGGTAGAGATTGTCGGAAATGCCATCACAACAGAAGTGAATACAAATGGAAAGCCACACGCATTGACACTTGGCGGAACGGTTGGGAGCTATACGTGGTTTGATGCCACTGAGAAAAAGTACTTGGCTTACACGGGTCCGAAGAACTCACTAAACAATGCTAACGATGCAACGGCAGCCAGTGCCCAATGGCAAATAAGCATAGACAGCGAGGGAAATGCTGTTATCAGCAACAAGCAAGCCACCGTACGTATGATTAACTACAATAGCAGCCAACCGCGTTTTGCATGCTATATGGGGTCGAACAAACAAGAACCCATTCAGCTGTACGTATCAACCGCAACGACAGACATCCGTAACCTGCCGCAAGTTGAAACAAATGGAGTGAACGTTTATTCCATCGACGGCCGCTTGCTACGCGCCAACGTGCAACAAGAGGATGCCTTAATGGGTCTGCCGAAAGGCATGTACATTGTCGGCAAAAAGAAATTTGTGGTGAGATAAGGCAAGAGGGTGCGGCGTAATAGCACCGCTTAACTTGTACGCTGCCGACAAAGGGAATGCGCTTGTTGCCTTTGTTCGGGACTGCACGCTGGCCATTCTCGAAACAAACTAAGCCGCAAGCCGTGTCTATTATGCAAAACAACCAACCCTAACATAAACCAAACAGGTTGGGGCATTTACACTACTATGCGTTGTTGTTGGCCTATCAGACACCCCGTGTCGCGACAATAGGCTAACAACAACGCAACAATAAAGCCAACAAAGATATTTTTTTAGAACCAGCCTATACGGAGAAAGACATCCTATCGTGTGATGCCCTGCACTACTCCTTATTATATATAGGCGCGCGAAAGCACGCTCATCAAAGCACCGCTGATGAGGGTACGCACCAAGGCGTGGACATCATACCACGCCCGTTTACTTCCGCCTGACTTGTCGCCTACCCCTTAACGGTTTTTTATTCGTGGGCACACACACTTTGCTCATCTGCCAATTAACCTCTACAAGCAAAGGGGCTGAGATGGAAGTGGCCTCTTCCCCGTTCAAGTTCAAAAGCAGTTTGAGATGTTTCTCGCGAAAATCTTGCAACAGTTCTTTACCTTTCGTTGTTCCTGTTTGCGACACAAACAAGGCTGTATAGGCACTCCGCAGCATTTCAACAGACGTTAATCGCGGCGATTGAGAGCAGTCCCAACTATCTATTTCCATTAACGCTTGTTTCCATATCTCAAAAACTTCCTCGCAAAACTTATCCCTTTTGTCTTTCATGTTGATGCCCAACATGCGGCCACGTTCGGCATTAAAGAGCCAATAAGGGGGGTGCCAAAGATGCTTTTCCACAAAGTTCAGCGTGCGATGTGCCACGTCTGGCGGCTCGACGACGAAGATAAGCGAGTCGGCAGCGGCGAGGCGCAGGCCAATAAAGTGCGCCATTACCTGCCGCAGCATGTCGAAATAGTGTTCTACAAGCCCTTCTTGTCGGTTGCGAAAGCTGTAACGCTCCACGCTGTCGCGCCAAACCCAAATGGTTGAGTCGGCACATAGCAGGCGTAAGTTCTCCATTCCTTGTGCATTAACGGCCAAATGGTCGTTTCCCAAGTCTTCTGCTTGCGCCATAACGTCCAGTCCGTCGCGAAAAGCCAGCAAGCTATCGGCCAGACATTTCTTCGCCCACTGTTCGCGGTTAGCCGCTCTTTCGGCCGCATCCTTACCAGGAAAAAGGCGGTAAGCCCATTCAATCGCCCAGCGGTCGTACACGCCAAGCCGTGCAATGCGGTTGCGCAAGCTAGCCTTATCCGTTGGCCGAAGGGCGTAATTGCACCGCACATAGTCCATTATCGAGGTTGTTATGCCGTTGCGGGTGAGGAAAGCGTCATTGCGAAGACTGTCAATAGAGAAGTGCGCCGAACCCAAAAAGTTGTGTTCTAGCCCCAAAGTGTGGCCCACTTCGTGCGTAAGAACCAACTCAAGCAACACGTTCATCACCGAATCGGGCAAGTTTGGCTGTCGTCCCACAGGGTCGTTGGCTCCACATTGCACAAAATACCATTGTCTAAGCAGGTCTAACACCCCGCTAAACACCCCTATATGGCAGCCCACCACCTCGCCAGCGCGCGGTTCGCACGGCGTAGGGCCATAGGCATTGCGGAAAGTTGACTCTTTCCAAGAGATAAACGGCACGCCAATATCGTAGGGGCAGAAGTCGGAATTGGCCGAATCGGCTGGTGCAAGCTGTGCGTCGATGGCGTTTTTAAAGCCAGCCTGCTCAAATGCCGGCTGCCAATTGCGCACGGCCTGCATTACGGCAGCACGATATTGCGGCGGCATTTGGCGGTCTACATAAAACACGATGGGGCGTACGGGTTCAACTAGTTCGCCGTTTAGGTAGCGTTGGCGCAACGCAGGCGGCACTTCCAACCGCCAACGCTTAACGAAAGCGCGCCGACGAGGTGCTCGATTCGCATCGTAACATGTGCGATTGATGCGAAAAAAGGCTCTAGGATGCGCCTCCACAGGCTCTATTGGCTGTTTAGGCAGCAGCGCAATGCACACGCCCGTCCGCCAATAGTCGGCTTGCGAGGTTGTATCGTCAGACTCCGTATCACTAAACAGCGACTTCCGTTCGTACTTACGCGAAATCTGAAACAAGAAACGGTCGGGCTTTACGTCTATCCGTTCAATCTTATCAAACTGCTTTTGCTTTTCGCCCAGTCGCAAATCGTAGTACGCAATGCCCAGGGAGAATAGCGGAAAGTCCTTAAACCACTCGCCCACTTCAACCAAAAGGCTGTTGGGCGAGCGTTGCACGATGGGCAGACGGTCGTAAAGTCGGGTGGTGGCACTTTGCAACGCCAAGCGCGAAAACACCGAGGTGCTGTCTACCAACATGCGCTTGTACTGCGGATGCGTAATCCATAACTTGTCGCCATGCTCCTCTATACAGAAGAAAACAGGACCAATCATATCGCCAGCATAACCCCACTTGGGTCCCTCCTTGGTTATTTTTGCCGGCTTGGGGGCGGTTAATACGGTGAGCGACACCACAAATTCGCGCCCCAACAGCGTGTCGGGAATTTCCCAATAAAGCCGCTCGCCCACCTTATATGTGGTGAACAGACCATGAGAAACCAACGCTTGGGGATTGTTTGCGAAGAAATGCGGGGCCGTTTGCGCCTTAGCCACAAAAGACAATAAGGCAGAAAAGACAACCAAACACAATCTACGATACATGATGACAGATGTTGAAAGCATACGCAAGAAACGCTCGCCGATGACGAGAAGCCAACAGACGGGCGTTTCTATACATGGCCTTTATTCGTAATTAAATGCGATGTCGACTATTTTTCCAAAGGGCAGACTGCCGTTGCCATAAACAAAACTGGCGTTAGAAGTACGTGCCAAGTCGCCGGCGGCCGTGAGTTTCAGTTCAACCACCGTACCTTTACCGCCCTGATTATAGGCCACGCCCAACGTTGTACCTAGGGTTTCTGTCGTTTCGCGGTCCTTAAACTTCGCGCAAACCACTTGTGCATCGGCAGGTGCAGCATATATTTCCACCACCTTATTGCGCTTTAAGTCTATACGATACACCTTATTTGCAGCAGCCATAAAGAGCAAATCGGCCGAATAAGCATAACTTGCGGTAAACTTAGCGGTCTTTAAATTCACCTCGCCCGGCATGTCTACGGTGTATTTAGCTGCACAAAATGGCTCCGTGCTACGACAGCTGAACTTGAACACGGTTAACTGTTTGCCGGCATCATTATAGCCAACAGCATATAGCTGATTGCCAAAAGCACCGCCTGCCACAATGTCGACAATGGTCAATTCGGCAGGTACATTGTCGGGATCGAACACATTTACGTATGTGCCTCGTTGCCCAACGGGTTTCAATTCTACGCCCTTATCGGTCCACGAGCCGTAACCCTTGCGTAACGAAACCGATGATTTGGGTGTACCATAGAAGTCTTGCAAACCCAAAGAGCCACGTTTCAAGAAACGATGGGCACCCGAATCGTAGAAGTACAAGGCGTTATTGCCAGCCCCGTAAGCCGAGATGGCGGGGTACTTGTCGCCCTCTTTCAGCGAATAAGGCACGCACGCGCCATCCATGTGGGCAAAATAGGCCTTGCTATTATTAACAAACAGCTCGCCGTGGGTGTCCATCTTATAATTTTCTATCTTTATAGGCGTACCCTTGGCAGTAGGCTCGAAGAGTATTTTGTCTGTGGAATACTTTACGGCAAGCGTACTGGGCGTAACAAAAGCCACGCCTTCTGTGGTGGCGATTACCATACCAGGATTGGCCGTAAAGCCCCAAAAGCCGAACAAACTGGCAGCTTCTTTGTTTCCATATACCTTACGTGCAGCCACGGCCAATGGCTTACCGCTAAGCGGGAAAGGCTCGTTGCGTTCTGATTGGTAGACGTCGGCAAACACAAAGTGGCCTTCGGGCGTGCCTTCAACGGCTCCCAACTGGGCCTTTCCACCCTGTTCGTACAACACAAACCAACAAGGGTTGAATGGTTTCACTATTTTCACCTGCGTTGTTTTAAACCATTGCGTGCCGTTAAGCTTGTCTGTCACAACAAGCAGCAACCCGATGTTGTCCGTTTGTCCGCTTTTCACCGTCACTTTACAGGCTTTTCCCTGGGCGTATGGGGTGTAGTCGGTCATCTTATCCGACATGGCCTTGGCTCCTTCTTTGGTTATCAGCCATTGAAAGTCGAGGTTTTCTTCACCAGTTTCCTTCGTTTGCACGATGGTTGGCGTAAGCGTAACCTCCACATCGTCCACCTTTGGCATGCGCACTTGCTGTTCGGCAAGTTCTATGTTAACGCCATTCACGTCGTGATAATCGTAGTTTCCCTTATCTTCGTAGCATCCAGCCAAGGCGAACGCCAAGACAGATGCGAGAATTGTTTTCGTGAGTTTTGGTTTCATTGTCGTTTATCTTATCGTTTATTCGTCCCCAAACGGGCATTAGCGTTGGGCACAGTCTTAAAATAACTAACTTGTGGGGATTTCGAAGAAAGACAACTAGTGTATTGCCACTATATCCCCGAAAGCCACACACGTACCTTGCCTAGAACGATATGACATTGCCGTCATCGTCCAGAATGTCGGGCTTTCCGGCCTTCACATATTCCTCGTAGGCTTTGGTAACGGTTTCATAATCGTCGTAAGAAATATTGGAATAGGCCTTGCCCAGCACGTCCATCATAAAGATGTACTTGCCATTGCTGTACTTTCCCCAATCTCCTTCTTCCCAATCATAGGGCCTCAACCGCCAGCGCACGTTCACCAACATTTGGTGTTTCTCCACCAGTCCCTTGTCGAACTGATGGGCAGCGTTGCCCAAATCGAACGCCACATAACAGCCGAAGGCCTTGTTTCCCCATTTCAGTTCGGGGCGTTTCACGCGTAAACGATAGGTTTGGCAAACGGTATCGAGGGCCGAATAGGTGTACTTGTCGGCCAATTCCAGTTCGGGTGCGGCCTCATATCCTTCTGCTGGCTGCACTTTCAGGCAAAAATCGCGTGGCGCATTGAGGTGTACGCCTTGTATGCGTACCTCAAAACTATCGGTTTTAAACGCTGTTTTCTTTATGTAATCGGTGTCTACAAACTCTATAATACGTTGACTCCACTCAAAGTTTAGGCGTGGCGACTGGTCGTAAAGTTCTATTTCGTTTTGCTTGCACCCCACAAAAGCGGCTGATACAAACAGCACGGAGAGTATATATAAGATGTGTTTCATACCTTTTTACGCTTAATTGTTGTTACCATGTATCGTTTCTCCATCGGGCAGCGGTATTTGGTATTGCGCCTTGGTCATGCTCTTCACCGCACATCCCAACCATGTTTCGTAGTTGTGCGCTTTGAGGAAGAAGAAGAGTTTGCCCTCGGCAAAGAACTCCTTACGATACTCTTTCATGATTTCGTTGATGCGCTTGGTTTGCGTTCTGCTAACACCCGGCATGGGTTCAGGGTCGTCGTAATGCTCGGTTCGTATCTCGTCGGTAAACGATATGCCGCGTGCAAAGCGCACGGCGTTAAGTGCATCGGCACTTTTCTGCGCATTGGGTTCGCACTCGGCCACGATATAATACATTTCGGGCAAGCGAATTAGCGGTATGGCATTTGCCCCAACATAGCCGTAAGCCTCCTTCAAAGGCTTTTGATTGTACTTACGGCAGAAGGCCACAACGTCGCTACTGCCCGTAAGTTCGAACATTTCGGGCAGCTTGCGCCAATCGGTTACGCCTGCGCCAGCGGTTTCGTAGAACTCGTTGAAGTTGTCTTCGCTCGTGGTATAGTGCATGTCGCTGCGCTTACCCTCGGCATCCATGTGGTTAGCCGTAAGCAACTTGTCGAGTTCGTGTATCGAAATGCCGAAGATTTGCTCGCTATAACGGATGGAATTATAGTTGGCGGCCGACTGCGCATCAATGAGTTTGAAATGCTGGTTGGCATCAATCACCTCGCGCGCATACTTTACGGCCAAGGCTTTGCTTTCGGCATCGCCCTTATAACAGTACACCCTAGCAAGCATGGCCTTAACGGCAAAGAGGTTCATTCGGAACTCGCGGTTTACCAAAAAGCCGTTCTTCAACTTGTACTCCTCGGCGTCTGGGTCGGTGAAAAAGTCGAGCGGGTCGGATGTTTTGAGCAAGTTCTCGGCCTCGTGAAGGTCTTTCAGCACCGCCTCTACCACCGCTTGGGCAGTTAACACGGGCGTTGGCACGCGGTTGTATGTGGTTCTATAAGGTATGGCCTTTGCGTTGGGTTCCTCTTTATATATAGGTCCGAAGAGGCGCAACAGGTCGAAATGTAAGAAAGCACGCAAACCCAAGGCCTCGCCGCGTATGGTTTCGTAATAGCGGGGCGTTACCAGCACGTTGCGTTTCGTCTCGGTATAGCCGATAATGTTGTTCACATTGGCGATAACATTATAGAGTTCGGCATATATGGCGTTCTTTTTCGACTTGAACTTATTATCGTAATCGTACACGAAACTCTGGTCGAAAACAGCCGAAGTCTCGTATCCGGGATAGCCCGTGTACAGTCCGCCCAACTCGTCTATATAGCCATAAGACAGGTCGGCGCCGTAAAGCGTGGCCGAACCAAGCTTGATGTACACGCCCGTAAGGGCATCTTTAAAGCCCGACTCCGAGCTAAACTGCTTATCGGCGGGTATGGAGGTCTTGGGTTCTACGTCTAACCAGTTGTTACAAGCGGTAAGTCCCAACATCGCCACCAGCAATAATATATGTATTTTCTTCATCATTGTGTCCTACTTAAGTTAAAATCCGACGTTGAGCGAGAATATAAATTGGCGTGAGAAAGGATAACTTGTACCCCTTTCTCGCTTTACGGTAGAGAGGTAGAAGAGGTCTTCCATGTTGAAAGCAAGCCTTGCCGAGTTAACCCCCAGCCTCTTAATGAAGGGTGTATTGTTGCGGTCCATGCGGTAATGGAGCGAAAGCGAACTGCCTTGCAGCACGTTCTCGTCCATGACAAAACGCGAAGTGGCCTTCGTTTCCGACCCGCGGGGGCTTATTTCGCGGAACATGGCCCTGTCGCCAGGCCTTAGCCATCGCAGTTGCGTTACGCGGCGGTCGGCATTATATTTAAGATTGGCGTTCTCCACCTTGTCGATAAGGGTTTGATTGTACACTTGTCCGCCGAAACGATACAGCATACTCACGTCGATGCCCCAGCCCATGTAGGTGAACGAGGTGTTGATGTGGCCTTGCCAAGTTGGTTCGGTGTTGCCAACAGGCACTGCATCCTTGGCATCCCAGTTCACTGCACTGGTCATTTCGCCGTTGCGTTTCAGCAATATCTCGTTGCCCGATGCGGGGTCGATACCCAACGAGCGCACCACCCAAATGCGATTAACCGACTGTCCCTCTTCGTAGCGCGGCAAGGGAGCGTTTTTCAGGTTGCCGGCATTCACTTCGTTGATGTGGCGCATGGCCTCTGATATTTCCAACAGCTTGTCTGCATTGTGCGATCCGTTAAGGGTGACGGTCCAGTACGACTGTCGTGCCACGTTGCGATAAGGTATGGCCGAGAGCGTTAGTTCCCAACCGCGGTTTTCTAGCTTACCGATGTTCTCCGGATATTGGGCAAAGCCTACCGATGGGGCAAGGCTAACCATCGTTATCATGTTGCTGGTAACCTTACGATAGTATTCCACACGTGCGGTAAGCCGATGGTCTAGCGCACCGAGCTCTAAGCCAAAGTTTAGGTTGCGCGTTGTTTGCCACTTCAACTTTTCGTTGTGCATGGCCAGTATTTCGCTGCCTGTGGCATCCGAAGAGTAGTAGGGCAAAAGCAAGTTGGCGTAGGTGTAATAGCCGTGAGCTTGGTAAGGGTTGAAACCTTGCGAGCCCGTTGTGCCATAGGTGGCACGCAGCACGAAGTCGGAGAGCCACGACAAGTTGGCCAAGAGCGACTCTTTCTTCACGTCCCAGCGCAAACCCGTTGACCAGAATGGCGCCCAACGGTTGTCTTTGCCAAACTCTGACGAACCATCGAGTCTCAAGTTGAAGTCTACCGAGTACTTATACTTATACGAATAGCCGCCGGCCACTACCCATCCAATACTTCTGCTGGTGGTTTCAATGCCGTCTACCTTCTCGTTATACTTCTTTCCGAAAAGCAAGTTGTCCATATTGTCGTTGGGGAAACCCGTAACATAGTTGCCGTAAGTTTCTCTGCTATGTTCTTGAACGCTCATTCGGGCATTGGCCGTTATATAATGGTCGTCCAGTTGCTTGTTCCAGCTACCCGTAAGGTCGATGCCCCACTTCACCAACTCGCTTTGGCTGCGGCGATAATCGCCCCGAAGTGTGGGATCGGTTTGCCCATCAAAGTCCGTATGCTGTGCAGGACGGAACTTATCTCGATTGCCCACACTCTTCGATAGCGAGAAGGCCGCCTCAAAGCGCAGGTCTTTTAGGGGGGTGTACTCCACTTTAAACAGTTCGCGTACGCTAAAATTCTTACTCCTGTCTTTGCTGTTGAAAGTGGTGTTGTACATCGGATTGAGGTAATCCGTATCTCCGCCCAATCCCGAAAAGTCGTCTAGGCGTTTCAGCAACTCGCCATTTTCGCCATAAGGTCTAAGGTATGGGTTGAGTTGGGTGTACTGATCGAAACTTCCCCAAGGCGATTCGTCGGCCGTAGAATTATCTATTGCGATGCTATTTTTGAGCAACACATTCGGCAATCGGTATTGAAAGTCGAGCGCACCCGTTAGCACATCGCGCTTACTACCCTTCATCACACCAGGCGAATGGTTGTAGCCCACGTACAAACGATAGCGCAAAGCCTCGTCGCCACCCTCTAACGTAACGGTGTGCCGCTGCTGCAAGGAGGTTTGCAATGGCTTGTCTAGCCAATAAGTGTCCACTCCCGACAGCACTTGGCGCAGCTTAGATTGGTACAATCTCCATTTATCCACTGTTGGTCCGCCCATCGTGTACAGGCCGCTAATGCGTTCGGCTTCCAGCTTTTCGCGGGCGTTCATTAGGTTATAGCCCGTTAGGTCGGGATTTTCAATGCGCAGTTCTCCGCCGTAAGTAACCCATATCCGCCCAGGCTTTGGCGTTTTCATCTCGATAACGATAACGCCATTGGCGGCTCGCGAGCCATAAATGGCCGTGGCAGCGGCATCTTTAAGCATGACGATAGATGCAACGCGATCGGGGTCGAGGTCGGCCAAGGCCTGCACGCTAATTTCAAATCCATCCATGATAAGCAGCGGTTGGTTGGCGTAAGTTTCGTATTCGCCTTGCACAGCCAACAGCTTACTACCGGCAGAACTTCCCAAATCCATGTTTGCTCCGCCGCGCATACGCATGTCGGGCAAGCCGTTGGGGTTAGACCCATTGACGATATTCTCGGCGATACGCAAGCCAGGGGCGATGGCCGACAAGGCTTTGGCGATGTTGGTGGTGCTGTAACGCTTGATGTCTTCGCCCTTAATGGTGACGGCCGAGCCAGTAAATCCCTCCTTTTTTCGGTTGAACATACCCGTTACCACAAACTCGTCGAGCATCTTGGCGTCTGATTTGAGCCTTATCGTAAGGCTAGCCTTGGCCTTAACGCTTAGGGGGTGCATGCCCACATAGGTTACGCGCAACTCACTTCCCTGCGGAATGCTGGGCAAGAAGAAGTTTCCATCGCCGTCGGTGACGGTCTTTTGTCCTGTGGCCGTTGCCGTTACGGTAGCTCCCATCACGGGCAATCCGTCTTCATCGGCCACTACATTGCCCCGCACGTCCACCCTTCCGTCGTTGCCCTTTTGTGTAAGGGGCGCACGTTGCGCGTCCTTATCAGCAATGGGTACAACGGCCCATGCGCAGAAAAGGGGAAAAAGCAGAAGTGAACATAAGGCAAAGCCTCTTAGCACTAGGTTCTTTTTCATAATCAGTTGTTTTGAGATTGGTATTCTTGTAGTCCATGTTCACATGGGCAACAGGCTGCGCTAACGCATCTGGTAAGCCTTGTTCATGGCTATTGTATAGCTAGTTGTTTGCGTGTCGGCATTTCATGGAGAACGGTCGGCACTGGGTTAGCAATGTGGCTAGTATATGGTGTGCGGTAGATTTCTGCGTATTGGCACACACCCTTGTTAGTTTAAAACACGTATTTACGCCCGCAAATTTAGGATTTATTTTACATATAAACAAGCTTTTAGGTTATATTTGCATCATTTGTTCATATAAACACGGCAAATGGAGCAAAAAAGACAGCTGCTCTTGCACCCGTTAGGGCATAAGAAACGGTCGTCATGCCCAATTCCACAACCTGGCTATTGGTGTTCCTTTCACCTCTCCTCTATCGGTTTCCACACCTTTCCTATATATAAACGTCTAAAGATTAAGGTCAACGGCCTTTCATCGCAACATGGATATGCAGACTAAACAACCTATGTTGCGATGAAGGAAAACGCGGAAACGATGCGCATTCCCCCACTAACCAAAGCCCTTATTGGGCAAAAAACAGGGAGGAAAAGGGCGAAAACGATGCACATCCCCACTAACCCAAACAGGCACAAGGCATGCTCCTTAGCATATCCTTGTGCCTGTTTATGTTTTGTTAGGCATAAAAACAACTAGCCATGTGTGTGCTTAAAAACGCAGTTTCACTGGCCTTGGCCATGCCATTAGGCCACGTCCATTATGCGCTGTGCGATAAAGGCGAAAATTTAATTCGCCATTTCCGAAAGGAACTTGATGCGTACCAGCCTTATGTCCTCCTCGGTATAGTCGCCGCCCAGTTCCTCAATAGCCACATCCAGGTCGTCTGTTTCGCTCGTTCTAAAATAGTCGTAGATGTCGTCCACGCGGTCTTCGTCCATCACCTCGTCGAGGAAATAGTCGATATTCAGTTTCGTTCCGCTGTTAACGATGGTTTCAATCTCGCTCAGTAGGTCGTCAAACCCCAGGTTAAGGGCTATGGCTATGTCGTCCAGCGCAATTTGTCTGTCGATGCTTTGTATGATTTTTACCTTGTTCATAGATTTCTTGGCTACGGTTCTTACTCTTAATTCTTCAGGTCTCTCTATTTGATTGTCTTCGCAATGTTTCTTTATCAGTTGGCAGAAAGCCTCTCCGTAGCGTTTGGCCTTGCCCACGCCCACGCCGGGGATGTTCTGCAATTCTTCGAGCGTAATGGGATATGTCACCGCCATCTGCTCCACAGACACGTCTTGGAAAATGACGTAAGGCGGCACGTTAAGCCGTTCGGCCATGTCTTTACGCAGCTGCTTGAGCATGACATACAGGTCGGGGTCGAGGGTAGAGCCACAGCCGTCGCGCGACTCTTCCACGAAATCGTCGTCAAAATCCTTGTCTTCCACTATCATAAACGACTGCGGATGCTTGATGAAACGGCGCCCTGCGGCAGTAACTTTCAGCAAGCCATAGTTCTCCACGTCCTTTTTCAGGTATCCCGCGATAAGCGCTTGGTGTATCACGGGGTTCCAAACCTTGTCGTCTTCGTCTTCTCCTGCGCCGAAGTCGTCTAGCTCGTTGTGCTTATGCGACACAAGGTCGTCGGTCGCCCTACCCTTAACAAAGTCCACAACATAGTCACTTCTGAAATTTTCCTTGATGGCCAGAACAGCCTTCAACACGATGAGCAACGCCTCCTTTGCCTCGCGTTTGGTTTTGGGGTGCAAGCAATTGTCGCAGTTATGACAATTGTCTTCCGTATAGTCCTCTCCAAAATAGTGGAGCAACATTTTGCGCCGACACACCGACGATTCCGCATAGGCGGCCGTTTCTAGCAGCAACTGCCTACCGATGTCTTGTTCAGCCACGGGCTTGCTTTCCATAAATTTCTCCAGCTTTTGCAGGTCTTTGTTTGAATAGAAAGTTATGCAAAGCCCCTCGCCGCCGTCGCGTCCGGCACGTCCTGTCTCTTGATAATAGCCTTCCAAGCTTTTGGGGATGTCGTAATGGATAACAAAACGCACGTCGGGTTTGTCTATCCCCATGCCGAAAGCGATGGTAGCCACAATCACGTCAATGCGTTCCATCAAGAAGTCGTCTTGCGTTTGCGAACGTGTTGCGCTGTCCAAACCAGCGTGATAAGGTTCGGCCTTAATGTTATTGGCCTTCAATATGGCCGAAAGTTCTTCCACCTTTTTGCGCGAAAGGCAATAAATGATGCCGCTTTTGCCTGCATGCTGCCTAATGAACATGATGATGTTGCGCTCCACCTCTTGCGTTTTGGGGCGCACTTCGTAGTAGAGGTTGGGGCGGTTAAACGAGCTTTTAAACTCTTTTGCATCGCAAATGCCCAGATTTTTCTTAATGTCCGAACGCACTTTGTCGGTGGCCGTGGCCGTAAGGGCTATCACAGGTGCATGCCCGATACGCAAGATGGTGGGCCTGATGTTGCGGTATTCGGGGCGGAAGTCGTGTCCCCACTCCGAAATACAGTGCGCCTCGTCTACGGCATAGAACGAAACCTTGATGGATTGCAGAAACTCCACGTTCTCATCCTTACCCAACGATTCGGGTGCAACGTACAAAAGTTTCGTTGCGCCGCGCTTAATGTCGTGCATAACCTGCTGAATGGCGGCCTTGTTAAGCGACGAGTTGAGGTAATGGGCCACGCAACCGTCTTCGCTCATGCCGTTCATCACGTCCACTTGGTTCTTCATCAAGGCGATGAGTGGCGAGATAACGATGGCCGTTCCTTCCATCAAGAGCGACGGCAGCTGGTAGCACAGGCTTTTTCCGCCACCTGTCGGCATCAGCACAAAGGTGTCGTTACCCGCAAGCAAATTGCGGATAATAGCCTCTTGGTCTCCTTTAAACGAGTCGAAACCAAAGTATTGTTTTAGCGGTTCTGTAAGATTAACGTCCTTAGTCATAAATGGTTTAGGTTTCACAGATGTGAGATTATTGGCTTTCGCGGTGGAAAACGAGTGTGATACAGGCGGCAGTGTGGGTTAAGCAAGATTGGCCAGGGGCTGGTTTTGCCTTGCTTTTCCAGGCTGTTTTGCTTGTTCGGCCCTGCTTGTCGGCTTACAAGTTTCCTGGCTTATCTTGCCCGGCACCCCCTTCAACACCGCCTGTTCACGGTTCTATCGTTCAGCTGGCCTGCTCTTGCAAGCCCGACTTGTCTAGTTGTTCTCTGGCATATTGCAAAGTAACATCGAATTGTTTCACCTTCTTCGACGGCACTTCGAACATGGCATCCATCATCACGGCCTCTACAATAGAGCGCAATCCGCGTGCGCCCAGTTTGTACTCCACAGCCTTATCCACGATGTAGTCTAGCGTTTCGGTGGCGAAACTCAGTTTGATGCCGTCCATCTTAAACAGCTTTTCGTACTGTTTGATGATGGAGTTCTTCGGTTCAACCAAGATTCGGCGCAAGGCCTCGCGGTCTAATGGGTTGAGATAGGTAAGCACGGGCAGACGACCAATGATTTCGGGTATCAGTCCAAACGACTTCAAGTCTTGCGGCAGAATGTATTTCATCAAGTCGCCCTTGTCTATCTTGCGCACGTTCTGCACCGAGTTGTAGCCCACCACGTGCGTATTAAGCCGCTGTGCAATCTTCCTTTCGATGCCGTCGAATGCTCCCCCGCATATAAACAAGATGTTTCGCGTGTCTACGTGAATGTAATCTTGGTCGGGATGCTTACGTCCACCCTTTGGCGGAACGTTAACCGTGGTTCCTTCCAGCAGTTTCAGCAGTCCTTGCTGCACGCCTTCGCCGCTTACGTCGCGTGTAATGCTTGGGTTATCGCTCTTTCGGGCAATCTTGTCAATCTCGTCTACGAAGACGATGCCGCGTTCGGCGGCCGCCACATTATAATCGGCCACCTGCAACAGTCGGCTAAGTATGCTCTCAACATCCTCGCCCACATATCCTGCCTCGGTAAACACCGTTGCATCTACGATAGTGAACGGCACGTCGAGCAGTTTGGCAATGGTTCGCGCCATCAGGGTTTTCCCCGTTCCTGTGCTACCCACCATGATGATGTTGCTTTTCTCAATCTCCACACCATCGTCGCCAATGGGCTGTTCCAAACGCTTATAATGGTTGTAAACCGACACCGAAAGATAACGTTTGGCCTCGTCTTGCCCAATGATGTATTGGTCTAGGTAAGCCTTGATATCCATCGGCTTGGGCACATTTTTCAGTGCATCGACTTTCTTTCCCTTAGCAGACTGGGCTTTCGAGGCATTGGCCGACTGCGTAATTTCGTAGGCCTGCTGTGCGCAGCTGTCGCAGATATACCCGTTTAGTCCTGCAATGAGATAGTTTACGTCTTTTTCGCTTCTTCCACAGAAGCTGCATACATTCTTTGACATCTATTATTTTCGTTAGTTAACGGACCTTCTTCATCCCCTCGCCGCCTTGCCTTCGCCATCAGCATAAAGGCAGGTCGGCCCCAACAACGTGTGCCGAGTAAAGGCGAAAGGGCTGTTGGCGTGGGCGGCATAAGCACACCCACGCGCAAAGAGCCGTTTTTAATGTCACTTCTTCACCAGCACCGAGTCGATCATTCCATACTCCTTAGCCTCTTCGGCGTTCATCCAGTAGTTACGGTCAGAGTCGTTCCATACCTTCTCAAAGGGTGTATGCGAGTGGTTAGATATGATGGTGTAGAGTTCTTTCTTAAATTTCAGTATTTCTTTTGCCTCGATTTCGATGTCTGAGGCCTGTCCTTGCACGCCGCCCAACGGCTGATGAATCATCACCCGGCTATGCGGCAGCGCCGAACGCTTACCCTCTTGGCCCGAAACGAGCAACACGGCGGCCATCGATGCGGCCATACCCGTGCATATCGTAGCCACATCGCTAGATATAAATTGCATCGTATCGTAGATGCCTAGCCCTGCCGTAACACTTCCGCCGGGGCTGTTAATGTAGATAGAAATGTCTTTTCCCGCGTCGGCAGAGTCGAGATACAGCAATTGCGCTTGCAGCGTGTTGGCCGTATAGTCGTTAATTTCGGTGCCGAGGAAGATGATGCGGTCCATCATCAGTCGCGAAAACACGTCCATCTGCGTAACGTTCAGTTGGCGTTCTTCCAAGATATAGGGATTGAGGTAAGCCGCTTGGGCCTTCATCACGTCGTCTACCACCATCCCGTTCATGCCGAGATGACCTGTGGCATACTTTCTAAAATCGTTCATATTCGTACTAATGTCCTTTCTTGATGATTGCGGTTCAGTGACGTTTGGCCACCCATTCCGCTTGTTTGAACAACAAAGTTAATAAAAAATTGTCTACTCCAAAAATATTAAGGGTATTTTTCAATGCCCATTTTTGGTGGTGCGCGCACGGCCGCGAGTCGGTACATGGCCACACCTATTATATAAGGTGGGTTCTATCACGCCACACATGCAATGGCGTGCCGCAACCACTTACACACCAATAAAGAAGCGGCAAATATCATACCACCGCCATGTTAAATCGCCAATATCTATTGCGGCTCTCGAAAAAACATCGTAATTTCGCAATTGGTATATCCACATAACCCCCTCTCCCCTAACGCCACGCGCACAAGGGATAATCAAACGCCGACAACATGAAACACGCTTGCTTATTGGTTTGTGTTTTGTTATGTTGCACAAACGCCCTGGCACAAGAACAAAAGAAGCACCGAAAAACGGTGCAAACCACCGAACGGCCGTTGCCCAAACCCCGACTGGCAGAGCCAAACCCCACGCTAAGTACTGCAACGGCACCCATCGCCACGCCCGACGTGCAAGAGAAACCGCTCTCGATAGCCGACTCCATTGCCGCTGCTCACCACTTTTGGAATGCTAACGACAACCTGAACCTGCGCCTGATGCAGCCCATGCCCACGCAGGCAACAAGCCTATCTACCACACCCGCCACCAACTACAACCGCGGTGGCCAACTAGGCGAATGGAAAGGCCTAAACTTTTATGGGCAGAGCTACCGCGAAACTTTTCCTGCCATGCTGGTAAGGCAAGGCGCGCTGGTGGGCGTTAGTCGCACTTGGGACAAGCTGTCGTTCTCGGCTTTCGCCTCGGCCGACCGCTATCGCACGTTCAACACGGCCACACAATTCGGCATTGGCGGCTCGCTAACCTATCGTTTCAGCCCGTATGTCAGCGCAACAGCCTTCGGCAGCTATTACAGCGTGCAGCCTTACCTATCTATGGCCGCATTCCCTTACATCAACAGTTCGGCCTACGGCGCTTATTTCACCCTCGACAATGGCCGTTGGGGCATAGACCTTGGTGTGCAACGGCGTTACGACCCCTATCGCGGCGAATGGATTGTTTCGCCTATTGTCACGCCAAAATATCATTTTTCAAAGAAGTTCACCTTAGAATTTCCAGTGGGCGAATTAGTACGCGACGTTCTTGAACGTGCCGTTTTCGGGCGCCGCAGCAACTCGCCAACAATCATGCCGCCACGTAATTTCAGACCCTTTCCCCGTCCGTAACACCCCACTTCCTTTGCTGTCCGCATCCTCCATACGAGCATTGCCCCTTGTATCAGCTCTTAAATACAAGTCGTTTTTTCGCATAGTTTATCCATATCGCGAACCATATCTACCGCAATCCAGCCCATAATGTAAAGTTTTTAGCACAAACTTTAACATTATGAGTGCCTCTTTTGCTCACCAATCGCCCACCTTGCTGCAAATAATCGATTCTCGCGAAGGTTTGTTTCGATGCAAAATGGGGTTAGTTGTACATGCAGACAAAATGAATATTTATTTCATCAAGCCGCGATTTGCACCACATTTTGGACTGTTTGCTGCTAAATGTAGTGCAATATGGTACAAAACGCAGTGCATTTTGGTGCTAAATGCAGTGCGTTTTGGTGCTAAACGCAAGGCGTTTTGCCGCTAAATGCAGTGCGTTTTGGTGCTAAACGCAAGGCAAAATGCCGCTAAATGCAAGCCGATTAAGCATAAATATACGCTGCAATGGTATAAACAAAACCTTTTAGAGCCATAAAAACATGGCCGAAAAGGGCAAAATAGCCGTTAAAAAGTGGGGTTTTAGGGGCTAAAAGTGCGTAATTGGGCTTAAAAAATAATGAGTTGGCAAGCAAACTAGAAAGGCAAAATGGTGCAAAACGCAGGTTAGCCAACCCTAAAACGAAGAAAAAGAAAACAGAAAAGATGAAAAACCGCGGCATTTACTATGCTTTTAGCCCCCTATTTTCTCTAAAACGCCTCACCGCGGAGGAGTAGTTTTGTAAAAATTAAAAACCAAATTTAACATATTTAATTCCAGTTGCATGATGCAGGCGTTTCTTATTGCATTGCATCGCGCCAACAACCAGGCTGCCAACAACACATAATGCTTTGTCAACGCACAAGTTATCAGAACCAGCCACGCGCTTAACGCACACTCTTTAATATCCAAACGAAGTGGGTTTGGGTGCAAAAAATCTCCCATTTTCATCCACAGGCCACCTTACATGGCCCTAATCTGCCTCCCATTTATTTTGTGGAGTAGTACGTTTTCGCTAACTTTGCAGCAATGAGTGAACCATTAGCCGAAAGAATGCGCCCACGCTCGCTCGACGATTACGTAGGGCAGAAACATTTAGTAGGGCCAAACGCCGTGCTGCGCAACATGATTGAGGGCGGTCGCATACCCTCTTTCATACTCTGGGGGCCACCTGGGGTAGGCAAAACCACGCTCGCACAAATCGTTGCAAAGAAACTAGAAACGCCCTTCTACACGCTAAGCGCGGTGACAAGTGGCGTTAAGGATGTGCGCGAGGTGATAGAAAAGGCCAAAGGCGGCCGCTTTTTCGGGTCGCATTCGCCCATCCTCTTCATCGACGAGATACACCGCTTCAGCAAATCGCAGCAAGACTCGCTGCTGGGAGCAGTAGAAAAAGGCATCGTTACACTTATCGGAGCCACCACCGAAAACCCATCGTTCGAGGTTATTCGCCCATTGCTTTCGCGTTGCCAGCTATATGTGCTGCAAAGCCTTAGCAAGGAAGACCTTGAAGAACTGATACAACGCGCACTGCACACCGACGTGGTTTTACAACAACGAAACATCGAGGTAAAAGAGAGCACAGCCCTGATAAGATACAGCGGAGGCGACGCGCGCAAGCTGCTAAACATTCTCGAATTGGTGGTTGAGGCCTCGCCTGCCAACGCAAGCCCTGTGCTGATAGACGATGAAACGGTGGTGAAATGCCTACAACAAAACCCCTTGGCCTACGACAAGGACGGCGAAATGCACTACGACATTGTGTCGGCTTTCATCAAAAGCATACGCGGCAGCGACCCGGATGCGGCTCTTTACTGGATGGCGAGGATGATTGAAGGCGGCGAAGACCCGCAGTTTATTGCGCGCCGACTGGTTATCAGTGCGGCAGAAGACATCGGTTTGGCCAATCCCAACGCCTTACTCATTGCCAATGCGGCCTTCGATGCCGTGATGAAGATTGGTTGGCCAGAGGGAAGAATTCCCTTAGCCGAGGCCGCAGTGTACCTAGCCACGAGCGCAAAGAGCAATTCGGCCTATCAAGGTATCAATGCCGCACTAGAAACGGCACGTTCAACGGGCAATCTCCCCGTGCCGTTGCACCTAAGAAATGCGCCAACCAGGCTGATGAAACAGTTGGGATATGGCGGCGGCTACAAATATGCGCACGACTACGAAGGGCATTTTGCCCAACAGCAATACTTACCCGACGAACTTCAAGACGCGCGCTTTTGGTTTGCACAGCATTCGCCTGCCGAAGAGAAACTATACCAACGGATAGTGCAGCTGTGGGGCGACAAGAAAAAATGAGCATGCAACCAATAGGCGGTGTCGTTGAGCCAAGGGCTGATGCACAAGCAGACAAACGCTCTTGTCGACTGCAAAACGACCTTGTCAACTCGTAAACAGGTAAACTTGTCAACTGTGCAATGCTCTTGTCAACTGCACCGCTCTTGTCAACTTGTCAACTAAATAACAACCCATACACCCATAAATATACTTTAAAACATGAAAATCGTTATACTAGATGGCTACACCGCCAACCCCGGCGACTACTCGTGGAAGGAGCTTAATAGCTTTGGAGAGGTTGAAATATACGACCGAACATCGCGCGACGAAGTGATTGCACGAGCCAAAGACGCCGACATGGTGCTAACAAACAAGGTGGTATTGAAGGGCGAAACGCTTGCACAACTACCCCAGCTGAAATACATCGGCATCTTGGCCACGGGATATAACATCATCGATGTTGACGAAACGCGCGCTCGCGGCATCGTGGTGGCCAACGTTCCTGCATACAGCACCGACAGCGTTGCACAGATGACGTTTGCACATGTGCTGAACATCACCAACCGCATTGAACACTACGCCGACCAAAACCGCAAGGGACAATGGAGCGAGGCGGCCGACTTCTGCTATTGGGACACACCCCTTAGCGAACTGGCCGGCAAGACATTCGGCATCGTTGGCCTTGGCCATATCGGACAAAAGGTGGCGCGCATCGCCCTTAACTTCGGCATGCGGGTTATCGCTTTTACGAGCAAAAGGGCCGAAGAACTGCCCGAAGGCGTGGAGAAAGCCAATCTCGAAGAGTTGCTGATGCAAAGCGACGTGCTGTCGTTGCACTGTCCGCTCACCGAGAACACGCGCGAAATGATTAACCGTCAATCGCTGACGAAGATGAAACGTGGTGCCATTTTGGTGAATACGGGTCGCGGACCGCTGGTGAACGAGGCCGATGTAGCCGAGGCTTTGGCCGAAGGTAGGCTGGCTGGTTATGGTAGCGACGTGATGAGTAGCGAGCCACCAAAGGCCGACAACCCGCTGCTTAAACAACCCAACGCCTTTATCACGCCCCATATAGCATGGGCAACGGCCGAGGCAAGAGGCCGACTGATGGCCACGGCCATAGAAAACGCCAAGGCCTTTATCGCAGGCAAGCCACAAAACGTGGTGAATGGGCTGTAAATAGGCGTGGCGCCCGGCGCAACATAGGCGTTTAGGAGAGGCTTTACAGCCATGCCTCCGACAACGAAACAGCGCACAATGCCTTGAAAGCACCGCCAACAGCATGGATGCCAGATGGGCAAAGAGAAAGCAAAAGCCCGTGCGCCATGCACGCCCTAACCCTTTCAGGATAATTATAAAGAGATGACATACAGAGACCCGGAACTGGTTCAGACCGTTCAAACCATAATAGAAATAGTAGGAACTTTCGCCTTTGCCATATCAGGCATACGCCATGCGTCGGCCAAACAGGTAGACTGGTTCGGCGGATTGGTGTGCGGTATCGCCGTTGCCATTGGCGGTGGAACGCTACGCGACATGATGTTGGGCGTTAAACCCTTTTGGATGACCTCGTCGGTGTACATGATTTGCACCGTGTTGGCCCTCCTTTCCATCATCGTTTTCGCCAAATACGTGCGGCGACTAGACAATGCGTGGTTCGTGTTCGATACGCTTGGGTTGGGACTCTTCACCATTGCAGGACTTCAAAAGGCCCTCGCCCTGGGGCATCCCTTTTGGGTTGCCATCATCATGGGCTGCATAACGGGGTCGGCAGGCGGTGTCGTTCGCGATGTGTTGCTCAACAATGTGCCACTTATTTTCCGCAAGGAGATATACGCAATGGCAAGCATTGCAGGCGGTTTGCTTTACTGGGCGTTGTACGCCTTGCGCGTAGAAGTTAGCCTCATCGTGCTCATCTGTTTCCTCTTTATCTGCCTTGTGCGGTTCCTGGCCATGCGCTATCACATCTCGCTACCCATTCTGCGCGAAGAAAAGCCCAAGGAATAGCAGGCAGATAGTCGCCAACGGGCAAGACACAACCATACACGGGGCAGCGGCGGATGCAGCCAGATGCGTGCTGCATTCGCCGCCCCACGCTCTCTACACCTTATTAATAACCAATAACACACAAAACAACTAACCATTAATTGAACCCATGAAACCAAGCAAGATTAAACAATTTGTCATTCAACTAGTAGTTGCCTATGTGATTATAGTCGTCGTGAAAATGCTCGCATGTATGGTTTTCGGCGAGCAGCTAGCCGTACACAGCATCCTCGCGTCGATTGAAACACTGACCTTTGCCTTATTCACATCGCTCTATATCAGCATCTTTGCCAAGAAATAAGATAGCCAAAGACGATGTTATACGGAACAAAAAAGGCTGCAAAGGCATCGCCAAACCACCTTGGCGCGTACCAATTGCAGCAGAAAAAATCCTTCATCCGAAAGGTGAGAAGATGCACACGCGGCATCTTTTCACCT
The DNA here is from genome assembly GCF_000162415.1 of Prevotella sp. oral taxon 317 str. F0108. Lineage (NCBI taxonomy): Bacteria > Pseudomonadati > Bacteroidota > Bacteroidia > Bacteroidales > Prevotellaceae > Prevotella > Prevotella sp. oral taxon 317. The sequence continues at coordinate 186,704 of NZ_GG740075.1, read as the reverse complement.
TTTTATATGCTCATGTTTCCGTAAAAGCTTGTGCCTTAGGCAAGCTTAAAAGCAAGCCATTTACATCACAACCTTTATCGTTTCGTGCTTATTGCCATAGTTCACTTTCAGCAAATACACGCCAGACATTGGCTGTTGCATGGGGATAACGTAGCTGCCCTTCCCCACAACGCCTAAGCTAACCTTGCGCAACACCTTCCCCGACACGGAGATAAGTTGCACTTGCACCTGCTCTTCTTTGTCTAAATCAAGGTGTAGCGTTAGTTTATTGTCCTTCGTGCCACCCACAAACACCCTTTGCGAGGCATTGTTTGTTGGACGAACAATGGCCGTGGTGGTGCCTTTATACACCAAAACAAACTCTTTAATGGTAATGTCGTAGCCTTTATCGCTCGTCATGCCCGAACCATTGATGGAGAATTGCATGAAATTGAAGTGCAACGGATAGGCTGCTCGGTCGTTAGGATGGCCCATTAAGTCGGCCAACGCCAGGCTAATGGTGTTGTCCTTGTTCTTTTTAAAGCCCTGAAACTCCTTATTGATAGTGGCCATGCCACCGTTGTTCTCCTTAAAGCGGAAGCTAAGCTTGCTGATATTCGTCTCGCCTGCATTAAACGTAAGCCTAATACTATCGGGCAAACCATAAAGTGCGAAGTCGTTATTGTAGGCAACATAGGGGTTACGCCCTGCCTTATAAGTGAACGTTGTTTTAACAGCATCGTTCGTGGGCGTATTGACAACGCTTTTCAAGTTCGCCGAATGCGTTACTTTCCAGGTTGCATCGGTAAAGGCGCGAGCAGTAATCGAGGGCTTGTCGGCAATCTCAATGTGCACTTTAAGCTGGTCGGTAAAGTTCCCCAACCTACCCGTTACAATGGTCGTTCCATTCCGCAATCCCTTGACAACTCCTTCGTTAACCGTACAGACCGATGGGTCGGCCACATCCCATTGCATTGCGCCCGGATACAGATTAAACACATTGCCCCCCACTTCGGTTTGCACTTCAATGGGGTAAGTCACCTTGTTATCGAGTAAAACAGAGTCTAAACGGATGGCAACAGGAGCCTCTGGCAGCAGTTCCACTTCTATTTTCTCCGTTGCTCCGTTGTAGCTAGCAGTAATTACACCCGATTGATTGCCCGATGCAAAGAAACTGCCATCGGCCAATACTTCACCCACTTTGGCGTCTACCGTTTGCTTTACGCCTGCAACATCCCTCGAAACAAGCACGCCATACTGGTTATATCCGTAGAACGTAGGCTTAAAAATACCATAACGCGGCAGCCTAACCTTTGTTTGAAGGCTCTTTATTTCGGTTATTTTGTTATCCGTGGGAGCGGTAGAAACCACATAGATGCCATTGCCTACGGCTCGTTCGTTTCCGTCGCTGTTCTTATTCATCGGCCCAAAGTCTTTCAAGAACAGACAGCTAGAACCACCGCCGTCGAGGTTCATGGCAGTGTACGCGCCAACAAACTGCATAATCTCGGCCAACTCTTTTGTCGTTGCTCCCGAAGAAATGGTACTACGTCCGTCTACCACACAATGAATGGCCGTCTTCTTGTCTTGCGTGTAACCAAACCCTGTTCGTGGGTGCAGTTCGTTCCAAACTTCGGTTGTATTTACGCTACCATCCTGCAACATGGGGCTTCGTTGGTCGCCGCCAACCACGTCGGCAAACGGTGCAGAAACACCACCGACAGACAAGTTCAGCGCGATTTTCACCTCCGTCCCTGCTGTTAAGGCAGCCAATTTACCGGCTATCGCCCCGTTGGCAGACAATACTGCACCGCCTACGGGTATCTTCATGTTGCCCTTATTCTGCACAACCGAAACCACCTTTGCACGAATTTCCTTGTTCAGTTGCCATGTTTCGCCCTCAGACAAAGCAAGCAACACCTCCGTTCCATTGGCATCCGTGTGGGTATATTGTCCGTTGTGCTGGTTATAAAGCACCAATTGGCCACTCCCTCGCAGATGGTTAACATGGTCAATGGCGTAACGTTCTGTTCCAATTTGCAGGTTTCCCGAATAAGCCATTGTGCCGATATAGGGCATTTTAGCCTTATCGAAGGCGAACACCTGCCGATGATATGGCACCGCAGCGTTGTTGGCCAGCTCGTTATTCACCACTGTACAGCCAATGGGCATGCCCACATAGTCGGACACATTATAGAAGTCGCCGTTTGTTCCGGCGATGTACACTTCTTTCTCTTTGCTCTTTCGGGCTGCCACCTGCGTTGGTTGTTCGCCTCCGTAGATTGAGTCGCGCCCCAAAGCAGCGCGGTAAGCGACATAAGGATTGGTGAGGTCTACTTTCAAAAAGAAAGCATTGATACGCCTTGCGCCCTTAAACTCCAAGGCCAGGTATTGCGTTCCTGGTCCGGCTTTAAACAAGGCAACCGTGTCTACACGATAACTCTTTCCATCAATGACAACGTCTCTTGCCTGCGCATAAGCTGCCAGCATCAGCAGAACAAGAAGACTTAGAAGAATCTTTTTCATAAGGCGAATAAGTGTTTATACCATAAAAAGAAGGAAAAAGTAAGCCGACAGAACCCCCTTTTCAAGGCATTCTATCGGCCATTGGTGTTAGTTGATAACTACTTTTATCGTTTTCGCATTGCCGTTCTTACCCAGAACATGCAGCAAATAGACACCACGTGCAGGAGCCTTAACTGCTTGTGCATTTGCAGTTTCGGCCACCTTCTGTCCAATGGCGTTGTAAAGCGTGATGCACTTAACATCGGCATTCACCGTGATAACGTTTCCACGAACCGTATAATCCAACTTATCGCCTTCAACCTTGGCGATGTTGGTCGACACATTGTTGGCAAATTCGTAGATGCCATAACCGTTTTTATAGGCATAGATATTGATGCGCGCCTTCTTCTGTCCGCCTACTCCGTCAACAATTTCCACCCTGGGCAACGCCGTTCTTACTGGATTTCCAACACTTCCTAATCCAGCTTGCGGAAAGCGATAAAGGAAAGTCATGTCGGCAAACGAGCGACCTTCGTCCTTAAACTTAAAGATGTCGAAGGCTTGCGGTGCTTCTTTGTCATCGGTATTGGTTGATGCCACAATCAGATAATAAGCGCCGTTCAGTTCAAATTCCGTCACACCGTTTTGTCCCGTGCTTACAGGAGTGAGCGGTTTGTTGTTTTGAAATCCGTCAACCGCAGCCCCATTCATGTCATACAACATCGGCATCGTGTTAAATCCATCGTGATAAAACAGCTCGTTGTCTACGATATTGATGCGTGGAGCTGCACCAGCGGCCACCGCCTTTTCGGGATTAAACTTTGTAAGTACAATCGTTTGCCGGTTGGCAACATCTGCCACGCCCTTGGTTACGGTATATTTAATAACGGTATTGCCTGCTCCTGCCTCGTTACCGCTCACGGGCAGCATGATGATACCATCGCCATTCAGTATGTCGCCATACAAGTCGTATGTGTCTATGCGCATTGTTTGGGGCAAATCGCCAGGCAGCGTGTCGTTCAACACCGTTTTATATGCCACTGGTGTTTTGGTAACATCCACGTAGTTCACCCTAAAAAGATGGGCTGCACCATCTCCGCGCATATCCGTTGCCATGTTAGAAACGAAGATATGCCCGGCGTTGTCCACCTGAACGTCGTTGCAGATAAAGCCAAGAGCCGCTTCGCCCTCTTTCCACATCTCCTCTGGAAGGGTGATTGTGCGGAGCAACGCACCAGTTTTCCCATCAAGTTCTATCAGTTTCGATACGGTTCCCTCTCTGCAACACACGTACATCTTACCGTTAACCGTGGCCATACCGCGCGCATCTCCTGCCACACCGCCAGGAAGTACAGCGTTTCCTCCGTTTAAAAGTGCAGAGTTGAGGTACAGGTTGGTGAGTTGTTCACCTGTCGCCGTCGGCGCATAAGTCGCGGCATCCTTGTTGTTTTGTGCTACTGCCGATACGCTACATAAAGCGCATACAGCCAAATGAAGTAAAATTCTGCTCATAATGTCTAGGCTTTTAATGTAATAATTTGGGTATTGTTAATAGTTATTTGCTCGTTCCTAGTAAAGCATGCGTTCTTGCCAAAGCAATGTTTCCTTGTTGACAAGATGACGAGAGCATTGCTCAGTTGACAAGTTAACGAGTTGACGAGTTTACAAGTTGACGAGAGCATTGCTCAGCTGACAAGTTGACGAGTTGACAAGAGCGGTGCAGTTGACCAGATTATGTCGGCAAGTTTACAGCGTATCAGGCCATTTTAAACGTTCTACGTTCGCTAACGCAAAGCATTCGTTGCCACATTGCAAATATATAAATTTCTTTTTACATTATCATGATTTTACATTATTTTAATTATTTGCCGCTTATTTTTAGGTTTTAAGCGCCTAAAAAAGCGGAAACAAGCGAACGACAACGCCACAAATCGGTGCAAACCGCTGACTAAAAGCTGCTAACACCGCATAGGCAGACAGCGCAGATAAGCGCCAATCAACCAGCAGAAACCATCCTTCAATCCATTTTTACCAGGTTAAATTCTGCCAAATCTCGCCATTTTCTCTCCTCATTTCACTTTATTTACGTAACTCATAAACTTACAAACTCATGAACTAATTAGCTAACAAATCCTCAAATCCATAAGCAAACAAACCCACAAAGCCATAAACTTAAAACCCCATAAACTCATAAACTTAAAACTTCACAACCACATAACCGCATAAAATCACAAGCTTACAAACCTTAAAATATTACGTTATCTTTTACAAAACACACTCCGCTCGCCGTCCCTTTCTAGCGTGGATTACCCCTAAAAAGCATGCGATTAGCCGCATTTTGCACCCTTGCACGCTTCTGTTTTAGTCCATTTTTAAGAAAAGAACCTGCATTTTGCACCATTTTGCCTTTCTAGTTTGCTTGCCAGTTCATTATTTTTCACGCCCAATTACGCACTTTTTGCCCCTAAAACTCCACTTTTTAACGGCTATTTTGTCCTTTTTGGCCATGTATTTAGTGGTTCGAAAGGGTTTTGTTTATACCATTTCAGCGTATATTTATACTTTTCGTCTTGCATTTAGCAACATTTTGCCTTGCGTTTAGCACCAAAACGTACTGCATTTAGCACCAAAACGCACTGCATTTAGCACCAAAATGCACTGCGTTTAGCACCAAAATGCACTGCGTTTTGTACCATATTGCACTACATTTAGCAGCAAACAGCGCAAAAACGGGTGTTAGTGGCGATTAGTTTAAATAAAAATTCATTTTGTCTGCATGTACAACCAACCCCTTTTTGCATCGAAACAAACCTTCGCGAGAATCGATTTTTTGCGGCAAGATGAGCGATTGTGCGCAAAAAGGGCACTCATAATGTTAAAATTCAAACTAAAATCATGACATTTTAAGGTTAACGAGTTAACAAGAGGAATAACCAACTCGTCAACCAATCTTGTTAACTTACCAACATAAAAGAGGTATAGATGGTGTTGCTTGCATGCAAAATCCAGGCAGATTTCACAGATAACAGCAGAAAACAAACCAATAAGGACATCGCCAAAACTATGTTTCTCTTCTTTTTTATCGCACATATCGGGGCATTAGACCCCACTTTTTGCAAGTTGAGCAACATAGTATTAGCAAATAATAAAATAGTGTTAGTCTGCAACAACATTAATAACTATCTTTGCAACAGAATAAAGATGATATCCAAATGTAGGCATAAGTGCCAACCAAACAACAAATTTGAACCCCAGACCACCGTGCACCGATACCCAAAACGAAGTGTAACGACCATCACTCAGCCCGCAGGGAGCTGCAATTCCCTACCCTTTCGACATTTATCACATCAGTACAATCAATCTAACCCCAATAACAATGGATTTCAATTATAGCAAAGTAACATTGCTTGCGGCATGCCTCACACTCACGATGTTGGGGCATTCGCCAAGGGTGTTGGCAGACATAACGAACAACGTTGCGCCTGCTGCACAACAGACACGTAAGATAACGGGACGCGTTACCGACGGGCGCGAATCGATTATCGGCGCCACGGTGAGGGTGAAAGGCACCACCAACGCCACCGTTACCGACCTAGACGGCAACTTTTCTCTCGATGCGCCGCAGGGCGCAACCTTGGAAATATCGTACATAGGATATGCGCCCAAGGAAGTAAAGGCCAGTGGGCAAGGCCCATTAAACATCGTATTGAGCGAAGACAACAACACGCTGAACGAGGTGGTTGTTGTTGGATATGGCGTAATGAAAAAGAGCGACGTGTCTGGGGCATCGGTTACGATGGACGAGAAGAAACTTCGCGGCTCTATCGTTACATCCTTAGACCAAACTTTGCAAGGGCGTGCAGCAGGCGTAACAGCCATCAGCACGTCGGGCGCACCCGGCACATCGTCGAGCATCCGCGTGCGCGGGCAGGCCACCATCAACGCCAACGCCGAACCGCTGTACGTTATCGACGGCGTAATTATACAAGGTAGCGGAGCCAGCGGCTCCTCTTTGGGACTGGGCGACGCACTGGGCAACGGCAAGGTATCAACCGTTTCGCCCCTGTCTACCATCAACCCCAACGACATTGTGTCGATGGAGATACTTAAAGATGCCTCGGCCACGGCCATATATGGTGCCCAAGGGGCAAACGGCGTGGTGCTTATCACCACGCGCCGAGGTAAGGCAGGCGAGGCCAAGTTCACCTACGACGGCATGGCCGCATGGAGCCGGCAGGGCAAAAGGCTACAAGTGATGAACCTACAAGAGTTTGCCGACTACTATAACGACTTTGTAACAACGGGCCAAATAAACCTTGCGGATGCCGACAAGCACTTTGCCGACCCCTCATTGCTGGGTAAAGGCACCAATTGGCAAGACGCCATCTTCCGCACCGCACTGCAACACTCGCACCAAATATCAGCCCAAGGCGGCTCGGAAAAGGTGCAATACTACGTGTCGGGCAACTACATGTCGCAAGAAGGAACGCTCATCGGCAGCAAGTTCGACCGACTGGGCATGCGCGCCAACCTTGATGCGCAACTTAAATCGTGGCTGAAACTGGGCATGAGCGTAAACTTTTCGAACACCAACGACGACTTGAAACTGGCCGATAGCGATGCGGGCATCATCAACTACTCGCTCACCACACCGCCCGACATACAGATATACAACATCAACGGCGGCTACTCGTCGGTGTCGAAAGAGGGATTTACCAACCCCAACCCCATCGCTATGGCCATGCTCAACCAAATATTGCTGAACAGGCGCAAGCTAAACGGCAACCTCTTCTTCGAGATAACACCCATCAAACATTTGGTTTGGCACGCCGAAGTGGGCTACGACCTCAGTTCCGACCGCGGTCGCCGCTTTATGCCCACAGTTGATTTGGGTACTTGGAAACGAACGAAGAACTCTGCATCGGTGCAAAAGTCGTCGGGCACTTTCTGGCAATTGAAGAACTATGTAACCTACGCCAACACCATAGGCAAGCACTCGTTCTCGGCCATGTTAGGCCAAGAGATGTGGGAAAGCTCGTACGACTTCAACCGAACAGAGAACACCGACCTGCCTGCAAACACCGTTAACAACCCCGCTTTGGGCGCAGGCACGCCCGCTATCGGCGTTGGTTTCGGCAGTTCGGCTATGGCATCGTTCTTCTCTCGCCTCACTTACGCCTTCAACGACCGCTATAACGCCACCTACACCTACCGCTACGACGGCAGCTCGAACTTTGGTCCTAACAAGCGTTGGGCCGGTTTTCACTCGTTCGCCGCATCGTGGCGTTTCACCAACGAGCCTTTCTTCGTAAAGAGTGCCGCAGCCAAATACATAAGCAACGGTAAGCTACGCGCTGGTTGGGGACAAACGGGTAATGCCAACATTGGTTCGTATAAGTGGGGAACGCTGATGAAGGCCATGCCCACCTTGCTGGGCAAAGCCTACCGACCAGACAACATTCCCAACCTAGATGTGCAGTGGGAAAGCCAAGAACAATGGAACGTGGGACTGGACTTGGGCGTGCTGAACGACCGCATTTCCTTCACCTTAGACTGGTATCACAAAGAGTCGCGCGACATGTTGATGCCCCTTCAACTCCCCTCTTACATGGGAACGTCGGGCAACATCTCATCCGTTTTGGCCGCTCCCTACGGAAACTACGGCACAATACGCAACACGGGATTAGAACTTACGGTGAACGCACACCCTCTGACGGGTGCATTGCAATGGGATTCGGAGTTCCAAATATCGTGGAACAAAAACAAATTGGTGGCCCTTTCGGGCACAAAAAACGCCGCCATCGTGGGTTACGGCCAGTGGAACGACGTGATTAGCGTGTCGAACGTGGGCGAATCGCTGTACAGTTTCTATGGTTTCGTTACCGATGGTGTGTATAAAGACCTGGCCGACCTTGAAACATCGCCCAAGACTTCTAAATATCCAGCCGACGGAAAAAGCTTCGACCGCAACACCACCCCTTGGATTGGCGACCTAAAATTCAAAGACATCAGCGGCCCAGAGGGTAAGCCCGACGGCGTTATCGACGACTACGACAAGACCAATATCGGGTCGCCCATGCCCAAATTCACCTTCGGATGGACCAACACCTTCCGCTACAAGAACTTCGACCTCAACGTATTTGTTAACGGAACATACGGCAACAAGGTGTACAACTACATGAAGATGAAGCTCACCCACATGAACAGCTTGTGGAGCAATCAGCTTACAGACGTTACCAAACGCGCCCGATTGGAGCCCATCGACCCGTCGAAAACCTACACGCCAGGCAGTTATTGGTACACCGATGCCGGCAACATACGCGTGGCCAACCCCGAAACAAACATCCCCCGCGCCACTATTACCGACCCCAACGACAACGATGTGATTAGCGACCGCTATATAGAAGATGGTTCGTACATCCGCTTAAAGAACATCGCCTTGGGCTATACGCTGCCCAAGAAGTGGATTTCTAAATGGGGAATAGACAATCTTCGCGTGTATGTAAACATCCAAAACCTGCTTACCATAACGGGTTATGATGGTTACGACCCCGAAATTGGCGCCAGCACTGCCGACATCAACGGTTACACTTACGGCTTAGACAACGGCCGCTATCCCTCGCCAACCACCTATTCGTTTGGCCTTAACCTCACCTTCTAACAATAAACCTTCTTCAAGATGAAACGTTTAAAATACCTATATATGGCCTTTGCCCTGACAACGGGCGCGCTTACAACATCGTGTAACGACTTTCTGGACAGGCCAGCAGAAGACTCTTACAACGCCGGCACGTTCTATAAGGACGACAACCAATGCCTACAAGGCGTTAATTACCTTTACAACTCGCCTTGGTACGACTTCCAACGCGGTTTCATTAAGGTGGGCGAAGTGATGTCGGGCAACTACTATTGGGGTTCAAGTCCTTACTTAACCCTCACCGTTAACAGCACTGATGGCGACTTGATGAACATGTCTTACTCGCTATGGTCGGTTATCGGGCATGCCAACACCGTGTACAACAACCTTAAAAACGCCACGGCATCGCAAGCCATAAAGAACCAGTGCATGGGCGAATGCTTGGCATGGAAGGCTATGGCCTACTTCTTCTTGGTGCGTTCGTTTGGCGATGTGCCCATCATTCACGACAACTCGGCCATGCTTGCCGACGGTTCGTACAGCACAGTGAGCCGCGTGAAGAAGGCCGACGTGTACGAATACATCATCCTTACACTTGAAAAAGCCATGCAACTGCTGCCCCGCAATGGTTCGCCAGGCCGTATAGACTATTACTCGGCCGAGGGATTGCTCGCCAAAGTGTACCTAGCCAAAAGCGGTGTGAACGCTAATGGCAACGGACAACGCAATGCCGACGACCTGAAAAAGGCCGCAGCGTATGCCAAAGACGTGATAGACAACAGCGGGCGCACGTTGATGGCGAACTATTCTGATGTATTCCGCCTGCAAAACGCCATGAACAGGGAGTTTCTTTTCGCATGGATGTGGACGGCCGACACCAGTATTTGGACCGTACAGAACACCTTGCAAAGCGACCTGGCCATGGTGGGTTTCGACGAATTTGGCGACTGCTGGGGCGGATATAACGGCCCTTCGATAGACTTGCAAGAGGCTTTCGGCGTGTCGCCAACCGAAAATCCCGAAAGCAGAAGTGAGGTAGACACCCGCAGAAAGGCCACAATGATGATGGCAGGCGACTTTTACGACTACTTCTGGACCGACAAAACAGACAACAAGGGCCGCAAGGGTTTCAACTATTTGCAGTTTATGTACGATGCCGACAACTATGGCAGTGGCGGCCCTGGCAAGCTGCAAAGCGCAACAGGTGCCAACAACGTGAAACATCTTTACGGCAATGCGTACGACCATAAGACGTTCGCCATTGACGGAATATCGGCATCTAACATGCACAGCAGTTTGCCAACGCCCGTGCTTAGGCTCTCAGACGTGTACTTGGTGTATGCCGAGGCCGTGATAGGCAACGGCACATCCACCACCGATGCCTCGGCCATCGATGCCTTTTACAAGGTTCGCAGCAGGGCAGTGAAGTCGGCATCGCGCCCAACAAGCATCTCTTGGCAAGACGTTTGGAAAGAACGCCGACTGGAATTGGCGATGGAGGGCGACCGCTGGTACGACTTTGTGCGCCGCAGCTACTACGACACGGCAGGCTGCATAGCCGAACTTAAAGCCCAAAAGCGCGGCGCGTTCTTCGGTCTTAACACCCTGTACGAGAACTATTACAAGAGTGGCGCATGGAACGTTAACACCACCGACATGCGATATAACCCCGAAGCACAGGCGCCTAACGTAACAGCACAGAGCTTTACGCTGCCCTTCCCAAGTCAGGATGTGGTGTTCAACGGCAATCTTCTGAACGAGGCCGTACACGTAGACGTGCGTTCAACCTATTCTTATTAACCCGCTTAAAAATACATCATACAATGAAACGTTCCATCATAACGTTGCGTTCGCTTGCCGCATGGCTTGCCTTGGCAACCTTAGCCCTTACCGCATGCAGCGACCAACCCGACGAATACAAGCCCACGGGCGGCTCTCCGCAGGTACAATACATACGTTTGCCTGAGAGTGCCGACTCGATAATCACCCAAAGTTACATGCAACGCACCATCTGCTTGGTGGGTAGCAACCTGCGAAGTGTGCGCCGAATGTTCTTCAACGATAAGGAAGCGGTGCTCAATTCGAGCTTTATCACCGACAACACGCTGCTTGTAGACATCCCCGGAGAAATACCTTCGGCCGTTACCGATAAGATATATATGGTGAATGGCGATGGAGATACCACCACACATGCCTTCCACGTGATTGTTCCGCCGCCCTCGGTAAAGGCCATGAACTGCGAGTATGCACCCGTAGGAGAAGAAGTGACCATCACGGGCGACTATTTTATACAAGATCCCTACAAGCCTTTGCAAATACTTTTTAACGATGGTGCATTGGCCGTTACCGACATCAAGAGCATCACAAAGAACAGCATCACCTTCACCATGCCCACAGGTGCCGCCGCGGGTCGCGTGATTGTTCAGTCGGTTTACGGCAAAGGCGAGTCCGACTTCGTATATAAAGACACACGCAACATCATCTTCGACTTCGACGGTTCGCACGGCGGAATGGCCAAAGGACATGGTTGGCGTGCCGGAAACATACGCGCTGGCGGCATCGACGGCAGCTATCTCTACTTCGGCGGCGTAAAGATGTTGGGCAAAGTTGGCGCAACTTGGGCCGAAGATAACTTCGCCATTAACTATTGGCCCGAACCAAACAACAACTTCCCAGAGATTTCTAGCATCCCCTCCATTGCCGCAATGCTCGACACTTGCAGCGTTTCCGACCTCGTATTGAAATTCGAATGCCGCGTACCTGCTAACAAAGCGTGGAGTGCATCGGCCCTACAAGTGATATTTACAGGCAATGCCGACGTTACATACACCAACGCCAACAGCCAATACTACGGCAAGAAAGACCTGCCGCGCGGCTTGTGGATTCCGTGGCAAGCAACTGGAAGTTATAACACGGGCGACAAATGGGTGACAGTAAGCATGCCCCTCTCGGCCTTTAACAAAACGGGCGACGGACAAACGGCTGGCTCGGCACTTACCAAAGACCGACTCACAGGCTTTACTTTCTTCCTTTGGAATGGCGGCGTTGAAGGAACCGACTGCGAGCCCGAACTCTACATCGACAACGTTAGGCTTGTGCCTGCCAAATAATTAAAATTGATTACAATGAAACGAAACAATATATATCTAGCCATTTTCGCGGCTCTGTCGCTGTCGGCAGCAGCCTGCAACGATGCAGTTGAACACAACATACAAGCCGTTGATGCGCCTGCGTTCGTTGGTGTTAGTCCGCAAGAGAACATCAAAGCAGGCCTCGACTCCATCGTCGTTACCTACGACAAGAACGTTTTCTTTGCATCGTCGCAATACCAACGCATCACACTCAACGGCCAACCCGTGGTTAGTGCCAACGTTATCGGCTCGTCTAACAAGCTTTTGCTGATGGCCAACATCGTTCGGGGCGAGAGTTACGAGTTGCTTATCCCCGAAGGCGTGGTCAGCGGTCCCAACAACATGCCCGCCCCAGAGGTAAAAGCCACCCTCAAAGCGCAGTCGCAACAAATCACAACTGCACTTGTCAACGCCAACGCGACGGCAGAAACAAAGGCATTGTACCAGAAGTTGGTGGCCAATTATGGACAGAAAACTTTTTCGGGAGCAATGGCCGACGTGGCTTGGAACACCAAAATATCCAACCAAGTGCACGCGCAGACGGGCAAATATCCGGCCATCAACGGCTACGACTACATCCATTTGCAGTCTACCACCCCCGGCGGATGGATTGATTATGCTAACATTGCGCCCGTAAAGACCTGGCACGATGCTGGCGGAATGGTCACAATAGGCTGGCATTGGAACGTTCCCACGTCCAATCCCTACGCCTCCACGGTGCCCATCGTGCTTTATGGCGGTCCAAATAAGGACATGCCGTCCGACTGGAGCGGCTACATACAACTCACTACGCAAGCAACGAAAGACATTTTGGCCAAAGCATCGGTTGGAAGTAAGCTTGTTGTGAAAATCGCCAACGCGAAAGCCAACGCCCAAGGCTCGATTAAGAACAGCAAATGGGCTGGCTTTGTAGACGAGAACGGAAAGAATTGGGACTACTTTAACATCAGTGGCGACAGCTATACAATGACGCTCGACCAAACCACGCTTACCGAAATGCGCGCCAACGGACTGATAATTGGCGGACACGACTACACCGTTACGGGCGTTACCGTTGAGGCGGCAGGCATGGTGAAGTACGATTTCTACGCCGCCAAGAACGAGTTTACCCTCAACGATGCCGTCACCGAAGGCACGTGGGCTAATCGTTTTATGAAGTCCGACCTAGAAAAGATAGTGCCTTACCTGCAACAATTGCAGCGTGCAGGCATCCCCGTGCTGTGGCGACCGCTACACGAAGCGGCAGGAAAATGGTTCTGGTGGGGCAACGGTACGGCCGAAAACTATCGCAAACTGTGGCACATCATGTTCGATTTCTTCAAGCAACGCGGCGTAAACAACCTCATCTGGGTGTGGACTTCCGAAAAGGACGACCCCGATTGGTACCCTGGCGACGAATACGTTGACATCATCGGCACCGACATGTACGGACAAAACGGCACACCCGTAACTGCCCAAACCGCCGCCCAACGCTTTAACGAGCTGGCCTATCGCTACCCCACGAAGATGATTGCCCTTACCGAATGCGGCACCGTTGCCGACATATCTGCGCAATGGAGTGCCGATGCCAAGTGGAGTTTCTTTATGCCGTGGTACCCCGGCGGTGGCGTTGTGTATGCCACCGACGCTTGGTGGAAGTCGGCTATGTCTAATCCTAATGTGATAACACGATGAAAAAAATTGTATTTTCACTACGTTTACGCCTACTTGGGGCTATGGTTGCGTGTCTGGCAACCATGCCTTTGCAGGCAAAAATCAGGCTTCCGCACATCCTTTCGGATGGGATGGTGGTGCAACAACAGGCAGATGTATGTTTCTGGGGATGGACTACGCCCAACACCAACGTAACCGTTGTACCCACATGGCAAGAAAAAAGGGTGACGGTGAAAAGCGATTCGCAAGGACGATGGCGCGTTGTGCTACGCACACCCAAAGCTAGTTTCCATCCTTTAAGCATCACATTCAGCGACGGACAGCCAACAACCATCAACAACATGTTAGCTGGCGAGGTGTGGGTTTGCGCTGGACAGAGCAATATGGAGATGCCCGTTCGCGGCTTTAACGAATGTCCCGTTGAGGGTTATCAAGATGCTGTATGGGCATCGGCCAACATGCGCGGCGTGCGTTACGTCAGCATTCCACCGCGAATGAGTAGCGTTCCGCTCGAAGATACACCCTGCCAATGGGTGGATATGAGCCCAAAGACGGTGAGCGACTGTTCGGCCGTGGGCTTCTTTTTCGCCCAACGATTGGCACAAGCCCTGCAAATACCCGTAGGATTGGTGCTAGCCAACAAGGGCGGAACGATGGTTGAGAGTTGGCTAAACGCCGAAAACCTGGGCAAATACACCGACGAGCCCACCGACTCGGTACAGCTTGCGCGCAAATATGCCTACGAATGGTTGCGCCCGCTGCTCTGGGGCAACGGCACTTTCCACCCCATTATCAACTATGGCGTGCGTGGTGTGCTGTATTATCAAGGTTGTGCCAACGTAGACCACAACCCCAACACTTATGGCGAACGCCTAAAACTACTTGCACAGCAATGGCGCAAGCACTTTTCGGACAACATGTTGATGCTTATCGTGGAGATTGCGCCCCATCGTTACGAGGGCGAAATGGGAACCAGCGCGGCCTTCATACGCGAACAACAATACAAAGCCAGTCTCGAAATTCCGCATTGCGCCATGATAAGCACCAACGACTTGGTATATCCTTACGAGGTGCGGCAGATACATCCAACGCAAAAACGCCCCATCGGCGAACGGCTTGCGCTAACGGCTTTGGCACGTTACTATGGCTACGACAAGGTGATGTACAAGCAGCCTGCATTTGAAAAGCTGGAGATAAAGGGCGACACGTGCGTGGTTCATCTCAAAGACACCTACACCGGCATTATACCCCAATCCACCTACGAAGGCTTTGAAGTGGCCGGTGCCGACCGCATTTTCCATCCTGCCCACGCCACCTACGTTCGCCACAACAAGTTTCGGCTCACCTCAAAGGCCGTTCCCAAGCCTGTGGCCGTACGCTATTGCTACCGCAATTTCCAACTAGGCAACGTCAAAAACCAAGCCGCACTACCCCTCATCCCATTCAGAACGGATAATTGGTAAGGCAAAAACAAACGTAAGGGGCAGGCAAAACAAACGCATCAATGCCTTGTTTTTGCCTGCCCCTTTGTGTCTTTGGGCTTTCGTTAGATGCTTTACCTGTTGGGGTTAACCAATATGTTTTCCTATCATTTCCATCCACAGATAAGGCTGTCCACACCTTAATATAATACACGCGCGCGATGAAAGTTACTTAGTAGTAGAGAAAAACACACTAAAAAAGATAAGCGAAACCACCGCGCCATCAACTTCTCAATCGCTCAGCAGTTCCGCTTAATCATGTTAGGTTCTTACTATATGCGCAGAATTCCTAACCTATTCCACGGCATGTGCGCTTACTTAGCGCCATAACTATAAAAGAAAATGGGGTTGCCCGTAACTTTAAGTATCGGCCCTTCCGCCTTCTTGGTTGCAGGGTCGTAACTAAAGAACCCGCTTTGAGTTTTGTTCGTCACTCCAAATACCACCTTATCGCCATACTTGGCCACAGCGCAAGCGTGGGGATTAGAGTATCCCACACTCTCAATCTTTGTTATCGTCTTGTTATAGAGGTCTACTTCTACGGGGCAGTAGGCAATTGTTAGATACATATTTTTCGCGCCAGGGTCTAGCTGCGGCGCATTAATATAGCCGTAAAGCTTACCCTTAGCCATGTAACAAACTGTTCCCAAGAATGTCCCATAATCGCCTGTCAGTCCTGCAACCTTCACTTCGTTGAGCTTAAACGAGTAGTCGGGGTCTATTTCCGTCGAACCATTCTTTATTCTAATGATGCCTCCGGGGAACTCTGCCTTCGTTCCAAAACTTCCAATGCAGTTGACATAGATGTCCTTTTTCTCATCCATGAAGATAGACTTCGGGTCGATGGGCCTTGTTGCCGTACTCAGCCCCAATGTTTCATTCACGATATGCTTCTTCACCGCATCGGTTTTGGTGTCTACAACAACTAGTTCCACACTAGCCTTCGTGGGCATCCAGTTAGCATTTCGTTGCGATAGCCCAACGAACAAGTCGGCATCGCGTATAATCATGGCCGAGGGAGCTACATTCATCCCCTGCTGCGCATACGCGTTAAGGTCTATTTCCTTCATTTGTTTCATCGTCGTGGGGTTGAACACAATAATCTTTCCCGTAGCTTGGCTGGTAACATAAGCTTTCTCTGCATTAAGCTCCACCACGTTACAAGCTTGTGCGCCAGCAGTGAGTTCCAGTTTCCCTTTCTCCACTAGTTCGCCGTTTGCATTGGGCACATAGCGAACTATTGCCGAACGGCTGTTCCCCATATAGTCGGGCAGCGAGTAAACGTTTCCACTGGGTGCAACGATGGGTGTTATTCCAAAGCCCGTTGGGAGGCCTTTCGAGTTGTCAACGGGGTTGCCAGTAAGTTTTGGAATACCTTGCAAGTATGCTGCCCCGGAATTGCCATCGGCGTTTGTTACCGACGTAGCAAAGAGCACACCTTCAAACTTTCCTCCTTCGCCTGGTTGCGGCGTTGGTTGTTCTTTGTTGTCGTCGCCGCAAGCGGTCATTGCGGCCATAGCGATGACGGCCATACATAAATGTTTCACTTTCATAATCTAATGCTTTTAATGGTTATAACCTTATTTTCAATACGTTAATCACGTTTCTTGCAAGTTATTTCAATACATACCTCACTTTGAAAGCCAACGTCCGGCCAGGCAGTGGGCGGTTAAGTTCAGATACAACCCACCTGTCCGTAATGTTCTTCAGCTTCAAAGTCAAAGTCCACTTGCCGTTACCCAAGCTGTGTTCCAAGCCTGCATCCATTGTGAACGACGTAGGTATCTTACGATCTTGGTATATGCTCATCTCAAAATCGTAGAAATACTGATGCACATACGAGGCATCGAAAAGCAACCGTGTATTCTGTCCTTTTCCGCCAAAGAGGTTCTCCTTGTGCAACTCCGCTCCAAAGTTGCCCATCAGATACGGCACATTGGGTATGCGTTTGTTATATGTGGGGTTTTCCACCTGCGTGCCAGGCATCATACGGCGCGTGTCGCGAAGGTCTTGCCACGTTCCATTGGCATAAAGGTAAACCCAAGGCAGCACATCGGCCTTACAGTCTATCTCCACGCCCATCGTTCGCACATTGCCGAAGTTTCGGTAGCGGGCCATTGTGGGTATAATGTCGGGCGTAAAGCGCACCATATCGTGCAACACATTGTAAAACCCATTCACTTCGCATTCCATCACTTGCCCATCATCGCTTTGCCGCCTATAAAGCAGCCCCAAATTCGTTCCCGTTGTGCGTTCGGGTTTAAGCGCGGGCGAAGGCAATATCGAATAGCCGTTGCCAATCAGCTCTTCGCTGGTGGGTATGCGCACTTCCGAGTTGAACGAGACTTTGAGCATCAGGTAAGGATTGAACTTATAACGCATGGCATCGCTAAATCCGGCATAACTTCTAGCCACCGAAACAGGTTCGGGATCGCTTACGCCAAATACCTCTATGGCTCTGGAATGCGATGAATAGAAGAACGCTTTAAGGGTAAGTGCATTTTGGAAGCGGCCGCCGAAGAGCGTCATGTCGTGCGAAAAGCCAACAGTGAGGTTGTTCATGTTACTGGGAAAGTTGGCATGATAGTTCAAGGCACGGTCCATCAGCGTGTCTTTGGGGTTCAGCCGCGTATAGTTTTCGTACACGTTGAGGTTCAGCGCATGGTGCTCGTTAAGCGTATAGCCCATGTTCAGCTTGGCAATAAGGTCTTGCGAACGGTTTTTCCCATCGGTGGGATGGTTTCCCTGCTCCCCTCCAAAGCCCGAAACGGGGGGCAATTGGTTGCCGTCCCAATCGTATCGGTGTTTGGCCACATCGTGCATGCCATACCATCCCCACACATATCCCGCGTCAAGGTCGAAGTCTAAGCCATCGGTAAAGAAGTTTTCGCGTTTCAACTTCAATGCGCCCACCAAGCTTTTCGACTCGTTATAGGCCTCTTTCACCGGCAGGTCTATGCCTTGTATCTGCTGCTTGGTGCGTGTAAAAATCATTTCGGCCTTCATTTCATCGAACCACCACTTAGTTGCTTTAAACGAAAAGCCCCCCCATGGCCTTATCAAACTTGTCGTGGTCGCGTTTTACCACACGTCCGCCGAGGTTCTCCAAACGCATGGTATAGTCGTTATCCGAATGTGTGAGCACGCCACCCACACCAAATTGCAACCCCAGTCGGGCATTGGTGCGTTTCAGGACGGTAGAAAGTTGGTGCGTATTGAATGAGCTAATCTCGTATGCCACATCAAGATACACAGGCGGATATTCCTTAGTAACCACGTTAACAGCACCACCCAAGGCCGAACCGCCAAACTTATAGGGCACGATGCCCTTATAAACCTCAATGCGTTCGATCATGCTTGTGGGAATATCGTTCAGGGCAACGAAGTTTCCTATCTGCGCCAAAGGCGTTTCGTCTACGAAAAGTCCCATGCGCTTACCTTCCAATCCTCTTACCGATATGCGCGATGCGCTACCCATTCCACCCGTGTTGCGTACGGTTACGCCCACGGTACGGGCCAACACATCGTTGATGTTGGTTGCCGTTCCTTGTAGCTGGCGTTGCGAAATCACCGACACAGGCATAGCGCCCTCGCGTATCTTCCTAGCTTCGCTACGTGCCGTAACAGTCACATCGTGTAGTGTGTGTTCGTCTGGCATCAACACCAAGTCGAGCTTGATGCTGTCTTTCCCAAAGGTTTTCACTTGTTTCATCAGTTCTCCATACCCCACATACGTGGTTCGTAAACGGATGTTGGCATTGTTCTCAACAACGATCTGATAACTGCCACTCGCGCTGCTCACGGCATTAGCCTTTGTACCCAGTGCCTCTATGTATGCGCCCATAAGGGGCTCGTTACTTCGGCCGTCGGTTATCGTACCATAAACCACCACATTTTGCGCGGTTAAAGTGGCGCTTAACGCGAGCAAGCATGCCACACACAACAAGCGTACAGTACAGCACAGCATACGTACTGACCGTGCCGCCTTTGCCTTTTTATAAAGAAGGAACATCTTTTACCTCTTACTTTTATCATGCACACGCGCCTGAATGCGTATCATCATCTTCAACGTGGAGGTGCCCATTATACTTAACGTCGTTATACATTAAAAAAATCGCTACAAAATTATAAAAACGCATATTTACATACAATACCTAACAATAGGTATTTGTACAACACGGGCAGCTGTGTTTTCATTAGCATTAATGACAAATCGTTAGTTTACGCCATACTTCACAAGAGGGGTTTGTGCCATCAATTCACCTAAAAGGATTGATTAACAGAATTGCTCAAAAAGAAGTAGCCTTGCCTTTTAACATTTCTATCAATTGGGAGGAGTTTGTTATCTTTGTAATGCCAACACAAGATAAACACCACGCTCGTATGCGAAGTGCAGTACAAAACCACTCACTGACTTATATAGTCAAACAGAATTGGATTTGCAAAGTCATAGGTGCATCGTAAACAAGCAAGAATCCTCCTTATCCTCTGCGCAAGGGTTTATTGATGCCATGCTACGCAACGTATTGCATTTTTCTAACAACATTTTGCCAAAAGCAATTCTGTTTGACTATAAAATCAATCTCTTCTAACCATAATACGATGAGGCTTGGGCAGAACTGCACCCCAAACCACAGCAAACACTAGCCGACAAGCAATGAGTGGCACTTAATCAAGCCCTTAATCCTTTTCCCTTTACACCTTTTCTATTAATGCCGTGGCGTATGCGGCCATGCCTTCTTGTCGCCCAACAAAGCCCATTCGTTCGGAAGTGGTGGCCTTGATAGACACCGCATCGGGGTCTACGCCCATCAGTTTGGCCATACATTGCTGCATGGCAGGTATGTGGGGATTGAGTTTTGGCTGCTCGGCACACACCGTAGCATCTACGTTTCCCACGCGATAACCCTTCGTGGCAATAAGTTCCACGGTTTTTTCGAGTATCACTTTGCTGTCCATATTCAGCGTTTCGTTGGCCGTGTCGGGGAAGTGAAAGCCGATGTCGCGCATGTTTGCCGCACCCAAAAGGGCGTCGCAGATGGCATGTATCAGCACGTCGGCATCGCTATGGCCGAGCAATCCCACGGTGTGGTCGATGCGTATGCCGCCCAACCATAGTTCTCTACCTTCCACCAAGCGGTGTACGTCATAGCCGAAACCTATCCTGTAATTCATATTTTGAGTTTGTGAGTTGGTAAGTTTGTGAGTTTTTTAGTTGATGAGTTTGTGAGCTAGTTTTTAGTTTGTGAGTTGTTGAGTTGGTGAGTTATTGAGAGTTTTCATTCATAAGTTTTTGAATGGGTGAGTTTTTAAGCCCATTAACTCGCGAACTCCGAAACTCATCAACTTAATAACTCCGAAACCAAAAGACTCAACAACTCCGAAACTCATCAACTCAACAACTCATCAAACTCACCTACGCTTAAACAAATCTTTCAGTCCGTCCATGTCGAACGTAAGCGAGAAACGCATTGTTTGGTCCAGCGGATTGCTCTTGGCTGTGGCGATAACATAGCCTGCATCGAGCGTAAAGGCACTCATTTTGAACCCTGCACCCACGGTAAAATACTTTCTGTTGCCCTTATTAGCGCTTTCGTGGTGGTATCCGGCACGCACGCTAAACTGGTCGTGGTACACATATTCGGCTCCAAAGCTTAGGCTAATCTCGTCTAACTCTTCTTTAAATCCGCCCGGTGCATCGCCGAAACTTTTGAAAATGCCACCGATAGACGACACATCGTAATAGTCTTTCTGCACTCGGCGTTGGTAATCTTCGGTCGATTCGCCCTCGTTTTGGTGCGGATAAGTGGGCACCAGCAGCTTATTGGCATCGGCTGCTAGGGTAAAGCGGTTGTATTCGTCAACGGGAATCATCAACGATGCGCCCAATCTCAGGTTAGTAGGGATAAACTCGCTGTTGGCGTCTTCGCCCATCGTTATTTTACTACCGATGTTAGAAACGTTCATACCGATACCCAATTGGCATTCGCGTTGTCCGATGTTCAAGTAGTTTTGGTAATATAAGGCGAGGTCGGCAGCGAATGCCGAACCAGGGGTTGTGTTGTCGGTGTAGCTGTAAGTTAAGTCGGAGTATATCCAACGAACGGCTGCTGCAATGGAGAACTTTTCGCTTAGCATCAGCGAATAAGCTACATCGGCCGACATTTCATAAGGGCGAATGGTGAGTGCGGGTGCCGAACTCGAGCCTCCGCTATTGTCGTTGGTGGTAACTTCGCCCAACGAGAAGTAGCGGATGCCTGCCGAAATGGCGGCATAGTCGCCTATGCGATAGTAGCCCGACATGTGAGCCAGACCAATATCGTTAACCAATTGGCGCAACCAAGGCGTGTAACTAAGCCCTACGCCGGCCCTAGATATGGCGAAAGGATATTTGGCTGGGTTCCAAAACTGCGAGTAAACGTCGGCTTCGGTAGCCGCTCCCACATCGCCCAAACCTGCTGCACGTGCATCAGGGGCAATGCCTTGCGATGTTACCGAGGTTCTTACGGGGTTGAATATCTCCTTTTTGTCGTCGGCCCAAGCAGTGGTCGTCGCTATGGCTAGC
The DNA here is from genome assembly GCF_000162415.1 of Prevotella sp. oral taxon 317 str. F0108. Lineage (NCBI taxonomy): Bacteria > Pseudomonadati > Bacteroidota > Bacteroidia > Bacteroidales > Prevotellaceae > Prevotella > Prevotella sp. oral taxon 317. The sequence goes on along the minus strand of NZ_GG740075.1, from coordinate 164,753 downwards.
GTGAAGGCAAGGGCTATACGTTTGCTGTTTGTCATTTATTTATTCTTTATTTAGTCGACAAGTTCACGAGTTTACGAGTGGCCACGATTGCTTTGGCAAGCTTGGCACTACGCATTGCGCTTAGCAAAAGCGTGCTTTACTCGTTCGCTTTATAAACGCAGGGTTGCGCGTTTTATTGTTGTGAAGGGGCAAACACATTTAAAATCTGGCACGTTTACGCATCATGGTTTTGGCATTACCCCCTCTTTATCGTTTGCCTTGCACGATAAGCTTACGCGCTTTCGAGGTTTTGGCGGTGCCTTGTGCAGCTACTTTGGCACGATAGAGGTAAACGCCCGTCGACAGCACATGCCCGTCTGTGCACACCAAGTCCCATGTTCGGGTGTAGTTGCCTACGGTTTGTGTGCCTCGTTCTTCGTTGGTCCACAACAGTTTTCCTGTCAAGTCGAACACTTCGATGATTATATCTACTGGCGTGTTGCCCATATCGTGGTTTACGATGAAGGTGGTTGTGGTGCGTGCAGGGTTTTCGGTGGCGTCTATCCAGATGTTGTCGGCCATCAGTCCGCCCACTACATGGAAGTCGAGCGTCACTTGCGACGTATTGTTTTGTATGTCGCTAGCTCTGAATTGCAGTTTATGCTTACCTGGCGAAAGCGTGGGAATGTTGAACATCACCGTGCCTGCGGTGTACGACCCGAAGTCGAACGTAAAGTGGTCGTTCAGGTTATAGGTTTTGTGCATGCTGCCGTCGATAACCAATTGCATGTCGTGTCCGATGCCGCTACCTGTTGCGTTCAGTCCGTCTTTATCCGAAATTTTGGCCACGAAGAGCGGCTGCGGTGTTACGTTACCCCCGTTTGTAAACGAGGTGGAGTTGAGGTAACAGTAAATGGAAGGCCCGATAGAGTCGTTGGCACTAAGCGTTCCGCTGCCGATGGTAAAGCGTTCGCTATATCCGTTGGCCCTTATGGTGCGTTCGTTGTTCACGGCGTATAGGGTAACAAGGCCCGTTCCGTTGTCGTTATCCACGTCGCGCGGCACGGCAAAGCTAAGTTTAAACTGGCCCTTGCGCACGCTGTCGGCTCCGTTAAAGATGGTGTTAACGCGGTCGGTATATGCAAAAGGCTTGTCGGCACCCTCTGTTGGCGACTGGTTGTTCAGCCTACCCACCAGGCGTTGCTTGCGGTCGCGCACGGTGGCCGTCACCACTCCTGCAAAGTTGGTGTGCCCTTCGATGTGTCCCACGATGCTGTTTACCTTTCCTGCCGCTAGTTTGGGCAGAATTGCCGCTTGTACGGGTGTACCGTTGATGCTGTCTACCACAACGCGTGCCGTGGGTCTGTTGATGGCCAATGCGGGGTCGCCCAACAACGAATATTGCAGTTTGTTGGTGGTTTGGTCTTGTCCGTCGGTTATCATATAATTCTTGGCTAAGCGTTGCGCCTCGCCAATGGTCATAGGCTTACCCCCATTCTCGCTAAACAGAAAATGCAGGTAGGCCATGTTGATGCGTTGGTTGTAATAGGCATATACCGTTCGTGTTGTGCCGAAGAAAGCCACTGCACCCCCATTCTTGTTCAGCACGGCCGCCTCGCCAATGGTGGGGACGGCTCCGTCGAAGGGCATGATGTCGCACGAGGCAGTTATCCAAAGGGGGAGGTCGGTATTGGAGAAGGCCTTGAAGTCGTTGAGGCGCAACACCGATTCATGCGAAATTTGGTCGGTACGACCATGTCCCACGTAGTTCATCACCAACGCGCCTGCGGCCTGTTGCTGTTTAATGATGCTCGTTACTTCGGGGTAAGTGTGGCCCGTTGCGCTAGATTCGCGCTTAAACATATCCCACATCACCTTTTTAATAAGGTATTGTGGATGTTCTGTTGCTAAGCTGTCGGCCATCTTGTTGGCATCGCTCATGTGTAGGTTGTCGTTTCCGTCGTCGCCCATAAACATGATGGTGTTTTGCCATGCGCCTGCGTTGGCATTTTGGGCGTATGCAATGGTCTTGTCAACCATCGTTCGCGCATCGTTGGGATGTACCACGGGGAAACGACCAACGGCCACATCTTGCAAGTCGCTCCTTTCTAGATCTGTTCCTTCGCCGTCGTCGAGCAGGGTGAAGAAACCATCATCTACATAGCAAGTTATTTCATTAAACGAGTTCTCGCTTTCAAAGCAAAGTAGGTAATCGTCCACAGACGTTGTGCGCCAATCGCCTGTTTTCATGCGGTTGTCCCACGCGCAGTCGCCAAAGAGCAACAGGTACTTGGGCTGGTCGGCCTCGCTTTCAGCCCTGTCGTATAGCATTTTGAGGTATCGACGATAGGCATTGGCATCGGGTGTGCCGCTGGCAAACTCGTTATATAGTTCGTCGGCAGGCACGATACGCACGCGCATGCCATCGTGTTTTTCGTGAAAAGCTTTTAGCCTTTCGGCCTCTTGTCGCAGCTTTTGCGATGTGGGTATCACCATCACCATGTCTGCCGCCCCGTGTGCGTGTAGGTTTTGGGTGGTGATGTTGTGCACATATTGGGGTGTGGGGAACGTTGCCGCGTGCAAATCGGGTGCGTTTCGGGGCTTACTTGTGGCAATAGAGATAAAGTCGAGCCGTGCCGGACCGCCTTGGGTTACTTCGATTGTCACTTCGTTCTTGGCTGCAAACTGCTCAATGTTGGCAAAAAAATCGGCCCTGTTGCCCTTGTCGTATTTGCTAGGAATGGAAACATTTATCTCGCCTAGCCGTTTTCCGTTAATGCTGATGTTGGCTCGCGTGGCTGTTCCTGCCGAAAGTGTCACCGTAATACTCCCCCCCGTGTCGGCTATGGGGGCATCAATGGTATAACTTTTCTTTGTTCCGCGATTTATGGGCGTGTTCTCAAAGAGGTTTCTTCCGCCTGGATACCAGGAGAAGTTGTCTACCTCGTGCAAGCTGTGATAATCGTCGGCCGAAGGGTAGAAGGAGTTTAAGAATGCGCTTTCGTCCACTCGAAGTGGCTCGCCATCGCTTTGTGTGAGGAAATAATAACCGTAATCCGAGTATGGATTGCGTGTGCGTATTGCGGCCGAGGCACTCTCCCAGCTTACAGAACCTTTGGCGTAGAACAGTCTTTTGCCGCCCACAAGGCAGGTTGCCACCTCTTTAAGGTCGTCTTTGGCTTGAAGTTCGGTGCCTTCTAAGCGTTCGTTTTGCAGGTTTCCGCCATAGCCATACACCTTTACCTTATTCATATCGTTAAATCCCGCTTGCCTAATCAGGCTCTCGGTTATCTGATATACCCCGCTTGCTGGTACGCGTATCTTTGCCCAACGGCCAGTGGCCAGCACCGAGTTGTTGGCATATCGCCCTGCCTTTGGCGTGGCGCGTGTTACGGACAACACCTTTCTTTGCGTGCGTTTCAGGGGTTTAGCCTCCACTTTGAGCATAAATCCCACCAACATTTGGTAGCGGTTGTCGCGGAAAACCAATGGACAAAAGCCTACATTCAGTATGGCGCGCTTGCGGTCTAGTACAATGCGTTGTTCCAACTGTGGCATCTCTGGCAGCTGTTTGCCCCAGTTAGTGTTATAGTTGGCGATGTCTGCCCGCGTCATCTCTGCAAATTCGGGGTAAACAATGCTTGCCGTATAAGTAGAGTCTTGGTAGTTTCCCGTTAGTGGAATGGCATGCCCGAAGTGTGGCAATATGCTGTCTACCCGCACTTGGTCGTAAGTGAGGTTGAAAAAACGCTGCGCCTGCATGGCAAAAGATACCATGAGGAAAAGCAATGATATGGCTGAACGTATATATATCGACATAATAACACTTAGAAATCGGCCTCACCCCCGACCCCTCTCCAAGGGGAGAGGGGAGTGATATGCCTTGTTATTCGAGTTGACAGGTTCAGAAGTTTATAGGCATTTGGTTAAGTAAGTTAGTTTCGCTAGTTATTCTAACTTTCCTAGTTGTTCTAGTTTTCCTAGCAATTCTAGTTTCGCTAGTTGATAAACTAATAGGCGTAGCCTTTTAAACTAAGTTTGTTAACAGCGTACCAATTTGCGGCTTGATGATCATCGTTACCATTCTGCAACCAAGCTATTGGCTTAACTCCTTAACTCCTTAACTCCTTAACTCCTCAACTCCTCCTACTTACACCTCACTTCCAGCACCTTTTGGTCTTCTAGATAACCTTCTAGGTGGTCGCCTATGGCCACAGGCCCAACACCGGCGGGCGTACCCGTATAGATTAGGTCGCCCGTTTTCAGCGTAAAGAAACTACTGATGTAGGCGATAAGTTCGTCAACCTTAAAGAGAAGGTCGCTCGTGCAGCCCTCTTGCACCGTCTTCCCGTTTTGGTCAAGATGAAAATGCAGTGCATCCACACTTCTAAATCGTTCAATGGGAATCCATTCGCCCAAGGCGGCAGAGCCGTCGAACCCTTTGCAAAGTTCCCAAGGCAACCCCTGTGCGCGTAGCTTTTGTTGCAAGTCGCGCGCAGTGAAGTCGATGCCCACCGTCACAGCGTCGTAATATCGGTGTGCAAAGCGTTGCGAGATGCCCTTGCCCAGTCGCGAAATGCGCACCACCAATTCCGTTTCGTAGTCGATGCGCCCCATAAAGTCGGGTACGAAAAACGGCTTGCGGTCTTTTAACAGTGCCGAGTCGGCCTTGGTAAACACCACGGGCGTCTCCGGTTTATATAACGTTCCGTCCAGCTCTTTATTGTGTTGGGCGTAGTTCATTCCAATGGCGAATATCTTCATTTGCTTCTGTCTCAATCTTTTTTGCCCTACAAAAATACGAAAAATAATGCAAACAAGCTTTTAAAGGTGAAAAAGTGAAGGGGTGAAAGGGTGAAAAAATGACTTTTAAAGGTGAAAAGATGACTTTTAAGGGTGAAAAGGTGAAAGAGTGAAAAGGTGAAAAAATGGCTGCGCCCACCAACTTATCAACTCGTCAACTTGTCAACTTGTTCTCTCATCAATTGGATTTTGTCTCCTTTTTGGTAGAGTTTTTAACATTATGAGTACCGTTTTTATCCACCAGTCGTTCACCTAGCCGCAAAAAATCGATTCTCGCGAGGGTTTATTTCGGTGCAAAAAGGGGTTGGTTGTAAGTGCAGGCAAAATGAATATTTATTTGGAAAAGCCGCCAATTGTACCAAATTTGGGGCTGTTTGCGGCTAAATGTATTGCGATTTGATGCAAAACGCACTGCAATATGGTGCAAAACGCAGTGCATTTTGGTGCAAAACGCAGTGCGTTTTGGTGCTAAATGGAAGGCGTTTTGGTGCTAAATGCGGTGCAAAATGCTGCTAAATGCGAGTCGATAAGCATAAATATCCAGTGCAAATGGTATAAACAAACCTTTTCAAAGCATTAAATACATGACTAAAAAGGGCAAAATAGCCGTTAAAAAGTGGGATTTTGGGGGCTAAAAGTGAGTTTTTGGACCTGAAAAATTATGAATTGGCAACCAATCTAGAAAGGCTAAATGGTGCAAAATGCAGGTTGCGGGCTTAAAACTTGACAAGCTCCAAGTCATGAAAGGATATAAAAAGTGGATTTTTACCAACTTTATAGCCTATATTTTCGCTAGAACGGCGTGGATTTTGAAGAGGTATTGTAAAATAAAAGTAACGATTTTAAACTTTGTGCGTTGAGGGGGTTGATGTCTTTATTAGTTTGTAAGGTGATGAGCTTGTGAGTTCTGAGTTTATAATTTTATGGGTTCTTAAGTTTTGTGCGTTGATGAGTTGAGGTCCTTTTTAGTTTGTAAGGTGATGAGCTTGTGAGTTTCTGCGTTTTTAGTGGTTTTGAATAGATGAGCTAGTGAGTTGATGAGTTGAAACACTTCGGGAGTTATTGGCTTTTCGTGAATTTATAGTCAAACGGAATTACTTTTGGAACGTTGTTGTTAGGAGAATGCAAGACGTGGGTTGCATGGTATCAGCAACCCCTTACCCAAAAGAAAAGGAGGTATGTTGTTTGCTTACTATGCATCTGTGGTTTTCTAAATCCAATTCTGTTTGACTATAATCCTTGTGCCAGTAAAAGAGCACTTACACGAAAGAACTTTTGGGATGAAGGATAGCCTGAAAGGGAACTTACTTTTCGAAAACGCAATCCGCAACGCCTATTGACGGACATTGCGGATAGAGAAACCGAGCCGATTTATAGTTTAGCTGCCAACAATATTTGATTATATATGGCTGCGTGAAGGCTTGCAGCACATCCGATGTCAACGAAAGTCCGCTTGCCAAGCGGGCCGAAAGCCAGACTTTCGTTTCTCCCAACGCTCCTATCCTATTGTCCTTTTTTCGCATCCTTCACATATTTTACAGGATAAAGGCCGCATTCTCGCTTTTTTTGTTTACTTTTGCAAGAAAGGACTTGTAAAGGTTACGACGGCAAAACGCAGGCAATATGCCTTAGCGAACAACGCCGAGAAACACCACAGATAAAGTATAAACATACACGCCATGCCCAGTTGTCCGCTTAAAATAGCCATCTTCGGCAACGAATGTCAACTCCATAACGAGCGCGCCATAGCCCGTGTTGTGCAATGTTTGGCACAGCACAAGGCCGAAGTGTACGTTGACGAGCCGTTTCTTGATTACCTTCGGCAGAGCGGCAACCTGCCCACTTACCCCCTAACACCTTTCACTGGCAACCACTTCGATGCCCAACTGGCCCTTTCTCTGGGGGGCGACGGCACCTTTTTGAAAGCCGCAGGCCGAATAGGACAAAAGCAAATACCCATTGTTGGCATCAACATGGGCCGCTTGGGATTTCTGGCCGACGTGCCTGCAAGCAAGGCCGAAGATGCTTTGAACGACATCTTCAACGGCGAATACCGCATTGAAGAGCATGTGGTAATGAAGGTGGAGGCAGGGAACGAGCCTTTCGGCGGCAACCCCTTTGCCGTGAACGACATTGCCATACTGAAACGCGATGACGCCTCGATGATTACCATTGGTGTGCGTGTAGATGGCGAAAGGCTCATTACCTATCAGGCCGACGGCCTTATCGTGGCCACACAAGCGGGTTCTACGGCCTACAACCTCTCAAACGGCGGCCCCATTGTGGCGCCCAACACCAACGCACTTTGCCTTACGGCCGTGGCGCCGCACAGTCTGAACGTGCGCCCCATCGTGCTACCCGACAACGTTGAGCTGCAACTCAGCGTAGAAAGTAGGTCGCATAACTATCTCGTAGCCATCGACGGGCGGAGCACCAAGCTGGTGCAAGGGGTCGACATACACATCAGCAAAGCCCCATACGTGGTGAAACAGGTAAGACGAAACAACCAAACCTACTTCACCACGCTTAGAAACAAGATGATGTGGGGCGCGGACAGTAGAAACGCCGACATGCCCAACAGCCACTCTGAAGAAGGATAACAACAGCCTGCTGCCACACAACAAGCACCGCAAAAGGAACAGCAGCTTGCCTGCAAACCCACATGAAGCAAAAGTTTGGAGGCCACCCACGGCCCGTACAGCAAGGCATAACACACCCAAATGTTGAAACATGCAAATTAAATCACTACTTAGGATACCCGACAACAAATATTCCACCAAAACCATTCTTCGCTGGTTGTGGTTGGCTTGGAACGGCAACAGGCTGCAAGCAATGCTCAATGCCTCTATCGGCGTGATGCAAGTGGTGGTGAGTTTGGCTCAGGTGTGGGCCGTAAAGCGCGCCATCGACGTGGCCTCGGGTTCTGTTCCCGGGTCCATTTACTGGGCTGTGGGCGTGATGGGACTGTTTATCCTGGCCGACTTTTCGCTCAGCATAGCCAGCACATGGGTGAGAAACCTCTTGGGAATAAAGGCCCAAAACCGCATGCAACAGCGCATGCTCGACCGACTGCTCAAATCGCAATGGCACGGCAAAGAGGCTTTTCACTCGGGCGACGTGCTTAATAGGCTTGAACAAGACGTGAACCAAGTGGTTACTTTCCTCACAGAAACAATCCCGTCGTCGCTTTCCGTCTTCGCCATGTTTGTGGGAGCATTCTGCTACCTCTTTGCCATGGACCACATCCTGGCCTTGGTTATCGTGGGCATACTGCCCATTTTCTTACTGGCCAGCCGCACTTACGTGGGGCAGATGCGCCAACTAACACGCAAGGTGCGCGACTCTGACAGTAAAGTGCAAAGCGTTTTGCAAGAAACCATCCAAAACCGCATGCTCATTAAGACACTTGAAAGCGACAACATGATGGTAAACAAGCTGGGCGAAACCCAAAGCGAACTGCGCCAACACGTGGTGCGCCGAACGCTTTTCTCCGTATTTTCGAGCGTTGTCCTTAACTTTGGTTTCGCCTTAGGCTACCTCGTGGCCTTCCTTTGGGCCGCCATTCGGTTGGCCGATCGCACCTTGACGTTTGGCGGAATGACCGCATTTTTGCAACTTGTAAACCGCATACAAAACCCCGCACGCAACTTAACAAAACTCGCTCCCGCCTTTGTAGCAGTGTTCACAGCCGCCGAACGACTGATGGAACTTGAAGAAAACCCATTGGAACAGCAGGGCGAGCCCGAATACATCGATGCGCCCTGCGGTCTGAAACTAGATAATGTGACCTTCGCTTACAGCGACAAAGAGCGCAACATCGTGAAAGACCTCAGTTTCGACTTCAAGCCAGGCAGCTGTACTGCCGTGCTTGGCGAAACGGGCGCAGGCAAAACCACACTCATCCGCATGCTCCTGGCATTGGTGTCGCCCACCAAAGGCAGCGTGAACATCTACAACAGCAGCACTTCGAGAGAGCTTACGCCACTGATGCGCTGCAACTTTGTTTACGTTCCACAAGGCAATACCCTCATGAGCGGCACCATTCGAGAGAACCTTAAACTAGGAAACATCGCCGCAACAGACGAAGAAATGATTGCTGCCCTACACAAAAGCTGCGCCGACTTCGTGATGGAACTGCCGCACGGACTTGATACGGTGTGCAGCGAATCGGGCGGTGGGTTGAGCGAAGGCCAAGCCCAACGCATCGGCATTGCACGAGCATTGCTGCGCGACCGCAGCATCATGCTCTTCGATGAGGCCACAAGCGCACTCGACCCAGAAACCGAACGCCAGCTGTTAAGCAACATATTGGCATCGAGAGATAAGACAATCATCTTCATTACCCACCGACTAGCCGTGGTTGACTATTCAGACCAAACGCTACGACTAGAACGGTTAGAAAGCAATTAAGCCCTTAAACCACCGCTAATCCTATGACTAAGATTACCGCGCCGCCCCAAAAACACGGCCCGAACATCGCCTTTGCGTTGCTCGTTGCCTTAGCCTTGTTCCTTGGAGCATGCTCTGGCACGCGGCAAAAGCCGCCCGTCCGTTCCCTTTATTATTGGAGTACCACCTTTGTAAACGACAGTCTGAAACGCCAATTTTACAAGGCGCACAATGTGCAAAGGCTATACATTCGCTACTTCGATGTGGTGAAAAAGCCCAACCAAGAGCCACTACCCAATGCCACCATCACCTTCAACGACTCCGTTCCACAAGACATCGAGGTGATACCCACCGTGTTCATCACCAACGAATGTATGCGCCAGCCGCCCCAGTTTGCCGAACAACTGTGGCAACGCATACGCCAAATGAACGAAACCCACGGCGTTAAGAACGTGAAAGAAATACAGATAGACTGCGATTGGAGCAAACAAACACAAGAAGTTTACTTTCAGTTCCTTCGTCAGCTGCACCAACTGCTAGCCAAGGCAGGCCTTAAACTCTCGGTCACCATTCGGCTCCATCAGCTCGGCATGCAGGCTCCGCCCGTAGATAAAGGCACATTGATGCTCTATAACACAGGCGATTTTCGGCAACTTTCCAACCAAAAGCCCATTCTCGACCCCGAAGTTGTTCGCCAATATATCGGCGGTTTGCGTTCGTATTCGCTCCCGCTCAATGCCGCTTACCCGCTGTTTAGGGTTCGGGCGCTGTTTCGTAGCGGCAAATTCGTAGGGATAATACATACCAAAGACGAATATCCCGTGCTGCCGACCGACTCGATCGCCGTGCGCGAAACCACCCTTGACGACCTGCAAAGCGTGCAACAACTGATAAACAAACATCGTCCCGACGTGCACAACGAGATTATTCTTTACGACATTAACAACCGCAATCTAACAAAATATTCATCAAACGATTATGAAAAGATTTATAACCCTTAGCCTACTTGCCTGCATATCGTTGTTTACCAGCAAGACATGGGCATGCGCCGACGCACTAGAGTACCACGAAGGAAACTTCTTCGACGTCTATTATCACGACTACGACTTTGTGAGCGGTGAAAAATTGGCACGTTTCTGGGCCGGATACACAGGCGACCGAACACCCCTTAGCAAAGATTGGAGCGAAGGATACGGCTACGCTTGGTACTATTACTTCGAGAACAGCTGCGCCCGTCTGTTTGCTGCCGCCAAGAAAAAGCACGACGAAGAGATGCTGCTCTATCTCCGCCAAACACTAAAATACAACAAGATTTGCGAAGAACTGAAAGACAGTTGGACCTATCCCACGGCAGAACAGCTGGCCCAACGTCGCAAAACGCTGCTTGCCATGCAACGAACGGCCAAAGCCTATGGTGGCCAACGTTTAAAGGCGCAGTTCTCCTTATTATATATGCGCACCAACCTTGTGCTAAAAGACTATCGCGCCAACCAAGACTTCTGGGTACTCACGGCATCTAAATTTCCCGAAAGCGTGTTCAAAGACATGATGCACAGCCTTTACGCCAACGCCATACTTAACTTAGGACAATGGCGAAAGGCATGCGACATCTATATAAATCAAGGCGACTGGGAAAGCTTGGAATGGGCCATGCGCAACTATCGAAACCCTGCTGGCATAAAGCGCATATACAAAGAAGACCCCAACTCGCCCACCCTAGCCTACCTACTTCAATATTACGTAAACGGCGGATATGGATGGGACTGCAATTACGAAAACTCGTTTAAGGCCGACCCAATAGAACCCGACACGAAGGCAGAGGCAGAAAAGTTCATCAACTTCGTACAAACAGACGTGTTGCACAACGAAAGCGTACGCAACAAAGCCATGTGGAAGGCAGCACAGGCTATGGTGCTGTTCGAATTAACCAACTACAAAGCGGCACAAAAGTATGCCAAGGAGGCGCAACAACTTAGTGGTACGAAACGTGCGAAAGACTGTGCGCGGTGCATCGCCCTACTAGCTTCGACACGCACCGAACCTTTGGACGAGGCCTATTCGGCCTATGTTGTGGGCGAAATAAAATGGCTGCTTGGCCGAGCTGCCGAACGAAAACCATCCAACGACGTTTCCAGATACGACTATTACCACGCCACGGCACTAGAAAACGTGGTGTACAACCACCTTATACCGCGCTACCAAGAGGCGAACGACAACAATCAAACCCTCGCACTACTGGGCATGATGGACGCCGTAATGGGCATTGACCTGCAAAGCGAGCCAGAAGGACATGCCGACTTCCCTAGTTCGCGGGAGTACAAGGTGGGACTAGACACGCTCACTTCCAAGGAAATACTGGCTTATTACCAATATTTAAACTCGTCGCCTGCCGACCCGCTGCAACGTTTTGCACTCGAAAAGGCATCCAAAAATGCCGACTTCTTCAACAGCTATATCGGTAAAGCCTACTTGCGAGAAGGCAATTTTGCAGAGGCCATTCCGTATTTGGAGAAGGTTAGCCTCGATTATGTCAACACGTGCTACTATGCCGAGTACGTCGCTGGCACAGATTATACCCTCGACCGATGGTTTACACGTAGGTCCGAGCCCTCGGAAAGCGAGAAGAACAAAAAGCTTACGGTGCATCCCAGACTGAAATTCTGCCGCGACATGCTGCAACTTCAAAGCCAATATCGCCTCGCCCGCGACAAGGAGGTGCAGGCCGAAATAGCTTATAGGCTGGCCTCGCACTACTTCCAAGCATCCATACATGGCGACTGCTGGTATCTAACACGCGACAGTTACAGCCGTTACGACGAGCCGGAAAATTACGAAATGAACTTCCCCGAACAGGCTCTTACCCTCCTTAAACAAGGAGCTAACAGCCGAAAAGTAGAGTTAAAGCTGCCATCGCTCTTTGCTATGGCATACGTTTCATACGCCATCGCCACTTTACCGCGACTGCTAGGACCCGGTTCTTGGTTTGAAGACCTAGAAAACGAAACAGACATCAACACCAATTACACCAAGTTGGCCAAGTATGTGAAGAGTTCGAAAACGGAGGCCGCCTACATTATACACTGCGACATACTGAGAGAGTTCATGGAAACAAAGATGAAATAATGTCCATTCGCCCTGCCCTCGTAGCGACAAAAGCTGCCTAAGGCGGGGCGAAACCCACATCACCCCCTATCACTTGGGCCGCAACACATAGGCAATGCCTGCATGCTGTTCTAGCCAACAGCGAAAGAGCATCCCAAAACATCACGCCTTTGATAGTCAACAGCGTGTGCCAAGCCAGACTAACGGCCATTACTCCTCGCAATTAATAAACGCCTAACTGACAAACATCCCAACAAATGAAGATAGACCACATAGCCATTTACGTTTGCGACCTTGAAGGCGCACGTAACTTTTTCGTAACTTACTTCGGGGCAAAGAGCAACGAAGGCTACCACAACCAGCGCACGGGTTTCCGCTCTTTCTTCCTTTCATTCGACGACAACACGCGCTTGGAGTTAATGACTAAGCCAGAAATGGCAGACAGAGAGAAAGAACCTAACAGGACGGGGTTCGCTCATCTGTCGTTCAGCGTTGGCAGTAAAGAGCGGGTAGACGCGCTTACAGCCCAACTAAAAGACAATGGGTTTGAGGTGCTTGATGGTCCGCGAACCACAGGCGACGGCTATTATGAAAGTTGTATTGTGGGATTTGAAGACAATCTCATTGAGATTACCATTTAAATAAGGTCGGTTTCCGAATTTAGAACAAGGCAAGAAATTCCGTTACATAGATTCATGTCGCACCCTTTACAAATAGTATTTCCACATTCGTACTCTTTATTTTTCTGTTAAACAATTAGCATTTCACCATTGAAATTCTTATCTTTGCTCACAACACAAATAGAATAAGAGCCTATGAAAAAGCTATTCGCCCTCGTTATTCTCTGCAGCTATCATGCAACAAGCCTGTATGCGCAACAAACTATCTCGTTGCCCAACGCAGATGCCATCAGTTTTGATTGCCATGGAAACAACTTCGATGTGTACACCAAGATTGGGCCGAACCAATACACAAGGCAAAGCCTACAAATAGGAGAGCAGACAAGACAGGACAAATCTGCCGACATAACGCTGATAGAACCCAAGATAAATCCACACAAAGACACAGTGAGCAGAGAAGACATCGATAAGCTGCCGAAAAAGTTTATCGAGGCAAAAGACTTACATGCAATAGATTGGGACTCATACTTAGGCATGTCCTTCACCATGAACGACAGCGAGGCAAGGACAAGTGAAACAGACAACTCCACTTATGTGTTGACGTTTTTAAGGCAAGATCTTGCCATTATACTGCCACTTGCTTGTAGAAATGGAAGGGGCGCGAATAACGACTGCCCCTTATCAAGCCACATCCCCCACTCTGTTGTTACCCCGCGTTCCACTCGTTCGGAGTCTTTCGTACCCGTGATTTTGAAACTCAAAGAAGGCAAAAAGGTATTCTTACTCTACAACAGAGGCGTTGAATATATGATGCTTCCCAGTTCAGGAGGGTGGCAAATGTTTGAATTTGATAAGAACCTTAATCCTGGAGAGCCGACAATAGCTGCAAAAGAATGTAACGATGTCAAGTCTTACAACCTGCGGTATTTCAATAAAAAAACCTTTTACAGCGTTCAAAAGACCGAGACAGGGAAATACAGACTGTTTAACTCATTCGGACAGGATGTGCTGAAAGAAGAATATGACTCGATTATCAACCACTACTGCTTTACCATTGCAAAGCGAGGAAACGACATCGATGTTTTCAACCTTTACAACAAAAAGCTAAACATTGGAAAGGCAAAAGCGGTAAAAAAGGTTGATGCTTGTGCGGCTGGCTGCATTGAAGTGTTGAACGAGGAAGGAGCTTACTACTATGATGAAATGGGAAACAGGCTAAAACACCCCATCATGGGCAGCATTAGTATATGCAAAATGGTGTCTAACTGGCAACACAACATTCTTAAAAAGCAGGGAAACTACCAAATGCAAATCTATACCGACGAGCCTGGTTCTCCCACAGAAGACGAATGCTATTGGCTTTCCGACCTACTACCATCAGACGCCGTGACCTTCCTTGACGGGGAAAAATCATTCTTCCAAAGTGAAAACAGCTCGCTTTGCGGCGATATCGACGTACAACCTGAATGGATAAGAGTAGGCAGAAAAGGGAAATTCGGCATCATAGCCTATGAATATAAGCAGAAAAAGGGGGTTAAACCGAAGTTAGTTACCAAGCGTATAGATGATTATCAGCAGAAAATAAAGGTCTACCCGCCCGTAAAAATCGTGGGAAAGACAGTCTTCCCGATAAACAACGACTCAATCATCATGCGCTCCGATGGTCTGATTTATTTCTATAAGAACAAGAAAGTAGGCCTCTTTCCCCGCGACAAAGCACCTATATATGATGAAATAAAGAAAGTAACTGGCTCCTTCTACCACATTGTTAAGAACGGAATCTCGGGTTGGCTCGACATTAAGACCGATGAGGAATATTGGGAGTAAACCAGCAACAATAGCCCAGAAGAGATTAGAGAGTGGCCATTACGGCATGCCTAATGCGCTTTATACCATATCACAAAAATGCCTTGTTCATGTAAATCATACACCATCAAGTTGCAATAAATTTCGCCAATCGCCACTCTCCCTGCACGCACAAAATGAATATACGCAAGAGAACAAGGCAAGTTCTTTTGTTGTAGATGTTCACATTCCGCCCAGTACAAACACTACTCACACGCTTATATCCTTTATTCTTTTGTTAAATAATTAGCATTTTACCATTGAAATGATTATCCTTGCTCACAACACAAATAAATAAGCGCCTATGAAAAAGATATTAGCCCTCGTTATTCTCTGTTGTTATCATGCAACAAGCCTGCATGCGCAACAAACCATCTCGTTGCCCGATGTTGATGCCGTTAGTTTTGACGACAGTAGCAATGACCTCAAAGTGTACACCAAGATTGGGCCAAACCAATATACAAGGCAAAGCCTACAAGTAGAAGAGAAGACAAGACATGACAAATCTCCCAACATCATGCTGATAAGATGGAACATAAATCCACACAAAGACACATTGAGCAGAGAAGACATCGACAAGCCACAGCAAAGACTGGTAGATGCCCAAGAACTACATGCAATGCCTTTGGACGAATACATCAACAAGACCTTCAGCATTGGCGACTGTGAGAAACAAAAAACTCAAACCAACAGCCCCACCCGTGTATTGAAGTTTTTAAGGCAAGATTTTGCCACCATACAGGATCTTGTCTATGGTGATGGAGAGCATGATGATTACAAACGCACCCTTTCAATCAACCTTCCCGACTCTGCCGTTATTTGGCGCTCCACTCGTTCAAGCTACTTCGTTCCACTTATTTTGGAAATCAAAGGAGGCAAAAAGATATTCATACTCTACAAGGAAGGCATTAGATACGTGATACTCCCCAGTCCAAAGGGTGGACTAATGTGTTCGTTTTACAACCCCCTTTATTCCGCGAAGCTGACAATGGCTGGGGAAAAGTACGACGGAGCCAAGCCTTACGAATTTCAATACTTCAATAGATATAGTTTCTACGACGTTGAAAAAACCGAAACAGGGAAGTGCCGACTGATTAATCAACTGGGAGAGAACGTATTGAAAGAAGAATACGACTGGATTAGTGGCAGTTATCGCTTTATCATTGCAAAGCGAGGTAACCACATCGACGTTTTCAACCTTTACCTCAACAAGCTAAACGTTGGAAAAGCAAAAGTAGCAAGAGAGATTGAAACGTGCATGGTTGGATGTATTGAAATATTGAACGAGAAAGGAGCATTCTACTATGATGAGATGGGCCAAAAGATTAAAAAACCCATCAGGAGGTGGGGACGAATAAAGTGTGGAACAGTGATTGACTGGACACACAACATTCTCAAAAACAAAGGCAAGCATCTAGTGCAAATTTACACCCGCGACCCTGGCGACCCTGACATAGACGAACGTTATTGGCTTTCCGACCTCCTGCCGTCAGATGCTGTGACATTCCTCGATGGGAGAAAATCATTTAGCTATGATGAAAACAGCGATGACCCAGAAGATAAAGCGTACCCTAAAATGCTAAGAGTATGCAGGAAAGGGAAGTACGGCATCATGGTCTATGAATATTATAGGGAAAAAAGTGTGCTACCAGAGTATAATTACGAATCTTTGGGTAATAGGGATAAGACAATTATGATCTATCCACCCGCAAAAGTCGTGGGGAAGACAATCTTCCCGATAAACAACGATTTCCTCATCATGCGCTCCGATGGTTACATTTACTTCTACAAAGACAAGAAAGTCGGCCTATACCCCCGCGACAAAGTACCCGTATATGATAAAATAATGAAAGTAACCGACTCCTTCTACCACATTGTCAAGAAAGGAATACCGGGTTGGCTCGACATTAAGACCAATAGGGAATACTGAAAGAAAACCAACAACATTAGCCCAAAAGAAGTTAGGGGTAGCCATTACGGCTACCCCTAATCACCTAGCCATCCCCCAGTTTTTAGGATAACGCGACACAAAAAAAGACAAACGCAGATGTGGTGATAAACACTGTTCCTCTCTCTCACTCGCTTATAAATGTGTTACAGAGGGATTAACCCATGCAATTACTCCCCTAACGACCGTTAGAGCCTGTGCAGTTGTTGTTTGCTTGTTGGGCAGGAAGCGATGCAAACAACCTAAAATAATTGACAAGCAGCCTAACAACCGATTAGGGTTAAATACGCCGTTTCGTCTTAAAGTGCGTGCGTTCCGTTCATTTTAGGCCGATTTGATTTTGCAAAATCAGTCGTTTTTTGTATTTTTGTGCACTCAAAAAGGCTTGCCACATGGTGTTGACCACAGCTTAGGTTCAACGGCTAGGGCTCATTTTTACTCCTCACCCACTTTCATGGCTTATGCCAAGCCGTTTGCACATGGCTCATAACAAGAACGGGTGCAGTAACGTACAAACAACAGAAAAGTGAAAAAGAAAAAATGGACAAAGCACCATCGTTACTTCGGATTGGTGCTGGCTTTCTTCTTATTGATGTTTTGCCTATCGGGAATTGTACTTAACCACCCCACACTTTTTTCGAGTGTAAACGTGGGGCGCAACCTCTTACCCAAAGAATATAGCTATGACAAGTGGAACAACGGACTGTTTCGCGGCACCATTAAATGGCGCAACAAGGTTCTGCTATACGGCAATGCAGGCGTATGGCTAACCGACAGCACCGCTAAGGCGTTCATGGACTTTAACAAAGGCATGCCCCTTGGAGTGGACAACCGCAATATTCGCGGCATGGCCATCGTGCCTACGGGCGAAGTTTTCGCCGCAGGACAGTATGGATTGTTCAGGCTCGACGGGAAAAAGACCTGGCAAGCCGTGAACTTAGACCTGCTGCACGGCGACAGAATATCGGATATTGCCACACGCGGAGACACGCTCGTGGTAACAACGCGGTCGCAAGTTTTCATTGCCCGCGCGCCATACCGCAGTTTTCAACGCATAGAACTAGCCTCACCCGATGGCGGCGCACCCCGTTTTTCGCTCTTCCGCACCCTTTGGTGGCTGCATAGTGGCGAATTGTTTGGACTTGTAGGCAAGCTTGTTGTGGACGTGGTTGCGCTGGTACTTATTTTCCTCTGTCTTTCGGGAATGGTTTATTGGCTGTTGCCCCACATCGGAAAGAAAGCGCACACCGCTGCCAGGCAATGGCTGTTTTCGTGGCACGACCGCATCGGCCGACTAACAATCGCACTCACCCTACTTGTCTGCATCACGGGTTGGTTTCTTCGTCCGCCCCTGCTTTTGCTTGTGGCCAATGTCAAAGTGCCTGCCATTCTGCTAACCAAAACCAGCAGCAACAACCCGTGGTACGACAAACTGCGCTCGCTACGTTGGGACGAACGCATGCACGATTGGCTGCTTTACACCTCGGATGGGTTCTACTCGCTGGCCACACTCACGGAACAACCTAACAAACTAGACGTTCAACCGCCTGTAAGCGTGATGGGATTGAACGTGCAAAAAACGGTGGATGGCGATTATTGGCTGCTTGGTTCATTCAGCGGACTGTACATTTGGCAGCGCAGTACGGGGATGATAATCGACTATTTCACGGAGCAACCGGCCATAGCCGTGCAAGGTCCGCCTGTCGGAGCCAACGCCGTGGCAGGTTTCAGCAGCGATTTCGGTCCAAACGAATATGTAGTTAACTATTCGGCAGGCACCGATTTTGCCCCCATGCCCCAATGGATGTCTTCGTTGCCGATGTCGCTCCGCAACGTTGCATTAGAGATACACACAGGCAGGATGTACACTTTCTTGGGTTCGATGTCCGTTGTGTACATCTTTATCGTGGGCATGGCCATACTTTGGTGTTTGTGGACAGGCTGGAAAATACGCGTGCGGATAAAGAAGAAAGAGGAATAAGCGTAGGCATCGAGGCTTAAAAACGCCACTTATTTATCTCTCCGTTCAGCCTCTATTCCGCCCTTCTCCTCGCCTTTAAATGCAACAACTAAATTATATTTTACAGCTACAAGTTTGCCATAAATGCTGCCTGGAATCCATTTGGGCATCATTTTGACAACCCTTAATGCCTCTTTATCTAATGCAGGATGCACGCTGCGAGCTACTTTAAAATGCGTTAGTTCGCCGCTGGTTTCCACTATTACGCTGATAACAACCTTGCCCTTAACGTCCTTTGCCTCATCAGGCTGTCGCACTTCTTTCTTTAAAAACTCCATCAGTGCCTTATCACCGCCAGGGAATTGCGGAAGTATTTCAAAAAATTCACACATAACACGCTGGGGTTGCTCGGCCTTAGTAGTTGCCGACTTAACTTGTGCGGGCTGATTTCGTTTCTTATTCTTGCCCTTCCCACCTTGTGCGTTGGCACTAAGGCAGGCCAAACACATTGCCATTACAAGCCATAGCCTGCAACGACATACGTAATGAATGCTCATTGTTCGCATAACTACCTCCTTTGGTTTATGGTTTCAACTACGATTATCGCTTAATAAGGGTTGGCTATCAGCCCTTTGCAAGTTTTCTATCCTTTAAAACGCCACATATTTATCTCAACGTTCTGTCTCTGCTCCGCCCTTTTTAATCACATAAAAAGGAATGCCCATGCAGACTTTCAAGCGTGCCACCTTGCCTTTACGTTTGCCGGGAATCCAAGCCGGCATTTTTTTTACAACGTTAACAGCCGCTTTATCTAATGCAGGATGCACGCAACGAAGGAGCCTAATGTCTGTTATTTGGCCGTCTTCCTCCACAAAGAAAGACAATAGCACCCTGCCCTTAACGTCTTGTACCTCTTCAGGATATACCTTTTCTTTATCTATAAAGGCCTCCAAAGCCTCTTCGCCACCCGGAAACTTGGGCTTTGCATAGTCTTCATCGCGGAAAACACGCAGCCTATGTGCTGGCGAAGTCCTGAACTTTGGCTTAACAAAAAGGGAGTAAGGGGGCCACCATGCGGTGTCTTTTCTGCCTTGTGCATCGGCATTAAGGCACACCAAACACATCGCCACTACAAGCAATAGCTTGCAGCGGAATGCAGAATAAAAGATTGTTGCACACATAACTACCTCCTTTGGATTGCGGTTTCAACTGCAAATATAGCAAAAATATGGATTGACCATTCGCTTTTTATGATGTTTTTATATAGAAATAACTGCGTAACACAAAAGCACACAACGCCAAAACATGATAAATCCAACAAGCCAGTAAGTAAAAAGAGCGGATAAAGCCTTGGAACTTTACAAGATGTTTTTTATCTTTGCGAAGTGTAAAGTGTTACCCCTTAATTAGAAATTCAGGAGTAAGAAGTTAAACAGTTAAGCCAAATGTTTGGTCACACACAATGGCAAATGCCATTGAAAACTCGTTAACTTGTCTGCCCCGTCAACTGATAATCGGGTAAAATAAGCCACAAGAAATTCAGAAACATGCGCTTATGAGAAGACTCACACTTGTTATGTTATTGGCCATGCTGTTCGTAAGGTTGTGCGCACAGCAGGTTTCTGGCGTGGTTACAGACGCCAACAATGGCGGTTTAGGCTTAGCCAACATCGTGGTATTGTCTGCTGATTCCACATTTCTTAGCGGAACAACTAGCGACGACAATGGTAATTTCACCCTCAACCAGCCCCAACAGGGAAACATCATCAAGATTTCGCTCATTGGTTACGAAACAAAATTCTTGCAATATGCAGGCGAAGAACGGCTAACCGTGCAGTTAACCGAGAAAGCTTTTCAGCTAGGCGAGGCCGTTATTCACGGCCAACTGCCACAAACAATACTCAAAGGCGAGGGCATGACAACCATTGTGGCAGGCTCTGTGCTTGAAAAGACCACCTCAATAGACCAACTTCTCGACTTCATCCCACACGTTTCAATGCAAAATGGCAAAGTGGAGGTGCTTGGAAGAGGTACACCTGAGATATACATCAACGGCAAACGCATGATGAACCAAATGGAATTGGAACGCCTAAACCCCGAAAACGTGAAGAGCGTAGAGGTGATTACCAACCCCGGAGCACGTTATAACAAAAGCGTTACAAGCGTTTTACGCATCACCACCAAACAAATTGCCGGCGAAGGATTTGGATTTGACAGCAAAACCGTTGGCAGCGTGAACGAACAGAAACGCACAAGCGGTTTCGAAACCCTAAAACTAAATTGGCGAAAAGGCGGTTGGGACGTTAACGCACATGTGTATGGTGAGCATACGCACACCCAAGACAATACGAGCGTGCGGCTCATGACCTTTTTAAATGATACGTGGCAGCAGCAGTTTGACATCGACCAAGAGCATGGAACAACCAATATGTACCTGAGTTTAGCCAGTAGTTACAGCATAGACGCCAACACTTCCATTGGCGCGAGTGTAGATTATGACCGATATGCAAGCCTTTTTGCCGCAGGAAATTCGCACTCAGAAAATTTCCGGAATGGGGAAAAACATGATGAAATGGATGGCAACTATAGTTTGAATGGCAACAAAAGCGAGGTGTCTACCAATGCCTATTTCGTGGGAAAGATAGGGAAACTGAGCATAGACTTTAACTCGGACTACTATTGGAAGAAAGAAAGCAGGCCGATGTACAATGATGAAAGGTATAAGGAAGTGGGACAAACGGAAACGCACCGCTTGGTTAACAGTAGGCAAAACAACGCTAGCAGGCTCTTTGCCAATAAATTGGTGCTGTCTTTCCCCTTGGCTAAGGGCGATTTTTCTGTGGGAGGCGAGTATTCGCATTCAAGGCGAAAGAACCTTTATGCGGTGCTGCCCACAGGCGTGGTAGACGATGAAAACAACCGAATAAAAGAAAACATCGCTTCTATTTTTATGGATTATAGCAAACAGTTTGGCAAGGTTGGCCTGCAAGTGGGGCTTAGGTACGAACGGGTAGGCTTTAACTACTACGAAAGGGATGTGCTAGTCCATGCCCAAAGCAAACGTTATGCAGATTGGTTTCCATCCCTAACCCTGTCGTTCCCTGTGCATGCGGTGCAGATGCAACTTTCTTACTCGTCAGACATCAATCGCCCTACGTTCCAAAAGCTGCGCAGTGGCGTTCAGTTCGACAATCGTTTTACCTACGAATCGGGCAATCCCTTCCTGCTCCCCGCCATCAGTCGCAACCTTAGTTATGCCCTCTCATGGAAGTGGATTTCGCTTTCTGCCATGTTTGCACGCGTTTCCAACCAAGCATGTTACATCATGCAGCCCTACAAAGGCGACCCGACAACGACCCTACTTCGCCCAGAAAACATGCCCACCTACAATAAGGTGCAAGCCTCTTTATCGCTTAGTCCTTCGTGGGGTGTATGGCATCCCTCGCTCGAAACGATGTTATACAAGCAGTGGTTTAAGATGCAAACACATCAAGGCGGCAGCATAAACCATCCCTTGGTATCATTTAACCTAACGAACACCTTCGATACGAAGTGGTTTACAGTTTCGTTCATCATGCGAACGCGTACTGAGGGCAACACAGAAAACATGTTTTTGCGCAAGGGAAGTTTTGGTTCCGACCTCTCTTTATATAAATCGTGCCTTGGCGGAAAGCTTTTGTTGCAGCTGTATGCCAGCGACATCTTCGGAACAGAAGACCAACATTTCGTTCTCTATTCGGGCAAACTACGCACCAGTTACCTTTCCAAGTTCTCGTCTAGTACAATTAAACTCACCCTTCGCTATCGTTTCAACACCAGCAAGAGCAAATATCAGGGGACGGGCGCAGGCAAATCGCAGAAGAATAGAATGTAAGATGAAAGGAGTTCCTATCTAAAACAAAACGACAACGGGCTATATATAAAGCTTTGTGCCAACAACCTTGTTGTGGCTGCTGGCACAAATGGGTGTGCTTTGCAGGTTTGCTAAGCACCGATACGAGTAATTTAAAACGCTTTTGTGGTGTTCCGATTCGTCAAAGACCTATTCTTGCTGTCGTGGGTCAAACTCTTCGCTGGGTACAACAGCCCACGCAACAAGATAAACCAACACGCCAGAGAAGGCTGTGGTAAAGGTGGCGAGGGCGTAAACTAGGCGAACCAATGTGACATCCCAGTCGAAATACTTGGCGATGCCCCCACAAACACCTGCTATCTTGCGGTCTCTTGACCGATATATTCCTTTATTTGTATTCATCTTACGTATGTTTTTTGTTTATTATTAGACGTTTGGAAGGGCATAAAAGTTGCATGTTGGAGGATAAAAAGATGTCGATACAGCGAACAAAGTTCCCATAAGCCCAACACGCCTCACCACTTTCAAACCTACTAGCGTACAGCGACATTCCCCTTTTCAAAAATCCTGCGTTGCGTGCCACACCTTTCTTCTTAGTCAAACCAGCAATAATTGGCCACAACAGCCCACTTGTTGTTGGCTGTTATGGGGTCTAGTCACGCTGTTTTTCAGCCTCCCACCTTCACATTAGGAAACGAAGGACAAAATGGAGTTGCCAACATAGAGTAGCGAAGAAATAACGATTTGTCTTCTTTTCAGCAAGAATTTTAACATCGTGAGTGCCCTTTTTGTTCACCAAGTTCCCGCCCCACCGCAAAAAATCGATTCTCGCATGGGTTGGTTTTGATGCAAAAAGGGGTTAGTTGTAGATGTTGGCAAAATGAATATTTATTTGGAACGACTGCCATTTACACCAGTTTTTAGGCTATTTGCTACTAAATGCAGTGCATTTTGCCGCAAAATGCAATGCAATATGCCGCAAAACGCAGTGCGTTTTGGTGCTAAATGCAGTGCGTTTTGGTGCAAAACGCAAGGTAAAATGGTGCAAAACGCAGGGTAAAATGCGGCTAAACAGGAGGCGATAAGCATAAAAATACACCGCAATTGTATAAATAAACCCCTTTCGAACCATGAAACACATGGCTCAAAAGGGCAAAATAGTCGTTAAAAAGTATGATTTTAGGGGCTAAAAGTGAGTTTTTGGACCTGAAAAATTATGAGTTGGCAACCAAACTAGA
Source organism: Prevotella sp. oral taxon 317 str. F0108 (assembly GCF_000162415.1). Taxonomy (NCBI): domain Bacteria; kingdom Pseudomonadati; phylum Bacteroidota; class Bacteroidia; order Bacteroidales; family Prevotellaceae; genus Prevotella; species Prevotella sp. oral taxon 317. The sequence continues at coordinate 141,016 of NZ_GG740075.1, read as the reverse complement.
AAGGCAAAATGGTGCAAAATGCAGGTAACTCCCCCCAAAACGGGATAAAAAAGAAACCAGTAAAACTAAAAAATGTACCCAATAGCATGCTTTTAACCCTCTATTTTCGCTAGAATGGAGTGGTAAATAACACACCTTTTGTAAAAGTTTGTTACTTATTTTAACTTTATAAGGTGGAGAGTTGGTGAGGTTATTAGTTTGTGAGTTGGTAAGGTTATTGGTTTATGAGTTGGTGAGGTGGTAGGTTGTGAGTTGGTGAGGTGATAGGTTATGTGTTGGTGAGTTGATAGGTTGAGAGTTGGTGAGGTTGCAAGTTTATGAGTTTATTAGGTAGTGAGTCAGTGGGATTTATGAGTGCATAAGCTTGTGAGGTTTTGGAGTTTTAGGTTTAATAAGCTTGTAAGTTGGCAGCTTTATAAATTAATGAGGTTGCGGGTTGTGGCCTAACAGGAATGGTTTTGCAAAGCGTTTGTTCTCTTGCCAAACTTCAAAAGAGGTTTTTACCTGGTCTTTAATGGCCAGCATTCAAAGGGGGATTGCAAATCCCCCAAAGGCAACAACAACGTTGTTCAAAGGAGAAAGGAAAGTAAAAGTTGCACCATCATTAATGCAAACAATCATGTGGCCTAGCATTTTGCCAACACCTACAAAACAACAAGAAACACAGGCCTCTACATAATACCCCTAATACACAACGTATTCTTTCTCTATTCCCTGCAATTGTTCCTCGGCCTGCCGCTCTTTCCTTGTAATTATCAACTTCATATACCAAGGTTCGGGGAGTGTAAGGAACGGGGGAGCAATGCCATCGCCTGTCGGCGTGAACGTTATTTCTGCCTCAGAAGAGTCGAACTTAGTACCTGCGTACTTGCCTTTCTTCGATTCGGCGAGAATGTAAGCTTTGTATCTGCACGACGACAGGTTACAGCCAGCATCGGAAACATGGTATGTTGACGACTGTTGAACAACCCATTTGGCATATTTCCACCCCATAAGCAGGCCAAATGCACTGCGAGTAAAGCTATTGGTGTTATTGTCTACGTTGTAACTTAGACCCATATTGCGCACAACAGAAAGCACTTGGCATTGCGCCGTATCAACAGTAATGTAGCCTTTATCCTCACTACCATACTTCACCGACTTGAAGTAAAGCTGAACAATGTTTTTGTTAGGGCTGCTGAAAGCATCGTTCACCTGAAACAAATGGTGCTTAATGAACTTCCCATCCAATTCGTCTACAAAGTCATGATAAACCATCCGTTTCATATTGGCAAAGTCGCAACCTGCCGTTTTATCTTTGAAATGAATGTAACCAATAGTGGGTTTAATCGTAAAGAGCCTTTTTTCTGTGGCGGCAGGCACACATATCACACCCGAATTCTCAAACCAATAGCCGCTGCTGTCACTGGTGTTTCGCGTCTGATAGCTGTAATTGAAGTTCTTTCGCACAGTTCGATATGTGCTTTTCTTCTTTAATACGAACTTTTCTAGAAAGCTACGAATCCATTGCGGCTCAGCATTGCCAACCACGATCTCGCCTAAAAGCCGCTCTTTGGGCGTAAGAAAGACGGTATCGGGCAAGACAGTGAGTGTACACGAGGCGTAACTAACATGACTAACGGAGAGTTGGCGAAAGGGAAAGTTTACTATTGCCACGCCCTTTTCGTCGCTTGTTGTGCCACGAAATTTACCATCTTCGGCCTTAAAAACATTGACATACGGAATTGGCGCCTTGCTTACGGCATCGCAAATCACCGTCTTAGATTGCGCCAACACCTCTCCCCATGCTATGAAAATGCCCCAAAAGGCAAGTAAAATTGCTTTTTTCATCATCGTTTATATTGTTCAAGAAACATCATTACTTCGTTATTTACGCACCTGTAAGTGGCACATCCCCCCAAAAAAGCGTATAGACCATCGCCCACTAGAAACAGGCAACAGACCCCAAATGCACCATCGCAACAAGGCATATCACTCCCCTCTCCCCTTGGAGAGGGGCTGGGGGTGAGGCTAATTGCCATTCCTATTTCACCACTTTCTTACCATCCACTATATATACACCCTTGCTTAGCGCATCTATATTGGTGCCAAGATACATTCCATCAAGGCTATATATGCGGTCAGAGGTGGCGCGAGGGGCGGGACGGGCTGTGGGAATGTTGGTGATAGAGGTTGTGGCAGGGCGCTTAACCAGCAGTTCGTCGAGGAAGAAACGGCGCTGACCATTACGCATACTGAGACGTAACAAACCGCTGCCCTTAACGGTAAGTGTGAAGGTTTGCCATGATCGGTTGGGCAATTTGAGTCTGGTTTCAGACAGTTGTACCTTTGGATTGAGGCTAAGCACAGTTAAACTACCCTCCTCGTTGTTCCATGCGGCAGCCTTAAAGCTAATGGTGCTGCCATCTTCAACGTAAAACAAGGGGGTGCTTTCAACAATGCCGTACTTCGTACTCGAACCAATCAGGGCACAACGACTACCTGCCGACGTGGCCTCGGGTACCGAGAAACGCCAGTCTTGGTGGTCGGGTTTGAATTTACCAGCACCAATATAGCCACCCCACCGTCCGTCGTTGCCGCCCTTGCCGTCGCAACTGTCGAACGATTCGTAAAACAGCGTGTCGCCCTTTAAACCTTTTGGGCGCAAGTTGTCTATGCGGAAGGCGAACGAGGCGTTGCCTTCGCCGTTGATTTTAATACCCAACACCGACTTGTTTAGCCTGTAACTTTCGTCAAGACCAGAGGTAAAAACCGAGGCCGCAGGTAGCGATGTGGCCGTAAGACTATCGTTTCCGGCTTGCGGATAGGGTATGCTGTCTTGCGCACTCAATATCTTTCGTTGGCGATTATCGGCCGGAACAAGGGTGCAACGCTGATGTTGGGGGTTGGCATTTACACGATTGGTCAGCCAGTCCATTTGGTCGAAGTCCACATGGAGCACCAATAAGCCCTCGCCAGGTAAGTGCGAATCCCAACCACTTCGTTGCCTATTCTCCAACAAATAATACTCATCGGCATTGGCATCGTTGCGTATAATGAACGCCTCGCCATGCTCGCTTAGCGGTTTCATGCCTGTAATGGTGGTGTCGCGCGTTAGTTCTTGGGGCGTTAACCAGCCCACAAACATCTTTTCGTAGCTAGTATAGCCCGCTGGAACATAACCTTCGCCATTGTAATTGCCAGCACTCATCAGGTCGTAAAAGCCCATACCAAGACTTTCTTTCCCCGAAGTGTCGTACATATCGGGCAGTCCCAGGCAGTGCGTAAACTCGTGGCAAGCCGTTCCAAAGCCGCCCAAACTGGTGGAATTAGGGTTTAACTCGTTGCTGCATGCGTAGGTATTAATCAACGGATGGCCGTCAATCCGCAACACCCTACCGTAATCGGAGTATTGCAAAGCCCACTCGTGTGGCCAAATGGTGTTGCTGCCGCCACCCGATGCCTGCCCATAACCGGCATAGATAACCAACACTTGGTCGACTACGTTGTCGCCATCCCAGTCGTAATCGCGAAAGTTCACGGAGTCTTTAATGGCCAAACAAGCCTCGGCCACCATCTGCCCGGCCCGCACATCGCTGCGCGAACCACGCCAATCGAGCGTATCTTTGCCATAATACGCCATGTTGTGGCGCAGCTGAATGGGGCCTACCACATCGAAAGTGAGATGGAACAGACCGTTACTTTGGTCTTTAAAGTAGTCGTGCAGACTTCCGCGGTGTCCGTCTTTATAGGTAAAGCCCTCCTCGTTGGCCATCCGCGAAAGCAAAGACTTGGTGTGGGCAGGCTGAAAACGCACGTCGGTGAAGTTAACCAGCACGATAAGCCCCTTGCGTTTGCCCACATGTCGGCGCGAAATGCCTACCGTGCGAGTGGCGGCAGCAGCGCGGCGAGCGTTGTTTTGTGCAATTCGGGTGGCCGCTTTCGCCCTTACCGCCCCGATATTGGCGATGGGTGTGGCCACGCCCTCATCGTCTACGTTATAGCAAACGCCACGAACATCGCGCCAATAGTGCAGGTTTTCGTCGCCCACTTGTTCAAGCTGCACCTCTCTGCCATCGGCAAGCTTGGCCGTTCGCCATATCCCAGGCATGGTGGGAATGGCAAAACCAACAATTACAAGGGCTAAAAAGGCAAGAATAAGCAGTTTTGCTCGCATATATTATGATATGGTATGAGTGTGTGTTTGAATGAAAAATAAAGTGGAAAAAGACATCGTAAGACTAGCCGCCTGCAAAGAGATGCAGCACAGGCCGCATGAAAGGGGTTAACTCGCAGGGGCGCGACGTGCCGTTGTATGCCTCGCGCGACAGTGCCCACGACACGAAAAGGCGCCGCTTGGCCCGTGTCATGGCCACGTAAAACTTGCGCGCATCTTCGCTTGTTTGCCGCTCATCGGTGCGCGTATAGAAGTTGGGATAACGCCCATCTACGGCATCGAATATCAGCACATTGTCGAACTCCAACCCCTTAGCCTTGTGAATGGTGGTTACGTAGATGCGTTCGGCAATGAAACCGCTACCGCAAAGGTCGGCCTCTTTCAAGGTGTTCAGCTCCATAATGTGGGCTTGCAGTTGCTGAACCAAGGCTTGTGCCTCGTCGCCGGCAAGCATGTTGCCCTGCAAATAGGCCTCAACATAGGCGATGTTGGGCACGGGTTGGATGTGGTTTTCTTCGAGAAGGAAGGTGTAGAAATCGTTTATCACCTGTACTAAGGCTGGCTTTGAATCCTCGATAGGCACGCAATAGAGCCGTGCATAGTGGGCATTGAAAAGCTCGGCATAACGTTGGCGAAACACTGCGGCACAATGTTGCACGCGCTGACGAGCCAGAAATTGCTGCTGGGCAGGTATCATCTCGGCTGCCTTTTGCCTGCAATAGCCCACCAAGCTCACCGTGGCTTGCACGTCTTCATCGGCCAAGTGCGAGTTTGTTCCTTCCAAATGCAGCACTTCGAGCAAGGCTTTAAGCTTGTATTGTTTGAGTCCAGGTTGGAGCAACCGAATGATTTTGAGCGAATCGAAGTATGTGGGATGGGTGGCGTGCAGGTCTATCGAGGGGCAATAGCGTTGCAAATTAAAGCGGAGAATGTTGTAATCGAAGTCGGCATTGTGAGCCAACAGCATGCTGTTGCCCACATATTGCATAAAGCTTTGCAGGGCTTGTGCGGCAGGCAGACAGGTGTTGTGCTGCAATTCGGCCACAATGGGGTTGGGAATGTCGCCAAGCATGGCAGGAATGGGGCGTTCTGTCTTGATGAAAACGTTGAAAGCAGCCCCCTCCACCACGCATCCTGCACGCATTTTCACGGCCGCAATCTGCACGATGTCGTCTTCAAAGACGTTCAGACCCGTGGTTTCGGTGTCGAAAACCACTATCTCTTCGGTATCGAAACAATGGGCGAAACGCTCGATATAACTAGGTTTATCGGCCGAAAGCAGGTCGGTTGGCAGCATGGCACAGCGCAAAAGGGCTTGCACAAAGTTGCGTGCGGCAGCGTTACCTTCAAATACACGCAAGCCTTTTAGCAGCCTAGCCCAAGCTATAAAGTTGTGAGCGTTGGCCAATATGTTAAGGTGGGCGAAGAGTAGCTTTACCTCTGGCGAGGCGAAGAGGTCTTGTCCCGACACCTTGAAATGGCTCAGCCCCTGCGCATGAAGTGCGCGACTAAGGTCGTCGGCATCGCGATTGGCGTTTACAATGATGGCCGTTGTTTCGTTGGGACTTTGTGTTTGCAGGTTTCCTGCCAGCCTTGCCACGTCCTTATACTCGGTGTCCAACACATTACTGCTTACCACTTGCAGTTCGTTTCCTGTGCCCATGTCGCTGTTGTCGGCCTCGGGTAGCAGTCGTTCGTCGATGTTGAGCATGGCTTTGGCGTAGGTGTTGAACACGTTGAGCAAGTATTTTGGCGAACGATGGTTAACAGAGAGGTGGTGAACATGGGCTCCGCAACGCCGCCTAAGTTGGTTAAGCGTGTCTAGTTTCGCCCCCATAAAGGAGAAAATGGCCTGTTGTTCGTCGCCCAGAAACATCACCGTGGGGTTTTCTTTGGCCGTTAGCGCATCGACAATGGCTAGTTGCAGGGGGTTAAGGTCTTGCACTTCGTCTACCTGCAACCAAGCATATCGCCGATAAACGCCCGTTACATCGGCCACTAGTGCATCATAAGTAAGGAGCAGTAGGTCTTCAAAATCAACCAGTTTGTTCTCTCGTTTGTAGTCTTCGTATTGCTTGGCGAACTTCATTTTGCGCAAAAGGGCCACCACAAGACAAAGTGCGGCGTAGTCTATCTGTGCGCCCTGCAACATGGTTTCGTAAGTGGAGGCGTGCAAGTAGATGTCGGTCATGGCCTGCGGCGTGAAGTCTATGCGGTTCAGTTCGCACAACTTGCGCATGGCGTGCACGTCTTCGGCCGACAAGCAGTCGGCGTGTAGGCGCAAGTTTTTGGGATGTGCTTGCGCAATTTGGTGCATCAGGTGCGACAAGAAGATAATTTCAAAGTAGTCGTGCCGGCGTTTAAAGCTTTCGGCCACCTTCATTTCGTCTTCCTCGGTGTAGCGTGCAAGGATGCTCAGGGCATCATCGTCGTCGATAACCGACGTTTCGGCGGCAATCAATCCGTTGTCGTATAGAAAGCGCGAACAAAAGCGATGCACGTTGCCTACGTACACTTCGGCCGCGGCAACATCGTCGATGTTGGCCTTTATGCGTTCTACCATACCGCGTGCAGCACGGTTTGTGAAGGTAAGACACAGCATGTCGGCGTAGTTCACTCCGTTTTTACGAGCCAAGCGCACGCGTTCGGTAAGTATTTGTGTTTTTCCGCAACCTGGCGGAGCCAACACAAGGTGAATGCCCTGTTGCAGGTTTATCACCCGTTGTTGGCTTTCGTCGGGTTGCCAAGCTTGTGTGGTATTGGACATATTCGTTGATTGGAGGGGGCGAAGAGGGGTTAACGAGCGAAAGAAATGGTGCCGAAGAAGGGCGGACAATGGAAGTCGGGCTTGGGCAAAGCGATGGGGTTCCACGATAAGAAGTGGGGCTTTTGCATCTTATCGCCACATTTATAGAAGTTGGCACGCATCTCGTTGCCCTGCAATTGCAAGTTGGGGTGGTGCATAAAAAGGCTTGTGGGAATGACCAAGGCCATCTGCCAATGGCACTTCCCCACCCTTTCGTCGAATGGTTGACGACCTAATGACGACCATCGGCCAACCTTTTGCAACACGTCTGCGGGCAAATGCTGCCGCCCTTCGCGGCCAGGACCGAAACCAACAAGGAGTGTTCCTGCGCAATTACACTCGACATTGTAATACGTTCCATCGTCAGTAGGACTGACAAAGAACTCGCAACACGAGTCTTCCCACACGCGCCCGTTGTCTTCGGGGGCAACGGCACGCACGCTATCTTCTTCTACTTGGAAGTTTAGCAGTATCTTATCGCCGGCATAAGCCATGCGAAACGCCACGTTGGGCTTGCAAGGAAAGGCCTCTGCCCAATTAACATTGTCGATGGTTTCAAAGGGAATTTCGGCCTTATCGAGCAGCGATGGCACGTTTTCGGCCTTTACATCGCTGGCAGAAATGGACTTTACAAGATAGTTATTCATGCTTTGGAAATTGGTGTTAGGGTGTAATTGGCCACGGCCCAACAGGGATGCAGCCCTTTGGTTGCACCTTTATTAGGCCCTAGCCACAATGATTTAGCATTCGGCAATAAAGCGTTGCATCTCTTCTTCGTGCGAACAAACGCTGTTGAACAGTGCCAATTGGTTCTTAGCACGGTCGAGATTGTGTTCGGGATACTTTATTTTGTAGTACTCGTCGCCGTTGATATAATCGGTAAGGAAACGCACACACTGCATAAAGGGGAAGAGTTTGGCTGCGAAAGGCAAGTTTTCGCGTTCGATGGGTGTGAGGAATGCGCCTGCCGAAGTTAAGTAACCCTTGGTGAAAGCCTTAAAGATAGGCATGTTGAAACCCACGTTGGCCAGGTTGGGATCGTCTTCGGCGGTGTAGTTTGCGCCAGTGCGTAGGAAGTCGCCATAATCAGAAAACACAAAGCTTGGCATCACCGTGTCGAGGTCGATAACACAAAGGATGTTGCCATCGGCATCAAACAGCATGTTGTTTACTTTGGTATCGCAGTGGCAGATGCGCTTAGGCAATTTGCCTTCTCGGTAAAGCCGTTCGGCTTTGCACATCTCTTCCATGTTGTTATTAAGCTCCTCAACAATGTCGTGCACCACAGAAAGGCGCTTAACGGGGTCTTTCTGCACGGCATCTTTCAGCTGTCGGGCACGCAATTCCATGTTGTGGAAATCGGGAATTGTTTCTCCCAACTGCGCGGGGAGGTCTACAAGGGCGGCCTCGAACTGTCCGAAAGCCAAACCAGCGGCATGCGAATATTCTTCGTTCACCGTCTCGTATGTATAGGCGTCGGGTATAAACAGCATCATTCGCCAATAAGTATCATCGGTTTCGCGCCAATAAGTCTTGCCCGTTTCGGCCTTGATGAAGGTCAGCACGCGGCGGTCGATGTCGGTTGCGCCCTGCTCTTCCAGTTTCTTTCGCAAGTGCGCGGTAACGGTTTCGATGTTTCGTTGCAGCAGTTCCACATCTTTAAAGATGGCATTATTGATGCGTTGCAACACGTAACAGGGAGCGTTCGGTTCGTTCATCGTCACCTTATAGGTGTCGTTAATCAGTCCGTTTCCCAATGGTTTCACGCTCTTAACGGTGCCGTTCACGTCGAAATGCGACACCAGTTGGAGCAAATTCTTTTCTTCCATGATGATAATATGATCGTTTAGATTAGGCAAAATCCCCATTGGGTTTATTCTTAAACACGCTGCACAGGTGCAAACGCACCGCAAGAATAAGTCCAACGGGGATTTAAATGGTATTGTCTGTATGGTGAGGGCGAATGGTTAACGTGTCAACTCGCCAACTCGTCAACGTGCTAATTGGTTAGCTTGTCAACTCGTCTACTTGTTAACTAGTAACTCCTCCTCCCCTTTTTATCCGCTACATCTCCTTGAACTTATACTCAACGAAGGCCTCCATAGCCTCGTAACAAGCCAAGCCAAGCTTATCGTATAGTGCAGCAGTGCCGCGGTTTCGGTCTTCCGAACGCTGCCAGAATAGGCGTTCGTCGTTGCCCAAGAAAGGCGCGCTCTCCATTTGCGACTGATGTTTGAGGATGGAATTGCGTTTAGCGCGCAACTCTTCGGGGCTCATGGGCACACACATTTCGATGTTTTCGATTTCCCATTCGGCCCAAGCGCCACGGTACATCCACACACGACAGTCGTCGAGCCACTTCTCGCCAGCCTTCAACTCTTCGTCAATGGCGGCGAAAACGGCGTCGGTACACTTCTTGTGCGTGCCATGTGGGTCGGCCAAGTCGCCTGCAACGTATATCTGGTGCGGCTGAATGCCGTGGATAAACTCGCGAACCACCTTTACATCGGCCTCGCCCATAGGCAGTTTCTCTATCTTACCCGACTCGTAGAAAGGCAAGTCGAGGAAGTGAACACGCTCTAAGGGGATGTCGTTATACGTTGAAGCCGTGCGAGCCTCGCCGCGACGGATAAGCCCCTTGATGGTAAGAATGTCGCGCGTATCGCCAATGCTGTCTTTCTTCTCTTTGAGGAAAGCCTTTATTTCGCGGTACTTATCCTTGATAACGGTATCTGCATCGCCACCGAAAAGCTGGTTAAAGCCATTGATAAAGTGCATAAAGCGCGTTACCTCTTCGTCTCCAACAGCGATGTTGCCCGATGTTTGGTAAGCCACATGCACCTCATGACCCTGCTCAACCAGTCTGCGCAGCGTTCCACCCATAGAGATAACATCGTCGTCGGGGTGCGGCGAGAAGATAATCACACGCTTAGGATAAGGCGTTGCACGCTCTGGGCGATAGGTATCGTCGGCGTTAGGCTTACCGCCAGGCCATCCTGTGATGGTGTGTTGCAGGTCGTTAAAAATCTTGATGTTGGCATTATAGGCCGAACCGTACAAAGCCAAGAGTTCGCTTAGACCGTTCTCGTTATAGTCTTTGTTGGTAAGTTTGAGGATGGGTTTGCCCGTTAGCTGGCACAACCACACCAAAGCCGAACGCACAAGCTTGTCTGTCCATTGGCAAGAAGTTACCAGCCAAGGGTGCACAATGCGCGTAAGGCGCGATGCCGCGGGTAGGTCGATGACTACGTTGGCATCCTTATGCGTCTGCAAGAACGATGCGGGCAGCGCGTCGGTAATCTTCTCTTCCACCGCTTTCTGTATGATGTCGGCCTTATCTTCGCCCCAAGCGGTGAGGAAAATCTTACGTGCACCGAGGATGGTAGATATGCCCATAGTGATGGAACAGGGCGGAACGGCCTCCTTAGAGCCAAAGCTCAACGTCATTTCTTCGCGCGAAACGGCATCGATAAGTATCAGGCGCGAGCCCGAAGTAAGCACACTGCCGGGTTCGTTCGTGGCGATATTGCCCATACGACCCACGCCAAGCAACATCACATCAATGCCGCCCATGTCGGCAATGCGCTGCTCATACTGCTTGCAACTGCTATTCACCATCTCTTGTGGCACCGTTCCATCGAGCGTAAACACGTTTTCGGGAGCGATGTCCACATGGTCGAGAAAGCGTTCGCGCAATTGGCTGATGCTGCTATGTGGGTTTCCTTCGTTGAGCGGGAAATACTCGTAGGCGTTGAACACAGCCACGCGAGCAAAGCTCAACCCATGTTCCTTGTGGCGTTTGATAAGCTCTTCGAACACGGGCGTTAGCGAATTGCCCGTTCCCAAGCCCAACACGCAAAGCTTGCCTTGATCGTTTTTAAATTTTATCTCGGCCTCGATGGCTCGTGCGATGTGTTCGGCACCTTCTTCAATCTTGGGGAAGATGTCGGTGTTTATCTTTTCGCAGCGTGTTATTTCAGAGCGTTCGACGGCGTTTTTAGGATTGTAATATTCTTCGGGAATTTTGTTTAGAACGATTTCCGAACTTAGATTAAGTCTCATTTCGTTAAGCCCTTTCTATGTCTTTAAAATATTTGTAAGTACCAACTTTCAGTTCGTCGGTGGCTGCTTCGTCACAAACGATGATGGCATCTTCGTGCATTTGCAGCGCGCTAACGGTGCGCATCTGCGTAACGGGGCCTTCAACGGCATCGCGCAAAGCGCCGGCCTTACCGTGTCCGTTGATAAGAACCATCACTTGGCGTGCATCCATAACGGTGCCTACGCCCACAGTGAGCGAGAAACGGGGCACTTTTTCGAAGTCGTTATCGAAGAAACGCGAGTTAACCACACGCGTATCGTGGGTTAGGGGCATGCGCCTGGTGCGCGAAGTGAGCGACGAACCGGGTTCGTTGAAGGCCAAATGGCCGTCTACACCCACACCGCCGATAAACAAGTCGATGCCTCCTGCGGCCTTGATAGCCTCTTCGTATTGGCGACATTCGGCCTCCCAGTCTTCTGCATTGCCGTTAAGGATGTGCACGTTTTCTTTGGGACAGTCGATATGGTCGAACAAGTTGCGGTACATAAACGAGTGGTAGCTCTCGGGATGCTCAACGGGCAGCCCCACGTATTCGTCCATATTGAACGTAACTACGTTTTTAAACGACACCCTTCCCTCCTTGCATGCCTTTACCAAAGCTTGGTACATGCCTACGGGAGTGCCGCCAGTGGGCAATCCCAACACAAAGGGGCGTTCCTTAGTGGGTGCTGCTTTGTTAATACTTTCAATGACGTGTTCAGCTGCCCAATTGGACAGTCCGTCATAATCTGCCTTTATTATTAATCGCATGGCTTTTTAAATATAAATTTGTTTGTAAGATTATGAACTGCAAATATACACAAAATAAGCCTAATAAGGGCAAGTAAAATAGAGAAAATCTAAGTAAATGGTGTTTTTCCCCTTTCATGAGGATGCCGTATGGGCGTATGCAGGCGAATTTGACAGTTGGTCTTTGCAATTCGTTCTGGATGAATAGGCTTGCGGGTTGGCCTATTGGCGGGCTTTGGCGGCTGCCTGTTTGCGAGTTGATGTGCGGGTGCGAGATAATGAAGAACGCTGCTCTTGCCAGAGGTATGCGATTAGATGCTCGGTTTAAAAACGGGGAATAGACTTACAAACTTATGCACCTGCGAACTTTAACAACTCGTAAATTCACAAACCTCATTGGTTTAATAACTCACAAACTCATAAACTCATGAGCTTAACAACTTATTAACGCACAAACCACATAAGCTTAACAACGCATTAAACTTATGAACCTATGAACTTATAGTCTAACAGAATTGCCGTTGGAAGATTATTGTTAGAAGAATATGAGAGGTGTGCAGCATGGCACCAATACCCCCTTGAGCAGAGGAAAAGGAGGACATATATTTGCTGACAATGCACATCCAGCTTTCCAAACCCAATTCTGTTTGACTACAACAAATCAGAAACTCACAAAACTCATCAGCTTAACAACTCACAAATTCACCTCCTCAAAAACCTTAAAACGATACGATATATTTTACAAAACATACCTCGTTCGCCAACCCATTCTAGCGAAAAAAGCAGGCTAAAAGCATGCAATTAGCCGTTTTTACAGCCTTACGCCGCTCAGCTTTTAGTCCAATTTTAAGAAAATAACCTGCATTTTGCACCACTTTGCCTTTCTAGTTTGGTTGCCATCTCGTATTTTTTCAGGTCCAATTACCCACTTTTAGCCCCTAAAATGCCACTTTTTAATGGGTATTTTGCACCTTTTGAGCCATGTTTTTAATGGTTAGAAAAGGTTTTGCCTATCGCTTTACGTGGATATTTATGCGTTTCGCCCTGCATTTAGCAGCTTTTTGCGTTTCGTTTAGCATCAAAACGCACTGCATTTAGCACCAAAACGCACTGCGTTTAGCACCAAAATGCGTTGCGTTTAGCACCAAAATGCACTGCGTTTAGCACCAAAATGCACTGCATTTAGCGGTAAATCGCAGTTAATTTAGTCGCAAATAGTCCAATAACTGGTGCAAATTGCAGTTTTATGCAAGGCATATTCATTTTGTTTGCATTTACAACTTAGCCCGTTTTGCATCAAAACTAACCCTCGCGAGAATCGATTTTTTGCAGCCAAGTGGACACTTGGTGGATAAAAAGGCACTCATAATGTTAAAAATCTTGCTGAAAAGAAGACAAAAACCCGGTTGACGAGAGAACGAATTGACAAGTTAACGAGAGGACAAGAATAGAAGTTAACAAGAGGACGAGTTAACAAGTTGGCAAGGCTATGAGAGAAAGAGAGAAAGCGTTAACAAGAGGGGAAGGAAACAAGAGTACAAGGAAACGAGTTGACAAGAGGACAAACTGACGAGGGAACGAGTTGACAAGCCGACGAGATTACAAGCTTATTTCGCAGGTAAAAGCCAAAGACAGAAGGGCTGCGAAACTTTACAGACCTATGAATTTACGGACTTGCGAACTCAAAAAACAGCAAACTCAAAAGCTCATGAGCTCAAAAAAAACAATGAAAACAAAAGCTTATGAACTCAAATAAAATATGAACTCAAAAACTGATGAACCCCAAAAGCTCCTGAACTTAAAAAGCGTATGGCTCAAAAGCCCAAAAACTTAAAAACTCATCAACTCAAAAAGCGCATGAACTCAAAAGCTCAAAAACTTAAAAACTCATCAACTCAAAAAGCGTATGAACTCAAAAGCTCACAAATTCAAAAACTCATGAACTCAAAAAGCGTATGAACTCAAAAGCTCACAAACTCAAAAAATCATGAACTCAAAAGCCTATGAACCCAAAAACTTATAAACTCAAAAAATCATGAACTCATAAACCCAAAAGTTCATGAACTTACAAGCTCAAAAGCTCATGAGCCCAAAAGCTCACGAACTCATAAGCTCAAAAGCTCACGAACTCATAAACTCAAAAGCTCATGAACTCAAAAACTCACGAACTCATAAACTCAAAAGCTCATGAACTCAAAAACTCAAAAACTCAAAATAAGCCTAGAATTGTTCGAGAATAGCAATGCGTTTCTCTGGGTCGGGGTGCGTACTGAACAGACCTTCCACAAATCCCAACAAGCCAAGGTCCATTTCATCGGGGTGAACGATGAAGAGTTGAGCCACGTCTTCGCGGTTAACGCTGTCCAAACCAGGGTTTCTGGATATTTTTCTTAATGCCGATGCCAATGCCAAAGGATTGCCGCACAATTCTGCTCCGCCAGCATCGGCCATGTATTCGCGCTTTCGCGAAATGGCAAAACGCGTGAGCAAGGTGAAGAAATAGGCAATGGCCGCACATATCACCACCACAACCAGCACAATAAACGTGGCCGCCATGCCATTGCGATTGTCTTTGTTGCTGCTGCTGCGCGAGTGCGAGCCGCCACTAATCATAAAGCCGTAAAGCAGACGGGCAGCCACCATCATCACCGTGCTGACGATGCCAACGAACACGATGCTGGTGATAAGCAGGCGCGTATCGCGATTGCGTATGTGGGTTAGTTCGTGCGCCAAGACACCTGCCAGTTCGTCGTCGTCGAGCATATCCAACAGTCCTGTGGTTACGGTAACGGCATAGGTGCGCTTGTTTATGCCGCTAGCGAAGGCGTTTAGCTGGTTGTCGTCGACAACATAGATGGCCGGCATATCCATGTTGCAGGCCATGCAGAGGTTTTCAACGATGTTGTACACACGCGCATTGTCTTTTCGGGTAAGCGGTTTGGCCTGAACCACATGCTGTATCATGCTTGCATTGAAGAAATAGGCTATCAGGAACCACACGCCCACGATGCCCACAACCCACGGAAGCACTTCGACGAAGGTTGTTAACACGGCATGAAGGTCTAACTGGCGATGAAACTCGCCATAGACATCATAGTAGCCGTTACCAAAATAGTTGACCACGGCAAGGAAAACCCACACCATACCCAAGATGATGATGGGAAAGAGCAGCAACAACAACAGGCTGAGCGTGTTGTTGCGGCTAATCTGCGTTTGCATTCCTACGTACTTCATGCGTTGTAAGGCGTGGGTTGATTAGAACTTAACTTCGGGTGCGCGCTCCACTTCTGCGCGCTGACTGTCGGGTATCTCGAACATGGGCTCTTTTTGGAAACCAAACATCTTGGCAAAGATTACCGAGGGGAAGGTCTGCACGGCATTGTTAAGTTCGCGCGTGGCCGAATTGAAGAAACGGCGAGTCGCAGCTAGCTTGTTCTCGATGTCGGCCAGTTCGGTTTGCAGCTGCATGAAATTGGCGTTGGCTTTCAGTTCGGGATAAGCCTCCATCGAAACCTTCAAACCCGACAAGGCACTGGTAAGCATATTCTCGGCGGCTATCTTGTCGTTTATGCTTGTAGCCCCCATAGCAGCGGCGCGCGCTTCGGTTACACGCTGAAACACGCTTTGTTCGTGTGCGGCATAACCTTTCACCGTGCCCACAAGCTGCGGCACAAGGTCGTGACGCATCTTCAATTGCACGTCTACATTGGCAAAGGCGTTCTCGCGGTTGTTGCGAAGTTTCACCAAATTGTTATACAATGCCACGCCCCAAACCAGGAGCAACACGGCCACTACAATGATAACGATTGCTGTTGCACTCATTGGATTATTAGTTTTAATGTTAAGGCGGCGCATCACGAGATGTTTTTCGCAAGCCACTCGCCGAAAAAATCATATTCAATAACTATCAAGTTGCCCACCGCTCAGCATCGCTCCACGTAGACATAACATGGCATGCACAAGGGGGATGCAGCACACTAGGCGATGCAAAGATAGCGTAAAAAAAACATAACGCAAAGAAAACGGAAATAAAATTGGGAGGATATGCAATTGTAGGCGTAATGGACATGAATATGCGAACAGCTGAATTAGGCACAAGATTTGCTAAATGCGACATCTGCTTTGCCGCAACATAGCGAAAGCAAGCCAAGCATTACCCTTGCACGCACACACAGAAAAAGCAGTTATAAAGCAGCTACTAAAACCTAAAAACCTAAACGCGCAACATCTTGCAAATATGGAATAGAACGTTGTAAATGCACCACTTACAGAAAGCAAGACAGTAAAAAAGAAAGGGGGCGGCATAAGCCGCCCCCTTTACAAGGCATTTCAGTTTTCTATGCAGTAGATTATTTCGGTTTTCGTTTCAAATGTTTTGGAAATCGGTCGTATTCATTAAACTGATGCAAAGGTACACATTAATTAAACAAGGTGCAAATATTTCTAAAAGAAAATAAAACTCTTTACTTAAATTCTTCCCCTATTGTTATTTTGTTTTCCTATTTATGCTATACAACATAAAATACAGATACTTTCATTGCATGATTATTACTTAATAGCTAATGACTAGATTAATTGCAATGGCTCATGAAGAGGAAAAACAGAACAATTGGCAACGTAAACTCATGCACAACAACATCTGCCAAAACCAACTTTTCATCCCTACAACAAACAAAGGCCATACCCAAGCTCCCACAAAGAGAGCTCGGATATGGCCTTGTTAAAGATTATAGACCGTTCGGTATTAGCCGAAACAGCTCGTTATTTGTATGAACCCTTACCAGTTGAGAAGTTCAAGTAACAGCGTTGACCTGCTGTTACAGTGATTTTTTCTGGGTCGTTACCTTCGCCACGATAAACAATGCTGCCAGCTTTGTTCACGATAAACTCACTCTTCCACCAGTTGAAGTCCTTAAGTTTTACGCACATGCGAACCTCATCCGTAGCAACGAAAGCGGGCGAAACAAACTCGCCAGTGGCCGTTGTGGGCGCAGTGAACATGTTTTCTTTCTTGCAATCCCAGTTGCCTATTGTAGGACCTTGTAGGTAAACTTCTGGTTTTTCGAAACTAACTGTACGGCTTTCGCCATTATTTGTAACAACAACGAGGTACCAGCCAGCCTTGCCAATCTTAATATTGCCTCCTGCATCACTGGGACTAGCCCCTGCATGGTCGGTGATAGTGGCGTTAGCTGCGCCAAAGTCATTTTCCCATGCAGGTTTTGGAGCGAACTTAAACTCTTCACCATCCTTGAAGTAAGCCATCATCCAGAAGGTGGGCACACCCTTACCTTGCTTTCCTGTGGTGTCTTTTACTGGCGTAAGTGGTTTCCAAGTCCCGCCCCATCCATATTCACTACCTGTGAGATAGCAATCGGTAATTTTGGGTGGCAACTTCACATACTTAGGAATAACAGTGAATTCTACCACATTAGAGTGCAGCGAAGCTACATTTGGCAATGTCGCTTTTACGCGCACATATACCTTCTGCGTGGCTGGTAATTGTTCGGGCTTTTCCCAATGCCCCACTTGCACAACGGCCAGAGCCAAGTCATCGTTGGTAATCGTTGCCTTGTTTAGGGGGAAGATGGTGGGTACCTCCGCATAGTCGGCTACGACTTTACCATCAAGGTCGGCCTCTTCATCAGCTAGCGATGCGGTGAATTTGCCTGTGTTAGACACTTCAAGGGTGTAGTTAACCTTCGCAAAATAGCCAAAGTCGGGCTTTTCCCATGCTAAATTAAATTGGGCAGCGTTATTCAAATTCACTTGCGAGGACACAAATGCAGGCGTTTCCATCTTAAATGCTGTCGGCACTTTGATAGTGGGGTTATCGTCCCTATCGTCCGAACAGGCTGCCATCACAAAGATGCCGCCCAGCAGCATCAAGGATGTTTTTATGATTTTATTCATGTTTGTCTGAATTAATGGTTTAATATCCAGGGTTCTGCTTCAAGTTAGGATTAACGGAGAGATCGGAAACAGGCAAGGGGAAGATGTTGCGACGGACGTCGAAGGTGCGTCCATTAGGCGCTCCACCCTTCCATGACCACATATAATTGTTGTCTCCACCAAAGTATCCATAACGGATAAGGTCGGTGCGGCGTTGACCTTCAAAATAGAATTCGCGGCTACGCTCGTTGAGAATTTCGCGCAACGAGAAGCCACGGAGTTCAGCAGCACCCGAGCGTTTGCGCAACTCATTAAGATAGGCAATACCTTGTGTTGTGGCATTTCCACCATTAAGGCGAGCCGTTGCCTCAGCGTATGCGAGGTAAGCCTCAGCCACACGGAAGAAGAAGAAGTCGGTATCGGCGTAGCCAGTGTCTGTTGTGGGCGAGCCGTCGCTCTTTATGCCCGTGAACTTCACTACCGAATAGCCTTTTTTAAAGTCCTTAATGGCATCGTCGTTGGATATTTCCAACGTACGATCTACTGCAAAGAACAAAGCACGTTTATCGCCAGCGGCATTCAATATGGTTGCTGTGTTTCCGGAGGGAACAGCTCCAGGGAAGAACTTCTGTACCAGTTCGCGACGTGCACGGTTTCCTGCCCAAACTCCACTTATGCCATGACCGGGCATATCTTTTTCGTAGGTTGATGAAATGAGAAACGTGGTGTTTCCGTATGCAGCAGTTTTATTTCCCTGTTGCAGCAGTGGCAGCACTGCTTCTACCGAGGCACCGCTCTCGCCGTTGTCGCCCATAAAGAGCATTTGGTAAGCAGAATAGTTGGTTGTGCCTGCGGTAAAGAGCTTATAGTCCGACTTTATCACCTTCTCGGCATACTCGGCAGCCTTCTGCCACTGTGGAGTACCGCTGTAAACCTCCGCATTGAGGTAAAGGCGGGTTAGCAACATCCAGGCAGCAGCCTTATCTGCACGACCGTAACCAGCATCGCTAGACTTCTTGGCCTTTGGCTCGGACAAGAGCGGTTCAATCTCTAACAGTTCTTTTTCGAGCCATGCATACACCTCGGCCCGTGTGCGTTGCACGGGCTTTTCGGCACTAACGGTGAGTGGCAGAGCTATATTTCCGAAGGCATCCATGGCCAAATAGAATTGCAATGCGCGCAAGAAACGTACCTCGGCCGTACGCGTAGCATCTACGTTTGCTGCCACATCCAAGTAGTGGTTGCAAACAGAGATGCCCGCGTAAAGGCGGTTATAGTAGATGGCAAGGAAGGCATTGCTGGATCCTTGCTCGTTGGTGTTCATCGTAGCCACACCTGGGTCGTTCCACGAACAGATGGCTTCGTCGGTGGTTAATTCGTTGGTGTTGAAATATTGGCGCACCAAACCCGTCGTACCCGGGTCTTCGGCAGTAACAATAGACTTGCCGGGACCTTCCAATCCCTCAATAGACAAGTTGGCATAGCATTGGTTGAACAAGGCTACGGGGTCCAGTTCCGTTCGCTTATTGGGGTCAATAGGCGTTACGTCGAGGTCTCCTATACACGAAGAAAGCCCAACGGTGAGCAGCATCGCAGCTGCTGGAAGGATGTTTTTAATATATCGTTTCATTGTAATTTCTCTTTTGGGATTGTTAGAAATTCAAGCTCAATCCAAGTATGAATGAGGTGGGACGGGGATATAGCTCATAGTCGAGACCGCTGAACACTTCGGGATCCAGCCCTTTATACTTGGTAATGGTGAAAACATTGGATGCAGTGGCGTAGACACGGCCGCTAAGTCCGTGCCAAGAGCCCGCCTTCATGAGATTGTTGAAGCTGTAACCCAAAGTGATGTTGTCGCAACGCAAGAACGAGGCGTTATGCACGAAGTAGTCGCTTTGTGTCCATTTGCTGCTTTGCCAGTTCAAGTCTAGGCCTGATTTAGGCCGTTGCTCCAAGAATCCGCTTGGTGCCCACAGCTGACTCATGTCGCTTCGGCTGGCTTCAACATCGTTATACACGTAGTTTCCGATGCTTGCGCGGAACGACATGCCCAAGTCCCAATTCTTATATTCAAGGCGCGAAGCGAGACCCATCGTTACAGGTGGGGCTGCTTGCTTGTAGAAATAACGGTCGTCATCGTTAATAATACCATCTTGATTGCGGTCTACAACTGCGCCTTCAATGGGCTTTCCGTTGGCATCGTAAGCTTGCTGATACACATAGAAAGCAGTAGCGGCACGGTCTACGGCGTATGCCAATATCTTTCTTCCCGTCCCGCTGTGTATCGATGCGCCGGTCTCTATGGGCTTAGAGTTTGCGCCAACCAGTTCGGTAATGCGGTTTTGGTTGAAGGTTACGTTGTAGTCGAGTGTCCAATACCAGTCTTTCGTTTGGATGGCTTTCCAACTTAACGTAGCCTCGACACCCGTATTGCGCAGTGCGCCGATGTTGGTGTTCACGCGGTTGTCAAAGTTCGTACCGGCTGCTGCGGGTGCAAAGTTGAGCAAGTCGGTGGTCTTACGGTAGTACCAATCGATGCTTCCGCTAAGTCTTTGGTTAAGAATGCCCCAGTCCAGGCCCACATTGAAGGTGGTTGTTGTTTCCCAAGTGAGGTTCGGATCGTAGGCCTGCGGCATGGCCAACCTACCATCTTCGAGTATGGGATAGAAGGATTGTGTGCCCGTGTTGATGTTGTAGATGGCGAAATAGTTATAGTCACCAATGCCTTCTTGCTGTCCGGTCTTACCCCAACCCAGCCTAAGCTTGAGGTCTGAGACTGCGTTAACGTCTTTCAAGAAACCTTCTTCCTTGGCCTTCCATGCGAAAGCGAACGACGGGAACCAAGCCCAGTGTTTCTTAAAGCGCGAAGAACCGTCGTCGCGCACCGTTGCCGTAAAGAAGTAACGATTAAGCAACGTGTAGTTGGCACGGCCGAAGAACGACACCAAGTAGTTCTCGGTGCGCGAGTGATAAGGCACGTGCGGGGTTTCTTGACCAGCCTTCGACTTATGACCCGAGCCATAGTAGCCAGTATAATCACTTGTCTCGTTACGCCAGAAATGCTGCCACTCGTAACCAGCCATGATGTCGAAGTGGTGTTTCTCATTGAAGTCTTTGAAGTACTGTGCGTACATGCTGAGCGAGAGATTGCGTTTCAGCTTGTTGGCCGAACCATAGCTACCATAATAGAAAGCTTCGGGTGCAGTGGGGGGTACGCGTTTGTTTTGTGTGCCCTCAGAAACGTCGGCGCCAAGGGTAAGGTGCAGGCGCAGGTCTTCAAAGCCATGAACCTTATAGTCGATGTCTGCACTACCCACGAACGAGCGACTGTAAGCTCTTTCGTAATGCAATGCCAATGCGGCAACAGGATTGGTGGGAGCTAAGTTGTTGTTGGCGTAATCGTAATTCTTGTCATCGAGGAAACCACCTGGCGAACGCCACTGGAAATAACCGGCGAAGTTGTTGCTCTGGGGGCTAGCGTTATCGTAAATGTTTTGCGTGGGGTCGAAACGGAAAGCATCGTTAATGGCAGCATAGTTAGGATAATTCGTTTCGGCGAACATTCCTTTGGCGTTGAGGTTCATCGTCAGGTGGTCGTCGAAAAGCGAAGGATTGAGGTTCAAAGCTGCCGTAACACGTTGGAAATCGGAAGTTTTAAGGATACCTTGTTGTCCCGTATAGCCCACAGACACGCGGTAAGGCAAGTTCTTAATCGCACCCTGCACAGCTACGTTATGGTCGTGGCTCACGGCCGTACGGTAAATCTCTTTCTGCCAATCGGTGTTGGCTGTGCCCAATGCCTTTGCGGCATCGCTGCCTGCTCCGTATTTCTTCGTAATGAAATCGCGATATTCATCGCCGTTCATCAGTTTGAGCGAGTTGCTCTTAACACCAATGGTTACACTACCATTGTAGCTCACTTGCGGAGCCATACCCTTGCGACCTTTCTTCGTGGTGATGATAATAACACCATTAGAACCGCGCGAACCATAGATGGCCGTGGCCGAGGCGTCTTTCAAAACGTTGAACGACTCGATGTCTTGGGGGTTAACCATCGACAAGGGGTTAGACAAACCCTGTACGCCATTTTGGTCCATGGCAATTCCGTCGATAACGATAAGAGGATTGTTAGAGGCGTTTAGCGACGAACCTCCACGAATACGGATGCTCGACCCTGCACCAGGTGCACCGCCGTCAGACGTAATGTTCACACCAGCCACCTTACCCGAAAGCATGTCTTGGGGGTTAACCACAAGGCCCTTGTTCTTCGAGTCGGGTTTCAAAGCCGTTACCGACCCCGTCAGGTCGCTTTTCTTCACCATGCCGTAACCAATCACCACCACTTCGTTCAGCGATTTGGCGGCATCGTCTTTCATAACGATAACCATGTTGGCACTGGCTGGCGCCTTTGCATCGGAATAGCCGATGTACGACACCGTAACCTCGGCGCCTGCATTAGCGTTGATGCTGAAGTTACCGTCGATATCGGTAACCACTCCGCCTTCTTGTCCGGCGACACGCACCGTAGCACCCGTGATGGGTTCTCCGGTTGCATCTTTCACATGTCCCTTCACCACAATCTGCTGGGCAAAGGCACAGACGGAGAGGATAAGTCCACACACCAGCATGGCTATCCTTTGAGGCATCGCATTAATTAGCTGCTTCATCATTCTCAGTTTTTAAAAGTTTAAGTTATGCATTGTTTAAATTATAGTTGTCTGCTGTTATTATATATAAGGTACGCGCGCGCGTAAAAGGTCGTTTTTCGCCCTTTCGGGTTTCACATCCTTTCTTTCCGGATATGCCGTTCGCGGTTCGTCACCAATCCAAATAACTCTGTCGGTTTATTGTTTCGTCTAGGTTTGTCGAGCCCACGGTTTTTAATGAGCCACAACATCTGTCTTGCAAAAGTAGCTTTCTTTGTGTTAGTTTGTGCTTTTTTCGCAGAAAAAGCGCAAACGTTTGCATAAAATGAATTGAAAAGCTTTATTAGGCGAAAAAGTATGTAAATGAAAAGCCCAGAGGAAACAAAAAGAGTTCCCGCTACCAACCAGTTAACGAACCAACCAGCTTTACCCTAAACATCCCTACAACCCACCAACCAATCTGCTTAAAAAACCATTACCCCGTCAACCTAAAAACCAACCAACCCGAAAGTTCACCGGCTCATCAACATAAAAACTTCTCCTAATATGCAGAAAACCATGAATAATTCCGCATAAAAAATAAGGAAATACAGAATAAATTTATATCTTTGCAAGGTCTACCTCTACAAAAAGCCTTCACAGAAAGGCTTAACAGACAACAACTACATGCGCTTTTTAGCGGCAAAAGAGAATTTAGAATTATGGGAGAAATAGCATCTATCACGATGAAGGATATCGCAAGAGAGTTGAACGTCTCGGTTGCGACGGTATCGCGAGCGTTGAAAAACAGCCCGCGCATCAGCCGACAACAACGCGAACGCATACAGGCCTACGCCAACGAACACAACTTCTCGCCCAACCTCATCGCCGAAAGCTTGCGCAACAGTAGGGTACGCCCGATGAAAATCATTGGCGTGATTGTACCCGAACTAACGCACTTTTACTTCTCTTCGGTTCTTGCAGGCATCGAAGGGGCTGCAGAAAAACAGGACTACCGCATCATGGTGGCCCAAAGCAACGAACAACACGAACGCGAAGTGAGCATCTGTAAGTCGTTCTTCGAGAACAAGGTGTGCGGCATCATCGTGTCGCAGGCCAAAGACACCACACAATACGCCCACTTCCAACACCTTATCGACAGGGGCGTGCCACTGGTTTTCTACGACCGAGTGTGCACAGGCGTAAACGCCAGCCGCGTGGTGGTAGACGACTATGCAGGAGCTTACGCCGCCGTTACTCACTTGGTGGAAACAGGTTGCAGGCGCGTGGCTTGTTTCAATGCATCGATGAAACTCGAAATATCAAAGAACCGCTACAACGGTTACTGCGACGCACTGCTCAAACATGGCATAAAGGTAGACCCCTCACTGGTGTTCCAATGCGACAATCGTTCAGATGCAGAGCGCATCGCGCCCGAAGTGTTAGACAGGCACGACCGCCCAGATGCCTTCTTCGCCGTTAACGACGATACGGCCATCGGCATACTCTACTCGGCCAAACGCAGGGGATTTCGCATTCCCGAAGACATCAGCGTATGCGGATTTACCAACGGACAACGCGCCGTGGCCTGCGACCCAGCCCTAACCACCGTAGACCAACATGGATTTCAGGTGGGCGAAGCGGCAGCCGAAATTCTCATGCGCCACGTGGAGGGACACATCGAGAAAGGCAAGACAGAACGGAGAGTGGTTCGCACCCGACTAGTAGTGAGAGATTCCACACGCCCCATTGCCACATCCATAACCGAACAGTTGGCGCGAACCCTGCCAAAGGAAACCAATACGGGGCACGATAAGGGAAAACCGGTGGAACAACAAACGCAATCCCAGAAAGCTAAGGCACAACAAACGGCCTAAGCAGCACTACCTACAACAACATGCACCCAACCGCACATGCCACGCCCAACATTCAGTGAGGTGCAAAAGCCAGTAACGCCAAATTACGAATATAACCATATATGAACAATCAACTGAAAAAGAAACCCGACATGGGCTTTTGGAAACTATGGAACCTTAGTTTCGGATTTTTCGGCGTGCAGATAGCCTACGCCCTACAAAGTGCCAACATCTCGCGAATATTCGCAACACTTGGCGCCGACCCACACGAGCTAAGCTACTTTTGGATTCTTCCGCCACTAATGGGCATACTTGTGCAACCCATCGTGGGAACACTCAGCGACAAAACATGGACTCGTTTCGGCCGTCGCATACCTTATCTCTTTGTGGGTGCAACGGTTGCCGTGCTGGTGATGTGCCTCCTGCCCAATGCCGGTTCGCTTGGCATGACGGCAGGCATGGCCATGATTTTCGGCCTGACGGCACTCATGTTCCTCGACACAAGCATCAACATGGCCATGCAACCCTTCAAGATGCTGGTTGGCGACATGGTGAACGAGAAACAAAAGGCCTTGGCCTACTCCATGCAAAGCTTCCTCTGCAACGCCGGTTCAGTGGTGGGTTTTATCTTCCCCTTCTTCTTCACCTTCATCGGCATCAGCAACATAGCCGCAGCAGGTGTCGTCCCCGACTCGGTTATTTGGTCCTTCTACGTGGGCGCAGCCATACTTATACTCTGCGTTATCTACACCACATTGAAGGTTAAGGAGTGGAACCCGAAAGAATATGCCGAATACAACCAACTGGAAAAGCCACTCGACAAGGAAAAGACCAACGTCTTTGCCCTGCTGCGCAACGCCCCCAAGACGTTCTGGACCGTAGGACTGGTGCAATTCTTCTGCTGGGCTGCCTTTATGTACATGTGGACCTACACCACAGGCTCTATCGCCGACACCGTTTGGGGCGTCGACATGCAGCTACATTCGGCCACCAGCACGCCCCAATATCAAGAGGCAGGCAACTGGGTGGGCATACTTTTCGCCGTTCAAGCCATTGGCAGCGTGCTGTGGGCAGTGGTGTTACCCAACATCCGCAGTCGCAAAATGGCCTATGCCCTCTCGCTACTGTTGGGCGGCATCGGCTTTTTGTTGGTACCCTACATCGCCAACAAGTACCTCATGTTCGTTCCTTTCATTCTCATTGGCTGCGCTTGGGCCGCAACATTGGCCATGCCCTTCACCTTCGTAACCAACGCCTTGGAAGGAAAAGGACACATGGGCGCATACCTAGGTCTATTTAACGGAACCATCTGCGTACCCCAAATCATCGCCGCCGCCTTGGGTGGCACCATACTGCACCTGCTAGGCAGCGTGCAAAGCCACATGATGATGGCCGCAGGCGCGATGCTTATTATCGGCACTTTCTGCGTGTCGATTATCAGCGAAAAAGAGAAATAAAACAGCGTGTAGAACCTCACGCACGCCCCACTTAACGCACACATGCGCCAACTACCACAAGCAGCAGTTGGCGCATGTTGTTTAACCCCGCGCGCTGCCACCATTTGTTTTACCCTAAACAGCCCTAAACGACAACTGCGCCTCATCGCTCTCCTACTCTTTCTCGCATTATCAAGACCTGCTCCCACCTTGTGCGCACATTCATACGCGCACAAAAGTGTGGAATGCTTTCTGCGGATGAAGCCGACAGTAAAGCAAAGGAGGTTGTTGGAATGCATTTTTTCAATTCTTTCTCAACAAGTCCCCATTGTTAAACATGATGCTTTTATTTTACAAAACACACCCTAACCTCCATGCCATTCTAGCGAAAATCAAGGCTCAAAAGTAGGTAATTAGCCGCTATTTTACTGCCTACACATTGTTCCATGTGTCCGTTTTTAAGAAACTCACTTGCATTTTGCACCATTTAGCCTTTCTAGATTGGTTGAATGTTCGTTATTTTTCAAGCCCAATTACGTACTTTTAGCCCCTAAAATCCCACTTTTTGATGGTTATTTTGCCCTTTTGGGCCATGTGTTTCATGGTTCTAAAAGGTTTGTTTATACTATTTGCGGTGTATTTTTATGCTTATCACCTTCCATTTAGCCGCATTTTACCCTGCGTTTTGCACCATTTTACCCTGCGTTTTGCACCAAAACGCACTGCATTTAGCACCAAAACGCACTGCATTTTGCGGCATATTGCATTGCATTTAGCACCAAAATGCACTGCGTTTAGCAGCAAATAGCCTAAAAACTGGTGTAAATGGCAGTCGTCCCAAATAAATATTCATTTTGCCAACATGTACAACTAGCCCCTTTTTGCATCATAACCAACCTCCGCGAGAATCGTTTTTTGCAGCCTGCTGGGCAGTTGGTGAGTTTAAAAGGCACTCACAATGTTAAAAACCCCACTGAAAAGTGGACATTTCCTTTTGAGTTAACGAGCTTGTAGCTTTACGAGTTGACGAGTGTACGAATTAATTCCGCCAGCCGATAACAACAGACTGCAAGCTACACCACCTATATTTATCGGTAACACACACCTTGCTTCTCCATAATAGTTTACTTTTAGTATCGAATAGTAACCACCACCAAAAAGCATCATTTTCATAGAATATGGTTGGATAAGCAACAAATTATCTTTCAAAAAGGCTGTTATTTTATACCTTCCCCCTCAGAGCAATACGAAAGGTTTTACCAAACATCAATATTTTTAGAACAATATCTATACGTCTTACTAGACCATCTTTTCAGTATCCGAGCAGGATAAACACAGTTATTTTTCATTATTACACCCCATCGCGACACACACAACACACAACAATATCATTAATATGAGTACATTTTTGTTGTAAATCGGAAGATAAAACAGGAAATTAAAAATAAATAGAAAGAAACATTATTAAACGCTTGGCGCGTAAAAATGTTTTACTTAAATTTGCTGTGTCAACACTTTAAAACCAAAGAACATGAACAAATTTTCAATCAAACGAACAATCCTTTACTGCTTGGGAGGGATATTCATTGTGGCCTGTTCTGAAACAAGTGAAGAAAACATAGGTGAGCTAACCCAAAAAATACGCAACAAGTGGAAACAAATGCCATAGACAAGAAAGGCAATGGATACTTCTTGGACAATGTTTTTAACACAGATACTCCAGCTCCATACAACGACAACGCAGAAAGCACACGCACTAATTATAGGTATCGGTTGGAGTATGCCACGTTTACAAAGCACTAACACAATTTCACATACAATTAAAATGCAGTAATCATGAAGACCTATATAAAAACAATATGGACAAAAGCCATGCTCTGCATCTGTACATGTACACTACTCTCGTGTTCGGATAAAGACGGCCCTCATGTTGTAGACCCTTTTAGGGTAAGCATCAGGTTCGAAAGTCCCAAAGGCACAAACATCGCAGACTCTCTAAACATCATCGACAACACAAAGCCCGAAACATGGAATGCTAAAAAGGAAGACATCCAAGTGCGTGTTTATAGAGGGAGCGACCTCAAACCCCTAGAAATTAACAGAACCAGATGGGCATACATAAAAGAAAATACCATACCCAACTTTCTCGGGGGAACAACATTGAATGTATCTGCCACTGACCTGCGGATTTGGAAGGAAGATTTTTGGGGACGAGAAACGTATATCTTTGAGTTTAGAAGCAAAAAACTATTCGGCAACGATGAGCCGCATACCATTAAATGGTTCGTAACATGCAAAGGCAGCATGCAATATAATGTGTACAAATGCGAGATAGACAACGAAGACATGCCTCTATCGAAGAGCCATCTACTGATGATTGCGGGGTGTGCCGACCTCTATGCAGAAGTGACACTGAGAATAAAGCCTACGAAATAACACTATTTGGCGGGGAAAGAGCCTCGCGAAATACTGATAAGCAATTACAAATGTGCGCCTTTCAAGTGTGGCTAGAAAACATCTTTGGCTTTACTTTCGCGCAAAAATTATCTCTACCAACAAGTAATATCTGCATGGGGGAGAAAAAAAACAATTTCTCCCCTATCCTTTCAGCTTAAACGATGTGGCAATGCTTTCCACCTCGGCAGCAAAAAGGCTGTCGGTTTTAAGGCGCGCCTCAACCTGCGCACAACTATGCAACACGGTGCTATGGTCGCGCCCGCCAACAAGTTTCCCTATGCGGCTGGCAGGCATTTTGGTGTATTTCTGAGCCAAATACATCGACACTTGGCGCGGCACAACCAAGTCGCGCTTGCGGCTTTTGCTGCTCACGGCCGACACGCTAACGTTGAAATGATTGCTCACCTTCTCCAAAATGTCGTCTACGGTAAGTGGCGTATCGTCTACCTTCACAGCCCTTTTAATCACCCTTTCGGCCAACCGCATGTCGATGTCGCTGTTATACACCACCGAATAAGCCATCAAGCTGTTGATAACCCCTTCCAAGTCGCGCACACTTCCGTTAGCCGTTTCGGCAATAAACTGCGTCACCTCGGCAGGTATTTTCAGTCCGTCGCGGCGTATTTTGGCGTTCAATATGTCTACACAGAGTTGTACATTGGGCTTTTCTAGTTCGGCAATGATGCCACACGAGAAACGTGTGATAAGCCTATCGCTCATTTCGTTCAGTTCAACGGGTGGGCGATCGCTAGCCAAGATGATGCGTTTGCCGTTGCGAAAGAGGTGGTTGAAGATGTGGAAAAACGTTTCTTGGGTTTTATCTGCACTAGCCCACGTCTGCACATCATCAACAATAAGCATGTCGATGGTTTGGTAGAACTTGATGAAATCGTTGGTGGCATTCTTCAACACCGCGTTAACAAACTGCACCTGAAAGAGATGCGCGCTGATGTACAGCACTCTTTTCTGGGGGTACAGCTGCTTGGTTTGCACGCCGATGGCATTTACGAGGTGGGTTTTTCCACAGCCCGACGGCCCATAAATAAACATGGGGTTGAACTGATTGGTGTTGGGATGCTCGGCAACAGACAGCCCTACGGAACGCGACAGCTTGTTGCTCTCGCCCTCGATGTAGTTCGAGAAAGTTTGGTGTGGGTTAAGTTGCGGGTCTAGTTCCTGCTCCTTGGCCGGTTCTTCCACAGCTTTTTGCTTTGCGCCCCATGTTTTGGCGGCCTGCGTAGCGTGCGCCTCGGCCGGGTCGGCCTCAATGTCTTGGGTCTTTTTGTGCTCGCTATCCACCACCACCCTATAAGTAAGGCGTATGCGTTGACCAAAAGCAGAGAACAACACACGACTTAGCAGGTCGATATAATGTTCCTCGATATACTCGTACACAAACGAGCTTGGCACACGTAACACCAAAAGCTTCGTTTCGTTGTTAAACGATTCGAAGACAATAGGTTTGAACCAGGTGTCAAACTGCTGTGGAGAAACGTTCTGCGCAATGAGCGCAAGAGCTGCTTCCCAATGTTTATCGGGAGTTACGTCCATTATATCTATACTGTTGTTGGTTTTTCGGCACATGGCGTGCCGCGGTCTCTGAAATCTACTGCAAATATCGCAAAAAAAATTGGTTTTGGCAAATTACAGGCCGTTTTTGAAGAAGATTAAGGACGTGAAAGGTTTTGCAAAACTTGTGAAACATTGCATCAGGTGAGTTTAAGGAGAATATTAAGGACAAATAAGTGAACGCGTATGAGTTCTGGCCTCACCCCACAACCCCTCTCCAAGGGGATATGGGGGTATGATATGCCTTGCCATAACTTAGCTAACGACGTGGCAAATACTTGTATCAACCACCCCTAAGATACGCAACCGCCACCACTCTAAGCTTTGTAGAATGGTGACGGCGATGTGTTTATGGTTGTTAAGTTGGTGAGATTTGGGGTTCAAAGCCTTGCCAACTCAGTAACGCTATAACTTAAAAACTCAAAGTCCTACTTGTCTTTACGCCCGAAGAGCGAGAAGTGCACGTAGCGTTTGGGGTGCTGGCGAACGTTGATAAGCAGCGAGTCGGCACTCATCAGCGTTGCGTTGAGGTTGTTGTATAGGGTTGGGTCGCGCATCAGTAAGCCCAACGAGCCCTCGTTGCTGTTAAGCTTTTGTGTCATTTCCTCCACGTTGGCCAAGGTTCGGTTCACCTGTTGCATCGTTCCGTCGAGGTCTAGGGCAGCCAAGTTGGTGGTCAGCGTATTGGTATTGTCCAGCACTTTGTTGGCCTTTCCCACCATAGCGGGCACACTTCGGTTAAGACCTGCCACCAAACCATTGAGCTGTTGCGAAGTGGTGCGCAGGTTAGCTGTTAGCCCTTGCACGTTGTCTAGCGACTGGTTGATGGCGGGATTGGCCAAAATAGTGTTCACACTAACCAAAATAGAGTCGAGTTTGGGCAGCAATCGCTCGATAGATGGCACCATATCGGCCACCTGCGCCAATGCTCCCTTGCTCACGTTGCCCTGTATCACGTCGCCCGGACTAAGAAACTGACCGCTGTTAGGGGCAAGAATAAGGTTCAGTTTCACGTTTCCCATGAAGTCGCTCTCTATCTCGGCCGTACTTCCTTGCGGCACACGCATGCTCTTGTCGAGGTCTATCGTAACAACGATGTCGCCCTTTTGGTCGTAGTTATATTGGATGCCCGTTACCACGCCCACAGCAAATCCATTGGCATAGATGGGCGTTGAGTTAGACAAACCGGTTATATCTTTGAACATTACCTTATAGCCTGTATCGTTGGAAAATAAGGTTAACCCTTTCAGAAAGTTCATACCGAAGAACAATATCACCACTCCGGCAATGGCTACAAGGGCGATTTTTACCTCTCTCGTAAAGATTTTCATATTTAATTATTTGTTTCCTTTTTGTCTGTTAACCGAGAACTCGCGTATGGCCTTGTTCACATCCATGCGCTCGCCGTCTTTAAAGGCGATGACAAACGCATCGGGGAACTTCTTGGCGATGCTCTTTCGCAGTCGGTTTATTTCGTTATAGTCGGCCGATGCGCCATAGGTGTACTTCACCATGTCGTTCTCCTTGAAGTATTCCACGTCTTTCAAGCCCTTAAATTGTGGGCTGTTGCGGCGTATGCGCGTGGGACTGGCAATGATTTGCACCTTAAAGATGGGCACGATGGCCGTTTCGCCGAAGGATATTATCTTTTCTTCAGCATCTCCCGATGTAATGCTTGGCAACCTGGTTTCTTCGTTCGACCTTGTTTCGGCCGCCGACACCGTTGGGCGTTCTGTTACATCTTGGTTGGCGGCCTGCGCCCTTTGGGGTACAGATCTACCAACTTCGCTATCACGTTTTATCGGTTCGGAGAGTGTTCGCTCCGTCCTTCTCGTTACTTGTGGTTCGGGCTTTGGCTGCGTTGCAGGCACATCGTTAGACTTGTACACATCGGGAACAACGTCGGGAACGGTAGGCGTTGGCACGGGCGCAGCCTTGTAAGGCACCACAACACCACTGTAATACTTGTTTTTATAGTTCACAAACGCCCGATAGATGCCCGTGGCGATGTTCTCCACTCGCGCCTTATCGTTGAGCAACCGCTCCTCATCGGGCGTGGTGATAAAGCCCAATTCGATGAGACAACTGGGCATCGACGTTTCTCTGAGCACGAGGAACCCCGCCTGATGCACGCCCTTGTCGGGACGATTGGCCGCCGAACAGGTTTCGCGTTGCACCATCTTGGCCAAGTCTACGCTGTTGGACATGTTGCGATCTTGCATAAACTCGAACATGATGTAGCTCTCCGCCGAGTTGGGATTAAAGCCCTGATAGCTTTGTTTATAGTCCTTTTCTATCAAGATTACGGCGTTTTCGCGCTTAGCTACGTCCAAATTGTCGCCGGCGCGGTGCATTCCCAGGGTGTAAGTTTCCATTCCATAGGCCTGCTTCCCGCCGGGCAAAGCGTTGGTATGTACCGATATAAACAAGTCGGCCTTATTCTTATTGGCGATGTCTGCCCGCTCTTTCAAGCCGATAAACACGTCGGTTGTTCGCGTATAAATCACCTTTACGTCGGGACAATTGTGCTGCACCTTTCTTCCAAAGGCCATGGCCACGCTCAGGTTTATGTCTTTTTCTTTCGAGAAAGCGCCCAATGCGCCAGCATCTTTGCCGCCATGTCCTGGGTCGATAACCAACACGAACTTCTTGCCTGCTGCATTTGCGGCAAACGGCAGAAGGAGTAACAGGGCGAAGAGGGCGGCTATCTTTTTGTTCATACTCGCTGATTTGAAGTGCCGCATATCGTCGTCACGCTACATTTGGGGTCTTGTTCTGAAAGGTTTTCGTGCATTTCAAGCCTGCATCCAGCCTCACTCTCCACTGTATCTCTGCTTTCCTGCCATCCTTCGTTCGTTCTTTCGAGTGCCAAGGCTTGTTATGACACCTATCAAGAACCAAGCGAAATATACCCAGATAAAACCTAAAAATCCAGCAAGGGGACTGTTTCAGAACCCGCCCTTGTGTATCCTGAGCTGCCGATTAACGGCTTTGTTTATGCAAAAATACAGAAAAAAGGCCGTATTCGGGCTCTTCTCACTGGCTTTTATCATTATTTAATTGAATTTCCACTGCTGCTTGCCCTCCGCAAGTGCCCATAGGTGGGTTTTGTTTAGCCACTTCGAGCCGTATCGAACGTATCAGGGGGAAGTCGCGAAAGAGCCGTTGGGCGATGCGATAGGCCACGTTTTCGAGTAGGCACGACGGCTTTTGCATCTCTGTTTCAACAACTGCGTACACCTCGGCATAGTTCAACGTGTGGCTCACATCGTCGCTCTGCATGGCTTGTTCGATGGGATATTCGGCACGAAGGTTAACAACATAGTCGTTTCCCGCCGTTCGTTCTTGGGGCATAACGCCGTGAAAGGCGTGAAAATGTAGGTTCCGAAGATGAATGTAATGGGACATAATGAAAGGGTGAAAGGGTTATTAAAGGTGAAAAGGTGAAAAAATGGCTAACGCCGCTTAAAGGTGAAAAAGTGAAAGGGTGAAAGGGTGAAAAGATGGCTAACGCCGCTTAAAGGTATCTAGCGGTTTCTAGGTTTCTAGTTCATTCTTGCTTTCGGACAAGTCAGACTGGTCAGACTGGTCAGACTTATCCTATTAGCCTAACATCACCAATACATTTGGCATCTCTCCTTAACTCCTCAACTCCATAACTCCTTAACTTCTACTCCTTACTACCCTACTCCTTACCACTAAACAAAAAATACGCCCCACCCCGCAGCCATAAGGCTACGAAGTGGAGCAAGGAAATGCGTAATTTATCCGCAGCGCGATGCGCCACAGTTCTTGCAAATAAGGCAACCTTCCTGGTAAACGAGCGACTCTTGTCCACAAGAAGGACACTTCATACCCGTTGCCTCGGTGCCATCGGTAATGTATTTCTTCAATGCGCGCTCAACGCCAATCTTCCAAGTGTTGATGCTTTCGCTCTTCAATTGCAAGGAACCCACCAGCTTTATCACGTGGTCGATGGGCATGCGATAGCGCAAAACACCAGATATAAGCTTGGCATAGTTCCAATATTCGGGGTTAAACTTCTCGCTCAAGCCCTCAACCGTGGTTTTGTATCCGCGCTTGTTCTCAAACTGGAAGTCGTAACGACTGCGACCGTCGGGACCTATATTCTTGATGATTTTACCCTTCGTAACCGACTTAGGCAGGGCAATACCCTCGTCATCGTCTTGCAAGCCCGTGAAAATCTCGTAGGGATAACCATTGAGCAAGCCCACAAAGGCCACCCATTTCTCCTTATTGTTTTGGAAACGAACAACATCGCAGGCCAACTCCTTGGGCCTAACCTCGGTCACTTCGGGCTGTTTGCAAGGCACGATGGGCTGTTCTTCTTGCTTATCCTCTTTCTTCTTGTCTTTCTTCGACACAGAAATCATCACGCCCGAACGACTGCCGTCGCGATAAATCGTACAGCCTTTGCAGCCCGAACGCCACGCCTCTACATACAATCGGTTAACCAAAGCCTCATCAACATCGTTGGGCAAGTTCACCGTTACGCTGATAGAGTGATCCACCCACTTCTGTATTTCGCCCTGCATCCTCACCTTCATCAGCCAGTCCACATCGTTTGCCGTGGCCTTATAATAAGGAGATTGTTCCACAATGGCGTCAATTTCTTCTTGTGTATATCGCTTATCGGTATCAAAGCCGTTGGCCTTCATCCAGTCCATAAACTTCTTATGGTACACAATATACTCTTCAAAGCTGTCGCCCACCTCGTCAACAAAGTCTACATGCACGTCTGTATCATTGGGATTTACCTTCCTACGGCGTTTGTACACAGGCATGAACACAGGTTCGATGCCGCTCGTTGTCTGCGTCATCAAGCTAGTTGTGCCCGTGGGAGCGATAGTTAGGCAGGCAATGTTACGCCTACCGTAAGCCACCATGTCGTCGTAAAGCGACTGGTCGGCCTCTTTCAGGCGCAAGATAAAGGGATTGGCGGCCTCGCGCTTGGCATCGAATATCTCGAAAGCCCCACGTTCCTTAGCCATAACCACCGAAGAGCGATAGGCAGCCAATGCCAAACGTTTGTGCACACTTACGCTTACATCGGTGGCCTCTTGCGTTCCGTAACGCAAACCCAATGCGGCAATCATGTCGCCTTCGGCTGTTATGCCCACGCCCGTGCGCCTTCCCATGCTACTTTTGCGCTTAATCTTCTCCCAAAGATGATATTCTGCACCCTTCACCTCATCGTTTTGTGGGTCGTCTTTTATCTTCTCCATGATGAGGTCTATCTTTTCGAGTTCCAAATCCACAATGTCGTCCATTATTCGCTGGGCGACAGCCACGTGTTTGGCAAACTTGTCGAAGTCGAAATAGGCCTCTTTGGTAAACGGATTAACCACATAGCTAAACAAGTTTACGCAAAGCAGGCGGCAGCTGTCGTACGGACAGAGCGGAATTTCGCCACAAGGGTTGGTGCTAACCGTGCGAAAACCCAGGTCGGCATAGCAGTCGGGGATGCTTTCGCGCAGTATGGTGTCCCAGAAAAGCACGCCAGGTTCGGCACTTTGCCATGCGTTATGCACGATTTTCTCCCACAACGTCTTGGCCGAAATTTCCTTCTTCACCTCCGGATTGTCGCCTTCGATGGGGAACTGCTGCACGTATGGTTTGTCGTCTACGGCCGCTTGCATAAAGCTATCGTCGATTTTTACCGACACATTCGCTCCCGTAACCTTACCTTCGGTCATTTTCGCGTCGATAAAGGCCTCGCTGTCGGGATGCTTAATGCTAACCGACAGCATCAGCGCACCACGCCGTCCGTCTTGCGCCACCTCGCGTGTAGAGTTACTATAACGTTCCATAAACGGCACAAGCCCCGTAGATGTAAGTGCCGAATTGTTTACGGGCGAGCCCTTGGGACGTATGTGCGAGAGGTCGTGCCCCACGCCACCGCGGCGTTTCATCAGCTGCACCTGTTCTTCGTCGATGCGCAGGATAGCCCCATACGAGTCGGCATCACCTTCAAGTCCCACCACAAAGCAGTTGCTTAGCGATGCCACCTGGTAGCCATTGCCGATACCTGTCATCGGACTACCAGCAGGAACGATGTAACGGAAGTGGTCGAGCAGTTCGTAGACTTCTTGTGCAGAGAGCGGGTTGGGGTATTTCCCCTCGATGCGCGCTATCTCATTGGCGATGCGCCAGTGCATGTCTTCGGGCGATTTCTCGTAAATGTTACCGAAGCTATCCTTCATGGCGTACTTGTTTACCCAAACTCTCGCCGCAAGCTCGTCGCCGGCGAAATAATCTAAAGCGGCCGCAAAGGCCTCTTCGTATGAATAAGTTTTATTATTTTCCATTACTAAACCTCTATTTTCTTTTGCAAAGCTACAAACTATTTTTGATATTATCAAACGCCGTTACTCCGAATTTTCAGAATTGTACACGCACTATTCTCAAACATTCTCTATTTGTGGATATTACGAACTACAACCACTCGCCACATAAACAAAGGTTAACTTTCATACAGACGTATTCACATTAAAACTTTAAGAGAGCCTTTTCAAAATAGGGAGAACATCTAAACGAATACAAATCAAACACTTAACACAATCACCCTTACTTTAATCTTGCTCACAAAGTAAGGTTCAAAGTAAAGAAGAAACACAAAAGTTGTAAAACAAATGTGTACCAAACAGCACGACAACGGCCTGCCTCCACAACGCATCAGTTTACTAAAACGGAAAACTTCAACACGCTTTTCACTGCCAATGTTTCCCATTTTGCACAATTTGTTGTACGTCAGCAATACACATCTACCCACAAACGAAATCGCCATTTGCCTTTAAGTTAGAAAATACTATCCACTATTGCATGCCTTTCCACAAGGCC
>NZ_GG740075.1:101770-103506 GCF_000162415.1 Prevotella sp. oral taxon 317 str. F0108 | reverse complement strand
GCATGAAGTTTTCGTCAGGAATGTTTAGGAGAATGCCCAGTGAAACACGATTTAAAATGTCAAAATAGATAGGGTTGTCATCGTTAAAGCCTACGATAAAATAATTCAATGATTCGACATAAATACGTTGAAGCTCTTTTAGTCCACCATCCATTGAATATCTTATTTGGATGACATCAATGCTATCGTGGCCAACAGCGCGACAAAAGAACAATTCACTTTCCTGCTCTGTTGTTAGATATGCTTTATACCTGTCGATCTCAGCTAGTCTAATCTTCAAAACCTTTTCAAAATCCTTTCTTTTCTTCAATTTGTCCCTAATGGGTTTTTCCTGTTCTTTCTTTGAACTTCCAAAAATCGCATCAAATAATCCCATAATTCGCTTGACATTTAAGTTAGAAAATACTATCCACCAATGCAGAACCGCCCTTGCTACAAACGTATGCACCGATGAGACCAACTATCACTGCGCCAACGAGTGTACCCACGCCAGGACAAACGGCCGTGCCGATAATTGCACCAATTTCGGCACCGGCCCATGCACCGGCCAAGCCACCAACGGCCGCACCCGTGGCCTGTTGTGTCTTGTCGCCAAACTCCCCTTCCTCTTGGTAGGCCTCGTTGATGCGATATGCGTCCCAAGCAATGCCCACCACGATTAGGGATCTGCCTGCAACCTTGCCCACAGTTCTAAGCACTGGGGAATTTTCTATGTATTGCGTGCCTTTCCACAAGGCATCGTTAGCTTTCGCGGCAGCCTATTCTTCCTTGTCCTCTTCCCAATGCACCATGTCGTATGGATAGTAAGGATTGTCTTTTAGGTCGGTGTCGTCTATGTGCATTATCTTGGCCACGGCGGCCACTTCCCATGCCCAGTAGCCAGTGTAGCCATTTGAACGTAGATGAGTATTATGCCAAGGGGCATTCTTGTTGAGATCATACCATTTATCTAGATACTCGTTCAGTGCTTTCTTAGTTTTCTCTTTCTCTGTGGTTTGTGTAACCTTGTACAGTCCCATGTATATGCAAGGAAAAGCTAATGCCTGAGCATACGATTTTCTTTCATTATCTTCTAAGTGTGAATTTAACATGAACCATAATAACATGTCGGCAGTCCAATCATTGGGGTTCGTCTCTTCATCTACACGTTTTACGTATTCTACAAGTAGTTGAAATTTCTCATTAGGTATTTTCAACAAAATACCTAAGGCCACGCGATTTAGTATTTCAAAATAGATGGGATCATTAATATCGCACCCATGACGGAAATCATCTAATGAATTCAAATAGTCAGTCTGTAATTCTTTTATACAGCCCCCCATTGAATACTTTATCTCTATGTTATAATATGCATTTTGTGCCAATGACCAATACAAAAAAGTTCGATCGACTTGATTGTTATTATTCTCTACAGATTCGATAAGAGCTTGTTCGGTTATTACTTTACTCTGTAAATTACGTTCTAGCTGCCTTTCAAAATATTTATGATCCTTTACCTTATCTCTCATGTGCCATTTTTGCATATTGCTTGAACTTCCAAATATTGCATCAAATAGTCCCATAATTACGCTTGACATTTAAGTTAGAAAAT
This sequence comes from Prevotella sp. oral taxon 317 str. F0108, assembly GCF_000162415.1. Taxonomy (NCBI): domain Bacteria; kingdom Pseudomonadati; phylum Bacteroidota; class Bacteroidia; order Bacteroidales; family Prevotellaceae; genus Prevotella; species Prevotella sp. oral taxon 317. Next base: position 101,915 of record NZ_GG740075.1, on the reverse strand, counting down.
ACTATCCACCAATGCTGAACCGCCCCTGCTACAAAGGAATGCACCGATGAGACCGACTACCACTGCGCCTACGAGTGTACCCACGCCAGGACAAACGGCCGTGCCGACAATTGCGCCAATTTCGGCACCGGCCCATGCACCGGCT
>NZ_GG740075.1:99703-100730 GCF_000162415.1 Prevotella sp. oral taxon 317 str. F0108 | reverse complement strand
TTTGAACTTCCAAATATTGCATCAAATAGTCCCATAATTACGCTTGACATTTAAGTTAGAAAATACTATCCACCAATGCTGAACCGCCCCAGCTACAAAGGAATGCACCGATGAGACCGACTACCACTGCGCCAACGAGTGTACCCACGCTAGGACAAACGGCCGTGCCGATAATTGCGCCAATTTCGGCACCGGCCCATGCACCGGCCAAGCCACCAACAGCCGCCCCTGTGGCCTGTTGTGTCTTGTCGCCAAACTCCCCTTCCTCTTGGTAGGCATCGTTGATGCAATATGCGTCCCAAGCAATGCCCACCACGATTAAGGCTCTGCCTGCAACCTTGCCCACAGTTCTAAGCACTGGGGAGCTTTCGATGTATTGCGTGCCTTTCCACAAGGCATCGTTGGCTTTCGCGGCTGCCTTGCTGCTTTGCGCGGCCTTCGAAAAGTTAGATTCCGAAATGACCTTGACAGGTCTGAGATTTGCAACCTTCGAACGAACGGACTTTATTAATCCCTTTGCTTTTGTTGGAGGTTTCGTTACCTTTTCCGATTTCCTTGTAGAGGACACATCGCCAGTTCCCTTGGTTGCGTAGTTGATAATCCGCATATTGCCATCGCCATCAACGTGGGTCACAGTGCGTCGTAAGCTGTTCTTATCATTGGCTGCTTTCATTGCCTCCGCATGATTTTCAGGCACGGCACCTTGTTCTAAATGTCTTCCCACCCATTTCTGGCTAAGTTGTTTGCCCGAATCCTTTGTTTTCTCTGGTCCCTTTTTCCAAGGTTTCGCATCGTCCACAATATACTCTCCATTCTTGGTGTATGCCCCATCGAACCCCTTTCCCGTAGGCTTGTCGATGTACATCAACGGATGTTTGCTCCGAATGTTCTGCATCCCCCTTGCGGCATAAAGCCTGTTGGCCGCCATCTCTCCATAATTGCCTTTCCGAATGTTGGTATTAAGTTCGATTATCCCTTTCCCCACATCATACAGCACCCTGTCTTGTACGAAACCGACGCACCGGTT
>NZ_GG740075.1:91350-98472 GCF_000162415.1 Prevotella sp. oral taxon 317 str. F0108 | reverse complement strand
ATCTTGCTTTTGCCCTCCAACAGGATGTTACCGTCAGCGTCCATTTGCAAGCAGCTAGCACCTTTCCCTACGTTAGTGGCATAGTTCGCCCCTGCATTTACCACGTGGCTGTTACCGGCAGAGATGGTGCAGTTGTTCTTCGAACTCGTCGTTGTGTTCCCTGCACCGTCCATCAAGAGCCACGCCTTGCCAGGATCGGCTAGTCGCACGCTGCCCGTCTCGTCGTTCATCGCCAGCGTACTTCCGCTGCGCGTGGTGATGCTCTTGCAGCTGTTACCCTTGCCGCCGCCACCGCCGGTGATTCCGTTGAACAGGCTCCCCATCACGTAGGGGCGGTTGGGGTCGCCGTGGCGGAAACCCACCAGCACGTGGTCGCCCACCTCGGGGATGAAAACGAAACCGCGGTTGGTCTCAACCCCGCCGCGGCTGCCCCCGCCGCCGGGCGTCATCACGCGTATCCAACTCATGCGTATGATGAGCTGTTGTTTTCCATGGCAGAACGTAAGGAAGGCGGCCATGCATAGTTAATGTTGCAAATCTAGGCATTTAATCCCACAACATCAAGAAAAAGGAATTTTAAATCTCGAACATTAACCCTCTTTAAACCTACGCACCGTGTATCTAAATTTTACAAAACAAACCTTAAGGCAAGATGTACCGGTGGCAAAAATATTAGGACGAACGGGGAGGTAGATTCGCCATTTCAGTAAGAAACGAGCATAGGAGGTTGTCTTTACCCATTATTTCTATAAATCGAGGGTAGTTTATAGAAATGTTAAAAGCCATGACGGTTTACTTTTCTACATTTGATTTTTACATTTTCCTTACCTTCAAAATTGCTGATGAATGGACTTTCGAAATAATATCTTCCTTCTTTATAATATAAGTTCACTATGGGTGAAATGCCTCTGTCAAGATTGGGCATCGGTTCGTCTTCCGTCAATGATTTAGCAAAACCAAAGGAAAGTTTATCTTCTGTCTCGGCTTTTACGCTACATAGAACCTCGAAGGCTGTCATGTGTCCATTACCACTAAATACACATCGGTCAGCTGTGATGCTTAATGTGTATTCTATAAAAGGTGAGGGCGCAGTGGTAGTATCCGAAAGGAAATATTCATACTCACCAAACCATTTGGAGTTTCGTACTTGTTTTATATGCTTTTCGCCCAACTTGTTTCCTTCATGTAAATCAAAATACTTAGATGTAAAATCAAAATCTGGATATTGTATCACGGCATACTTTTTACCATGATTGTATAAAATGATACTTGTCCATATTGTTTTTATAATGGGCGTATTAGTTATATTGACATCACAATCTTTGAACCTTATAACTCCTATTGTTGTATCGGCATAAATGATGGATATGTTGTTTTCTTCCAAGAATGTTTTTATTTGGAATTTATCTTCAGCTATGCCATCTGATGTCGTATAAAAATCTTCTTTTTCCTTATATGTTTTTCTTAGCTCATTTAATTCTCCCAAGCTTAACTTGAAAAATATTGCGCATCTTTCTTTGTCTACAAATAATGTATCTTTTCTGCTGGTAAAACTTATTTCCTGCGGCTTTCGCCTAGCGGTACATGAAATACAACCTATTGTGATTATCACGATGAATATAAACCTTTTCATATTTGTGCTATTTCTTTTGTAAGATCTCAATATGAAAACAAATTCTCTTCTTTCCGTCTATAGAATGAGACTCTTTCATTGTCTTTATATTATGCAGCTGTAACTATTATTTCTGTCACCTCACGGTCAGCCATAAACGATATAACGAACTTCACTTCTCCTTCCCTTTAAACAATCTGTCAAATTCTTCCTCTGGCAGGAAATAGGCAAGGTATTGCTCAACAAATTTCCGCGTGGAATTATAATCTATTATGCAGGGACTAGAAGAGGAATCCCAGGGACCTATCGTCAGTTGGTTGTTGTACAAGTGGGTGGCCTTGATAAAGAATATCGGCATCGGCAAAGCCCTTGTGCCATACTTCGCATCGTTCCACTGAGCGGTATTGGCATAAGCAAAGATTGTAGGCTGTTCTATGTATAAAGAACTTCGAGAAAGATCTTCATTGTCGATTTCCCCAGATGTGTCGATACCACTGAACGACACGATGGCCAGATACTTTTTATACTTGTCGGAATAGAAGATGAATTGATTGTAGTTTCTACTACCTTTCTTGCCAAAACGAAATCTGTAAAATTCCCTTATCCTTTCATACTTTTGGGGTATCGTTAGCTTAATAACTTTCGACCGGCTTAAGTATGTGTCGACATAATCATACGCATCGGTATTGCCTCGATAGAACAGGTAGGTGATTATGTAAAAGAGCACTGGCACAACCACAAGGTTGGACCAGACGTAAGTGGAATTGATTTTCATTGCGCTATTTATGTTACGTTGGCTACGATACTCATGAGGGATTTATTAATTGTTCCTTTGTTTTTGTCCGACGCATTTGCTGTGCTCACCTTATTCTTAGCGTTCTTAATGTGCTTTACCTCTTGCACATCGGGCATGATTGCCCATCTGCCGCCAAAGGCATTGGTGTTGCAAGAAGAAATGTAGGCTGCCGCCTTAATGGCTGTTTTCTCGTTAAGCACTATTCACCCACCACGGCAGCAATCCATGTAAGATTGGCGTAACAATGCGGGACGGCCTTCCACCATTACGCCCTTATGCGAAAGAACCCTCGCTATATCTTGGCGAAGTTTCACACTTACGTTTCCTTTCCAGCAACGCGCCCGTTTCACTCGCTCTCCACAAAGGAGTTGTCGGCAGCATCGCAAAAAGAGATGCGGCCACCCTTGGCACATGGGCAGAAAGATTGCATCGTGAGTTTCTTTGCGCCATTCACACTGCTCTGGGCGGACACGTGCTGCCAGGCAATAGGACTGGGAACGCATGGTCGATTGGGCCATCCGCATTTGCATGTTCCAAAGGTTGGGATGTTCTTCATCCCTGCCTTGTCGGCCTCGGTAGCCACCAACGCGCCGCCAATCCTTACCAACGAGTGGCTGTCTACGCGTATCTGCGCATTGCCTGTTGCAAAAGTGCAACGCATGTGTGCGCCGTCTACGATAATCTTCTCCATATATATATTATATTACGTTTAGGATATAAGGCAAACCGCATACTTTTGCAACTGGGGCTTTACGCGGTTTGCGCCACATAAGTGTAGGTGTAGCGTTTGGCCCTGTCGCCGTCTGTACGCCCATTCAAATGGGCTAATGCAGCCCCGTTCCCACCACAGGCATACACTTCGGAGACGACACGGACCTTAATCAAACAGCTTGCGCCAAAAGCTCTTGCCCTTCTTCTTTGTCCCTTTCTTATCTTGTTGATTTTTCTTACTCTGTTCATAGAGATATTTATCTTGTAACTTAACGGGAGACTTATTGGTCATGGCTTTGAGCTCTTCTTCTGGCGTCATTAACATGAGATTATCAACATGTTTCTCCATGTACAAAGTTTCACCAGTAGTACCGTCTATCAAAAAATGATCGCTATAACTTCCACTACTGTCTTCATTACACCATACCTCGTACCAAGGCCTATGCAGGTCGTTCTTGCCTTCTGAACGATACATCTTCAGTGTCATTTTCCTATCAAGTATGTCATAACCATACTCAGCCTTCATCTTTTTGATGAGCGATTCCAATGTGAACTTATAGGGTTTGTCTTTATCTTCCATCTGAACAACGCGCCCCAAGGTGTCGTAATGGCATTTGTCCCTAATGCTAACGTTGTAAAACGATTCTAAGCTATAACGCAATCTGCCTTTAAGGTCGCACTCGTAATAGTTGCTGTATGGTGTGTCAAGGCTTTCACGATTCTCCGTATACCCAACATGAACACCATTGGTGTCATTAATTTTAAAACAAGTAACCTTCGTGTGCCCTTCCATGCACTCATAAAAGTCAGACCCTTTGGCCTTTGCCACAAAATCATCAATGTCAAAATAACGTATCATACTCTTTCCCTTATGGCTGTAAACACTGTCTGTCTGTGCACAACATAGTGTACAGAAAGGCATCAGAAGGGATATGATGGCTAACATTCTCATCGCTTCTTGTTTTTAGGTTTCTAATAGTGGCATAGTTGATAAAGGGAAGTATGGGGCGTAGGGAGGAGGCGTTACACAGCCCAGTATATCTGCTGAGCGGTGCAGGCTAGGCTTAGACCCATATATATGCCTTAATCAAACAACTTTCGCCAAAAGCTCTTACCCTTTTTCTTTGTCCCTTTCTTGTCTTGTTCCTCCTTTTTCTTTTTCTGTTCATAAAGATACTTTTCTTGTATTGTTACAGGCCTTCCTGCAAGCATATCTTCAATGTACTTTCCGTCTCCTTCTCTGTCTATATATACATCTCGCTCTATATATAAGGTTTCTCCTGTCGTGCCGTCTATCAAAAAGCGCTCACCATAAAGTCCATTTGGTTCATTCGTACATAAAACCTCATACCAAGGTCTGTGTAAGTCCTCTTTTCCTTCATCACGTTCTAGGAGATTAACCTTTTTTCTATCCTCGACATCATAACCATATTCATTCTTCATTTTCTCAATAAATGCGTCCAAAGTAAACTTATAGGGTATATCATGATCGATCGTTTTTATTATACGTCCCAGCGTATCGTAATAGCACTCTTTACCTATGTCGAATGCTTGAAATGATGTAATGCTATGGATTAACCGACCTCTAAGGTCGTACTCATAGTAGTAGCCGTAGGGAGTGCTAATACCTTCACGCCACTCCGTATACCCAATTACCTTTTCCTTGGAATCATACCTTTTCAGATAAGACACCCTCATATCACCTTCTACACAATCATAACCACTGCTTGTTGTAGACTTCCTTTTAAACTCTTCAATGTCAAAATAACGTATCATGCTCTTTCCTTTATAGTTATAAACACTATCAGTTTGTGCGTCTCCCCTTAAACTTGAGAATAACACTATCGTCAAGATAATTAGATTTCGTATCATAGCTTTACTTTTTATTCTTTACGCACTATTTTCCATTGCCAGTACCAAGTGGATTTTCTTGTGCTGGCGTAACTCATTACATTGTCCGTTGTATTCTCCTTGTAGACGTATCTTCGTGTGCTCTCCTCTATCACTTCATCGTCAATATGCGTATGATGCAACCCCATGCCATGCAACACTTCATGCGACAGCACCATGGCTTCGGGATTGGCAAAGAGAACCAAATTTTTCTTATAATGCGAGAACTTTGTTGTCCCACTTTTATATACAGATTCACAAAAGCCATAAAGCTCCACCTTCTTATCAAAGCCTCTTTCATTAAAGGAGAAAATCGTAAAGAATCCATTATACTGCGGGTATTTCCGTAAGAAGACAATTCGCAGATACCTTGCAACATTGCTATTGAAATAACGTTGAAGTGTCATACCTACTCGCTGTTTCGTGAATTTTTGTATCTTTCCATTCTTGACGTATATTCCGCCAGGCATAAACCGCTTGTCTTCAACCAAATCTAAGACGATGCTCTTAGGATTTCCATCAGCATCCATCAATACCTTACCATCTTTATCTTTCAAATGCTGTTCAAACACTGGGTTTATATACATTTGGTGCAGGGTATTGCTTAGAAGCCCTAAATGTTCTGAGGAAAACTTTCCTTCCTTTTCCTTGCCATTAATCTCCGTCTTTACACACACCAATACGAACTTCATTCTCTTCTGTGCCTTTTCGTCATTCACCCCAACCAGAATCTTCCCAGCAAGACTTCGCAACCTAACCTGGTCGGGCATCGGCTTATCTGCACACCCCTTGGGATAGGCAAACACACGGATAACGCCCTTATCCGCATCGCTGAAACTCTTATTGCAAGTTATCTCTATCGTATTGCCCGACTCAATCTTGCCGTTTGTCTTCTCCTTCTCCGTCAGCACGGGTCTGTCTATCTCGAAGGTCTCCTTGTCGTAGTCGAACTCCAGTCGGTCCACCTCCTCGTTAATGTCTACCAAAACACGTAACAGAGCCTTATAGCAAGGTTTTGAAACATCCTTGTCTAGTTTCAATGCTTCCACGCATTCTTTTGAATATAGATTAAGGTAAGGCACAAAATACGTATTCTCCTCACCTTTCTTAAACGTGATGGGCACCTGCTTATATTCATTCTTCAGATTATCGTATGCCTTATCCTTGGTGAGGTTTTGCAGTCCGTCGGAATATCCGCTCACGATAATGTCCTTGTATGGCATTTCTGCCGTTGCTTTACCATCGTTCACGCGAAGCCAATCGAACCCGTATTGCCCGTTGTATTCGGGTCTTGCCGGCCTGAACTCCACCGTGGCCAGTGCCATCTGTTCTTTCTCCTCCTTCTTCACGTCGTCTGCCTTCTGCTCCATGTTCAGGCTGCCGTCGCTTTTCATGTCCATCCGTCCGCGCGAATTGGCCAGCACCTGTTCGTCGCTGTGCATCAGCAACTTCTTCGTGCCGATGGCGTTCAGCGTTTCGCCTTGCAGCTGCATGCCCATCTCCGTGCTGAACAAGGCCGACGCACTGCACATTTCCAAAGCGTTTACCACGGTTGTTCGGTAGCTGTTGGTCACTGCGTTCATCGCGCCACCTACGCTTGTAAGCCAGTTGCCGGCCACACTCGCCATCAGCTCGCCGCCAACGTTCAGCGTTATGTTTCCACCAGTGTTCATCGCTATGCGGCTGGCGTTCATTACGATGCCGTTAGGCGCGTTAAGTTCCATGTGCCCCTGCCCATCCATCAAAACCATGTTGCCGCTAGGGTCGCTAAGTGTCAGTGTCCTACTGTCGTCGTCGAAGGCGATGCAGATGCCGCTGCGCGTGCAGATGCTCTTGCTGTTGTTGCCATCGCCTCCTCCCTTACCCGTCCTACCGTTGAACAGGCTGCCCATCACGTAAGGGCGGTTGGGGTCGTTGTGGCGGAAACCCACCAGCACGTGGTCGCCCACCTCGGGGATGAAAACGAAACCGCGGTTGGTCTCAACGCCGTCGCGGCAGCCCCCGCCGTCGGGCGTCATCACGCGTATCCAGTCGGTGTGCATGTTGCCCGTCTGCCAGTTCATCCGCACCTGCACGCGGCCCTTACCCTCCGGGTCGGCATTGCTCGTAACGC
>NZ_GG740075.1:65282-90325 GCF_000162415.1 Prevotella sp. oral taxon 317 str. F0108 | reverse complement strand
CGTGGTGGAAATTAAAGCTGAAAACTTGCAATTTAGTTGTCTCCGAAAGCCAAAGTTAGTAAAACAAATCCAAAACGGCAACAAATTAAGGGGTCTAACATCTTCCCTTTAACGATATTTAAACCTGGGAATTGTCAACTCGCCAACCCGAATTTGTCAACTCGTCAACCCGGACCGGTCAACTAGCCAGCCCAAACCTGTCAACTCGCCAATCCGAACTAGTCAACTCCTCAACCCAAATCAGTCAGTTTGCCAACCCGGACTTGTCAACTCGCAAGCCCGAAATTGTCAACTCATCAACCCGAACTAGTCAACTCGTCAACCCAAATCTGTCAGCTCGCCAGCCCAAACGAGTCAACTCGTCAACCCAAACCTGTCAACTCACCAATCCAAAACTGTCAACTTTTCGGCATAAATTTTAACATTATGAGTGCCTTTTTTGTCCACCAACCGCCCACCTTGCCGCAAAAAATCGATTCTCGCGGAGGTTTGTTTTGATGCCCAAAGGGGGCAGTTGTGCATGCTGGCAAAATGAATTTTTATTTAAACAGACCGCCCCCAACACCCGTTTTTGGGTGATTTGCAGCAAAATGCAGCGCGTTTTGGTGCAAAACACAGTGCAATATGCCGCTAAACGCAGTGCGTTTTGGTGCAAAATACAAGGTGAAATGGTGCAAAATGCAGTGCGTTTTGGTGCTAAATGCAAGGTGAAATGTTGCTAAATGCGATACGAAAAGCATAAAGATACACTACGATTGCATAAACAAAACCCTTTCGAACCATGAAAAACATGGTCGGAAAGGGCGAAATAGTCGTCAAAAAGTTGGATTTTAGGGATAAAAAGCAGGTAATTGGGCTTGAAAAATTATGAGTTGGCAACCAAAATAGAAAGGCAAAATGGTGCAAAATGCAGGCTCTTTTCTTGAAAATAGACAAAGCGAAAGGCGTACAAGGTTAGAAATGGTGGCTATTTACCTACTTTTTAGCCCAAATTTTCGCTAGAACGGAGTGAAAATTAGAGTAGTATTGTAAAATAAAAGATAAGAATTTAAGCTTTTGAGTTGACGAGTTAACGGGTTGACGGGCGTGTTGGTTCGTGAGCTTGTGAGTTGATGAGCTTGTGAGTGGGTGAGTAGATGTATTCGGAAGTTGGGGAGTTGGTGAGCTTGTGAGTTGGAGAGTAGATTTATTCGGGAGTTGGGGAGTTAGTGAGCTTGCGAGTTGATGACTTGATGAGTTGGTAAGTTTGTAAGTTGATGTTTTCGGGAGTTGTTGGCTATTGATGCGTTTATAAGCCCGCGGGTTGATTAATCCTGTACTTCGTATATGATGAGTAGTATTTGCCTTGTGTTGGCATCACAAAGACAACAAGCTCCGCTCAGTTTGTAACTATTCAGCAATAAGGCGTATAAAACATTATTGATTATCAACAAGTTACACAAACAGACACATACAAAGTCTAGTAAAGTAATGTCATTTCGAGCCTTTTATCACAACATTACGTTTATAAGTTCTTGATAACCAACGTTCATTGTTGCTGAATAGTTACGCTCAGTTTATAGAAAGATTAAAAGTCAAGACGGTTTCACTAACGTAATGGTTACTTCTCTGGCACACTTTAAGCAGATACACATGTCATTGAGAGAGAAATCATGCCGCCTTGCAGATGCTTATACAAACAATCGCATTCTATAAGGCTTCCAATACCATGCTATATAAGGCCAAATCTCTTTAACAGTTTCGTGTTCACTGTTGGGCTTTCCTTCACTGTATTGATGAGAAGGTCTATGAATTCTGGATCAGATATTTCCCCGCGATAGGTGTTCTTAGTGAACTTTGCCTTATTGGCCACAATGATCTTTGAACAATTTACGAAGGAGTTATATTTTAAGAAAGGGCATTGCTCCACCTTTATCGGCAGTTGGTAATCTGTTACACTTGAAGGTAGGTTATAATTAATCTTCTAATTGATTACCAAACCGCCAATAACATTTCCCTCGTTGTCAAAACCAAGTACAATAAAGAACTTATCGCGTGTCAAATCACCATTCTTGGGAGTTATTCCATTTCGTTGATCAAGGTTAATAAGATAAACGTTCCCAACTTTAATTTTATCCTGGGCAAGTTTGTCGCCAACATCTCCAAGTATGTCACCAAGAATTGTCATGATAAGGCATCTTCAACGGCTAAGTTTTCTTTTATATACGCTATCATACCATCAGAAGCCATTCCGTCTTTTGCCATCCCTATTACATCCACCACCTTACGGCCATGTTGTTCAAAGGCGCGTTTCCATTCTTCGCCATGCGATTTAGCACGCAAGTCGCCATAAGGGAGGTACGCATTTTCAGATATAGACTCGTCCAGCACCTCTATATCCGCTTTTGACAAGTATTCCTCATCAGCCTCTCGTTTTGCTTCAAGCATGTAATAAGCATCGTCTTTCCCTTTTGATACGCTCTCATCCAACATGGATTGCAAATCTTTATCGCAAAATTGTTCGCCTTTTACACAATTATAAAGGTTGGAAGGCACAGGGCCATCTGGCAAAGCGCAGAAATCATCAGACACCATAAGAGAGCCATACTTTGCCAAATGTGCAACATTAGCAAAATATATAACCTTGAATACATGGTAATAGTCCAAGCCGTTTGTCTTATTCAAGATATATAAAACTATTTCTGTGAGCCTCAACTTATCGAAATGTGTCATTTCCAAAAACTTTTCCGTACGCAAAGTTAACATATAATATTTACATAACAAACTTTTGTACTTATTTTAACCTCAACCAACTCGCAACGCAACGCATTAAGCCAAATATTTCAGCGACTTACGGTAAGTTCTGTTCAGTAAAAACCAAATGCCTAAATATTTATGATACTAACAACAAAACCTCACAACATGTTTTCATATTGTTTGCTATTGAACTCTATCTTTATCAGAAGGGACATAAAAAGAAAATCAGAAGACTTACGTCCTCTGATTTTCATGTTTCAATACGCCCAAAGCCCGTTTAGCACAGGCCTAAGTTAGAATTTAATTGGGAACGAAGCAAGCTAACCTTTTAAAAGTTCCACCAGAAGGTTTAGAACCCCTAAGGCAAAAGCAGCCCAACCTAAAATTATTTGTTGGATCTCATACTTTGTCATCCACCTATAGGGCTTGACGTTGTTTCTTTGATGTCGGTCACGAAATGTCTTACGACCAACGTTTTTTTGTGATGTCGACCAAGAGAAACCTTACGACCGACGTTTTTTTTCTTTCGCATAAGCTAAAAAGAATTACGTTTCGCCGGTTCAAAGACTCTATGGAAACAGATTAAAAAATACTTAGTGCACATCCATAATCACTCTATGATTAGGACGATCACTAAAAATCGAGCGCAAAGTTACGCATTTTTAGCCTACCACCAAAGGTTAACACAAACAGATTTAAAACTTTTTCTAGCCACCACAATTATTTTTTGTTCTCCCCGACAACCTTCTCTAAGCAAATCTTAGATGCAACAAGCCCAATGCACCTACCCGATTCCACAACCTGCCCACAGGGGTAACTATTCAGCAATAAGGCGTATAAACTATTATTGATTATCAATAAGTTACACAAACAGACACCTACAAATTCTGCTAAAGTAATGTCGTTTCGAGCCTTTTTGCCACAATATTACGTTTATAAGTTCTTGATAATCAACGTTCGTTATTGCTGAATAGTTACCCACAGAGCCAACTTCGCTAATAAGCGTTAAAAACGTTGTGTAATTAGAGATTTTTTCGTTACTTTGCAGGAAATTCGGTGTAATAGTGCCATTTTAAAATGAGAAAGAAACACAACAAAGCCCGCAGCCGCTACGGGTTGCAGGTGATAACGCTATGTATAAGCACCGCACTGGTGCTTATTTTACTGGGCATAATAGTGCTCTCGGTATTCAGCACACGTAACCTTACCAACTACGTAAAGGAGAACCTCGTAGTTACCATGATGCTCGACCAAGACCTAACAAACCCCGAAGCGCAACGCCTTTGCACACGTTTGCAGGCGCGCCCGTACATAAAGAGCCTCTCCTTCATCAGTAAAGAGCAGGCCCTTAAAGAGCAAACGGCCGCTATGGGCAGCGACCCCAGCGAATTTGTTGGGGGCGACAACCCGTTCCTGGCATCCATCGAGCTAACCCTTAAAGGAGATTACGCCAACAACGACTCGCTTAATTGGATTTCGAAAGAGCTCAAAGCCTATCCCAAGGTGGCCGACATCACCTACCAACACGAATTGGTTGAGGACGTGAACAGCACCCTAAGCAAAATATCCTTGGTGCTGTTGGCACTGGCCGCACTGCTCACCTTCGTGTCGTTCTCGCTCATCAACAACACCGTCCGCCTGGGCATCTACGCTCGCCGTTTCTCCATACACACCATGAAACTTGTTGGTGCATCGTGGGGATTCATCCGTCGGCCGTTCATCAAGCAAGCCGTTGGCGTGGGCATCGTGGCTGCTTTGCTGGCCATAGTGGTGCTGGCAGGCTGCGTATACGGGCTTTATCGCTACCAAGAAAATATGCTGAGCATCATCACTTGGCAGGTTTTGGCCATTACGGCCTGCGCCGTACTGCTCTTCGGCATCTTCATCACCGCCATTTGCGCATACATTTCGGTGAACCGGTTCTTGCGCATGAAGGCGGGAGAACTGTATAAGATATAGTAGATTGCACGGCAAAACACACGCCGCCTATATATAATAAGGTGTAATTCGACCGAAAGGAACGGCCGACACTTTGCTTTGAGCAATCGCCACCACATATAATAAAGGAGTGCATCGACCGAACAAGGCAGACACACATCCGCCTAACGGACAACACACGACATTTAATAATGGTGTAAACAAACATCGCAACATCAATGTTGAGGCCGCAACCGCACAACGCCAACACACGAGCGGCGAGGCCAACACACCAATACAAATACAACAAACATGGATAAAAAGAACTTCGCTTTCGACAAGATGAACTTCATCTTGTTGGCCGTGGGCATGGCAGTAGTGCTGTTGGGCCTAATACTGATGAGTGGCCCAGGCTCTACCGAGACGGCCTTTAACCCCGACATTTTCAGTGCCACACGCATTAAAGTCGCCCCCGTGGTGTGCTTTCTTGGTTTCATCTCCATCATCTACGCCGTAATACGCAAGCCCAAAGACCCGAAAGAGCAGCAAGAAGAGCAACAAGAAGCGTAACACGACATGGACATACTGCAAACCATTATCGTGGCCATCGTGGAGGGACTCACCGAGTTTCTCCCCGTATCGTCTACGGGCCACATGATTATTACACAAGCCCTGTTGGGCATCGAGAGCGACGAGTTTGTGAAAGCTTTCGACGTTATCATTCAGTTTGGCGCCATCCTGGCGGTGGTGGTGCTGTATTGGAAACGCTTTTTTAGGCTCGACCACTCCACTCCGCCCGAAGGACTGACGCCCGTTCAACGCACATTGCGCAAATGGGACTTCTACTATAAGCTGCTCATCGCCTTCATCCCCGCCATGATTATCGGCGGACTTTGCAACAAGTACATCGATGCTTTGTTGGGAAATGTGATGGTGGTGGCCGTTATGCTCGTTGTGGGCGGCGTGTTCATGCTGTTTTGCGATAAGCTTTTCGGCAACGGTTCGCCCGAAACAAAGCTCACCACACGCCGTGCGTTCGCCATCGGCGTGTTCCAATGCTTGGCTATGGTACCCGGTGTGTCGCGTTCGATGGCCACAATCGTGGGCGGTATGACGCAAAAGCTCACGCGAAAAGACGCTGCCGAGTTCTCGTTCTTCCTAGCCGTGCCTACCATGTTCGCCGCAACATGCCTCGATTTGCTGAAACTTTTCCTCCACATGCACAAGATTGGCGACTATTCTATGCTTGCCAGTCATGTGGGAACATTGCTTCTAGGCAGTGTGGTGGCCTTCGTTGTGGCACTCGTTGCCATCAAAGCCTTCATCGCCTACCTCACCAAATACGGTTTCCGCGCCTTTGGCGTGTACCGCATCATCGTGGGTGGGGCCATCTTAGCGTGGCTGCTCGCAGGTAATTCACTAGCAATGGTAGACTAATGAACATCCAAGAAGGCGAGATTATCTGCATCGACAAGCCCTACGAGATTACTTCTTTCGGGGCGTTGGCTCGCGTAAGGTACTTGTTGTCGCGACGTCTTGGCGTTAAGCGCGTAAAGATTGGACACGCAGGAACACTCGACCCTTTGGCAACGGGCGTATTGGTGCTGTGCACAGGCAAGGCTACAAAACGTATTGCCGAGCTGCAAGCCCATACCAAAGAGTATGTGGCCACACTGCAACTGGGTGCTACCACGCCTAGCTACGATATGGAACATCCCGTTAACGAGACTTTCGAGACAGGCCATATCACTCGCGAGGCTATCGACAACGCCCTACAACAGTTTGTGGGCGAGATACAACAAGTTCCGCCAACATACAGTGCCGTAAAGGTGAACGGCGACCGCGCCTACGACCTTAGACGAAAAGGAAAAGACGTGGAACTGACACCTAAGACACTACGAATAGACGAAATAGAGGTGCTGAACTTCGACCCAAGCCAAATGCAACTCACCATCCGTGTGGTGTGCGGCAAGGGAACATACATCAGAGCTTTGGCGCGCGACGTGGGACGAGCACTGCAAAGTGGCGCATATCTCACCGCCTTGCGCCGTACAAGGGTGGGCGATGTGCGCGTAGAGAACTGCCTGCAACTGGATTCCTTTAAGGAATGGCTCGACCAACAAGATATCGAGATCCCCATTTCTTAGGAGTAAGATGGAGAGTAGTAAGGAGTAAGTAGTAAGGGAGTAAGTAGTAAGGTTGTAAGGGAGGAAGTAGTGAGGGTGTAAGAAGTAGGTAGTGAGGTTGTAAGAAGTAGGTTGTAAGGTTGTAAGAAGTAAGTAGTAAGGTTGTAAGGGAGTAGGTAGTGAGGTTGTAAGAAGTAGGTAGTGAGGAGTAGTTACTAAGAAGAAGTAGTCAGGAGCAAAACCAATAACTTAGTTGCAGAGAGCGAAACGGACTCGTCAACTTGTTAGCTTGTCAACTCGTTAACTCATCAACTCACAAACTTATCAACTTACAAACTCACCAACTCACCAACTCATCCACTCATCAACTCACCAACTCACCAACCCATCAACTCACCAACTCCCAACCCATCAACTCACCAACTCACCAACTCACCAACTCACCAACTCACCAACTCATAAATTAACAACCCCTCCACAATATAAAACATCAACATGAAGCTATCACAATTCAACTTCAAGCTGCCGCAAGAGCTAATCGCCCTGTATCCCAACAGCGTGTATCACGAGATAAAAAACGAAAAGGGAGAAAAGGAAATGTCGAGACTGACACGCCGCGACGAATGCCGACTGATGGTACTCCACAAGAAGTCGGGCACCATCGACCTCTTTCGTAAAGACAAAAAAGGAAAGCCAATAAAAGGCGACTTCCTGCAATTCCGCGACGTGATAGACTATTTCGACGAAGGCGACACGTTTATTTTCAACGATACCAAGGTGTTCCCAGCACGCCTATACGGCATGAAAGAGAAGACCGATGCCAAGATTGAGGTGTTCTTGCTACGCGAACTCAACCAAGAGATGCGCCTTTGGGATGTTCTGGTGGAGCCTGCACGCAAAATACGCATCGGCAATAAGCTATTTTTCGACGACAGCGGAACAATGGTGGCCGAGGTGATTGACAACACCACAAGCCGCGGACGCACGCTGCGCTTTCTATACGACTGCGACCACGACGAGTTCAAACGCTCGCTCTTTGCCCTCGGAGAGTCGCCCCTGCCACGCTACATTATCGACAAACGCGAGAACCATCACGGCACGGAAGAGGACATGGAGGACTTCCAAACCATCTACGCAGCCAACGAAGGAGCCGTAACCGCACCTGCAACAGGGCTGCATTTCAGTCGCGAACTGCTTAAACGAATGGAAATTCGCGGCATCAACTCGGCTTTCATCACGCTGCATTGCGGATTGGGCAACTTCCACGACATTGAAGTGGAAGACCTAACCAAGCACAAAGTTGATTCCGAATCAATGCACATCGGGGCAGAGGCATGCGCCATCGTGAATAAGACCAAAGCAGAAGGCAGACGTGTTTGCGCCATCGGAACGAGCGTGGTGAAGGCCACCGAGACGGCCGTCGGTACCGATGGGATGCTGAAAGAGTACACGGGATGGACCAATCGCTTTATCTTCCCGCCATACGACTTTGGGCTGGCCGATACGATGATGGCCAACTTCTACCACCCACTCTCCACTTTGTTGATGTCGACAGCTGCATTTGGCGGCTACGATCTTGTGATGGAGGCCTATCGCCTGGCGGTAGAAAACGAGTATAAGTTTGGCTGCTTTGGCGACGCATTGCTCATTCTCAACGACTAACAGCCGTGCGCGAACATAAGGTTTACATGAGTCTTGGGGCTAACTTGGGCGACCGCGAAAGCAATATCAAGCTAGCCATCCAACAGATATCAGAGCTGATTGGCCCCGTTGTGCGCCAATCGGCTCTGCTCGAAACCGCCCCTTGGGGGTTCAGTTCGGCCAACACCTTCATCAATGCGGCCGTATGTAGCCAAACATCGCTGTCGCCAAGAGAGGTGTTGAATGCCACACAAGACATCGAACGCACACTGGGCCGCACCCAAAAAAGCACTGACGGGCAGTACCACGACCGCCCAATAGACATCGACATCTTACTTTACGACGACCTACAAGTGAACGAGCCCGACCTCGTGATACCGCACCCACACATGAACGAACGACAATTTGTTCTTCAACCACTGAGCGAAATCATCGAGTAAGCTGCCTACACAGGCGTTCGGCAATGCCAATTGGCACCTTGCCCAAACGCCATCGCAGGTCAAACAGCCCAAAGGCGAAACGCTTTGCCTGCGCTTTCGCCACCCATTATTAAGCGGGCAACGAGTGTTTTTCCCACGCTCCGCCTTTCGTTTTAGCAGTGCAAAAGCAGCATTAGGCACTCCACTGTAACCACATTTCAAACCCACACTATTCACCATTCTCATGCTCCATCCCCGTCCTTTGCTTTCCCTCGTCCTCTCGGCGTTGTCGCTTTGCGGTTTCGCCAAAGGCAAACAGTCTGCACAACTCACCCTCTTTGTTGGCACTTACACCGAAGATAGCCCTTCGGAAGGCATCTATGTGTTCCACTTCAACCAAGAAACGGGACACTTCTCACTTCGATCTTCGGCCAAGGCAGGCAATCCCTCGTTCGTGGTTTTGTCGCCAAACGGCAACCGATTATATGCCGTGAGCGAGTTCAATGATGGACGACAAGGGGCGTACAGCTTTGACTATAACCCGACAACGGGACGTCTTTCAAACCCCACTTTCGTCTCAACCAAGGCCAGCGACAGACTTGGCGACCCCGAAAATCGCCCAGGTAGCGACCCTTGCAACCTCTACACCGATGGGCATTGCCTTATAACGGCCAACTATTCGGGTGGCGACATCAGTGCGTTTAAGCTCGACAAACAAGGCAGACTGCACGGAACTGCCCAACAAACGCGATTTATCGGACGCGATTCGGCAGCCGTTTCGCACATCCATTGTGGACTTCCCACGCCCGAAGGCAAGTATTTCTTGGTCACCGACTTGGGTAACGACCGCATACACAGATTTAATTTCGTACCCAATGGAACGGAAATCTTAACCAACCCCCAGGTGGTCTACGAAGTAAAACGTGGTGAAGGACCGCGCCACATCACGTTCGACAAGGGCGGAAAGCATCTCTATCTCATCAACGAATTGGGCGGAACGTGCGTGGTTATGCGTTATAACGACGGCAAATTAACCGAAATACAAACGCTAATGGCCGACGAAGGAGGCGGACGAGGTAGTGCGGACATACACATTAGTCCCGATGGCAAGTATCTCTACACCTCGCATCGCTTGAAAAAAGACGGCATTGCCATCTTCTCCATCAACCCACAAACGGGCCTGCTCACCAAGGTGGGCTACCAACTAACGGGACTTCACCCCCGAAACTTCGCCATAACACCCAACGGCAAGTACCTACTTGTGGCCTGCCGAGACAACAACACGATACAGATTTTCGAGCGAAACGCCAACACAGGGCTACTCGCCGACACGGGAAAGCGCATCAATCTGGGTAAACCCGTTTGTCTAGTGCTTCGCAAATACTAGTCGGCAACTTCGCCCATAGCCCTTTTTCGCCCGCCTTTCACCCCGTTGCACCTTATATACAACAAGAGCAAAAGTTCCCAATATCCACTCGTGGCATGCCCCATACAGGCCTACCACCATATAACCTCACCCATCAGGATGCACGAACATGCCACCAACAGCCGTGCAATTAATACGTACGCG
The DNA here is from genome assembly GCF_000162415.1 of Prevotella sp. oral taxon 317 str. F0108. Lineage (NCBI taxonomy): Bacteria > Pseudomonadati > Bacteroidota > Bacteroidia > Bacteroidales > Prevotellaceae > Prevotella > Prevotella sp. oral taxon 317. Next base: position 79,916 of record NZ_GG740075.1, on the reverse strand, counting down.
TCCTTTATATTGAGGTAGACAACACAACAGAAGCAAACCGTTCAACATGATGCAACTGCAAACTCCCGTAACCATCCCCCAGCCCAAATTCGACATTCCACCCTTCGAATGCATACTCCTTGTGGGCTCTTGCTTTGCCCAGAACATGGGCAAACGTTTTGTTGATGCCCAATTTCGGGCCACGGTTAACCCTTACGGCGTGATGTACAACCCCGCAAGTATTCTGCATACAGTGGAACGTTGCGGCGAAAGTCCTGCTGTGGGCATCTTTACGTTGGGCACGAACCATGTTTATTGCTGGAAAGAAACCGGCGAGATTGCCGACAACTGCCGCAAGCTACCCCAAAAGCTTTTTGAGGAAAAGGAGCTATCGGTAGACGAATGTGTGGATTTCTTGAACCAAGCCGTCGCCATTTTGAAGGAGCGCAACCCGCAAGTGCAGGTTGTTCTCACGGTCAGCCCCATCCGTTATGCCAAATATGGCTTTGTGGCCAGCGGCCTATCAAAGGCCACACTGCTTTTGGCCACGAACCGCTTGCTTGGCCTTCATCCCGATTGCACATCGTATTTTCCTGCCTACGAGCTAATGAACGACGAGCTGCGCGACTATCGTTTCTATGCTCCCGACATGCTCCACCCCTCCGAACAGGCTGTGGAATACATCTGGCAACGCTTTACCGATGCTTATCTCTCATTCTCTGCCCACGACTTTTTAAAAGAATGGCAGCCCCTGCAAGCCGCGTTAAACCATAAACCCTTCAATCCCGACGGCGCAGAATACAAGGCTTTCCTTGCCAAGACCCTGCAAGACATACGGGCTTTGGAAACAAAATACGGCCATAAACTAGACCTCTCGGCCTATGAAAGTATTAGAATATGCAAGGGGTAAGGTTCACAACGTACGATGACAAAGATTTAATTCAAGTATGGTCATTCTGTAAGTATGCTCCTATATTATATGCGTGCAAACAGACATTATCTACTTATTAAGAACTGTATCTGTAACCAATTGAAACCATTCCCATGCTGGCAATATTCTTTTCGCCAACCATTTCGTTGTGGCTGGCTTATCCCCCATTGTCACCTCCAATGTTTGCTCTCTTGTAGGCTTCTGTCGATTGTGTCATAACAAACAATCAGAGTACATTGATAGTAGCATAACTACATGCTTAGTCAGATATTAGAAAGACTAGTATACTCTCACATATACAGAAGTAGACCCATCACTTTCTAGTCCATAGAATTCCTCTGAGCTGATGCTTGTTATGATCATCTTTGTAGTAGGATCTACAAACAAGAGCCGTTCTTTACCGCTTATCGACACATACCATTTACGTTCTTCTTGAACCACCCCATCACTAAGTATCTTCATTGTGCCATCTGAAGTAAAATCATAAACCCAAGAATAAGGAGAGTCTATTTTCCCACCTGAAGGAAGATATACAAAGGTAAGTTTCCATTGCCCCACAAACTTTGCTTTAAGCTCTGCGGGCGATTCTATCTCATCTTTCCTATCATCATCCTTACTGCATGATGTTAACGACAACAAGCCTGCCGTCATGGCCGTTAAGGCCACGAACACAAGATAGAGTAATTTCTTTTTCATAAGCGTACAATTTAGATTATTGATAGTGTTAATGCTATGTTCTTTTTGTTACTCGAAAAGTGCATTTTCTCGCCATGACAATGTTCGAGCAAACTCGATACTGTTCATTTGGCTTAACGCAAACGTTCTTTTCTCGTTTCTCGAAAAGTGCATTTTCTCGCCATGACAATGTTCGAGTAAACTCGAGACTGTTCATTTGGCTTAACGCAAACGTTCTTTTCTCGTTCCTCGAAAAGTGCGTTTTCTCGCCATGACAATGTCCGAGCAAGCTCGACGTTGTTCATTTGGCTTAACGAAAACGTTCTTCTTGGTTTCTAAAACAGATATTCATCTTTTCCACGGCTTTGCGTAACATGGCAACAGTGCACTATCCGCCCATTAACACGGCACGCACCCCACATGTCAACCTCGCATTTGTGTTTTTTTATGGTATCCTTTGGCAAAGGTACGTTTATTTTTCATAAAATGCAAGATAAAACGAAAGAAAATCTACAAAGTTATGGTCAAACAGAATTGTCTTTGGGAAATTGCCGTTAGAAGAAGACAAAACGTGCATAGCCTGTCATCAACACCTCCCACACAGGAGGGAAAGGGGGCACTTCCATTTGCTAACGCTGCAACAGCGACTGCCTTAATCCAATTCTGTTTGACTTTCTTAATTGACAAAAGCAACAGACAAGCCGCACCATCCATAGCAGACAACTTCGAACATGCGAATAGCCATTGCCTCTCCACCACGTACAAGCAGACTGAAAGAATGTATTTTTTTCCTAACGATTGTTTTAACCATTTTCATTTTATGTCTGGCCAAACGCAACTGGTGCGCAAACATCCCTTCGCCCATAAGCCCACACCAAGGCTTATCTTGTTAACGCAGGATGGAACGGTGCGCAAACATCCCTTCACCCATAAGCCCACACCTTATATATACACGCGCGTGTGCGCGCGTGCGCGTAGCATGCAATGTTCTTTCTTGCATCAAGCCAAATCCTATCACACAAAGCCTTGTTGCCTCAGCACCTTTAAAAGTTCCTCCGACATGGCTTCGTTGGCCGCCTTGGTATAGCGAACGTCGGTGTAAACCTGCGCCAAAGTTTCCTTCTTGTTCTCGGCAACAAAGGCCTTGTTAACGGCCAAATCTTCTTTTCCCGCATAAAAGTCGTCTATCTTCGTGGGCGTATAGTCGCGATAAACCTCATCGTGTATAAAGGCCGCAAGCGGAAGTCGGTCGCTCAATGCGGGCTGTTCGTCAGGCCAACCCAGGGTTAGCGTGGCCACAGGCACCACCAAGGGCGGCAGTTCTAGCACGTCAATAATCTGCTGGGCGTTATAAATGGTTGTGCCAAGAAAGCAATAACCCAACCCCTCTTCTTCGGCCAAGCAACAAAAGGTCTGCGTAAAGAGCAAGGCGTCTGTGGCTGCATTCATAAACGAAAGGAAGTTGTCGTAGCCAGGATGCGCCTTTCTCTGTTCGGCCCAAATCGTGGTACGCCTGAAATCGGCACAAATGGTTAGCACCACAGGGGCTTGCGTGGTCATTGGCTGATTGAAATGGGCTGGCGCAAGGCGACGTTTTTGGCTCGCATCGCGCGTAACCACCACGCTGTACAACTGCAAGTTACCCATTGTTTGTGTACGTGCGGCCTGTTCCAGCAAGCCGTTGAGCAACTGTTCGCTCACGTCGTCGGCCTTATATCGGCGTATGGTTGTTCGGTTCTGCAATGATTTCATCATGATTTTATTTGTTGTTTGCCCCACAAAGATAAGGATAAAGTACGGAAAAACATTCTCTGCCCGCCATAAAATGGTACGAAAGACATCGCATCCGCAAATCGTCTAATTCAAAACATCCGCCAACACACATTGTCACCCTACACCGATTTAGCACTTTCAGATTGTAAACAAAAAGCGCACAATCGACATACGAAAACTTAACAAAATGTAAATTATCGCGACTTAACGTTAAAAGAAAATTACTAAAATATACTAAAAAAATAAATCAACAAAGTGAAAATACATCAGCTTAATAATTAAAAAAGTGCTAAATCACAGAAAAAAGGAACTATAAAAGTAACAACTTAACAGATAATTGTGTATCTTTGCAGAGCAATGTCACTAATACAGCATTTCAGTATAGTTTTCATTAATTGTTACTCTACTATCTATAACAACCAGATGACGGTCTCTTCATCTATCACCAACTAACAGGGGTCTATCAGAGACCACGGGCCCCAAGGGAGGTTAAACCATGAAACTTAAAAGAAAGAGTTATGGTCAGGAAGACTATGAGCTCGACAATGTTTACAATGAAGAAGAACTTTACGGTCAAACAGTAGATTCTTCTATATGGTACACGTAACAAATATACGTGGGGATTTTTCACAACAACAGGAACTTGCCCTTAGCGTAAGGCACAACAAATAGGGGCAAGACTTCATGAAGGAATAGGAAAAAGGGTCTAAGGCGTGCATCTAATCATGTCACTTTAGACTTTTTTTATGCCCTCACTTCTCCACTTACCCATATAGAGAATGGCCGAAAGTTGAGCAGAATGCCTACCCTGGCTACGTCAACTTACAAAAGAAATCACTTTACCACAATGAGAAAGCAAACGAAAAGCATACTATGCGCCGCGCTCGCGGTTCTATGTATGATTACCCTAACAACAGCCTGCACTGCCAGCAAACAAGCCAACAACGACATAGAACAAATTAGCTATCACGAGGCGCGAAACTTTTTTCTGAACCAAGGGCAAGAACTAGCTGTGGGGCAAAAAATAACCAACGACAAAGACTTCGACAAGTTTTTCGGCTTGGCTGCATTCATGGGAAAAGGCGGCGAACCCACTCGCGTAGACTTCGCCAACGAGTTTGTACTGCCCATCGTTCTGCCCGAAACCGACTGCGAAACCGACATCACCGCCGTATCTCTAAGCGGCAACGCCTCGGTTATCAACCTCAACTACAAGGTAAAGGTGGGCGAAAAGCGCGATTTCTACATCCGTCCCATCATGTTGCTCGTTGTTGACAAGGCATACAGAGATGCGCAGGTGGTGGTCAACCAGTAATAAGGTTTGTAACACACGTCATCAGGATTGCCCGAACACTCCACTTGGGGCATCGGGCAATCCCGATTTTGCTTTAAACGCACATGCGCTAGCACCTGTATTAATAAGGTTTCCTGGTGTAAGCTGCAAGTTTTCAGCCAGCCCGCCCCATCAGCCACCAGGTAAAAGCAGCTTTTAGGCAACACCCAAGCAAACCAAAACTCTTGCCAAATACATTATGGGGCTGTACAAGCGTCTACCTCGCGGTTGATAAACAGCAGTTCTTCGTTAGAAAGCGAGAAACTCATTGCAGCAGCATTGCTAATGGCTTGTGTGGCGTTTCGCGCTCCAGCAAGCACCACGCTAATACCCTTTTGCAGCGTAGTCCACCTCAGAACAAGTTGCGCCAACGTCGCCTGTTTCTCTTCTGCAAGCGGTTTAAGACGGTTAAGCATCGCTTCAACGCGCTCTAAGTTAAATCGCGAGAAATATTCATTACGATGGTCGTCTGCCTTCAAGCGGCTTCCTTCGAAGTATTTTCCAGTAAGTAAGCCACGCGCCATCGGACTATAAGCTATTATCCCCAAATTATTTTTCAGCGCATAAGGCACAAGTTGCGCCTCAATTCGGCGGTTCAGCATGCTGTAAGGCACCTGGTTACTTGCCAACTGAATACTTTTGGCAGCCTCTTCCAACTGCTCAACGCTGTAATTACACACCGCAGCAGCCCTTATTTTTCCCTGTTTCACCAGCAAGTCCAGTGTTTCCATTGTCTCACTGATGGGCGTTGTGCTGTCTGGCCAATGCAGTTGCAGCAAGTCGATATAGTCGGTATCCAATCGTTTAAGGCTCTCTTCCACCTCTTTAAGTATGTTTTCCCTACTCGCATATTTGTAAACACTAACGGTTTTACCATCTTTCAGCGCATCGCTAGTACGTTCGCCACGACCTGCGTTACTACCATCCCACACCAATCCGAACTTTGTTAGCAGCTGCAAGCGCGAACGATCGTAGCCCTTAATGGCCTTCCCAATCATCTCCTCGCTCAGCCCGAACCCATAGAAAGGTGCGGTATCGATGCTCGTTATGCCATTATCGATAGATGCGCGAACAGCCGCTATCGAATCAGCCGCTTCATTTCCGCCCCACATTGTGCCCCCAATAGCAAACGAACCGTAGGTGATAACCGACAAGCGGAGGTCTGTTGCTCCTAGTTTTTTATACTCCATAATTGTTTGTTGTTAGTTACATGCAAAGGTAACACTTATCAAACATCTCGCTAAACAAATAGCGTTAAATAACACTTGCACAACAACGATGCAAGCCCGATATTGCAAACACACAAAATAGCGGCAAACTTCTTGCTGCGAGAAGTTTGCCGCTATACCCTGTTACAAGCCTTTCAACTGGAGTAGTAGGGTCCGTTTAGCCTTTGGTTACCAATTCAGCTTAACGCTGCCGCCAGCCATCACCCACAGTCCAGGTTGCTTAACGCCGCCCAAATCGTAATAAGGATGAGCCGTAAGGTTATCGCCCTGCACATAAAGCGAATAGTTGGGAGCCGTCCATTGCAGCTTTAAGTCAACCTTGGTATAGGGGTGGTAGCCGTTCATTCGTTGCTGCCAACGCATCGCCCAGTGCGCCGATAGGCGCGAAACGATGTGATGGTCTACCGATACCGTAAACTTATGGCGCAGGTATTCCAAGGCATAGAGCGACTTATGTATGGGTTGCGTGGTTTCGTGCTGTTGGTGAATGTAGGCATAACCCAACTTAACGGCCGTGAAGGGACTACCCGCCCACAGCTCTTTTGGCATGAAAGCGAGGTCTAGCGAGGCCCCCATGTTGTCCAGTTTGCCAATGTTCAGGGCATGATAACGCGTTGATGCAGCCGTCTCGAACACCCAGTCAATCATGTCGCGCCCATTGCTATAAAAGGCGTTCAGTTGCGTTTCGAGTGCCGTTGTGCGATAACGCGCCCCCAGCTTGTAGGTGTTCACGCGTTCGGGGTTAAGGTTCATGTCGCCCACCTGTGCGCGGTTGCTGATGTAGAGGTCGGTATAGGTGGGCAAACGCAAGGCCTTGTTCCACGAGGCATACACCTTCCATTGCACGTTTGGCCGCCAAGAAATGTCTACGCCGGGGTAAAAACGCAGGCCGCCAGATAGCCATGTGTTGTGGTTAGCCAGCAAACCGGCCGAGAGCGTAAAGTGTTCCAACACCACATTATGCTCTAAAAACAGACTCGTGTTTGTTCTTTCGCCCCGTCTTTCGTACATTCTGTCGCTGCCATGTATGCTTTTCCATTGGTCGGCAGGCAAGGTTTCGCCGTACGCCGTGCTGTAAATCACCTCCTTACGAAGGTCTGCCCCTAGGGCCGTTTTGCCCAACAGCCAGTTTACCACGGTGTTTAACGACCCGCCAAACACGTCTGTTCGGTGGTAGTTCTCGCCTTTTGCGGCACCCGTCATGCCGCGTTTCCATTGGTAATGGTCCCAATTTCGCTGCCAATAAATGGTTGGCGAGAGGGTCAGCACGTTGTTGGCCACGGGTCGGATGTTGCTACCCACCGAGGCGATGAACCTTCGCGTGGCCTCATATTGGTTGTCGCTGGCGATGCCATAGAATGTTCCTGCGCCGTAATCCTTAGAAATAAGGCCGGCTTGCCAAAACAAGTCTACCGCGTTTGCCGCGAAATTGCCTTGGTAATAGCCCTGCCGCTTACGAAAATAAGTGTTGATTGTTCCGCCATCCGACTGCGAATAACCACCGCTAAGCTGCTGGCTCACGGCCTTCGACACCAAACTAAGGGCCGCACTGCCACCAAATGTGCCAAACGAACCACCATCGGCCGACAGCCTAACGCCGCTTTGGGCCTCGGTTTTGGTCACGATGTTGATGGCACCGCTAAAAGCCGATGCGCCAAAGACACGTGCCGATGCGCCTTCGAGCACCTCAATGCGGTCGATGTCAGAAAGAGAAACGGGAAAATCGGCGGCGTTGTGCCCTGTTTGGGGGTTGCTAATGTTCACGCCATTCAACAGAATGGTAATCTGGTCGAACGTTCCGCCGTTGATAGAGATGTCCGTCTGTACACCAAAGCCTCCGCGCTGACGGACATCCACGCCCGAGACTAACTTTAAAACGTCGTTAACACTGGTTGCCGCAGCCCGCTGAATATCGTCGCTGGTGATAACGGCAACAACCTTAGCCGCCTGCAAGGCGGTGAGCGGCGCACGCGAACCAGTTACCACAACCTCGTCCAGTTTCAGCTCCTTATGCGTAAGGGTGTCTGCTGCCAACGGGGTGCGGGTGCTCACGCCTTCAGCCTTGGCATGCGCCAAGGTTGCAACGCTCAGCGTGCCCACGATAACTTCTTTTCCCAAACACGAGAAAAGCGCATATCCTTTACGAGAGAAATGCGTGAAACGCAGGCTCGCACGCTTGTTGAATAATGATTTGTACATAAAATGATTTGTTATTAAAAACGGTGCAAAGGTAATAAAAAGGCGAGAGAAAGAAAAACTTTTTTGCGCGCAGCAAGCAAAAGTACCACTGCCAAGAGCCAACCAAAAAAAGCGTAGAACCAGTGACAAAGGCGATGAAAACGGCGCGGAAAAACTACGTGGACAAGGAATAAAAGCAATGAAAGAAGCGGAAAAGGCGAGAAAGAGGCCACCCCTATTTGTTAAAAATCATCACATTGCGCGATAAAAGGTTGGTAAAGAGGATGGTTGAACCAATAAAAAGTATTACCTTTGCACCCGCATTTATGCACAAAACCATTTTATAAACAAAAGTTCTATGTATTTAGATCAAGCAAAAAAACAAGAGATCTTTGGACAATACGGGAAGTCTAACTCTGATACTGGTTCTGCTGAGAGCCAGATAGCATTGTTCTCCTACCGTATTTCCCATTTGACGGAACACTTGAAAAAGAACCGTAAAGATTATAACACGGAAAGATCATTGACCATGTTGGTAGGTAAGCGTCGTCGTTTGCTCGACTATCTGTACGACCGCGACATCGAACGCTATCGCGCCATCATCAAGGCTCTTGGTCTGCGTCGCTAAGACGCCAGGCAACAAGGTTGCCTTCGCTTGCGAAAACTTACTCCCCGCAACTGTGGTTCGCCACGCGTTGCGGGGAGTTTTTTATGGAAAATGGCGAATGCGATATTTACTTCAAGCCCAACCGACAGCCAGTGTCCAAGCTTTCAGCTATTTTCTAAAGGCATGTTCTAAAAATTCCCCGCAAAAGTTCGATTGTTGTTCCTTGTATTGCACTTCACTGTCTTTTTGCTTTTAGCTGGCATCTTTCGCCTACTCTTTCAGTCGCATAGTGCACTATGCTCCTTCAAGAAGTATGCAAAACCTACTCAGCTAAAAGCTAAAAATACAGCAAAGGTAATTTTTAGAACCTGCCTTAATTGCCATTCTCCACGTAGGTTTTAGGGTTTAATCCCCATTTCGTTGTTTCCACAAAGGCAGTACGCAGCCGATAAGAAAGCCTGTGAGCAGGCCAACAGCATGTATGGTAAGGCTTATGCCCACCCTAAAACTGCTCAATATGCTTAGGGCAACCAGGCCTAAGGCTACATAGAAGGCAGTTTTATGGCGTTGAAACACGCTGGTGTCTAGCAAGGCGTAACCAATAAACGCACCATAAAAGCCAAGAACGCCACCCGACGCACCGAGGAAGACATAGCTATTGGTGACCGAACAGACCAAACTGCCCACCACGCCACAAGTAATAAACACCGCTACCACCTTTCCGGGCGACATTATCTCTAACAAGAACATTGCTCCATAGACATACGATGCAGCGTTACTCATGAGGTGTATCACGTCGGCATGGGCGAAAACATTGGTGATAAGCCGCCAAAATTCGCCGTCAACATATATGCTTTCTCGCTGTCCCCCACCCCATTCCAAGCAGTCTTCGGCGGTGGTGAAAAACGGATTGACACCACCTAAGACCATTACCACGAAATAAACGAAACACACCACCAAGGGAATGGCAGCGGGATATTGCGTTTTATAGTTCTTAAACGAGAAGTCGATGCTACCTGCCGTTTGCTTAACATACAGCATGGGTTTAACGTATGGCATGTGTTTAGGCGGCTCTACGGGCAAAGTTACAGGCTGTTTGCCTTCTTGTCCGCCTGAAATGGGGTGCTCTTCATCGGTCATATTGCGTCTATTTTGGGTAAATTAAGTTTTCTTCTTTCATGTTGTTCAACACCTCGTCCACATACTTGCGTGCCTCGCAACGAGCCGCAGGCAGGTCGTGTAGCAGGTAGTTGCCGCAGTCTTTGGCGGCAGCTCCGGGCACTTCGCCCTCAAAATTAGCCACAAACTCAAACGTGCGGCGCATCAAGTCTACGATGTCGGCCGACTGCAAGTCGCCTTTCATCAGCAGATAGTTGCCCGTAAGGCATCCCATAGGTCCCCAATACACCACGCGGTCTTTCCATTCGGGGTCGTTACGCAGAAAGGTGGCGGCCAAATGTTCCATCGTATGGATAGCGCCCTGCTCCAAAATGGGTTCGCGGTTGGGTTCTTTCATGCGCACGTCGAAGGTGGTAACAACATCGTTTCCAACGTTGTCTTTACGGCTCACATATATGCCACGTTTCAGTTTGTTGTGGTCGATGGTAAAACTAGGTATCTTCTCCATTTTGTTTTGTTGTTTAAAGGGTGATGTTGGGCAACCGCTGGGTTGCCCTTTATAATATGGTGTAAAGTTGTTTTGTTGTCAAGCTGCTCGCACTTAGCCTGTAAAGGCACGGCAAGGGGTTAAAGGCTCTTCACGAATTGGCTAACCACAGCGAACGAACCATTTGCCATTCGTTCCCAAAAGTCGAAATACTGTGCCGCCTTTTCGTCTTTTAGCGGTACGTCGCTGATGATGCGGAAACTAACGAACGGCGTTTGATAGCGGTAACAGGTGTGGGCAATCGAGCAGCTTTCCATGTCAACCGCCTTAGCTTTGGGAAAGTGTTCGAGTATGCTACGCATCTTTTCCTTACTGTCTACAAACCAATCTCCGCTAACGATAAGTCCGCCATGTATGGGCGTATCGCCTTTAATCGAAAGCGCGCGACTAACCATATCTGTTGCGGCATCAAAGCATGGGGGCAAGCCGGGCAGCTGTCCGTAGGCCACATCGGTGCCGCAATACAGGTCGTGATAGGCATAATGCGTGCCCACCACCACTTCTAAGGGGTTCATTTCCACGTCGGCACCACCAGCAACACCCGTAGATATTACCAGCTGGGGCGCGTAACGGGTTATCGTTTCCACGGCTCCGATGGTGCTGTTCACCTTTCCTATGCCGCATTGCAGCAATACGAGGTCGTTCGTTCCGATGCTCCCCGTAACGAAAGTAAGGTTGCGATGCGTTTCTACCTTTTCGTTTTCGAGCAACGAACGGAGCTGAACAAACTCCTTATCCATTGCCACGATAAGTGCTATTTTCATTTTTCCTTGTGTTGTTTCCTTATATTAAATGTGTATGGGCATGGCCGAACATCAGCCTTTGCAACGTATTGCCTTTGGGCGAACGATTTTGCATGCCTCAACATCTGCAAAGTTACGATAAAAAAACGAAGAATGCGCACGATAAACTCGTCTTGACTTTTAATATTTCTATAAATTAAGCGGAGTTTATTGTTCTTGTACAGTAAAACCAAGACAAACACGCAGCCCATGTGCGAAGTACTGGACAAAGACACGATAAAATCTGAATTTCTGCACATTTGTCTGTGTCGAAACGTGGTTGTATATCAAAAAACAACCTGGCGGAAGTTATTCAACACATTCTCTACAAGCAGAAAACCGGCTTTCCGTGGCAGATTGTTTCTGCATTTCCATGATGTTGTTTCCGTTGGCCGTGAGCAGCATGGCCTGCAAACGCTCGCGCAGGCAGTAGTAAGCGTACGTGTTTTCTGTGCCGTTGCCCACGTGCGTGCGTGCGCCACAATCGTTTTTGTATGATTTTCAGCAAGAATTTTAACATTATGAGTGCCCTTTTTGTTCACCAATCGCTCACTCGGCCGGAAATATTCGATTCTCGCGAAGGTTGGTTTTGATGCAAAAAGGGGTTAGCATGTGAATGCTGCAAAATGAATTTATATTCCAACGGACTGGCATTAGCACCAGATTTTGGGCTATTTGTAGCAAAATCCAGTGCATTTTGGTGCTAAACGGAGTGCAATATGCCGCTAAACGCAGTGCGTTTTGGTGCTAAACGCAAGGTAAAATGCTGCTAAATGCAGGGTAAAAAGGTGCAAAACGCAGTGCTAAATGCTGCTTAATGCGGAACGAAAAGCATAAATATCCACTACAATTGTATAAACAAAACCTTTTAGAACCATGAAACACATGGCCAAAAAGGGCAAAATAGCCGTTAAAAAGCGGGTTTTAGGGGCTAAAAGTGGGTAATTTGGGGGTGAGAAAATACGGGTTGGCAACCAATCTAGAAAGGCAAAATGGTGCAAAATGCAGGTTTTTTCTTAAAAACAGACAGAGCGAAAGACGTGAAAGGCCAGAAATAGTAGTTATTTACCTACTTTTTAACCTATATTTTCGCTAGAACGGCGTGAAAAATAGAGCGATATTGTAAAATAAAATTTAAGATTTTAAGCTAGTGATTTGGTAAGTTGGTGAGTTTGTAAGTTTGCAAGTTGATGAGTTGGTGAGTTTGTAAATTGACGAGTTGGTGGGCTTGTAAGTTTGTGAGTTGATGGGTTTGTGGGCTTGTGGGCTTGTGGATTTATGCAGTCGGGAGTTTGTCGGGGGCGTGTGTTTATAAGCCAGTGAGTTGATTTGTACTGCACTTTGTATTGAGAGGAGTGTTTACTTGTGTGGGCATCGCAAAGACAACAAACTCCTCTCAAATTACAGAAATATTAAAAGTGAAGACGACTTCGATGTGTGGGGCAAATGACCAAACAGGCTGCTACTTATTACTCGGCGGAACAAATTTCGTGACCATCCGCACTTTTCGTTTTCTTTTCGTCCGTTCCTGTCCCTGCCTATCCGAAGTGGTGTCGGGAGAAATCATTCCACTCACATCTTCGTACACAGAATCGGTTTCTGAACGGTGTCTTATTTCTTCTGGCAAAAATTCTTTTGTGTCTTGGCATTCGCTTGCTTTTACGCTGTCCTGCGTTTCTTGCAAAGCCTTCGGACTGTTGCCTTGTTTACACCCCGTTGTAAAGGTCATTCCCAAGGCCACACCCATAACCGTTACCGCCTTTCCTGCCTTTCGCAACAGGTTAAGTTGATGTTCCAAGTAGCGCACTTCGGCCTCGCATGCGGGGCAAGTGCCATTGCAACTGCCCTCAAAGTGGCATTCTTTTGGGGCGTATACAATGCCGTTGGTGTCGGCCACGCGCTTTCTCACCTGCTTTAAGGCCGCACAAATGTTCTTTCCGTTTGGTTTCATGGGAAGTATATGTTTAAGTTCTTGGTTCTTTTTCGTTTCTCGAAAAGTGCGTTTTGCCTTTCCACTTCGCCCAAAGCTCCGTGTTGGCGATTTCCAATTCTCGCCATGACAATGTTCGAGCAAGCTCGATGTTGTTCATTTGGCTTAACGAAAACGTTCTTTTTCGTTTCTCAAAAAGTGCGTTTTGCCTTTCCACTTCGCCCAAAGCTCCGTGTCGGCGATTTCCAATTCTCGCCATGACAATGTTCGAGCAAGCTCGACATTGTTCATTTGGCTTAGCGAAAACGTTCATGTTATGTGTTACACCTCCATCCATCAGGCAGCATCAGCCTACTTTAACACAAAGGGAACGTCTATCACCACAAGCGAACGAACACGCTTACCTTCCATTCGCGCAGGCCTCCAACGGGGCATCTTCTTCAATATACGTATGGCTTCGGCATCGTAAAGAGAGTCTGCCGACTGGATAACACGCATGGCCGAGAGTCTACCATTGCGTTCAACCACACACGCCACCTTAACTAAGGCCCGCCCACAAGCAGCAGACATGCGGGGCGTAATGCGTATATGGTCTGCAATAAACTGCCGCATCGCCTCGTCGCCTTTCTTGTATCGGGAGCTGATTTCGGGATTTAGATAAACATGGTTGCGGTTACGAGCAATGCGTTGGTAATAGGATATACCACCTACATAGTTAACTTTCTTCTTCGAGGGAGTTGAAGTTACCGACACTTCGGGTAGTGCATATCCGCTAGAATCGGCCATATATATGGCCGTTGTGTCGGCTTGTGCCGCGCCTTTCTTCACTACTCGCCCGCTGTTTCCACGCACATGATAGTGCCTTGCGTGGGGTTTTGCACCTTCATCGGCGGCCGAAACGAGGGCGTTTGCTTGCGGCTGTGGGTTGGGTTGGCTTGTTGGTGAGGTTTCGTTGGCTGCTGCCGACTTGTCCGTTGCGGAAGGTGGAGTACCCGAAGAGGAGTTACAGCCAGCAACCATCGTCAGTCCGAGAGCCAAACCTGCCACCTTAACGGCCTTACCTGCCAAGCGTAGCCTACCCAATTGGCTTTCTATATACTGCACTTCCGACTCGCAAGCTGGGCAAGTGCCGCTGCAATCGCCATCGAAACGGCAAGGTGCAGGGGTGTAGTGGATGCCGTTGGCATCGGCCACTTGCTTTCTCACCTGCTTTAAGGCCGCGCAAATGTTCTTTCCGTTCGACTTCATACGCATTTGTTTTTTATTCTGTCTGGTTGTTTCTCTGTAACAACTTGGCCTCTCCCTTAACGTCTTTTGCGCCCTTTCTTCTTATTATTTTGGGGCGTTTTCTGGGCGTTGTTTTTCTTCTTTGGCTTGGCAGGCGCAATCTTACCCAGCGGGAAAGGGTCGTAAGGATCAACTTTCGGCGATTCCACAGAGTCGTCTACGATAATTTCTCCCATCGGTATGGGGTCTTCTCCCGAATGTCTTGTGTCCTTTATCAACGAAGTATCCGTGCGCGATGCCGTGGGTGTGGGGTTCGTATTGTTT
>NZ_GG740075.1:51089-64480 GCF_000162415.1 Prevotella sp. oral taxon 317 str. F0108 | reverse complement strand
GTTTGGTTTCATGGGGTCTCCTTTCTCTGTTTAATATTATCTAATGTACGACAATGCCGTTTATAGAGAGGCTATATCCTACTGCAACTTAAACACCGTTTTATGCCAGACGGCCGCCTTTTGTTAAGCCACGAACTAATGGCAAAACAGACAAGCGTTGCTGGCTACCAACTGGCAATCTGCTTAATCAGCACGTCCACGCTCTTTTGATAACTCTTGGGATAGATTAAAGCCAACACTTCCAAATGCGTAACCATACCTCCCTCTGTGGGCTTACACTTCGCATAAAATATGCGCCCATCGTTGGTAAAGCCCGAAAACACGCCTTTGCCCCTAGGGTAATAAGTGATTTTCTTCATCTTAACCTTGTTGATGAGCTGCTGCCCCTCATTTGGAAAGTTATCGTCTATCACCGCCCATGCACCAAGCAAGCAGTATCCCAGCATCACCTTGCGCCAACTATATGTGTTATAAAGGGTAGGAATGTCGTCGTCGAACACTTCGCGAGCGACAAAAAAGCTGGGATAAGTAAAGCCCAAGCCTGATTTCTTCCACTTCGCCTTGTCCATTTTCGCAGCAAACTGAGCCACGTCCGAACCATTAGACTGCTGCGCGGAGGCCGAGAAAGAGCCTGCAACGAAAAGCATTACGAAGAATAAGGCTAGCTTTAACAGACCTTGCCCCACTCTTTTTTTCGCCACTTCACCATCATTCGCCGCCTTTGTGCAGCTTGTTAAGCGTATATTCTGTTTCATTGCATATAAGTTTGATAAGTAAAATGTCTGTTCAAGCCCACTATTTGCAAAGTTACATTTTTTATTTTACATACCTAATAAACGTGTTAGATTTGTTTTCGTAATACCATAAAAAGGAGAGAATTGTTGAGTTTTCGAGTTGTAAGCGTACAAGTCTGCTATTATTTTCAACCTGCAAACACGCACTTAGCCACTCATTCGCACACATGAGGTTGCAACGATAGGCAACAAAGCCCACAAACTTACACCCAAAGCCAAGCCATTGCAGCTCAACGCGAAGGCGAAGATACGCCCATTTGCGCAATCGGTTGCGCAAAAAGACCGCAACTTATCGCGCAATTGGCACATCATCATACGCAAATTATTACGAACTTAGCCCTCAGACAATCAATACTAAAAACTTATGAAAAAGCTCTTTACACTTTTAACAGCCTTGTTGCTAACGGTTTGCACCAAGGCTTTGGCCCAAGGATGGCCACAAAACTATGACGGCGTGATGCTCCAAGGATTTTATTGGGACAGCTACGACGACACCCATTGGACCACATTAGAGGCTCAGGCCACAGAGTTGTCGGCCGCCTTTAACCAAATATGGGTGCCGCAATCGGGCTATTGCAACACCACCCACATGCAAATGGGCTACCTGCCCATTTGGTGGTTCAACCATTTAAGCGCGTTCGGCACCGAAGCAGAATTGCGCCAAATGATTAAAACCTTTAAAAGTAAGGGGACAGGAATTATAGAAGACGTGGTGATTAACCACCGAGCAGGCAACACCAACTGGTGCGACTTCCCCACAGAGAAATGGAACGGCAAGACCATGACGTGGACTTTGGCCGACATCTGCGCCAACGACGACGGTGGGAACACGAAGGCAAACGGCTACAACGTAACGGGTGCGGCCGACACGGGCGACGATTTCGGGGGCGGACGCGACCTAGACCACACCCGACAGAACGTTCGCGACAACATCAAGGCCTATCTTTCGTTCCTGCTTACCGACTTAGGGTACGATGGTTTCAGGTACGACATGGTGAAAGGCTATGCCGCACACTACATAGGCGAGTACAATACGTCTGCCAATCCCAAGTTCTCGGTGGGCGAATATTGGGACGGAAATGTTCAAAAGGTGAAAGAATGGATTGAGGGAACGCGTGCGAACGGTGCCATACAAAGTGCCGCCTTCGACTTCCCCATGAAGTATGCCATCAACGATGCCTTCGGGCAAGGCAGTTGGAACAGACTTACCGATGCAACGCTTGCCGCCGACCAAGCTTATAGTCGTTACGCAGTTACCTTTGTAGACAATCACGATACGGGCCGCCCCAAAGAAAACGGCGGTGCCCAACTATATGCCAACGTATTGGCGGCCAACGCTTACATACTTACCATGCCGGGCACGCCATGCGTATTTCTGCGCCACTGGAAGATGTACAAGCAGTCGCTGAAACGCCTTATTGCCACACGCAAAGCCGTGGGACTAACCAACCAAAGCCAGATTGTTAAGGCAGAATCTGCTGCAAATGGGTTCGTATTGTGCACACAAGGTACTAAGGGTAAAGCCTTGTTGCTGCTGGGCGATGTGAACAACGCCCAAACAGCGGGCTACCAACTGGCCGTAGAAGGTCCAAAGTATAAGCTTTACGTAAGCGATGGCGTAGACCTCACCGACGTTAAAGCCATAAAGGGCGAGGATGCAGGCTTTAATGCACCCGATTTCTGCAAGGTTAAGAAAGGCGAAAGATGTGCTTTCTTCGAGGCTCCTGCCAACTGGAACAACACAATAACTTGCTGGCAATGGGACAAGGGCTATAATTACACGGGCAACCAGTGGCCTGGTGCTGCCTGCATAAAGGTTGGGACCACTGCAAATGGCACGCACGTGTGGAAGTGGACTTGGAATAACAGCAAACAAACAAGCTCTGCTGGCAACGAAGGAATTATTTTCAGCAACAACGGCTCGCCGCAAACGGCCGACCTGCCTTTTGAAAATGGCGGCTATTATACGGCTGAGGGGCTGCTAGGTGTTGTGAAACCCGTAACAACAGGCATCACATCGCCCTTACAAAACACACCATCGGCCAAGAGTTTGCCCGTATATACGATAGACGGAAAGGCATTGGGCCACACTGCCGACATAGATACCTCCCTGAAAACGCTGCCCAAAGGCATGTATATCATCGGTAAAAAGAAGTATGCGGTGAAGTAGACTGGCGCAAACCGCCCTATAATAGGCCTCATCTCCCCAGTCTTTCGTCAAGGGAGAGAAGGCGAGTGTCAACAAAGACACCTTGTTTGTAAGCAACAATGGGTGTGAAACGAAGTTTGTTCGCTTGAAATAAGCAAAGGCATTGCCTGCATATTTTGTCGTACAAAGGCCTTTGTAGGGCTGCTACAAACAAATTGTAGTGGCTCTACAACTCTTTTGTAGTGCCACTACAAGCCATCGGTAGCCGTGCTACAAGAGGCTTGTAGCAAACGGTAAGCAAGACTGGAAAAGCCTGCAAAGGCCATGTCTAGACACGAGACGAAATGGTTTTATTGCCTTCGCGACTTGTTGCGGCTGGCGTCTATTCGTAAAAAAATAAAGAGCAAAAGCGTAAATCCCCACAAGCTGGAACCGCCATAACTAAAAAACGGTAAGGGGATGCCGATAACGGGAGTAAGGCCCAAGACCATCCCCACATTGATGAAAAGGTGGAAGAGAAACACACTCAACACACAATAGCCATATATGCGACCGAACTTAAATGGTTGCCGTTCGGCCAACTTGATGAGCCGTAATATCAATGCAAGGAAAAGCAACAGCACGGCAGCCGAACCAACAAAGCCTTCTTCTTCGCCTACGGTGCAGAAAATAAAGTCGGTATCTTGCTCGGGAACGAACTTCAATTTGGTTTGTGTTCCATTTAGAAAGCCCTTTCCTTTGAGTCCACCCGACCCAATGGCTATCTCGCTTTGGTGCACGTTATAGCCAGCACCGGCAAGATCTTCTTCCAGTCCAAGCAACACGTTGATGCGCACACGCTGGTGAGGTTCCATCACTTCGTTAAGTACATAGTCTACCGAATAGAAGAACATCACCGAGCCAACGGCAAAGAGTGCCACGTAGAAATAGTTGCGAATGCGCGCGCTAAGCCAACGGTAAAGAAGCCAACACACCAGGGCGGCTGTCAACACAAGCTGCACGATGGTTACATCGAAAGCCACAATGTACTTAGACACGAGCAGACAGACACCCGTGAAGAGTATTCCGAGCGCAACAAGGCGCGTTGTTCGGCCGCGATCGTTGGTGTAGCTACGCACCATGCCAGCCGTAAACAGCTGAACAAGGAGCAAAACGATGAAACGTCCGAGCGACGTTGGCGTCTGCCAAAGCATTACTTCTTCGAAACGAACGCCCACAACGAAGTATACAACCATCGCCACGCCCGTGAAAAGGAAGCTGCCCGACATGCCTTCGCGATAGAACATGAGGAAGAACGAGACATAAACTAAGGCCGAACCCGTTTCTTTTTGTGCCACGATGAAAACCATCGGCAATACAACCACGAGGCAGGCAGAGGCGAAATCTTTCCAATTGTTCAGGGAAAAGCCGTAAGTACTCATCAGTTTGGCCACGGCCAAGGCAGTGGCAAACTTAGCAAACTCGGCTGGTTGCAGGCGCAATGGACCCAACACGAGCCACGAACGCGAACCCTTAATCTCGTGCGGATTAAAGATTGTGGCGAAGAGCAACAACAACATGGCACCGTAAATGACAAAGGCGAAGGTGTCGTAAAAGTGGTCGTCGAGGGTGAGCAGCACGAAACCAAGGCAGATGGACGTGCCAATCCACACGATTTGCATGCCCGAACGCGTGCCGAGACTAAATATATCGGTGTCGCCGTAGGTGTAGCTGGCACCGCAAACGCTCACCCATCCGAAGGTGAGTAGCGCCAGATAGATGCCAATCGTCCACCAATCCAACGACCCAAGCATGCTGGGTTGCCTATCTGTTGCTCGTGCCATACGCTATCCTTCTGCTTTGGTAAACACTTGCCTGCGCCTCAGAGAAGGGCGAAAGCTTTCCGTTGATGTACTGTTCCATCATGAGCGAGCCAATCGGCACGCCGTAAGTGGCGCCAAATCCGCCGTTCTCCACGTACACGGCAATGGCTATTTTGGGGTTGTCCATAGGCGCAAAGCCCATGAAAACGGAGTGGTCTTGACCGCGGTTTTGCGCAGTACCCGTCTTACCGCACACCAAATAGTCGGCCCTGTTGGCCGCATGGCAGGTACCGCCCACCACCGATGCGCGCATTCCTTGTACCACATATTCGTAAGCTTTGCGGCTGGCCTTGGTGTAATGCTTGCGCCGATAAAGCGTATCGAGCTGTTCGCCCTGCACCTTACGCACCACATGAGGCACGTAATAATAGCCGCGGTTGGCGATAGTTGCGCAAAGATTGGCTATTTGCAGGGGCGTCAGGTTCACCTCGCCCTGCCCAATGGAGATGGAGATGACGGTAAGTCCGTTCCACGAACCCTTGTATGCTTTGTCGTAAAAGGCGGCGTTGGGTATCAGTCCGCGCTTTTCGCCTGGCAAATCCACGCCAAGCTTATAGCCAAAGCCCATGCTCACCATGTAATCGCGCCATGTGTTCATGGCCTCTTGCACGTTGCGGTAACGTCGGCGGTTGCCAATCATGTGGAACAATCCCCAACAAAAATAGCTGTTGCACGAGGTACAAAGGGCTTGAACAAGGTTGGTGGGAGCCGCATGTGGGTGGCATCCCACGTGCAGACCGCGGTAATTAAAGCCGCGTGCGCAAGGATAGAGGGTGTGTTCGTCGATAATCCCCTCGGTCATGTAGGTTAGTCCTTGCGTGGTTTTGAATGTGGAACCCGGCGGATATTGGCCCATGATGGCACGATTGAGCAAAGGTTTCCACACGTCTTTCGAAAGTGCGAGGTGGTTTTTGCCCCTTTGTCGGCCCACCATGATGCGCGGGTCGTAGGTTGGCGACGACACCATGCAGAGCACTTCGCCCGTAGCGGGTTCGATAGCCACAATGCTGCCAATCTTTCCTTCGAGCAAACGCTCGCCAAGTTCTTGCAGCTTGATGTCAATTCCCAACGTCAGGTTCTTGCCGGCCACAGGTCGACGGTCGAACTTTCCATTCTGATAGTTTCCCTGAACACGCCCGTGGGCGTCGCGCAGAAGTATCTGTACGCCCTTTTCGCCACGAAGTTGTTCTTCATAGCTACGTTCTATGCCCAGTTTGCCGATGTAATCGCCCGGCTGATAATAGTCGGAGTTCTCCACATCGCTTTTCGAAACCTCGGCCACGTCGCCCAAAACGTGTGCGGCGTAGGGGTATTGGTATTGTCGGATGCTTCGTTTCTGAACGTAGAAACCTGGAAAACGGAATATCTTTTCTTGGAAAACGCTGAACTCTTTATCCGAAAGCTGACTCATAAACACCTGTTCGGTAAAGCGCGAATAGCCTGGATTTTTGTTGCGGTCCTTGATATCGTTCATGCGCTTGATGAAATATTCCTTGGTAATGCCCAAGGCATTGCAAAATTCCATCGTGTCTAGCCGTCCCTTTTCTTCGTTCATCACCACCATGATGTCGTATGCGGGTTGGTTATAAACAAGCAAACGCCCGTGCCTATCGGTGATGGCACCACGCGAAGGGTACTCAATCTTTTTGAGGAAAGCGTTACTGTCGGCGTTTTTCTTGTAGTCGTCGCTGAGCAATTGCAGCGTGAAAAGGCGGATAAGGTAGACCGTTACAATGAATATAGCCACCCCACCGATAACCAACCGCCTTTTGTCGAGTTCGAAATCTTTCACGCCCAGTTCCCCCCTTATCTACTTCTAAGGTTGTCTAGCACCATCACCAGCACCAAGGTTAGCAACGTGCTGCCGCCCACACAAAACAGCCATTGCATCCAATTAAAGAACGAGAAGGCCTCCAAAGAAAAGAAAACCAAGCAATAAGTGAAGACGATGATGAAGGCAAAGAACA
Source organism: Prevotella sp. oral taxon 317 str. F0108 (assembly GCF_000162415.1). Lineage (NCBI taxonomy): Bacteria > Pseudomonadati > Bacteroidota > Bacteroidia > Bacteroidales > Prevotellaceae > Prevotella > Prevotella sp. oral taxon 317. Next base: position 57,708 of record NZ_GG740075.1, on the reverse strand, counting down.
GGTATCGCCCAAAGCCCAGCACCTTCATCGAGGGCACAAGGTCTTCGGCGCTTTCCCTTTGTAAGAAAAGTTCCAAGAGATAAGGCCGCAACAAGGCCACAAGCGTAAGCGATGAGGCTGCCACGCCGGGCGTATTAGAAAACATGTCTACGCCTAAGCCCATGGCGAATGCCCAAGCAAGCATACCCCACTTGGGGTAATTGCGCGGAAAGAGCAACACCATATATATATATAGCAAAGGGGTGGCGCTGTCGAAGAGGTGCACTTGGTTTAGCACCAGCACCTGCACCAACAGGAATACTAGGAACGTTCCTAATGTTTTCAATACGCCTACGGTCATGTTTGTTTTCTTTCTCTCTTCTTTATCGGCCTTTCGGCCTTGTTTTCTGTTTGTTTTCCGAAAGTGGTGGAAGTTGGCACTTATAACTCCGTTGCAAGCAGCGGTCCACTGTTTTTGGCCATAAGATGAAGGTGTCGCCTATTCGCGTTTCACTTTAAGCGAGTCTTGCACGGCGCGCATCATCTCCAACCTTTCTTCCATACCGGCATTGTCTATCACGCATACGTCGCGCAGCTTGCCGAAATCGGTCGACAGCCTTACCTGCAATCGGTAAGACAAGCCATTGGGCGAATTAAACACATGAAGTATCTTGCCAACAAGCACACCTGGCGGAAAGATAGACGAATAACCGCTGGTAACTACGTCTAGCCCCAGCTTAAATCGCGCATGTCGCGGCACGTCGTCTACGTATGCAATGCCTGGGTCGCCCCCGTTCCAATGCAAATAGCCGAAATAGCCCCGGTCCTTAATCATACAACTGACGTTAGAATGCGAGTTAAGCAGGGGTATCACCACCGAATAGTTGCGCGAAACGAGGTAGACCACGCCTACAACGCCCGTTCCACAGGCCACGCCCATGTCTTTCTTAATGCCATGAGCCCAGCCTTTGTCGATGGTGATAAAGTTGTCATTCCTGTCTAACGAGTTACTCACCACCCTTGCGGGGTAAAGTTTGAAACCACTCAGCGCCATTTTCTGCGTCTGCACCACGTCAAGGCTGTCGTGTTTGGCCCTGGTTAGCATTTCTTGCATGGCCGACACCTGCTGCTCAAGCTCCAAGTTGCGTTGTGTAAGCTCCTTGTTAACCTGCGTAAGCGAGAAGAATGTCTCTACCCACGAGTTGGCCTCATACACTTTCCCAGCCACTTCGTTGGCCGACGAAAACCACACGCTGCCCTGATAGCTGTTGTATTGGAACAGCAACACCATGCTTGTCACCTCAAGAGCGAGGAAAACAAACCAGTGGTTGTAACGCGCTATAAATGCAAAGAGGTTGCGCATGCCCCTATCTCATGAGGAAAGAGAACCGCTCAACGTTCTTCAAAGCGATGCCGGCACCCTTTGCCACGCTGTGCAATGGGTCTTCGGCGATGTGGAATGGGATGCTAATCTTCTCTTGCAAACGGCGATCTAGTCCGCGCAGCAAGGCACCACCACCTGTAAGATAGATGCCGTTCTTCACGATGTCGGCGTACAATTCGGGCGGCGTGTTCTCCAAAGCCGACAGCACGGCGTTCTCTATCTTGGCGATGGTCTTGTCCAAGCAGTGTGCAATTTCTTGATAGCACACGGGTACTTCCATCGGCAGTGCCGTTATTCGGTTTGGTCCGTGCACTACGTAGTCTTCTGGTGCCTCCTCTCCGAGGTCGGTTAGGGCCGAGCCCACGTGTATCTTGATACGTTCGGCCATACGCTCGCTCACCTTAACGTTGTGTTGGCGGCTCATGTACTCTTGTATTTCTGCGGTAAGGTCGTCGCCTGCCACGCGTATAGAGTTGTTCGAAACGATACCTCCCAGCGAAATAACAGCAATCTCGGTAGAGCCACCTCCGATGTCAACAATCATGTTGCCTTCGGGTGCCTCAACGTCGATGCCTATGCCGATGGCAGCCGCCATAGGTTCGAAGATAAGGTACACGTCGCGGCCGTCGGCATGTTCTGCCGAGTCGCGCACGGCACGCAACTCCACTTCGGTACTTCCCGAGGGGACACCAATGACCATTCTTAACGAAGGCGAGAACAAGCGGCTGCCCGTATGAACCATCTTTATCAGTCCGCGCATCATCTGCTCGCAAGCAGTAAAGTCGGCGATAACGCCATCGCGCAGCGGCCTTACGGTGCGTATGTTCTCGTGCGTTTTCTCATACATCAGCTTCGCACGTTCGCCAACGGCAATCATTTTGTCCGTTCGGCGGTCGAGCGCAACGACCGAAGGCTCGTCTACCACAATCTTGTCATCACTGATAATGATGGTATTGGCCGTTCCAAGGTCCATCGCAATCTCTTGCATGAAAGAAAAAAATCCCATGTCTTCTTTGTTTTTCGATTGTTGAACAGGCTCAACAAACAAGCGTTCCCCATGCCAAGCTGCCCGTCATGATTGGCCTTGCCCAGCGTTTTGTCGTCTTGCGTGTTGTCTGTCCGTTATTTATTAACTTTTATTTCTCGTTTTTATCGCGTCCGAACCGCCTGTGTTTTGGTTCGCCTGTGCGAAGATTTGTACTTCTTGTTTGCCTTTGCCGAACGTGCTGTACCTCTTCATGTTCGGCCATTGCTTGCGTTGGTTTTGCAGGCAGTTTGCTTGTTGGCTATATTGCCACAGGGCGTGCCGACAGGCTTTCGGTTAGGCGTTGTTAGCCTCAAACCAAGCGTGTATGGCCGTGTCGTAGTGGCTGCTCACGCCGAAAGCGCGTGTGGCGAACGCCTTACGCTGTGCCAAAGTGGTGTTGGCACCGCTGGCTTTCAGTATGTCGAGCAGCATGCCATATTCGTTTTTGCTCGGCACAATCACCACATCGTTGAAGTTTTTTGCGCCAGCCCTGATGAGCGAGATACCTCCGATGTCTATTTTCTCAATGATATCGGACTGATTTGCCCCGCTGGCCACGGTTTCTTCAAAGGGGTATAGGTCTACGATAACCAAGTCGATGGGGTTGATGTCGTATTGTTCCATCTGCGCTTTGTCGGCATGGTTGTCGCGACGGGCAAGGATTCCGCCGAACACTTTGGGGTGAAGTGTCTTCACCCTGCCGCCCAATATCGAAGGGTAAGCGGTTAAGTCTTCCACCGCACCACACTCGTAGCCCAGCTCTTCGATAAACTGGCGTGTGCCTCCAGTAGACAGGAACTTTACACCTTCATCGTTTAATTTGGCAAGCAACTCGTTCAAGCCGTCCTTATGGAATACGGACACGAGTGCCGTCCTAATCTTTTTTGTCTCAGTCATAAACCTATTTGAGTTGTGATATTTGAGTTGCAAAGTTACGAAAAACATCGAAGAGTAGACCAATCGTTTGCCTAAAAAACACATTATATATATTAAAAAAGATAAGTTTCTTAGTTTTTGAGTTTCTAAGCGTGCGTTTTTTATCATAAACAAGCCGCCTAACAGAGAAAGGTGAAAAGGTGAAAAGGTGAAAGGGTGAAAAGATGGCTGCGCCTACAAACTTGTCAACTCGCTAACTTGTCAACCCGTTAACTCGTGAACTCGTGAACTTGTTAATTGAAAAGATGGCTGCGCCTACCGATGAACGAACAAAACTAGTTGGGCCAGTACAACTAGAAAGCTAGTAAACCTAGAACAACTAGTAAACCTAGGACAACTAGTAAACCCAGGACAGCTAGTAAACCCAAGACAACTAGTAAACCTAGAACAACTAGTAAACCTAGAACAACTAGCAAACCCAGAAAAACCAGTAAATCAAGAAAGGCCAGCCCCGCAAGCTTACCAAGCCAAATGCCTATTGGCTTGCCAACTTGCCAACTCGCAGACTCGCACTTTGTCCACTTTTCAGCAAATAATTTAACACTAAAAGCACCCATTTTATCCACCAACCGCCACCCACGTTGCAAAAAATCGATTCTCGCGGAGGTTTATTTCGATGCTAAAAGGGGTTGGATTGCGAATGCTGCAAAATGAATTATTATTCCAAAAGAACCGACATTTGCCCCCATTTTGGGCCATTTACGGCAAAAGGTAGTGCGTTTTGGTGCTAAATGCAGTGCAATATGCCGCTAAACGCAGTGCGTTTTGGTGCTAAATGCAGTGCGTTTTGGTGCTAAACGCAAGGCAAAATGCTGCTAAATGCAGTGCAAAATACGGCAAAACGCGAGAAGAAAAGCATAAAAATACACCGCAACGGTATATTCAAACCCCTCTCGAACCATGAAAAACATGACTGAAAAGGGCAAAACAACCGCTTATAAGTGGCATTTTTGTAGCTAAAAGCAGGTTTTCGGGAGTGAAAAAATCGCGAGCCGGCAACAATCTAGAAAGCCAAAATGATGCTAAATGCAGGCGTCATACGCAAAAATGGACAAAGAGATGGGTCGAAGAACGCATAAATTGTGGCTATTTAGCTGCTTATAGGCCATTATTTTCGCTAGAACAGCATGCCAAACAAAGCCTGTTTTGTAAAATATAACCAACACTTTTAACAAAGAAAACATCGCAGCAAAAAGACAGGCAAAACAGCACCAAGCGGCATACTTCTTACAAATGGAACACCATTTATGCGTTAACGACAACAAACAGCTATAAATAAATGCCCACACAACAAAAAATTAACTACCCACACTTGTCAATCACGATAATAATGCTTAAATTTGCAATAACCTAATCGCACATTTATTTATATATGCAATATTCAATCGTTGCCCCAGAAAAGCTAAGGGTGGTGGTTACGCTGCCTGCCTCGAAAAGCATAAGCAACAGGGCGCTCATTATGCACGCCCTGTCGGGTAGCTCAATGCTGCCACAAAACCTATCGAACTGCGACGACACGCGCGTGATGGTGCGTGCGCTCTCGGACATGCCAAAGAACATCGACGTTCGCGCAGCAGGTACGGCCATGCGGTTTATGGCCGCTTTCCTAAGCTGCCAAAAGGGAGAACACACCCTAACCGGCACACAGCGCATGCGACAACGGCCGATAAAGCCGCTGGTTGACGCGCTTAGATACGTGGGCGCAGACATAGAATACGAGGCAAAAGAGGGCTACCCACCCATCCGCATCTACGGAAAGCCGTTAGAAGGCGGTCGAGTGGAGATGCCGGGGGGTATCAGTTCGCAGTTTATCTCGGCCATCCTCATGATTGCCCCCACGCTGAAAAAAGGCCTAGACCTGAAAATGACGGGCCAAATAGCATCGCGACCCTACATAGACCTCACGCTGTGCATGATGCGCGAATACGGGGCGAAGGCAGATTGGACAGACATCAACGCCATCAGCGTGAAACCCGGACAGTACAAAGCGCGGCAATACACCATTGAAAGCGATTGGAGTGCGGCATCCTACTGGTACGAAATGGTTGCACTGAGCAACGATCCCGATACCATCGTAGAGCTGGAAGGATTGAGCGAAAACTCAAAACAAGGCGACTCGGTGGTGCGCCACATCTTCTCGTTGCTGGGCGTAAAGACCGTTTTCTCTAAGCATCCTGCTGGGCAACTGACGAAAGTGACCCTGAAAAAGCTGCGCACAAGACTGCCCAAGCTGGAATACGACTTCGTAAACTCGCCCGACTTGGCGCAAACGCTCGTGGTTACCTGTGCCATGATGGGCGTTCCCTTCCACTTCAAAGGGCTATCGAGCCTGCGAATAAAGGAAACCGACCGCATCGAGGCGTTGAAGAAAGAAATGGCCAAGCTTGGTATTGTGCTGCGCGAAATGGCCGAAGGCGAGTTGGCGTGGGACGGAATGCGCTGTCGCCCGTCAGACGAACCCATCGACACATACGAAGATCACCGCATGGCTTTGGCCTTTGCGCCCGTGGCCTTCGTTAACAAAGAAATAAAAATAAACCAACCTGGCGTGGTGAGCAAGTCGTATCCGCAATTTTGGAGCGACCTTCGCCAGTCGGGATTTGAAATAAACGAAATATAAACAATGCACATACTACTGTTGGCCTTGCTGGGCTTAGCAATCTTTGCGGCCGTGTTGGGACTGCTCTCGCGCAACAAAAACGCGAGCGAGCCTGGCGTGGTAAAGGCCGACACCGCATCGTGTGCCACCTGTTCGGGCGAAGACGAACGGTGCGAACACGATTGCATGTTGGAGGCGGCAGTGCGCGATGTGGAATATTACGACGACGAAGAGTTGGACAAATACCGCGGAAGAGACTCGGCCGACTATACCGACAGCGAGGCCGAAGAGTTTGCCGAGGTGTTCTATACCATGCGCCCAAGCGACGTGCAAGGCTGGAACAGAAGTCTGATACTGCGACAAATAAACCTGCCCAACCAACTGAAAGACGAGGTGATAATGGTCATCAACGATGCAAGGTAGGCCTAACCGCCTCGCCCGCGCCACGCCTCAGCATTCTTTTGCCTAAGCGTGCGCTGCCTTATGGCGTGCCTAAGCCCCCAAAAAGGTGAAAAAGCAGGAGCAAGAAAGCTAAATGGCAAGGACAAGAAAGGCAAAAAGGCAAGGGCAAGAAAATGTAAAAATACGAGGCCAAAGCCATGCAACAACCCTTCGCCTGCAAGACAAGGCGGCCATGTAGGGTGATGATGTCAATAAAGATTTGTATGCAACAATCCTTTCGCCTGCAAGGCAA
>NZ_GG740075.1:28539-50423 GCF_000162415.1 Prevotella sp. oral taxon 317 str. F0108 | reverse complement strand
AATGAACATATTAGAATACTCCTTCTTTCAGAACGCCCTCCTAGGCTCGCTCTTGGCTAGTGTGCTGTGTGGGTTTATCGGCACATACATCGTTACAAGGCGGCTGGTGTTCATCAGTGGCGGCATCACGCACGCCTCGTTTGGCGGCATCGGGCTAGGCGTATTCTTAGGCATCAACCCCATACTTTCGGCTATGGTGTTCTCCGTTCTCAGTGCTTTCGGCGTGCAATGGATGTCGCGCAGGGGCGATGTGCGCGAAGACTCGGCCATTGCCGTGTTTTGGACCTTCGGCATGAGCCTAGGCATCATCTGCTGTTTCTTATCTCCGGGGTTCATGCCCGACCTTCCTTCCTTCCTCTTCGGCAGCATTCTCACCATCAGCCAGGCCGACCTTTGGCTGCTAGCCGCACTGCTTGTGGTGGTGTCCATAGTTTTCGCGCTGCTCTATCGCACAATATTAAGTGTGGCTTTCGATGTAGACTTCGCCCGTTCGCAACGCCTGCCCGTGGCGTTTATCGAGTATCTGATGATGGCTCTCATCGCCCTAACCATCGTAAGCACACTCCGCATGGTGGGCATAGTGCTAAGTATCAGCCTGCTTACCATACCCCAGATGTCGGCCAACGTGCTAACGCACAACTTCAAGCACATGATTGCGTGGAGCATTGCCCTCGGTTGGGTAGATTGTCTTATGGGTCTAGGCCTCTCTTACGCCCTCAACGTTCCGTCGGGCGCATCCATTATCTTCGTCAGCATCCTTGTTTATCTGGTGTTAAAGGTGGGCAACGTTGCTTTCAAAAAACGTCAACGCCAACTTGAAACCATTTAAATCCACATATAGCCTTGCCTTGTGGCTCGCCCTCGCGCTGCTACTCGCTGCCTGTTCGGCCAGTAAGAACACGGCACGCAGCAGGTGGTGGCAAGCTTTCAACACCCGTTATAACGTTTACTACAACGGAAACATGGCTTATGTAGACGGTATGTTGGAAAAAGAAAACGGCAACCGAGACAACTATACCGAACTTCTGCCACTCTATCCCGTGGCCAATAAGGGCAGCAAAGAGTTGGGCAAGGGCAACTTCGAGCGCGCTATCCTGAAAAGCGAAAAGGCCATTCAGCTGCATAGCATCAAGCGACGACCCACGTGGGACAAGAAACGGCGCAAGACCCAACGCGACATCGAATGGCTAAACCGCCGCGAATACAATCCTTTCATGTGGCGCGTGTGGATGCTTATGGGGCGTTCGCAGTTTCATAAGGGCGACTTCGACCAAGCCGCATCTACATTTGCCTACATGTCGCGCCTCTATCGCACGCAACCACACATATATGCAAAGGCGCGCGCATGGCTTGCCAAGACCTATATAGAACAGGGATGGATGTACGATGCCGAAGATGTGATACGCAACATGAGCCGCGACTCGATGGATTGGCGTGCAGTTAAGGAGTGGGATTACACGCATACGCTCTATCATCTGCACGCAGGCGAGTGGCAAAAGGCCATACCCTACCTGCAAAAGGTTATCAAACACGAGATGCGGCGCAAGCAACGGGCGCGCCAATGGTTTATCATGGGGCAGCTACAAAGGTTTGTGGGCAATCGCGATGCGGCTTATAAGGCTTTCAGAAAGGCGGCATCGATGCACGTTTCTTACGAACTAGACTTCAATGCACGTATCGCCCAAACCGAAGTTTTGGCGCAAGGACAGGCCAAAAAAATGATTGCCAAGCTGCGCCGAATGGCTACCAACGACAACAATCGCGACTATTTGGACCAAGTGTATTATGCCATCGGCAACATATACCTGGCACAACGCGACACCGCCAACGCCATCGCCGCCTACGAAAACGGCGGAAAGCGAGCCACACGCAATGGTATTGAGAAGGGTGTGCTGATGCTTAAGTTGGGCAATGTGTATTGGCAGAAACAACGCTTTGCGGATGCACGCCGCTGCTACAACGAGGCTCTGGGACTTCTCGATAAAGAACGCCCCGACTACGAAGAACTTTCGCAGCGTTCGAAAGTGCTCGACGAGCTAGTGCCGCACATTGAGGCCGTACAGCTACAAGACTCGCTGCAACTACTGGCCACGATGCCCGAACCACAACGCAACGCCGCCATCGACCGCGTGATTGCTGCCTTAAAGAAGAAAGAAAAAGAAGAACAATACGCGCAAGACGAAGAGACGGCACGCCGTACCATCGCCCGAAACAGTTCTGCATCGAACATGCCCACTACCCAAACGCCCATGCAACGCACGCAACAAGGTGGCGGATGGTACTTCTACAACCCCATCGCCGTGAGTCAAGGCAAGGCCGCCTTCGAGCGACAGTGGGGCAAACGCGACAATGTGGACAACTGGCAACGACTAAACAAGGCCGCCGTAGCACTGAACACGCCCTTAGATGAGCCGTCGGCAGAACAACGCGACTCGATTTTAGCCGAGGAAGCGCGCCGCGACTCCATACAACAGGCCATGCAAACAGCTGAAAACGACCCACATAAACGCGAGTTTTACTTGGCGCAAATTCCTTTTACCGCCGAACAGCGGCAGGCCAGCAACGTATTACTTACCGACGGATTGTTCCATTCGGGCGTGATATTCAAAGACAAACTCGACAATTTGGCACTCTCGGAAAAAGCCTTACGAAGGCTCACCGACAACTATCCGCAGTTCGACAAGATGCCGCAGGCATATTACCACCTTTTCTTACTCTACATGCGAAAGGGCGACAAGGTTACAGCACAGCGTTATGCCGACATGCTGAAACAGCAATACCCCAAGCACGAGCTTACCGAACTGATAACAGACCCCTATTATTTTGCCAACGCACAGCGCGGCGAACATATAGAAGACTCGCTCTACGCCGTAACCTACGACTTCTTCAAAGCCGAAAACTACGCAGCAGTGAAGCGCAACGCAAAGGTATCGGCCACCAAGTTTAAACACGGTGCCAACCGCGACAAGTTCCTATTTGTAGAGGCCTTATCCATGCTACACGCCGGAAATATCGACGCTTGTCTCAATGGTTTGCAAACGTTGGTGGAGCAATTTCCCCAAAGCGAGCTAAGCAAAATGGCCGCCATGATTGTGAACGGCATTAAGGCTGGCAGGCAAGTGCAGGCAGGTGGGTTCGACCTGAACAACGTTTGGCAACGCCGAACGGCTGCTACCAACGCCGCCGACAGCCTGAAAGGCAAGCAGTTTAGCAACGACCGCAACGCCAATTTCCTCTTCGTGATGGCCTACCGCCCCGACTTCGTAGACGAAAACAAGCTGCTTTTCGCCTTGGCCAAATACAATTTCACCAACTATTTGGTGCGAAACTTCGAGATACGAACTGAAACCGACAACGGATTACGCTTGATGATAGTGAGCGGTTTCCGCAATTTCGACGAGGCTTTGCAGTATGCACGCGAGCTACATCGCCAAACGGGCATCGTGGGAAGGCTGAACAATGGGCGCACACTTGTAATAAGCGAAGACAACATGCAGCTACTTGGCAAGGAATTTAGTTTCGACGACTACGACAAATACTACGCCAAGCACTTCGCTCCGCTGAAAGTAAGCACCTTCCGCCTGCTTAACGAGCCTGCCGAAATAGTTCAACCCGAAGTACCAGTACGACTTCCCACCATCGAAGAGATAGATCGCGCGCTGGACAACGACTTTGTTCTGCCCAACGAAAAGGCAACAACAGATGTCGACGAAGACACTTACCCCATAACTGACGAGCCTACGCAAAAGCAAAAGGGAAAGCCCGAAACAAAGCAAAAGGCCGACGATGCAACGGTGATTGAGGCACCACTACCACCCACACGACAGCCCGACGACGGCACAATCGTGATAGAAGACGACACGCCTAGCACCCCAAAAGCCAAGCCAAACACGAATAAGGGGGAGCAAAAGCCGCAACAGCCCACGCAACAAAAGGGCAAAACGCCACAAACCCAAACGCAGCCAAAGGGCAAAACGCCTGTAAAAACAGAGCAAAAGCCCCAAAAGCAACCCACAAAGACCGACAAGAAAGAAGACACGGGCATCGACTTTAAAGACGAACTAGGCAACAAGGGCAAGAAAACCAACCCCAAAAAGACGCCTACCGCTAAGCAAGACAGCACCAAAACGCCTGCCAAGCCCAAGCGAAAAGAGATTGACCCCGATGATGAATATTACGATTTAGAAGGATTTTGACAATGAACAACGGACTGATTTTATGGGCCGACGACGAGATTGAACTGCTCAAAGCCCACATTATATTTCTAGAAAAGAAAGGTTATGAGGTTGTAACCGTGAGCAATGGCATGGATGCACTAGACCAATGCAAGCAACGCAACTTCGACCTTATCATGCTCGACGAGATGATGCCCGGCCTTTCGGGGCTCGAAACGCTGCAACGCATCAAGGAAGTACAGCCTGCTACGCCCGTGGTGATGTGCACCAAGAGCGAAGAAGAGAACATCATGGAACAGGCCATCGGCTCTAAAATAGCCGATTACCTCATCAAACCCGTCAACCCAAGCCAAATATTGCTCACCTTAAAGAAGAACATTCACCGCAAAGAGATTGTTTCTGAGGTTACGCAAACGGGCTATCAGCAAAACTTCCAAGACATTTCGATGCAGATAATGGACTGCAAAACACTCGACGACTGGCGCAAAGTGTATCGCCGTTTGGTGCATTGGGAACTTGAACTAAGCAATACGGGTAGCAGCATGGCCGACATATTGGTTACTCAAAAGGAAGAGGCCAACAACGCCTTTGCCAAATATGTAAAGGCCAATTACATGGATTGGGTGGCCGAAGGCGCATCTACCGCCAACGGGCGCCCCGTAATGAGCCCCGACTTGTTTAAGCATTCCATCTTTCCCTTGCTCGACAAAGGCGAGAAAGTGTTCCTCATCGTACTCGATAACTTTCGTTACGACCAATGGAAAACGCTGGAAAGCGAGATTGGCGACCTCTTCGACATCGACGAAGACATGTACATCAGCATCTTGCCTACCGCAACCCAGTATGCGCGTAACGCCATATTCAGCGGACTTATGCCCAACAAAATTGCGAAAATGTTCCCAGAACTGTGGGTAGACGAGGACGAAGAGGAGGGCAAAAACCTCAATGAAGACCTGCTGATAAAGACACAGATAGACCGTTATCGCCGCCACGACACATTCAGTTACACCAAAGTAAACACGTCGGCAGAGGCAGAAAAGCTGCTCGAACACTTCTCGCAGTTGTCTCAAAACGACCTGAACGTGATGGTGTTCAACTTCATCGACATGCTTTCGCACGCCCGAACAGAGTCGCGCATGGTGCGCGAACTGGCCAATAACGAGTCGGCCTACCGTTCAATCACGCTCAGTTGGTTCCGCCATTCCATTCTCGCCAATCTCTTCAAGTTGCTTTCGCAGAGCGATTTCACCGTGGTTCTCACCACCGATCACGGCTCAATCCGCACCTCAAAACCCATAAAGATAGTGGGCGACCGCAACACCAACACCAACCTACGCTACAAGTTGGGCAAGAATTTGAGCTATAATTCAAAAGAGGTGTTCACCATCAAAGAGCCACATAAGGCCCAACTGCCCTCGCCAAACATCAGCACCAGCTACGTTTTCGCCACGGGCAACAGTTTCTTTGCCTACCCCAACAACTACAATTACTACGTATCCTACTACAAGGATACGTTCCAACATGGGGGCATCAGCATGGAAGAGATGCTCGTTCCGCTAGTCACCATGCGGCGAAGACGATAACATCGCACCACAAACATAGGATAACCCCACATAACACAACCACTTAACAAGTCGCAACAAAGGGTCAACGCGCGCCCAGATGCGGCCATAAACCACAACATACAATGACACTTACAATTACATCGTTGGCCCAAATACACAATGTGGCCAAACAATTTATCGACAATATAGGTACGGGCAAGGTGTTCGCCTTCTACGGAAAGATGGGTTCGGGCAAAACAACTTTCATCAAAGCCGTGTGTGAAGAGTTGGGCGTTACCGACGTTATCACCTCGCCCACCTTTGCCATCGTAAACGAATATCACAGCGAACAGACACCCAAACCCATCTTCCACTTCGACTTTTACCGCATAAAAAAGCTCGAAGAGGTGTACGATATGGGTTACGAAGACTACTTTTACAGCGGCTCTCTCTGTTTCCTTGAATGGCCCGAACTAATCGAAGAGATTTTGCCTGCCGATGTTGTGAAGGTAAAAATCGAAGAACAAGCGGATGGAAGTCGCACGGTGACGTTCTGAAAGCACAACATATTGAAACTGCTCTGCCGCATTAGACTTGTCTAAGCAACGCTGCTGTGTTAGTCCGAATACGGCACCAAAAGCACTGCACCACGTCTCAATGCCGCCTCGTTAGGCCGCATTGGGACGTGGTGCTATTGCTTTATAGTCAACCATCCTTTGCTTTGTCGTCAGCCATCATTTGCTGTGTGACCAACCATCGTTTGCTGTGTGGCCGACCAAAAAACACCTTACAACACGATTAAGAGTCACTCAATTGCAGCCGAACGATACGTGCGAACTCGCCGTTCTCCTTCAACAACTCCTGGGGTGAGCCCTGTTCGCGCACCGTTCCCCCATCCAGAACCACGATATGGTCGGCATTTAGCACCGTGCGCATACGGTGGGCGATTATTACAACCGTTTTATTGCGCACCAGTTCTGATATTCCAGCCTGTATTTTGGTTTCATTCTCGGCATCTACACTGGCTGTGGCCTCGTCTAGCAGTATCACTGGCGCATCTTTCAAGAGTGCTCTCGCAATGGATATGCGCTGGCGTTCGCCTCCCGATAGTGTCTCGCCATTCTCTCCGATGATGGTGTCGTAGCCCTGCGGCATGCTCCTGATGAAGTCGTCGCATTGCGCCAACCGCGCCGCCTGCCGCACTTCGTCGTCGGTGGCATTGCGTTTGCCAATTCGTATGTTGTCGGCAACAGAGGCATTGAACAGCAAAACGTCTTGGAAAACCACTGCATAATTCTTCAACAACGCCTCTGCATCCATCTCGGCGATGTTCTTTCCACCAAGTGTAACCACCCCTTCGTCCACATCCCAAAAGCGTGCGGCAAGCTTGGCAGCCGTACTTTTGCCGCCGCCAGAAGGACCTACCAACGCCGTTACTTGACCTTGGCGGGCAGTGAACGACACATCATGCAACACTTGTTTGCCCATCTCGTAAGAAAAGCTCACTCCACGAAATGCGATGTCGTAACCATTCACCTCCACATCCTTGCTCCCATCGAGTGTGGGCATGGCTTCTATCTGCCTCATTCGCTTAATGCGCACGTCTAAGTAAGACAACACGACCATGTGCGTGCAAACATCTTGTATGGGATTGTAAACCATTGCCGAAACAAGCACAAAGGCCAAATAGACAAACAGCGACACATCGCCGCGCTGCATGAGCCACGCACCCAGCAACAACACTGAGGGCATGCCCAGCTTTAACAGCACAGCAGAGACGTTAACCAAAGAACTGGTCACCAATTCGCTGCTAACCAGAGCCTTTTCGTAGACATTGAGCCTCTCGTCCAGCTGCCTGTCGTACGCCTCTTCGCCATTATATGCCTTAATCTCCTGCACACATTCCAGTCCCTCTTGTATCTGTTCGGTCAGTGCGCGTTTCACTTTGTAGTGCTTAGTGAAAGCCTTATCTATGCTACGCACAGACAAAAGCAACACCAACAAGGCCAGTGGCACGGGCCAGTACACGGCCAGAGCCAGCCTCCAATCGTAAGAAAACAGGCCTATGCCCACCACAACCACGCTTGTGCCGGCGGCGAAAAGCTGGGGCACGGCATGCGAAAAGGTCTCTTCAAGCTGCGCACAATCCTCCATCATGGTGGAGGTCAGGTCAGACAGGTTGTGTTCTCCGAAGAATGCCAGCGGCAAACGGCGAAGCTTTTCGGCCAAGGTTATGCGCCGTTGTGCACTTTCCGCATACACGGTTACGTAGGTGCTGTTATACTGCCACCTGCTAACTACGAACATGATGCACAGGGCAACCAGGGCAAGCAGAAGGTAAAGCCACAGCGATTGGGGCGGCGCGGCACGGCGCACGTCCACATATTCCATCAAGAAGAAAAACAAATAGCTGGGTGGCAACATCAGTGCCACGTTTAACAGCGTAGAGAAGAAAATGCCTCTACGCAGGTCTTTCGCCCCTTTTTCAGACAGGGCGAAACGGTTTTGAAAATATCTAATCATTATTTCTAGCCCCCTTAAGTTGTCGTTATAACCTCCATGCGATGGCCCGTTGGTATTCGTTCCACATGCGGTAGTATCTTCCTTGGCGCCCAATAAGTTCTTCGTGCGTGCCTTGCTCGGCTATTTCTCCATTGTTCAGCACCACAATCCGGTCTGCATCTTGCACGGTGGTAAGCCTATGGGCAATCATCAGCACGGTTTTCCCTTTTGTAAGGTTTGCCAGGGCCCGCCTTATCAAGTGTTCGTTCTCGGGATCGGCAAAGGCGGTTGCCTCGTCTAGCACCACTATGGGCGCATCTTTCAAGATGGCTCGTGCAAGCACCAACCTTTGTTGTTCGCCTCCCGAGAGGTAAGTTCCGTCTGCGCCGATAACCGTATCCAGTCCCTTTGGCAGCCTATTCACTATTTCGCGACTTTGAGACAGGTCCACGGCACGGTTTATCTGCTCGATGGTTGCCCCCTCATTGCCATAGCGCAGGTTGTCCAGCAGTGAGGTTTTAAACAGGCGTGTGTTTTGGAAAACGAACGACACGCATTGCATCAGCTCCGCCTTGTGTACCTGCCTAACGTCCACCCCGCCTATGCTTACGCTGCCCTCGCACACGTCCCAGAAACGTGGCACCAGCCGTGCGAGGGTTGTTTTGCCACTGCCCGAAGCTCCCACGATGGCCGTTGTGCTTCCCTGAGACATGTCTAGGCAAACGCGGTGCAGTGCCTCTTTCTCCGCATCTCCGTATTTAAAGCTCACCTTGTCTAGGCAAATGCCGTACGAAGTGATTTTTCGCGGTTCGCTGCTGATGGGCAATGGGGTAGCCTCGGTTAGCCTTTCCAGCCTTTCTATAGCCTCGTTGGCCATGAACAAGCTTTGCATAAGGTGCATCATCCGCATCACGTTAAGCCCGATTATCGGGGCGATGAGCACGTATAAGAACATGTTGGCGATGACGACAGCAGCATTTCGCCCGTGCCCTATCATCACGATGCCCACAGGTACGAGCACAAAGGCGAAGGCGTTGATGGCCACGATGTAGAAAGACATAGGCGTACGCCACACCAGGGTGTACTTAATAACGAGGTCTCGATAGGCGATGATGCTGTTGTAGAAACGTTTGAACGAGAAAACTGTTTGTTGGAACACTTTTACAACGGGTATTCCCCGCACGTACTCAACCGCCTCTGCACCCATCCGCTCTTGCGCATCCAGGTATAGTCGCTGAAACTGGTTGTTCTTGGGGTTCATCATAAAGCCCATTATGCCGAAGGCGCATACGATGGGAACAAGCGCAGCCAAGCCCAACTGCCAGTCTACGGCGAGCAACAGCGCGACAACACCCAGCGGCGAGACGATGCTGCCCGCCACATCGGGCAGTATGTGGGCCACGAAGGTGTGCGTTTGGCTCGAGTCTTCATCGATAACCTTGCGCATGCCACCCGTGTTATGGGTGTCGAAAAAGCCCAATGGCGCCCGCATCAAAGCGTGCATGGCCTGCCGCCGCATGTTGGTTTCCACGCGGAAAGCCGCTAGGTGAGACAGTGCTAGCGCCAAGAAGTAGAGCAACACGTTGAATACAGACACGGCAAAGGCGGCAAGGGCGTAGTTCCACACGGGCGTGGCGGCCAGATTGCCACCAGTGGTGAGCAGCGTGCGCACCACCAGCCACACCAAGACAAAGGGAACAAGCGACAATAGCCCGTTTATGGCCGACAAAGCCACCGAAAGCGGCAGCAAAGCCTTGCGCCTGCCCATGTAGTTTCCCAGTCGTTTAAGTACTTTTATCATTTTGTTAGTCGCATTTGTTGTTTACTTATGCCCCCACTTAAAGCCTCTTGCCCCGTTTCGGAACGGTTTACATGGCGGCATACAATGTTTCTTGTTTTTATTTGGCACGCTTAGCCCACTCCGCACGTCCGCCTTATGGTAGTGTTCGGCTAGGTATTGCGGAGTGTCGGCAAGCTTGTTTCTGCCTGTTTGCACAGCTTCATTATACCATACGCCAAGCCCAACCAGCCCTTTTGTAGGCCTTTTGCCCCAAATTTCATTAAGTTTGGCAACGCATGGTGGCGAAGCCCAAGGACAGCGTGCGGCAACAGGCCTCTAATTAGGTAGCGTGCGGAATATTTTTAATGTTTATGTTGCTTATGCTGGCTGTTCTTAGTTGTTTACAAAGGTATCATTTAAAATCCAAATAACGGACAAATGAGAAAGGAAAAAACGGCCAATCGTAACTTATAAGGAGGGCCGTATGCCAATTTTCCCTATCGCGTTTCAAGGCTTTTCCCCACCGGCCTACAAACAATTCCTTATCGCGAGGTTTGTTTTTAGTGGCAAAATGGAGATTGTTGCATGGGTGTCGTCAGGCCAATTAACAAATGTTTGGCGTACAACTTGTGCAGAGAAATGCACTGTTAGCACCTGAAAGCCCTGCGAAGTGCGGCTTATTGCAGGACTGTACGCTGCTATTGTACGGCAAACAGAAGTTACAAGCCATTCTTTCCTAATAGAAAACACGTGCCTTGCATGGGCGAAAAGGCAGTTAAAGCGGAGAAGAATAGGGCATAGAAAGCAACAAGTGGGATTGAAATACTTGTTGGGAGGAGGGCAACCAGAAAGGCTAAGTAACACAACGGTTCTACACGCCATACCGCCCGAGCCTAGGAAAACTACTGGTAAAAATTGTTTAAATTAGCCGCAACACCTTGCATAAGTCGCAGAATTGGCGTAACTTAGGGCACGCTCACACTCGGAGAGGCAGGCCTAACCATGTTGGTCATGCACCTCACGATGAGAAAATGTGGGCGGAGAACACCACAATAAGAACCTATAAAGGATGCTGATATGAAACAAGTGATAGGAGTTGCCGTGGCCATAGCACTGCTGGCAGGCTGCGCAGGAACGCGAAACTTATCGCCCGAAAAGGCGAAAAGGCAGGCCGAAATGGCACAAAAGGTAAACGAAGGCCTAGAAAAGCAACAATATACAATAGAGGTAAGCCACGTATATCCCATGCGAATGCAGGCCAAAGCCTTGTCTTACGGCTATTACATCAAGGTATCGGGCGACTCCATTTATTCGTACCTGCCCTATTTCGGGCATGCCTACCGCGTGCCGTATGGCGGAGGAAAGGCACTAGACTTTGCCGAAAAGATGACCGACTACACCACAACCAAAGGCAAAGACGGACGAATGAATATCGAAATAAAGGTAAACAACCGCGAAGACCGCTATGCCTATCACCTGGAAGTGTACGATAACGGACACGCCTACATCGATGTTTCGGCCGACGAACGCGACCGAATTGGCTTTGCTGGAATGATGAACGTGGGGCGATAAGGGGAATGACGAAATGCTTATTAAAAGGATGACGTATGGAGGCGGACCTGTCTTATTGGCGATTTATTGAAGAATGGCATCCCAAGTATTGGTCGGACGACAGGGTGCTTCTTTGCGATATTCTTTTTCGCCACTTGGAAAAAGAAGATGTTGATGAAGATGATAAAAAGTGGATCGCAAAAGACTTTAACTCGAATGAAGAAATTGTACACGAGCTAAAACGCTTGGAAAAAGACCTTTATTTGGAAAGTCTTGATAATTATTATGAGCGGTTGCTCGCCTAAAATGAGTTTGTCGTATTGAGAGGAGTTTGTTGTCTTTGTGATGCCAGCACAAGATAAACACCACGCTCATATTACGAAGAGCAGGATAAATCAACTCACTAGCTTGATAAACTCACAAAAACACCAACAAATCCCGAATACATCAACACATCAATTTACGAGTTCATCAACTCATAAATTCAAAAGCCCATCAACTCACCAACCTACAATTTCATTAACTCAAAAAATCAAAACCCACCAACTCACGAACTCAAAAGCCCATCAACTAACAAACTTACAAGCTCACCAACTCATCAACTCGCTAACTTGTCAACTGGCTAAGGTGAAAAATGGCTGCGCCCACTAGCCTTGTCAACTCGTTAACGTGTTAACCTATCAACTGGCTAAGGTAAGAACAGGCTGCGCACAATAGCCTTGTCAACTCGTTAACTTGTCAACCTGTCAACTGACTAGGGTGAAAAATGGCTGCGCACAATAACCTTATCAACTCGTTAACGTGTTAACTTGTCAATAGGCTAAGGAGAAAACTGGCTGCGCCCACTAGCCTTGTCAACTTGTTAACTAGTCAACTTGTCAACTCAAAATAATTAAATTTTATTTTACAACAGCCCTCTAATTTTCACTCCGTTCTAGCGAAAAAACAGGTTAAAAGGCAGGTAAATAACTACCATTTCAGACCTTTCACATCTTTCAGCTTGTCCGTTTTTAAGAAGAAAACCCATATTTTGCACCATTTTGCCTTTCTAGATTGGTTGCCAACCCGTATTTTTTCAACCCCCAATTACCCACTTTTAGCCCCCAAAACCCACTTTTTAGCGGTTATTTTACCCTTTTTGGCCATGTGTTTCATGGTTCGAAGAGGTTTTGTTTATACACTTTCAGTGGATATTTATGCTTTTCATACCGCATTAAGCACCATTTAGCACTGCGTTTTGCACCCTTTTACCCTGCATTTAGCACCAAAATGCACCACGTTTAGCACCAAATAGCACTGCGTTTAGCACCAAAATGCACTGCGTTTTGGTACTAAATGCAGGGTATTTTACTGCAAATAGCCCAAAGGTTGGTGCAAATGGCGGTCCTTTGGAATATAAATTCATTTTACCACATTCACATGCTGACCCCTTTTTGTATCAAAACGAACCTTCGCGAGAATCGATTTTTTGCGACAAGGTGAGCACTTGGTGGATAAAAAAGGGCACTTATGAGGTTAAATGTCTTACTAAAAACTGGACAAAAGTGCTTATGCCGCATACCAACACGTGAGCAACGGCACAGAAACCACATACACTTACTATCGACAGCGCGAGCAGTTGCCAGGCATGTTGCTCACGGCCAACGGACACAGCACTATGGAAACGCAGAAGTAAAGCCGCCATTAACGGCCAGTTTTCAACTTGTAGATGGTGCATTGAATGCTTTCTGCCAAGTTGCTTTTTTGAAACATAACCACGACTTGCCACAAGCAAAAGGGGGCAGGATTTCAGATTTTATCGTACCTTTGTACCTACCCCGCACATGGGCGGAGTGTTTATCGTGGTTTTACAGCACAAAGGGCATAAACCCCTCTCCATTTATAAGAATATTAAAAGTCAAGACATCTTCACGGTTGAGAATAACAAACAATGCCACGAAAGTAGGATTGTTGAGGAGACTTTTTATGTCAGTAGCCGCGACAAGTAAGTTTACAAAATGGGCAATTGGCAAGTTCCTGCGGAGGCGAGTTAACCTAGTAGCTACCAACTTGTAACCGAAAGAACACGCAAAGCTATCAAATGGTAAAGCCGCCCACACGCACATTGGAAAGAAAAACACGATGCAAGGCTTTGTAGTTTTAGGTTTTTGCACTATATTTGCACTTAATATAGACTAGATGCAATAAGACACCTAAAATGAAAGAATTTGTAATATCCGAGGTTAAAGCCGAAACCGCCGTGCTGGTGGGGCTGATAACGCAACAGCAAAACGAGGCCAAGACCAAAGAATATCTCGACGAATTGGAGTTTTTGGCCGACACGGCAGGCGCCGTTACGGTGAAACGTTTCACCCAAAGGCTTAATGCGCCTAGTATGGTTACATACGTGGGCAAAGGCAAACTCGAAGAGATAAAACAATATATACTGGCCGAAGAAGAGGCCGAACGCGAAGTGGGAATGGTTATTTTCGACGATGAGTTGTCGGCTAAACAAATGCGCAACATCGAAAAAGAACTGAACGTGAAGATATTGGACCGCACTTCGCTCATCCTCGACATCTTCGCCATGCGTGCGCAAACGG
Source organism: Prevotella sp. oral taxon 317 str. F0108 (assembly GCF_000162415.1). Lineage (NCBI taxonomy): Bacteria > Pseudomonadati > Bacteroidota > Bacteroidia > Bacteroidales > Prevotellaceae > Prevotella > Prevotella sp. oral taxon 317. The sequence goes on along the minus strand of NZ_GG740075.1, from coordinate 36,289 downwards.
CAAATGCCAAAACGCAAGTGGAGCTGGCGCAATACAGATACATGCTGCCCAGGCTGCAACGACTGTGGACTCACCTTGAAAGACAAGGCGGCGGTTCGGGTAGTGGTGGCGGAAAAGGCTCGGTGGGACTACGTGGACCAGGTGAAACGCAGCTCGAAATGGACCGCCGAATTATCCTCTCGCGGATGGCTTTGCTGAAAGAACGATTGGCAGAGATTGACAAACAAAAGACAACGCAACGCAAAAACCGCGGACGAATGGTGCGCGTGGCACTGGTGGGCTACACCAACGTGGGCAAAAGCACCATCATGAACCTGCTTGCAAAAAGCGAAGTGTTTGCCGAAAACAAGCTTTTCGCCACGCTCGACACGACAGTAAGGAAGGTGGTGGTTGAAAATCTGCCCTTCCTCTTGGCCGATACCGTGGGCTTTATACGCAAGTTGCCCACCGATTTGGTTGACTCGTTTAAGTCGACACTAGACGAAGTGCGCGAGGCCGACTTGCTTGTGCACGTGGTAGACATATCGCATCCCGACTTTGAGGAGCAGATTGCGGTGGTGGAAAAGACACTAACCGAACTGGACTGCGCCGACAAGCCCAGCATGATTGTGTTTAACAAGATTGACAACTACACCTTCGTGAAGAAAGATGAGGACGACCTTACACCCGCAACAAAGGAAAATATGACCCTCGACGACCTGAAACGAACGTGGATGGCACGGCTAAACGACAACTGCATATTTATTTCGGCACGCGAAAAAACCAATGTCGACGAACTAAGAGACAGGCTATACGCCAAAGTTCGCGAACTGCACGTGCAGAAATATCCCTATAACGACTTTTTATACGAAATGGAATGATGTACCGATTACTTACCGATGAGGAAATAACCCTGCTAGAAGACCACGGCTGTCAGGCCGAGAACTGGGAGGCAATTATGGTGGCTGAAGACTTCAAGCCCACCTATGTGCACGACGTTACCTTTTATGGCGACATCAAACTGGGCGTGTTCGAGAAGAACATCGAGGTTAGTAGAGGGTTCCTTAAACACTCGGGCTTGCGCAATGCCACGCTCCGCAACGTGTGCATTGGCGACAACAGCCTGGTGGAGAACATCGGTAACTACATCAACAACTATACCATCGGCGAAGAATGCTACATCTCTAACGTTAGCACGATGGAGACAACGGAGGGCGCGACGTATGGCGAAGGCAACCTCATATCGGTGCTTAACGAGGTGGGCGAAGGCAATGTTACGCTCTTCGATGGGCTGAATAGCCAGCTGGCCGCATTCATGGTGAAACACAATGCCGACAGAGAACTGCGCGAAAGGCTTAGGCAAATGATTGCCGAAGAGCTTGAACGCGCCCTACCCGACCGCGGAACGATTGGCTTTGGCGTGAAGATAGTGAACACGCGCGAGGTGGTGAACACCATCGTACAAGACAATTGCGAGGTGAATGGCGCGGCAAGGCTATTCGATTGCTCGCTGCTTAGCGCGGCAGGTTCGGGCGTATATGTGGGCAGCGGCGTTATTTGCGAGAACTCTATCGTGGCCGACGGCTCTTCGATAACCAACGATTGCAACCTGCAAGACTGCTATGTGGGCGAGGCTTGCCAGCTAACCAATGGCTTTACGGCATCGGCCAGCGTGTTTTTTGCCAACAGCTACATGAGCAACGGCGAGGCCTGCGCCGCCTTTTGCGGTCCGTTCACGGCCAGCCATCATAAAAGTTCGCTGCTCATTGGGGCCATGTTCTCATTCTATAACGCAGGTTCGGCCACCAATTTCAGTAATCATGCCTACAAGATGGGGCCCATGCACTACGGCATTTTGGAGCGCGGAACAAAGACGGCAAGCGGTGCTTACATCCTAATGCCGGCCAACATCGGGGCTTTCTCGGTGTGTTTTGGCAAGCTAATGCACCATCCCGACACGCGCAACATCCCCTTTTCGTACCTCATTGCCTATGGCGACATCATGTATCTTGTGCCGGGGCGCAACCTAAACACCGTGGGCTTGTATCGCGATGTGCGCAAATGGCCCAAGCGCGACATACGTCCACGCAGCGGACAAAAAAGCATTGTGAACTTTACTTGGCTTAGTCCGTTCACCGTTAACGAGATGTTGCAAGGCAAACATATTCTAGAAAAACTGCGCGAAGCCCAAGGCGAGAACGTGGCCGAATACAATTTCAGGGGATACGTGATAACCAACAACTCGCTAAACATCGGTTTGCGCAACTACGACATGGCCATCAAGATGTTCTTGGCGCGCTGTGTACGGAAGTATGGACCAACCGAACCCGCATCGACCACCGGCTGGAAGCAGTGGAGCGACCTGTCGGGTCTGCTGCTGCCAGAAAGCGAAGAGCTTAGACTAATTGAAGAAATAAAGAACCGCGAAATAACCGACATACAACGAGTAACCGAACGTTTCGGCGAGATTGGCGAGCGTTACGAGCAATACGAATGGGCCTTCGCCTATCGTCTGATAAACGAATACTACGGCATCGCACAGCCTAGGCACGCCGATTGGCAAGACATCATCGACCAAGGGCGCGAGGCCAAGCGGCAATGGATTGCCACAATAAGGGAAGATGCCTTGAAGGAGTACAAGTTGGGCGATGTGGAAGAGGATGTATATCGCGGATTTGTGGAACAGCTAAATAAGGAAACCGAATAATATCAACAAAACAAATCTTATCGTATGAGCATTAAATCGATTTTGGTTGTCTTGCTCCTCACAGGAGCGGCAACAGCCATGCAAGCAAAAGATTACAAGTACCAAACGGTGAAGGGCGACCCAACGGGAACGCGCATCTACACCTTGGACAACGGACTGCGCGTGTATCTCTCGGTAAATAAAGAGACACCACGCATTCACACCTACATAGCGGTAAAGACGGGAAGCAGAAACGACCCCGCCGAAACTACGGGCTTGGCACACTATCTGGAACACCTGATGTTTAAGGGAACAAAACAATTCGGCACAACCGATGCCGAAAAAGAAGCACCCTTGCTGAAAGACATCGAAGAAAGGTACGAGAAATACCGCACACTTACCGACCCCGAACAGCGCAAAAAGGCCTACCACGGCATAGACAGCGTGTCGCAATTGGCTGCCAAATACTTCATCCCCAACGAGTACGACAAGCTGATGTCGTCTATCGGAGCCGAAAAAACCAACGCATACACCAGCAACGACGTTACGTGTTACACGGAAGACATCCCTGCTAACGAAGTGGACAACTGGGCAAAGATACAGGCTGACCGTTTCCAAAACATGGTTATACGCGGTTTCCACACCGAGTTGGAGGCCGTTTACGAGGAATATAACATCGGACTTACACGCGATGGCAACAAAGTTTGGCAAGCCATTTCGAAGTTGTTAACACCTACACACCCCTACGGAACGCAGACTACCATCGGTACACAAGAGCATTTGAAAAATCCTTCGATTGTAAATATCAAGAATTACTTCAACCGTTACTACGTTCCCAACAACGTGGCCATCTGCATGGCGGGCGACATGGACCCTGATAAGGTTATCGCCACCATCGACAAATATTTCGGTTCGTGGAAGAAAAGCGAGAGCCTCTCCTTCCCACAGTTCCCCAAACAAAAGCCACTTACGGCCCCGAAAGACACCACCGTTGTGGGTCCGGAGGCCGACGAGCTGATGATGGCATGGCGATTTGACGGCGGTAAGTCGCTACAAGGCGACACTTTGGACGTGATTGCCAACATCCTAAGCAACGAAAAGGCCGGACTGATGGACATTAACCTGGCGCAAAAGATGAAATATCTTGGCGGCGGCAGCATATCTTTTCAGCTAGCCGAATATGGTTTGCTGGGATTATGGGCATCGCCCAAAGAGGGACAGAGCCTTGACGACGTGAAAAAACTTGTTTTGGGAGAAGTAGAGAACTTAAAGAAAGGTAACTTCTCCGACAACCTCTTGCCCGCCGTTATCAACAATATGAAATTGGAGTACTATCACGCGCTAGAAAAGAACAAAGACCGAGCCGACCAATTTGTAGACGCCTTTATCAACGGCAAAGACTGGCAGACCGTGGTTGGAAGGCTCGACCGCATATCGAAGATGACCAAGGCACAGATTGTGGCCTTTGCCAATAAGCACCTGAACAACAACTACGCGGTGGTTTACAAGCGACAAGGCGAAGACACCACACAAAAGAAAATAGACAAACCGCAGATAACGCCCATCCCTTCGAACCGCGATTTGCAAAGCGACTTCGTGAAAGAAATCATCGCCAGCAAGACTACGCCCATAGAACCGCGCTTTGTAGACTTTAACAAAGACCTAGTAAAGACGAAGACGAAGAAAGGTTTGCCCGTGCTTTACGTGCCAAACAAGGACAACGGACTGTTTACTTTGGCCTTCCATTACGACTTTGGAAAGGAAGCCGACAAGCGTTTGGACATCGCAACCGAGTATCTGGACTATCTTGGTACCAACAAATTGACGCCCGAACAGGTGAAACAACGTTTCTATCAACTGGCTTGCGATTACAGCATATCAGCAGGAGCCGACAATTTGAACATCACCATCACCGGCCTTAATGAGAACATGCCCAAGGCTTTGTGGCTGGTTGAACACCTATTGGCCAATGCTAAGGTAGACAACGCCGCCTACAAGCAACTCGTAGAATTGGTAAAGAAGGGACGCAAAGACAGCCGAAGCAACCAAGTGTCCAACTTCATGGCCCTCGCGGCTTACGGCATGTATGGCCCATACAACACCGTTCGTAACGTGATGACTAACGCCGAGCTAGACAAAACAAACCCGCAAAGCCTGCTCAACCTGCTTAAAGGCCTGCGGAACTACAAGCACGAGGTGCTTTATTGCGGACAATCTACCCCCGAAGAATTGGTAAAAGCAGTTGACGAAAATCACGCCATCGGCAAGACACTGGCCAACGTACCACAAAACAAGGCCTACACCAAGGTGCAAACCAAAGAAAACGCGGTGTGGATTGCACCCTACGAGGCCAAAAACATCTACATGATGCTGTACAACAACAGCGGAAAAGGCTGGAACTTAGAACAGCGTCCGGTGGTGTACCTGTTTAACGAATACTTTGGAACAGGTATGAACAGCATCGTTTTCCAAGAGCTAAGGGAAACTCGCGGATTGGCATACAGTGCCTCCGCACGCTATAACACACCTTCGAGAGTGGGCGAAACGGAGTCGCTACAAGCCAACATCATCAGTCAGAACGACAAGATGATGGACTGTGTGCGCGCCTTTAACAGCATCATCGATGAAATGCCACAAAGCGACAAGGCCTTCGAACTGGCCAAACAGGCTTCGATGAAACGCATCGCCACCGAACGTACCACCAAGTTTGGCATCATCAACGCTTATCTGCAAGCACGTAGGTTGGGGCTGGATTTCGACATCAAAGAACGCATTTACAATGCGCTGCCCAAGATTACGCTCAAAGAGATGGTTGAATTTGAAAAGCAGACAATGGCCAAAAAGCCCCTGCGTTATCTCATTCTAGGCGACGAGAAAAACCTCGACATGAAGGGATTGGAGAAGATTGGCAAGATAAAAAAGGTAACAACCCAAGAGATATTTGGATATTAAGTAGTGAGGTTGGGAGATGCTGAGTTTGTAAGTTCATAAGTTTGTGAGGTTGTTTATCCATTCCTCGCATGCGCAATGAACTTACATACTTATGCGGCCAAAGGCTAATGAGCTTGCAAACACATGAACTTGGAGACCCCAAAAGCCATTGGTTTAAGGCCGGTTCTAAAAATTACCTTTGCTGTATTTTAACTTTTTAGCTGAGCAGGTTTTGCTTACTTCTTGAAGGAGCATGGTGAACTATGTGACTGAAAGAGAAAGCAAAAGATGCTCAGATAAAAGCAAAAAGACAGTGAAGAGCAATACAAGGAACAACAATTGAACCTTTGCGGGGAATTTTTAGAACATGCCTTAACTCCTTAACTTCTTAATTCCTTAGCTCCCTATTAAATATAAATACAAACATTATGGCACAAACACCCGAATTTAAGTACGCTCCCATGTTTCAGTTAGGCAAAGACGAAACAGAGTATTACCTGCTCACAAAGGACGGCGTATCGGTTAGCGAATTTGAAGGAAACGAGATTTTGAAAGTGTCTCCCAAGGCACTGACGATGCTCACCAACACCGCTTTCCGCGATGTTAACTTCCTTTTAAGGCGCGAACACAACGAACAAGTTGCAAAAATACTTACAGACCCCGAAGCCAGCGACAACGACAAGTATGTGGCGCTGACCTTTCTTCGCAATGCAGAAGTGGCGGCAAAGGGCAAATTGCCTTTCTGCCAAGACACAGGAACGGCCATCATTCACGGCGAAAAGGGACAACACGTGTGGACAGGTTTCTGCGATGAGGAGGCTCTCTCTAAGGGCGTGTACAAAACTTACACGGAAGAGAACCTGCGCTACTCGCAAAACGCACCCCTCAACATGTACGATGAGGTGAACACACGCTGCAACCTACCTGCACAAATAGACATCGAGGCCACTGAAGGCGAAGAATATCGTTTCCTTTGCGTGGTGAAAGGCGGTGGGTCGGCCAACAAAACTTACTTTTATCAGCAAACAAAGGCCTTGCTGCAAAACCCAGGAACGCTGGTGCCTTTCCTCATCGACAAGATGAAAAGCCTTGGAACGGCAGCTTGTCCGCCATACCATATCGCCTTCGTTATCGGTGGAACGAGTGCCGAAAAGAACCTGCTCACCGTGAAGTTGGCCTCAACGCACTTCTACGACTCGCTACCCACCACGGGCGACGAGACGGGGCGCGCCTTCCGCGATGTGGAATTGGAGAAACAATTGCTGGAAGAAGCCTACAAAATTGGGCTTGGGGCACAATTCGGCGGCAAGTATTTTGCCCACGATGTACGCGTGGTGCGCTTGCCAAGACATGGTGCATCGTGTCCTGTTGGCATGGGCGTAAGCTGCTCGGCCGACCGAAACATCAAGGCAAAGATAAATAAAGACGGCATTTGGATTGAGAAATTGGACGACAATCCCGGTGAACTGATTCCCGAAGAAATGCGTCATGCAGGCGAAGGAAACGCTGTGAAGGTAGACCTAGACAAGCCAATGGCCGAGATTCTCAAAGAGTTGAGCAAGTATCCCGTATCTACGCGCCTCAGTCTGAATGGTACCATCATCGTGGCACGCGACATCGCGCACGCCAAACTGAAAGCACGACTAGACGAAACGGGCGACCTACCACAATATTTTAAGGACTATCCCGTGCTTTATGCTGGCCCAGCGAAAACGCCAGAAGGCCTTCCATGCGGCTCGATGGGCCCAACTACGGCCAACCGTATGGACCCATACGTTGACGAATTCCAAGACCACGGCGGCTCAATGATTATGATTGCCAAGGGAAACCGCACCCAAGTTGTTACCGACGCTTGCAAAAAGCATGGCGGTTTCTATCTGGGAAGTATCGGCGGCCCTGCTGCGGTGCTGTCGTTAAACTCTATTAAGAGCATCGAGTGCGTGGAATTCCCAGAGATTGGCATGGAAGCGGTGTGGAAAATTAGGGTAGAAAACTTCCCTGCCTTCATCCTCGTAGACGATAAGGGCAACGATTTCTTCACCCAGCTTAAGCCATGGAACCCTACGTGCAATCACTGATTTGCACGCATGAGCATACATCGAGAAAGCGGGATGGTTATGAGAACCATCCCGCTTTTTATGTTAACCCATTTGC
>NZ_GG740075.1:16903-27926 GCF_000162415.1 Prevotella sp. oral taxon 317 str. F0108 | reverse complement strand
CGAATGGCCGATTGGGGTTTGACTTAACAGTACAAAAACGCATACACTGAGTGTACTTGACAAACGATAAACACACCTACCAGCAAACTTAACAACCCATGTGCTTGACAATCCATAAACTCGCAAAGCCATAAACCCATAAACTCACAGGCTCATAAACTCAGACACTCTACAACTCATAAGAGGTCATGCTTATGAACTTATAAACAAACAAATACATCAACTCCTACTCTCTACAACCCAAAAGGCCTCACACTTATGAACTCATAAACTAACAAACTCATCAACTCATAAACTAACAAACTCATCAACTCACAAACTAACTAACTCACCAACTCACAAACTAACCAACTCATCAACTCACAAACTAACAAACTCATCAACACGTAAACCAACAAACACATCAACGTGCGAACGAACAAACTCTTCAACTCAGACACGCTACAACTCATAAGAGGTCGTGCTTATGAACTTATAAACTAACAAATACATCAACCGATAAACTTAACCACGCACCAACCCAATACGCCAAAACGTTAAATCCATTGCTATTATTTTACAAAACACACGTTAACCAACACCCCTTTCTAGCGAAAATTTTGGTTAAATAGTAGGTAAACAACCACTATTTCTAACTTTTCATGCCTTGGAGTTTGTCTATTTTTAAGCCTAGAACCTGCATTTTGCACCATTTCGCCTTTCTAGTTTGGTTGCCAACTCGTAATTTTTACGCCCCGAAAACCCACTTTTAGCCCCCAAAACCCTACTTTTTAATGGCTATTTTGCCCTTTTTAGCCAGGTGTTTGATGCTTTGAAAAGGTTTTGTTTATACAATTGCTGTGGATGTTTATGCTTTTCATCTCGCATTTAGCGGCAAATCGCATTGCATTTAGTAGTATTTTACCCTGCGTTTAGCACCAAAACGCACGCTATTTAGCGGCAAAACGCAAGGCATTTAGCACCAAAACGCATTCCATTTAGCACCAAAACACACTGTATTTTGCCGCAAACAGCCCCGAAACAGGTGCAAATGTCAGTCTTTTCAAATAAAAATTCATTTTGCCAACATTCACATGCTACCCCTTTTTGCACCAAAACAAACCTTCGCGAGAATCGTTTTTTTGCGGCAGGTGGGCGATTGGTGAACAAAAAGGGCACTCATAATGTTAAAATCCATGCTAAAAACTAGACAAAACTAATATGCAGTAAACACGCGCGAGTGGGCAACGGCCACGGAAAACACGTACGCTTACGATGCCAGTGCGAGCGGTTGTGGGGCATCATGGCCAACGGAGACAGCAGCATGGAAACGAAGAAGCAATCTATCATTGACAGCTGGTTTCCAACTTGTAGAGAATGCAAGGAATGACTTCCGCCAGGTCGCTTTTTGAGATATAACCACATTTGCCACATACGAATGGGCTAGAATATCAAATTTTATCGTATCTTAGTCCGGTACTTCGTACATGAGCGGGAAGTATCTGGTTATTACAGCACAAAGATAATAAACTCCTCTCTATTTATAGAAATATTAAAAGTCAAGACAACTTCACTTACAATAAAGTTTACTAACCATCATCTTCTCACCACTCCATTCTAGGGAAAATTAGACTTACAGGTCGATATAAGCTGTATTTCACTAGAACAAGCATGCAACCGGCCTATCAAACAAAACGAACAAAAAATATGAATAAATGCCAAACAACAGGCGCAAAGCTCACGTTAGCCCCATGTTTGATGTGTAAAATATATATAAAAAACATTATTTTAGACACACGCTATTGTTTGTTGTCTTTTTTTGACTATCTTTGTAGCGTATTTACAGAAAATATGGGGCTACTCGCCGCCAATTAACATTTGAAAAGATTGCATCGCCAAGCTAAAAACATCAGGCCAAAGGCCAATTGTCAGCGCATGCGAGAGATTGCGGCAACAAGCCGCCTACTATAACGATGAGTTTTAGAGAGCAGTTAAACATGGGAGAGAATTGCCCCGCAGTGAACTACGTCAAACTCAGGAAACTAAAAGAAGATATACCTCACGATAGGCGAAAGCCATGAAAGACAGTTGAAGAAGGTTATCATGAAGACATAATTTAATTAAAAGAATTAGTATGAGAATGTATTTACTACTACGAATGCGACACAGTTATCCACTATCGCTAATCATTGCCTTACTATTGGTTTGGCGTAGCGTACCGCTGTCCGCACAAAACGCAACCATCAGCCCTTCCTTAGGAAACCTTATCACCGCCTTTACGCACAATCCACACGAAGTGGGATTCGAGGGTGGATATGGTTCACTTTGGCAACACAAGCAGCTACCCATCACCTACTCTTGTTCAGACGAGCCCACATTGTCTAAAGACGGCGTGCTGGGTAACCACACTTGTAACTTCCTATATTATAAAAAGGAAGGGAAAGAGAGAATGATACACGTTACTGGCGTAATCCCTAACTACTCATCAATAGCCATGCCTAAGGGATACAAGATAACAGGCTATAGAATCGTTATTAAGAACAATCTAAGTATACCATCCGAAAAAGCCATCTTCGATGATGTTATGCCTTCGCTACCATTCGAGCGATGGAAAGATTGGACTTTCGGCGAAGTGGATAAAGCAAACATCAGGCTTGACCATGCGAAAACAGACCCAACCTTTCGCAGTGATGCACATGTAGTGCTCCCTAAAAACAGCTATGGCCAGACGTTTACTATCGAACGTAAAGCAGCCGACATGGGGCATATCCTCTACTTCTGTTTCGCAGGAAACACGGGGAGGAGCCGTCTTGCAGCGTTTACTTACGAAAGTATCGAGCTATGGTTCACTGCAAATAACGAATTTGAATACGAACTGACGCCCAAAATTGAGCACAGCAGCAGCATAAGTCTTTCTGAAAACGACATGCCATTAGGCAAAACCGATGTGGGCGAACTAAAACTACGTGAGAAGAGAGGGAAGAAATTTTACAGTTATGATCAATATAACAGCCAAGAAACGACTGCCAGTGTTTACCTATACGAGCAAGGGGCACACGATGGTAAAACTTGGGATGACACCAGAGGCAACAAATTCATCAAAATTGTAAATGCCAACAACAAGTCGTGGTATGCCTTACAGAAAGGCACATACTTTGTAGAAGCACCCACAACAGCGAAAGTATCTGCAGCTTCGGGCGAAAGTAAAGTGCCCGTTGGCTATCGCATCGTGGGTATTAAAGTAGATTACAGGAAGGATGACTATAAGACGCCAGGCTTTGTACTCAAAAACGCTGGGCACGGGCACAAGCAATTCTTCCTCACAAGCGAAGTGAAAGGTGGCACGGAACGAGCTATCTGGCATCGAACAGCTAACGATGAGATATACACCATAATAAATGGGAAACCTAAATTCTTGTATCACAAAAGAGAAGACAGCCCTTCTCCTGTTCCTGTTCCCGCCGAACTTACAGACGAAAACAAACACGTGCGGTTCGAGTGGTCTAACGGACGCCCATTCTTTCGCGTCGGCAGCAAAGAGTACTTCCTGCGCATGAATAAGAATAAGCAAGCATTCTTCACGTATGGGAGTGCGGGAGATCATGCACAAATGGCTGCCATAAACGAGCAAGCAGTGAGTTCAACACCTTTCAAACTGAAAATTTTCGGCCCAACAGGAGAAGAAAGCGACCCGCTAACCAGAACAATAGACATCAAAGAGACAACGCCCAATGGGACTGTAAGGATTGATGGCTACAACAACGATGCCGTTAAATTCAAGATAGAAGGACTTCCAAACACCTCCTCGCCCACCGCATTGGTGAACATCACGCTGATTATGGAGACACTAAATCCTTACATCAAGTCGGTAGACGTGGTGTGTCATGGCGCGTACAACACCGAACAAGTTCGAACGTTCGACGCAACAGACTTCAATCTTGGTGGCGAAAAGTTTGTGTACCGAGTACCCAAAGGATTCTCAGAGCAAACAAAGCTGAAGTTCACATTTAGGAACTTGAAGTCGGACTTTGCGGACAACACGTACCTTAACAATCCAGGAACGCACAACTCGAGATACAGTTTCGTGGCGTCAGACTATTATAATAAGGTGAATGATGACCTTTACACGAACAAGGGTGTTGTTGCCAACTACGACTATACGAAGAAAATAGAGGTGGATTTGGCGGGAAATATCGCGTTCCCATTCAACAATGCTGGAGACTTGTCTAATAAACAAAGCACGCTGACGTCTGCATATTTCACCGAACGGCAGTTCACCATGGAGGAATATACAAAGATGACTGGTGAAGTGGAGACCAACATCAACGGTGTGATTACTAAGAAAACGGAGCACGGTAAGTTTGCACAAGAAAATACGTTGTTAAGAGACAATGAAACAAAGACGATGTATCTCTATACGACAGATGAGACACGCTATAACATTGCGCCTACAAAGAAAGAGCAACACAGGGCTTTTGCCTATTATCACACGGTGATAAAGCTCGAAGTTAAGAACTACGAGCCCAAGGTGAAATGGATACCTATCTATAACAAGGCCATGTATTATAAAGACGCGGCTAACAAACACTACATGCCTACGCCGTTAGTGGGTGCCGAGATACAGACAACCGAGTCGGGATTTGAAGGCAACAAGCATCAACAGGGCGCAACTAGCGAGTTTGGTTATCTAACCCTCAATCAGATTGTCGACGTGATGCAGCAGTCGATAGCAAAGGGAACAGACCCCAATGTGCCTCATAGCCTAGGCGATGTACTCTTCGTTGACAACTCCAAGCTATTCGATATCATCCGTAAAGAACATACTCAGCAGTTGGTGCCCATATTAGAAGACCTCCGTAGCAAGCTTGCCAAGAATGCGCTTATATATTTACCTTATCGGGCAGAGCAATTAGCGAGTGTAAGCCATACGGCTTTACAGCGCACAGATGGCAAAGGATTTGAGGGGCATACCAACATAACGCTGACAGATAAGCTGCCGTTCTTCGCCCCATACGACATACAACTCAAGCCAGAATGCCACGCCACTTACACAAGAGAGGTTACGGTACAAGGCATGGGACGTGTGAACTATGCGACGCTAGTACTCCCATATGGGCTTTCTATCGACGGAAATGGCATGCACAGCAATGCTGTTGGTCCACAATCGCACTTCTATTTAGCCAAGATGCGCGACAATTCGCTCATCTGTTCCTCTGGCCCAAAACACGAAGGAGCCGACTATGAGGTAACGGCTAAACTCAAAACGCTTACAGGCGTTAACAAAAGTGAGGCCAACATGCCTTACATCGTACGTATTGCGCCAGGATATGGTGATGGTAATGTTTCATTCGTGGCAGCCGAGAAAGGCGCTCTCATAAAGAAGACGCCAGAAGCTCTTGCAGGATTGGTTACAAGCTACGCGGTATACAGCACGCTCGACGGACATCCAGTACCATTCAAGAGCTACTATACATACTCTGGACGTGTAATCAACAAACCCGGAAACGAGATGGTGTTCTACTTCTCGCTCGACAGATACGTGGCATTCAAGAACTTGAAGAAACAACAACTGTTCCTCTTCCCGTTCCGTTCGGTATTCCATTTCGAGAACCTAGGGCCGCTCTTGTCTAAGGCATTCAACTCCTTTAACATCAGTTTCGATGGCGATGAAGGGTCAACACCCACGGCCATTGAAGACGTTCAAGAAGAGATTGCGCTAAAAGTAACGGTCAGCACAGGCCAAATCACAGCCGTAGCAAGAAAAGATGTTCCGCTTAATGTCTATACAATGTCGGGACAATGCGTAACACGCACCATGATAAAGGCAGGCGAAACGCGTACATTCTACCTCGCACCTGGCGTGTACATGGTAAATGGAAAGAAGATGATTGTTAACTAAATACGATACCGCGATGAAGAAAAAGAAATACATTACGCCGTGCGTACTGATGGAGTTGCTCACCATTGAGACGCATTTGGCCGCAGGTTCGTTCCAGGCAGAAGAGCCCGGAGCAAAACCAGGCGAGGATTTTGACGAAGAGTTTGATGTTGATGAGAACTTCGACGACAGAATATTCCGATTGTAATATGCACAAAGTGCGGGGTTGCGACATTTGTCACAGCCTCGCACTTCTTTCTATTAGTCCGCTGTTCACACAAAGGCGACCCACACAAATCCACATAGACACAAGCAGATTAGGAACAATTGGGTGGTGAGAAACCCATCTTTGGAGGAATGAGAAAAGAGAATAAGAGCAGCAAGACAATTCCAAAAGCACCCCGAATGAAATGTGCTTTGAATCCATTTCCGAAGAAAACAGCAACAAAAAAAGTGCAAGACACGCATCAGGTGTCTTGCACTTCATTTTCGTTTCTCACCATTAAAGGTCGAGTTACAGCAGGGCTTGGAACTTCGCGTCGAGTGTTTCCTTATTGGTTGCACCAACGAACTTGTCTACCAACTGTCCGCCCTTGAAGAACAGAATCGTGGGAACGCTACGTACGCCGAACTCTGCGGCAACCTCGTTGTTCTCTTCTACGTCGCACTTTCCTACAACAATCTTGCCGTCGTAGTCGTTAGCCAACTCAGAGATGATGGGGCCAACCATCTTGCAGGGGCCGCACCATGTAGCCCAAATGTCAACAACCAATGGCAATTCGCCATTCTTATAACTCTCGAAGTTTTCTGATGTGATTTTTACTTCCATAATGATGTATTCCTTATTTATTTGTTATTAATCTCTATTGGGTTTGTTTTGTCCAATTAACTCAGTGCAAACACTGTGCCACAAAATGCGCGCCACAGGCTTTTCGCCTTCTTTCCAAATGCCTTGAACGCTGCTAACGCCACGTCTTACACCTTATATATAGCAACAAAAATGGCGACACCTGTCCGCTTTCGGCCAACGCACGGGTCCGCGCACATGTAAATATGTCACTAAATGCTGCCAAATCAGTTCACCTTATAGTTCATGTGCGGGTCGCTTTCCAGGTAGTTAACCAGCGTTCGCCCCACCCTTATGGGCGGAATGCTTGCCTTTAACAGCAACGTATTGTTACTTTCGCTGTCGTAAACCTCGAAATAAAGCTGCGTTTGACCGGGACTATCGCTCACCATCGTCACAATGTCGTTCACAACCGTTTGGTCGACATGCGCGCTGTCCACCTGAATTGTAAACCGTTCAATCCGTTTGTCGAACGTGGTTTGCAAGTATTCGATGTTCGCCACCTGCAAGTCTACAAACGCACTAGTGGGATATTTCTGCGTAAATCGGCACTTCACGAAAAGCGTTCTGCCCACTTCAAACATGCCATTCCATCTTCCCCACTCTTCGCCGAAGAAAGCCAGCTCGCCCGAACCCGAATAATCTTCGATGGTTACAAAGCCGCAGGGTTTTCCTGTCTTGGTAACAGCCGAACGCGTATTGGTTACCATGCCCGCCAACGTAACCTCGGCCTTCTGCACCAATGCCATTCTGTCTTCCAGTTCGTTGCATCCCGTATTGCACATAGACTGCAACACAATCTTATAATCGTCTAGCGGATGCGCCGAAAGGTAAATCCCCACCAAGTCGCGCTCCTTGTTCAGGCGTTCTATGCTGCTCCATCGCTCTGCTTGGGGAACAGGCGGAGTACTCACTTCCACAGCATTGCTGGCACCGAAGAGCGAGTTTTGCATTTGCTGTTGCTCCATTTGGAAAAGCTGACCATAACGAGTAAGGTTATCTATAAAGGTAGCCCCTTTGCTGTCTGTCCCCAAATAGTTTTCGCGCGCTATGCCCAAGCTGTCAAACCCACCGCTCAGTGCCAAACTTTCAATGGCTTTCTTGTTCACCGAGCTCAGGTTCACGCGTTGCACCATGTCGAACACCGACGTGTAAGGTCCGTTCTTTTCGCGTTCTTGAATGATGGCCTGAGCCGCCGCATCGCCCATTCCCTTGATGGCGGCAAGTCCGAAACGTATCTCGCCATGCTTGTTCACACTGAATTTCAGGCGCGACTCGTTCACGTCTGGTCCCAACGTCTTAATGCCCATCACCCTACATTCGTCCATAAACTTGGTTATTTCCGAGATGTTGGCAAGGTTTCTACTCATCACGGCGGCCATATATTCGGCTGGATAATGCGCTTTGAAGTACGCCGTTTGGAAAGCCACCCACGAATAGCACGTGGCATGACTCTTATTAAAGGCATACGAGGCAAACTTCTTCCAGTCTTCCCATATCTTGTTGAGCACTTCCTTGGGATGACCGTTTTTCATTCCGCCCTCGTAGAACAGTGTCTCCAACTTATCCATCTGCGCAATAAGTTTCTTACCCATAGCCTTTCTCAGCGTGTCGCTCTGTCCACGCGTAAAGTTGGCCAGTTGTCTAGACAACAACATCACCTGCTCTTGATACACCGTAATACCATACGTATCTTTAAGATACTTCTCCATGCAAGGAATATCATACTTCACCCTTGACGGGTCGCGTTTACGCGCAATGAATTCGGGTATATAGTCCATTGGCCCTGGGCGGTAAAGCGCATTCATGGCAATGAGGTCTTCAAACACCGTGGGTTGCAGCTCGCGCAAGTACTTCTGCATGCCGGCCGACTCAAATTGGAAAGTCCCAATCGTCCTTCCCTCACAATATAGCTTGTAAGTAAGCGGATCGTCGATGGGTATTTCCTCCAAGTTGATGGTCTTACCGGTAGAGAGTCGCACGTTTTCCACAGCCTCTTTCAGTATGGAAAGCGTTTTCAGGCCTAAGAAGTCCATCTTGATAAGCCCCGTTTCTTCGATAACATGCCCGTCGTATTGGGTACAAAGCAGCTTATGTCCAGGGTCGGCCTTATCCTCGGCAGTAGAAACGGGCACCCAATCGCTAATCGCATCGCGGCAGATAATGGTTCCACAGGCGTGAATACCCGTTCCGCGCACCGTTCCCTCCAACATCTTGGCATACATCATGGTGTTGCGCAACCCCTCGTCTGCCGATGCCTCAGCCTCACGCAATTCGGGAATGGCCTTAATGGCATTGGCCACGCTCATCTTCAAGCCATCGGGCAGTTTGTCGGGAATAAGCTTACATAAGTCGTTCACAATCTTCAGCGGAACCTTTTCCACACGTCCAACGTCCTTGATAGAGTTTTTCGTGGCCATCGTTCCGTAGGTAATGATGTGCGCCACCTTGTCGTGTCCGTACTTATCTTCCACCCATTCCAGCACGCGCCCGCGTCCGTCGTCGTCAAAGTCGGTATCAATATCGGGCAACGATATACGGTCGGGGTTAAGGAAACGTTCGAAAAGCAAGTCGTACTTGATGGGGTCAATCTTCGTTATGCCCAAACAATAGGCCACGACAGAGCCTGCGGCCGACCCACGTCCGGGGCCAACCATCACGTCCAATTCGTTCTGTGCCGTGTTGATAAAGTCTTGCACGATAAGGAAGTAGCCAGGAAAGCCCATTGTCTTCATAATGTGCAGCTCAAAGTTCACACGCTCGCGCACTTCCTCTGTAAGCGGTTCGCCATACAGTTTCTTAGCCCCATCGTATGCCAGTTTGGCCAAATAGTCGGCCTCGAACTTTATTCGATACAGCTTTTCGTATCCGCCCAGTTTCTTAATTTTCTCCTCTCCCTCTTCGGGTGGCAGCTGGTTCTGTCCGTTTTCGTCGGATGTAAACTCGTCGTACAGTTCTTTTTCAGATATGCGTTGCCGCCATTGTTCCTCCGTTCCGAAGTCTTCGGGTATGGGAAAGAAAGGCATAATGGGCGAATGGTCTATCGAATAGGTTTCCACCTTATTTAATATCTCCACCGTGTTACGCATGGCTTGCGGCAAATCGCCAAACACCTCATTCATTTCTTCGCGCGTTTTAAACCACTCTTGCTTAGAGTATAGCATGCGCGTGGGGTCGTCTAGGTCCTTACCAGTCGACAAACACAGCAAGTGGTCGTGTGCCTCGGCGTTCTCTTGGTCCACAAAGTGGGCATCGTTCGTGCATACCACCTTGATACCCATCTCTTCCGCCATTTCCAACATCACCTTATTGGCACGTTGTTGCAGCGGGAACGCCTCTCTGTTAGCCCGTATATGCGGGTCTTTCACCTCGTGGCGTTGCAACTCCAAGTAATAGTCGTCGCCAAAAACGCGGTGATACCATTGCGCAGCCTCGCGTGCGCCCTCGATGTCGTTCCTCAAAATCTTGCGTGGAACTTCGCCAGCGATGCACGCCGAACAGACAATCAGTCCCTCGTGGTAGGTCTCCAAGTCTTCTCGGTCGGTTCTGGGGCGCATGTAATATCCGTCTACCCACGCTCTCGAAACCAGCTTTGTCAGGTTCTTATATCCTGTATAATTCTTCGCCAACACAATCAGGTGGTAGCCGCTCATATCTCCATTCTCCTTCACCTTGTCTGTTTTTCGGTGTCGCGCCACATACATCTCACAGCCGATGATAGGTTTAAATTCGGGCAAGCCTTCTTCTTTGCGCTTGCCGTTAACCTTTTTGCAGTAGTTAAAAAACTCTTTCGTGCCGAACATGTTGCCATGATCGGTCAGTGCCATACCGCCCATGCCGTTGGCTATGGCCTTATCCACAAGGCGTTGTATGCTCGATTGGCCGTCGAGTATAGAATAATATGTGTGTACGTGAAGGTGAACGAAGTCTTCCATTTTGTCTTTCTTGTTTCCTGACGAATTAAAAATCACCTTCAAAGTTACGCCATTTTATCGACACGAGCAAGCAAAAGCAGAAAACATTATCTACAAATTGAGAACGGCCTTTTAATGACAAACAACTTCTGCAGGGGCATGGTGCCGTTTCTGTCTGCCGCAAGTTGCATGCCCGCAACCGCGCGCTCTGGCCTCTGTAAGCGTACATGCTTTCCGCAATGTTGCCCATGTCCCACGTGTAGCGGCGGCGGAGCTGCTCCACGTTGCGCGCACCCACGCTCTTGTACGTCTCGCGCCCGAACCTGTCGCGCCGGGTGGTGACGTGCACGCCGCCCGCTAGGTGACACTCGGCCTCCAGCCCCACACTGTCGCGCAGCCACTTGG
>NZ_GG740075.1:14693-16714 GCF_000162415.1 Prevotella sp. oral taxon 317 str. F0108 | reverse complement strand
CCGACCAGTCCCCGCTCGACATCTCCTGCAACCTCCCTTGTCCGTCGTGGCCGTAGTCCACGCTTGCTCCGAGGCTGCTAGCCGTATGCACATGCCGCCCCGTCGGGTCGAACGTGCGCACACGGGGCATTAATCACATACATATCCCATCCTCCACCCTGCTACTTGCCATCACTCAATGTTATAGCATTCTAGCGTCCAAACTTTATCTATCAGTCTGTATTGGGCTGATAGCTTTGTCTGTTCATCCACTTCCCACAATATGTCCTGCATTTTACCGTTATCAGTATCCGTGAACCTTTTTTGTTTTGGCTTTCCAAACAGAGCCATTGCACGATCGTAAGAAACATTCTCTATAACCGACAACTTAAAACTGCCACTATCGTCAGGTAGCCAAAGGTTTTCAATGAGAAATAGGCGCATGTCCTCCACCAAATCTTTTTCAATGGGTTTGAGAACGGGTAACTTGTTTCTGTATTTCTTTATGTTCTCTGCAAAAAATGGAAAGAAATGTTTACCCATAATCCGCCGTTGCATAGAAACGTTGTTCTTATAAGGATTGAACTCATCTAACGACATTATTAAGTCCATGCCTAAACAATTGCAGTCTTTTTCGAATCGGACTTTTGACCGGATGCCGCGTGTGGTGTACAACGCTCTGAAACAAAAGGCGAGCTCAAAATCTATTTGAGGGTATTTCCTTTCTATTGTTAATGAAAATGCAACAAGTTCTTTGCCTATTTCACTAACCTTTACATAGCCAGGTGAATCAATTTGAATACTTACTCTGTTCATCGTTTTTAATGATAGCATTTATTTCCTGCTGGCTTTTTACCAAATTGCTTTTCAAACTTCTCTACACGGCTTGTTTCAAAATTTTGGAATGAAGTTTTTGCCGATTTATTAGGAGAGTGTTGCAATGGCTTATAGTCCAGATTGTTTTGTCTCAACCATTTCCTAGTGTATCTATTTTGAATTTCGGTACCATTCTTTCTTGTTCTGAAATTAGTTGTTTCCCCTATTTTCCACGTATCTCCTTTTTTTAGATATGTTTTGCCCACGGGTTTATCATTCCCCCATTCATACACATCATAATAACCATCCTTCGTTGCCACTAATTTATATACCTCGGCAGTCAACCCCAGAAGGTCAGTTAAGCTATTTATATCTGATACGTAGGCATACAAAGTGGGGTTCTCACCCATCAACCCTATCGGGTCTTGGCTGATGTAACTTCCCCCATTCGGGTCGTAATACCTGAACCGATTGTAATATAACCCCGTTTCTGCATCCTCGTACTGCCCTTGGTACTTGAATGGAATGAACGCGGATGGCCGTTTTCTTTGCCGGCCGTAGATGTCCAGCTCTTGTTCCCAAACCTTGTTTCCTTGTTTGTCGTAGGCTTGCAGGGGCGTACCGAGGTAGTCGGAGATGATGGAGAAGCAGTCGCCATTGGCAACAAGCTTGGCGGCAGGCACGAACGTGTCTTGCTCGAAGAGCCAAGTGACCATCTCATTTTCTTCCGTCCATTCGTGCAGTGGCACGTTGCCGTCCCAAACGAAGTGGGTGGTCGTTCCTGCGTATGTCTTGCGGATGCGGCGGCCGAGGGCGTCGTATGCGAACGAGACCTCCTTGCCGTCGGGGCGCACGACGCGGGCGAGCATGCCGTCGCTCTGCCAATCATAACGCCAGCCCGTGCCGAAGGCGCGGAAACGGATGCCCAGTTCAGTCTCGAGCCGCTCCTTATTAATAGGGGCGATGACGTTGCCGCCCCACGACAGCTCCTTAAACTCCTTGAACACGAGGTTGCCCTCGCAGTCGTAGTGGTAGAAGAATTCGCGGTCTTCGGCCAATCGTCCGCCTGCGTCATATTTGCGGTCGTCCTTCTCACGCGACTCGAAAAGGTTACCCATGCGGTCGGGCACACGGTAGAGGCGTTCCACCTCGCCGCCGCGTTCGTACTCGGCCGAGATGAGGTTGTCGAACTCGTCGTAATCATATCTGGCCACACGTCCCGTAAT
>NZ_GG740075.1:10289-14180 GCF_000162415.1 Prevotella sp. oral taxon 317 str. F0108 | reverse complement strand
CCAACCACTCCCCGCACGACATCTCTTGCAACCTCCCTTGTTCGTCGTGGCCGTAATCCACGCTTGCCCCAAGGCTACTTTCCGTATGCACGTGCCGCCCCGTCGGGTCGAACGTGCGCACGATGCTATGCCCGCCCTGTGTCTCCTTTATTACGCGCCCAGCGGCATCGCGCTTGAAGGCCACTTTCGTCTCGCCGTTCTCGGCACGCAGCAGCAGGCCGTCGCCGTCGTAGGCGAAACGGCTGATGCGTCCGTCGTGGTGGCGTTCCTCCAGCACGTTGCCCGCCCCGTCCAGCTCGTAGTCCGTCTGCCGTCCGCCAGGGCGCACCACGCGCACAACCCTGCCCGCGCCGTCTCGTACATACTTGCGGCGAAGTCCGTCGAAACCCGTCTCCTCCACCACTTGGCCCAGTCCGTCGAGCCCGAAGGCGTAGCGTTCCCCGCCTTCGTTGACAATCTCGCGCAGCTGCAGCTCGCCGTCGTAGCCGAAACGCACGTGGCGGCCGAACTGCCGCCTGCCCGTGAGCGTGCCCAGCGGTCCGTAGTCGAACTCCACGTCGCGCAGCATGTCCGAGGCCTTGACGAGGTTGCCCGAGGCGTCGTACGCGAGGTTGTGCACGTTGCCGTGCGCCTCCTCGATGCGTATCAGGTTGTCGAAGACAATACATTATAGGCATTTGGCAATAGGGCAGAAAGTGTTGTACTCACTAAATTAGAGAAGTTCTCTCTATCCTATCCAACAGGCATATTAGGTATCATTCCTTTGTCAGAAATACTTATAGGGGTAAGCCTTAAATAAATTAGGATATATGGAGTCAATCTCTTTAACAAAAGCATCCAGTAGAATTTTATTTACATTTTCTTGTTTTCTCAACATTTTTTCCAAATCTTGGTATAGGAATGCCATTTGTAAAAAACAACAAAATGAAATATTGAGACTCGTAAACTGGGTAATATTGGAATATTCACCTTGGTCATGATCATAAAATAAAACGAGATTACTTTCCTTATTTATAAACCATCCATCACCTTGTCCTGATGTACCAATCATCCACACTTGTTGGCTTATATCACTATAATTAGTTACCAAATAGCGATTCTCGTATAGCACCTTCTCATATCCATAAATCTCAATGTCTGGTGTAATTTCAACGCCTTCATATTTTGATATGAAGGATAGATACAATTTATCTAATGGCGGCAGCTTTTCCAAATGCCTTATTTCCATTTTTCTCCGTTTCATTCTTTCAAAAACTTCACATTCTGATAGTTTTCTAAATTCCATAATAATATCATTTTTTAATGTTTTCCAGCTCCTTTTATTGCCTCTGAATTATATTTACTAATACGCTCTTTCCGTGCAAGCTCTCTTAGTCTAGCCTCTAGGAATTCTTTAGCTTCGGACTTAGACAAGTTCATCTTTTCAACTCTATCTAGGATACCTGACCATGTTCTATTCCAGTTGCGCCCTGTTCGCGAACTATTTGTGTGTACCCCAGGCTTTTTTGTATGTTTATTTTGGGGTAGATTATAGAAATACTTCGGATTGTTTACATCAATATCTGCAATGTTTTTAAATCGATCTGAGAATTTCTCTGGGAAACCATGATGTATGTGGGCTTGTGTATGTTTCGAACCTACATGGGTTTCCCATTTCATTTGCAATGTTTGTGCCGGAATTTTTGATAACCCTAACACGTCTATCCAACTATTTGGCTCTCCCACATATCCATACAATGTTGGATTGCCACCTGCCAATCCTATCGGGTCCTGGCTGATATAACTTCCCGCATTCGGGTCGTAATACCTGAACCGATTGTAATACAATCCTGTCTCTGCATCCTCGTACTGCCCTTGGTACTTGAATGGTATGAACGCTGACGGGCGTTTCCTTTGCCGCCCGTAGATGTCCAGCTCCTGCTCCCAAACCTTGTTTCCCTGCTTGTCGTAGGCTTGCAGGGGCGTGCCGAGGTAGTCGGAGATGATGGAGAAACACTCACCGTTGGCAACAAGCTTGGCGTCAGGCACGAACGTGTCTTGTTCGAAGAGCCAGGTGACCATCTCGCTTTTTTCCGATTCAGCTGTCTCCGTCCATTCGTGCAGTGGCACGTTGCCGTCCCAAACGAAGTGGGTGGTCGTTCCTGCGTATGTCTTGCGGATGCGGCGGCCGAGGGCATCGTAGGCGAACGAGACTTCCTTGCCGTCGGGACGAACGACGCGGGCGAGCATGCCGTCGCTCTGCCAATCGTAACGCCAGCCCGTGCCGAAAGTGCGGAAACGGATGCCCAGTTCGGTTTCGAGCCGTTCCTTATTGATAGGGGCGACGATGCCGCCACGCAACGCCATTTCCTTGAACTCCTTGAACACGAGGTTGCCCTTGCAGTCGTAGTGGTAGAAGTGTTCGCGGTCTTCGGCCAACCGACCACCGGAATCTTCGGTGGTGACAATGTTACCCCTATTCAGTAGGATTTAACGAGCACGCGGCTTTGCCATTTCATCTTATACCGAGAAGACCATACATGTCATTTCTTGCCTTCTCTACTGCTGGTGAGGGACGGAAGTTGCCTGCCTTTATGTATGGAACGAACACGCTCAAAACTTCGTCATCGATGAAGTCGATGGATTTTCCCTGCGTATGCCGATAGTGGATGAGAGCCAAAATCTCCGTGGGGAAGACTCTTTGTGATGGGTAGGTGAATTCGCTCCGCACAAAGTTGTCGTTGTTAGACTGTTTGACATGGTAGTCCAACATGTCCGACAATAGGGTATTGACACGTTCCTCGTCGTCAGAGAGGATGCTGTCCATGCAATCTTGATAGAGTGGGGTCAGTGATACCGTGATGTAGGGTGTCCACTGGTCATGGTTCTTGCTATTGGTTTGGATGTCGTACAGCAAAAACGCCTCTTGGAGGGTGGTGGATTGATAATTAATGCTGTACTCCATCGTTATGTATTCTTTTATCAGGTTGACTATGGAATGGAACATGGTGTCCCTCTCTCTGTCGTCTCCAAAAATGAGGATGGCCAAGAAGAGTGAGGATGCACCAACCAACATATAACGGAATTTTTTCTCGGGGTCATGGACATACATTGTGCAGACCATGTATTCCAACATATAAGAATCGATTATTCCCGTAAAGTCTTCTTGATTGGAATTATGCCAAAAGGGATAAAAGTGCATCCCAAAGTAATTGCCATACGCAGTGTCATGCTTGATGTAGTTGTTGTAGTCAATGGACATGTCTGAGATAAACTTTGTCATAAAGTCGCTTTGGACATAGTTCTTGAATTTTTTCAACTCACGTTCCACAAGTTTGTCGAATACTTTTTTTTTCATTAATGATGTCCTCCTTTTTTTAGTTTTTCTATTCTTTTCGTTTCTGTATCCCAATTTTCATAGCTAATGGAATCGGCATATAGCTTTCCTCTTTTCCCTCTCTTTATGTCCACATAGGCGATTTTCCTTTCGCCTAGCTTAGACATAATCTCTGCTCGGGTGTCTTCATTAATCTTGCCCCGGAGCTCAGTTTCATTAAGTCGCGTTTTAACAAAATCACTAGGATTCATCTGGGCTTCGGAGAGGTTGAAGTTGCCACCGTCGAAGACTTGACCTCGAAAGCATCGTATTTTCCTGTCTTGGGGTTCTTAGCAAGCACGTCAATGCCGTTGTTAGAGCCGTATTTTACATCAATAATCTCATAACCGTTCTTTTTAAGGTCATTGATTACGGCTTTCTCACCAATATCACCAACGGCATGTCCGAACGGTCTCAGTCCCCAAACATCATACCAATTGTTGGTGTTTCCTACGTAACCGTATAACGTTGGATTGCCACCTTTCAATCCTATCGGGTCTTGGCTGATATAACTCCCTGCATTTGGGTCATAATAT
>NZ_GG740075.1:7587-9708 GCF_000162415.1 Prevotella sp. oral taxon 317 str. F0108 | reverse complement strand
CTCGTCGCGCGCCACCAGCAGGCGGTTGCCCATGTCCCACGTGTAGCGGCGGCGGAGCTGCTCCACGTTGCGCGCACCTACGCTCTTGTACGTCTCGCGCCCGAACCTGTCGCGCCGGGTGGTGACGTGCACGCCGCCCGTAAGGTGGCGTTCGGCCTCCAGCCCCACGCCGTCGCGCAGCCACTTGGCCGTCCACTCCCCGCACGACATCTCCTGCAGCCTTCCCTGCCCGTCGTGGCGGTAATCAACGCTCGCCCCGAGGCTGCTTTCCGTACGTACGTGCCGCCCCGTCGGGTCGAACGTGCGCACGATGCTGTGCCCGCCCTGCGTCTCCTTCACCACGCGCCCGGCGGCATCGCGCTTGAAGGCCACCTTCGTCTCTTCGTTCTCGGCACGCAGCAGCAGGCCGTCGCCGTCGTAGGCGAAACGGCTGGTGCGTCCGTCGTGGTGGCGTTCCTCCAGCACGTTGCCCGCACCGTCCAGCTCGTAGTCCGTCTGCCGTCCGCCGGGGCGTACCACGCGGGTCACCCTGCCCGCGCCGTCGCGCAGGTATTTTCTTTTCAGGCCGTCGAAACCGGTCTCCTCCACCACTTGACCCAGTCCGTCGAGCCCGAAGGCGTAACGTTCCCCGCCTTCGTTGACGATCTCGCGCAACTGCAGCTCGCTGTCGTAGCCGAAACGCACGTGGCGGCCGAACTGCCGCCTGCCCGTGAGCGTGCCCAGCGGGCCGTAGTCGAACTCCACGTCGTGCAACAGGTCCGACGCCTTGATGAGGTTGCCCGAGGCGTCGTACACGAGGTTGTGCACGTTGCCGTCCGCTTCCTCGATGCGTACAAGGTTGTCGGCGTCGTCATAGGCGTAGGCCGTCACGTTCCCAAGCACGTCGCGCGCCCACACCATGCGGCCACGGCCGTCGTACCGCCAATCGCGGTGCAGCCCGTCGGGGAAGGTGAGCCGCACCAGTTCGTGCCGCTCGTCGTACGCCAGCGTGAAGGCGCACCCCGTTAGTCAACTATTTCCAAATCCCAATTTGCCCTTCTGCAATATTGTAGCTTTCTAGCGTCCAGACTTTATCTATCAGCCTATATCGGGCTGATAGCTGTGTCTGTTCGTCCACTTCCCACAATATGTCCTGTATTTTACCATTATCAGTATCCGTGAACTTTTTTTGTCTTGGCTTTCCGAACAAAGCCATTGCACGATCGTAAGAAACATTTTCTATAACCGCCAACTTAAAACTGCCACTATCGTCAGGTAGCCAAAGGTTTTCAATGAGAAATAGGCGCATGTCCTCCACCAAGTCTTTTTCAATGGGTTTGAGAACGGGCAACTTGTTTCTGTATTTCTTTATGTTCTCTGCAAAAAATGGGAAGAAATGCTTACCCATAATCCGCCGTTGCATAGAAACGTTATTCTTATAAGGATTAAATTCTTCTTCGGAGATTATCAAATCCATACCAAGATAATTGCAATCCTTCTCAAACCGGACCTTTGACCGGATGCCGCGTGTGGTGTACAACGCTCTGAAACAAAAAGCGAACTCAAAATCTATTTGAGGATATTTCCTTTCTATTGTTAATGAAAATGCAACAAGTTCCTTGCCTATTTCACTAACCTTTACATAGCTAGGTGAATCAATTTGAATACTTACTCTGTTCATCATTTTTAATGATAGCATTTATTACCTGCTGGCTTTTTACCAAACTGCTTTTCAAACTTCTCTATACGGCTTGTTTCAAAATTTTGGAATGACGTTTTTGCCGATTTATTGGGGGAATACTGTAAACGCTTATATTCTAAATTGTTTTGTCTCAGCCATTTTTGAGTATATCTATTTTGAATTTCAGTTCCATCTTTTCTTGTTCTGAAATTCGTTGTTTCCCCTATTTTCCAAGTATCTCCTTTCTTTAAATATGTTTTGCCCACGGGCTTATCATTCCCCCATTCATACACATCATAATAACCATCCTTCGTTGCCACTAATTTGTATACTTCGGCAGTCAACCCTAGAACATCATTCCAACAGTTTACGTCCGACACGTATGCGTACAACGTAGGATTGCCACCTGCCAACCCTATCGGGTCTTGACTGATGTAACTTCCCCCATTCGGGTCGTAATA
>NZ_GG740075.1:3890-7052 GCF_000162415.1 Prevotella sp. oral taxon 317 str. F0108 | reverse complement strand
CTCGCCGTTGGCGATGAGCTTGGCGGCAGGCACGAACGTGTCTTGTTCGAAGAGCCAGGTCACCATCTCGCTTTCTTCCGATTCGGCCGTTTCCGTCCACTCGTGCAGCGGCACGTTGCCGTCCCAAACGAAGTGGGTGGTGGTTCCTGCGTATGACTTGCGGATGCGGCGGCCGAGGGCGTCGTAGGCGAACGACACCTCCTTGCCGTCGGGACGCACGACGCGGGCGAGCATGCCGTCGCTCTGCCAATCGTAACGCCAGCCCGTGCCGAAGGCGCGGAAACGGATGCCCAGTTCGGTTTCGAGCCGCTCCTTATTAATGGGGGCGACAATGCCGCCGCGCAACACCATTTCCTTGAACTCCTTGAATACGAGGTTGCCCTCGCAGTCGTAGTGGTAGAAGAACTCACGGTCTTCGGCCAATCGGCCACCGGCATCGTAGCGCCGGTCGTCACGTTCGCGTGTCTCGAAGAGGTTGTCCATGCGGTCGGGCACGCGGTAGAGGCGTTCCACCTCTCCGCCGCGTTCGTACTCGGCCGCGATGAGGTTGTCGAACTCGTCGTAGTCGTACCGCGCCACGCGTCCCGAGATCTCGTCGCGCGCCACCAGCAGGCGGTTACCTATGTCCCATGTGTAGCGGCGGCGGAACTGCTCCACGTTGCGCGCACCTACGCTCTTGAACGTCTCGCGCCCGAACCTGTCGCGCCTTGTGATGACGTGCACGCCGCCCGTAAGGTGACGCTCGGCCTCCAGCCCCACACTGTCGCGCAGCCACTTGGCCGACCACTCCCCGCACGACATCTCCTGCAGCCTTCCCTGTCCGTCGTGGCGGTAATCAACGCTCGCCCCGAGGCTGCTTTCCGTACGTACGTGCCGCCCCGTCGGGTCGAACGTGCGCACGATGCTGTGCCCGCCCTGCGTCTCCTTTATTACGCGCCCGGCGGCATCGCGCTTGAAGGCCACCTTCGTATCGCCGTTCTCCGCCCGCAGCAGCAGGCCGTCGCCGTCGTAGGCAAAACGGCTGGTGCGCCCGTCGTGGTGGCGTTCCTCCAACACGTTGCCCGCCCCGTCCAGCTCGTAGTCCGTCTGCCGTCCGCATGGGCGAACTACCCGTACCACCCTGCCCGCGCCGTCGCGCAGGTATTTTCTTTTCAGCCCATCGAAACCCGTCTCCTCCACCACTCGGCCCAGTCCGTCGAGCCCGAAGGCGTAGCGTTCCCCGCCCGCGTTGACGATCTCGCGCAGCTGCAGCTCGCTGTCGTATCCGAATCGGACGTGCCGGCCGAACTGCCGCCTGCCCGTGAGCGTGCCCAGCGGGCCGTAGTCGAACTCCACGTCGTGCAACAGGTCCGAGGCCTTGACGAGGTTGCCCGAGGTGTCGTACACGAGGTTGTGCACGTTGCCGTCCGTTTCCTCGATGCGTATCAGGTTGTCGGCGTCGTCATAGGCGTAGGTCGTCACATTCCCAAGCACGTCGCGCGCCCACACCATGCGGCCGCGGCCGTCGTAACGCCAGTCGCGGTGCAGCCCGTTGGGGAAGGTGAGCCGTATCAGTTCGTGCCGTGCGTTGTACGCCAGCGTGAAGGTGCGCCCCTCGCCGTCGGCGATGCCCGTCAGGTCGCTCCCCTCGTAGGCGTAGGCATGGCTCTCGCCGCCGGGAAGCGTGCGCAGCACCACGCGGTCGCACTTGTCGTATTCCCATGCCGTGCGCCCGCCTCGTCGTAGCCGTAGCCCACGAGCAGGGTGTCCTTGCCGTCGGCTGTCGCAGTAGTCTATGCACCCCTCCTGTAATGTATATCAAGAACCCAGTTCCCGTTTATTCATCATCATCCAATTCCCAAGGAAATTTATGCGATTTGTCTTTCCCTTCAAATCCCAATCGCCAAGTATTTCTTGATTTTTAAAGACGGTGCCTAATTTATCCACCCATTTCTTTGCGTTGGGGTAATCTTTAATCATTAGATAATTGCCTACCATCCACTCCATAACATTAGAATCGTCACCGTAGTCTTATTCTTTTACGTCTTTTGAACATAACTGTAGTTTACTTACCAAAAACTACTCCCAAGTTTCAAAACTTATTCCGGTTATGTTGTTATTGGTAATAACGTCTTTTAGCGCTTGTGAAACAAACAAGTATGACCCGTCATAGGCACAGCGGAATATATCCCGTATCTTTTCTTTTATAAAGTATGGAACATACACTATCCCTTTCTCAATATCAGACTTTTCAAAGTCTATCACATCGTCTAATAAGATACTAGTCTTTAAGTAATAGTATCTTTCTTGATTCCAAGATGAGGCTGATTGTATTATGATAGGATACCAAATAATATCATCGGAATTGTCGGCATGTCTCACAATCAAATCTTTTAGGCGCCTAGAACATAGCGGTATATCTAAATCATTAACCAAATAGTCTGCAAACTCTCCATCCCTCAACTCCATCTTTAATTCTTTCCAAGCAACATCTTGTTTCCAATTCTGAATATCAGCTGGCGACAGACCTTCATCAGAAAAGGCAAAGCCATAGTGTTGATCATCATAATCTTCACTGCTCTCAACGAAATATACTTTTTCTGTTTCCATTCCTCTATCAAGTTTTATGATGCATACCAATCCTCAAATCCGACACCAGTTAAGCTTTCTGCCTCGATACGCTGCTTCAGCCTGTCAGATATATAAACATAGTTGGGGTATTCCTCCTCCAAAGTAAAAATATCCACATCCTTTATCTTGTCATAAACAAAATGCGGAAGATATATTTTCCCGTTTCTTAGCTTTCTGGACTTCTCTATGTCCAAGATTTCCTTCATGGGCGTTTCCATAAGCAGTGCATAATAAGTTTCCACCACATCTCCGTCGTTAACGGCAACCGAACACCAGGTTATGTCTGTTGCGTTGATAGCATTTGTTTCGATGCACTGTTTCAATTTCTCAGAACACAAAACCCAATCGCAATCATTACTTAGGTAATCGGAAAAACGCCCTTCGGTTAATTCAAACATTGGCTCACTCCAAGCCTTTTCCAAAGGCAAGCCTTGGTATATGTCTATGGGATCAACGCTGTCGGGCGATTCTGCGAAACCATAGCGTTTTTTGTCATAGTCATCGCTTTCTCTGAATGAAAAAATATTATATTTCATTGTTTTTGTTATTTTA
>NZ_GG740075.1:0-2360 GCF_000162415.1 Prevotella sp. oral taxon 317 str. F0108 | reverse complement strand
TAACCAGAATAGCAGTTCTTTCTTAGATGACTGTCGTACCAAGAGGCATCCTTGTTTAGGTTGTACCATTTGCCTATATAGTCTTTTAATGCTTTTAGGGCAGCCTTACTGTCTGCGGCTTGCGTTACCTAGTATAGCCCCTTGCATTCTCTAGGGAATGCAAGCTTTTGGGCATGTGTCCTTTTCTCGTTATCTTTCAGGCGCGAGTTCAGCAAGAACCAAAGCAACAAGTCCGGTGTCCAGTTCGCAGGTTTTGCCTCCTCGTCCAAGCGTTGTACGTAGTCTACCAACTGCATGAAGTTTTCATCGGGAATATTCAAAAGAATGCCTAATGATATTCTGTATAGTACGTCATCGTATATGGCACCATCACAACTATTATCACGCAGGAAGTAGTCAAAAGAGTCCATATAAATTTTTTGTAGTTCTTTTAGTCCACCGTCCATTGAATATCTTATTTGGATGACATCCATACTGTCGTCTGCTATCATATAACAAGAGTATAATTCATCTCCTTGCCCTGTTGTCAGAATCTCTTTATATCTGTCGATTTCAGCTAGTCTTATCTTCAAAACCTTTTCAAAATCCTTTCTTTTCTTCAATTTATCCCTAATGGGTTGTTCCTGTTCTTTCTTTGAACTTCCAA
The DNA here is from genome assembly GCF_000162415.1 of Prevotella sp. oral taxon 317 str. F0108. Classification (NCBI taxonomy): domain Bacteria; kingdom Pseudomonadati; phylum Bacteroidota; class Bacteroidia; order Bacteroidales; family Prevotellaceae; genus Prevotella; species Prevotella sp. oral taxon 317. The sequence continues at coordinate 1,714 of NZ_GG740075.1, read as the reverse complement.
ATATAGCATCAAATAGTCCCATAATTACGCTTGACATTTAAGTTAGAAAATACTATCCACCAATGCAGAACCGCCCCTGCTACAAAGGAATGCACCGATGAGACCGACTATCACTGCGCCAACGAATGTACCCACGCCAGGACAGACGGCCGTGCCGACAATTACGCCAATTTCCGCACCGGCCCATGCACCAGCCAAGCCACCAACGGCCGCACCAGTGGCCTGTTGTGTCTTGTCGCCAAACTCCTCTTCCTCTTGGTAGGCCTCGTTGATGCAATATGCGTCCCAAGCAATGCCCACCACGATTAAGGCTCTACCTGCAACCTTGCCCACAGTTCTAAGCACAGGGGAACTATCTATGTATTGCATGGTTTTCCACAAGGCATCGTTGGCTTTCGCGGCAGCCTATTCTTCCCTGTCCTCCTCCCAATGCACCATGTCGTATGGATAGTAAGGATTGTCTTTTAGGTCGGTGTCGTCTATGTGCATTATCTTAGCCACGGCGGCCACTTCCCATGCCCAGTAGCCAGAATAGCAGTTCTTTTTTAGATGACTGTCGTACCAAGGAGCATCCTTGTTTAGGTTGTACCATTTGCCTATATAGTCTTTTAATGCTTTTAGTGCAGCCTTACTGTCGGTGGCTTGTATTACCTTGTACAATCCTTGTATATAGCCTTGGGAATGCTAGCTTTTGGGCATGTGCTCTTTTCTCGTTATCTTTCAGGCGTGAGTTCAGCAAGAACCAAAGCAACAAGTCTGGTGTCCAGTCCGCAGGTTTAGCCTCTTCGTCCATCCGCTGTACGTAATCTACCAACTGCATGAGATTTTCGTCGGGAATATTCAAAAGAATGCCTAGTGAAACGCGGTTTAAAATTTCAAAGTACATCGGTTCCTCTGGCTCAAAGCTTAAACGGAAATATTCTAACGAATCCATGTAGATTTCTCTCAGTTCAATTATGCTAGCGTCCATAGAATACTTAATCTGAATGACATCCACATTCCTATCGTCTAGCACATAGTATAGAAAAGTGCTTACCTCATTTCCACTTTCCTTAGCTTTCAAGATGGAGATCTCATCTTCCGCAATTTCTTGCAATGTGTTTTTTAACCATTTTTCAAAATGTTTCCTGTCCTTCAACTTGTCCCTAATGGGCTTTTCCTGTTCTTTCTTTGAACTTCCAAATATTGCATCAAATAGTCCCATAGTTATGTTTGTTTTTTAAGTTAGAAAATACTATCCACTAATGCTGAACCGCCCCAGCTGCAAAAAAATGCGCCAACGAGACCACCTATCACTGCGCCAACGAATGTACCCACACCAGGACAGACGGCCGTGCCGACAATTGCGCCAATTTCGGCACCGGCCCATGCACCAGCCAAGCCACCAACGGCCGCACCGGTGGCCTGTTGTGTCTTGTCGCCAAACTCCCCTTCCTCTTGGTAGGCCTCGTTGATGCAATATGCGTCCCAAGCAATGCCCACCACGATTAAGGCTCTGCCCGCAATCTTGCCCACAGTTCTAAGCACTGGGGAACTTTCGATGTATTGCGTGCCTTTCCACAAGGCATCGTTGGCTTTCGCGGCAGCCTATTCTTCCCTGTCCTCTTCCCAATGCACCATGTCGTATGGATAGTAAGGATTGTCTTTTAGGTCGGTGTCGTCTATGTGCATCACTTTGGCCACGGTGCCCACTTCCCATGCCCAATAACCAGAA
>NZ_GG740076.1:239405-247900 GCF_000162415.1 Prevotella sp. oral taxon 317 str. F0108 | reverse complement strand
GTAAAATGTCTGCGCATTAACGGGGAATCCAAAAAAAAGAAACCCCAAACGCTAAAAGTTTTATGCCTTGCGGCATTATCCCATCAGGACGAGCACCCAAATCTATCGTAGTTCCACTCACCTGTACCGGTTACCCACATCTTTAATTTTAATAACCAAAGACCTAGGAGAACCGACGGTTCTTAATGTTCTACCCAAACGCGCTCGCCTCAGAAAAGACAAGCACATCTGCTCTTGTACTACTACTGTCTATGTAAATCTTTCAATGAACTCTTTCTTGATTGCTCCCAAAGAACTTCGTTCCCGAAAGCGGATGCAAAGGTACACTCTTTTTCGTTTCTCGCAAAACATTCACAAGAAAAACATTCATTTTAATCCAATATTTAACATTTTGAAACATTTATTGCGTTCAAAAACACCATTACACATTATATATATAATTAAATACTTCGCAAAGATAACAAAATTAGAGTGCAACCAGAGCAACAAATAACACATTGAAGACTTAAACCATATTGCATGGTTAAACAAACCAGCCATGCTAATACCAACACCACAAAGACTAGACTGGCTAAACTAACTAGACAAACCAGCTTGGCTAGACAGGCAAGGTTAACCTTACACAATGGGGAAAAGCCAACCCAAAGCACGGCAAATAAAGCTAACCCCACAAAGAAACCCCACAACAAAAGAAAAGAAATGCACCGCAACAACACTACACCTGTCGCACTCATGTAAAGTTTTCAGCACAAAATTTAACATTATGGCTGCCATTTTACCAACCAAGCGCTCACCCTGCCGCAAAAAATCGATTCTCGCGAAGGTTTGTTTTGATGCAAAAAGGGGTTAGTTTGTGAATACGATAAAATGAATATTTATTTCAAAACACCGCCATTTACACCACATTTGGGGCATTTTGCAGCTAAACACACTGCGTTTTGGTGCTAAACGCAGTGCGTTTTGGTGCAAAATGCAGTGCGTTTTGGTGCTAAATGCAAGGCGAAATGGTGCAAAACGCAGGGTAAAATGCCGCTAAACGCAAGGCAAAAAGCATAAACATCCACTACAATCGCATAAACAAAACCTTTTAGAGCGATGAAAAATATGGCGTAAAAGGGCAAAATAGGGGTTTAAAAAACGGGTTTTTAGGGGTAAAATGGGGGCAATTGGACTTGAAAAAACACGAGCATCCAACCAAAATAGAAAGGCAAAATGATGCAAAACGCAAGTTGTTTTCTCAAAAAGAGACAAAACAAAAGACATAAAAAGCTAGAAATGGTGTCCAATTACCCATTTTTCGACCTTTATTCTCGCTAGAACAGAGCAAAATTTAGAGCAACATTGTAAAAACAAAGCAAAGAATTAACTTTTAAAGCAGATGCGTTTGTGGATTGAGGTACACAGCAACTGGTGGCTTTCGAGAGTTTATGCGTTAGCAATCTTCTATGCCTGCGAGTGGTGAGTGTATCAGCTTGTCCTCTTCAAAGTGCGAAACCGAGTTTGCAAGCCCCAAATGCGCAAGTGTGTTTTTTGCACGTTTTTGCGCCAGTAAGGTTTTGTACATACAAGCCGCAAGGGCTGTAAACTTTTAAAACGATGGAAGAAACGCACACCAACACAAAAGCTAGACGTAGCCCATCGGCCGACATCGCCTTGCAAACAGGCGGAAACACCCCCACTTTTCCCCTCCTCTCAGCAGCCTACCTAAAACTAGGTATTTTGCATTTTCGGTAACATTTGTTACTTTTCTTGTTCGTTTGCAGTTCTAACTTTGCGGTAAAAATTAACAAAAAAGATGGACGCACGTTTGAAGCTTGGCTTAGCATTTTGGTTCGCCATGACGAGTTGCATGGCAGCAAGGCCATCTTACGCTCTATCCAATGCCCTGCCAAGTGCCACAGACAACGACAGCACACAAGCCGATAAGGTGCGAAACACACTTCCACACGTGGTAAACCTCAAAGAGGTAAATGTGCTTGCGCCCCGGCAGCTAACGCAACCCACCGTGGCACAAGCCCTAAACGAGCAACGGCTCATTGCCGGAAGCACATCGCTGGTGCAGATGTCGCCCCTACGGCAACGGCTGTCCACGCTAAAAGATGCGTTGGCCATGCAGCCAGGCGTTATCATTCAAGAGTTCTTCGGCCTGAACGACCAACCCCGACTCAACATCCGCGGTTCGGGCATACAAAGCAACCCACAACGCAGGGGCGTGTACCTGCTGCAAGACGGCATACCCGTGAACTTTGCCGACGGCTCTTACATCATTGGCGTGATGGACCCCATGACGGCTCATTTCGTTGAAGTGTTTAAAGGAGCCAATGCCCTAAACTTCGGCGCAAGCACCCTTGGCGGAGCCATCAACTTCGTTTCGCCCACGGCCAACAAGCAACATGGGGCTAACACGCTCGTAAAGGTAGAAGGCGGAAGCTATGGTTACAGGGCTGTGGCTGCAAGCATGGGCTACCGTTGGCAAACAAGCGATGCCCACATAAGCACGTCGTACAGCGCGCAAGACGGGCATCGGCTTTACAACCACAACACCCGATGGAGCATTGCGGCCAACTATGGGTTGCAAAGCCTTAATGGGCAAGTGGAAAATCGCACGTACCTGCACTTCACCTGGCTGAAATTCCAGTTTCCAGGACCGCTCAACATGCAGCAGCTAATGGATAATCCCAAGCAAGTTAACGCTGGCGTAGACCTTCCTTTCAGCATGGGGCCAAACGTGTTGCGCGATAAGCCACGCCGTTTTGCGCGCATGATACGCGTGGCCAACCGCACGGGCATCCGCTTAAACGCCAACAGCGACCTCGTGGCTGCCGTGTATTACCAATATGCCGACGACCAATTTGTGTTTCCCATCACCATTTCCATCCCCCACTCGTATCACCACGACGGCGGACTAACCGTCAGCTACCGCCTCAACACGGGCAAACACCACCTGCGTGCAGGCCTTGTGGCATCGGCAGGACAAATAGATCGCCGCACCTATATCAATAAAGACGGGCTAGAATCGTTTATGTTTGCCCACGACGACCTGCAAGCGCGCAACCTAGCCCTCTTTGCCGAAGACCTGATTAGGCTAACTTCGAAACTCAATTTCGTTGTCGATGCCCACCTAGTGTACAACGAGCGCAACAGCAGCGACCGCTTTCCACAACCCGACCTTCGGCCATGGTACAGCCACATGTCGAAAAAGTACCGCTACTTTCGTTCGCAAAGCACAACGCTCAACCAACACTGGACGGCTTTCAACCCACGCATAGGGTTGATATACAGCCCCTTTAAGGGCGAAGACGTGCAGCTGTTTGGCAACCTAAGCCGAAGTTACGAGCCGCCAACCTTCGACGAACTGGTTGGCACGGAGGTAACAACCAACATCAACACCAGCCCTAAGCGGCTTTACGCCATTGCCTTAGACAAGCAAACGGCCACCACCCTGGAACTGGGAAGCAAGGGACGGACGACACGCTTTTCGTGGAATGTGGCCGCCTACCGTTCGTGGGTACACAACGAAATACTGGAAGTGAAAGACTACGTGCGCGGCATTAAGCGCACCGAGAACTATCCCACAACCTTACATCAGGGGGTGGAAGTGGGGCTAAACGCCGTTGTTGCCGACAATCCGTGGGGCATAAACGCGGGTAAGCTGACCCTTGGCGGAGTGTACGATTTCAGCGACTTCCGTTTCAGCGGCGGCAAATACCAGGGCAAACGCCTGGCGGGCATACCCCAACACTATCTAAACCTGTCGGCCGAATACGAGCATTCGTGCGGTCTTAGCCTTGCGGCACAAGTGGAATGGAAACCAGGCGAAACCCCCATCGACCACACCAACACCATGTTCCAGCCCGCATACCGCGTGTGGAACGTGCGTGCGGCCTACGCACTGGGCAAAAACATCAGCCTGTACGTGGAGATGAAGAACGTGGCCAACAGCCGTTACGCCTCCAGCTACGTTATCAGCGACGAGATACATAACCCGCCCATCCCCTTCCCCAACTTCTCTGCAAAGCAGATGGCGTTCTTCATTCCCGCCCAGCCGCGCTGCATATTTGGGGGCATAACGTGGCAAATGTAGGCCTTGCCGCCTTAATCAACAGAAATGTTTTACACCGTTGAACTTAACAAATAACCATCATGACCGAGAAAAAAATGAACATGGAGCAAGGCCATTGGGTGCTTGCCAAACTTGGAAAAAGGGTGCTTAGACCAGGAGGACGCGAACTTACCGCCCAAATGTTAGAGGCAATGAACATCAACGAAACGGACGACGTGGTGGAGTTTGCACCAGGATTGGGACAAACGGCCCGCCTAACCGTAGCCCATAAGCCACACTCGTATACCGCCGTAGAGCTGAACGAAGAGGCCGCCAGCCGTGTTCGGCACAACGTAAACTATGCCAACATGCGCGTAGTGGCGGCCGATGCCGCACAAACAGGGCTGCCCGATGCCTGCGCAACAAAGGTGTACGGCGAGGCGATGCTCACCATGCAGAGCGCACCGCAGAAAAACGCTATCGTAAGAGAGGCGGCACGACTGCTGAAAGCGGGCGGACTGTACGCCATTCACGAAATCGTAATCTGCCCCGATGATGCGGGCAGCGAGCTACAACGCACCATCGAGAAGGACCTTGCATATAGCATCAAAACCAATGTGCGCCCACTAACGCTCTCGGCATGGCGCGCCGTGCTTGAAGAAAACGGCTTTGAGGTGGTATGGACAAAACAAAGTCCGATGCACCTGCTGGAATGGCGCCGCGTGGTGGCCGACGAAGGATGGGGCGGTTTCCTGCGCATCGTTTGGCGCATGCTTCGCAATGCCCCTGCCCGGAAACGCGTTTTGCACATGCGGAGCATATTTAGGAAGCACGACAAGAACATCCAAGCCATCTCGATGGTGGCGCGAAAACGGGCTTAGCAATGGTTGCACACAACATATCCCAACTGCGCGGGGCGGCCATTGGGCTTGTACTTGCCCTCCTTACAACAACGCTTGTGGGGGCATGCACCGACGACATGCGCTCGCCCGACCTGGAACGAGCCGACCAACTGCTGCCCAACCGCAACGAATATGCCGACTCTAACCTGCACACCCAAGCGCAAGCCAAGCTTGTGGCAGGCCTGTACGACTCGCGGCTCGACCTTATTTACTACGATGCCGACCGCGTAACGCCCCGCCTGTACTTCACCAGCGGCGAAGCCACGGTGCCGCTCTCGGCCAAGGCCAACGGCTCGGTACAGCTACGGGTGGTAGACTTCCACACGTATTTCATGCCCCTATACATGTCGATAGACATGAACTTGCTGCTCACCGACACGCCTAGCGACACCATCCGCCTGGCAGGCAAAGACGGAGCAGTGCACACCAGCGACCACGGAAAGACCATCGGGCTGCCCCTTCCCGAAAGCGACGATGCCGAGATGGAGGGCTTTTACATCAAATCGAAAGGCGAAATATACGCCCTCATCGACCTGATGTTGCCCGTTCCGATGAAAATCAGGTGGCACGGCAAAAAGCAAACAGCCACGCCATAACCGCTTATCGGTGCAAGGATAAAGGCTGCCCCTGCACCGAAATGTTGCGGCCAACATTACGTTCGGCCATCCTGCAGCCTACATTATCAACCCTTCCCCAACAGCAAGTTGGGCTAAAAAACAACCAACAGATGAGAACCATAAGTATTAAAAACCTCGCCGCGTTACTCCTTATGCTCGTTATGGGCATGAGTTTGACCACCGCTTGCAGCGATTCGGACAACAATGACCCCATAGACAGCAGCATCGTTGCCAGCATTGTTGGCCCATACAAGGCCACCATCGCACCCACGCTGGGCAGCAAGAAAATGGCCGAAGGCCCGCACACCATATATATAGAGCGCGTGGAGGGCAACACACAACAAGTGCGCTTGCACTACGAAGGATTCAACGCACCCTTCCTAGACGAAGACGACAAACCCAAAAAAGACCGCATGCCTTTCGACATGACCGTTGATTTCACCCTAAACATAACCCAAGAAAAAGACGGCACGGTTACGCTTACATCTGTAAAGGGCTATTTTAAGGCCTCACCACACAACGGACAAAGCGTAAAGCCAGGACAAGCACCTGGCGGCATCGCCATTCCCGACCCCAAAGGGTTCGAAACAGACAGGGCTACCGCCAAGGGAACATGGAAAGACGGCAAGCTTGAGGTGGACATTGAACCAAACATATTGCCCGTTGTAGTAAAGGTAAAGGCAACCAAATAAGTGATAAGCCAACGGGTTGACGAGTTTACGGGCTTGCAAGCCACCTTGCAAACGCGCAAACATGTCAACCCGTTAACTTGCAAACCCATCAACAGACAAACCGATAAACATACGAACCCACAAACTTATCATTAACATCACAAACAAACAGCAATGCCAAATTCAAACAAAACCGCCACTCGCCCCCTGCGTTGGTTTGCCATAGCATTTACGGGTCTGGCCCTTCTCATTACGGGTTGCACCACATCCGAGCTAGACGAAAACGAGCGCGCACTTGTGGCCAAACAGCAACTGGCCGACAAATTCGACCAGCTTTTCAACCTCGCCTTCGAGTCGCCAGACAAAGCCGAGGAGCAGTTTAACAAATTCGTGCTAAGCGATCTCGTAACCGACGACCACAACCTACTGGCCGACGACGACGTCCGCGCCTTTCAAACACTGGTGCAAATTGCCGTGAGGATTAACAGAGACCTACGCGATGTGCCAACGAAGATGAACAAAGAAACGATTTTCGACAGGTACGTGGCACGCAACCTGCTGCTGATATCAAGCGAAGGCTCGCTATACGAACTGCCCTACCGCCTGCGTAGCGGCGAGAGATACCAAAGATTGAAAGACCTTGTGGCACAGGTAGACAAAGATACACAGAAGTATATAGACCAATTGAGCGGCAAAACGCAAGCTCCACCCAAAGACATCACCGGCATACAATGGACCTGGACATTCAACATAGACGACATACGTAACGACGTTGCCGACCTGAACGAGGGCGTGTACAAGTCGATGAAAGAGTTCACCTTCGACTTCATGTTCAACAACGACAACACCATAACGGCCAAACGTTTCTTCCTGCTGCCGGCTATGGACCAGTACAGCCTGCGCTTCAACGGCGACGGCGACTGGCGCGAGGCCAACATGAGCGAGACGCCCATGCGCTACACGACATACGGAAACAACAAGCTGTTCATCCGCGTGCCGATGAAAAACACCGCCGTTTCATCCGACAGGTATGGCGACGTGAAGCGCGAATGGTATTACGAGTTCACCTATCAGCGCAGCGGAGACAAGCTGATACTGAGCCAGCCCCGCATCGGGTTGTTTGTTCAAATCAAGCAATTCCTAACCTCGTATGCCGACAAAACGTTCGACACAAGCTATCCCGAACCCTTTAAACAAATAACCCTAACGCCTAAGAAATGAGCCGAACGCCACACTTTAAGCTATTGGCCGCCCTGCTCACGATGTTGTTTTCCCTATCGGGATGCATCGGTAGGGAGCTAGACGACAACGACACTTTCCAACAGGCGCAACCCTCTGAGATGGATGCCGACAACGCTTTGCTGCTTTCCAAGATATTCGTGATAGACGAAAGCAACACCTACCTGTGGTTCGACCTGCACAACGAGGTGGCCAATTTCTCACAACCCGAACTGCTCCTGCCCATAGACAACGGTGGAACGGAGGGCACTTTGCGCATTCCTCTGCGCGGTCTGCTTTACGAATACCGCGCCAACGAGCACACGCTAACGTTTAAGCGCGTGCCGCCACGGTTCTTAAACTGGGGCGAAACAACGGTTTCGTTCGTCTTCAACCTCACGCAAACCGATGGCGGCAGCATCTTGTTGCCCGGCGGAAAAACGCAGAAAGGGTCGAAACCCACGTTCGAACTTGCCCTCAAGTCTATCCTCATAGACGGCGTGCAAGCTCCCATAGCGGTGGGAACGCCTTTCAATGCCGACGGGAGAACCATCACGATGAAGCCCTTCACCAAGAAACTAACGCTGATAAACGGATGAAAAGACATTCACATACAACTGCCGATGCCCTCCGTGGACAAACCATCCGCGCCGCGTTGGCGCACTGCAAGCCAGGCGTTTTGCTTGCCTGGGCACTCTTGTTCGTGTGCTTCATGCCCGCAACTGTCAGCGCGCAAGCCGTCGTTAACGATACCACTCGTACCCGAAACATCAAAGAAGTTGTGGTGAAAGCCAATCGCGGAGCGCGCGCCGTGGGCATGATTAAGCAAACGGCGGAGCAACTTAAAGTGGAAATGCCTGCCGACATGACCGACCTTGTGCGCTACATGCCCTCCGTAGGCGTGTCGATATCGGGGTCGCGCGGCGGCATGCGGGGCTTCGCCATGCGCGGTGTAGAGGCCAACAGGGTGGCAATAAGCGTAGACGGAATATTACAACCCGACATCCAAGACAACGTCGTGTTCAGCTCGTACGGCCTTTCCAAC
>NZ_GG740076.1:163808-239320 GCF_000162415.1 Prevotella sp. oral taxon 317 str. F0108 | reverse complement strand
GCCTCGCGGATAGACTTCGACCCCTATCTGGCCTCATCGGTTGAGATACAAAGGGGTGCAAACTCGTTCGTATCCGGCAACGGAGCACTGGGCGGAACGGTGAACTACAACACCAAAAACGCACGCGACCTGATAACGAAAGGCCAATGGGGCGGGTTCGCCCACGCAGGATATAACGGCAAAGACAACCTACGCTCGTTCATCGGAGGGGCAGCAGCCCTGTGGAAACAATGGGAAGCGTTGCTCATGGTTACCCGCCGCGACGGCAACGAGTTGCGAAACTTCGCCCACGGAGCGCGAACACGCAACATCACCTCTACCCAAACGGACCCCACCTCCTTTGCCCAAAACGCCTGGTTGGCCAAACTTGCCTATGCGCCCAACGAGCACCACCGCATTGATGCGGCCTTCTACGCGATGAACCGAAAGGCGGATGCCGAGGTTTGGACGCTCGAACCCATAGACGCTTTCACGGCAGAAGGCAAGCCTTATTATTATTCGCACGACCAATCGCTCACCCGACAGGCTTCTGCCGGCTACCGTTTCACGTCAGACGAAGCACTGGTTAAGAAGTTCGCAGCCAGGCTGCACTATCAGGTTTCGTATCTCGACGCCACCACTTGGACCGACTATTACCGGCCAAACTTCGACAAGCACAACGGCAACATGACGCTGTTGCACGAGGGCAAGCGCGACAAATACCGCGCACAAGAGATTGGCGACGCCCTGTTACGCCTCTCGGCCGACACCCGTAAGCTGCCTCTTGGCGCGCTAGGCCAACACAGCCTGAACCTAACCGCCACCACTTCGCTGCGCAATTACAACTCGCGCAACGTGGATGTGGAAAATCCCATAGCCGCTAACAACGTAGACGGATACACCGTTAGGCACGGAAAGGTGTACCTTTTGGGCGAGAGTATGGGCACCACGGCCGAAGCTTACGCCTTTGTAAACCCCATCAAGCGGTTCAACTTGGCCCTGTCGCTGCTAGACGAAGCCACGCTTTCGCCCGTGCTGAACCTCAAGCTGGGCCTGCGTTACGACCTCTTCCGCACAACAGACGATGCCGACACACAGGCGCGCAACACGGGTTACATTGCCTACCTGCTGCAAAACGTGCAGGGAGCCAACATGGATTTCAGTCCGATACGCAACACCCAAGGCGGCCTTTCGGCACTGGCCGTGCTGGCCTATACGCCCAAACCGTGGCTCAACTTGGCCTACAAGTTCTCCACGGGCTATCGGGTACCCAACATCGAAGAGCAGTATTTCCAGTTCTACAGCACGTGGCCATCGTTCCTTGTAATGGCAAACCGCGACCTGAAACCCGAAAAATCCATCAATCACGAGCTGGAAATAACGGGCAAAACCAATGCCCTGGCCTACATGTTCAGTGCCTATTACAACCATTACTCCGACTTTATCGAGCTTCGGCAAGGCCTGCTCACGGTGAGCGAGCCACTTATGCAGCAAGAAAAACGCCTGGCCTACGTAACCAACGTTAACCGCGACCGCGCCCACCTCGTAGGTTTCGATGCCGCCCTGCAACTATATCCAGATGCGTGGTGGCCCGTCTTGCGCGGCATTTCGCTGTCGTCGGCGTGGAGTTACGCACAGGGCGAGTCGTCTTCGGGCATGAGCATGCTCAGCGTTCAGCCGCTTGCCGGAAACATTGGGCTAGCCTACACCAATGCAAATAAGCGTTGGGAGGTTAACGCCAAGATGAATTTCCACTTCGCCAAGCCCATTTCGCAAACCACTTTTTGGGACCGCGACGCCTCCGGACGCGACATCATTCGCCGTTTTCCTGCCGCATTTTTAGAGAACGCATACACCTTCGACCTCTATGCCTATTATAAAATAGGTGGCCACATCACGCTGAGGGCGGGCGTGTACAACCTCTTCGACACCCAATATCACCGCTGGGACGACCTGCGGCAGCTCACCAACCCCGCCCTGCTGGGCAACATCAACCTCTTCTTTAAAGACGGGCGCAAGTCGCTCGCACGCTTCACACAGCCTCGCCGCTATCTGTCGGCGGCCATAGAAATAAACATTTAACCCCCCGCATATAATGAAACATATCGTATTGGCGGCCCTGTCGCTCGCCACTTTGTTCGCAGCATGCGACCAACGCAACGTTATAGACGTGCACCAAGAGGCCGCCGTGCCCGACCTGAACAACCCTGTGGTGCAGAAACTCACCTCCACCACATGGTTCAAAGACGTGAACTTGAACATCCCCAACGACTCGTGGAGCAGCACCAACTACAGCAAAAAGGCCTCAGGCCCATTCGAAGGCATGCTCTACTCTATGGCATGGCTGGGCATGGAGCTGCAACGAGACGGAACCTCCACGCTCATCTTCTATCCGCCGGTTACGAAATACCAATTCCTTCTTTGCAGGGGCAAGTGGAAAACATCGCCAACCGACCCCAACACCGTTATCATCGACACCAAAACACCCGTGGGATATGCAACCATGCGCGTGAAGGTGATGGACATGCAAACCAAAGACAACGTGGCGATGATACGAACATACATCGATACGGGCAACCGCGTGATGATGATAGACTTCTTTAACGGAGGCTCGGTGCTGGAAGGCGGCTCGCCAACAGAATTCCCCGACCTGCGCAACATGAGGCAAGCATGGTTCGACGGCATGCAGGTTAGCCGCCAACCAATAGACAAAAGCCTGTTCAACAACACCGCTTGGGAGATGTCGCCCCATAGCAGAGATGTGGAAAAAGATTTCGAAATACCCCAAATGGCCATCCGAACAACGTTCATTAACGACCTGCTAACCAAGACGCCCTCTCTTGTTTACGGGGCGAAGTTCAACTTCGCACAAGACGGCAACGTGTACATAGACATTCCATCCGTCGTTAAAGAGACGGCGTTCCGCCCCTGGGCATCGCAGGTTGAAGACAAAACCATCATGGTGAAAGGCACTTGGCGCACGCAAGGCAACCGCATCATCATCGAAACAAACGAACTGCCCTTCGCCAGCGTGGGCGAAGCGGTATTCCAACTGCCCGTAGATCTCCAACCGCTCGACGTGTTGTTTAGCGACAACAACGGCGATGCCGTGAGGGTTTGGAAAAACTATTACATCATCATCGAGTACATCAAACCCGCAAACACGGGCGCATGGTTCCGCATTTCTTCGCCGCAAGAAACCTATTACCTCTTTATGCGCAAGCAACCCATCGACAAATTAACCGATGTTAAAGGCGTTAGAGAAACCGCAAAAACGTTAAAACAACCCTAACACAAAGCCACAATGAACAAAACATATATCACGCTGGCCGCCACAACGGCCCTGGCACTTACACTGGCCTCGTGCCAAAAGGGCGACTTGCTCAACGTCGTTCAAGACGATGTGGAGCTGAACGAGAACACCGCCCAGTATCAGGAATTCATCAAAGAACGCGTTGCCGACTATGCCCGAGCCTACCGCTTTGAGCAGGCCCGCGCCAACTTGCCCAAGCTCACCAACGAGGCTAACCGCCAAGAAGGCGAACGCATCATCAACTTTTACCACGCAAAAGCCCTCAAAGACGGCTTTGCATACCTATTGCCCAACGGCGACTCGCTCTTCTTAAAGATGAAAAACGAAGAGAACCTGCCGCCAGAAAAGATAGAGCATATTCTGCAATTCAACCAGTATGCCGAGTTTAAAGGCCTGGGGCAAGACGTTACGTTGTGGGGAGCGGCCAACTTTCCAAACACGAAAAGCATTTACATCAACGAGGCGCAGATAACAAAAATGCTCGACCTAGACAAGCTTACAAAGCTAGAAGAGGTGAGGCTTATCTTTGAAAGCGGCAATTTCGACTACACGCTTTGGTTCCCCAACCGCCCCTTTAAGCCCATAGACGTAAGCGGATACGACTTCTCGAAGAACGACAAGATAACATGGATGGAGTTTAAGCACTGCGATCTCACCGCAATAAAAGCTCCCACAAACGTGTTCCCTATGTTTAAAGCAAGTTATTGCGAATACAACGCGAACACCATCAACACCCCGAGGGCGCGCAAAATGCAGTTCGAGTCCTGCAACATCCTAGAACCCGACATAAAAGTTACCAATCCCCACTTGCGCAGTTTAACCATCACTACCGATTTTGATGCAAACAACAGGGGTTTTCGCACGTTCGACATTAGTGCTAGCCGCATTAACTGTTTCTCTATTAATCAGCAAAACAGCAAGCAACATGAAGTAGAGGAGATTAAGCTCAATCAGTATCTAGACACCCTCGAGATACTAGGCCTGGGCAATAGGCAAAAAAAGCGAATATCGTGGGGCTAGACAAGATTAACAAGCTGAAACGACTGGCATACGACTTTACCGTGTGGCCCATGTTGCCTCAAGACATACCCTGCGCCGTTACATCTCTAAGCCTACCAGGCAGCAGCACGCCAGACATCAAGGTAGGAACGAAGATAGACTATACCAAAGTGCAAGGGCTGCGAGAGCTAGAAAACCAACAATTCATAACAGCCAACACCATTTACCCCGAAAACTTGGACTCGCTTGTTCTTAAACCCCTCAACTATATCAACCCCGTTAAGACGTTAGACCTTAGCCATACCAAGCTAAAAAGGTGTGAGTTGTATTTTGGATGGACAAGAGGCATGGAAGAAAGTAGGCCAGACATGCCCCGAATTGAGCTTATAAAAATGCCAACCACGATAGAAAAGCTAGATTTAAGCTCGATAAAAACCGATGTTCTAGACCTTACGGGCTTAGACAATCTTAGGTTTTTAAAGATAAATGATGATCTTGACAACCCAATTAAGCGGATTATCTTCCCTAAGAACCTTAAACGCAGCAACTTTAAAAAGAGCGACGACTTCATAATAAGGGTAGACAAGGGGAAAACCAAGCTTGTTAACTACCCTTCGTGGGTTACGCAAGACGAATTTGGTAACGACGTTGCGAAGTAAAATCGAACACATTCCGACAAAACGGTAACAAAACGAACAAGATAGCCACTCCCCTCCCCGCCCTCCCACCAAGGGAGGGGGGCGAAGGGGCTTGTGGAACGAGGGGGCGGTAGGCGGTCTGTAAGCCGACATGCCAACGCACTAGCAAGCAAATAAGCAGCCAAACGAACACATATCTGCACAAACCCACATCTTCGTAAACCCGTAAAACCACGTTCGTACAAAGCCACAAACCCATATCCTCATCAACACATAAACTCATAAACTCACAAACTAAAATCTCATAAACCAACACAACACTATGCAGAAAAAAGCAATTCGCTCCCTACTATGGATGCAGGCGCTACTTTGCGCCATGTTATTATTCGCGTGTTCTAACGACGACGACAGCAACGCCCCCCTACCAAAACCCGAACCCAAGGAGTTGAAGGTGCAAGTGGCCGCAGACACCAAGACCAACACCGCCACCGTAAACGTGGCCAACGCCCCAGCCGAGGCCTCGCTAAGCTTGGTTCTAGACGTTAAAAGGGGTAAAGCACTAGACCAAGCCAAAGCAGACAAGAACGGAACACATACCTTTAAGCTGCCCCTGCTGGCCGGTTATGAACAAAAACTGAAACTGGTAGTGAAAAGCGGAGCCACCAGTGCCGAGGTGAACAACCTTACTTTGCCCGCTGCCGAAGAGCAATACGCCGACGAACAAATTGCACAGGGCTTGCAAAAACACAAGTGGCTGTCTGACCAAAAGCGTTCGCGCATCATCGTAGACCACACTAGCTCAAACCCCTACCACATGTTTGTAAACACGGCCGTGAAGCATTTCGAGTTCCTGCCCAACTCCAAGTTCACCTTTACCGTGAGCTCTCCCCAGTCGAAGACCTTCCCCGACGGCAAGTGGAGCGTTAAGAACAAGCGCGTAGACATAGACACCCGCATACTCCTAGGCCCGATGCTCCTGCGCAACTCGCGCATACAAACCCTCACAGAGAAAGAAATGGCGATGCTAACCGAGGTAGACGGCGGGTTGTTCCTCCTCTGGTTCACAGCCGAATAAACGCCGCTACCTGGCCGCAAGCCCGGCTAACGGCCACCATCCAAGCTCCATTATTCCCCGTTTTGCCGAAATTCGGCATTTGTAGGGGTCAACACAAGCATATCTCCCAGTTGCATGGTTCGCCATGCCGCTGGGAGATTTCTTTTTGTAAACATGGGTTCGGCATAAAACGCAACGCACCTCCGCGAGGGAGTTCAGCGCATCGGCAGTACCCATTTCGTACAAAGGCTTGCAAACCCAGGCGCCTTTACCCCGGTGCTTAAACACAGCATCAACCTTTTCTCCACTAGTACCCGTTTCTGCCCGAGCGGTTCGCACCCCGAAACCACGCCAACAAAAAGCAGCGTGTACTTCTGTTTTGTACAATTTTCGGCTCGTTTTTTAACACTATGAGTGCCCTTTTTGCCCACCAACTGCCAACCTTGCCACAAAAAATCGATTCTCGCGAGGGTTGGTTTTGATGCAAAAAGGGGCTAACCTGCGAATGCAACAAAATGTATTTTTATTTAAAGATGCCCTTATTTGCACCTGTTTTTGGTTCATTTGCCGCTAAATATAGTGCGTTTTGATGCTAAACACTGTGCATTTTGGTGCTAAACGCAGTGCGTTTTGATGCTAAATGCAGTGCGTTTTGGTGCTAAACGCAAGGTAAAATGGTGCAAAATGCAGCGCAATATGCCGCTAAATGCAAGGCGAAAAGCATAAATATACGCCGTAATTGTATAAGCGAAACCTTTATGAACCAAGAAAAACATGGCCGAAAAGGGTAAAATAGTGGTTAAAAAGTGGGATTTTGGGGGCAAAAATCGGGTAATTGGGCTTTAAAAAATACGAGCCGGTAACCAAACTAGAAAGGCAAAATGGTGCAAAATGCAGGTTTTACACCCAAAAACAGACAAAACGGAAGACGAAAAAATCTAGAAATAGTGGCTTTTTGCCCACTTTTTAACCAACATTCTCGCTAGAACGGAGTAAAAATCGGAGCGATATTGTAAAACAAAAATAACCTTTTTAAGGTTTTGAGATGACGAGATGGTGAGTTGAAAGCATTGTAAGTTGATGAGCTGAGGACAACGCATCTGAACCCTCCCCCCGAACTCGCACGAACCGCCAAAGCAACTCCACACGACGAAAAGCTGTAACTGCCGCAACGCACTAACAGCCATCGCGCCCCGTTGGCCCCAAGCCGACGGGGCGTTTGGTTATATGGAGCAAAGCAACGACTATATGCCAATAAGAAGAAAAGATGTTTTTTCCCGAACATTTCCTACGCATTCACAGCATATTTTATTATCTTTGCGGCCAACAATCACGCCTTTGTATCACACCATATTATATTGAAAGGTAGACTTAAACATTAAAATTAACAACATATATGTTACGTAAAAACCTACTATTACAACTGTCGTTTGTGGCACTCGCATTGATGCCCCAAACGATGAAAGCGCAGTTTAACTGGCCATACAAAAAAGTAAACGGCACGTTAGTAACCGATGTTCCCCAACGCGACGCAGGACAACAATCGGCTCTCAACCTCGTTACGCCCAAGATGAAGGTGGTGCGCGTGGCCTTTGTTGGCCTTGGCATGCGCGGACCTGGTGCCGTTGAACGCTGGACCCACATCCCCGGTATCGAGATTAAAGCACTTTGCGACTACGAAAAGAGCCGCGCCGAGGGCTGCCAAAAGTATTTAAAGCAAGCCAGCATGCCTGCCGCCGATATCTATTACGGCGAAAACGGCTATAAGGAAATATGCAAACGCCCCGACATCGACCTCGTGTACATCGCTACCGACTGGGCTCACCACTTCCCCGTGGCCAAAGAGGCCATGACAAATGGCAAGCACGCGGCCATAGAAGTGCCTTCGGCCATGAACATGCACGAGATTTGGGAACTTATTAACCTCTCCGAGAAGACGCGCCTGCACTGCATCATGCTCGAAAACTGCTGCTACGACTTCTTCGAACTCAACTCGTTGCACATGGCACAAGAGGGACTTTTCGGCGACGTTATCTACGCCCAAGGCGCCTACCGCCACGAGTTGTCGCCCTTCTGGAAACACTATTGGAAGAACGGCCCCAACGACAAGCTGGGCTGGCGCCTACGTTATAACAAGGAGTTTCGTGGCGACGTGTATGCCACACACGGCCTTGGCCCCATCGCGCAGGTGCTGAACATCCACCGCGGCGACCGCATGCGCACCCTCATCGCAATGGATACGCGTTCGTTTAACGGCAAAAAACAAGTGGAAAAGTTCTCTGGCGAGCCTTGCGACACCTTCCGTAACGGCGACCAAACCACCACGCTCATCCGCACAGAGCAAGGTAAGGTGATGGAAATTATACACAACGTGATGACCCCCCAACCCTATAACCGCATGTATCAGCTTACGGGCACCAAGGGATTTGCCAACAAGTATCCCGTGGAAGGTTATGCCGTGTCGGCCAAAGACATGAAAGACGCTGGCGTTACGCCCTCTAACGACGACCTTTCGGGACACGATTACCTGAAAGAGGCCGACATGAAGGCGCTTGTTGAACGCTACACCAGCCCGATTGTGAAGAAATACGGTGACGAAGCCAAAGAAGTGGGCGGCCACGGAGGTATGGACTTCATCATGGACAGCCGCTTGGTGTACTGCCTGCAAAACGGCTTGCCACTCGATATGGACGTTTACGACTTGGCCGAGTGGTGCTGCCTAGCCGAGCTTGGCTCCATCTCGATGGACAACGGCTTTATGCCCGTAGAGGTTCCCGACTTTACCCGCGGCCATTGGAACGAGGTTAAGGGCTACAAACACGCTTACGCAGCACCCGAAGACGAGGCCAAGGCCCTTGCCGAGGCCAAAGCATTCACCGCCCAACTGAAAGCCAAAGGTGCAAAATATTGGGCTGCCGCCGACAAGAAGGCAGCCAAGAAGAAGGGTAAGAAGTAAGGTTGCTCACGCTTCACCACGCTTTCACGCCACCCAATTCGGCTTTTTGAAAGTTCGAATTGCACACCTAGTTGGCAGCATGCAAGCGTTATCTGCGTGAAAGGTTCGTAGACTTGGCAACCTGTCTACTTGTTAACTTGTCAACTAACAATTGAATATACCCCAAAAGATACCGAGCAATTACTCAAAATTGCTCGGTATCTTTTTGTAATAAAACAAGCTTGTGTGCGTTGTTGATAATAGTAAAGCCTCTCGTGTGCGAAATCCTCCGACCCCGGGAGAGAAACAAAGGAGGAACAGTTCAACATGAAACAACAAATAGTAAAGCATCTTTTGCTACTTTCTGTGTTAGTGTCTATTCCGCTACATGGGCAAGAAACCTATTCTAGCCTTACGCGAGCGGCTTTGGAAACCATGTGGCAGTCGGCAGACAGCGCAACTTACAAAAAGTCGCTTGCCATGTACGAGCATGCCTTTGCCCTTTTCCCCGACAGCATCGAAGACATAGGACTCTACAAGGCATCTGTTCTTGCTGGCTACCTGAACGAGAAAGACAAGGCTTTTAATTATCTAAACCGCCTATTTCAATTGTCTTCAAAACTCCCACAGTTGACCAAATGGGAACTTGTAATTGGCGAGTATGCCCAAGACGAGTATGCAAACTTGCTTTCTGACCCTAGGTGGGACGACCTGAAAATCAAAGCCTTGAAAGCCAAACAAACCTTTTACGACGGCCTAAAAGCCCTCGAAAAAGAGTTTTACGATGTGGATAAAGCTCCGTTGAACAATGCGAAAGATGGCAAGATACTGTACAGCGAGATTAAGAAAAAGGCTGGATTCCTGCCCAAGCAACAACAAGACTATTCTCTTTCGTTTGTGATAAACGACACGGCACGAACGGCATTCCTCGTTCATTTGCCCCCAAACTACAACCCTGCAAAGCGTTATCCCTTGCTATTCTTCCTACATGGGGCAGTCAGGAACAACCGCCTTACCGACTATCTGCCTGCTTCGTGGGTGTTATACGATTGGAACAGATATTACACCAAGTATGCCGAGCTGAACGATGTGATACTTGTCTTTCCACAAGGCAGCAAAGAATTCAACTGGATGACCTCCGATAAAGGGTTCTTCATGGTGCCTAAGATACTTACGCTTATTAAAAAGGCAATCAACGTAGACGACAACAAGGTGTTTATTACAGGACACTCAAATGGGGCCACAGGCTCTTTCTCGTATCTGATGAAACAGCCAACGCCATTTGCGGGCTTCTATGGTTTCAACACCCAGCCAAAAGTTTTCACGGGTGGAACCTTTGTCGAGAACATCAAAAACCGTTCGTTCATCAACTTTTCTACAGATCAAGACTACTATTATCCGCCAAATGCCAATGACGACTTTACCAAATTGATGAACAGCATCAATGCCGACTACAAGGAATATCGATACAATGGTTTTCCACATTGGTTTCCAGAGTTCGACGAGTCTGAACCGGCATACAAGATTTTGTTTGCCGACCTTCTTCAGCGGCAAAGAAACCCCTTCCCCAAAGAAATATCATGGGAGTTTGACGACAACCGATATGGAAACATTGATTGGCTTACAAACATGCAACTGGACACGCTGGCAAACAGGAAGGCATGGCACAAAGAAAAGAATTTCAAAATTAACCAATGGCTAGAATATAACGAAAAAGACAGTCTTATAACCAAAACCGTCGACAAGATGGCTTTCGATTTTCCACGTAAGTCGGGCAAGATATTGGCCAAGTATGCAAATAATGTCTTCCATATAGAAACCTCTTGCATCAAATCTTTCGCGGTAAACATCGCTCCCGAAATGGTAGACACGAACAAGAAAGTGCGCATATTTGTAAACGGGAAGTTGCGTTTCGACAAGCGCATTGGATATGATACGAGCTTGATGTTGAAGAACTTCAATGCAACACAAGACAGAAGCCAAGTCTGGATAAATCAGATTGACATCCGATAAAGCACAAAATCTACAACGTTATATCGACTAATGGCGCATGCAACACCTCGTTTCACACCAGGCAAACAACCCTTTCGCCCCGACCCCCACGGCTAAATGGTGCAAAATGCAGGTTTTGTTCTTTAAAAATCAGACTAACCAAAGGGTGTGAAAGTCTAGAAATAGTAGTTGTTGCCCACTTTAGCCTATATTTTCGCTAGGACGGAGTGAAGATTAGAGCAACATTGCAAAATAAAAAATAACAATTTAAGTTTTTGAGTTGGTGAGCTTGTGAGTTTATGAGTTGTTGAGTAGCCTAGATACATTCGTGAGTTGTTGGGTTATCGTAAGTTTAAAAGTCAGAGAGTTGATTTGTCTTGCACTTCGTATATGAGAGGAGTATTTATCTCGTGTCAGTGAGTCACAAAAATAACAAACTCCACTCAATTTATAGAAATGGGTTCTCTGCAGAACCCTCATACGTTCAAAAGGGGTGTCATTGAATATCAACAAGTTGCCTCTTCTAAAACTTCCTTGTGGAGGGGTTTTGCAGAAGTCTGGAAATATTAAAAGTCAAGACAGTTTCAGCACATACATGATGTGTGCGTTCTTTATTGTCATACTAAGGCCAACAAAATTAAAACGGGGAGCAAGAGCCACTTGGCTGCTTGCTCCCCGCTATCGCGATGCCGACTTACGGTCGGGCTATGATTGCTTATTAACAATGTGGCTTACTCGGCCTTCCATAAGTTTTGACCAGTGTTGCGTTTGTTGAGGTTTGCCATCCTAACCTCTGTTTCATTAAAGTGAAGATAGAAAGCCTGCTTAGGTGTGAATAAACTTCCTGAACTTGTCCAATAATACCCACGAGCACCAAGTTGTTCTAA
The DNA here is from genome assembly GCF_000162415.1 of Prevotella sp. oral taxon 317 str. F0108. Lineage (NCBI taxonomy): Bacteria > Pseudomonadati > Bacteroidota > Bacteroidia > Bacteroidales > Prevotellaceae > Prevotella > Prevotella sp. oral taxon 317. Next base: position 227,523 of record NZ_GG740076.1, on the reverse strand, counting down.
TTTGCCTTCAATATAGCAACCTGTGGCAGGTAGAAAGAAATAATTGGTTATATGACTTGGCCTACCCTTAGCAACCGTCTTGTTGGCGTCTCCTCCATCGGTGAAATTTGTTGTATAGTCGTATTTCTTACCGTTAAGGCCATATCCTTTCTTAAGATCTGAAACAGGCGTTATATTGTTTTCTGCAGCGATAACGCTTTGTTTCTTCAACCATATACCACCAGAACGAAGGTGTCCCCAAATAGTCCACAACGTACTGTTATCCCAATGTGGGTCGCCCTTCATCACATACCATTTACACTCGTTGGCATTGGGGCAGTCTTTGGCTTTGTTGCTTGCATTCCAGGGTGCAGGGCCTCCTTTGATTTCATTGTACCAACGTTCGTCCGGAGATGAAGTTGCGTATCCAGTTCCAGCAGGATCACTATTATCCTTTGGTTGGTTGGCTCCACCAGACCAATAGTCTTTCTTCGCATCCCACATATAATATAACTGTGAGTTATAGTCTCTTACTTCAATGTCTTGCGAAACATCGTAGAACTTATTCTCTTCATAGTTCTTCGATTTGACAACCTTAGTCACCACACCTCCAACTTTTGTTACAGCATCTTTGAGGTAATATTTGATGGTGAGTTTGTGTGCGCCTGGCTTTATAACCATGAACGCTCCGTTTTGGTTGAGTTGTGCATTGGAGCTTTCCAACTTAAACCCTTTGGGATTAGCAGTGCCACCCAAGTTTAGGGTAATGGTTTGCTTGGTGCCTTGGCCCGTTAGTTTTTTCGTTGTGGGGTCGAGTGTAAAGTTTCCGGCAATGAAATTGTCTGAGGTAACCTCAATTTTCTCGATGTATGTGCTCACAAAAGCATGCTTGGTTTTAGGCAAGAAACAGAGATAAGCCACCTTGTGGTCTAGCTTAAACTCAAATTGACCGCCGTTTTTTGTTGCTATAGCCATGCCGCAATCGCCAGCTACGCCAAAATGCTTGGTGTTATTAGGCTCGTTCTGGGTTTGTTTTTCAGCAATGGTAACATTGTTGTTGGTGCCGTTTACACCAGGATAAAACACCATATAGGTGTTGCTGTTGGCAAAAGCACCTGGCACCATGAATTTGAAACCGGCCTGCTTGTCGGCACTCACACTGTTTCTGCTGCGCCGATAAGCGTTGTTGTCGTCCAACACGTAAATCTTATCGGCGTTTTCCCAATAGAAAGCGCCATCGGGATAGCTCATCGAGGTGCGCGTGGCTGTGCTTGCATGCCTTGTGCTGCCATTCGATGTAAATGCCGTTAGGCCCGTAGTTTCTGTACTTCCGTTGTCTGTGCCCTTTGTTTGGATAAGTTCGTCAATGTTCGACTGACATCCCGACACCATAGCAACAAGGGCTGCCGCAAAGGCAAAGCCCCTTATACTTGTTTTCGTTAATTGCATTATTTACTTGATTTTTTACTTTCTCGTACTTGTTAAAACGTAAAAATGGATGTTGTAAAGCTCTTCACTCTTCTTAAAAATACTTCGAGTTCTCGTCCTCATCGTCCTCAATACCCGTTCCCTTTTCAGCCTTGTTATGCTGTCCGGGCACTGATGCGTCGACGAGCAACGTTACTGCTTCAACACCTACAACCTCTACTTGGGGTTTGGTGTACAAACTCCTTTCCAATTGATTCTTTTTCATTCTTTGATTAGCTTTGTACCTGAATATTGTTATTATTATCGACAAATATCGCAAAATGGACAGACAAAACATACGACCAAATGCGACCATGCGCCGACTTATAAAGACATAAGAAAACTGATTCTAAAACAGTTCTACACTACTCTCTACTTTAAAAACGGGTGCAAAGGTACGCATTTTATTTTAGCCGAGCAAAAAATTGGGCAAGAAAATGTGACTTTTGCCTATTGTTGTGCCTTAACCCCCAATCGGTTCGTTAAACCGCTTATCAATTATTTTAGGTTGTTTCCATCGTTTCCCATGCTGATTTCATTTGTTTGTCGACAACTATTCTGTCTCATTCTCTCGACGTAGCCCGCTACGCCTTCAAGAATAAGACAGACAATGCGCTCAACAACCAAACAAAATCTGCACAGGCTATAATGGCCGATTGGGGTTGAAAAAACAACCGTTGTTTTTGCACTTCGACTTGGAATGGTATAATCGAGGCATTACTTGCGCGAGAAGAATAAAGAAAAAGATTTGTCTACGGCACCGCTCGTACCACGTTTATTATCAACCGCCTACTAGCCTTGCGCATTTTTGCGCAAAATTCTTTATCCCGATATAGTTGTTGAGAGGAATACCCTACCTGTTGTACGTTACGGAACACGTATATTTCAAAGCATCACTCTTCTGTGGCTTTCGATTTAAGGGCGTTTGGGGTTAAAACGTTTAGGTGAGGGTGGTTTGAGACATACACAACAGCTTGCTGAACAATTTCAGCTAGGCATTGAACGCACCCTCGCAAATTTGGCCACAGAAGAGAATAGGGGAGCAATCGTTGCTCCCCTATTCAGGTTTTCATTAATGCTCAATTACTATATAAACGCCCATTTAGGGAGGTTTGCCGCGATGCTGCGTTAGCAGTTTAAAACTCGGCAAAGGCATTGCAGCCTTCGGATTCAAAGTTCTCGTCCTCCTCTTCTTCAAAGAAGTCGGAGGCCTTGCCATCTATGGGATTGTGTGGGTTGTAGCCCCCGCCAACGCCAGGGCTGGCTACGATCATCAGTTGTTCTGTTGCCACCAGCAATACCATGGCCAATGGCCTTCTGTATGTTTCCTTTTTCATTGCACCATATTTTATTTAACAATTACTTTCTTGCCTTGGCGGATGTAGATACCCTTTTGTGGGTTGCTCACTCGCTGTCCGTTCAGATTATAGAATATGTCGTTGCCTGTGTTGCCATCATCTGTTGTCACCTCTTCGATAGCGGTGGTGGTATCATCGTCATCGAAATGCAGTATCAACTTGGCGCCCGCAGGCTTTTTCAGTTTAAGGTATGCCTTATGTACGGGGAAGTTGTTCAAAGGCGTAGTGCATTTCTTGAACGTTCCGCCCTGCATCACATAGATTGGAGCTGCTGTCGAAGCTTGCACGGTGGCAGGTTTACCAAACACGCCATGCATGACATTGTTAGATATGTTATACGGGACATTGTCTTTCTCGCCAATGGTGTAATAGAATTTGTTATTGGAGGCAACCTTATTGTCTATTATTTTCAGTAGCACACCTGTCTCGGCTGGCACATATGCGTACGAGTCGCTAACGCCGCCGTGCTTATCAATACTAGTCATCTTAATGTGAGATGTGGCAGTGCCATAGTCGCCCGCCCCAGACTCTATCTTAGAGCCTGCCACGAATGCGGCTACACGAACGCCGTTTGCTGCCACACAATCCTTGAAATCGACGTCGAACTCGCGTGCAAAGGTGGCGTACTTCGTACTTATCTGCAAGTCGGTGATGCGATAGTCTATTTGTGAGGTGAAGTTGTAGGGGCTCGGCTTGTCCTTCTTTGTTGCTTGGTCGTAGACAGTCTTCGTCCACTTATCCTTATAATCTTGGCATGCCGACTTCTTAACATATATCTTGGTGTAAGGTGCAAACTCGTTAAAGTTTACTTCTGTTTCGTCTAACGCGAAACGAGTGGTGCTGAGCATGTCCTTAGTTGGTTCGCTCTCGATAAAGAACACGCTCTTTATATTATGGTTTTTAGCCACAAAAGCCCTTGCCCCGATATACTTCACGTTCTTCTTAACCACCACTTCCTGTACGCTGCTGGGAGCGTTCTCGAAAGCGTAGTCGCCGATAAGACTCACTTCGTAGGTATTGCCTTGATACTCGATAGACTTGGGCAAGATAAAGGTGTGGTCGGCACACGAAGTGCTGAGCAAATCGACCGCTTTGTCGGACACAGCGATGTATTCCTCAGTCTTTTCGTTGAACGAGGGGCTTATGGAGGCGAACTTACTGTAAAATGGATTAGCTTGATATGCGGCAAGCTTGTCTTTACGCACGTTGATGCGTATCTTTCCCATGTTCTTTATTGGTCCCTTGTCTTCATCGAACGAGGTTTCATTCTGGGCTTGATTAATTCTGTTGGGGGTAATCATCTGGTCGCAAAGGAACGTGATGGTGTTCAAGTTATCGCAAAGTCCGAATGCCCGAATGCCGATAGAGTCTACCTTATTGGGGATAGTTACATTCACCAGTTTCTTACAATCGTAGAAGGCATAGTCGCCGACAATGGTTATCGACGGAGGCAACAACGTGAACTTATCGTTGGCTTTGCCTGGTGGGAAAATCATTAGTTTCGCCTTATTCTTAGAGAGCAGGCAGCCGTCTACGCTAGAATACTCGTTATTGTCTCTGTCTACGTTTATTTCTGTGAGGTTTGAACAGTACTTAAATGCCTCGGGGCTAATGCTAGTTGTTGTTTTTGTCACGTCTATTTTGGTAAGAGCTTGGCATTTCAAGAAGGCCTCGCGCTCAATCTTCGTTACTTTCTTGGGGATGTTGATGCTAGTAATGCCACAATCGGCAAAGGCTCCTGCACCTATTACATCTATTTCGGCATCGGGATGGAATGTTACCGTCTTCATACTAGCACATCCGATGAAAGCGTTAGACTCGATAAAGCGCACAGACTTAGGGATGTTAAACGACTCGAGAAGGCGCAGACCAGCAAACACATTCTTTTCAAGCCTCTCCAACTCGCAGTCGCCTAAGAAATTGAATGCTTTCAGTTTGGAGTTCGTGGAAAAAGCCCCATGCCTGATGTTTTTCAGTTTTGAACCTGCCGGGACATTGATTGTTTCTAGGTTGATGCACATGTAGAAAATCTCGTTCAGCTTGGGCAGCGATTTGGGCAACGTCACCTCCTTTAGGCTGCTGCACCACCTGAATGCATAATATTCAATCTCTTGTAATTGCGAATTTGCGTCGAAAGTTATCGTCTTGAGGTTTTGTACATCGCGAAAAGCTTCTGCGTTGATGCGCGCCACTTTTGCGGGAATGTGCATCGTGGTTATATACTTGGCACTTTGAAAGGCGTGACCGGCGATTACCTCTACACTCTGAGGTATTGTGTATGTTGTACCCATCTTGCTGCCAGGGTAGAAGTATAGCGTTTTCATGTCCTTAGAGAACAGCACTCCACCCACGGCAACAAAGTCTTTGTTTTGGGGATGGACCTTATATTCCGTCAAATTCGAGCATGCCTCAAAACAACCTTCCGACATACCATCACCTGTTACGTCATCATAGGGTTTCAAGTTTTGGGGCAATGTTATGGAGGTAAGTTTAGTTACGCTGTACATAGACGATTTAACCAATTTCGTTACGCCGTTAAGGTTGATGCTTTCTAGCTTGGAATTACTTGATATGGCGTAATTAGTAATGGCTTTAATGCCATTGGGTACGGTATAGTTGGTGGCCTCTCTCCCCCTTGGATACAATACGAGCGTTGTATCTCTGAAAAGAACGCCATCGATAACCTTGAAATGTGGTGCGCCAGCAGGGATCTCGAAGGCAGTAAACGAGCTGGTGGGTACAATAGTGGGGTAACCCTCGTACACCTTTTCTAGATTCTTAGGCAAAGCAATCCTTGTAAGGCCATGCACGCTTTGGAAAGCAGCCGCATCGATATACGTTACTTGCCCGTCGACAGTGTACTTTCCTCCCTGCAACGGAACATCAGAAGGAACGGCATAAAGTGTTTTCCTACCCCTAGAGTAGAGTACACCGTTTGCATCGCTCTCAAACTTGGGGTTTTGAGGATGCACATCGAATCTTGGAGTCGAGTAAATGCTACTCCACGCCCCAGACCTTATCGTTTCCAACTTTTTGGGAATGTTCATAGAAGTGAGTGTAGCTCCCGAGAATGCGTACCCCCAAATATACTCCACGGTTTCCGGCAAATGCACAGAGGTGATGCCATAACTCCTGTATTGTGGATTATACTCTGCCCCGATAACAGTAAGAACGTATCCGTACTTATCGGTCACGGTGGGCGGCAAGTTCAAATGTCCTGTCTTGGTGGATTTCACGCCAAGATAAGAAAGGGTTAGTTTCTTTCCCGAAACAACTTTGTAATAGCAATCACCGAAATTCACAATTTGGTCGTCGGTGTATGAAAATCCCCTAATTGGCATTGCCACAAACAGCATAAAAAATAAAAGTCTAAACGTGTTCATGTTATTATGAGTTATTTAATGAAATGGTAATTGCCCCAGAAGGTTAGATGTTTAACAATACGATAAGCCCCAGCAATAAACAACATGCCAGCTGCTTAAACGCCCAACGCACCACGGCATTGCCGTACTCAATGGTTTTGCATTTGCACAAGACTTGTGTTTCGTAACCCCCTACGGTATTAATTCTCTCGTTTTCCATGACATGTATAAGTTGCATCCTTATAATACGTACGTACAATTCCGTAACTCTCAATAAAGGGGCATTTGCCATCTCTAATCTCTATCGGACGCTGTTTTTCATGGGCATCCGCTGTGCGTTGCGAAGTTTCCAACCCGTTGTCCACGATGTTGAATACGAACGTGCTTTACCTGTCACGACCTTTACAAAGCAACTATTTGCCTCTGCATAGTCTTATGCTGCAAAGTTAAACAATTTTACAGACATGGCAAACAATAAGAGGTTATTTTATGTTATTATACGTTTTGAAAAACGGAAGTTGTGAAATTTTGAATGAAACAAACGCACCTTGTTTCGGTTTTAGCCTAAGGTCTGTTCTAAAAAACATCACGCTTATGCCGTTCTCCTTAACTAACTTTCGCAAGTGAATAAATCACCCTGCGATTTTATATTTATAGTCAAACAAAGGAGTATTTAACAACGATAGCTGTCAACTAATCTCAGTACACTACACTTTTTAATCTATCAGATGGCGTCAGCATCATTGACATCCCCTCCCCTTTCCGCCTATTGTTCGCCAATTTCACCACCAAATGTCCGTTTTTGTGTATTTTTAAATAAGCGTTTTGTCCTTATATCAAGATAATTGCGTATTTTTGCAGATGCTGCGCCACGCGCAATAAAACGAGAAGAGATGCTGAAAGTAAAGATTATTAACCGCGGACACCAACCGCTACCCACATACGCCACGGCTCTTAGTGCAGGAATGGACTTGCGAGCCAACATCGACGAAGACATCACTCTGCTGCCCATGCAACGCCGACTGGTGCCAACGGGGCTGCACATGGCTCTGCCCGAAGGCTACGAGGCGCAGATAAGGCCACGCAGCGGTCTTGCCCTTAAACACGGCATCACCGTGCTTAACACCCCTGGCACAGTGGATGCCGACTATCGCGGCGAAATTATGGTGCTGCTGATTAACTTCTCTAACGAACCTTTCATCGTGAAAGACGGCGAACGAATAGCACAAATGATTGTTGCCAAGCACGAACAAGTGAGCTTTGAACTCACCGAAACGCTCGACGAAACCGAAAGGGGAGCAGGCGGATACGGACATACTGGACTGAAATAACACAACTGATGAAACGAAATCTGATACACATCGCCGTTGCGACAGCCACTATCGCCACGGCTTTCACCATGGCAACACCCACGCTATGGGCCAAGAAAAAGGTGCAACCCGCAAGAGTTGTGCCTACCAAAACTTTGTCGTATAACGACCAACGCCGTTTCGACTACTTCTTTCTCGAAGCCGTGAAACAAGAAAACACAGGCAATTACGCCTCGGCACTTGCCTTGATGAGCCACTGCCTGAGCATCAACCCCAACGCAGCGGAGGTTTATTTCATGCAGGCACCTTACTATGTGCAGATAAAAAACGACTCGTTGGCATTGGCCTGCCTGCAAAAGGCGGCATCGCTACGCCCCGACAACGCCACCTTTACCGAACGCCTAGGGCAGTTTTACATCAGCAGCGGCAACTTCGACAAGGCCATCGAGACGTACGAAAGGCTCACCACAAACAGTGGGGAGCGCGACAACGACGATGCGCTGAACATCCTCATGCAGCTTTATAACAAGAAGAAAGACTTTGCAGGGGTGCTAAGGTCGCTCGAACGACTGGAACAAGTGAACGGCGTTAGCGAAGAAACAACCCTCTCGAAGGTGCGCGCCTACGAGATGCTGGACAACAAGAACGCGGCATACAAGGCCTTGAAACAGCTAAGCGACGACCATCCCAATGACGTGAACTATCGTCTGATGCTCGGAAACTGGCTTATGCAGAACCAAAAGGAGGCCGCCGCGCATAAGATTTTTACCGATGTGCTGGCCGACGACCCCGACAATAGCTTTGCACAGGCATCGCTCTACGACTATTATCGCGCCAAAAACGACGAGGCGAAGGCCTCACAGCTGCGCGACAAGATGCTAATCAGCTCGAAGACCGACGACGAAACGAAACTCTCCATCATGCGACAGGTGGTGCAAGAGAACGAACGCGCAGGCGGCGACAGCACAAAGGTGCTGGCACTTTTCGACAAAATAACGGAGGCCAACCCCAACGACGCGGGCATGGCCGAGCTGAAAGCGGCCTACATGTCGGTGAAGAAGATGCCCGACAGCTTGGTGGTTGATGCCCTGAAGCGGGTTGTTGCCATCGCACCCGACAACGCTGGGGCACGTTTGCAGCTTATCGAGAACCTTTGGAGAAAACAAAAATGGGACGAAATACTGGCTTTGAGCAAGCAGGCACAGGCCTACAACCCCGAAGAGATGGCTTTTTACTACTTCGAAGGCATTGCCTGCTTTCAGAAAGACAAGAAAGACGAGGCGTTAGATGCTTTCAGAAGGGGTGTAACGCAGATTAACGCCAACAGCAATAAGGACATCGTGTCGGACTTTTACGAGCTGATGGGGGAAATTCTGTATCAAAAGGGGTTGGCAAAGGAGGCTTTCGCATCGTATGACAGCTGCCTGCAATGGAAGCCCAACAACCTGGGATGCCTTAACAACTACGCCTATTACCTAGGTGAAAAGGGCATCGAGCTAGATAAGGCCGAGGCCATGAGCTACCGAACTGTGAAGGAAGAACCCAACAACGGCACCTATCTCGACACCTATGCGTGGCTGCTTTTCCTTAAAAGGAGGTATTCGGAGGCGCAGGTTTACATCGACCAGGCACTCAAAAACGACTCTAACAGCCTTAAAAGCAAGGTGGTGGTGGAACATGCAGGCGACATTCACGCCATGAATGGCGACACGAACAAGGCCATTGAATATTGGAAAAAGGCCTTGGAACTGGGTGCCGACAAGGCGGTTATCAACAGGAAGATAAAGCTTAAGAAACCTTTCTGAGTGAACAGAAGAAGGCATTTCGGGAATTAAGGAGTTAAACCGCATGATGAAAAGTAACATGGAGTGAAGGAGGAAAGATGTTTAAGGAGTTAAGCAATGCCCTTTTCCGAGCTTTGTTTGGCAAGCTAATTCAACTAGTTAGGCTAGAAAAACTAGAAAAACAGGAGTCTAGAAAGTCTAGAACAACTAGAACAACTAGAAAACCTAGAATAACTAGAATAACTAGAAAACCAAAAACAACTAGAAAACCTAGTTCAACTAGAAAAATTAGCAAGCCAAAGCCAACAAACGCAACGGGCGCAGCCATCTTTTCACCCTTTCACCTTTTCACCTTTTCACCTTTTCACCTTTAAAGGCCCTTTCACTCTTCGAGAGTACATATACACTATTTACCACCAAAAAACATACAGTTATGATAAAGAAGAAAAAAACAACAACGGCATGCACCCGCAATGGGCTGCGACACATAACAGGTTTTAAAGCGGCAGTAAGAATACTAAGTCTTGCTCTCGTAGTGGTACTTACACCACTGATATGGACCTCTTGCAAAACAAAGTCGGCTGTGGTGTCCGACAGTTCGACACCCACGCACAAGGCTGCACGCGACCGCGAAGTGCTGGCCAACAACCAATTGGCCTTTATGCGCCGCGTTAACGACAACCAAGTGTATGCCAAAAACATCGTTGGAAGTATTTCGCTCAACGTGCAAGGCGCGGGAAAAGACGTAACAGTGCCAGGACAACTGCGCATGAGAAAAGACGAAGTGATACGTCTGCAAGCATTTGTGCCACTGCTTGGCACCGAAGTGGGGCGTGTAGAGTTCACACCCGACTACGTACTGGTTATCGACCGCATTCATAAAGAATACATCAAGGCCGACTACAACCAAATGGATTTCTTGCGAAAGAACGGACTTAACTTTTATAGCTTGCAGGCCTTGTTCTGGAACCAACTGCTATTGCCCGACCGCCCACGCATCACCGAAAGCGACCTCAACCAGTTCAGCGTTACTTTCGGCGGCGGCAGCAGCAACCCCATAACCTATTCCACGGGCAATTTCAACTACGCCTGGCTAGCCGATGCCGACAACGGACGCTTACGACAAACGGACATAACCCATCAAGACGCCACACGCGGAACTTCTAGACTTACATGGAAGTATGGCGACTTCAAAGGAGTTGGTGTAAAGATGTTCCCCGCATCGCAAGTGTTCAGTATGAGTTCTGCAGCCGTGAAGGGCGGACAAACTTTGCAAGTGAGCATCAAGATGAACGAAGTGAAGACCGACGAGAAATGGGAGGCACAAACAACGGTGTCGCCTAAGTATAAGCGCGTAAAGGCACAAGATGTCTTCAACAAAATACTCAACATGTAAATGAAACACGTTCTAACCATCCTCCTTGCCCTCATGGTGGCCTTCCCACTCGGTGCGCAGAAAAAGCGTACCGCCAAGAAGTCGCGCCCTACGGCCACCACACAAAAGCGAACGCAGGCTAAACCCAAAGGCGCAACCAAAGGCAAAACCGCTCCGCCTGCCAAAAAGAACGCCAAGATAGCAAAAGCTCCTGCTAAGAAAACAGTCAAGCCTGCACCCAAGAAGGGTGCAAAGGCGGCAAACAAACGTGGAAACGCCGCGCGCGAAAAGAACACGCAGGCCGAAACCAACAAAGTTATCAAGGGCTTACAGGGGCAAAGGGAGGCCATAAAGAAAAAAATTCAACAACAAGAGGCCGCACTTAAAGCCAATCAGGCCGACGTAAAGAAGAGGTTGCAAGAGTTGATGGTTATCAACAGCGAGATTGGCGAACGCCAAAAGAACATCGACGGCATTCAAAAAGACATCAAGCACATCGAAGGAAACATCGGCATACTTAACTCGCAGTTGGCTACGCTTGAACAACAGTTGGCCGATCGCAAAGCAAAGTACATCCGTTCGGTGCGCTACATGGCGCGCCACCGTTCGGTGCAGGACAAGATGATGTTTGTTTTCTCGGCCAAAAATTTGGCACAAGTATATCGCCGCATGCGTTTCGTGCGCGAATACGCCTCGTATCAAAAGGCACAAGGCGAATTGGTTAAGGCCAAACAGCAACAAGTAACCGAGAAACATATCCAATTGGAAGAGGTGAAAGGCCAAAAGAACACCTTATTATATAAGGGACGCCAAGAACACGCCGCACTGCAAACCAAACAAGGCGAACAACAAAAAGCCGTTGACGGACTGCAACAGCAACAAAAGACCATTCAGGCCGTCATTGCCGAACAACAAAAAAAAGATGCCGCCTTAAACGCCGAGATAGACAGACTCATTGCCATCGAAGTGGAAAAGGCTAGGCAAAGAGCCATCGCCGAGGCCAAGCGTAAAGCAGAAGCGGCCGAGGCTGCTAAACGTAAAGCCGAAGAGTTGGCAAGAAAGAAAGCTGCGGCCGAAGCTGCGGCACGGGAGAACCAACGCCGTATTGCCGAAGCCAAGGCGCGCGAAGAGCGACTAAGAGCAGAAGCTAAAGTGGCCGCAGAAGCCGAAAGGGCACGCCGAGTTGAGGCCGAAAGGGCTGCACGCGAGGCTGAAGAACGCCGGGCAAGAGCAGAAAGGGAAACGGCAGACAAACGGTCACGTGCCGAAAAGGAGGCCAGAGAGGCTGCCGAACGTAAGGCAAGAGCCGACCAAGCGGCGCGCGAGTCGGCCGAGAAACAAGCACGAGCACAACAAGCGGCACGCGAAGCCGAGGCTGCACGCGTGGCGGCCGAGCGCAAAGCCGAAGCCGAAAGGGCGAGAAGCGAGAAGGCCATTGCCGACAGCAAGAAGGAAGTGGAAGAGACACGCAAGCTCAGTACGGTAGACCGAATGGTGAGCGGTGGTTTCGAAGCCAACAAGGGGCGCTTGCCCATGCCCATTACAGGCAACTATCGCATCGTTAGCCACTTCGGGCAATACAATGTTGAAGGCCTTAAAAACGTAAAACTAGACAACAAGGGCATCAACATCCTTGGCGGCAATGGCTGTCAAGCACGCAGCATCTACGATGGCGAGGTGAGTGCCGTGTTTGGTTACGGAGGTTCGATGGTGGTAATGGTACGCCACGGTGCCTATATCTCAGTGTATGCCAACCTCCGTTCGGCCAATGTAACGCGTGGCCAGCACGTAACCACACGCCAAACGCTCGGAACCGTGGGTGCAGATAACATCCTGCAATTCCAACTGCGCAAGGAAACAGCAAAACTAAACCCAGAAACTTGGCTAGGCAGGTAATTCCTGTTGCTCACCACCAATCTACATCTAGATACTCGCTACTCAACAAGTGTCACCATGTTTGGCATGCTTGCTGAGTAGCGTGTTTGTTGTCTTATAATGAAGTCATCCAGACTTTTAAAATCTCTACAAATTGAGAGGAGTTTATTATCCTTATGCAGTAAAACCAAGACAAACACTCCTCTCATGTACGAAGTACTGGACAAAGATACAATAAAAACTGTAATCTTGCCACATTTGTCTGTGGCAAAACGCTGTTGTGTTACTAAAAGCAACCTGGTGGAGGCCATTCAGTGCATTCGCTACAAGTTGAAAACGGACTGTCAGTGGCACATAATGAGGAAAAAGTAAAGGACGTTTCTTTATGTTTCTTATGTTCTTATGTCAAAAGTGGACGTGTTTATGCCAACACACGAGAAAAGAACGTTTTCAGTAAGCCAATTGAACACTGTCGAGCTTGCTCGAACATTGTCATGGCGAGAAAACGCACTTTTCGAGGAACGAGAAAAGAACAATCAACTTGTCCACTTGTCTTCTTGTTAACTTGTCAACTTACCACACCCTGTCAACTTTTCCGCAAGAAATTTAACATTATGAGTGCCCTTTTTACCAACCAATCACCCACCTTGTCGCAAAAAATCGATTCTCGCGAAGGTTTGTTTTGATGCAAAAAAGGGTTGGTCTGTGAATACGATAAAATGAATATTTATTTCAAGAAACCGCCATTTGTACCACATTTGAGGCTATTTGCGGCTAAATATACTGCAATTTGCAGCAAAACGCAGTGCAATTTGCCGCTAAACGCAGTGCGTTTTGGTGCTAAATGCAGTGCGTTTTGATGCTAAATGCAAGGTAAAATGGTGCTAAATGCAGTGCAAAATGCAGCTAAACGCAAGACGAAAAGTATAAATATGCGCCGCAATGGTATAAACAAAACCTCTTAGAGCCATGAAATATATGGCAAAAAAGGCAAAATGGTGGTTAAAAAGTGAGGTTTTAGGGGCTAAAAGTGGGTAATTGGGGGTAAAAAATAATGAGTTGGCAGCCAATCTAGAAAGGCTAAATGGTACAAAATGCAGGTTCTTTTCTTAAAATTAAACATATTGGGAACCGTAAAAGATCAAAAACAGTGGCAATTTACCCACTTTATGGCCTATATTTTCGCTAGAACGGAGCGAAAACTAGAGCAATGCTGTAAAATAAAAGATAACGATTTAAGCTTTTGAGTTGATGAGTTTTTCAGTTGGGGAGCTTTTGGGTTGATTAGTTCTTGAGTTGATGAGCTTTTCAGTTGATGAGCTTTTCAGTTGATGATGTTTTCAGTTGATGATGTTTTGGGTTAATGGGCTTTGGAGTTGGGGCGTTTGTGAATTTGTGAGTTGATTTCTTCGGGAGTTGTTGGGCTTTTGTGAGTTTATAAGCCAGTGAGTTGGTTTGTCAAGCACTTCTCTCAATTTATAGAAACATTAAAAGTCAAGACGACTTCAAAGATAATAAACCCCTCTCAATTTGTCGAGATTTAAAAAGTCTAGATGACTTCAATGGTTAAATTTAAATTTCAATCGGTCGTTAGTCTGCTTATCAATTCTTTTAGGCCGTTTCCATCTCCTCCAATAGCAAGTGTAACGAAAGACGTTTTTACCAGAAAGCATGAACCCAAATTGGACATTAAGGAACACATCTTTCTTTTTTGCTGGAAAAACACAGTATGCTTGCAAATGGTTCGTTCTCCATTAACGTCTTTGTCGATTACGGGAGGCGTCTCATTACACTTTACTTTCAACCCCAACCAGAGTTCATTAAACCGTTTATCAAACATTTTAAGTTATTCCCATCGCTGCCTGTTCATCTTTCGTTTGCTTGCAGGCATATTGTCTGTCTTATCCTCTTAAAAGTAGCCCGTTACGCCTTCAAAAGAATAAGCCGACAAGATGCCGGCAAGCAAACAAAATCCGCGCTGGCTCGAACGACTGACTTGGGACAAATGACTGGTTTGGGATTAATCATTTGCGCCCATATAGCAATTTCTCCGACAAGATGAAAGTGTTTTTTCTAATGGCCAATTTGACATAGACAATTCACGCTGGCTGTTACTCCTGATGAGGAACGTTGCGTCCATGCTACGCGGTAGCTAACGAATAACGTTCTTCTCTTACGCCTTAGACATGTTCAACACATGGTAGCCTTATTTCATAACTCGTATGGTTTAGTCCGTCAAAATCGAACATCTTAGCGGTGTACCGCTGCCACAAAAGGAGAATAGGGGAGTGTTACTCTCCCCTATTCGATCAACCATAAATATTCATTTAACCATGAAATTTATCGCCCTTCCTATTTCAAACGAAGTGATTCGATCGCCCATAAAATTTCGTTTACTCATGAACAATCTATCTTTTTATGAAGGTTTGGCACGAAAAAGAGCCTTCGTAGCCTAATACCCCCAAGTGGGTTCGTAGCCCTGTTGCTTAATTAGTTCGTCTTCGTTTTCATCGAAGAAATCAGAACCTTTTCCATCTATGGGCTTGCCAGGATCATACTCTCCGCCAACTCCAGGGCTGGCAATAATCATCAGCTGTTCTATGGGCAAAAACATGTTCTCGGCTCTGGGGCCTTTTGTATGTTTTCTTCTCCATAGCCTTGTCTTTACTTGACAAGCACTTTCCTGCCATTATGTACATATACACCCTTTTGCGGATTGCTCACGCGCTGCCCGTTCAGGTTATAATAAACGTCGTTGGCTTTCATTTCCTCACTCGTGGTGGCGTTTTCGATGTTGGTGGTCTCGTCATCGTCAAAGCATGGTTTCAACTCCTTGGATGGTGCAGCCCCAGAAGGTAGAGTCAGATATGCCTTATGTACGGGGAAGTTGAGAATAGGTGCTGTTGCCTTTTTAAAGACACCCTTTTGCAATACATAAATGGGAGAAGTTGTACTGGCGTCTACTTTTTTTGACTTCACCTCTATGCCATTCATGACATTGTCCGTGATGTGATAAGTAACGTTGTCTTTCTCACCGATGGTGTAATACAACAGACCGCCGGTGCTATTTTTCGAGCCAAGAATCTTCAACAGTACGCCCGTGTTTGCTGGCACGTATGTGTAGGAATCACTAACGCCTCCATGCTGGTCGATGCTTTTCATTCTTATGTGTTGCGGTGTGTTTCCACCATAATCCCCTGATCCATTCAATAGCCTACCATAGACGAATGCAGCTACATTCACCCCTCCATTAGAGGCGCAGTCGCCAAAGTCAACATCGAATTCACGGGCGAAAGTCACGTATTTAGTTTCAATCTGTGTGTCCTTTATCTTATAGTCTATCTGTGATGTGAAGTTAAAGGGACTTAACCCCTCTCTCTTCTTGGTGTCGTTATAGACCGTCTTGGTCCATTCTGCTTTATACTTGTCGTATGCCGACTTCTTAACATATATCTTCGTGTCGGGGTCGAACTCGTTATAGTTTTTCCCAGTGGCATCAAGTTCGAAACGCGTAGTGCCGAGCATCTCCTTGGTTGGTTCGCTTTCGATGAAGAACACACTCTGTATTTTACTGTTGTTCTTTACGAAAGCCTTAGCCCCAATATACTTTACGTTCTGCTTAACCACAACTTCCTTTATGCTGTTGGGAGCATTCTCGAAGGCGTAGTCGCCAATGAGGCTCACTTCGTACTTCTTACTCCCATTGCTGATTTCAGTGGGTAAGATAAAGGTATGATCGTTGCGGGTTGTGCTGAGCAAGTCTACGGCATTCTCAGATACGGCTATATACTCCTCCGTCCCAGCTTGGAACGAACTGTTTATCGAGGCGAACTTTTGATAGAAGGGATCGCTTTGATACGCGCTCAACTTGTCTTTACGCACGTTGATCTTGATCTTCCCCATCTTCTTTTGTCCTGGTTTGTCTACATCAAAAGATTCTTCATTCTGCTCTTGATTGATGTTCATAGGGGTGATGATCTGATCGCAAAGGAATGTTATGGTGTTAAGGTTGTCGCAAAGACCAAATGCGCGCTTTCCGATAGACATCACCTTGTTGGGTACGGTGACGTTTTCCAGTTTTTTGCAATCGTAAAATGCATATTCACCAATGGCGGTGATGGATGGTGGCAGAGGTGTAAACTTACTGTTGGCCTTGCCGGGAGGGAATATCATCAGCGTATTCTTGCTTTTCGATAGTAAGTATCCGTCAACGCTAGAATATACGCTATTATCCTTGTCTACGTTTATTGCTGTAAGGTTAGAGCAGTATTTAAACGCCTCAGGACTGATATAGGTTGTTGCCTTCGTTATGTCTATCGTCGTGAGAGCCTGACATCTCAAGAAAGCTTCCCTTTCTATCTTCTTTACCTTCTTGGGAACGTTGATACTGGTGATGCCGCAATCGGCAAAGGCCCCTGCGCCTATCTCCACCATATCTGCGTTAGGATCAAACGTAACCGTCTTCATGTTCGTGCAACCGATAAAGGCATTAGACTCGATGGTCTTCACCGACTTGGGTATTTTAAACGACTGAAGATTGCTCAAACCTGCAAACACGTTCCTCTCAATCTTCTCCAAATCACAGTCACCTAAAAAGTTAAACGCTTTAAGTTTGGTGTTCGTGGCGAACGCCTTTATTTTAATGCCTCTCAACTTCGAACCTGCGGGAATGTTGATGGTTTCAAGACCCGTACAAACATAGAAAATCTCATTTAGGTAGAGCAACGACTTTGGCAGTGTCACTTCCTTCAGTTTGTTACACGACCAAAACGCGTAATATTGGATATCCTCCAATTGTGAGTTCGCGTCAAAGATTATCCTTTCGAGATTTGACATGCCACGAAATGCCATCGCGTTTATGCTCTTTACTTTTGCAGGAATGTGCATCGTAGTTATCCCTTTGACACCTTGAAACGCCTGTCTAGCGATTAGCTCCACTGTCGAGGGTATAGTATAGCTCGCACCAGCTTTGGCGGCGGGGTAGAAATACAGTGTTTTCATATCCTTAGAGAACAGCACTCCGTTTACGGCAACAAAGTCGGCATTTCCTGGGTCTACCTTATATTCCGTCAAATTCGGACATGCCTCGAAACCTCCTTCCATCATACCATCGCCAGTTTCGTAGGTGAATGGTTTCAGTTTTTTAGGCAAAGTGATGGTGGTGAGCTTGGGGGCATTGTAGACCGCCGATCCTACCAGCCTTGTCACTTCATTAAGACTGATGGATTCGAGAAAGCGACTACTTGATATCGCATAACTTGTAATAGCCTTAATTCCGTTAGGCACCGTATAATTTTTATCCGCTTTTGCCATTGGGTACACAACGAGTGTCGTGTCTCTGAAAAGTACGCCATCGATAGTCTTGTAGTGTGGTGCATCCGATGGAATCTCCATTTCGACGAGTGTGCTAATTGGTGCAATTGTAGGGTAGCCTTCATACGTACCTTCTAAGTTCTTGGGCAAAACAATCTTTGTGAGGCCCTCAATGTTTTGGATGGCCGCTGCGTTGATATACTTCACATCTGAGTTAACGGTATACGTTCCTCCCTTGAGTGGAACATTAGACGGAACGGAAAGGAGCGACCTCTTGCCCGTGGTATAAAGAGCGCCATCCTCATCGTTCTCGAAGTAGGAGTTTGATGGGTCTACGGTGAACTTGGGTGTAGAGAAAAGGGCAATCCATGCACCAGGTTCAATCGTTTTCACCTTTTTAGGAATGTTCATGGTAGATAGCTTAGCCCAGCGGAAAGCGTACATCTTGATAAATTCGATGGTTTCCGGCAATTGCACAGAAGTAATACCAACACTTTTGTAAAGTGGATTAAACTCTACCCCGACAACGGTAAGGACGTATCCCTCATTGTCGGTAATCTTTGCGGACAAAGTCAATGCGCCCGTCTTAGTGGGTTTCGTTCCAAGAAAGGATAAGGTTAGTTTCTCCTCGGAAACCACCTTGTAATAGCAGTCGCCGAATACCACGACTTGATCGTTGGTGTATGAAAAGCCTCTAATCGGCATAGTTACAAACAGCAATACTAAAAACGTAAATCTAAATGTGTTCATGTTCGTGTGTATTTAAGATGTACCATTAATTATCTTCTATTATCTTCGTGAGTCCTAGGTCTGTAGAGGGAATGCCCTCCATGCCCCATGAGTAAAGCCTTGGGGACACCAAGCACTTTAATTCCTTATTCTGTTTCTTCGAGAAGAGACAGGTTCCAGATCATTATCATTCTCCCATTTACATTTGTTTCCCATGATATTTTCAACGTAAAACGTATCAATATATATTATAAATCCATCAGGCCATTTGGCGTGTATGGACACGGATTGCAGTTTTCGCCTTCTTACAGGGGGCGGCAAGTCACTGCGCCATCCAACGCAAAACAAGATAATTTTACAAGGCGAGCAAATTATATGCGTCACCACTGTCACCTTAAGACGAATCGGCCGATCTTCGGAATTGTTGGATTACAGTCTTTTAGAGGCTCTTCTGAGAGTCTACAGCTTTGAATTTGCAGCTTTACAACCTAATTCAACAGGGTGTAATGAATCAAAGTCTAGAGGTATGCTCTCAATTCGCAAGTTATTTAGACGGAAACCACTTCAATTATATTGTTTGCGAATATGATGGAGACAAGTACACGAAACATTTCTAATGTTAGGACCAACCATTTGCAATGATATTTGGACCTCTCTCATATCATGAAAGTCAGATAGGTGCCGTCGCAGTTTTGAAATCTCACCAATTCAAGTGTCAGTTTCTTGGTATAGGAAGTAAGCCGATTGCCAAAGTCACATTGGCAGCTGCAAACCAGAGCCGCCACTACAAGGGTTTCGAGATTTTCGTCCTCTACATGATGAAGGAGACTTGCAAGAATCATTCGACCAACCTTCTGGACATTTCAGTAAAGAAATAGGTATTTCACCCAACGACCATTACCTGCACCTCTCCACGTTTCCATATGCAAGATTCAGAAAGACAAAAGGCGGTACCAAAGCCCATGTATCGTATCACATTGAGGTTCAAATGCGATTTTTCTACGCGGCAACCACTGCATCAAAGCATGGATTCTACGACAATGGTTCCAATTCATTACACCCCAAACGCTTACTAAACACACGACAGGGATTATGAATTCTCCAAGGAACTCTATGGGATACAACATCTAAAAGAGTCCTTTTCTGCAGTCAGAGCCAAGACCAAATTGAAATACAAGATAGTCAGATGGAAAAGCCACACACCAAAGAACGTGTAGACCGATGCCGAGGTGAAACTTTCATGCCACCCGCCTGAGGAGAAACACCCACAACCATTTAGGTTTGTAAGACATTATGATGGGGAAAAGAACATGAGTTCACTTTTCTCGCCAAAGCCAAGCAGCTTACAACTCTTGAAGTTGCATATCTTTACAAGGAAAGATAAGTGGTCGAATTCTTCATCAAATGCCCAAAACAGCATTTCAAAGTCAAGACGTTTGGGGTACGATATAGAATGCCGTCCGTTTCCAGATTGCTGTCGCCATTATAACCCCTTGTCTTGTGGCTATGGTCCATCATGATATGAATTTGGAAAGCTCTACCTATGAAGTCTTGCAAATCTCAAGCATGTCCACTAGTGGACAAGGCTCGCTTAACAGCCCCGCTCGATAAGACTAAATTCAACGAAGTCAAAGAACTCGATAGCCACCTCCTTCCGAGATTGTTCGACCAACCATTAACTTTCCCAATTCTAACGAAACGCCGATGACCATTTCTCATGAACGACCTTTTGCGTAGTCATGCAAGACACAATCGTCTACCAATAATCGCCAATGTCTTGATCGTTTTCTGGTTCTAAGCTCGTATCTTCCTCGTCTTCGAAACAGTTTGTCCCCTTGCCCTCTATGGGTTTTCCAGGATCGTAGCCGCCACCAACACCAGGACTGGCTACTATCATCAGCTGCTCAATCTCCAAGTTCACTAACCCGGCCTGAGGTTTTCTGTATGTTCTCTTTTTCATTACAATGTACTTTATTTAATGATTACCTTCTTGCCTCGATGGATGTAAATGCCTTTCTGCGGATTGTCTACACGTTGTCCGTTAAGGTTATAGTATGCGTCGTCCTCCTTACCGTTCTCGTCGTTTGTTACTCCGCCTATACCAGTAACCGTTTCCCCCTCGTCGGCAGCAATCTCTTCGTCGTCAAATTGTAGTATCAGCTTGGCACCGGCAGGTTTATTCACCTTAAGGTAGGCCTTATGTACGGGGAAATTATTCACGGGTACTGTTACCCTTCTGAACGACCCTCCTTGCATCACATAGTAACGTGCAGAACCAAAGGGCACCACTTTGGTGGCATTAACCGTAACACCTTTCATTACATTATTGGCAATGCTGTACTGCACATCGTCTTTCTCTCCTATAGTGTAATAGAAATCGGCATTAGTGGTACTTTTGTTATCAATAACTTTCAGCAGCACGCCAGTGTTGGCTGGGACGTAGCCGTACGAATCGCTCACACCACCGTTGCAATCGATACTCGTCATACGAATGCGATATGTAGCCGTCCCATAGTCGGGCTTGCCGAACACCACTTTCGAGCCAGACACGAATGCAGCCACGCGCGAACCGTTCTCTGTAACACATTCTTTGAAGTCTACATCAAATTCGCGAGCGAATGTCGCATACTTCGTATTAATCTTCACGTCTTTTATACGATAGTCTATCTGATTTGTGAAATTATAAGGGCTCTGTTCCTCATGCTTTGTAACGGAGTTGTAGCGTGTCTTGGTCCATTCAGCCTTATACTTATTGTATGCCGACTTCTTAACATATATCTTAGTATCGGGTGCAAACTCATTGTAATTATCCCCTGTTGCATCTAGATCGAAACGAGTAGTGCTAAGCATTCCCTTAGTGGGGTTACCCTCAATGAAGAACACGTTCTTCAAAGTATTTCCAGTAGTCACGAAAGCCTTGGCTCCGATATACTCAACATTCTTCTTCACCACCACCTCTTTTACATTGGGCGAAACATGTTCGAAGGCATAGTCGCCAATAAAACTTACTTCGTATTTTTTGCCCCCATAGTGGAAGTCGGTTGGAAGCACGAAAGTATGGTCGGCGTTCTCGGTGCTGAGCATGGCCGCGGCCTTCTCCGAAACAAGGATATACTCTTCCTTGGAAATAGTGAATGATGGACGTATCAAGGCAAATTTCTTGTAGAAAGGAATGCTTTGATAATCGACAAACTTGTTCTTACGAACGTTAATGGTAATCTTACCCATTTTTTTTGTCGCTCCTTTGTCGGCATCGAATGCCGCATCATTGCCACCTTGACTAATGTTGGCAGCAGGTATTATCTCGTCGCAAAGGAATGTGATGGTGGTAAGATTGTCACAAAAGCCAAACGCACGTTTACCAATATGTTTCACTTTATTGGGTATAGTCACGTTCTTCAGTTTCTTGCAATCGTAGAAAGCATAATCACCAATCTTAATGACGGAAGGAGGTAAGAGCGTGAAACGCTCATTAGCCTTGCCTGGAGGGAATATCATTAGTTCCTGTTTGTTTTTCGACAACAAGTATCCGTCAATGCTTGAATACACTTCGTTGTCCTTATCCACGTTTATGGCGGTAAGTCTGGAACAGTATTTAAATGCCTCCGGGCTGATAGAGGTCGTTGCTTTCGTGATGTTTATTGTGGTAAGGGCCTCGCATTTCAAAAAGGCCTCCCTTTCTATCTCCACCACTTTTTGGGGGATTTTGATGTTGGTTATTCCACAGTCGGCAAAAGCTCCTTCACCTATTTTCTGTATTACAGCATTCGGATCGAAGGTTACGGTTGTTAGATTTTTACATCCAATGAAAGCATTAGCATCAATGTAGGCCACTGACTTGGGAATGCTAAATGCCGTAAGTTCTTTAAGGCCAGCGAACACGTTGGCCCCTATTCTGTTCAGTTGGCACTCGCCCATGAAGTTAAACGCCTTCAATTTTCTATTGGTTGAGAATGCGCCCGAACGGATAGTGGTTAACTTAGAGTTAGCGGGCACATTGATAACCTCCAGGTTTTCACATTCGTAGAACACCGCTCCAAGTGAGGTTATACCTTTGGGAAGTGTCACCACGTTCAATTTCGAACATCCTCTGAAAGCTAAATCAGAGATGTAGTTCACTTTAGAATTAGCATCGAAAGTTAATGTTGAGAGGTTACTCAATTGGCGAAATGCACTTGAACCTATTACTATTACGTTTTGCGGAATATGAATGGAGGTGATGAATTGCGCATTTTGAAAGGCATTGTTGCCAATTTGGGTTACACTATTGGGAATAGCATAACTACTTCCCGGCTTACTTGGCGGATAGCAGTACAGTAGCGTTTTATCTGCCGAGAACAAAACACCATTCTCAATAACAAAGTCGGTATTGCCGCTGGCCACATAATAGGTTGAAACCTTTGGGCACGACTCGAAACAACCTTCCATTAGTCCTTGTCCAGGAACCTTGCCATACTTTTTAATGTCTTTGGGGATTGTTATCGAAGTCAATTCCAATGCATTATATATGGCAGAATTACGGAGCGTGGTAACTTGGTTCAGGTCGATACTTCGTAAGTGTCCGTTGTCTGATATGGAATAGGTCGCTAACTTCTTGATACCATTTGGAACTACGTAGTTCTGCGTAGATTTTCCTTGTGGGTACAAAACAAGCTCATCTCCCTTAAACAGCACACCGTCTACAGCCGAAAAAGGAGTGCTACCACCTGGCCTGACCTCAAAAGCTTCAAGTGAGGACGTGGGAGCAATGGTGAACATACCCATATCAATACTCTGCAATCCATTGGGCAACACCACTTTTTTTAGACCGTTGGTTTTAAGAAACGCACCTATGCATATACGTTTAACATTATTGTCTACATTATATACGCCCCCAGCTGCCAATTGTACGTCCGAGGGCACTGAATAGAGCTTAGTCTTCCCTTTTGAGTAAAGTGCACCATCGCTACCTGCCTCAAAATGTAGGCTCCCCGATGCAACGGTAAATTTTGGTGCTTTATTTAAACAGCAAAAAGCACTCTCGGAAATATTGGTTACCGATTGGGGGATATGTACTTTGATAAGTGGAGCCCAAAGAACACTAAACGCCCCAATTGTCTTGACCGTCTCTGGAATTGTTAACTCGGTTACTCCATAACAGGCATAACCAGGTTCATACTGCAACTCGGTAATTGTAAACGTAGCATCTTTGCCATCGAAGACACTGTTAGGCAATGTTAATGGACCAGAAGGAAAACCATTAGTGCCTATGAAAGCCAGCGTATGACTAGTGGGAGATAACACCTTGTACCATAATTGGTTAAATGTGACAATTTGACCGCCAGTATAAGCGAAACCCATGATTGGCATTGCTGCAACAAACAACGTCAATAATAAAAGTCGAAAAGTGTTCATGTTCTTGCGATTTAAATGGATTATTAGACCTTTTTTGAAACTTCTACGAATTGTAGCAAACGCACCGCTCATGGCAGCACATTCGAAGTATTGCGTACCTCGAACCCAATCGCGTCTTAGACAAGACCCATTGGGGCGATAGATTCCACCTTCTACACTTATATTTCTTTCTTTTGTGTTTCATGATCTTTCTAAACTTAGTATCAAATGACGAGGCGTACAAATCTCCTAATTCTCCATTAAGGGCTATTGTCGTCTCTAATTCTCCAAATCTTTATTTCATGGCATGCCCGTTATTTGCATAGTGGGCATTCTCTTTTGCTTATTGGCCAAACACCGACATAGAAAGCCATCTTAGATCCCAACAAGGATGGCAGAATGGGCAACTGCATTGCCGGCATTCGGTTATGTTTTGCAAAGTTAAACGTTTTTACAAACAAAACAAACTTCTTGACGTTATTTTATGTTATAATTCGTTTAGAAGACGGTAAAAAAGCAGTAGAGTTTTCCTGTTTCTCGCAACTATTCTCCTACCTTTAACCATCTTCGCCTATTTTAACATACATCACATAGATTATGTTTATCAACTTAAGCCCCAATCGACGAGTTAAACCGCTTATCAGACATTTTAAGTTGATTGCATTGTTTCCTGTCTGTCTTTCGTTTGCTTGTCGACACCTTGTCTGCCTTTTCCTCGTACGCTGCCCGCTACGCCGTCAAGAACAAGACGGGCGATACGCTCTACTGTCAAACAAAATCGGCACAGGCACCAACGATCGGTTTAGGCTAAACCATATGATGACGTATGCCCCTAAAATACACGGTGAAAAAGAGAGGAAACAAAGCAAAAATGAGAGAACAGCCAATAAGCCTCAATCGTGCCAATGGTCTATTGTGGTTTTGGGTGTTTTCAACAGGTAGAAAACTAGCTGTCAAAGGCGGATGTGTTCTACATTTCCACGATGAGGTTTCTGTTGGTCATGAGCGGCATACCCAACAAACGCACGCATTGCCAGTGTTAACAGCAAAAACAAAGTTCCAACGCAAGAGCTACATATCCTGCAAACGCTCGTATTGCCAGTGATAGGCATACGCGCGATTTCAGAGCCGTTGCCCTTACACGCGTACATGCGACGAGCCCGCTTGTACAGTTTTCGGCAATTATTTTAACATTATGGCTGACTTTTTCGCCACCAATCGCCTACCTTCTCGCAAAAAATCGATTCTCGCGGAGGTTTATTTTGGTGCAAAAAGGGCTTAGTTGTACATACAGGCAAAATGAATTTTTATTTAAACTGACCGCCACTAACACCCATTTTTGGTCGATTTGCGGCAAAACACAATGCGTTTTGCCGCTAAATGCAGTGCAATATGGTGCAAAACGTAGTGCGTTTTGGTGCTAATTGCAGTGCGTTTTGGTGCAAAACGCAAGGTGAAATGGTGCAAAACGCAAGGTGAAATGGTGCAAAACGCAGTGCAAAATGCCGCTAAACGCAAGACGAAAAACATAAATATCCACAGCAATTGCATAAATAAAACCCTTTATCGCCACCAAAATCATAGCTGGAAAGAGTGAAATAGCGGTTAAAAAGTGGGGTTTTAGGGTCTAAAAACGTGTAATTGGGCATGAAAAATTACGAGCTGGCAAGCAAACTAGAAAGGCTAAATGGTGCAAAACGCAGGTTGTATGCTTAAAAACGGACAATTCGAAAGACGTGAAAGACTAGAAATAGTGTCGATTTACCCACTTTATGACCTCTATTTTCGCTAGAACGAGATAAATTTTAGAGGCGTATTGTAAAGATAAAAATAATAATTTAAGATTTTGAGTTGATGAGGTTGTGTCGTGTAGGCTGATGAGAGCACGAGCTTGAAAGTTGATGAGGGTGTGAGGATGTTAGTTGATGGGTTGGTGGGGCTGTGGGGGCGTGAGGTTGAAAGAAGGTGAGAGCATGAGCTTGAGAGTTGGCGAGGGTGTGAGAATGTAAGTTGATGGGGTAGTAAGTTTGTGGGGGCGTGAGGTTGAAAGTTGATGAGAGCATGAGCTTGAGAGTTGGTGAGGGTGTGAGGATGTAAGTTGATGGGTTGGTGGGCTTGTGGGGGCGTGAGGTTGAAAGTTGGTGAGTGTGGAGTTGTAAGTTGATGAGGTCGTGAGGGTGTGAGTTGGCGGAGCTGTGAGTTGATGGGATTGTGAGTCGATGGGGTTTTGAACTTGGAAGTTGGTGAGGGTGTGAATTTGCAAATTGATGGGGATGTGAGTTCATAAGTTTGATGCGTTTGTGAGATCGCAAGTTGATGAGGTAGTGAGGTTGTTAGTTGGGTAAAGTTGTGTGTTTACAAGTTGATGATGTTGTGAGTTGATGAGGTAGCGAGTTTGTAAGTTGGGTAAAGTTATGTGTTTGCAAGTGGATAATGTTATGAGTTGATGAGTTTGCAAGTTTGGAAATTGGTGAGGTTGTGAATTTGTAAGTTGACAAGCTTGTGGGTTTGATGCGTTTGCGAGGTTGTGAGTTGATGAGTTTGCGAGTTGGGAAATTGGTGAGGTTGTGAATTTGTAAGTTGACAGGCTTGTGGGTTTGAAGCGTTTGCGAGGTCGCAAGTTGATGAGTTTGTTAGTTTGGAAATTGGTGAGGTTGCGAGTTTGTAAGTTGACAAGCCTGTGGGTTTGAAGCGTTTGTGGGTTCGTAAGTTGATGAAGTAGCGAGTTTGTAAGTTGGATGAAGTTGTGTGTTTGTAAGCTGGTGAGCCTGTGGGTTTGCAAGCTGACGAGGTTGTGAGGCTGAAAGTTGGAGAGTTGATGTATTCGGGGAATACGGGGCTTTCGTGAGTTTATTAGACATTGAATTGATTTGTACTGCAATACGCATGTGGCAGGGGCACTTATTTTGGGTAGGCATCACAAGGTCGACAAGCAACTCTCTATTTATAGAAACATTAAAAATCGACGTGGATTGTACATTGCAGGAGACGAAACACATGATGTGCGCTATATAAAATATGTGTGTGAATAGTGTGCAAACGAACTTTTTTGTGTAAGTTTGCAAATACAAAATAATGAACAACGACGATGAACTGGCAACAACTGATATCCAACATGCGCCTTGGACAAGAAGGCAAACACCCCGAAAGGCACGACGACCGATCGGAATTTAAACGCGATTACGACCGATTAATCTTCTCGGCTCCTTTCAGACGTCTGCAAAACAAGACGCAAGTGTTCCCGCTGCCGGGCAGCGTATTCGTACACAACCGCCTTACACACAGCCTTGAAGTGGCCTCGGTGGGCATGTCGCTGGGCAACGATGTGGCTCGCGCGTTGGTAAAGCTGCATCCCGAATTGGCCAACACGCTGTTCGAAGAAATCGGCACCATCGTAAGTGCTGCCTGTTTGGCACACGATATGGGTAACCCTCCCTTCGGGCACAGTGGCGAAAAGGCCATACAGACGTTCTTTTCAGAAGGTGCCGGGCTGACGTTGAAAGACAAACTGCCGCCCAAATTCTGGACAGACCTCACCCATTTTGAAGGCAACGCCAATGCCTTCCGCCTGCTTACACACCGCTTTAACGGGCGTCGTGCGGGTGGTTTTGTGATGACTTACACCATGCTATCCAGCATTGTGAAGTACCCCTTCGAAAGTGGCGCATCGGGAAAGAAGAGCAAATTTGGGTTCTTTGCAACGGAATCAGACACCTATTGCAAAATCGCCGATGAATTGGGCGTTATTCGTCTGTCGGCACCCAACGAGCCTTTGCGGTTTGCTCGCCACCCATTGGTGTATCTGGTAGAGGCTGCCGACGACATTTGCTATGAGGTAATGGACATCGAAGACTCGCACAAACTGAAAATTCTCTCGTTTGAAGAGACCGAAAACCTGCTGTTGGGATTCTTCGATGAGCAGGAAAAACAACGCATAAGGAACCGAATTGAGGAAGAGGGCGTTACCGATGTGCACGAGAAGGTGGTGTATATGCGGGCTTGCGTGATAGGCTTGTTGGAACGAAAATGCGTAGATGCCTTCGTTGCCAACGAGCAAAAGTTGCTTGACGGTACGCTTGAAGGCTGTCTTATCGACCATATCTCGCCCCTGGAACGCGAGGCTTACCGCCGCTGCGAAATGGTTTCGAGACAGAAAATATACAACAGCAAGCCTGTGCTTGATGTGGAGTTGAGCGGTTATAACATCATGGAAACCCTGCTTACGGCATTGGTTGAGGCCGCCGCCGAACCGCAAAGGTACTATTCTAGGCAACTTATTCAGCGGTTTAGCAGCCAATACGACATTAACAGCCCTAGCCTTGAAACACGCATACAAGCCGTGATAGACTATATTAGCGGCATGACCGACCTGTTTGCGTTAGACGTTTACCAAAAGATTAAGGGTATTTCGTTGCCTATCGTGTAAGGCGTTGCAGTGCGAAAAGCCGTGGCAAGCGCATGGGTTGTGACTTTTCCACCGACCCATTTGCTTACCACGGCTCGTATTTTCACCCATTCCATCGGCATTAAGCTTAAAAGGTGATGTAGGGTTGTAGCCTTCGTATCTTCTCTTCCGAGAAGTCTTTCAGCAGCTTTAGTTGTTCAAGGCTCTGCAGGTCGCCATGCAAACGGCGGAAATCCACAATGGCGCGGGCCATATAAAAATTAATGTACGGATGCCTTTTCAGTTCGTTTAGGCTTAGCTTATTGACGTTAAGACGATGAATTTTGGCCAATTCATCGGCAGAAACGGCAAAGAAAGTGAGCGACTCGATGGGAAAATCGTCTATCTCGGCCAACTGTTCGATACTTGAAAAACCGCCTAACCTGTTGCGATAATTCACTATTTGTCGGGCAAAATAACTGCCTATGCCGGGCACTTTCTTCAAGTCTGTGGTATCTGCCGTGTTTAAAAACACGTGCATACCGGCCTTCAACTTCATGGGGTAGTGCAAAGTATCGCGCTGGTGCATGGTGCGCGGGCGTTCAGAGGCGATGAAATCGGCCGCAGGGCGATAGTCGTCAGCAATGCGGATGTAGGGTTCTAGTTGCCGATATTGCTTTAAAGTAAGCCCATACAGTCGGGCAAAGTCTGATGGTTGCCGAAAAACACCGCCTTTGTTTCTATATTTCAGCAAGCTTTTCACCTGCCACGGCTGCAATCCCAAAGCCAAAAGTTGTTCGGGCGGAGCCGTATTGGGGTCGAAGGGCGTTAGGTGAATGGCCATCTGTGTGGGTTCGTCCAAGCTCCAATCTTTATCAGCATGCGACGATGAAACCGCCTGTTTTGACGCCTTACGCTGCTCGGCAGCAGGTTTGTCAGCCGTTATTGACAAGCCACTCGACCAACGAATGGCCACGAAAATCACCACAATGGCCACCAAGAGAAAAAGGATGGCCTTGCGGTCGGATTTTGAAAAGTAGAACAATTCTTTTATTGACATGGTATGTAGGATTATTGGTTTCGGTTAAATGGGGCTTTTTCGATGGTTCGCCACATGTGTGGGCAAACCCGAAACATCAGAATAGCCCTAGCTGATGCAAGAAAATGGCGAGTATGCACAGCGGACAAATGTAGCGCACGCTGAACAAATAGGTGCCAAAGAGCGTGGAACGAAGTGTACCCCAGTTGGTGAACTCGTCTTTTACAAGCTTTCGCGGCACGAACCAACCAAGGAATATGCAGGTGAGGAAACCGCCCACGGGCAGGAATATCTGTCCTGTTACGAAGTCGAAGATGTCGAACAGTGTGTGTCCGGCGATGCTCAAACCGCTCATTGCACCCAACGAAAGCGAACAAAACACGCCTATGGTGAGTGTTCCTGCCGTTACGATGGTGGCTGCTTTCTTACGAGTGGTGTGCAATTCTTCGAAGAAGAAGGCGGTGCTTACCTCGTGCAACGAGATGAGCGACGTGAGTGCGGCTAAGCCCAAAAGGGCATAGAACATCAGCGAAAGCACATATCCCACGATGGGAACGCCCGAAAAGGCTTGCTGAAACACGTGGGGAAGGGTGATAAAGATAAGCGACGGGCCGCTATCGGGGCTTACACCCACCGAGAAAGCGGCGGGAAATATCATCAAACCGGCCAAAATGGCCACCACGCTGTCGATAACGGAAATCTGAACAGCCGACTTCAGCAGGTTGGTTTGTCTACTGAAATACGAGGCATAGGTGCAAATGCAACCCATTGCAATGCTCAACGAATAGAACGACTGGCCTAGGGCATCGAGAAAGACGTTGGAATTGACCTTAGAGAAGTCGGGATTGAAGAGGAAAGCAATGCCCTTGCCCGCCCCTGGCAGCATGCACGAGGCCACAACGATAACCAACAGCAACACGAAAAGCGTGGGCATGAACAGCTTGGAGGCCTTTTCGATGCCCCCACGCACGCCGTGGATGATTACATAATGGGTGAAAAGCAAGATGATGGCCGTCCAAAACACGGGTAGGAAGGCACTAGACGAAAAGTTGGAGAAGTAATTGGCAATGGCCGCATGGTCGCCTTGCAACTGATTTGTGGCCGAGGCGTACATATATTGCAGGCACCAACCCGCCACAACAGCATAATAGCCCGTGATGAGAAAGCCTGTTGCCACACCCAAAAAGCCCACCCAACGCCACGGACTGCCTTTGCCTGCCACCTTGGTATAGGCTCGAGCGGTGTTGGATGCGCCGTGTCTGCCAATGATAAACTCGCTAACCATGCAAGGAATGCCTAGAAACAGGATGCAGCACATATAGATAAGGATGAACACAGCACCGCCATCGGCACCAGTCATATAAGGAAAACGCCACACGTTGCCCAGGCCTACGGCCGAACCAGCCGTGGCTAATATCAATCCTAACTTGCTCCCAAATCCTGCTCTACTTTCAGACATAATCGTAACTATTTTGGTTTATCATGGTGCAAATTTACAAAAAACATCTACTTTTGCATAGAAGTTAGCAGCATTATTACATCTCGGCCATACGATTTGGCGACTTTTCGGTGTTTAAAACAGCGATTTCGTACTTTCAGAAACACATAATGAGCCATTCGTTAGCCAAAAAGACATTAGAGATATGAAACCGACAGGACTGCAAAAAGTGAACTATGGCCGGCACATCATTATGGCCTACCCCTTTGCCACATGCATCATCTTGGTGATATGGGTGATTTGCCTGATGCCCATTCCTGAAACACCCCTGAGCCATCTCACGCTCTTCGACAAGTGGATGCATATAACGATGTATGCCGTTTTGTGCGTGGTGGTGTGGGCAGAGTACCTTCGCAGGCATCGAGAGCTGAACAAAATGCGCCTTTTCATCGGCATTTTTCTAGCCCCCCTGTTGATGGGCGGACTGATTGAGTTGGCACAAGCCACCTGCACGGGCGGTAACCGCAGTGGCGACTGGCTCGACTTTGCCGCCAATAGCATAGGCGTTGTCTTGGGCAACCTTATCGGTATGCTTCTGGTAAGGTGTTTCGCCAAAGGCAAAAGGGATTAGCCAGGAGGTTGGAGTTGTAGAAACGGCGGTCGCCTGTTACTTCCGGCCCGATGAAATGGGGCTTTTCAAAGGTCTCATCCTCACTTTCCAATTCCACTTCGGCCAACAGCAAGCCTTCGTTATTGCCGTAAAATTCGTCGATTTCGAAGGTGTGAGCACCGCTTTTCACAAGATAACGCCGCTTGTCTACCACTCCGCCGCGACAGAGCAGCAGCAGTTGGTCGGCCTCGTGGGGCGGTATCTCGGTCTCAAACTCGTATCGCGACAAGCCGCCATTCGTCGAACGGCCTTTTATTGTAAGGTATGCGCGGTTGTCGCGTTTGCGTATGCGCACCGTGGCTCCCTCGCATGGGATGTAGCCTTGCACGATATGACTGCTCGAAAAAGCCGCCTCGCGATAGGCACTGCCTTTTTCTACCAAGAATTTCCGTTCTATTTCTTGTCCACTCATCTGATTGGCATGTTGTGTTTAGCGGTCTTCACCTGGCTTGCAGCACGTTTCGTAACTACATTTACAAGCAAGGCGAAGACCTGAAATTACGAAAAATCACGAATTCATCGCATAAACCAGCAAAATAAGAGCCAGCAAGGCCAATACGGCCACTAGCCAATAAATCACTTGTTTGGCTTGTTTCTCTTGGCGCGCCTCACGTTGTGCGCGGCGCATTTTGCTTTTCTCACTCATAGACTTTTAGTTTTTAGGCTCGCGTTCGGGTAGTTCGACTTGCAGCACAGCACGCGTCCGTTTCTCAATTGAAGATGAATTTCAACCTCGTTTCGGGCTTAATGAAATCGTTTTTGGCGGTTTCTTGTCCACTGTTCATCACTTAGATGGGGCCTTGTGCATTGCTTTAAACGGTTGCTCTACATGCGAGCGGCATTATTAATTAGGTTTTTATATTAGTTGATGGCGTGACGAGTTGACGGGGTGACGAGTTAACAAGTCGACGGGTTGATGGGTTGACGAGCGAACAAGATGACAAGTTAACGAGTTGACAAGCTGACGAGTTGACAAGCTGAGGGGGCTGACGAGGCGTCGTGGTTTGTTTAGTTTCCCTTTACTTCCCTATCGCAACTGGTTAAACCTGCTTACTAAACCAAGCATGTAGCCTAACCCGCCCGTTACTACTTACTCCTTATCACCCACTCCTTACCACTTACCACTTTACTCCTCTCCACATATTCCTCACTCCTCTGTCACGGGGAACTCCATCAAGTAGGCCTTAATGAAGTCGTCTATCTTGCCGTCCATCACGCCGTCTACATCAGCCGTTTGGTAATTGGTGCGGTGGTCTTTCACACGGCGGTCGTCGAAAACGTAACTTCTTATCTGACTTCCCCACTCTATTTTCTTCTTTCCAGCCTCAATCTTGGCCTGCGCCTCCAAGCGTTTCTTCATTGCGCGGTCGTACAACTGCGATTTAAGAAGTCGCATGGCGTTGTTTCGGTTCTCCAATTGCTTGCGGCTTTCGGTATTCTCGATGAGTATTTCTTCTTCCTCGCCTGTGTCGGGGTCGGTGTATTGGTAACGCAATCGCACGCCCGTTTCCACCTTATTGACGTTCTGCCCGCCTGCGCCGCCACTTCTAAACAGGTCCCACGACACCTTCGAGGGGTCCACATACACCTCTATGGTGTCGTCTACCAATGGCGAAACGAACACCGAGGCAAAGCTTGTCATGCGTTTTCCCTGCGCATTATAGGGCGAAACGCGCACCAGTCGGTGCACGCCATTCTCGCTTTTGAGGTAGCCATAGGCGTATTCGCCGCCCTCAATCTCCATCGTTACGCTCTTAATGCCGGCCTCGTCGCCCTCTTGTAAGTTGCTGATCGTAACCCGATGGCCATGCGACTCGGCCCAACGCATGTACATACGCATCAGCATTTGCGCCCAATCTTGGCTTTCGGTTCCACCTGCACCCGAGTTTATTTTCAGCACGCAGTCCATTGGGTCTTCCTTCTGGCGTAGCATGTTCATCAGTTCGAGGTTCTCAACAGCCGTTATCGCCTTGCGATAATCCTCGTCCACCTCTTCTTCCGTCACCATGTCGTCGTGGTAGAAGTCGAAGGCAAGCTGCAATTCGTCTGCTGCCTGGCGCACTTCCTTATAGCCCACAATCCATTTTTCAATGCCTTTCACCTTTTTCATCTGCTCTTGTGCACGTGCGGGGTCGTCCCAGAAGTCGGGAGCTTGCGTTCGTAGCTCCTCCTCTTCAAGTTCCACCCGCTTATGGTCGATGTCCAAGTAGCGGTGTAAGGCCTCAGCCCGTTCTTGTATATCTTTAAGTTGGTCTGCTGTAATCATGTTTTGCGTTATTGGTTCCCCATATTGTTCCGCATAGTGGCACATAGGCGTGTCTTTGCAGACGAAGAAGGCTAAAATTGCCCATTCCATCGTGCATTGGCAGGCTTGGGGGTGTTCGTTCGTTTCGTTGTACTCCTATTTATATATCAAGTGTGCAATGCCAAAATTGTTTTTACTCCTCGTACATCTTGTCGATAAGTTCCTTATAGTTGGCTAGGATAACGGGTCGACGTAGTTTCAGCGTATTGGTTAGTTCGCCATTCTCCATGCTGAAATGGTGAGGAATAAGCGTTATGCGCTTGATTTGCTCGTATGGCGAGAGCTGTTGCACAAGCGTGTGAATGCGGTCGAGCATCATTTGGTGTATCTGACGGTTGGCGCAAAGGTCTTCGCGCGAGTTGAAGTCGATGCCATGAGCATGCGCATACTCCTCAACAACCCTAAATTCGGGCACCACCAATGCCGAAACAAACTTGCGCTCGTCGGCGACTACGGCCACTTGGTCGATATACTTATCCACCAAGAGCAACGCCTCTATCATCTGCGGAGCGATGTACTTGCCGTTCGATGTTTTGTAAAGGTCCTTTATGCGTTCGGTAAGAAACAGCTCGCCGTTCTTGATGTAGCCAGCATCGCCCGTTCGGAAGAAACCATCCTTATCGAAAATCTTACTGTTAAGAGACTCCCGCTTGTAATATCCCTTAGTGATAGTAGGGCCTTTTAACAGCACTTCGTTGTTCTCGCCAATCTTTATTTGCAGTCCGTTGATAACCCTTCCCACCGAGCCCAGGGTGTAAGGTTTGTCCACACGATCGCACGAAACCGTGGCAAGGCTCTCCGTTAAGCCATAGCCCACCATCATAAACAAGCCGATGGCATGTACGAACTCTTCCACTTCGGGCGACACTCGCGCGCCGGCCGTGGGAAAGATGTTGGCGTTTTCAAGCCCCAATTGTTTGCGCACAAGGCTCAGCACCGTGCGGTTGAGCACCTTATACTCCATGCGTAAGGGCAACGGCGGGCGTTTTCCTCGGCTCAGATAATGCACATTGTGCCGCCTTCCCACCTCCAAAGCATGCTTAAAGAGGCGACGTTGCAGCGGCGATGCAGCCTCCATGCGTTCCTTTACGCCAGCATACACCTTCTCCCAGAAACGCGGAACCGACGACATGCACGTGGGATGGGTCTGCCGCATCGAGTCTTGTATGTCGTGCGGGTTAGTATTGATGATGATTTGCGCCCCTTCCGAGAGTGCCAGGTACGCCCACGCACGCTCAAAGATGTGCGTGTATGGCAAGAAACTGATAACCCTATCGGTCTCACCAACAGGCACGCACTCGTCGTTGGCTTTCAGTGCGGCGTGGTATTGGCTGTAAGTAAGCATCACACCCTTACTGTCGCCCGTTGTTCCGCTGGTGTAAAGAATGTTGCAGAGGTCGTTCTCGTTGGCGTCTCTCCAACGTCTTTCCAACTCGCTTTGCCGTGGCAGGTTCTCGCCCAGTTTCAAAAAGTCATCGAAGTACAGGGCATTGGGGTCGTGCGTACTGATGCGCACATTGCGGTCGAACACCACAATACGTTCCAACGAGTGACAAAGTGCGAACACGCGGTGCGCCTTATCATATTGCTCTTGTTCGCCTACGAAGATGAAACGCACTTGCGCATCGTTCACAACGAACTGTACCTGTTGCTCGCTACTGGTTGCGTAGAACGGAATTGCAACGGCACGAACGCCATACGCACCGAAGTCGGTGTACAAATATTGCAGGCAATTCTGCGAGAACACGGCGATATTCTCTTGCGGTTTAACACCAAGGTTTAGCAAGGCATTGCTCACTTGCTTTACACGCAGTGAGAAATGGTTCCACGACACGGTTCTCCATCCGTCTTCGCCAAAGGGTTTAAACGTTAGTGCGGGTGCGTCGCCATACTTGCGCGCTTGCTCGTGAATGAGCATTGAGAGGTGGCATCTTGTCTGCATACTGGCTATTGATTTGCTTGCAAAGATAATATAAATCTGCCAAAACGATGCGAACAGCAGTCTTTAAATTATGCCATGCGCGCTCACTCTGGCGTTTGCGCCCCGCTTACGGCATAAGGCACCTGCGCAAGATGTGGCTCTCCGCCTTTGGCCTTAGCTAAAATGGAACAGGCTTTTGCGTGCCAATAGGCAAGCACCAGTAACGCCGGCCTTGCCTTGCAACTTGGAAAGCACGATGGCCGAGTCGCGGTTAACCATGTTGAGCGAGTATTTTCTTACGGCACTCTTCACGGGTTGCAGCACCGAGTCGCCCGTTCGGGCCAGCGAACCGCCAATGATAACCATTTCGGGATTGAGCAAATTGATAAGGCCCGCCAAGTAACGGCCAAGCTTTTGGCCGATGTCCTCAACCAGTTCAATGCACAGCAGGTCTTCTTTCAGGGTTGCTTCGATGATGTCGTCGAGGGTAAGCGAGGCCTCGTCTTTCATGATTTGTTCGCTCAGCAGCGTTTGCCGGCCTTCCTTCACGCATTGCAGCAGGTTGCGATGCAAGGCCATGCCCGATATTTCTGTTTCCAGGCAGCCACGCTTCCCGCAGTGGCAGAGAATTTCATTGTCAAAGCTGGGGAAGTGCCCCAGTTCGCCCGAGAAACCCGACTTGCCCATATACAACTCGCCATTAAAGATAAGTCCGCAGCCAAGTCCCCAGCTAAGGTTTATGAAAATGACATCCTTTTCGCCCTTAACCACACCTTTGCTCATTTCTCCGTACGTCATCGAGCGCGTGTCGTTGTCGATATATACCCTACATCCTATTCTTTCAGCCATGAGGTCTACCAAGGGTCGTTCTTCAAAATTAAAGCGGCTGAAACTATGTCCCATTTCCGGATTCACACGTCCGGGTATGTTCACGCCAACGTTTAGGATGCGTTCTTTGGCAATGTCCAACTGGTCGATAAAGTCTGTAACATAACCGCACAGTTCGTCTAGTCCCTCTTGCGAGTTGCGGTACTCGTAAGGCACGTCCATGTCGAGTTTCACCAGCTCGCCGTTAAAGTTCATCAGCCCCAGGTTAAGTCCGTTGCTCATCAGGTCGACGCCAACGAAATAGCCCGACTCTGGCGCCAAACCATAAATCACCGGCGAGCGTCCCTTGCCCGTATCCATCTTACCGCAGTTAACGATATATCCGTCTTCGCACATCTCGGCGATAACTTTGGCGATGGTGGGTACGCTTAGGTTTAGTTCTTTAGCTAACTCGGGTATGGTAGACGTGCTGTTGTTCAAGTAATAAGCGATGATGCGTTTGTGCGTCATAGCCGACTTCGTCCCCCTTAACAGGTCATTCAATAACATGGTTGCCATATTCTATACTCTATATTTTTGCGTGATGTGGCATCGTTTGCCACCGTATGCAAACTTACAAAAAATATCCTATACTTCCCTACTAATTAATAAAAAGAAACGCACCGTTTTACACTTTATAACAAACTTTTTAGCAATGCGCGCCAAATGGAGTGCCGAAGCGCACCGGTGTTTGCCCATTTTTGTTTATCTTTGCACACATGAACAGATTTAACACTATGATTAAAAGTATTTTTGCGACAGCGTTCGCACTTCTCATCTCGGCTACGGCATTTGCCGAAAGCAATGCCAGCATTCAGGGTGTAGCCTTCGGAACAAACTACGAAACGGCCCTTAAAGGGATAAAGGGACAATTCGGAACGCCCACATCCATCAACAACAAGCAAATTGAATATCGCAACATGATGTTCAAGGGTGTGAAGTTTGAAAAAGTAACGTTTAACTTCCAAACCGACGAACAGGGCAACACTTATTTCAGCGAGGCCCGCTTTACGTCGCGCCCCGTCAACAAGAAAAACGCGTTGAAAGACGTTGAACTGCTTGCCAAGACGATGGATAAGGACTATCCCGGCGTAACCATCGACTGGGAAGACGACGACATGCCCTTTTACAAAGGCGGTTCTTCGCCCGTTGAAAACAACTATCTCTTCACCGTTTGCATCTACCCAGCCGGAAAAGCCTACACCACGGTGCTGCGCTATGGGCCACTGCCCTATGTCAGGAACTGACAAGCCCCACCTCACACTACGTAAAAAATATATTTACTAAATCCGTTTCCATAACGAGCATGGCTGGCTTATGAAGACAGCATGGAGGTTCCTAGCCGCCCAATAAACCCTTTTCCACAACCTTGCTGAGGGCAACTTCATGGGCGTTACAACCGAAAGTAAGCGTTTATGCAAAACCAATTGGGCAACGCCATACGCGTTGGAACCAGGCTTTCCCCCTCAACCTCTTGCCTACAAACGCAAGCCAGCATCAAAGCAGGCCATTTTAAGAAAGGCCCCATTGCACCAAGCATAAGCCAACAAAGCACCTGCGGGCTAAGCCCGAGGTGCGATTAAGGTCTACAAAAGGGAAAGCTTAAAGGGTTGCGACACATTAAGGCACCAGCGAGAGCGTCTTGAATGTAAAAAGAAACGAGGTTGCCACGCCGGGCTTCTGTGTCGCTCCCTTTCTTCAAACAACAGTATGTATCTTCAAATCAGTTGCGGCAGTCAATCATAATCGTGCCGGCATGGCAACGATACACCTGCCTCACTCGTCCGTCGGCGGAGTAATGGGAGGCCAAAGCCTGTCGCAGCTGTTCGTAATCATCGTCGGAGGCCATGCTATCAATCTTCACATTGATGAGTCTTCCCATGGGAAACACCTGGTAAAGGCCGTCGCGCGTGTACTTAATCTTATCCACACCGCCGAGAAGTCCGTAGCTCTGGTAGTCCGTCTCGAGGCTCGACACGAACTCGTCTGCCAAGCTTAGTACCTCACGATACTTCACCTGCCCGCAGGCCCACAGCTGCAATAACATAAAAACAAACAATACTACCTTCTTCATACAAACATCAGTTTAGATTATTTTATATACATATCAGGTTTCCCGCTTTCAAAGCGGAACATCGAGAGGTATTAGCGACCATAGAAATACGCTCGTTCACAACATGGCATGTATGGAAAAGGAAAGGCGGTTGCCTTACGAAACAGGGCTCCGATGGCTTTGTTACCACGCGAAGTGGCTTGTCTCTTGGCTTTCTTCTCTAATCCTTCGACTGAATAGTTGTTGAACTTGCTATATTCTTCTACTGGTATTTGCGCAACCGCCATTCGCTGGATGGCGGGTGTTGGGGCATTGGCGTGATTCCCCGTCTTGTGGATTTGCGCTTGTAAAATACGCGCACCACCTGTGAATCTCTGTTTTTGTTTTCAAAGACTACTAAGTACTTGGCAAAGATAGGCATTTGTAAAATAACTGCCAAACATTTTCTTCATTATTTTTAATATAATGCGAAAAAACTTCTTTACTAAGTACGAAATAAGTATAAATATCGAATAAATACGTCAAAATTTCCCATAACGTGCTTAACCACCAGCAAGTAGGTGTTACTTTAAAGTCAACTTGTCTCCTTAAATTTCAAGCGGTTCATCAGACCGCCCATCAGATGTTTTAGGCCCTCCCCATCGTTTCGTGTTTGTTCTTCGCTTGCTTGTTGGGCCTATTGCCCACCATTCAGCTGAAGTAACTTGCCGCACCTTCAAGAATAAGACGGACGATAGGCCCGACAATCAAACAAAATTTGCACAGACCCTAATGAACCCATTGGGGTGGAATGTTTGCGGCAAGACCTGCTGTTGGCGGACGAAAGGGCAGTAACGATGCTTAAATCTGCGTTCGTTAACACGCGCCCAAATGTTTTTGCCGATAAGCTTGTGCTGTAACGGTTCTGAAATTTGCGTTCGTTAATACGTTATCCGACGTAAATTATTCAGCAAGAAATTTAACATTATGAGTGCGATTTTTTCCACCAATCGTCCACCTTGCCGCAAAAAATCGATTCTCGCGAAGGTTAGTTGTGATGCCAAAAGGGGTTAGTCTGCGAATGCGGCAAAATGAATTTTTATTTAAAAACGACTCCATCCGCACCACTTTTGGGGCTATTTGTTGCTAATTGCAGGGTAAAATGGTGCAAAACGCAGTGCGTTTTGATGCTAAATGCAAGGCGTTTTGGTGCAAAACGCAAGGTAAAACGGTGCAAAACGCAGTGCAATTTGATGCTAAATGCAAGGCAAAATGCCGCTAGATGCAAGGCGATAAGCATAAATATCCACTGAAATGGTATAAACATAACCTTTCAAAGCCATTAAAAACATGGCCAAAAAGGGCAAAATAGGCATTAAAAAGTGGTTTTTTGGGGGTTAAAAGCAGGTAAATGGACTTATGAAAATCTGAGTCGGCAACCAAACTAGAAAGGCAAAATGGTGCAAAATGCAGGTTTAAGGCCCAAAATTGCAGACAACGAGGGGACAAACGAACCAGGATCTAGCCACTAAATGTATGCTTTTAGACCTTGATTTTCTCTAGAAGGGTCGGCCAACAGAATGCGTTTTGTAAAATTAAAACACCAATTTAACAAATACTACCACTAGAACAAAGATTAAATCCCAATAGGTTGTTAAACCGCTTATCGATTATTTTAGGTTGTTTCCCTCGTTTCATGTTCATCTCCCGTATGTTTATAGGCATCTTGCCCGTCTAAATTTCTCGACGTAGTCAGCTACGCTTTCAGCCCCAATCGGTTCATTACACTGCTAACCAATTGTTTTAAGTTCTTCCTATCAATTCCCGTTCAGTTTTTCTTTATCTGTCGGTGTCTTGCCTACCCTATTCTCTCGACGTAGCCCGCCACTCCTTTAAGAATAAGACAGACAATATGCTCAACAATCCAACGAAATCAACACAGGCCCAGCTATCGATCTGGTTTTAAGAAAAAGACAGGCAATATGCTCGACAAGGCAGCGAAATCAACACTGGCTACAACGAGCGGTTGGGGTTAAAAGCAGGTTCCGAAGTGAATTGATTAGGGCCAACTGGTTTGTAGACGAAGAGGTTAACCAGGTTAAAATTAGGTTTCAAAGTAGATTGACTGGGGTCAACTGGTTTGTAGACGAATAGGTTAATCAGGTTAGAAGTACGTTCCAAAGCGAATTGATTAGGGTCGACTGGTTTGTAGACGAATAGGTTAATCAGGTTAGAAGTACGTTCCAAAGCGAATTGATTAGGGTCGACTGGTTCGTAGACGAATAGGTTAATCAGGTTAGAAGTACGTTCCAAAGCGAATTGATTAGGGTCGACTGGTTCGTAGACGAATAGGTTAATCAGGTTAAAAGTAGGTTTCAAAGTAGATTGACTGGGGCAACTGGTTCGTAGACGAATAGGTTAATCAGGTTAGAAGTACGTTCCAAAGCGAATTGATTAGGGCCGACTGGTTCGTAGACGAATAGGTTAATCAGGTTAAAAG
The DNA here is from genome assembly GCF_000162415.1 of Prevotella sp. oral taxon 317 str. F0108. Classification (NCBI taxonomy): domain Bacteria; kingdom Pseudomonadati; phylum Bacteroidota; class Bacteroidia; order Bacteroidales; family Prevotellaceae; genus Prevotella; species Prevotella sp. oral taxon 317. The sequence continues at coordinate 186,442 of NZ_GG740076.1, read as the reverse complement.
TAGGTTCCAAAGTGAATGGGTTTGGCCACCCAAAACAGCTTTCGCCCACTTCTTGAAAACGCGCAACTAATGGCGCATCCACAAGAAATGGGCGAAACAGGCTGTAACAAGGCCAAATGCCTTGCGAAAAAGGTTTCAGCACACGCTGTTTACTTCTTTGCCTTGGGCTGTGCCGCCTTTGGTTGCGGTTTCAGCAAGTCGGCATATCGCTTAGGGTCTGCCAGCAGCTTGAGGGCCTCTTTCATTTGCTTATCGTCAACAAGCGAGTGCCTGATGCGGCCCTTTTGGAAGTAATACGTGGGTATGATGCCGTCGATGATAAGCCGCTTGACAGCATCTTTGTTGATGTCGAGGTCTTTGGCGATGTTGTGGCTCAACTTCTTTTCTAGCGCATCGAACTCGGTTTTGGCATCATCATAATAGCCTTCGAACTTAGCCAGCTTTACCAATTCCTTTAAGAATTTCTCACTTTCGCGGTCGTAAGTGAACTTCGAGTTGAGCACACGCTGCTTAAACTCGTTGTATTCGGCATCGGTAAGCGTAAAGTCTTCGGGTTGCGCGATGGTGGGATGCTTGGCAATGTAGTCTAATTGATAGTTCAGCAACAGCTCGTTAGAGTCTCTGATGCCTGCCAGGTAAAACGCGATGTTGGGCAGCGAGTCGGCTTTCACCACCACATCGGGCAGAATTCCGCCGCCATCGCGCACAGGCCTGCCGTTGGCCGTGTGGAACAACTTGGTTAACGAGTCGGGCACCTGCTCGGTTGTGCCGCCGTTTCCGTGTTTATAGTTAATGGCCTGAATACATCGCCCGCTAGGTATGTAGTACTTGGCCGTCGTCAGTTTGAGTGCAGTATTGTAAGGCAAGTCCATCGTCATTTGCACCAAGCCCTTGCCAAAAGTGCGCGTTCCCAGCACCACAGCCCGGTCGAGGTCTTGCAGCGAGCCGCAAGTAATTTCGCTGGCGCTGGCCGAATTGCCGTCTACCAGCACCACGATGGGCATCACGGTGTCTATGGGTTCAACCGTTGTGCGGTACTCGTGGTTAGAGCGTTGCAGCTTTCCGCGGTTGGAAACGATGAGTTTTCCTTTTGGTACGAACATGTTTACGATGCTTACAGCCTCCGACTCGGACCCGCCGCCATTGCCGCGAAGGTCGAACACAAGGCTCTTCATGCCTTTTTGTTTAAGGTCGAGGAAGGCACGGCGCACCTCGCGCGAGCAGTTTTCGGTAAATCCAGAAAGGTTGATGTAGCCCACATTGTTGGGTTGCATGCCATAATAGGGCACGGCAGGCGACTGGATGGCCTTACGGGTAACCTTAAACTTCATGACCTTGCCCGTTGACGGGCGTTTTATTTGGAGGATGAAGCTTGTTGCGGGGTCGCCTCGCAGATGGTCGCTAACGTAAGATTGGTCTTTCTTGGTCATGTCTTCGTTGTCGATGGCCAAGATGATGTCGCCCTTTTTCAGTCCCACTTCGGCAGCGGGCATGTTTTCATAGGGTTCTTCTATGATGACGCGTTTAAGCTGGCTGTTGTACTTAATGATGGCGCCAATACCTCCGTACTTGCCCGTAATCATGAATTTAAGGTCTTTCACCTTGTCTTCGGGGTAATACACGGTGTAGGGGTCTAGGGCTTTAAGCATGGCGTTGACGCCCGTCCCCACCGTTTGGTTAGCGTTAAGCGTGTCTACATACATCATATCGAGGTTTTTGTAGATAGCGTTAAAAATGTTAAGGTTCTTGGCCACGTCGAAGTTGTGGTCTCGTTCGTTTTGCGCCGCTGCCGTGTAGGCGGTGGCGGCCAGGCATAATGCGATGAATGTCTTCCTCATTGTAAATAGGTTTGTTCTGTTTTACAAAATTACGACATTCATATTACCTAGCGTTATCTTTATTCCTATTTTATTATAAAATCGAGAAAAAACGATTTTTTTCGCCAAAACATTTGGTGGTTTCAACAAAATGCAGTACCTTTGCAACCGCAAACAAGCAAAAAGCTTCAATAGCTCAGTTGGTTAGAGCACCTGACTGTTAATCAGGGGGTCGTTGGTTCAAGCCCATCTTGAAGCGCGAAAGGGAATTACTTCGGTAGTTCCCTTTTTCTTTTTCACCCCGCATGAGGCACGTTTCGGCGAACCATGCAGGCCATTGAGCTTGGCTAAGCAGTCCAACGCACAGGCATCGGCAGAAGAAATTGATTAGGCGAAGACTTTGAGATTTAAAAGTTAACCGCCCTCCAGGACTTCGACAGGTGTTTTCCTGAACCTCAGCATGCCAAGAAGGACGGCCGTTTCACACCTTTATATCTTACGGGCGTATGTGCCAACATGCCCATTCACAAGGTTTTGATTTCCAGAGTTTCAGTATCGGGGTGGGTGTGGTGGCATGATGGCTGCCTCCCTTTTCGAAGTATGCTGTAGGCGCTTGTGGCCTTTGCCACAGGGAATGGCCGCTCTTTTCTCAGAGGAAAGCGGGTTAAGGACGTTGCCTTTCGTTTCTTACACTTGTACACGTATATGTACAAAAACAAGTACTTAAAAGCTTGGTGGCTTGAAAAATAATCACTAACTTTGCCATATACTTAAATAGATATGTTATGCAGATAATAAGCCCGGCAGAACTTAGAGCCAACCAAAAGAAATATTTTGATTTGGCCGCGCACGAAACAATCTTTGTGGCTAGGAGAAACGATTATCCTATCCGGCTTGTGGTGGTTACAGACGAAGAGGAGTTTCCCACAAGAGAAGAGGTTGCATCTTTACAGAAAGCCTTAGAAGACGTGAAGAGCGGCCGTGTAAATCGCATGGAAAGAGGGGAAAGCCTTGATGATTTTTTAGAGCGCACAGGCCATGTATGATTTAGACTTTACAGAACAGTCGCAAAAAGAAATCGCCAAGCTGCGCAAGTCTGACGCACAAGGCTACAAAAAACTCAAAGCCCTTTTAGTTGAACTTAGCGAGCACCCTTACACAGGCACGGGGCATCCGCACCAACTTCGATATGCCAATGGCGTTTGGTCTCGCAAGATTGACAAGAAGAACCGGCTGCGGTATCTTGTCAACAACACGACGATAGTCGTACTAGTGTTATCCGTGGTTGGCCATTACGACGATAAGTGATGCCCAATTCCAATTTTCGAAACCCCACAAAAAACGCTCATTGCTTTAATCCCTTTTGATTCTGCATTCGTAATTCTTTCATGTTCTTTCGGTCGGTTAGGTCTGGCTATCGATAAAAATCATTGGGCAAACCCTCGTTTTGGTTGCTTTGCTTTTGGCGATGCTTGCCAAAGGAATGGCACGCCCCCTTGTTGATGTGGGTGTTTTACAAGGTGCGGAATGTTATTCTTAACCGACGATTGAAGAAACAATAAAGAACCAACTGCTTGTGAATAGGTTTCTCTCCTCTTTTGTTTATTTGCAAAATGTTGTATAGCAAATTCACTTATAGTCAAGCAGAACTGGATTCGGAACGCCATAGATACGCTGTTAGCAAACCAAAGTGTTGCCTTTTCTCTGCATAAGGGTTTGTTCACGCCATGCTACGCACAACTTACGTTCTTCTAACAACAATTTTCCAAAAGCAACCCTGTTTGGCTATAATCAAACAATCACCAAGCAAGGCTTTGGCACATAGTCACACCTATTTATTATATCGACTAGTTGCAGATATAATGTATTTGTGAAAAACACCCACATCACCCGACATCCAACACAAGAAACATGCCCACAGGCCACACTGCCGAAAAGCAAGATGCCAAGCGAAGGCCAGACCAGGTTGTACAGTAATGTGCCCGAAAGCAACGTTTAGCAAGCCACAATTGAAAGACAACGCAAAAAAACACGCATTTTTTAGGCCGCACACCGCACATATTAAAAAAAGAAGTGTTATTTTTGCAAATTGTTAGTATTGTTTTGATAGAACGACATTGTGGAGAAAACCATAGACATAGACAACATCCTTAAAAGCAAGATGGGCGACAAGGCGCGTCTTGTACCCCGTCCGTTGGTAAGATGGCTTAAACACATCGTGCACCAAGACGAGGTGAACGGTTTTCTTTGGGACAACCGCGAACGCGTGGGCGTAGACTGGTTAGAGGCTTGCGTAAGCTATCTAGACCTGACATTAAACGTGCGCGGCATGGAAAACCTGCCTGCAAAGGATGATGGTAGGCTATACACGTTCGTGTCTAACCATCCATTGGGCGGCATCGACGGCGTGGCACTTGGCGCAATCGTGGGTCGGCACTACGACGGCAACTTCCGTTATCTGGTTAACGACCTGCTGATGAACCTGCCCGGTTTGGCTCCGCTATGTATTCCTATCAACAAAACTGGCAACCAAAGTCGCGCTTTCCCTGCTATGGTTGAGGCTGGTTTCAAGTCGCAGCAGCACATGATGATGTTCCCTGCGGGCCTTTGCAGCCGAAGAACGAAAGGCGAGATACGCGACATACCGTGGACAAAGACGTTCATCGCCAAGAGTGTAGAAACACAGAGAGACGTGGTGCCCATACATTTCGGAGGGCAGAACTCCAACTTTTTCTATCGTTTGGCCAACACCTGCAAACGCCTAGGCATCAAGTTCAACGTGGCCATGCTGTTCCTTGTAGACGAAATGTACAAGAACAGGCACAAAACCTTTAACGTAACCATCGGCAAACCCATTCCGTGGCAAACGTTCGACAAAAGCCGAACGTCCCTGCAATGGGCGCAAGCGGTGCAAAACTTGGTGTACCAACTGCCCACAAACAACCAAAACCAGCGACTTAATCCCTAAGCCATAAACCATAACCGAAGGAAGAATGGAAGAAAAAATCATCCAACCCGTTGAAAGGGAACTGCTGAAAAGCGAACTCACGCCCAACAAACAATTGCGCCTGACGAACAAGAGCAATAACGAGATATACATCGTTACCGCACAAGACTCGCCCAACGTGATGCGAGAGATTGGCAGGCTGCGCGAGATTGCGTTCAGAAACGCCGGCGGAGGAACGGGAAAGGCGTTGGACATCGATGAGTTCGACACGATGGAAGGCGGATATAAGCAGCTCATCGTGTGGAACCCCGACGCAGAAGACATCATTGGGGGATACAGATATATATACGGAACGGACTGGAAGATGAACGACGACGGACAACCGCTGCTGGCAACGAGCCACATGTTCAAGTTTTCCAATCGCTTTCTCACCGACTATATGCCTTATACGGTGGAACTAGGCCGTTCGTTTGTGGCCGTAGAATACCAAAGCATCCGCAAGGGAACAAAGAGTATCTTTGCGCTAGACAACCTTTGGGACGGGCTTGGCGCATTGACGGTCATCAACCCGAAACTGAAATACTTCTTTGGAAAGATGACGATGTACCCCTCGTACATCCGTCGCGGCAGGGATATGATACTCTATTTCCTTAAAAAACACTTCGACGATAAGGAGAATTTAATTACACCGATGAAGCCCCTTATTATCGAAACCGACCCGAAAGAGTTGGAGGCGCTGTTCTGCGAAAACGACTTTAAGGCAGATTATAAAATCTTGAATCGCGAAATTCGTGCGTTGGGATATAACATTCCGCCGCTGGTTAACGCCTACATGGGGCTTAGTCCTACGATGAAACTCTTCGGAACGGCCATCAACTATGGTTTCGGCGACGTTGAAGAAACGGGCATCCTCATCGCCGTTGACGAGATTTTGGAAGAGAAACGCGTGCGCCACATCGACAGTTTCATTGCCGAAAACCGAGAAACGCTGGAACTGACAACGGGACAAAACAAGATTATATATAAAGAGAAGTAAAGGCCGAACAATTGCTGCACACACCGTGCGCCCTTTCATTCGTCCGCTTGCTAGCGTGGCAAGGGGGAACAAGCCTTGTAAAACGGATCGCAATTCATAGACAACGTGTCTGCCAAACAGCTGACGAACCAACTTGTCGGCTAAAATTCAGCTATTGCAACAACGCCTATAATAAAAGAGGTATCGTAGACTTTTCAGGCCACATTCTGCGAGTGTGTAAACAACAAACACGCCTTTTCGATACCACGTTACCAAACAAAAGCCGTCAACATTGCCGCACATTAGAAGCTGTCAATCTGTTAAACTTTTGTTCGTTCGAGATAAAAACACTATATTTGCACTATAAAATAACATCCAATAAAATAAAAGGAGGCTTTATGTACATCATAAAAAGCATGATACAATTTGTGGCAAGGGCCACATACGTGTTTGGAAGAGCTTCCAAAGGTCAATATCACTCTGATTCGGAAGCAATAAAAGAACTAGAAAGGGAAGTGCTGTATGGCAAATCGGATCGTCGTACCGATGCAGAGAACCTGATAAACGACAGACGGAATGTTGCAGCCGACATACGAAAAAGCTTTAATAAACTTATAATGGAGAATGGCTAAACAATCTATCAGCAGGAAAGAAACCCAAGTATCAACTGGCGATTCGGTAGGAAAGCAACTAGAACAAACCGTGTCGGTTGATGATAACTCATTGCCTTCGCCCCAAGAGTTATCCCAATACCAGAAAATCAGCCCCAATATTGTTGAGTTCCTGATAGAAACAGCGAGAAAAGAACAAGAACATAGGCATTATATGGAAAAAGAGAAGTTGGAATTAATAAAGGAGTCTGAACAAAAAGACGCAAAGATGAACATTAGGGGTATGCGTTTTGCCTTCTTATCACTTGTCATTTTCATGGGTATTACAGCTTTCGCTCTATACCTAGATAAGCCTTGGTTCTCTGGTATCTTTGGAGGAATCACCATTCTGTCCATCATGTCAATATTCGTTGAAGTAGGAAAGAAACCGAAAAAAGAAAAATAGGGAGCCATATATATAGGAAACCATCGTTCCCTATTCACGTTCTCACTAAAAGCAATCGGCCACGCCATTGGAAACCCAATGCGTGGCCGATTGTTTTTTGGTCGGGATGAGGCGACTCGAACGCCCGACCCCTACGTCCCGAACGTAGTGCGCTACCAACTGCGCTACATCCCGATGCCAAAACGAATGCCAATGACGAACCGCAACATTACTTACGCAACTGGCTTTCTTCGCTTAAATGCGGTGCAAAGGTACTGCAAAAATCTGAATAACGTGCAAATGACGAGAAAATATTAAAGAAAATGCAGAGAATGTTTGCCAGTTACACAAATTATCACTACCTTTGCACTCGCAATTCAGAAGTTGGTGCCATAGCTCAGTTGGTAGAGCAAAGGACTGAAAATCCTTGTGTCCCCGGTTCGATTCCTGGTGGCACCACATTTTTTGGTTAATAAATTGTGTGGGTCTTTGAAGTCGTGAGATTTCAAGGACTTTTTTTTATACCCCAAACTTAGCCAAATGCCTTGTTTATAGTCAAACATAATGGGTTTTGGAAAATTGTTCTTTTCTCGTTCCTCGAAAAGTGCGTTTTCTCGCCATGACAATGTCCGAACAAGCTCGGCATTGTTCATTTGGCTTAACGAAAACGTTGTTATAAGTTTGCTTACGTAGCACCTATAGCTTTCCATATCCAATTCTGTTTGGCCATAAAAGTCAGAAAGAAACGCGCAGCCATTGCTCTCGGCACATCGTTCGGTAGGCAATCGCCCACCCCACCCCCAACCAAACACACACCTTATATATAATAAGGAGTGCCATCCGCACCACATCCACCACCCCATCCCCATTCAAAATATTCCGCATACCAAATAAAAAATGTGGCATTGGGGGCATCCATCCCCACGATTTTGTGTACTTTTGTAGCACATAACGCGCTGCCGACATGCTCACCACAAGCTTAACGGGCACATGCCAGCGCAAAACACAACCAACTTACACAAAGATGAATCTACCATCCCAACTCTCGCTCACCATGCTTCCTGCCCTCGCATTGGCCACAACGGCCGATAAGACAGTGGCACAAACCAACGACACCCGCTACCCCAAGTGCCCTGAACTGGCCACAGTTCCCGTAAACGCAGCAGCGCAAGCCACTGCCGTGCGTCCCAACATTTTATATATCATGTGCGACGACCACTCCATGCAAACCATCAGCGCATACGGCAGCGCCCTATCTAAGCTTGCGCCCACGCCCAACATCGACCGATTGGCGCGCCGCGGCATGCTGTTTAGGTCGGCCTTTGTCGAAAACTCGCTGTCAACGCCCAGTCGCGCCTGCCTCATCACGGGCCTTTACAGCCACCAAAACGGACAACGACAACTGGGAGAAGGCATCGATACCACCCGAACTTTTTTCAGCGAGCTGCTACAAAAAGCGGGGTACACCACAGCAATGGTAGGCAAATGGCACATGCACTGCCGCCCCAAGGGGTTCGATTTCTTCCATATCCTCTACAACCAAGGCTCTTATTACAACCCCGTGTTCTGCTCAAACCGCGAATACGGCAAGTACAAGCAAGAGAAAGGCTACGCAACGACACTCATTACCGACCACGCCATCGACTTCTTAGAGCATCGCGACAAGTCGAAACCCTTCTGTTTGCTGGTGCATCACAAGGCACCGCACCGCAATTGGATGCCCGAAGAAAAATACTTCGGCCTTTATAGCGACGTAGAGTTCCCACTTCCCAAAACCTTTTGGGACGATTACGCCACGCGCGGCTCGGCTGCCAGAACGCAAAAGATGCGCATCGACGACGACTTGCGCATGATTCAAGACCTGAAAGTGCCCGAAACGCTAGACACGGCCGACGTGGAAAGCATGGATTCGTATTACGCACTGCTCGGCGAAACAAGCAGATTTACCACCGAACAGCGCGTAGCCTTCGACAAATACTATATGCCAAGGAACAAGAAGTTTATCGAATCAAAACTCACAGGCAAGGAATTGGTGAAGTGGAAATACCAAAACTACATTCGCGACTACGCTGCCGTGATACGTTCTGTTGACGACAACGTGGGCCGACTACTTGATTATTTGGAACAAAACGGACTTAGCGACAACACCATCGTGGTGTACACCTCAGACCAAGGCTTCTATATGGGCGAACACGGATGGTTTGACAAGCGGTTCATGTACGAAGAGTCGTTCCACACGCCGCTCATCATCAGCTATCCCGGACATGTAAAAGAAGGAACAGAATGCAACCAATTGGTGCAGAACATCGACTTCGCGCCCACTTTCCTCGAACTTGCCGGGGTGAAAAAGCCCAGCGAGATGAGTGGCCGTAGTCTGCAACCGCTGTTCAAGGGCACAAATGTAAAGGACTGGCGAAAAGACCTTTACTACCACTATTACGACTATCCCACTTACCACCTTGTGCGCAAGCACGATGGCGTGCGCAACGAACGCTACAAGCTTATCCACTTCTACGGAAAGGGCAGCGACCGCGCCGTGCAAGAAAACAAGTACCAACGCACGCCCGGAACCAGCGAATATTATACCTATCAGGCATTGAAACGCATCAATTATTTTCGCGATGATGCCGACATAGATTATTACGAACTGTACGACTTGCAGGCCGACCCCGACGAACTGAACAACATCTACGGCAAACCGGGTACGGAAAAAGTTACCAAGCAGTTGCTTAAACGATTGGGCGAATATCGCAAAGAATTGAAAGTAGACGAGTAACGCACGGCCAAAGGCACAAGCTTGCGCGTGCCAACAGGCTGCTGCACGTTTTGCAGAAGTAGCCATTATACAAACAAAGCGTATGACAACAGAACAGTTATATAAGATTTTTGAACGCCATCCCATAGTAACCACCGACAGCCGCGACTGCCCCGCGGGTAGCATTTTCTTCGCCCTTAAAGGCGAATCGTTCAACGGAAACAAGTTCGCTGCCGCGGCCTTGCAGCAAGGTTGCACCTTTGCCGTGGTAGACGAGGCCGAATTTTGCCCACCTAACGATGAGCGATACATACTGGTAGACGACGTGTTGCGTGCCTTCCAGCTGTTAGCGCGCCACCATCGCCGCACCCTTGGCACGCGCATTGTCGGCATAACGGGCACCAACGGCAAAACAACCACCAAGGAACTACTGGCGGCTGTGCTGGGCCAAAAGTACAACGTGCTGTACACTTTGGGCAATTTCAACAACGATATTGGCGTTCCCAAAACCCTACTACGCCTTAAACCCGAACACGAAGTGGCCGTGGTAGAAATGGGAGCCAGTCATCCGGGCGACATCAAGACGTTGGTTGAGCTGGTCGAACCCGACCTTGCACTCATCACCAACGTAGGCATGGCCCACCTGCAAGGCTTTGGTTCGTTCGAAGGAGTGGTAAAAACCAAAGGCGAACTATACGACTTTATGCGCCAAAGCAAGCGCGGAAAGGTGTTTATCGATGCCAACAATCCCCACCTGATGGGCATTGCCGAGGGGCTAGACCTCGTAACCTATGGCACACCTGCACGCCCCGACCTCTTCGTTAGCGGCAAAGTGGTTTCGGCTGCCCCCTTCTTACGTTTCGCTTGGCAACGCGAAGGCGGCGCATGGAACGAGGTTCAAACCCATCTTGTTGGGGCATACAATGTGCTAAACATGCTTGCCGCCCTCAGTGTAGGCCTTTTCTTAGGCGTTTCGGCCGAAGATGCTAACCGTGCCTTGGCCAATTACGTGCCCAGCAACAACCGTTCGCAACTGGAAGAAACGGCACACAACAAGCTGATTATGGACGCCTACAACGCCAACCCAACAAGCATGAGCGTGGCCCTGAACAACTTTCACGATATGGAAGTGCCGCACAAGATGGCCATTTTGGGCGACATGCTCGAATTGGGAGCCGTTAGCCAAAGCGCACATCAAGCCATTGTCGACCAGCTTTCGCAGCTCGCACTCGACGAAGTGTGGCTCGTTGGTTCCGAATTTGCCCGCACAAGCTGTGCTTTCCGCAAGTTCAACAACGTAGAAGAAGTGATAGCCGAGTTGAAAAAGCATCGCCCCGAAAACCATTACATCCTTGTAAAAGGCAGCAACGGCATACATCTCGACAAGTTACCACAATGGCTTTAACCCCAGTGCGCCACTTGGTAAGCCATTAAGTAGACAAACATTATCGCGCACAACCACACGTTGCGCTTTGAGAAAACGGAGCAAAACACGCTGCATTCCTCGCACACGACGGGGTGATAAGGCGTACAAACAGCTCTTTTACTCAAAGCGCAACGTTTTCTCTAAGGCCTGCACAGCATGGCCACCTCCACGTGCAAAACCCCAGTTGACTTTCCAAACGTTATACTTATATTGCTGTCTGCTAAAAGTTTTTCTCTCAATAAAAATTTATTTTTAGCGGACAGTAATAGAAGTCGTCTTCACTTTTATGTTTCTAAAAAGGGATAGGGGTTTATTATCTTTGCGTTATAAATCCAGGATAAACACACCTATAATGTACGAAGTACTGGACTAAGATATGATAAGTACTGAAATTCTGCCCCATTTGTCTGTGGCAAAACGTGTCTATGTCTCAAAAAAGGTAATCTAGTGGAAGTTGATTCAATGCTTTCGCTGCCAGTTGAAAGCGTCTTTCCAGTGGCACATAATGAGGAGAAAGTAAAGAGCACTTCTTTATGTTCCTTATGTTCTTATGTCAAAAAGGACGTTGTTATGTCAAAAGACGAAAAGATAAACGTTTTCGCTAAGCCAAATGAACAATGTCGAGCTTGTTCGAACATTGTCGCGGCGAGAAAAGAACGATTAGCTCGTTCACTCGTTAACTTCTCCACTCGTCAACTCGTTAACTTGTCCTCTTGTCAACTCGTCAACTCGTCAACTTCCCAACTCGTCAACTTCCCCGCTCGTTAACTTGTCCTCTTGTTAACTCGTCCTCTCGTTAACTTGTCCTCTCGTTAACTTGTCCACTTTTCAGCAAGAATTTTAACATTATGAGTACTCTTTTTGCCACCAATCGCTCACCTTGCCGCAAAAAATCGATTCTCGCGAAGGTTTGTTTTGATGCAAGAAAGGGGTAGTTGCACATACGGGCAAAATGAATATTTATTTCAATAGAGTGTCGTTTGCACCAAGTTTTGGCCAATTTACTGCTAATTTGAGTGCATTTTACCGCTAAATGCAGCGCGTTTTGGTGCTAAATGCAGTGCGTTTTGGTGCTAAATGCAGTGCGTTTTGGTGCTAAATGCAGTGCGTTTTGGTGCAAAACGCAAGGTAAAATGGTGCAAAACGCAGTGCAAAATGGTGCTGAATGCAAGACGAAAAGCATAAATATACGCCGCAATGGTATAAACAAAACCTCTTAGAACCATGAAATACACGGCTAAAATGGGCAAAATAGTCGCCAAAAAGTAGAATTTTAGGGGCAAAAAGTGGGTAATTAGGCCTGAAAAAATACGAGCTGGCAAGCAAACTAGAAAGGTAAAATGGTGCTAAATGCAGGCTTTGCTCTTAAAAACAGACAAAACGGAAGGCGAAAAAATCTAGAAATAGGGGCTATTTACCTATTTTTTAGCCTATATTTTCGCTAGAACGGAGCGAGAATTAGATCCATATTGTAAAATAAAAATAAGAATTTTAAGTTTTTAAGTTGATGAGTTTTTGAGGTTGTCAGTTGGTGAGTTTTTGAGGTTGTTAGTTGATGAGTTAGTAAGTTCGCAAGTTGATGAGTTTATTAGTTGGCGAGTTTTTGAGGTTGTTAGTTGATGAGTTTGTAAGTTCGTAAGTTGATGAGTTTGTTAGTTGGCGAGTTTTTGAGTTCGTAAGTTGATAAGTTAGTAACTTTGTTTGTTTGTAAGTTGGTGAGTTTTTGAGTTGATGAGTTTGTCGGTTGATGAGTTGATGTTTTCGGGAGTTGTTGGTTTTTCGTGAGTTTATAAGCCAGTAAGCCGATTTGTCCTGCACCTTGTGTATGAGAAATGTGTTTATCTTGTGTTGGCATCTGCTAGGCGATGCGCCATAAGTGCGCGTTGCGTGTATGAGAAACGTGTTTATCTTGTATTGGCATCACAAAGATGACAAACCCCTCTGAATTTACAGACTACTCCCTCTGAATTTATAGAAATATTAAAAACCAAGACGATTTCATAGAAAAATAATTTTCGGGATATTTGGAACTTTCGAAAAAAACGCATAAATTTGCAGCAAACGATTTCTTAACGCCTTTTCGCAATCTAACAACAATACCGCTGACAGTAAAGTAGAACGTGGACAAACAGGCAGGAGATCAACAGTATTTAACAACCCCTGTACACTAATCGCAGGGAAAACACGAGCAATTAACAAAAATGAGAACTTTCTTTATGCGAAGAAACAGACAAGTGGGACGAGTTACCAGGCTCTTGTTGTTGATGTTGTGGACCACATTTCCACAACTGCCTTGCCATGCCGAAAGTGCCGAGTTGGCATCCAAGACGAGCCAACAAGCCACGCAGGGAAGTAAAAGAACGATGAAAGGGCAAGTGAAAAGCGAAAGCGGCGAGCCGCTGATTGGCGTCACCGTGTATGGTGCCGACGGTAAGGTGAGCGGCGTAACGGACATGGATGGCATGTATCACATAGACATTCCCACAAGCCTCACCGTTGTTCGTTTCTCGTACGTGGGCATGAACCCTGTAAGCATCACCATCGAACCGGGAACCACAGCGGTTGTCCGCAACCTGTCGATGCAGTCGAGCACAACGATAAAAGACGTCGTTGTGACGGGTATTTTCCAGAAAAACAAAGAGGCGTTTACGGGAGCGGTGGCCACCATCACGAACAAGGAGCTAAAAGAATTCGGTAACAAGAACCTGCTTACATCTATCGCCAACATCGACCCGTCGTTCAACTTACTGGCAAACAACCAGTATGGGTCGGACCCCAACCGTCTGCCCGATGTTCAAATTCGCGGTACCGCCAACCTGCCAACCCTTACAAACCTGCAAGACAACACACGCACCGACCTGAACACGCCGCTCATCATTTTGGACGGATTTGAGATCAGCTTGGCGCGGATGGTGGACTTGAACGAAGACGAGGTGGAATCCATCACGCTGCTAAAAGACGGTTCCGCCACGGCCATTTACGGTTCGCGCGGAGCCAACGGCGTTATCGTCATCAAGCGCAAGACACCCCAAACGGGGCGACTGCGGTTCTCGTATAGCGGTAGCCTTAACGTTGAGGTGCCCGACCTGTCGGACTATCACTTGCTGAACGCCGCCGACAAGCTAGAATTGGAACGGCGTTCGGGTTATTATGAAAGCACCAACCCCGGACGCGACTTTATTTTGAAGAAAAAATATTCGGCCATTTTAGAGAACATCACGCGTGGATTTGAAACCGACTGGTTGTCGAAACCGCTACGCACTGGGGTGGGACAACGGCATAACATACGTATTGAGGGCGGCGACGAGAGTTTCCGCTATGCAGCCTCGCTACAATATAACGGTGTGGCAGGTGTGATGAAAGGTTCAAACCGCAACAACTTCAACGGTGGCATCACCCTTTCTTACCGCCATCGCAGCTTGATTTTCACCAACGACCTCAGCATCGGATACACCAAGTCAGCCGAATCGCCATACGGCTCGTTCTCCGATTACACCCGATTGAACCCCTATTGGCGGCCATACGACGACAACGGCAGGCTTATCAAGATGTTCGACAACGATGTAGACTTCTATGGCGGGTTCCGCAATCTGCCTGCCAATCCGCTTTACAATGCCATGCTCAACCAGAAAAACAGCCAACAATACACCGACATCACCAACAATTTCTCCATCGAGTGGCGGCCTTTCGAGGGATTCATCACGCGAGGGCGCGTTGGTTTGACGTGGCGAAACACCGAGACCGACGACTTTAAGCCGGCCAAACACACGATGTTCGAAGCCGACGAATATCAAACGGAGGAAGGCAGCTTGCGCAAAGGGCGCTATAACTACGGCACAGGCAAGCTAACAAATTATGAAGTGGCACTCACGGCAAGCTATTCCAAGCACTTCGCAGAGAAACATCTTCTGTATGCGGCAGCCAACTGGAATGTTACATCTAACTTCGCCCGCAACTACAACTTCGTGTTCGAGGGCTTTACAGACGAATACCTCGACTTTCCTTCCAACGCCTTGCAATACCAAAAAGGCGGCAAACCATCGGGCGGAGAGTCGCGAACCCGCGCCGTGGGATTGGTGTTTAACGCCAACTATTCCTTCGACAACAGGTATTACACCGACCTGGCCTACCGCATAGACGGCTCTTCACAGTTTGGGAAAAACCGCCGTTTCGCGCCGTTCTACTCGGTGGGCATCGGCTGGAACGTGCACAACGAAAAGTTCATGAAAAGCGTTCGCTTTGTTGATAGGCTCAAATTCAGGGCTTCTTTCGGGCAAACCGGTTCGCAGAAATTCAGTGCCTACCAAGCCATAGCCACCTATTCTTATTATCTGAACGACCGCTACAACAGCTGGATTGGCACTTACCAAAAGGCACTGGAGAACCCCAACTTGGAATGGCAGAAGACAGACAAATGGAATGCAGGCGTTGAAATCAACCTCTTCGACAACCGACTGAACCTTGTTGCCGACGTTTATCTCGACAAAACATCTAACTTACTCTCGTCGTTAAAACTGCCCCTCTCTAACGGTTTCACATCGTTTGTGGAGAATATTGGCGAGGTGGAGAACCGCGGCTTTGAAGTGAAAGCCACTGGCTTTCTGTTGCGCAACACCTCGCAAAGGCTTGCATGGTCGGTAACAGGCTCCATCGCACACAACAAAGACAAGGTAGTGAAACTATCGCAAGCCTTGAAAGACGAGTATGCCAAACGACTTCTTACGGGTGGGACAACGCCTAACAAAGTGATACGCGAGGGCGAATCGCAACACACCATCTATGCCGTTCAGTCGCTGGGAATAGACCCCAGCACGGGCAACGAGGTTTTTAGAAAGAAGAACGGCGAGCTAACCCACACGTGGAGCGCGGCAGACCGCGTGGCGTGCGGCATCAGCCAGCCCAAATTCCGCGGCACATTGAGCAGCATGATTCGCTGGAAAGATTTCACAGCCAACGTGGTTTTCGGCTATCGCTTTGGCGGACAGATATACAATTCCACGCTGGCTAACCGCATCGAGAACGCCGACAAACACTACAACGTGGACGAAAGGGTGTTTCGCGACCGCTGGCAACAGAAAGACGACCGTACATTCTTTAAAGGCTTGAACAACGAAACCATAACCAATGCCACGACAAGGTTCGTGCAAGACGAACGCACGCTCAGCTGCCAGAACATTCACCTTGCCTACATGTTCAGCAACAACCCGTGGCTGAAACGCCATTTGGGCATACAGGTATTGACGTTGAGCAGCGACCTAAGCGACCTCTTCTATCTCTCGAGCGTTAAGCAAGAACGCGGACTTTCCTACCCCTATTCGCGGCGTTGCTCGTTTACCCTATCCGTTAGTTTCTAAACTTTAAACACCTAAACACAATGAAATTTGGCAAATTTATCATAGCCTTGTTGCTCATTCTGGGCACAACCACGGCCTGCAACGATTTCCTCAACGTGCTACCTTCCACCGAAAAAGAGAAGGATGAGATGTTCTCTACGGTGGACGGCTGCCGCAGCGTGCTTATCGGAAGCTATATACGGATGAAGCAAACCAACCTCTATGGGGAAGAGATGGTGTGCGGAACAGTAGAGAATTTAGCGCAACACTGGACCTACAACGCTGGCAGCGTGGGCGAATATCTCAACAAATACGACTATAAGGCCGCCGTGGTAGAAACGGCGATGGGCAACATCTACAACAACCTATACAAGGTTGTGGCCGACGTGAACGGGTTGTTGAGCGGCATAGAGCAGCATCGCAGCGTGCTAGACGACACCAACTACAACCTCATCAAGGGCGAAGCCTTGGGTTTGCGCGCTTTCTGCCACTTGGATGTGTTGCGCCTTTTCGGTCCGATGCCCAACAATGTGCCCACATCCAAAGTTCTTCCTTACGTCACGACAGTAACCAACCGCCCCAACGCCTTTCTCTCCTACTCCGAATTTACGACACAATTGCTCAAAGATCTTGACGAGGCGGAGACCTGCCTGAAAGACGACCCAGTGCGTTCGAAATCTATCGAGGCTTTGAACAAGGATGCGGCATCAGAAGATAACTTCTTCACTGCCCGTCAACTGCGAATGAACTATTACGCCGTGTGTGCGCTAAAAGCTCGCGCCTATCTGTGGATGGGCAACAAGGAGAAAGCATTAGCGTATGCCAAGCTCGTGATAGACGCCAAGACACCCGAAGGTAACGCGATGTTCCGACTGGGCACACGCGACGATTGTTCGCGAGGCGACAAGACGCTTTCAGCAGAACACGTCTTCAACTTAAAAGCGAACGACCTATCAAAAACATTGGGTACGGGACGCACCTATCAAAAGCCTAAGGCCGAACTAACGGCACGCCTGTATGAGGCAGGCACTTCCGACATACGCTTCGTCAACCTGTGGGAAGAGGTGAACATCAGCTATTACAATCGCCCGTTCTACTTCCAGAAGTACACCCAAACCGAGAAGATGCCCACACTTGCCAAGAACGTGATACCGCTCATCCGACTTTCCGAGATGTTTCTCATCGCGATAGAAAGCAGTCCGCTTGCAGGTGCCAATGCCTATTACGCCACATTCTGCACAGCGCGCGACGTAACGCCC
Source organism: Prevotella sp. oral taxon 317 str. F0108 (assembly GCF_000162415.1). Taxonomy (NCBI): domain Bacteria; kingdom Pseudomonadati; phylum Bacteroidota; class Bacteroidia; order Bacteroidales; family Prevotellaceae; genus Prevotella; species Prevotella sp. oral taxon 317. Next base: position 168,855 of record NZ_GG740076.1, on the reverse strand, counting down.
ACCACGATGGCCAACGACAGCGAGCGGATTGACCTCTTGGTGAAAGAATATAATAAGGAGTTTTACGGAGAAGGACAGGCGTTTTATGCCTACAAGCGACTTGGCGCAAGCACCATTCTTTGGACCTCCGTGCCTGGTTCGGTAGAAACCTACATAGTGCCTCTGCCAAAAGACGAGGCTGTATATGTAAACTAAACCATCAGAACAATGAAAAAAATATTATATGCCGCCTTGCTGTGTGCCCTCTTTACAACGGGATGCAAGGAAGACGAGAAGTTGCTCTTTAACGAAAAGGCACGAGCAGAACTGGTTAGCGAAAACCAAAAGGCACCCGCCGACCATCCCTTTTCATTTGTATGGGGTAGCGACACGAGGGTGCGCGACACGGTTTTCATCCCCATTCGGGTGATTGGCGGGTCGGCCCCCACAGACAGGCACGTGCTTTTCGAGCAGGTGAGTGAATACATTGTAGACTATACCTACGACAATAAAGGCTACATCATAGACTCTACCGTTACCGAACGCACCGACAAAGCCATACCCGGCACACACTATGTGCCGCTGAACGACGAGTCGATACGGCCTTTATTCACCATCAAGGCCGGCCGCGTTAAAGACAGCGTGGGCATTGTGGTGTTGCGCGACGCATCATTGAAGAAAGCCAGCGTGCGCCTACGCCTGCGGTTGAAGGAGAACGAAAACTTCGCTTTGGGCGAACGCAGGTTGCAAGAACAAACCATCATCATATCCGACAAGTTGGAAATGCCCTCCAACTGGAACTACACCACCAAGGCCTACTTGGGTAATTACAGCGCACCCAAACACCGGTTGATGATGCAGGTGGTGGGCAGCAAGGTAGACGACGTATGGATTGCGGAGGTAAACAAGTCGCAAGAACTCATCGTTTACTGGCGCGGCAAGTTTATCGAGGCGTTGGAAGCCTTCAACAGCGACCCTGCCAACATTGCCTCTGGCTTAGCACCAATGCGCGAAGACCCCACCAACGCCAGCAGTCCGCTCGTCACTTTCCCTTCAAGGGTGTGACACAGCCGACACCTTTCTCTTTATCTAACCAACACAGACAATAACACGATGAAACATATAGCTATTTTCTCAGCCCTCGCAATGGCTTGTTTGCTTGGCAGTTGTTTCTCAGACAACGGCAACTACGACTATCAGCCGCCCATCAACATTCGCGTTACTGGGGTGAACGAGGCCTACACCGTTAACCCTACGGGCGATAAACTGCAAATCGCACCCAAGATTTATCCCGAAAACAGGCAATACGATTGCTTCTGGATGGTGATACCTGCCGCTGCATCATGGAACGAACAGGCCGACACCATCTCACGGCAACGCGACCTAGACTATAACGTGAACCTGAACGTGGGCAACTATAAACTGCGGCTATGTGCCAAAGACAGGGCCACGGGCGTGTTTGCCTACGAGCAATACGACCTATACGTAACCACCGACATGGACACGGGATGGTGGGTTTTGAAAAGCGAGAGCGACAGTGCCGACATCGATTTCTTCTCGGAAACGAAAGCCAAGCCCAACATTGTGCACGCCGCCAACGGCCACCATCTGCAAGGGGCGGCACAAAATCTTTACTTCACCATCAACTATTGGAACTTCAACACCGCCACCTTACGCGACACACGCGTCAACGCCGTGTTCGTTGCCAGCAACAAAGACCTGGCCGTGTTAGATTATTTCACGGGCAAAATAATCCGTGGTTATGAAGAACTCTTTGTGGAAGAACCCGCACGCCGCGAAGTGCGCGACATGTTCGCAGGCCCGTCAGACGTGCACGTATATGTGGGCGACTTTGTTTACACGCTCTTCAACTCAAAGTACGACATCTATAAACAGTTCGTTCTTAAAACGCTGGGCGACTACAACCTCTCGCCCATCCACCACTCTGGGCGCGCACTCCCCCTGCTGTTCAACACCAAGAACAGCTCGCTGTGCAGCGTGAGCCGCACTTCGCCCGCCATCAACTACTTCGTAGACGGCAACGGGCCGCTTTCCCCAAAGAACATGAACATGGATCTTGTCTTCATGGGTGGGCGCACCACGGCAGCCTACAACGAAGGCGATGAGGCCTTAGCCATCGTCAAACGCAAAGACACGGGCAAATATCTCTTGCTCACCTTAAACGGGAAACCCAATGGGATGGACCTCAATCCCATACGCAAATCCGAAGAGTTGGACGGTTCGCTCAACATGTTACAGGCCACCCACCGCGCCCTGAACCAAAACAATCGTATCATCTATTTTGCCAAAGACAACCGCCTTTACGCCTGCAACCTCGACAACAACACCGAAACGGCGCAAGGCATCAGCTGGAATTCGGGCGAACAGGTTACTTACATGGAGTTCTTAAAGTATGCGCCTTACGGGTTAGACAGCACATGGTTCGACTATCTGGCCATTGCCACCGCCCAAAACGGACATTATAAGCTATACCTGCACCCCGTGCCGGCGGGCAATGTAAAGCCTGCCGTCAAGGTGTTGGAAGGTAAGGGCGAGGTGAAACGCGCTTGTTTCATGAGCCAAACCAAAAACGGTTTCTACACCTCAACCCTGTTCTAAGTGCCGAAACCTCCTTTTTCGGCAAACAAAACGCTTTGCCCAAGGCACAACAAGCAACGCCACATTATCGCAACAACAGCAAATTAAACTCATCATTCCAAACATTCAATGAAAAGAACAATAACGGTTCTCACCGCAGCATGCCTCTGCCTCGCATCGTATGCAGCCGTCGTCATTCGCGGAACAATAGCCCCCGACTTGGGAAACAAGGTAAGCCTTTACGCCATCAACGACGGACTGGATAGTCTTTGCGCCACTGCACAAGTTACAAGGGGGAAGTTTGTGCTCAAATCGGCAGTGCCTTACAACGGGCTTTACGTGCTTAGCACCGACGAAAACAACAAGCTAAAACATGCCATATACCTGAAAGACGGCGCACAACTTGCCGTGAACTATGGCAGCAATTTGGTTGTGCAGCCTACAAACGGCAATGCCCACGAGAAAGATTTCGCCCTTTGGGCCACCAAAAGCGCGCCGGTGTTCTACCATGCCTATCTTTATAACCACACGCCAGGGGGAAAGACGGTAAAGCCCCAGCAATTCTTGAAAGAGATGGAAGTGCTGAAACAAACCGCCGCTGCTTTGAAACGTAAGGCCAATGGCAAGGGAGACAAGAACAGCTTGCTGCAACTGAAAATAGATGCCGACCTTGCGTTCTACATGCTTTCCTATCGAAAGAACAATCCAGACACCGTGGACGACAACTTCATTTCGCCCGCCGCACTGCAAGACTACAAGCAGCTGTTTAGCGACAAAAGCGTGTTGCGCCTACCCTACGCTCCTGAGATGTTGGCACTTTATGCAGATTACCTTGCCGAAAAGCAAAACATCGGCAAGGAAGACTATCGGCAACGTCTCTCGCTTTTGTCCAGCGAACCGTTGCGAGAAGCCTATCTCTACCAAGTGGCACAAGGCCTGAACTACGACGAGAAGTACACGGCACTGCTCCGCGCCTGGGGAGACACTCCCCTATCCTCGCGGTTACAGCAGGCGTTAAAGCCCATCGAAGAAGCATTGGCCTGGTCGAAAGTGGGACAAACAGCCATCGACTTCCGCGGCATTCGCCCCGACAGCACAACACTATCGCTGAGCGATTTGCGCGGAAAGGTGGTTGTTATAGACGTCTGGGCCACATGGTGCGCACCCTGCATCCGCATGATGCCCTATTTCAAGCAACTGGAAAAAGAATTGTCGCACCCCGATCTCACATTCATGAGCGTCTGCCTTGGCGTATGGGCGGAGAGCGACCGCTGGGAAAAGCTCATTCAAGAGCACGGACTCACGGGCAACCTCATCTTTATCGACAGCTGGACCAAGGGTTTCGCCGTAGACTATCACGTAACGGGCGTGCCCCGATTTATGCTCATCGACCGCGAAGGCCGCGTACTATCTTTCGCCGCCCCCGCCCCCAACAAACCCGAGCTGAAAGCAATGATACTCGAAGCATTAAACGCAAAGCAGTAAAACAGGCTTGCCAACTCGCGCAAAATCATAAGGCCTAAAAACACCCACGCTGTTTTTAGGCCTTATCCATTCTTCCTGTTCGGGATAACAATGGATGTTGTTTGTACGTAAGCATCCACTTTACCAGATATCACCAACACACCAAAGGCAATTTTTAGCCCCAGCCTTAACCCTCTGTTTTGCTCTCCCCGCTCTGTTAATTCTGGTTGCGTTTTTTTACAAAACACATCTTCCTAGCCAAGCCCTTTTAGAGAAAAAGGAGGGGCAAAACCACGTAAAAAGCATGGTTTTGCCCCTCAATGGGTTTCGTCTTCCTCGTTTTTTTGACGTAAAAGCCTGCATTTAGCATCAAATTGGCTCGCTAGTTTGTCGGCAGCTCATGATTTTTTCACGCCCAAAACCTGCTTTTTACCCCTAGATTTCCACTTTTTTACTGCCATTTTGCACCTTTTCTACACACATTTTCTATCGCGCGCAAAGTTTTTTGCCCCTACGTCCACAGCATTTTTATACATTTTGCCTCCCATTTAGGGGCAAATCACAGTGCATTTAGCAGCAAATTGCCTTGCATTTAGCACCAAAACGCACTGCATTTAGCACCAAAACGCAGCCTATTTTGCACCAAAACGCAGTACATTTTGCCGCAAACAGCATGGTATTCGCATCAAACAGCGGCCATTCTGCATAAAGTTGCGTTTAACACAACATAAATATGCAAATAGCTAGTTATGCACAAAGCTCCATTTTGTACCGAAACCAACTCTCGCGAGAATCGATTTTTTGCCGCCCGTCATCCGCTCGGCGACTAAAAAGGCACTCACAATGTTAAAAACTCTACTAAAAACATTACATTTCCACCCATGCACAACCGCCCATTGTCTACACAAATCGCCAAAAAACAAACCTTTACGTGAGTTCGACGAATTCAGAACAATGCAAGCTGTGTATCAATAGTCCTTTTCACATTGATGCACGGCTTCTTTGG
>NZ_GG740076.1:62104-163201 GCF_000162415.1 Prevotella sp. oral taxon 317 str. F0108 | reverse complement strand
CGGTAGGGCTTAGCGCATATTTTGCCGTCATAGCATCAAAGAACTTGCAGAATTCGTCTGCCATACAAAATATTTCAGTAACTTTTGCTTCGGTGAGCATAGCGATTTTTTGTTTGTAATTATTTACGCCAGTTCGGGATAAGAAAGTGCCCTAAAAAGTTGGTAATCTCACTATTATTTTATAGCTTTATAGTTGAAAATCAACAACCTACAAAACATATATAGCGATGATTACCACAGACAAAGTTACAGAAATCTTTTGTATATTGGATGAGTTCTGCAAGAATTTAGATGCCGAGTTAACTAAAAACCTACACATCGCCCCCATAGACGAGGGGTATAAGCGCATGCGAAACCGCAAAGGGCAGATGTCCAAGAGCGAAATAATGACCATCCTGCTGTGCTACCATTTTGGCTCTTTCCGCAACTTCAAGCACTATTACCTCTTCTTCATCAAGGAGCATCTGGCAAGCTACTTCCCTAAGGCCGTGTCCTATACGCGTTTCGTGGAACTCATGCCCCGCGTGTTCTTCGACCTGATGGCCTTCATGCGCATCCAAGGTTTTGGAAAGTGCACGGGCATTAGTTTCGTGGACAGTACGATGATTCCCGTATGCCACAACATGAGGAGGAAATTCAACAAGGTGTTTGATGGACTTGCCAAGAACGGAAAGGGAACGATGGGGTGGTGTCATGGCTTCAAGCTTCATCTGCTGTGCAACGAGATGGGCGATGTACTCACGTTCTGCCTAACTCCCGCAAACGTGGACGACAGGGACCCTAGGGTGTGGAGAGTCTTCACCAAGGTGCTCTACGGTAAAGTGTTTGCCGATAAGGGCTACATCAAGCAAGAATTCTTTGAGAACCTCTTCAACCAAGGCATCCACCTCGTTCATGGGCTCAAATCAAACATGAAAAACAAGCTTATGCCCTTGTGGGACAAGATGATGCTGCGCAAGCGATATATAATAGAATGCATCAACGAACTGCTCAAGAACAAGGCCAACCTTGTCCATTCACGCCATCGCTCCGTACATAACTTCCTCATGAATCTCTGTGCGGCATTGGCTGCATACTATTTCTTCAAGAATAAGCCTGAGGCACTGCCAGTGCGCATTGAAAAGAGTAGGCAATTGGAACTTTTCTAAGCAAATCCTTATCCCGAGCTGGCGTAAACCTTTCGCAGGTTTGGCAAAGCGTGCACGCCCACGATGTGTGGCGATAACGCCCATCACATCTGCGGCAAAACGCTGCACAAACCATACCTATCTGCCACTCACCATCCACCAGTGGGGACGAACACGACCAACGCCATCAGGTGGACAATCTAGCCTTAAACTTACAAAATAGAGTAAAAATCAGTGGCAAACAATTACCCTTTGGTGCTGTGGTCAGCAATAAAATGTGTATTTTTGCAATAGCTTAAACGTTTAATATGCCAACAGATATGCAGTTTGTTTCTACGAAAGAGTTTGCCGAGGCACATGGCGTGGCCGAACGTACAGTGCGCAGCTATTGCGCACAGGGCAAGATTTTGGGCGCACAACGCATTGGAAGAAAGTGGTGCGTACCCACCAATGCTACCCTACCCACACGCAGAAACGCCAACAAAAGCATTTCGCCGCTGCTCGAAACGCTTAGGCGAGAGAAGGACTGTGGCATGAAAGGCGGCATCTACCACCATACGCAGATAGCCTTAACCTACAATTCTAACCACATCGAGGGTAGCTGCCTTACCGAGGAACAGACGCGATACATCTTCGAAACCAACACGATTGGCCTTACAGACAAGGCCATCAAGGTGGACGACATTGTGGAAACCACCAACCACTTTCGCTGTGTCGACTTCATTATATCACACGCCAAGGCTGCCTTAACAGAACGAATGATTAAGCATTTGCACGCCTTATTGAAGAGTTCCACATCAGATTCGGCCAAATCGTGGTTTGCCACAGGCAACTATAAGCGGCTGCCTAACGAGGTGGGTGGCATCGAAACAACTGCTCCACAAAAGGTTGGCGAGGCCATGCGCACGTTATTAAAGGAGTATCGAGCAATAAAAGAGGTTTCGCTAACACACATTCTCGACTTTCATCATCGGTTTGAAACCATCCATCCTTTCCAAGACGGCAACGGGCGCATTGGTAGGCTTATCATGTTTAAGGAATGTCTTAACCATCATATTGTGCCTTTCATCATCACCGACGAGTTGAAAATGTTTTATTATCGCGGTCTTCGCAACTGGCCAAGCATAAAAGAATATCCCCTCGACACCTGCTTAACGGCACAAGATAGCTATAAGGCGCGGCTTGATTATTTCCAAATAAAGTACTAAGTGGCCAAAGGTTGTGCATCTTTTCGCACCCGCTAACGGCAGATTATACCATTTTTTCGCTTTGCTTTCGTCGCCATTCGATATTTTTTCATTAACTTTGTTGGTAGAACAATAAAGGATATAGCTATGACACAAGAAGAAAAATTGAAGATAGAAGAACGGATTATTGATGTGCTAAAAACGGTTTACGACCCCGAAATTCCGGTTAACATATACGACTTAGGATTGATTTACAAGGTTGACTTGCAAGAAGACGGCACGCTAGACCTTGATATGACCTTCACTGCACCAGCCTGTCCGGCGGCCGATTTCATTCTCGAAGACGTGCGCACAAAGGTGGAAAGCATCGAAGGTGTTACCTCTGCGAACATCGAATTGGTGTTCGAACCCGCTTGGGACCAAAGCATGATGAGCTACGAGGCCCGCGTGGAACTGGGATTTGAATAAGCAAAGGCCACTAAAAACCCTTGGTTATGAAGAATGTTTATTTTCTTTCGGACGCGCATCTCGGCTCGTTGGCCATCGAACATGGCCGCATGCACGAGCGGAGAATTGTGCGTTTCTTGGACAGCATCAAGCACAAAGCCGAGGCGATTTATTTGCTTGGCGACCTCTTCGACTTTTGGAACGAGTACAAGATGGTGGTGCCCAAGGGCTATACGCGTTTCTTAGGCAAGCTATCCGAACTGACGGACATGGGCGTTGAGGTGCATTTCTTCGTGGGAAACCACGATCTTTGGACATACGGCTACCTGGAAGAGGAGTGCGGACTGATTGTACATAAGAAACCTCTTACAACGGAGATATACGGAAAGGTGTTCTACTTGGCGCACGGCGATGGGTTGGGCGACCCCAACAACTCGTTTAAGTTGTTGCGAAAGGTGTTTCACAACCGCTTTTGCCAAGTGCTTTTCAACGCCTTGCATCCCCGTTGGGGCATGGCTCTCGGGCTTAATTGGGCCAAGCATAGCCGAATGAAACGCGCCGAGGGCAAAGAACCGCCTTACATGGGCGAAGATAAGGAGTATCTTGTGCTGTACACCAAGGCTTATATGAAGGACCATAACAACATCGACTTCTTTCTCTATGGGCATCGCCACATAGAACTCGACCTGATGCTATCGAAGAAAACGCGCATGATGATACTCGGCGATTGGATTTGGCAATTCACATACGCCGTGTTCGACGGCGAACATATGTTTATGGAGCAGTATGTGGAAGGCGAATCGCAGCCGTAAATTGGGGAAGAAATTCCAGGCGTGGCTTGTCGGACTTGTCAGACCTGTCGGACTTGTCGGACTTGTCGGACCTGTCTGACCAGCCAGGCCAGTTGGACCAGTCCAGCTAATAACTAACCCTTTTACACAAGCCTTCCTTCCTCGTGATAGCTGTAATAACGGCCATCGGTAACGATGATGTGGTCTAGAAAGTGGATGCGCATGGTTTCGCAAGCCTTCTTTACGGTTTGTGTAAGTCGGTCGTCGGCCGTGCTAGGCGATGTGTTGTTGCTGGGATGATTATGACAAAGCGCCAGTATGGTGGTGTTGTTAAGCAGGGCCTCGCGCATAATAACACGCACATCGACAGCCGTTTCGCTGATGCCGCCATGCGAAATACGAAAAGCTTTAATCAATTTGTAGTTCTGATTCATCAGCAAAGCCCACGCCTCTTCCACGTCGAGGTCTTGCATTCGGGCGTGCATAAAGTTGTAGATAGCCGTTGCCGAACCAAGGTCTTGCCGCTCTTCGGCCTGCTCTTGCTGACGTCGCTTGCCCAATTCGCATGCCGCCATGATGGTAACGGCCTTGGCCTCGCCAATCCCACGATAGTTCATCAGCTCGTTAAACGAAAGTCGGCCAAGGCGTTTAAGGCTGTTACCGCAATCGTTGAGCATGCGTTTCATCAAATCAACAGCCGATTCGTTCACCGAACCCGACCCAATAAGGATGGCCAAGAGTTCGGAATTGGTTAGGTTTTCGGCACCAATGCGCGCCATTTTCTCTCGCGGACGGTCTTCTTCCGCCAAATCAATGATTTTCATGATTAAGACTTTTAAAGGTGAAAAGGTGAAAGGGTGAAAAGGTGAAAAAATGGCTAACGCCCATCAACTTGTCAACTCGTTAACTTGTTAACTTGTAAACTAGCAAGGGTGAAAAAATAGCTAACGCCCATTAACTTGGATGCTTGGTTGTTCTAGGCAATCTAGTTATCCTAGAGTTTCTGGGCAATCTAGTTATTCTAGGCAATCTAGTTGTTCTAAGTAATCCAGGCCACCTAGTTGTATTTATGGTATCTAGGCAATCTTGCTTAACTGCTCATCCTCGCTTACTACTTTACTCCCTTTACAACTTACTACTTACTTATAAAACGTTTTTTCAAAGGCACTGAACTCGTCTTTTCCTTTAACACAGCGTCGCCACCATGCTTGCAAGAACCCAAACCCATAGCCCAGCAGCTGAGTAAAGGCTGCCGCCACGCTAAGCAAGGCGATATGTAGGCTGCCAAACATGGTAAGCGCATGCACGAAAAGGGCCAACGAGTAAACCAATAGGGGCGAAACACCGGCTATAACGAGCCATTGGCCCAACACCACACAGCCTAACAGCCATGCAACAACGCCAGTCAAGGCCACGCCAGCAAGCAAAATAACCCCTAAGGTGAACACCATAGGCAGCAGATGCACCAGTTTTAGCGATTCGGGATACTTCTTATAGAGGTTAATTCGAGCGATGCCGCTGTTGTAAACCTGACGGAAGAACTTGCGAAAATCCGTACGCCGCTTGTGCCACACCCACGCATCGGGAAACAAACGACAACGAAGTTGCGCCTTAAAGATACGTATCGAGAAGTCGATGTCTTCGCCAAAGCGCATCTTCGAGAACCCTCCCAACTGCGAATACGCACTGCGCCGCACGCCCATGTTGAACGATCGCGGGTAAAACTTGTCCATCTTCTTCTTTCCGCCGCGTATTCCACCCGTCGTTAAGAAAGCGGTCATCGAGTAAGAAATGGCTTTTTGCTTGGGTGTAAACGAGGGATGGGCTGCATCGGGACCGCCAAAAGCATCGGCATCGTCGGCGTTCAGCTCGTCTTCCACGGCTTGCAGGTAGCCAGACGGCACCACCACGTCGCTGTCTAGTATCAACACATAGTCGCCTTTGGCCCTTTCAACGCCGTAGTTGCGGCTCTGTCCAGGGCCAGAGTTCTCCTTATAATAATAATGTAGGTTGAGCAAGCCGCGGTATTTCTCGCATACATCGTGGCAAGGAACGGCCGACCCGTCTTCAACCACAATCACTTCAAAGTCGGTTATGGATTGTCGAGTAAGGCTTTCCAGCAGTTCGTCCACCTCGTCTGGGCGGTTATAAACGGGTACGATAAACGAGTATTTCATTTGGCGGCATGTTTTAGGCGTGGTGCGAAGTAGGTTTGTGGCTTTCGTAGCAGTGTGGCAAAAAAGGCCAAACCCACCTCCAACGCCATGTTGGAGGTGAGCATCGGGGTCTTATTGTCTTATTCTTTCACTCTTTGCAGGTACGACCCGTCGCGCGTGTCAACCTGAATCAGTTCGCCTTCGTTGATAAAGAGGGGCACGCGTACCACCACACCCGTTTCCAAAGTGGCGGGCTTTGTGGCGTTGGTAGCCGTGTCGCCCTTGATGCCAGGCTCGCTGTGCGTGATGCGCAACACCGTTTTCACGGGCATTTCAGCAAACAACACAGTTCCATCTGTGGTATCGGTAACAACTTCCACCACGTCGTTCTCTTTCATAAACTCAACACCCGTGATAGCATCTTTGGCAATGGGAGCTTGTTCGAAGGTCTCTTGGTTCATGAAGATATATTCTTCGCCATCCTTATATAAAAATTGATAGGGACGACGTTCGATGCGAACGTCTTCCAACTTAAAGCCAACTTGGAACGTACGATCGAGCACACGACCCGTGGTAACGTTCTTCAACTTAGTACGCATCACGGTGTTTCCCTTGCCGGGTTTTACATGTTGAAAGTCGATACAAGTGAAAATTTGGTTGTCAAGACGGATACATGTGCCGATCTTGATTTCTTGCGAATTAATCATTTCAGTTCGTTTATATTATTATAATAATGTGCAAAGTTAGCCATTTCGTTGAATATTTCATCCGTTTAAGGTATAATTTAACGGATGATAAGTGCTAAAAATCACCCACTAAGTACGCCCCACCATCTTAAAAACACCTATTTTATGAGATAAAAAATGTAAAATGCGGTGAAAAACCATTTTCTTAATGTATTTTTGCGTAATAAATTGACAACAAATACACATACTTAAAACAATGAAAAGAATACTGACTACCGTCTTAACAACGGCCGCTATGCTCACTGCCAACGCTGCCAACCCCGCAGAAGGCGTGTTGAAAGTGAAGGGTACGCTGAAAAACTTCGGCGACTCGCTAATCCTTTTTGTCGCCGAACCAGGGCATAACCCCAGCCCTCGCGACACTTTCGTGATGAAAAACGGTGCGTTCGACTTTACCGTTAAACTCGCAAAGGTATCCGATTTGACCGTGGCAACGCCCGAAGCCGTTAGGGGACAATCGCGCCAATACCTCACTTTTGTGGGCGTTCCGGGAGAAACACTTGTGCTAAACGGCGATGCAGACGGCAAATATACTTACGAGGGCTCTAAGTTCTACAAGGAGTTTGCCGAGATGAAAAACGCTCTTGACAACTCCAACTCGGAGTTGGAGGCGCTCATTAAGTCGCTTAACGAACGCATGGAGAAGGGCGAAAAGCAAGAAGACCTGATGAAAGAGTATCAGGAAAAGGCACCTGCCCTGCAAGCTAAGGCGGGTTTGGCCTACAAAGATTTCATCAAAGCGCACCCCGATTACGAGGCAAACGCCATCATCGTAGCCAGTCTGGCTAAACTGGAAGAAATGGAAGAGGCTGCCAGCATGATGTCGCCTGCTGTTAGGGAAGGCCGAATGAAAGACTTCTACATGGCCAGCATCAACAGGGTGAAGAAACAAAAAGAAGAAGAGGACAAAGCCGCTAGGGTGCAAGCCGCAGGCGTTGTTGCTCCCGACTTCACGCTGAACAACCTCAATGGCAAGCCTTTCAAAATGTCGAGCCTTAAAGGTAAGTACGTTGTTCTCGACTTCTGGGGCTCGTGGTGCGGCTATTGCATCAAGGGTTTCCCAAAGATGAAAGAGTATTACCAGAAGTACAAAGGCAAGTTCGAGATACTGGGCATCGACTGCAATGACACACCCGAAAAGTGGAAAGCTGCCGTTAAAAAGCACGAGCTGCCCTGGCTGAACGTGTACAATCCACGCGAAAGCAAGCTGTTGGGCGACTATGCCATCCAAGGATTTCCCACAAAAATCCTCGTAGGACCCGATGGTAAGATCGTTAAGACCATCGTTGGCGAAGACCCCGCCTTCTATACGATGCTCGACGAGCTGTTCGGCAAGGCCAAATAAGCACTCAACCCCAACGAAAATATATCGCAAACGCGGCAAGGAGGGCTGCATTGCGCACCCGTTGAATGTAACATCGTGCGCCCCATCCCGCACCGCAAACCGCAGATCCACGTGTTTTCAAGCCTTCGCCCAATGCGTCGGAGGTTTGGAAACACGTTTGGCAAGTTCGGCAAATCGCCCCCAACGGCATCCACGCCACGGGCATACACCTTGCCCAACACGCCGCAAACAAGCATAAACCCTTAACAAATGTCGTTCTCAATCACAGTTAAACAGAAACTTTTCGACCTCTCAACGCCACGTGTAATGGGCATTCTCAATGCCACACCCGACTCGTTTTACGCTGGCAGCCGCGCACGAACTGAGAAACAAATAGCCCTACGAACCAACCAAATTATCGAGCAAGGCGGTACGATGATAGACGTGGGGGCATTCTCAACCCGACCAGGAGCAGAGCAAGTGAGCCAAGAAGAAGAAATGAAACGCTTGCGCAAAACACTCGCCGTGGTATGCAAAGAACAGCCAGAGGCCATTATCTCGGTAGACACCTTCCGCCCCGACGTGGCACAAATGTGCGTAGAAGAATTTGGAGTAGACATCATTAACGATGTTTCCGACGGCGGACTAACGGGAGTTGCCAACGTTCCGTTGGAACCAGAACCAGGCGAACTGCCGCAGATTTTCCACACCGTGGCCCGCTTGGGCGTGCCTTACATACTGATGTCTGTGCAACCCACGCTGCGCGATGTGCTGCTTGGGTTTGCCCGAAAGGTGTCGCAACTGCGTACTTTGGGCGTTAAAGACATCATTTTAGACCCTGGTTTCGGTTTCGGAAAAACGGTAGAAGACAATTACCTGCTGCTTAACGAAATGGAGAAGATGCAAGTACTCGACCTTCCCACGTTGGTGGGCGTGTCGAGAAAGTCGATGATATACAAAACTGTGGGCGGCAATGCCGACACTGCCCTTAACGGAACCACCGTGCTACACACCATCGCCCTGATGAAAGGGGCCAACATCCTGCGCGTGCACGATGTGAAAGAGGCCGTAGAAGTGATTGCACTCTACAGCCGAACGATGTCGGCAACAACACCATAAACCCATCCATCACCTGCCCGAACGCGCTCATTGGCGGCCATCGGACTTACATAAACCAACCAATATGTTCTTCAACTTCGGAATAAAAGACATCATCGACATCGTGCTAGTGGCACTGATGCTCTATTATCTCTACCGACTGATGAAAGAGTCGCGCTCGCTCAACATCTTCATCGGCATCATGTTCTTTGTGCTGATATGGTTGTTGGTGAGCCAAGTGTTCGAGATGCGCCTGCTTGGCGGCATTCTCGACAAACTTGTCAGCGTGGGTGTGATAGCCCTCATCATCCTCTTTCAAGAAGACATACGCAAGTTTCTCTATTCCCTAGGGGCCCATCAGCGCGTGCGCGGCGTGATGAAATACTTCTATAAGAACGACAACAACCCCAAAGAAGATAAGGAAACCATCATCCCCATCGTCATGGCCTGCATGTCGATGGCGCGCGGAAAGGTAGGCGCACTAATCGTCATCGAACGCGGCGAACCGCTAGACGACATCGTTGATACGGGCGACCTTATCGATGCCCGCATCAACCAACGCCTCATCGAGAACATCTTCTTCAAGAATTCTCCACTTCACGATGGCGCAATGGTTATCTCCAAAAAGCGCATTAAGGCCGCGGGTTGCATCCTGCCCGTATCGCACAACCAAGACATTCCCCGCTCATTGGGCCTTCGTCACCGTGCTGCAATGGGCATCAGTCAGAGTAGCGACGCAATGGCCGTCATCGTTTCCGAAGAAACGGGCAACATATCCGTAGCCATTGGCGGCAAGTTCCGCCTGCGCCTTTCGGCAGAAGAACTCGAAAGCATATTGACGGAAGAGGCGTTTAGGTAAGGGAAACAGCCTTACCCCCTACCCCTCTCCAAGCAGAGATGGGAGTAGAAGGCGAGAAAGATTATCAGAAACTCAAGGTCACGGTAATGGCGGGCAGCTTTGGAAACAAGAAACAGCACTATGCCGTTGAGCGCATCAAGGCACGCAACATGTTCTGCGAAACATTGCTACTATTCTACGGAATCCATACGGCAAATGCCGCCTTCCTTGCCGCAGGGCAGATGGCCAAGGGCATGAAGAAGGCAGCTTGATAAAAAACAAGGTGGTTTTATACCGACCCATAGGCAGGTATGAAAGGAACAGGTGTGTCCAAACGGCTCGTCATTTGGGATTTATGCGCACAAAACACATCAAGAACTCTTCCAAAACATTTTTCAAGGAATAAGGATGTGGCATTTGTCAACCTCCAAGATTCCTAAGAGAGAATTAACTGAATTGCCCTAAAGTAAATCTGGTATAAGACATTTCCTTATAGTTGCGGGTGCGAATTTGGGAGGATTTTTCTTCAAAGAGAAATGCAAAAGCATAGTAAATGGCCAAAAACGGAGGGGACGGGCGCCCGAAAATTACTCAAAAATCATCGCTTGGGCGCATTTTATATAGCTTTTAGCGGGTTTTCCTTTCTAGAATGGTTCGGCCGAAGAACGCGATTTTAAAACATAATTACCAATTTAACAAATCACCAAAAGGCTTTTCCCGAGATAGGAGCACGGGTTCTGTATTGGCACAAACGATAGGGTTGAGCATGATGGGCGCAATGATGTGAACGATGTTAACCCCAATCGGCCATTGTCGGCTGTACGGATTTTGTGTATTGTCGGGCATGTTGTCTGTCTTATGGTCAAACAGAATTGGGTTTGGAAAGTCGTAGCTGCATTGTGAGCGAACAACGCCCTCCTTTTACTCAGCGTAAAGGTTAATGGATGCCAGACTACGCACGCTTTGCATTCAACTAACAAATATTTTCCAAAAGCAATTCTGTTTGACTATATTATTGAGGGCCTAGCGGGCTATGTCAGGAGGATACAGGCATGACGCCGACAAGCAAACGAAAGATGAACGACAAATGATGGAAACAACCTAAAATGTTTGATAAGCTACCTAATGGCCTGTTGGGGTTTAAGTTGTTGTCGCAAAAGTTCAGCATGCGGCTAAGTTTCCATTCATTTTGTCACAAGTTGTATAATGTTCGTTTCGCGCTGCATAAACATTCTACCAAAAATCGAGCATAATGGAATAAAGGGAACAAGTTGAGTGGCTAGGGGCTTGATGCTGAAAACGTTGTTGAAGTGTTAAAAAATTGCGCCCGAACAAAAAATATGTTCTAAAAGTTGGCGACATGTAAAATATTATGCGTAACTTAGCACTCGACAAACGAAAGGGGTCTTTGCCACTGAAAAGCTCAACATACCGTGAACGACATTTAGTTGTGCAAACAAGACTTCCATTCAGCTAAACTAAAATCTTAAATTCTACGCACAATGACGTTTACACAGATTCTCTCTTGCATCATTGCCCCTGTGCTAATGCCTCTATTTACACGCCGTGAACATTGGAAAGTGAAAGTGTATTTTTGTGTGCTTTGCGCACTTTGCACGCCTTTGGCTGGCATACCGCTTTTTCTTTTCTTGCGTAAGTTCTGACATTCATCCTCGTTTAGAATGAAACATCAACTTGCCGTGCATCAGCTTTGGCCACGGCAAGTGTAGAATGTTGCGCATGATTATCGTGGGTGCGACATGGTTTGTTTTTTGAAGATATGTGCCATGTCGTTGAAAGGTTTACGCCTTGTATGCGGTTGCAGGGTGTAAGAGGAATGTGCGGAGTGCTTTTCGTTTAACGGCAGGTTCTGGTAAAGGCACGTTTCTTAGGCATGTTCTAAAACACCCCACAAGGTTCTTCAATCGCAGTCCGTTGGTGTAGCACCTCACTGTCTTTCTGCTTTTATCTGGCATCTTTCGCTTGCTGTTTCAGTCGCATAGTCCACCACGCCCCTTCACGAAGTAAGCAAAATCCGTTCAGCTCAAAGCTAAAAATTATGGTAAAGCTAATTTTGTGTCCCCTGCCTTTAAGTGTTTCTTCGTGTATGGCTTTTCGGTGCCTGTTGGTTTATATCTGGCATCTTTGGCTTGCTGTTTAGTTGGCATTGCACGCAATGTACCTTCAAGAGGTAAGCAAAATCTATTTAGGTAAAGTCCCAAAAACGGCCAAAGCAAATTTTAGAACGAGCCTTAAAACCAACAAACTCATCCACTTAAATGCTTAAATCCTCATTATCATTTGGCTGTTTAAAAAGAAATAAGTAATTTTGCACCTCAAAAGCGAGATTATAACAATAAATTAAGATAAAGCAATGAAAAGAACATTTCAGCCCCACAACCGCAGAAGGGTGAATAAGCACGGCTTCCGTGAGAGGATGTCAACGAAGAATGGTCGTCGCGTTTTGGCTGCTCGCCGTGCGCGCGGTCGTAAGAAACTCACCGTTTCTGACGAACATCACGGCAAATAAGTCGCGGCCACGGCCTCGCTTAACGACATTGCAAGGCAGCGATGAAACAAATTGTTTCGTCGCTGCCTTGTTCGTTTGGGGAATTTGAGGAAACAGCCTCACCCCCAGTCCCCAACCAGCCTCACCCCCAGTCTCCCTCGGCCTCACCCCCAGCCCCAATCGGCCTCACCCCCAGCCCCTCTCCAAGGGGAGAGGGGAGTGGTATGCCTTGTGTATTACGTTGTGTTATAGTCAAACAGAGTTGGATTAGGAGAGCCACAGATACACTGTAAGCAAACCAAAGTGTTCCTTTTCCCCTGCGTAAGGGTTTATTGATGCCATGCTACGCACGTCTTGCATTCTTCTAACAACAATTTTCAAAAGCAATTCTGTTTGACTATAATGGATTAACCTTTAAATAGAGGAAACGGTTCTTTCCGCCGTTTCTCCTTTGCCAGTGGGGAATATAATAAGTTTATGAGTTTACCTGTTGACGGAGTTAATTTAGCGTGTACTTCATTAGCTACGCCAACGAGCTCATTATTCTAATCCTCTACACTTCGGCAATTTTACTGTCAACTCCAATTACATTAAGAGTCAAGACAACTTCATTAAGGCTTACGTTTAGTTCGTATCCAATCCAAAAAACCATTCCAAGAAAGAATTAAAGCTTTTCCACTGTGGTTGAAGTTTTCCATTTTGAAAATCAATCAATTTTTGTCCGAGTTCAAGTTCCAAAACTTCTCCTGTCTCTCGGTTGTAAAAAAAGCCACCCTCTGTTTCAAAGCTATCTAATGGAATGTATTCTTTTGGAAGAACTAAGTAGGATTGCAGAGATTCTATTCTTCGAGTATATGTCGAGTATATCAAATACCAACAAATATTTTCAATACTACCAGCTCTTCCTTTAAAGCTTATTTCCGCTGTATGCAGACAGAAATAGGCCAAGTCCGATTCAAGATCAATCCCCAACTCCAATAGAGCCTTTGTGTAGTCTTCCTCTTCCTTCTCTAGATAGAAATTATTTCGTTTTAGATAATTGATAATGGTTTTACTTAACATGCTAATGAACTTTTATTTAAAGTCGTCTTGGCTTTTAACTGTATCTATAACATTGAGAAGGCTTTATTGACGTTGTGATGCACAAACGAATCAAGATAAACGCTCCTCTTATGTGCGAAGTATTGGACAAAATTACAATTAAATTTGAAACTCTACACCATTTTTCAGTGGTAAAAAGTTGTCGTGTTTCGAAAAATAACCTGTGGAGGTTGTTCAGTGTATTCTCTGCAAGTTGAATTCACCACATTACCCACTAGAAGATTTATTTCAAGAGGTTTGTTTTTAAGGCACACCTTATTCTACTTTTATGTATATATCCAGTTTTTCCATCTTTTGTTTGCACTTTCCACCATTGCCCATCATTATTCAAAACTGTTAGCATTTCGTTGGTTGCAACTCGTTTTATGACTTTTGATGTAGAACTTGCTCTTTCACGGAGATTAGCATACCCGTCGGGGTCGTCAACGAAGTAAGCGTCATTGGGATCGATAGCATTCTCCATTACCAATACTGCTGCTACCAGCTCTTTCAATTGGCTGTTTCCATAATAATTGTTTTTTTTGAGGCGATGGGCTAAATGTTTGTCCTTAGACATGAAGTTGCTTAGATGTTGATATGCTTTTTCATCTTTTATTCCCCCGATGTTGTCTTTGTTCTTTGTGTCAT
Source organism: Prevotella sp. oral taxon 317 str. F0108 (assembly GCF_000162415.1). Classification (NCBI taxonomy): domain Bacteria; kingdom Pseudomonadati; phylum Bacteroidota; class Bacteroidia; order Bacteroidales; family Prevotellaceae; genus Prevotella; species Prevotella sp. oral taxon 317. The sequence goes on along the minus strand of NZ_GG740076.1, from coordinate 149,250 downwards.
ACTCAATCAAACATGCCATCAAGTACGCCAAACACGCATCCTTTACTTGTTGTGCGTATTTTAGTTTTGTGAAAAGCTCAAAATAGGCATAAACCAAGTCGTCAAACGGAGTCATTGTTTCGTTCGTCCTGTTAGACGTACGGAATATTTCGGCAATGAGATTACGGCGAAATCCTCTTTTCTTGTTATTATAGAATAATATGCTTTCTGCACAATCCCTATAAAATGAATGATTGGGCACGTTTTTTGCAAAATCAATACTTTTGGTCATAAGCATTTTGTTGCGTTCATAATCGATGTTAAAAACGATGTCAATTGCATAATCGGGATTATTTAAGAAGAAAGAAAGCGTTGCTGCATTATCGTTGAACAACAGCTTGTTATAAGCTAGAAACTTTTCGCCTATACCGTTTTCTCGTGTAAAGAGAACCCTTTTGGCATCTTCTTCCGTTGGGTCTTCTTCCTTTTCGGGTTGGTAAAAAAGTCCTTCTGCCTCAGTGAAGATAAACCTTCCCACTTCGTTAATCGTATATTCTATGCACAGTCCTATATTTACGGTATGGTCTTGTGCCTTTTTATGAAGAGAAATGCCCCAATACTCCATACACCTATCCTGAAACTCTTGATACGTAGGAGCTTTATATCCATTTTCTTTGCCATATTCTTCCAATATAGCTGTTTGTATTAACGCTTGCTCGTCCATTAGTTTCCTATTTACATAGGCAGTGTCTTTTTTATTTCGTCCGTGGCAGAAGAATGCGAATAGGCTAAACAAGGCCATCAAAGCATACTTACTTATCATCAGTTTGTGGTTTGAAACCAGTGGGTTGCATAATCTTCTAAGCATAAATCTCTATGAAGTTGTCTTTGTTTTTAATGTTACAAACTATGAGGGGGTATTATCTTTGTGATGCGCAAACGAATCAAGATAAACGTTCCTCTCGTGTACGAAGTATTGGACAAAATTACAATATAATTTGAAATTCATCGTCCTAAGACTTTATTTTTCGATAATTTTACCTTCGCTCCTATTTATAATCGAAAGTAAAAAGATTTGGAAGATATTAAGGAAAAACGTATCTTTGCATCATGACATTAAACTTATCCATAGAAGAATTCAAAACCCTTCGTAGGCTTCAGCACAGTAGGGAATTTCGGCCCTATTGGATTCAGATTACCTGCATACTGATGCTGGCGCATGGTCACGATGTGGAAACAATCTCCAACGACCTTGGAATAAGCCCATTCTGCGTGTACAACTATGCAGAGGCCTATAGGACGGGTGGCATTTCCAAACTGACCGACAACCGCTAAGTTGACGGTGCGCATTAAATTTAACTAGATGGTAAGGATTCTGACTATCATTTTGGCTGCCTCATGGTCGATGGCCATCGTGGCGCAAGAGAAGGTGACCGGGCATGTGTACGACCCGTCACACAAGGCAATCGTAGGAGCTACTGTTGTGATGCTCAGCAGTCCCGATTCAACTTATATCTGTGGCGAGGTGAGCGATGCCCAAGGGCGTTTCGTGATGCCGCGACCGCAGGGCGAGTGGATGATTGCGGTGTCGTGTCTGGGCTATGAAACCGCCATCGTCAGGCCGAACGCTGGCGACTCGTTGAGCATCGTGCTCAGCGAGGCACAGCATCAGTTGGACGAGGTGAGGGTACAGGCTTCGCGCCCTGTGTCGCAGCTTATCCGCGACGGCTTTCGCTATGTCGTTCGCGGCACGGCTCTCGCACGCGCAGGAAACCTTGAGGACGTGTTAGCCGCAATGCCGCTCATGAGAAAAACGGAAAGCGGATACGATGTGATGGGCAGAGGGCAGGCCGTGTTCTTTGTAGACGGCCACCGCATATACAACTTGTCGGAGCTCGACCATCTCTCGTCTGATGCCATCAAGAGCTTGGAGGTGGTCACAAATCCTGGCCCTGAATACGATGCCGCTATCAAGGCTGTGGTGCGGGTAACAACCTATACCAGCGTTGCCCAGGGGCTGAGCGTTGATGCTCGCTCTACATGGTACCAAAACCGCAACACCAGCGCGATAGAGCAGATGAACTTGCGCTATAGTGCGCGGCGGTGGACGGTGTACGACAACTTTGAATACCGGTTGGACAACTATTTGAAATGGAAAGACCTCACCCAAACGGTCCATGTAGACACGCTGTGGAACGAAATCAGCAATGAGCAGGAACATCGTAAGCACAACCGTGTGGAGAACACGGTGGGCATTGACTACCAAATTGCCGAGCAGTCGTATGTTGGAGGGCGATACCTGTTGACCCTCGACACGCGTAACCGCATGGATTTGAGTTCTACCAACCGTATCTCTGCAGACGGACAGCCGTACGACCTACTGCGCACTGATGGGCAGGAGCGTGGTCACAGCAACCCGAGCCACCTATTCAACGTCTATTATTCTGGAGCCGTCGGTAAATTCAAAATCAATACCGACCTCGACTACCTCCACAGCACGACCGAAACAGACAATGCTTATGACGAGACAAGCCAAACCGGCCGTAGCCGTGCGTTCTCGGCTGTCAGCCATATCAACAACAGACTGCTGTCGCTGCGTGTCTCAGTCGGACATAAACTGTGGCGTGGTGATGCAACAGTGGGCGCGGAGTATGTCCGTACTCGGCGCAACGACGACTACACCAGCACCCTTGGCGAGATGCCCACATCGCAGAGCTTGTTGAGGGAAACGCAGCGTGCGGCTTTTGCCGACTACTCTGTGCTGACCAGCGTAGGCCTCTTCGGTCTCGGTATTCGCGCGGAGGATTCACGGTTCACCTTCCATCCCGGCAATGGCGAGGCCGATGTGAGCCAGTCTGTCTTCCGGGTCTATCCCAACCTCTCGTGGGGCATCCGTGTCGGACAGTTGCAGGCCCAGTTGCTTTACTCCACCGAAGTCAGCCGCCCCACATATCGTCAATTAAGCAAGAATGTGCTCTACGGTAGTCGTTACACTTGGCAGATGGGCAATCCGCTGCTGCGGCCGGAGTACGTACACGAATTAACGCTGCAAGGCGTGTGGCGGATAGTTCAGTTCCAGTTAAGTTACTCAGACACGCGCAACGCCATCATCAACTGGGGCACGCAGTCGGCAACGCACAGTGCAGTGTCGATAATGTCTTACCGCAACCTGCCGTCGGTTAAGCAGATGCGGCTGGCAGTGGTCGTGTCAAAGGGGTTTGGCGCGTGGACACCCCAACTTACGGCGGTGATGAACAAGCAGTTCCTGCACTTGACAACAGGCACGGGGCGGTACAACTTGAGCAGTCCCATCTGGGTTGTCAAACTGTCCAACAACTTCCAGATAGGCCGCACGCTGTCACTCTTCCTCACTGGCGACTATCAGAGCCAGGGCGACTACCGAAACGTGCATCTCAGCCGCGACATGTGGTCGGTCAACTTCAACGCCGTCAAAACACTGTGCCACGACCGCCTGAGTGTGCAGCTCAAGGTCAATGACATCTTCGACAGCAAGAAGGACCGCAACGACATCTACAACGACCAGATGGTGATGCGTCTGCTAAACCGATACGACTTCAGGGCCGTCTCAATAACCCTGCGATACAAGCTGAACAGTAAGGACTACAAATCCCACAGTCACAGCGATGCCGACCAAGAAGTCAAGCGGTTGTAACTAACTGAACGTTTTCGTTAAGTCAAATGAACAATGTCGGGCTTGCCCGAACATTGTCATGGCGAGAAAACGCACTTTTCGAGGAACGAGAGAAGAACTTTCGGGACTAGCTTGTATTCCTTTGCTTTTCTCGAATGGGGAGGTTAATAAGATGTACCTTGTAAAAAGTTAGGTGAAATGATGAGCTTATGGGTTTGCGAATTGACAAGTTAACGAGTTGGCTAGTTAACAGTTGACAAGTAAGCAAGTTTACAAATCAATGGGTTAACCATTAAATAGATGAAACTGTTATTTTCGCCTTTTCACTCTTTCCCTCTTTCACCTTTGCCAGAGGGTAAAGTAATACGTTTGTGAGTTTATCTGTTGGCGGAGTTAATTTGGCGCGTGCCTAATTAGCTCCGCCAACAAGTTTGTTATTCTACTCTTTTATTCTTCGGTAATTTTACCGTCATCCCTAATCAGTTGTCCTTTAAAAAAAAAGGCTCAGCCAAATTTAGATTGAGATAAATTCTTGGCGAAGTAGGTTTTTAAGGGACGATTAGATAATATGAATTATATTTTAATGAAGTCGTCTTGGCTTTTAATATTTCTATAAATTGAGAGGGGTGCAGGGCTAATCAACTTACTGGCTTATAATTTCGCGATAACCCAACAACTGGCGAATGCACCACCTCATCAACAAAAAAATCACAAAACCTCATCAACTCAAAACTTAAAATGATTATTTATATTTTACAATGTCACTCTAATTTTCACATCGTTCTAGCGAAAATATGGGTTAAAAAGTAGGTAAACAGGCACTATTTCTAGATTTTGTTGCCTTTCATTTTGTCTATTTTTAAGAACAAAGCCTGCATTTTGCACCATTTTACCTTTCTAGATTGGTTGCCAACTCATTATTGTTTACGCCCAATTACCCACTTTTAGCACCTAAAATCCCACTTTTTAACACCTATTTTACCCTTTTCGGCCATGTGTTTCGTGGTTTTAGAAGATTTTGTTTATACCATTGCGGTGGATATTTATGCTTTTCGCCTTGCATTTAGCAGCATTTTGCGCTGCATTTAGCACCAAAACACATTGCATTTAGTACCAAAACACCCTGCATTTTGCATCAAAACGTACTGCATTTAGCACCAAAACGCACTGCATTTAGCACCAAAACGCCCTTCATTTTGCAGCAAAACACCCCAAAACTGGTGCAAATGGCGGTCTTTACTAAATAAATATTCATTTTGCCAACATTCACATACAACCCTTTTCCCATCAAAACAAACCTTCGCGAGAATCGATTTTTTGCGGCAAGGTGGGCCGTTGGTGGACAAAAAGGGCACTCATTATGTTAAAATCTTTACCGAAAAGATTACAGTGGTTGGCCGGCTGGCGAGTGAACAGGCAGGCAAGAGAACAAGCGGATAAGTGGGCAAATTAATCGCACTTTTCGAAGAACGTTTTCGTTAAGCCAAATGAGCAATGCCGAGCTTGTCCGAACATTGCCATGGCGAGAAAACGCACATTTCGAGGAAGGAGAAAAGAACGTTTTCGTTAAGCCAAATGAACAATGCCGAGCTTGCCCGAACATTGTCATGGCGAGAAAACGCACTTTTCGAGGAACGAGAAAAGAACGAAAAAGGCATGCCTTTATAGAAACATTAAAGGTAAAGGCAACTACGGGGCTAAAACATTCGTTCTGAAAAGGCGTTCTCAACTTTTATTGCTAACTTTGCAGTGTAAGCAAACACAGTAAAACAAAAAATATGAAAACGAAGAGATTTTTGTTGGCAGCGACCCTGATGCTGACTGCGGCAACATCGGCCTTTGCCCAAAAGACTTTCACCCTTAATTTGTGGTCGTCGGCACCGGCTGTGGCAGGCAGCGACGATAAGGATACGGCAAAGGTGCAGGTGTTTTTGCCACGCGAGAAAATGGCTACGGGCAGGGCGGTGGTTATCTGTCCGGGTGGCGGATACCAGACGTTGGCGATGGATAGCGAAGGGCGCGACTGGGCACCGTTTTTCAACAATATGGGCATTGCGGCCATTGTGTTGAAGTATCGCATGCCCAACGGTGACAAGCAAGTGCCCATCTCTGATGCCGAAGAGGCCATGAAACTGGTGCGGCGCAATGCGGCCGAATGGCGCATTAAGCCTAACGAGGTGGGCATTATGGGCGCATCGGCTGGCGGACACCTGGCCTCGGTGCTGGCAACAAAGGCAACGGGCGATGCCCGACCCGACTTCCAAATTCTGCTCTATCCCGTTATCACCATGCAGCCGGGGCTTACCCATCGCGGTTCGCGCGAGCGTTTCTTGGGCAAGAACCCCAGTAAGGCCGACGAACGCGAATACAGCACCGACCAACAAGTTACGCGTTCAACGCCGCGGGCATGGATTGCGCTGAGCGACGACGACCGTACGGTGATGCCCATCAATGGCGTTAACTATTACGCAGAGCTTTATCGGCACGATGTTCCGGCATCGCTGCATGTCTTTCCTGGCGGAAGGCACGGCTGGGGGCGCAAGCAGACTTTTAGGTATAACTTAGAAATGGAACTCGAACTTAAAGCGTGGCTGCAATCGTTCTAGACTTTTAGCAACACCCAATTTATCAAAATCATGGCTACCCGTGTGGGGGGGGTGTGGCTATCACGCAAAGATAGCCACACTCCCTCTTGCAAGTAGCCATGTTTCATGTTAGTGATGGCGCAAAGCTTGCGGGCTGATTGTTTCTTAACAGGGCGGTAGGCGAAGGGAGTTACCGCTGTTTTTAACCTGCAAATGTTGCCTATTCAAGGCTGAAACTGCCATGTTGTTAACCCTGTTTTTGAGCCATATTGTGGGCGTTATGCCGTGAAACATGGCGGTGTGCAAATGCAAATTCTTTTCTAAAAGTTTTCGTAACCCATTTATTTTCATTACCTTTGCACCGTTCAAACACGAATGTTGTCTATTATGGCTGGGGGCAACGGTTGGTTGGACAAGTAATAATAGACAAGGTTTCTAGGTTCGTGGGTTGATGAATTCATGATATTTGGATAACGATTAGCAACGATGAAGTCATCAACAAACAAGGTTTCGTTTGGTGTAAACCCCGCTTGTGGTGCGCTCTCAGGCTTGCCAAGGCCTGCATCTGCTTTTGCAACATGCCCCTAAGTGGGCGGTGTTGGCGGGTAGACATGCCGTTTGTGACGTTATCTTTGGTTTGATACGACCCCAACCGCGAAACCATTTTAACAACAAGAAGAATTGAAGACATTTAAAGAATTAGGCGTGAGCGAGCCTATATGCCGCGCCATTGAAGAGTTGGGTTTCGAGCAACCCATGCCTGTACAAGAAGAAGTGATACCCTACCTGCTGGGCAATGGCAACGACGTTATTGCCTTGGCACAGACGGGAACGGGCAAAACAGCAGCCTACGGCATACCCGTACTGCAAAAGGTAAACCCCGAAGAGAAGCACACGCAAGCCCTTATACTTAGTCCTACGCGCGAACTTTGTCTGCAAATAGCCGACGATTTGGCCGACTTTTCTAAGTACGTGCAAGGTCTGCACGTCGTGCCCGTGTATGGCGGAGCCTCTATCGAGATGCAAATTCGCCAGTTGCGCAAGGGTGCACAGATAATCGTGGCCACCCCAGGCCGACTTATCGACCTGATGAAACGCGGCGTTGCGCAACTAGACAACGTGAACAACGTGGTGCTAGACGAGGCCGACGAGATGCTGAACATGGGCTTTACCGAGAGCATCAACGCCATATTCGAGGGCGTTCCTGCCGATCGTAACACGCTGCTCTTTTCGGCAACAATGAGCAGGGAGATTGAAAAGATAGCCAAAAACTACCTGAACGACTACAAGGAAATTGTGGTAGGAAGTCGTAACGAAGGCGCCGAGAAGGTGAACCACATATATTATATGGTGAATGCCAAAGACAAATACCTGGCACTTAAACGCCTGGTTGACTTCTATCCGCGCATTTTCGCCATCATTTTCTGCCGTACCAAGCTCGAAACGCAAGAAATAGCCGACAAGCTTATTCGCGACGGATACAATGCCGAGGCTTTGCACGGCGACCTAAGTCAGCAGCAGCGCGACCTCACCATGCAGAAGTTCCGCAACCACAACGTGCAGTTCTTGGTGGCTACCGATGTGGCCGCACGTGGATTGGACGTTGACGACCTGACACACGTTGTTAACTACGGATTGCCAGACGACATCGAGAGTTACACCCACCGCAGCGGACGAACAGGGCGTGCCGGCAAAAAAGGAACGTCTATCAGCATCATCCATACGCGCGAACGCTCTAAGGTGCGTGCCATCGAGAAGATTATCCAAAAGGAATTTGTAGACGGAACATTGCCCACGGCCAAGGAAATATGCAGCAAACAGCTGTATAAGGCTATGGACGCCATATCTAAGGTTGACGTGAACGAGGAAGAAATTGCCCCGTTCCTCGAAGAGATTAACCGCCACTTCGAGTACATCGACAAAGAAGACCTTATCAAAAAGATTGTAAGCATGACTTTCGGCCGTTTCTTAGACTACTACGCCAACGCGCCCGAAATAGAGAAACCGTCGCTGAAACGCAACGAACGCGAGGGCAAAAGGGCCGAACGTGGTGGCGGTCGCGATGCCCAGCGTGGTGCACGCAGCAAGCGTACGGAGCGCGGTGCACGTGGCGCACGCAAGGCCGAGGCCGGTTATCGCCGCCTGTTTGTTAACTTAGGTAAGGACGATGGGTTCTATCCTGGCGAGGTAATGCAGTTTATCAACCGCAATGTTCAAGGTCGTGTGGCCGTGGGTCACATTGATTTGTTGGGCAAATTCTCGTACATCGAGGTTCCCGAAGGCGATGCCTCGCGCGTTATGCAAGGCCTTTCGGGTGCTAGTTATAAAGGTCGCGACGTGAGATGCAACGATGCCGACGAGGGCGGACACGGACGTTCGGCCGCGGCTAAGGGCGGCCGAAAGGGGCAACGCTTTGCCGATTCGGCTCCCGCAGCAGGCGGAAAACGTGGGCGTAAGGCGCAACACCAATTTAACGACGATAACGAAACGGGCGATTGGCGGCAGTTTTTCCAGCAGCCTGCGCCCAAACTAAAAGGCGCAGAACCCGATTTCTCGGAAGAAGGTTGGGCACGCCGTCGCCCGAAAGGCTAGGGGTAGTCGGACCAGTCCGACTGGTCAGACTAGTCCGACAGGTCCGACTCGTCTGACCGATCCGACCAGTCCGATTAATCAAAAACAAAGGTAAAAACGAAAAATAACGCATTGATTATTCGTCATTTCCTTTTTTATTACCTACCTTTGTGCCAATTTATTTTTAGATGTTTTAAAACAATAAGTTTTTAGATGAACGTAATAACGAAAACAATTTCATTGCCTGATGGCAGAACCATCAGCATTGAGACCGGGAAAGTGGCAAAGCAGGCCGATGGTTCGGCTGTCGTTCGTATGGGCAACACCGTACTACTTGCTACTGTTTGTGCCGCAAAAGATGCAGTTCCCGGAACAGATTTTATGCCTTTGCAAGTTGATTACAGAGAGCAGTATTCTGCCGCAGGGCGTTTCCCCGGTGGCTTTACCAAACGCGAAGGCAAGCCCGGCGACAACGAGATTCTTACCTCGCGCCTAGTAGACCGCGTTTTGCGACCCTTATTCCCATCAAACTACCATGCAGAAGTTTATGTAAACGTGATGCTGTTGTCGGCAGATGGTGTTGACCAACCCGACGCTTTGGCCGGCTTGGCCGCGTCTTCGGCAATGGCATGTTCAGATATTCCCTTCGATTTCTACATCAGCGAGGTTCGCGTTGCTAGGGTTAACGGCGAGTATGTTGTTAATCCCACCTTCGAGCAAATGAAGGAAGCCGACATGGATATCATGGTGGGCGCAACCAAGGATAACATCATGATGGTGGAAGGCGAAATGGACGAGGTTACCGAACAAGACCTTATCCAAGCCCTCAAAGTGGCTCACGATGCCATCAAGCCCATGTGCACCATGCAAGAAGAACTGGCTAAGGAACTGGGCAAAGACGTTAAGCGCGAATACGACCACGAAGTAAACGACGAAGATTTGCGCAAGCAGATGAACGACGAGCTGTATCAGCCCGTGTACGATGTTACCAAGCAGGCTCTGGCTAAGCAAGAACGTCACGATGCTTTCGACAAAATTGTTACCGACTTCTTGGAGAAGTACGATGCCGAAAACACCGAAAAACTTACCGCCGAAGAGCTGGAAGAGAAGCACGCTTTGGCTGCACGCTACTACGACGATGTGTTGCGCGATGCCATGCGCCGTTGCATCCTCGATGAGGGCAAGCGCCTTGATGGTCGTAAGACCGACGAAATTCGCCCCATTTGGTGCGAAGTTAGTTCGCTGCCCATGCCTCATGGTAGCGCCATCTTCACCCGTGGCGAAACGCAAAGCCTTTCAACATGTACCTTGGGCACAAAACTTGATGAGAAAATGGTAGACGATGTGCTCGACAAGAGCTACATGCGTTTCCTTTTGCACTATAACTTCCCCCCATTCTCAACAGGCGAGGCCAAGGCACAACGTGGCGTTGGTCGTCGCGAAATTGGCCACGGCCACTTGGCTTGGCGTGGTTTGAAGGGGCAAATTCCCGCCGACTATCCTTACACCGTGCGCGTGGTAAGTCAGATTTTGGAGAGCAACGGTTCTTCGTCTATGGCCACCGTATGTGCCGGAACGCTTGCTTTGATGGATGCTGGTGTGCCTCTTAAAAAGCCTGTAAGCGGTATTGCTATGGGTCTTATCAAAAATCCGGGCGAAGAAAAGTACGCCATCCTCAGCGACATCCTTGGTGATGAGGACCACTTGGGCGACATGGACTTCAAGACAACGGGTACGAAAGACGGACTTACGGCCACGCAGATGGACATTAAGTGCGATGGCTTGAGCTTTGAAATTCTTGAAAAGGCCCTGATGCAAGCTAAGGCAGGCCGCGAGCACATCCTTGGTAAGCTTACCGAAACCATTGCCGAGCCACGTCCCGAACTTAAACCCCAAGTTCCACGCATCGTGCAAATCGAAATTCCCAAAGAGTTTATCGGTGCTGTTATTGGCCCTGGTGGAAAGATTATCCAGCAGATGCAAGAAGACACGGGCACGACGATTACCATCGACGAAGTGGATGGTAAGGGTAAGGTTCAGGTTAGCGCACCCGACAAAGCCAGCATCGATGCAGCCCTATCTAAGATACGTGCCATTGTGGCCGTGCCCGAAGTGGGTGAAATTTACGAGGGTACGGTTCGTTCGGTTATGCCTTATGGCTGTTTCGTAGAGATTATGCCAGGCAAAGACGGACTGCTGCACATCTCTGAAATAGATTGGAAACGCCTTGAAACAGTTGAAGAGGCTGGCATTAAGGAAGGCGACAAGATGCAGGTGAAACTGCTCGACATCGACCCCAAGACGGGCAAGTACAAGCTGTCGCGCCGCGTGTTGATGGAGAAACCCGAAGGATATGTAGAGCGCGAACGCCGTCCACGTGGCGACAGACCCGAAAGGGGTGAACGCCGCGGCCGTCGCGACGATCGTCACGACCGCGATTAATGCAAGTCGCCGCAAACCTTTGTCAGCCTATCGCGCCGACAACATGCGCTGCAACAAGCTAGCGTTCGGGCGCACATGGCGCCCCCTACACAAGCATAACATTTAATTGGTGAGCTGCCTTTACGATAAAGGTGGCTCACTTTTTTGGGTTATAGAGGAGAATAATAAGCCATAAACCAATAAGCTTACGGCTTTGTGAATGCAAAAGCCTCGCCACCTGATGAACTTACTATTAAAAAGGAATTGGTTTTAGAAATTGTTAGCATGCCCCACTTCGCCGTCAACAAATCAACACAGCATACGCCAGTTTGGTATAGGCAATTTTTAGAGCATGCCTATAAGTAATCCTTTCTCTTCCCCCTTTTTAGTGGGGAGAGAAGTGCTGCATAGACACCCGAACAGTTAAATAATTATTTTTATTTTACAAAACTACTCTAATTTCCACGCCGTTCTAGCGAAAATGTGGGTTAAAAAGTAGGTAAAAAGGTACTGTTTTTGGAATTTCACGCCTTGGGGCTTGTCTGCTTTTAAGCCTAGAACCTGCATTTTGCACCATTTTGCCTTTCTAGTTTGGTTGCCAACTCGTATTTTTCCAACTCCAAAAAACCGCTTTTAGCCCCTAAAATGCCACTATTTAATAGTTGTTTTGCCCTTTTGTGCCATATTTTTAGTGGTTCTAAAAGGGTTTGTTTATGCCATTGCAGCGTATATTTATGCTTGTCGGCTCGCATTTAGCAGCATTTAGCCTTGCGTTTAGCAGCAAATTGCACTGCGTTTTGCTGCATTTTACCTTGCGTTTAGCGGCAAAACGCATTGCATTTAGCACCAAAACACATTGCATTTAGCGGCAAAACGCACTCCATTTAGCACCAAAACGCATTGCATTTAGCAGCAAATAGCCCCAAAATGGGTGCAAATGGCGGTTGCTTGAAATAATTATTCATTTTGCCGTATTCACATCCTACCCCCTTTTTGCATCAAAACCAACCTTCGCGAGAATCGATTTTTTGCGGCAAGGTGAGCGGTTGGTGGCCAAAAAGGTACTCATAATGTTAGATTTCTTGCTGAAAACTAGACAAAGCCGCTGTGCCGCATACACGCACATGGGCAACGTAACGTATGCACGTACGCTTATGGTCGCCAGCGGAGTGGTTGCAAAGCACGCATATATTTATCCCGAATTTGCGCACAGCATGTACTTGCAGTGCTGCGAAAAGTTTTCTGTGCAGTCGCTACAAGCACTTTGTAGTGCCAGTACAAGGTACTTTGTAGTGTCGGTACAAAGTGCTTGTAGTGCCTGTACAAGGTGCTTGTAGTGTTAGTACAAGGTGCTTGTAGCACCAGTACAAGGTGCTTTGTACTGATGCTTGCGCCCGAATGTGCAAGCTCGCCTGTAAGACAATCAATTCCAAAAACTAATTCTTTTAGATTATAAAGCCCCTCAAAATTCTTACTCGCTATCGTAAACTTGCCGCAATACATCAAACGATTTCAGTTCGGGAAAGTCGGGTATGTGCAGGCGATAGAAGTTGATGGCTAGTTGCGTACAGCGGTTCCGCTCGTTGTGCGAGAGGGCGAAACGGTGCATCGTTTGGGGCGTTATGCGCATAAGCGTGGCCATTTGGGCGGCATCGGCCGGGGAGAGATAATCGTTGTGCATGGGAATGGCCGGTACGAAACAGCCACTTCGTAGGTCGAAAAGGCAGCCGGGCGAGTAGTTTTCCAAGTTAGGATAGAAACCTAAAAACCGCGAAAGCCTTATCATGAAGGCCAGGTGGAAGTTGGCGAACAGCTGTTGCGCGCCGTCGAGCCAGCGAACACTCGTTTCTACGTAGCGATATAGCGGCACGTTTTGCTGCTCGCTACGTGTGGCGTGACAAAGAAACTCGGCCAAGAAAAGCGTTATGGCCAGTTTAGCCTCGCTATATGGTATAGACGTGAAGGGGTAGGCCATGCGCGCATCACGTAGTCGTTGCAGTCGCGTGTTGGGGCGGTGGTCTAGTTCAATCTCCAAAATCGTAAGCGGCTGAAACAGCTGTTTCTTAATCTTCGCTTTCTGCGTGCGTGGAATGTTGCTCACAAACGAAACTCGCCCGAACGTCTCCGTGAGCATGTCGGTTATCAGTTGGCTGTCTCCGTATTTGATGGAGCGTAGCACGATGGCATGAGTTTTTACGAGCATAGACCTGATGATATTATGTAATGAGTGGGTGGCAAAAACACGCCTTAAAGCGACTTTACCCTTGCAAAAATACGAAAAATCAGCCTTTTAGAGAAAAATATCACATGAAAGTTTGGTAGGAAGAATAAAAATGCGTACCTTTGCAACCGCAAATAAGCGATGGTCCCTTCGTCTATCGGTTAGGACGAGAGATTTTCATTCTCTAAAGAGGAGTTCGACTCTCCTAGGGACTACTAAAAAATAAAAAGGAAATAAGAGATGGCAAATCACAAATCATCATTAAAGAGAATACGCCAAACAAAGGTGCGGACTCTGCATAACAAGTATTATGCGAAGACAATGCGTAATGCCGTTCGTAAGCTGCGCGCTCTTACCAATAAGGACGAGGCTGTTAAGCTTTATCCTACCGTTCAGAAGATGCTGGACAAACTTGCAAAGACCAACATTATACACAAGAACAAGGCAGCCAACTTGAAGTCGAGTTTGGCTCTGCATATCAATAAGCTGGGCTAATAGCTCGGTTTTAAGTCGACTTTTACAAATCCGCAGTTCCAAAATAAGGAGCTGCGGATTCTTGTTTTTTTAGCGGTACTTCGCTTAGGAGTTGGGAGATTAAGGAGTTAAGCCGTATGTTTTTGAAATGATGGGCAGACGAACTTATGGGCAGTGCTGTATGCAGTAAAACGATGTGCGGCTCCGTTGTTAAGGGAATGCTGTTTGCCGCTATGAGAGGGACGTAAGAATGTTCTTTGATTGATAATATTTCTCTCACTAGCTGTAACCTATCTGGTTTTATTTGTACTTTTGCGATGCTCGTACAGATTAGTTTTGCGACACTAGGCAAGCTGAATTCTTCGGAAAACGCGATGCTGTGCTTTTTGTCTAGAGGTAAAAGGAGAGAGAGTAAGGCAATGAGTTGCGCAATTAAGGAAGAAAAAAGATATTAGGCGAATCAGTAAAATGTGGACAACTGAACGGATTGGGGCACTTTGGGGAAAATATACAAGGTGCTTTCGATTCTCTAACTTCCACGTCTCTATATTCTTAAATTTACTACAAATTAAAAAGATAAGTATATGAAAGTATTAATTACTAGTTGTGTTATGGTGTTTGTCATGGCAATATCTGTTGCGAAAACGCCGGAGAACATAAGCTATGAGACTCTGAAAAATACACCACCAATGCAATGGACTTGCCAAGAAATAGAGAAAAACCAAGACCTTCTCGCTTCAATGCAAAACGATGACTACAAAATTTATGCAAGCAACGTCAAAGAAAAGTTTGAGTTATATGCGAGTCCTTCATCTCCTGACGACAAATACCTTATCACGCAGGCTGTACTAAAGGTCGAAAATCCTATGTTTGATACTGGCAACTTGCTTAAACACATCTCATCGTGGATTGAAACGAATAAAGGATGGAAGGTGTTAGGGGTGGATAAGAAAAACAATATAGTCAATTCAGCTGCATCAATCAATATCGCAAACAATGCAAGCTTTTTGACGATAAACAAAATATCAATCGCTCCAACGCTAAGCATACAACTCGTAGACGGTAAGATGCTAATCATGTCATTCATGGTGGACAGCTACCAAAACGTTGAGTTCCACGGTAGTGAAGACAAGCGTCCGATTACATATAGTGCTAAAATATCAAAGGTTTTCCCTTTCGTTCCCAAGTCGTCTTATAAAATTAGTTATGCAAAAGCATATGTGAACACATACAAATATTTTTGGAACTTCATTTCACAACTTCGAGATAATCTAAATGATAGTTTCCAAAAGGATAACCAGTTGCTTGCCCAATTACATTATGAATACTCCAGAGACTCGCTTAACGCAAAATACGGAGAACCAACAAAGATTGTCAAAGGTACGACAACTGACCCTGACCTCAATAAAGAAATTATCTTTTATGAGAATGCAAAAAAGGTTGTGTGTATGGGTAAAACAATAGATTTTAAGGATGTTGTTAGCTGCGAAGTAGCTGATGATCCCGAATTTATTCCTGGACGTACGACAACCTATGGCGCGGAAATCTCCTTTTTCGGACTAGGATTCGGTGGATCGGAAACGCGTGCTACCCCAGATAAGACCATACACAATTTCGTTGTGCACGTCAAAATAGATAACCTAGCAATGCCTTTCGTGCATATAGCAACTGGTAGGGACGAACAAAAGGCAAGGGAAATAGCATCTAGTTTTGAATACATCATTCGACACCAGCAGGATAAGACTGAACGCATCCAGCCTGTTACGCCCAAGAAAAGTACAAGACAAAGGCGATAATCCAGAGAAAAATCTGTCTATCTAGTTTGCCGTTTTAGCAGGTTTGGCCGCAATATGCTGTGTAGGAGGCATTCAAAGTCCTTACTGTTGGCGAAGATAATGTAGTAACGAACATCAGTTACTCTTGGTTTGACATGAGCAACACAATAAAACCTGAATAACATGCAGCAAGTTGTAGGGTGTGGGGACAAACAAACGCGCATTCTGCAACTTTAAACGGTAAATAACATTTCTTGTGTACGTCAAAATGCAGTTAAACCTTTCTGTTTCTCACTGATTTTTAGTATCTTTGCATATTAAAATTCCTAA
This sequence comes from Prevotella sp. oral taxon 317 str. F0108, assembly GCF_000162415.1. NCBI lineage: Bacteria > Pseudomonadati > Bacteroidota > Bacteroidia > Bacteroidales > Prevotellaceae > Prevotella > Prevotella sp. oral taxon 317. The sequence continues at coordinate 133,242 of NZ_GG740076.1, read as the reverse complement.
TCAAGACAATGGTAGAAAATCAAAACAACGAGAACAACTACTCGGCCAGTAACATCCAAGTGCTTGAAGGCTTGGAAGCGGTGCGCAAACGCCCCGCGATGTACATCGGAGACATCAGCGAAAAGGGACTGCACCACCTCGTTAACGAAACTGTGGATAACTCTATCGACGAGGCTATGGCCGGTTATTGTAGCAACATCGAAGTAACGATTAACGAAGATAACTCCATAACCGTGCAAGACGACGGGCGAGGTATACCCGTAGACGAACACGAAAAGCTGCACAAATCGGCACTGGAAGTGGTGATGACCGTGCTGCACGCCGGCGGTAAGTTCGACAAAGGCTCGTATAAGGTGAGCGGCGGACTGCATGGCGTGGGCGTTAGCTGCGTAAACGCATTGTCTTCGAGAATGCTCTCGCAGGTGTTCCGCGACGGAAAAATTTACCAACAAGAGTACGAAACGGGTAAGCCGCTTTATCCGGTAAAGGTTGTCGGCGAGACGGATAAGCGCGGAACGCGCCAACAATTTTGGCCCGACCCCAGCATTTTCACCACAACGGTGTACCGTTGGGACATCATTGCATCGCGCATGCGCGAATTGGCCTACCTCAATGCCGGCGTTAAGATAACCCTGACCGACCTTCGCCCCGATGAAAACGGCAAGACACGTACGGAGACGTTCCATGCCAAAGATGGTCTGAAAGAGTTCGTGCGTTACGTCGACCGCCACCGCACACACCTCTTCGACGACGTTATCTACCTTAAAACGGAGAAACAAAACATCCCCATCGAGGTGGCTGTGATGTATAACACCGATTACAGCGAGAACATACACTCGTATGTGAACAACATCAACACCATTGAAGGCGGCACCCACCTCACGGGTTTCCGCATGGCCCTTACGCGTACGCTCAAAGCATACGCCGACAACGACCCCGTTATATCCAAGCAGATAGAGAAATCGAAGATTGAAATAGCAGGCGAAGACTTCCGCGAAGGACTTACCGCCGTTATCTCCATCAAGGTGGCCGAGCCGCAGTTTGAAGGCCAAACCAAAACCAAGCTGGGCAACAGCGAAGTGTCGGGTGCCGTTCAGCAGGCCGTAGGCGAGGCCCTTGGCTATTATTTGGAAGAGCATCCCAAGGAGGCCAAACTTATTTGCGACAAGGTGATATTGGCCGCCACTGCGCGTATCGCCGCCCGCAAGGCACGCGAGAGTGTTCAGAGAAAGAACCCCATGTCGGGTGGCGGACTGCCTGGTAAGCTGGCCGACTGCTCTAACAAAGACCCCAAAACGTCTGAAATATTCCTCGTCGAGGGCGACTCGGCAGGTGGTTCGGCCAAGCAAGGGCGCGACCGCTACACGCAAGCCATACTTCCGCTGAAAGGAAAGATATTGAATGTAGAGAAGGTGCAATGGCATAAGGTGTTCGAGGCCGAGTCGGTAATGAACATCATACAGAGCATCGGCGTGCGTTTTGGCGTTGAAGGCGAAGACGATAAGGAGGCCAACATCGACAAGTTGCGCTACGATAAGATTATCATCATGACCGACGCCGACGTCGATGGTTCGCACATCGACACGCTTATCATGACCCTTTTCTATCGTTTCATGCCCCGCATCATACAAGAAGGTCACCTGTATATCGCCACACCGCCCCTGTACCTCTGCACCTATAAGAACAAGGTGCGCGAGTATTGCTACAACGAACAGCAACGCCAAGCCTTTATCGACAAGTATGGCGAAGGGCAAGAAGACAACAAGAGCATACACGTGCAACGCTATAAAGGTTTGGGAGAGATGAACCCCGAACAGCTTTGGGAAACAACGATGGACCCATCAAAGCGCCTGCTTAAACAAGTGACGATACAAAACGCCGCCGATGCCGACGAGATTTTCTCCATGCTTATGGGCGACGACGTGGAACCGCGCCGCGAGTTTATCGAACAAAACGCCACTTACGCCAACATCGACGCATAAGGGCAACCGAGTATATAGCAAAGTTTCTGAGTTCGTTAGTTGGTGTGTTCATCGGCCCTCGAACGCTTTCTGATGTATAAAGTAGCAGGCTTTGGGCAGAATGGAGCGCACAGCAGAAAACATCAAGCTAACAACTCGCAAGCTTACATGTATATATAATAAGGAGAGACTGCCTTTCGAGTGCAGCCTCTTCTTTGTTATTGGGCAGGTTCTAAAAACAAACGCGCAATTGTTGGCACCTGTCCTTAACGGTGATTATTAGCAAAACGGCCACGCTGGCCGCCCAAACGCCTGTGCAGGCAGTGCCTTGCGCGCTGCGGCTTATGGCGCAGTTAAGTGGAAAACGCCGTGGTAAGCGAATGACGTTTACCGCATATCTTTTCCACAAAAAACAACAATCGACAAATGAGAAAGACTATCTTAGCAACAGCAACCCTACTTTTTTCGGCCCTCACATCGTTCGCCCAAGGTGTTCCCTTGCGCATTTGGGACAATCGGCCCGGCTCCTTCTTCGAGAACAGCATGCCCATTGGCAACGGAAAACTCGGTGCAATGGTAGACGGAAACCCGCATTGCGATTATCTTAAACTGAACGACATCACACTGTGGAGCGGCAAACCCATCGACCCAAACGAAGATGCAGGCGCACACAAGTGGATTCCGCAGATACGCAAAGCCTTGTTTGAAGAGAATTACGCACTGGCCGACTCGCTGCAATTGCGCGTGCAAGGGCATAATTCGGCTTGGTATCAGCCGCTTTCCACCCTGTGCATCTGCGATGTGAAAGCGGCTGCAAACGCTGATGCGCCTTTGAAGAACTATCGCCGAGAGCTCGACTTGGATAGTAGCTTGGTAAAGGTGAGTTATGAAAGTGAGGGCGTGAGCTATCGTCGAGAGTACTTCGCCTCGCATCCCGGCCGCGCCATCATGGTGCGCCTTACGGCCAACAAGCCCCACGCCATCAGCCTGCAACTGTCGCTTACCTCGTTGCTCAACCATCAAACACGTGTGGAAGGAAACACCATCAGGCTCATGGGTCATGCCGAAGGCCACCCCGACAGCACCGTTCACTTTTGCAACCTGCTGCAAGCGAAGGCCACAGGCGGCACCATAACGGCGCAGGATAGCACGCTCTTGATAAGCAACGCCACACAAGTGGTGCTGTATATCGTTAACGAAACAAGCTATAACGGCTTTGACAAGCACCCCGTAACGCAAGGCGCACCTTATGTGCAACTGGCAGAAACCGACTTGAAGAACCTGCAAAACTGCACTTTCGAACAGCTAAAACAAAACCATACGGACGATTATCAGGCCCTTTTCGGACGCCTTGCCCTGCATTTGGACGGCACAAAGCTAGATATGCACCGAACAACCGAGCAGCAACTGCAAGACTACACCAAGCGGGGAGAAACCAATCCTTATCTCGAAACGCTTTATTTTCAGTTTGGTCGCTATCTGCTCATCAGCTCATCGCGCACACCTGGCGTGCCTGCTAACCTGCAAGGGCTTTGGAATCCGCACGTTAGGGCACCTTGGCGAAGTAATTACACGGTTAATATCAACCTCGAAGAGAACTATTGGCCTGCACAAGTGGCCAATCTGGCCGAACTGACCACGCCTTTAGTTGGCATGGTGAAGGCCCTATCCGTGAACGGCCGTTACGCTGCACGAAACTATTACGGCATTAACGAGGGCTGGTGTTCGAGCCATAACACCGACCTGTGGGCCATGACGAACCCCGTGGGAGAGAAACGAGAAAGTCCTGAATGGGCCAACTGGAACCTCGGAGGAGCATGGTTGTTGAGCAACCTTTGGGAACAGTACGACTTTACACGCGACCGCCATTATCTTCGCCACACACTCTACCCACTGATGAAGGGCGCGTGCGACTTTATGTTGCAGTGGCTCGTGGAAAACCCTAAGCAGCCGGGCGAGCTGATTACTGCGCCCAGCACATCGCCCGAAAACGAGTATGTTACGCCCGATGGCTACCACGGCACAACGGTGTATGGCGGTACGGCAGACCTCGCCATATTGCGCGAACTGTTCGCCAACACGGCTACCGCAGACGAAATTCTGAACGGACGGCCAACGGCTTACAGCAAAATACTGCGCCAAACGATAGGCCGCCTGCACCCATACACCATCGGAAAGGAGGGCGACTTGAACGAATGGTACTACGATTGGAACGATTTCGACCCCCAACATCGCCACCAAACCCACCTTATCGGGCTGTATCCGGGTCATCACATCGCGCCCGAAACAACGCCCGAACTAGCTGAGGCCGCCCGAAAGACACTTGTTCAGAAGGGCGACATCTCCACGGGATGGAGCACGGGATGGCGCATTAACCTTTGGGCTAGGCTTTACAATGGCGAGAAGGCTTACCAAATATATCGTAAACTGCTGACCTATGTGGCCCCCGATGCCATCAGGAAGAGCGATGCAGGCCCTGGTGGCGGCACCTATCCCAACCTTTTCGATGCCCATCCGCCTTTCCAGATAGATGGTAACTTCGGCGGAACGGCTGGCGTTTGCGAGATGCTGATGCAAAGTGCACGCGGCATTAGGCTCTTGCCTGCGTTGCCCGCGGCGTGGCCTTCGGGCAGTGTTAAAGGCCTTTGTGCGCGTGGTGGTTTCGTTGTCGACTTCTCTTGGCGCAATGGTAGCGTAACCCAAGTGCGCATTAAGAGCAACGTGGGCGGACAAACCACGCTGTACTATAATGGAAAGGCGCACAAAGTGAAGTTAAAGGCGGGTAAGGAGGCCGTCTTACGATGAAGTGCAGGGTGTGCATGATGGGTGTTCCTCTCGCCGTTGCCCTTGTAGCATTGGCATGGGCTGTGTCGGCGCCTGTTCGTGGTGCAAAGGCCATGTTTGCAGCCACGAATAATGTCTGTGCGTACAACGCCAGTGCTTTTTCGGACCCCAAAGGAGATGGTATGCAATATGCCGATGGGGCTTTGGCTGTTGTTCCCACATCGCACGCCCAGTCTTCGCCTATTATATATAAGGAGTACCAAGGCCAATATAACGCTGCTTTTTGCGTAGGTGGCGAAAATATTGGGGCAGCGTGTTCCGCCACTCCTATTATATATAAGGAGTGCCAAGGGCAAGATACTGCTGTTTTTCGCACAGACAGCGAAAGCCTTGAGGCTGTGTGTTCTGCCACTCCTATGATAGATGAAGACTCGCAGATGCAGATTCAAAGCTTGGTTGCTGGCGATGAAGACAGTTTGGTTGCGCCGCGTTCAGTACCTGTTTCAACTCCATCGAAATCCGTCGTAAACGAGGAAGGGACGAGTAATTTCGCCATTGCGCCAACATCTTCCATGCGTCTAACCCCTTATCAAGCGCCGTGGATAAGTGCGCCACAGCCAGATTCCACTGCGATGCAATGGTTTTTGCGAACGTATAAGCAGAACGGCAAGCCGCGCAAGGCTTACGTTAGCGTGGCCACCACAGGCAAAATGCAGCTGTTGGTGAATGGAATGAACGTAAGCAGAAACCTCTTTGAACCTCATCGCGCACAAGACGACACATCGGTTGTTAACATCGTCTACGATGTTACGCCGTTCCTATCCCGCAAGGCCAACACCATCTCGCTGTGGTATTGCCCTACAATGCCCCATGTGGGTCGCCGTCAAGTGGCCGTTTGCTATTGGGGCGAAAATGCGGACGGCACTCCTTTTGCCTTCCAAAGCGATGAAAACTGGGCTTGTAGGCGAGCAAATCGAGGACTGCAACCGCCTGAAAGCGAGTGGCAAGACGGCAGCGACAAGGCCGTGGCGTGGCAAATTAACTATGCCGACACCATCTCTTGGCAATCGTCTGTGCGCTATGCACACCCCGAAACGCTGCCTCCCCCCACGCCCTCACGGCTCGTTTGCGCTCCGCGAGTGGCCAAAGTGTACGGCCCTAGCTATGTAGACGTGCGCAACGATACGCTTACATGCGTCTTCCCCCATCATTTTCAGGGCGTTGTACGTATTACTTTTAGGGGAACTCGAACAGGAGAAAAAGTTTACATCAACGGTTTTCGCTATATTTGCAACGGCGCAACAGACGAGCAGTTTTTTAGCAAATTCATCGTTAAAACCACCTATAAACTTATTGTCCACGGAGACAAGTACTTTCGTTCTGAACATGTCCAAAATGTCGAGGCAATGGAAACCTCAATTGGTCTGTATGGGAAGTTTCTTTTTTAATAAGTAACTATTTTCAAATTTTCGTTCTTTTTTCTTGTCGAAAGCTTGCGGTTCTGCTCAAAATTTCCTATATTTGCGAAGTAAAAGGTAAGGAAATGCGGAAACTACAATTGAACGACTTGACAATTCCTATTGTCAAAGAAAACTGCGACGTTGTGAGTATGGACGACGACTTAGTTCTCGTCGACGACCTCAACAAGCTGTCGGACCTCATGGGTCCGTACAAAATGCAATGCCTGGTGCTGGCCATTTGTGCTCAGGGCAGCGCCAGGTACACAGTAGACACGATTACGTATGAGCTTCAACCCAACCACATCATGGTTGTCCCTGCTGGCCCAATACTCAACAGCGGGGAGCTAAGCACCAACTGCAAGGGTATAGCCATACTGTTGTCTAAGGACTTCATGAACGAAATCATCATGGGCATCCATGAACTTTCGTCCTTGATACTCTTCTCACGAACCAACCCTGTTTTTACACTCAATGCCGAAGAGGGGGGAGAAATGCTTCTCCACCTGTCGCTCATTGAGAAAAAAATGCAGCAGGCTGGGCATAGGTATCGCAAAGATACGGTGCGTTCGATGATTACGACGATGATTTACAACGCCTCGGACGCCATCTATCGGGTACAACAGACAACGGACTTGAAGAAGACACGAGCCGAAGCCATCTTCGCCAAGTTCATTAAAATGGTGGAACAGAACTTTAAAAAAGAAAGACGCGTAAGCTGGTATGGCGAACAATTGGGCATCACACCTAAGTATCTCTCCGAAACGGTGCGCAACGTTAGCAAGCGAACACCCAACCAATGGATTGACAAGTACATCACGTTGGAGTTGCGCGTGCAACTTAAAAACACCACTAAGAGCGTGAAGGAAATAGCCCAAGAACTCAATTTCCCCAACCAAAGCTTCCTAGGGAAGTTCTTCAAAGAACAGGTGGGAGTTTCCCCGTCGCAGTACCGTAAACGGTAACCGCCCTCAGGTGCATGGTTCTCTTTCTGCAATGTCGCCCCAACAAATGAGTACATCATGGCAGATTGGGCTCGGCACATGCACCACCGAGCAGGCAAGGAATAGAGTTAGAGTGAATTAGAAACTTGATTCCGGAGCAGAGAATTTAGAGTTAGACTTAACTGATAACATTTATAGAAACATCGTAGAAAGAGTTAGACAGAAACATAAGAGAACGGGAATGAGAGGGTTGGCACTTGTCGTATTGCAGCTTTCGTTGGTGCAATATGCATACCTCCTCATTCTTCCTGCAAGTGCTGCAATTAGCCTTTAAGGGCACTATTGTATCTTTGCCCTATGGATTTGAACTCCTTTTCCACTTCTTCTGCATGTGTGTTGCATGCCAACCTTAATGAATGAGCACTCGGCTTGCGTATTTGACATGCCGATAGCAGTCTTGGCGTATATATCATAGGCCATAGTGCGGCCAAAGGGAAGGCAACCGGCACGGAGTGAAGGCAAGTGCAACAGCATCCCTTGTTGAGGGCTGGGGCCTGCGGCGTAGGCATTAGCTGCGGCCTGGCCGTTCCCTAGCTTGTCAGCATCCCCTCATTGGTTTTTCGCGTTGGCGGTTTCTCCTTGGGTGTTACCTCAGTAGTCCATAATCACCAAAATAAATAACGTTCAAACACCCTTGGAGGAGTTGCCCCTCGTTGCTTGCGCATCATACCGCACCTGAACCGCAATGCGCATGGCATCGAATGGCGCGGAAAACCATTTTCACAATGCGGTAGAAGTACGTGTGCTGCTTGGCATCTGTACGTGTGTTTGATGCAAAGGCATCTGTTTCCTTGAACCCCAATCGGTTCATGTGGCACCTGTACAGATCTTGTGTATTGTTGAGCATATTGCCTGCCTTATTTTTGAAGGCGTAGCCTGCTACGTTAAGAGAATAAGGCTGGCAGAATGCCGACAAGCAAACGAAAGATGGACAGGAAACGGTGGAAATACGCTAAAATAATTGATAAGCGGTTAACGGCCGATTGGAGTTGAAGTGTTCGTGTGTTTCTCGATGTAAACATCCCAACTCTTGGCATCTGTGCATGTACTTTTTTGTATAAGTGCATGGTACTTCTTTGTATAAGGGTGTGTTTTTCTTCGTACAAGTGCACGCGTTTCGTTGTGCAAGCCTGTTAGCTATTGGGTTTTAGTGCAAAAAATCTAGTTGTTGCCGTGTGCGTTTCTTTGCGTAAGCGCGTGATTCCTTTGTATGAGTATACGTGTTTCCTTGTATAAGCGCAGGTGTTTTCTTTCTGTAAACATGTGAACTTCTTGTTTTGCTTGCATCTTGTATCGTGTAAGCGCATTCCTTGGAGGCGTAAGTCTGTTCAGTAAGCAAGTAAAAATTTGTAAACCAATCCAGCAACAACAAAAAAAAAACGTGTAAAGTAAATTTAGACCTAGTCATGTGTCTTGTGTTTTGCTGCATATTACACTGCGTTTTGACTGCATATTGCAATGCGTTTTGACTGCAAAATGCATTGTATCATCCTGTTCTTCCCCTTTGAAACAGAATTAGAGGCGAGCCAGTATTTTATTTCTCCCAACATTTTGCCATTCACCACCTTTACACTACCTTTGCAAAGAATATCAAAATAAATATACGCATGGATTGGATTAACGGCCTGTTCACCGTGCATTCAGCCATTCAGACCGTAGTTGTACTGTCGCTGATATGCTATGTAGGCCTAATTCTGGGTAAGATACACGTCAAGGGCATTTCGCTTGGCGTGGCTTTCGTCTTCTTTATCGGCATCATTGCAGGCCATTGGGGGTTAGACATCGACCCCACCGTGCTACAATATGCCGAGGCCTTTGGTTTGGTGCTCTTCGTTTACACGCTGGGATTGCACGTTGGCCCCAACTTCTTCGGGTCGTTACGCAAAGAAGGCATCTCGCTCAACCTGTGGGGATTTGCCGTTATAGCCGTGGGAACCATCCTCGCACTGGTGCTTTCGGAAGTAACCAACGTGCCAATGCAAACGATGGTAGGCATACTTTCGGGTGCCGTTACCAACACGCCAGCCCTTGGAGCCGCCCAACAAGCACTCGAAAACTTCGGCTTCTCCACGCGTAGTGCAGCACTTGGCTGTGCCGTAGCCTATCCTTTGGGTGTTCTAGGCGTTATCTTCGCCATGATATTCCTCCGTAAATTCTTTGTAAAACCCGACGACTTGGTGCCCCGTTCGCCACAAGACGAAGACCATACTTACGTGGCACAGTACGAAATTGTGAACCAAGCCATCGACGGAAAAACGCTGGCCGAGATTTCACAAATGGCACATATCCGCTTTATCGTATCGCGAATATGGCGCAACGAGCAAGTTATTGTGCCCGTTTCAACCACCAAATTAAGACTAGGAGACAACGTGCTTGTGGTAACAACCGACGACGAAGTGGGCGGAATGGAGTTGTTGTTGGGGAAGAAAGTGGATAAAGATTGGAACAAAGACAAGATAGACTGGAACCACATCGACAAGAAAGTGGAGTCGAAGGTGGTGGTTATCACCCGTCCGATGCTCAATGGCAAAAAGCTTGGTTCGCTGCAGCTGCGCAACACCTATGGCGTAAACGTCAGTCGTGTTACGCGTGGCGACACCAAACTTCTCGGCACAAACGATCTGCGCTTGCAATATGGCGACCGCGTTACGGTGGTTGGCGAACACGATGCGCTTGAAAACGTGGAGCATTATCTTGGCAACGCAGTACAAACGCTTAACGAACCCAACCTCGGTGCCATCTTCCTAGGTATGCTTTTGGGTCTTGCCCTGGGCACCATCCCCATCATGCTGCCCGGCATGAGTGCCCCCGTACGCATGGGATTGGCAGGCGGCCCCATCGTGATGGGCATACTTGTGGGCAGCATTGGCCCACGTTTCCGCCTTGTTTCGTACACAACGCGCAGTGCATCGCTCATGCTCCGCCAGTTAGGTTTGTCGCTCTATTTGGCCTGTTTGGGCTTGGATGCCGGTCAAGACTTCTTTAAAACGGTGATACGCCCTGAGGGATTGCTATGGGTGGGGCTTGGTTTCGTGCTCACGGTGGTACCTGTTCTGCTGGTGGGCTATATCGCCTTGCGCACTAAGCGACTCGACTTCGGCTCTATTTGCGGCATCCTTTGCGGGTCGATGGCCAACCCAATGGCACTTACTTACGCTAGCGAAACGCTCGAAGGCGACACACCTGCCGTTACTTACGCCACCGTTTATCCCCTCGGCATGTTTCTGCGCGTGATTATCGTGCAAATGATGGTGATGTTTTTCTTGGGATAATGAGAAAGGAGTTGTAAAGGTGAAAGGGTGAAAGGGTGAAAAGATGGCTAACGCCCACCAACTTGTCAACTCGTAAACTTGAAAGGTGAAAAGGTGAAAGGGTGAAAAAATGGCTAACGCCCACTAACTTGTCAACTCGTAAACTTGAAAGGTGAAAAGGTGAAAGGGTGAAAAAATGGCTAACGCCCACTAACTAGTCAACTCGCAAACTTGAAAACTAGTCTAATAATTTACGAGTTTGTAGATGCAGACATCTTTTCACCTTTTCACCTTTTCACCTTTTCACCTTTTCACCCTTTCACCTTTTCACCTTTTCACCAACGATGCCGCCCTCTATTCTTCGCACGAAGTTAGCCTTTCAGTTCGTCTTCTAAGGCAAAGTATTTCCACAAAGGGGCGTACATCATGGCCTGGTAAAGCTCATTGTTTTTGAGCATGCGTAACATCTCGTCGCGACTAACAACATGTACTTGAATATCTTCCGTGTCGTCTAGATGTTGCCCCGACACATTCTCCACGTCTGTGGCCAAAAAACAATGGCAACGGTTAGTCATTGTACCTGGATTGGGCGCAATCGTCATCAGCGGACGCCACGTACCGTTACCATATCCCGTTTCTTCCAGCAGTTCGCGCTGTGCGGCCTGCATCGGTTCTTCGCCTTGTTCCATCACGCCTGCACAAATCTCCATCGCTGTTACACCCAAAGCGTGGCGGTATTGGCGAACAAGCACAAAGTCGCCCTCGCGAGTAATGGCCACGGTGTTCACCCATTCGGGATATTCAAGCACGTAATACTCGTCTACCACCGCGCCCGTGGGCAAACATACCTTATCGCAACGTGCCGTTAGCCATTGTTTACGTATCAGATACTCGCGGCCCAGCACCTGCCAAGCCATTTCGTTGCCTTCTTCGCGCGTCTTTTCGTTCGGCGCAAGGTTTCTCTTTTCTTCTTTCATATTTTTGGAGTTATGAAGTTGTTATGGAGTTATGGAGTTATGGAGTTAAGGAGTTAAGGAGTTAAGCCAAATGCTTGGTTGCAGAGTGGATGGCAATCCTTGTCAACTTGTCAACTGGTCTACTCGTCAACTGGTCAACTGGTCTACTCGTTAACTGGTAAACTAACAAAGCATACCACTCCCCTCTCCCCTTGGAGAGGGGCTGGGGGTGAGGCTTTACTCCCCTCATTTGTTGAGGGATTGTGGGTGAAACCACTTATCATCTTCCACCCTCAATCCCAGCTTTTCAACCTCAATTACTTCGGCATGCAGGTACATGCGGTCGGCCTTTCGCCCGTAAAGTGGGTCGCCAAGGATGGGCAAATTTAGTCCATCGGGGTGTGCGCAGTGTACACGAAGTTGATGCGTGCGCCCAGTTAGCGGATAAAGGGCAACGATGGTGCGCCCCTCTTCGTGCCCAATCACCTCGTATCGCGTAACAGCAGACTTGCCATTTAGCCAGTCTACCATCTGTCGCGGACGGTCCAAGTAGTTGCTATTTAAGGGCAGTGATATTTCGCCCCGCTGCTTTTCGGGCGGCAACAATCCGTCTAGCACCGCCACATAGCGTTTCTTTACCTCGTGATTTTCAAAGGCCAACTGCAATGTTCGGTGCATTTCCTTGGTCTTTGCGATGATCATCAGCCCCGATGTGTCTTGGTCTAGTCGATGAACAATAAGGGGCGAGTCGGTATCTGGGTAGCGTTGGCGCATCATTTGGGCAACCGATGTGCCGCCATCTTTGCCAGGAACACTCAACATGCCATGCGGTTTGCTCACCACCACCAAGCCCTCGTCTTCGTAAACCACACGTAAGGCAGCGCGGTCTACGGGCTTTTGCGGTACACACGCCACCTCCAAGCCCTGCAACATAAAGCCTAACGTTGGCCCACATTTGCCAGGGCAGGCAGGATAGAACGCCCCTTCGCGCCTTATCTCGGTTTTGGGCGACCGCCCCAACCAAAACTCGGCCATGCTAAGCGGACGATAACCCATAACGAAAGCATGCTGCAACAGCTTTGGCGCGCAACATTCGCCCGTGCCGGCAGGTGGTGTTCGTTGGGGTGTTGGGGCGAAAATGTCGAGCAAGTTGCGACGTTCGCCGCGCGCATTAAGCATTTCAAACTGTTGGAAAAGCCAGCGTTGCAAGGCATCCGACAGGCGTTTGCGCTTGTTTTTTAAGTCTGTCATCGCCTTTTCCTGCACATTCAGTTCGGCCTGCAAGCATTCAATTTGGGCCTTAATCCGCTGTTTCAGTCGGCGCAATTCCGCCTTTTGAAACTGACTTTCGGCCACCATCGCCGCTTGTTCTTCGGCTGTTGCGCCCCGTCTGCGCTTGTTTTCGCGTTCTTTTTTGGCCTCAGCCATCATCGTTCGGTAAGCGTTAAGTTCCGTTTCTGCCGTTTCTTGTTCGTTGGCAATGCGCGTTTTCAGTTCGTTAAGCAGCGGGTTACGCTCCATTTCGCTTAGTTGTACGTTAATTTCGCTTATCTCGCGTTCGTGTATTTTGAAGTAACCATCGGGCTGCAAGTAGTCGAACACGGGCGGAACAAAGCCTTCCCACGTTGCCTTACCGCCTAATTGCCCCGAAAATGCGGCCAAATAGCCCAACTCTGTGCCGTGGGGCGCGGGGCGTTCAACCACTAATACGCCGAACATCTTGCCCTGTGCCACCTCTTCGCGCCATGTTTCGTGCTGGGCAACAAGTCCCTTTACCTGCTCGGCAGCCATTAGGCACAGCGCATCAGGCTCGTAAAAGAAGGGGTTGTTCATCTTTTCGGGCCTTGGAAGAGTGGTATGTAGGGGATGGAACATGATGTGGCGGAATGGTAAATAGTGTGAAAACCCATTGTCGGGGCAGGGCTTGCTGTTGCAAAGTTAATCAAAAAAACGTACTTTTGCCCACATCGTAACACGAAAATGGAATGAAGACAGACATGCAAAAAATGCGCAACGGCGAACTTTATCGCTTTGATGGTGAAGAAAGCTCACCAATTTGCCCACCGCAACAACCACATCTGCCAACGATTAACAACCATATTATGCGAAATAAGTTTTTTATTGGTCTGCTTTTGGGGCTATTCCTGCCCCTCCACCTTGTGTCCCAAACTCGCGAAGACGTTGTGGCCATCAACACAGCGATGTGGGAAACGAAGAAGATTAGCGAGAATATAGAGGTGCGACAGATGCGTTGGCCTTTGCTATACGGCTGTGCCCAAACCGTTACTGTGGCCGAAATTACGCCCAAACGCGGCCTAGCGTTCGACATTGCGGTTGCAGATGGCGGTGCAACGGTGGGCGAAATGGCGCGCCGCACCAAGGCATTGGCAGCCATCAACGGTTCGTATTTCGACATACATAAGCGTTCGGCCATCACTTACTTACGCCAAGGGCGCACCGTTATCGACACAACAACCACGGCCGAACTGGCCCTTCGCGTAACGGGAGCTATCCGAACGCACGGCCGAAAGCTCCACATCATGCCCTGGAGCAAGGCAATAGAGCAGCGTTACCGTTGTCGGCACGGGTCTACATTGGCCTCTGGGCATCTACTTCTCTATCGCGGCAAGGACGTTTCGTTGCGTAGCAGCAGCATGGGGTTCATAGTTAAAAAGCATCCACGCACGGCCATCGCCCTCACTTCGCGCGGAACGGTGCTTTTCGTCACCGTAGACGGACGGCATCCGGGTTATGCTGGCGGTATGAACCTTATCGAACTGCGCCACTTTTTGCAACAGTTGGGCTGCACCGATGCCCTTAATCTAGACGGCGGAGGTTCCACAACACTTTGGGCAAAAGGGTATAATGCCAATGGCATTGCCAACTATCCTTGCGACAATCGCAAGTTCGACCACGACGGAGAGCGCAAAGTAGCCAATGCGGTGGTGGTGATGAAGAGGGGGAAGTGAGGGATGTGAGACATCCAACCATGCGCATTCTACTTTTCGACAACAATAAAATGAGAATGCGTATGCTTTTGTTAAAACCATTCCTTTAATCGCGTTCGTTTCGCATTTTATGCTTAACTTTGTCACTAGTCTTGGGCTTTACAAACTTAACAGCACAGCATTCGCGGGCAACAATCCGCACTTGCACCATGCTCTATCCGCCCCAAAAACGTAACAAGCAATATAATATGGACTACATCGAAATAAAAGGATACCAGTCTATCAAGTCGGCCAAGATAGATATTGCCCCCATCAACATCCTAATAGGTGCTAATGGTAGTGGCAAAAGCAACTTCGTTTCTTTCTTCGAGTTGCTTCACAGACTGTGCGGACGCGGATTAAGCGAATACGTGGCCTTAAAAGGCGGCGAAGACAAGATACTTTTTCAAGGCCGAAAAGTAACCGAAAAATTCTCATTCCATATTGAATTTGACGGTGGCCAGAATGGCTATGCGGCTGAATTGACGGCAGGCAACGATGGTTTTGTATTCACCGACGAGCAACTATACTATAAGGGCGAGCCAAAAGGCATTACCCGTCATGGCAAAGAAGCAAACCTTAGCCTTACCGACAACTACAGAGCAGCATACATATTGAAGTACATGGCTAAGTTTAGAAAATACCATTTCCACGATACCAGTGCCAATTCGCCATTCACAAAATACAGCAATACATCAACAGACACTGCCTTTCTATATGCTAATGGTGGCAATCTTGCGGCTTTTCTCTACAAGATACGTAGCGAACAGCCATTGGTGTACAACCGAATTGTAGCCTGTATCAAATCAGTTGCCCCTTATTTCTCGGACTTCTACCTAGAACCCAATGAAGAAAACAACCTAAGACTGCTTTGGCAAGACAAGTTTAGCGACATGACTTACGGCGCAACCGACCTCTCTGACGGCACCTTACGCTTCATCGCTTTAGCCACATTGTTCTTACAACCCAATCTTCCTACCACCATTATTATAGACGAACCCGAACTGGGACTACATCCCTTTGCCATCGCTAAGCTAGCAGGGATGATCAAATCTGCATCAAAACGCAATTGCCAAGTGATTGTTGCCACGCAGTCGGCCGACCTAATAGCACATTTCGAGCCATCAGACATCATCACCGTAGACCAAGTTGGCGGTGAAACACACTTCACACGACAAAGCGAAGAGATGCTAAAAGCATGGCTCGAAGAAAATTATACGATAGACGAACTATGGAAACGCAACATGATAGAGGGCGGACAGCCCAACTACGAGGGATGAATAGGATTATAATCATTTGTGAAGGGCAAACCGAACAAGAGTTCTGCAAAACCCTGTTACAGCGGTATTTCAGTAACCAAAACATCACGCTACAAGTCCCATTGATCAAGAAAACGATGGGCGGAATAGCCAATTGGAATGTGCTGAAACGTGAAATAGAAACCTATCTGCGCCGAGAAAAAGACGTTTTGGTCACTACACTGATTGATTATTATGGCATTAAGGATAGCCACGGTTTTCCTTTGTGGGCTGAAAAACAAGCAATTGCCGACAAAAGCCAACGCCTTGACGAACTAGAAGCCGCGATGCTAGCTGATGTGGATGCTAATTTGCGCCCACGTTTTGTGCCTTATATGCAACTACATGAGTTCGAAGGCTTGCTGTTTAGCGACAAGCAGGCCTTCTATACAACGTTTTACAACAGCAACGAGCTAGTGGACAAAGCTTATCTTGAGCAAACGTTTGCAGATTTCGACAACCCCGAAATGATTAACGACGGTGTTGAAACATCTCCCTCGCACAGGCTCGAACGCATCATCAGTGGTTACGAGAAAGTGGTTTACGGATGCTGTTTGGCAGAAGCTATTGGCCTTGACAAGATGAGGCAAAAGTCGCCAAGGTTTGACAATTGGCTGAAAAGACTTGAAACAAATATTGCCATAACAAAGCCGAATAATCCATAAGGCAACAATGTGCACTTAGTGAACAAGGTAGGTAAACCATTTCATCAATGTCCATAACCTACCACTCACCCTACAATAGCTGCGTTTGTCCAAACCATTTTCGGTTCTTACCCCCACAAAATCCCTTAGTCCTTTACAACGCCTTAGCAATAAGATAGCCACCACCGAGCAGCCAACAATAAAGCAGGGCAGCAAGGAGGAAGGGTTTGGCACCAGCCTTTTTAAACTTATCGATGCTGGTTTCTGCGCCCAAAGCGGTCATCGCCATTGTGAGAAGAAAGGTATCGAAGGTGTTAATGGCATCGTTAACAGCGGGAGAAAAGAGGTTTAGCGAGTTGAAACCGATAACCACCAAGAACAAAACAGCAAACCAAGGGATGGTTATCCCCTTGCGTTTGGTTTGCGTTTCGGCATCGCCCTGCTTGCCGTGTGCCACAAACCAGCTCACCACAAGCAACACAGGAACCAACATCATCACCCTAATCATCTTTACAATGATGGCTATATCAGACACGCCTTTGCCCATTGCGTTGCCTGCACCCACCACATGGGCCACCTCGTGCACCGTGCTGCCCGTCATAATGCCCATCGATTGCGGCGAAAGGTCTAGCACACCATTGCGATAAAGCACGGGATAAAGAAACATGGAGAGGGTTCCGAAGATAACAACAGTAGACACGGCCACGGCTGTTTTGTAGGGTTTGGCATTGATTGCGCCCTCTGTTCCCAACACGGCAGCCGCCCCACAGATGCCTGCGCCCACCGAAGTAAGCAGCGTTATGCTGCGGTCGAGTTTCAAAATTCGGCCGATAAGCAACCCTCCGCCAATGGTTATGCACACCACGATGGCATCAACCACAATGGCAGACAGCCCTACGGCCGTTACGTCTTGCAGCGTTAAGCGGAAACCATACAGCACAATACCCACTCTAAGCACCCTTTTGGCACAGAAAGTGATACCCGGAACCCACGTCGGCGGCAGGTTGTTGCGTAGGCTGTTGGCATAAATCATGCCCAACACGATACCGATAATCATCGGACTAACAGAGAATTTCTTAGCCCAAGCCATGTCGCCAAGATAGAAAGCGGCAAGCGAAAAGAGGGCTATAAGCAAGATGCCGTGCAGCATACTGCTGCGTTGTTCGTTTAACATTGTGTGATATTATATTTAAAAAGCCTCACCCCCAACTACAACCGGCCTCACCCCCAACCCCTCTCCAAGGGGAGAGGGGAGTGGTATGCCTTGTTAGTTGACAAGGATTGTCGTCCACTCTGCAGCCAAGCATTTGGCTTAACTCCATAACTACTTAACTCCATAACTACTTAACAAGGAGTCTCGTCCACTCTGCAGCCAAGCATTTGGCTTAACTCCTTAACTCCTTAACTCCATAACTCCTTAACTCCATATCTCCTCAACTCCTTAACTCCATAACTCCTTAACTCCTCAATCCTTACTCCTCCCCTCCTTCTGCCATCAAGCTCTCCGCCACCTCGCACAATTCGGCGTACCATTCGCGCCCGAACCGCTCGGTTAACGGACCTTCCAAGAAACGATAGAGGGGTAGATTTAGTTCGCGACCCTTCTTTACGGCCGGCCTACACACATCCCAGCGGTGATAGTTAAGGCCAACAAGGTCGGCATCGAAACGCTTTTCGCGAATGGGATAAAGTGCACAGGATATGGGCTTGCGAAACGAAGAGAGCCCTGCTCGATGCGCCCGGTCGAACGTGCAAAGGCAAAGTCCCTTGTCGTAACAAGTAAAAACACAGTCTTTGCCGTTAACGATACTCGTCACCAGGTCGCCTTCGCGGTCGTTATAGGCCACGCCCTGCTTGTCGATAACGGTCTGCGCCTGCGCCGACAGGTCGTTCCACACGATGTCCAATGCGTCTTCCATAGCCGCAATCTCATCAAGTGTAACGGGCGCTCCTGCATCGCCCTCGATACAACAAGCACCTTTGCAGGCATCGAGGTCGCAACAAAAGCGTTCGGTAATGAGGTCGGAAGAGATAAGTACGTTGCCCACTTGCATAATGGGCGGTATGTTGTTGTTCATTGTTTACCAGCTGATGGGCGTTAGTCCGCGCGAAGAAAGATAGGCGTTGGCCTGCGAAAAGTGATGGTTGCCAAACCAACCGCCACGATTGGCCGATAGCGGCGAGGGGTGAACCGATTGCAAGATGCAATGCCTACGAGCATCGATAAGCGCGGCCTTCGAGCGCGCATAGCCGCCCCAAAGAATAAAGACAAGTCCCTCGCGCCCCGCATTTAGCCGCGCTATGGCAGCATCGGTGAATGTTTCCCAGCCCTGCCGTTGGTGACTTGCTGCCTGATGTGCACGCACGGTGAGCGTGGCGTTAAGCAAAAGCACACCTTGCTCGGCCCAACGCGTTAGGTTTCCGCTTGTGGGGATGGGTGTGCCGAGGTCGTTGTTAATCTCCTTAAAGATGTTTTGCAGCGAGGGCGGAAAAGGCACGCCATCGTTAACCGAAAAGCTTAAACCATGCGCTTGTCCATCGTCGTGATAGGGGTCTTGCCCAATTATCACCACTTTCACCTTATCGAAAGGGCATAAGTTAAAGGCATTGAACACCAGTTGTGCAGGCGGAAAGCATTGATGCTGCTTGTATTCGAGATGCACAAAGGCAGACAAGGCCTTGAAATAAGGTTTCTCGAACTCGTCGGCCAGCTGCTCTTTCCACGAAGGTTCTATCTTTACATCCATGCTTATGGTTTGTATTATCAGTTTACAAGTTGACCTGTTAACAAGTAGATAAGGCCGTAAGCTTACCTCATTGTTAACCTGTGCTTGCGAATAACGTTGTTTTTGACATACAAAGGTATGAAAAAATGCGCATTTACATAAGGCCTAATGCCCAATTGGGGTTATTACTTACCAATTGATGGGCGATTTCCCACGCTCACGAAGATACTCGTTAGCTTGCGAAAAGTGTTTTTTGCCAAAACTACAACCAAAATTAACTGCCCGCGGCGAGGGATGAGCCGATGTCAAAACGAGATGCTTGTTAGAATCGATACACCTGCCTTTCTTGCGCGCCTCTACACCCCAAAGCATGAAAACAAGTCCTTCGCATTCATCATTCAACCGCTTAATAACAGCATTGGTAAACTGTTCCCAACCTTTCCCTTTATGACTGTTAGAATCACCAGGACTCACAGTTAGGATGGTGTTGAGCAAAAGCACGCCCTGCTCGGCCCATCGTGTTAGGTTTCCGCTGGTAGGGATGGGCGTTTTGAAATCCTCGCTTATCTCCTTAAAGATGTTATTCAGCGATGGCGGAAAAGGCACACCATCGTTAACCGAAAAGCTTAAGCCATGCGCTTGCCCCTCTCCTGGATAGGGGTCCTGCCCGATTATCACCACTTTTACCTTGTGGAAGGGACACAGATTAAAGGCATTAAATAAATCTTTTTCAAGTGGAAAGCATTTATTCTGCTTATACTCGCCATCTACAAATTCAGACAATTCCTTGAAATAAGGCTTTTCAAACTCATCGGCCAGTTGCTCTTTCCACGAGGATTCTATCTCTACGTTCATGTTTACAGTTTGTATTATCAGTTTACAAGTTGACGAGTTGACAAGTTAACCAGTTGACCTGTTAACAGGTAGACAAGGCAGTTTGCCTGTCTTGCCATGAACTAGAACTTACCGAAAACATCATTTTACGACATACAAAGGTATGAAAAAAAGCCCATTTACACGTTAGCCTACGCATGCTTATTTATCTACAAGGGGTCATTAAAAACCTACTTTCTATCTTTTGTCGATGTCCAAGCAATGTTAAATCAAGTATTTATATTTTACAAAACACATCCTTCTCGCCCACCCATTCTAGCAAAAACAAACGCTCTTTAGCAGGCAAATTGCCGCTATTTTCCATCTTACACATCTTTTGTTTGCCTGTTTTTAGGGTCAGAACCTGCGTTTTGCACCATTTTAGCTTTCTAGTTTGGTTGCCAACTCATTATTTTTTGCGCCCAATTACTCGCTTTTAGCCCCTAAAATCCCACTTTTTAACCACTATTTTGCCCTTTTTAGCCATCTTTTTAACGGGTGTAAAAGGTTTATTTATACCAATTGCGGTGAATATTTATGCCTTTCACCTTGCGTTTAGTAGCATTTTACACTGCATTTTGCAGCATTTTACCTTTCATTTTGCACCAAAACGCACTGCGTTTTGCACCAAATTGCACTGCAATTAGCGGCATATTGCACCATATTTAGCAGTAAATAGCCCTAAATCTGGTGCAAATGGCGTTCTCTTTAAATAAATATTCATATTATCTCATTCGCAGACTAACCCCGTTTTGCGCCAAAACGAACCTCCGCGAGAATCGATTTTTTGCAGCAAGATGAGCAGTTGGTTGAGAAAAAGGCACTCATAATGTTAAAATTTTTGCCGAAAAATTTACAAAGGCTGACGAGTTAACGGGATGACCAGTAGACTAGTTAACCTGTGGACAAGTTAACGGGTTGACGAGCGAACCAGTTGACGAGCAGACAAGCAGACCCGTTAACAAAGCTGCACCAGCACTGCTATTAAGTGCTGGTTTAACAAAACGCTTGTTCAATAAGTCTACTCCAACCCCCGCAATCGTTCGCGACAGCTCTCCAAAATAGCAATTAGTTCTTCTTGTTTATCGGCACGCAGCATCGCTATGCGCGTCTGTTTAAAATCAGGAATGCCCTTAAATATAGGACTTGCCGCAAGATGACGGCGCGTGTGCAGTATGCCGCGATACTCGTCAATACGCTCAATGTTGATGCGCAGTTGCTCTTCCAGCAAGTCAATCTTTCGGTCGATGGTGAGCGAAGGGTCTTGGGGCAAGCCTTCAAGATGGTCTTTCATCTCCTTAAACACCCAAGGCCGACCGAATGTGGCACGCCCAACCATCACCGCATCAACGCCATAACGACTGAAAACCTCTTTGGCTTGCTGCGGCGTACAAATGTCGCCGTTGCCGATAATGGGGATATGGATACGCGGATTGGCCTTCACTTCACCGATATAACGCCAGTCGGCCTCGCCCGTATACATCTGCGAGCGCGTTCGGCCGTGTATGGTAAGGGCTGCGATGCCACAATCTTGCAGCTGTTCGGCCAACGTGGGGATGATAATTTCTTCGCAATCCCATCCCAATCGCGTTTTCACCGTTACGGGCGTACGCACCGCACGCACCACTTCGCGTGTTATCTCCAACATCAAGGGCACATTTCTCAGCATGCCCGCACCAGCCCCTTTGCCTGCCACTTTCTTCACGGGGCAACCAAAATTGATGTCAATCACATCGGGACGGCTTTGTTCCACGATACGGGCAGCCTCTACCATCGACTCCACATCGCGCCCGTAGATTTGTATTCCCACAGGGCGTTCCTCGTCGCTGATGGTTAGTTTGCTCACGGTAGACTTCACCGAGCGCACCAATGCCTCGGCACTAACAAACTCGGTGTACACCATTGCCGCGCCAAAGCGTTTGCAAAGCAGGCGAAACCCTATGTCGGTGACGTCTTCCATCGGGGCAAGGAAGAGCGGATGAGCATCAAACGATATGTTTCCTATTTTCATAAATGCAAAGGTACGAAGACTTAACCAATAAACAAAACATGCAGACAATGGGGCTGCCTTGGCCCAAGCGGAATGCAAAAAACTTGGATATTTCTTGCCCCAAAAGGCCGTTTTTTCGTTTTTTCTTTATATTTTCGTGCCACGAACCCTTATATCGACATGCCCATGGAACAGCTATTGCACTATGTTTGGAAACACAAGCTATTCGCAACTGCACCTTTGAAAACAACCGAAGGCGTAGATGTGGAGGTGATTGACGTGGGATTGCACAACGATAACGCCGGTCCCGACTTCTTTAACGCCAAAGTTAAGCTTGGAGATACGCTCTGGGTGGGCAACGTAGAGATACACGATATGGCATCGCAATGGTTTGAACATGGGCACCAAAACGACCCTCGATATAACAATGTGGTGCTGCACGTGGTGGGAAAGGCCGACATGGAGTGCCTAACGCAAGACGGCAAGCAACTGCCACAAATGGAATTGGCCGTGCCTAGCGGCCTAGCGGCTCACTATGGCGAGCTGTTGGCGGCCGATAAGTTCCCGCCTTGTCACCACATCATCCCCCAATTGCAGCGACTTACGCTGCACAGCTGGCTGGCCGCCCTACAAACAGAGCGGCTTGAAAGCAAAACCGAGGCGGTGATACGGCGTGTTGAGCGAGCAAATGGCTCTTGGGAAGGTGCATTCTTCATTACTTTGGCACGCAATTTTGGGTTCGGCGTAAACGGCGATGCCTTCGAACGCTGGGCTGCCAACGTGCCTTTGCGATGCGTTGACCACCATCGCGACAACGCTTTTCAGATAGAGGCCCTCTTTATGGGACAAGCAGGACTGCTAAACGATGTGGCCATACCCACCCGACACCGAGACGCAGCCACGGCCGAAAGCTACTTTGGGCTACTTAAAAAGGAGTACGCTTACCTTGCGCACAAGTTTAACTTGCAGCCATTAGACCCTTCCTTGTGGTTGTTTCTTCGACTCAGGCCGCAGAATTTTCCACACATCCGCCTGTCGCAACTGGCCGTTCTTCACCATTCGCGCCGGGCATCGTTGGCCAACATCGTGGCTTGCGAAAATCTAACACAGCTGCGTAAAGCCTTAGTCACGCAGGTTTCGGGCTATTGGCAAACGCATTATGTGTTTGGCGGAGAAAGCAAAGCCAGCGACAAAGCACTCTCTACGGCCTCGCGCGATGTGCTCATCCTCAACACCGTTGTGCCTGTTCTCTTCGCTTACGGCCGTCATCGCCACAACGATGCTCTGTGCGACCGCGCTTATCAGCTGCTAGATGAACTGAAAGCGGAGGATAACCACATCATTAGGATGTGGAAAGCGTGCGGTCTAGAAGTGAATAACGCTGGCGATACGCAGGCTCTTATACAGCTTAAAAACGAATATTGCGACCGCAAAAACTGCCTAAGATGCAGAATTGGGTATGAATATTTGAGGAGATAACTTGTTGAGGAGTTAAGGGGTTGAGGAGTTATGGAGTTAAGCCAAATGCTTGGCTGCAGAGTGGGCGGCAATACTTGTTGAGGAGTTAAGGAGTTAAGCCAAATGCTTGGTTGCAGAGTGGACGGCAATCCTTGTCAACTCAACTACTCAACAACTCAACAACTAACTCATCAACTAATAAGGCATATCACTCCCCTCTCCCCTTGGAGAGGGGTTGGGGGTGAGGCTTAACCAACAAAGCATACCACTCCCCTCTCCCCTTGGAGAGGGGTTGGGGGTGAGGCTTTACTCTCCTCCCTCTTTGTTGAGGGGCTGGGGGTGAGGCCGGTTATAGTTGGGGTGAGGCTTTTAAATAACTATATAATATATGTACACATTCACAACCGAGATGGAAGTTCGCGATTACGAATGCGACATCCAAGGCATTGTTAACAACGCCAATTATTTGCATTACACAGAACACACGCGCCACCTTTTCTTGAAACACACAGGGCTAAGCTTTGCTGGCCTGCACGAAAAGGGAGTGGATGCCGTGGTGGCACGCATGACTCTGCAATACAAAACACCACTGCAATGCGATGACATCCTTGTGTCTAAACTTCGAATTACGCAAGAAGGCATCCGATATGTGTTCCATCACGACATCTTCCGCAAGCGAGATGATAAACTTTCGTTCCGTGCCACGGCCGAACTTGTATGCTTAGTGGACGGCAGACTGAGCCGAAGTGAGGAAATAGACAAGGCTTTCGCACCCTTTGTAGATCAGCAATCGGCCGATAAATAAGCCATGTTCCCGTTAGCTAACGGTTATAGAAACGGCAAAAAATAGAGCCAAGTAAACATGTTACCCGTCAACATGTTTACTTGGCTACGGCCTTGTATATTTATAAACACGTCAACTCGTTAACTTGTCTACGTGTAAACTTGTCTGCTTGTCTACTTGTTAACTCGTAAACTAAAAGAAACTTAACCCTATCCATGAACGACAACGAGACCCGAAACGCCATCGCACTGACGCGCGTTAATTACTTTAACCTTGCTGGTTTGGCACAGCTATACCGACTGTTGGGTTCGGCCACGGCCGTTATTGCACACCGAAACGACTTGCGCGAGGTGCTGCCCGATGCCTCGCCACGCCTGCAAGAGGCTATGCGCAACATCGAACAGCACCTAAAAGCGGCCGATGCCGAAATGGAATACAACCTGCGCAACGGCATACGGGCACTTGCTTTGGCCGACGACGACTACCCACAGCGACTTAAAAACTGCGACGACGCACCGCTTGTGCTGTTTTATAAAGGTACGGCCAACCTTAATCGGGCACGCGTTATCAACATTGTTGGCACGCGCCACTGCACAGCCTACGGGCAAGATCTTATTCGCCGCTTTGTTTCGGAGTTGAAAAACCTTTGCCCCGAAGTGCTTATCGTTAGCGGACTGGCATACGGCGTAGACATCAACGCGCACCGACAAGCCTTGGCAAACGGGCTAGACACGGTGGGCGTGCTGGCTCATGGGCTGGATTATCTATACCCCACCCGCCACAAACAAACGGCCAACGAAATGCTTACACAGGGCGGACTGCTCACCGAATTTCTCACCAACACCAACGCCGACAAGCTAAACTTTGTGCGAAGAAACCGCATTGTGGCCGGCATTTCAGACGCTTGTGTGTTGGTAGAGAGTGCTGCACATGGCGGAGGACTTATCACTGCGGCCATCGCTCGCGACTACAACCGCGATGTTTTCGCCTTCCCTGGTCCCGTTGGCGCACCATATAGCGAGGGCTGCAACAACCTGATACGCGACCATAAGGCCCAACTCGTTTCCTCGGCAGCCGACTTTGTACACGCACTAGGCTGGGAAACCGACCTTAAACGCATGCAAGCCACACGCCAAGGCATAGAACGACAATTGTTTCCACAGCTCTCTGGCGAAGAACAAGCCGTGGTTCAGGCGTTGCAAAAGCTGAACGACCAACCCATAAACCAACTGTCGCTCACGGCCAACATCCCCATTTCGCAACTCACCGTGTTGCTTTTCCAACTCGAAATGAAAGGTCTTTTAAAGCTTTTGGCAGGCGGCAGCTACCATCTTTACGTCTAAAAAAGGTGAAAGGGGATAAAATGAAAAGGCTAAAAAGATGGCTTTTATCCCTTTTTTCGCTAACTTTGCGCAGTAAATTAGGGCATTACACGCCATTGGCACTGCCCCACAGCAAGTTCAAAGGCTAACTGCCGAGAACGCATTACATCATAATAGTAGAAAAAATACAACCCATGAACATCGCCATTATAGGCTACGGAAAGATGGGCCGCATGATTGAAGAGATTGCCAAACAACGCGGCCACCACATCGTTTGCATCATCGACAAAGACAACCAAGCCGACTTCGACAGCCCCGCCTTTGCTTCGACAGACGTGGCCATCGAGTTTACCACGCCCCAAGCGGCCTTCGACAACTACCGCAAGGCCTTTGCACACAACGTAAAAGTGGTGTCGGGCTCCACGGGATGGCTTGCCCAACACGGCGAAGAGGTGCGCCGAATGTGCCAAGAAGAAGGCCAAACGCTGTTCTGGGCCAGCAACTTCTCTATTGGCGTGGCCATTTTCCAGGCCTTAAACCGCCGTTTGGCCGAACTGATGAACCGCTTTCCGCAATACAATGTGCACATCGAAGAAACCCATCATGTTCACAAACAAGACGCGCCATCGGGCACGGCCATTACTTTGGCCGAGGAAGTGGTGACACAACTAGACCGCAAGGCAACGTGGGTAAAGGGCGAACAGCACTTAGCCGACGGCTCAATCGTACGCAGCGAGCAAACAACCGACGACCAATTGGCCATCGACAGTTTCCGTCGCGGCGAGGTTCCAGGCATTCATTCCATCGTTTACGACAGCGAGGCCGACAGCATCAGCATCACCCACGACGCCCATTCGCGCCGCGGTTTTGCCGAAGGCGCAGTGCTGGCTGCCGAATATGCCGCCACACACAATGGCTTATTAACGATGAACGACCTCTTTAAGTTCTGACAACAACATGCGCCTGCACCCACATACGGCACCGAAACCAACCATGTTTCACCACAACGTAAGGGGCAAAAGGCACAAAACATATAACTAACACTTGCAATGATAAACAAGAAAAAGAAAGAATTCAACCCACGCAAGCAGTGGACTAAATTCATCATCGTGGCACTTCTCTACCTCGCATTCCTCTTTTGGGTGGAAAGTTGGTGGGGATTGCTCGTTCTGCCTTTCATCTACGACGTTTATATTTCGAAGAAAATAAAGTGGCAATGGTGGAAAGACTCCGAAGGACCAACACGCTTTATCATGGGCTGGGTAGATGCCATCGTCTTCGCCCTTGTGGCTGTTTACTTCATCAACCTGTTCTTCTTCCAAAACTTCGTCATCCCTTCAAGCTCGCTCGAAAAGAGTTTGCTCACTGGCGATTACCTCTTCGTAAGTAAGTTAAGCTATGGTCCGCGCATCCCACAAACGCCGCTCACCATGCCATTAACCCAACACACCATGCCAGTGATTAACGTTAAGTCGTACATTGAGGTGCCACATTGGGACTATCGCCGCGTAAAAGGCCTGGGACACGTTAAGCTTAACGACATCGTTGTGTTTAATTATCCCTCGGGAGACAGTCTTGTTAACGAGGCACGATGGGCTGCTGCCGACTATTACCAAATGGTTTACTCGTATGGCAAGCAGCTTTACGACCAAGCCAACCATCCCGTTAACCTCGACAGCATGTCGCTTTTGCAACAGCGCGCCTACTTCCAGCACATCTATGCGCTAGGGCGCGCCTACATCTTGCAAAACCCCAACGAGTATGGCGACCTCATTTCGCGCCCCACCGACCGCCGTGAGAACTACGTTAAGCGTTGTGTGGGCCTTTCGGGGCAAACCCTTCAAATAAAGAACCGCATCGTTTACCTCGACGGCAAGCCCAACAAAGAACCAGACAACGTGCAATATACCTATTATGTTAAGCTGAAAGGAATGCTGCCCGACGACTTGCTTACAAGCCTAGGCATAACGCAAGAAGACCTGCAAAGCCTTAACACGAGCGGCGTTATGCCACTTACGGCAATGGCTGCAAAGGCACTTGCTGCACGAAAAGACATCGTTGAGAGCGTGAAACTGAACACCGATGCACCCACAGGCGACCTCTATCCCCTCAACGCCAACACTGGATGGACGCGCGATAACTACGGACCGATATGGATTCCCAAGAAAGGGGCTACCATTAAGCTTAGCTTAGCCAACCTGCCGATGTACGAACGTGCCATTCGCGTGTACGAAGACAACGAGGTTGACGTGCGCAACGGACAAATATACATCAACAACAAGCCCGCCAACAGCTACACCTTTAAGATGGACTACTATTGGATGATGGGCGACAACCGACATAATTCGGCCGACTCGCGCTATTGGGGCTTTGTGCCCGAAGACCATGTGGTGGGCAAACCCATATTCATCTGGTGGTCGCATGATGTAGACCATCCCGGATTTAAGGGCATCAGATGGAACCGCTTGTTCAAATTGGTGGATAAGATAAAATGATGTAGCGGCTAGCACCCTAGCCTTTACAGGCGTAAATGCCGCAGTTTAAGACCGATGGGACAAATGCAACGCTGTGTTCTTGGTTCGTTTTGAGCCAGCCGTGTTGCATTTGTCCCACCTGTTTTTAGGTTTCATCCGTCTTATCCTGCACATTAAGCCCATCTGTGCTGGGCAATCTTTTGGCATCATCGTTCTTATCAGCCCTATCATTCTTGTTTGTCTCATTCATTTTCGCTCAAAATCATGTTTCCCCTCCTCTCTTCTGCCTATCTCGCCCCCGTACAATGGTATGCCAAACTCTTTCAAAGCAATGGCTGTTGGATGGAGCAACACGACCATTTCATCAAGCAAACCTACCGCAACCGCTGTATCATAGCCACGGCCAATGGGCCACAAGCCCTAACCATCCCCATCGAACGGCCATCGGGCGAGCAGGTCTCGTGCATGGCCATGAAAGACATTCGCATAAGCGACCACGGCAATTGGCGGCACATACATTGGCAAGCCATCGTTTCGGCTTACAACGAAAGTCCCTTTTTCGAATACTACGCCGATGATTTTCGCCCCTTTTTTGAACGCCGTTTCGAGTTTCTTTTCGACTTCAACCTCGAACTAACGCACACCGTTTGCGCCCTACTCGACTTTACACCCAACATCATTCTCACCCCCGCCTTTGTACCAACGCAGGCGCAACTGGCATCGGGTGCAAGCCTTCCAGCTGCTTTTGTCGATGCCGACACTGTCACTTTCCCCACCTTTCAAGACTTCCGCGACACCATCGTGCCCAAAAATCCGCCCCACGACCCCGTTTTTACGCCCCGCCCTTATTACCAAGTGTTCGCCCAACGCCACGGTTTCTTGCCCAATCTAAGCGTTATCGACTTGCTTTTTAACATGGGTAACGAGGCACCGCTGTACCTTTAATGCCCGGCCTCTCGTAACGTTAGATACCTGCTTGGCACTATCTAGGCCATTCATTTCACAGCCCATCACCGCCAACAGCTCACCCTTCTAACCTCCAAACGCCATCTTTCATTCCACAGGCTATAAGCGCTTGTAGAGAGCTTTTTCAGCTCTCGCTTTGGTACAAAACGTATTTAACACGGCGGTTAACGTAATAATGCATCATCAAGGCTTAGCAAGCGCATTTGCGGAACTATGAAAATGCGAACGATGGAATGGTTATGGTTTCGCTCTTAGACATTTGGCACTTGCGGTTTCTCATGCGCTTATATCCCTCACCTACGGGTGCAACATGGAGGTTTTTAGTTCATTCGGCATCTAAATTCTTACTTAACTCATCCAATATACACAACACTTCAGTAGCTTTATCAGTGGTAATCATGGCTGTATGTGCTTTGTAAGTTAGTGATTTTCAACTATAAAAACACAAAACAATAGCAAGACTATTAACCTTTTAGCGAACTTTCTTATACCGAACTGGCGTAAATAGTATAATCTTGTTCTTTTTATTGTTGCGTTTGTTAGTAATTGTATTATCTTTGTAAAACAAGATTAGGTAATCCTTACGAACAGCTGGTAGGGACTATTTGACTACATCTATTTTTCAATTAAGCAACAATGCGGATATACAGTCTATTATGTTTGGCCTTCCTGCTCGCCTATAATGGTTTTGCCCAAACAGGAATTATCCAAGGGCGCGTCATCAATGACAAGAACAACGAACCACTAGAGTTCGCCACAGTACAAGTACAAGGAACTTCTCTCGGTGCGAAAACCTCTATAGAAGGAACATTTAAAATCACGGGCGTACAGCCCGGTTTCCATAAAATCGTCGTCAGTATGGTAGGTTTCGAGACTAAAATCTCCGAGGAACTACAAGTACTGGGTAACCAAACCACTTTTATAGACATTATGGTCAGCGAAGCCTCCACAACGCTCAAAGAAGTTTTAGTTAGCCCCAATCTATTGCTTCGCCCTACCGAGAGTCCGGTCTCGGTACTCCCTTTAGGGGTACATCAGATTGAGAAGAGTGCTGGAGCCAATCGCGATGTTTCCAAACTGGTGCAAATACTGCCAGGAGTTGGTGCCACGGCTCCTAACCGGAACGACCTCATCATACGTGGCGGAGGCCCCACAGAGAATGTGTTTTACCTAGATGGCATAGAGATACCCGTGATTAATCACTTTGCCACACAAGGGGCATCGGGAGGAGTTGTCGGCATCATTAACCCCGACTTTGTGCGCGAAATCAGTTTCTATACGGGAGCTTTCCCTGCTAACAGACCCAATACGCTTAGCTCCGTGATGGAGATCAAGCAAAAAGATGGTAGCAGAGACAGGCTGCATACAAAGGTTGCGGTAGGAGCATCGGATGCAGGGATTACCTTAGACGGCCCTTTGGGCAAGGATGCATCGTTCATCGTCTCTTTTCGTCAATCTTATTTGCAGTGGTTATTCAAGGTGATTGGCTTGCCTTTTTTACCCACCTACAACGACTTTCAAATGAAATACAAATGGCGCATCAACCCACATCATGAGATTACCGTGATTGGTATAGGCGCTATCGACAACATGAGCCTCAACAGAAACCTCGAACAGACAGGTACCGAGGCGCAGAAATACATACTAGGCTACCTGCCCGAGTACTCCCAGTGGAACTATACCTTCGGGTTGGCCTACAAACACTACGGCAAACGCTTCGTCGATAGTTGGATTCTAAGCCGAAACATGCTGCGCAACGCAGGTGTAAAGTATAAAGATAACGATAAGTCGGCATCCAAAATATCCGACTACCAATCGGACGAAGCCGAGATTAAACTACGCTACGAGCGCAACTATACTACGCTGCCTATCAAACTGAACTTTGGAGCTGGCATCAAATACAGCAACTATGCAAATGACGTATATCGCTTACAGTTCGCATCGGGAAATGTTGTCCCCTTCCAATATCACAGCAGCATCGACCTGCTTTCTTACCAAGCATTCGTGCAAGCTTCGGATCAGTACCTTAACAATCGGTTCAAGGTTTCTCTTGGGGTAAATTTAGTGGGTAATACTTTCACAGCTAGCATGAGTAATCCGCTCAAGCAGTTGTCGCCCAGACTATCGCTATCGTATTCATTTTCGGAAGACTTCGACCTCAATGCCAACATCGGGCGCTATGCGATGCCCCCCTCCTACACAACGATGGGCTACCGCAATACCGAGGGAAACTATGTCAATCGCAGCAATGCACTCAAGTATATCACCTCCAATCAAGCTATTGTGGGCATGGAATATCATCCCGGTAACTTCCTGCGTTTCTCTCTTGAGGGCTTCTATAAGCAGTATAGCAACTATCCTATTTCCCTTACCGACGGAATTAGTTTGGCCAGCAAGGGAGTAGACTATGGACAAGTTGGCGACGAGGCCGTTATGTCTACGGGCAAGGGCAGGGCCTATGGTGTGGAAGTTGTGGCTAAGCTTATGGGGTGGCGCGATATAGACCTGACTGCTACATACACACTTTTTAGGAGTGAGTTTACAGACAAAAACGGCATCTACCGCCCCTCTTCGTGGGACACGAGGCACATCCTCAATCTTACAACAAGCTACAAGCTACCCAAAGGCTGGTACATCTCAGCTCGCTGGCGTTACATAGGCGGTGCTCCTTATTCGCCCATTGATGTAGAGCGTTCTACAAACAAGGCTGCATGGTCTATTACCAATCAGGCCTATACCGACTACGAGCAATTCAACACACTACGCCTTGCTGATGCTCATCAGCTGGATGTGCGCTTAGATAAGGAGTTCTATTTCAAGCATTGGATGCTCAATCTATATCTCGATGTGCAGAATGCCTACATCAGCAATACGCCATCCAAACCGATATATACCAATCGTGATGCCGAGGGGCATGTAATGGACGACCCCACTTCACCCCACACCAAACAGTTGCTTCGTACACTGGTGTACTATAGTGGAACAATTCTCCCCACGGTCGGGATTATGATTAAGTTCTAGACGAACCACTTACAGATAGCATAAATGGCTGTATCAAGAGAGCATCCGATACAGCCATTTTTGTCTAATCCTAAGGTTTCACCACGAAGTCCCCTTGTAAAAACAAGCCCAATGAACTTTACTAAAGACTACCTAACCAAGAAATCAAAGGGGCTAACACCATTTTGATACCGAGTTTACACATTTCTGATTACCTTTGCAAGAAGTAAACATCCCCACAAAAGGCATGAAAAAAATAAATATCCCAATGATTCGGCTGCGCGCCCAACAGTTAATTAACCCCGATTTTACCGACGTAAAAGATGTTGTAGCCTGGATGGGAGCCATACAAGCACAACAACCCCGAATGGCAAAGCTGGCACTAGGAATACGTACACGTGGTGCAACGATGCAGCATATCAAGCAAGCCCTCGACCGTGGAGAGATTCTTCGCACCCACGTACTACGCCCTACATGGCATTATGTAAGTCCAAACGATATTCGTTGGATGCTCAAATTGTCGTGCAACAGGCTGAAATCTGCCTACGCATCGTTGATGAAAGGACACGGACTGACCATCACCGAGCAGATGTACGATACCGCTAACCAGCATATCTATGATATGTTAAGCGGTGGAAAGAGCCTTACCAAACAGCAAATTACAGAACGAATAGCTGAAAAAGGCTTACCTTCGGACACCATTTTTATGAACCGCTTTTTGGAGAATGCCGAATGCGAGGCACTCATTTGCAGCGGTCCTGAAGCGGGAAACACACATACCTACATGCTCTTAGACGAGCGAGTAGCCCCTATGCCCTTACCCACAAAAGACGAGGCGTTGAGCATATTGGCACGCAATTATTTTAGAAGTCATGCCCCCGCAACGTTAGACGACTTCTGTTGGTGGTCGGGATTGTCAATAAAAGAGGCGCGATTGGGCGTTGAAATTATTGAAAAAGAGCTTCAAAAGGTCGCTTTCAACGATAAAACTTACCTGCTGCACGATTCTTCTTCAATCGACATCAAAGAGAAAGAAAGCTTTATCTTTCTGCCTGCTTACGACGAATACATCATTGCCTACAAGTATCGCGGCGATGTTTTGCAAGCTTCTCACAACAGCAAAGCATTTACTAACAACGGTATTTTCTTTCCTCTTATCCTACAAAATGGCAGGGCGACGGGTAATTGGAAAATGACTTTGACACGCCGAAACATCGCCGTCAACACATCTTACTTTGATAACGACACCCCAACTGATTTGTCTGCGGCTGAAGAAAAAGCCCGTTTGCAACTTATTTCATTCCATAACTAACGGTAAAAATGCCGAAGTTATCGAGTTTCATGCCACATTTGGTTAAGCCATAAAAGGCGAAAAGACTGTCCAGTTCGCGTTGCGAACGCCGCCGCATAATCCAATCGCGCTCTTGATGGCTGTTTAATACGAAAGCAATCATTTTTAACTGAGGGTGCCAAGGCTGACCAGTATAGACCAAAAAGCCGCCTGGTTGCAGTGCGGATAAAGCGCCGGAGATGGCGTTACAAACAAGCTCGTTATCACCAAACAGCTCGAATATACCGGAAATAATAACGATATTAGGCTCAAAATTCAGCTGTTGATATGAGTCTTTATTAAAACAATCAAGACGAGTAAACCGTATATTTTGAAGTCCTTGCTGTTGTATCTGTGCCTCGCCGAAAGCAATGTTTGCTTCCGAAAAGTCGTTTATAACCACTTCTATTTCAGGAAACTTACGCTTGATGTCGAACAAATAATTACCCGTTCCACCGGCTATATCGAGTATTTTCACCGGTTCATTGCGCTGTTCGAGCGCTTTAATACGTTCTTCTACAATTGATACGAGATTCTCTCGGCGTATTCTCACTCCTCTCCAACCAATGGCGTTAAGATAACCTCTGTCTATCCATCGTCCAATTGGTCCGCATCCCTGTGCGTGGTTGCGATAAACATAATCGAGAGACATACCCGAATCAAAACCATATTTTAGTCCCACACGCATTCCTTTACTAAGAAATCCCAAATGATGGAGCATCCATTTCTGTATCCCAAAGCCCCAACGTTCAATTCGGGGAAGCATATTCAGAGCCATTTTGTTATACTCGTCAACTGTAAATTTATCAGGCATACAGGTCGTTGGCGGTTGTTCGAGTGAGAAACAGCGGTTGATAAACTCGGCAATAGGATTGTAAACCTGCTCACGTTGCGTTTCAAACAATAGCCCGTGATAAAACCCTTTGAGCTTGATAAACCGCTTTTGGGTGGAGCTGATGTCAACAAAAAAACGCTTTTGCATATCGTCTTTCACCACGTAATCTTTACCGGCAGAGAGCAACAGCGTTGGTATCGTAATGGCAGCAGCATCTTCTACGATACGCTTTCCTGCTTTCAGCAAATCCAAGAGATAGTGCGCATCAATTTCTCTAGTAATTAGCGGGTCGGTGTCGTACGCCTTTTGCTGTTCCACATCATGTGTCAACACCTTCGATTTTACATAACTGGGCACCGTAAGATGTTTGAAAAGCCGCGCTGCCAACGCAATTCCCGTCTTTGCAAAAGGCACATATAACTTAATGGTAAACGCAGGAGCGAGAAGTGCCATACCGGCAATACGGGGCGCAAAGTCGTGACACCACGCCGATACAATTACGCCTGCAATGCTGTTAGCCACCACAAAGATGTCTCTCTCAACAATTCCATACTGCTCATGGAGGTATTTTACGAAAGCATCCAAGTCGCGCACATAGTCCATAAAATGGGGCGAAACGGGTTGCGAAGTGTGCCCCAGTCCACGCATATCAAAGCCAAAGATGTTGAAATGCACAAATTGTTCGTCCTCGGCAAAGGCTTGCAAACGTCCCGAATGTTCGTGCCCGCGATGCAATATCACAATGGTCTTCTGCGAAGGGTTGTAATTCCACGCCCTGTAAAAAATATCTGCGTTGTCAAAACTCTTAAATGTTCCTGTTTCCATTTTTATCTCTGGTTAAATTTTTACTTATCGTTAACAGCACCGCTTCACCTATTCGGCAACTCCGAAAACGGCCCATTGCACAATGAATATATAGCTTTCGAGGCACTTCACTGGCTTTCATCTTCTCTAAAACTGTGGTTACAATACGCTCCTCACAGGCTTTGGGGATAGTGGCAATATCCAAAAGCGGAAAGCAATGGTAATCTGCCGATGTGCGAAAGTAGGCGTTTTCGGGTAATTCGGCTGAAAGGTCGAACACCGAAACCTCTCCCAATAGGGCGAATTTCCGCGCAGAACGGCATGAAAGCAAGCCTCCAACGAAGATGTTGGGTGCCATTTCTACAGGTGCCTGACGAGAAAACAGCCACAATATGCGATACACTGCGATATAGGGAAAATAGAAAATATAACGCAAAAAACCGATGCAACCGTGGTCGTCTTTAAGAAAATGTCGATTAGAGCGATAATAAGCACGGCCCAATAAAAGCAAGACGAGTATGCCCCACAATAAAAAAATACTTCCTAAAACCGAATGTTCGATGGCAAACAACAACGCCGTCAGTGCCACGGCGGCAACAAAAAAGTAAACCTTTGCTATTTGTCGGTTACGCTTTTTACGGTAAGGAAACATCCATAACGTCAGAAAACCTGCCATCAAACCGGTAGTAATATCGATGAAATGGTGCTGATATACCAAAAGGGTAGACAGCATTAACAACACCAACCACATTCTCAGAAAGTTTCTCAACCTGCTATTTCGCACCCCACTCCAAAAGATGCAGGCATAACCTATATGCAAAGACGGGGCCTGATTAAAAGGCGTATCGTACGTATTGATGAAAGAAAACAAAATATGGGCTGTTTCCGGACGTACAAAACTTTGTTTTAACGGAAAGACAATAAAACAAATTCCCGATAAAATGGTTATAAAAACGATGCGTTTACTTAATGTCGACAGTTGACGAAAGGTATTACAAAGGAAGAAAACCCATATAAAAAACACCACACTACTGCTATAAAAATAGATGGCAAAAGGTACAAACGGTATGGCCTTTTCAAACGAAAAGCAAAGCGAAGACACCTCTTTAAGCGATGCCGCATAGCTTGCTGCAAAAGTATAAACAGCATAGAATACTCCCCAACAGATAACAAGGGCGATGTATTTGCTTACTTGCAAGCATTTGTTATCTATACCGCAACGCTGCATCAAACCGTTTGGCAAGGGCCGCTTACACGCCCATATCGTTTTATCGTTTATTTGGGAATGCTCCATAATGTCTTTCGGTGCATAAAAGCCGATAACAAACAAGTGGGTAAAAGCGAAAGAAAGGCGATGGAAAGGCGCATTTTTGGCGGAAAAACCACCTGTTCTTTGCGCTGCGCTATGGCCTTTGTCATTGTTTCGACAGCCCGATTTAAGGGCATGCAGAACGGACATTTGGAAAGGTCGTTACGGTATATCTCTCTCAATCGAGGCGTGTCTATGTAGCCTGGAACAAGTGTTGTAACCGTTATTTGATAGTCGGCCAAACTTCGGCGATAAGCATCGGCTATTTGTATCAAGGCTCGTTTGCACTTGGCATATACGCTTGCGCACGGATAATGCAGCAATCCTGCCACCGAGGCAATCACGACCAGATGTCCACCCGATGCTTTCATCGTTTCTCGCGCCACTTCCATCGCATTCAATGCACCCGTGATGTTAACTTTCAACATTTGTGAAGTCTGCTCAAAATCCACTTCTTCGGTAACGCCGTTACGGTAATATCCGGCAGCAACAATCATCATGTCCAAGCCTTTATCGGCACAAAACACTTCTACGGCAGCGGCTAATGCGTCCTTATCACACACATCTAGCTGGTATGCAAGCAACAGTTTGTTAACCTCATCACTCCTGTCTATTCGTGCCGTATTTCGTCCGCACACCCCTACCCGGTGGCCTTCGGCAGTATAAAACCGCGCCAAGGCCAAGCCGATACCCGATGTTCCGCCGGTAATAAAGATGTTCATACCTGTTTGTTTTTAAAATGTTGGGCAACCCTATCGTATCCGTATTGCCATTGAAAGTCCATATCTTCTACAAACTGCGCATAGGTTTTGGGCAGCTTGAGTTCTACGCGGAGCTTGAAAATGTTGATGTTTTTCTCGATGTAATGGCCCGAAAGCGCTTGGTTCATGTCGGCCGTGTCTACCCAATAGTTCACCGAATGCGTCATCACCTCTTGCAATCGGCGGTTTCCACTATAGCCAAAAACGGCTCTAACAAGTGCCTCGTCGATGGTGCCAAAACCCTTTTTCTTCTCAAAGAAAATCGTTTCGCCAAGTTGTTCGGCCAGTTCTATGGGCATCAAGTCAACAATTCCGCCCGCAAAATAGGCGCCGTTGTAATGTACGGGTTGAACGTAGAACATATCCGAAACAGATATTCGGGTGGCAATGGGCAAGGGAACGTCTTGAAACAGCTCAACTTGCGAGTCGATGGCACTACCCTCATAGCTTTTAAAATTGCAGTTAATGGCAGACAAATCGATGTTTCGAGCTGTCTCAGCATCGGTAAAAAGCACCTTCCTATAAAGTTTTCTTCCGTTTCTTTCTTTACCGATGTCGGCCCTGTCAAACAACAATCGGGCACCGACTACGATGGTGGGAAGGGTGGGCTGCACAGCCAACGAGGGCAAAAGGGGGCGTATGTCGGTGGGCATGTCTACGATAAACTTATCGAAAATATTTTCGACATAAGGTGCATAGCATGTGTTTCGCACCTTGCGCTGACAATAGAGACCTATCTTATACAGCATCTTAAACCGTGTCATTCGAGTGTTTTGCACAAAGCGATACAGTTCTTCCGACTGTATGAAGGCCTTTCGTTGCTCATCGGTAGCAAACGAATTGATAATGTTGGCAGCGATACTGCCACCGCAAGAGGCAATCAGCAGGTCGGGTTTTACGCCATAATGCTGCATCGCCGCATACATGCCGAGATACAAAGCATAACGTGTACCACCGCCAGAAAAAACCGCAACCGTTGGATAAGGTTTCTTTTTCATACTCCACTG
The DNA here is from genome assembly GCF_000162415.1 of Prevotella sp. oral taxon 317 str. F0108. NCBI lineage: Bacteria > Pseudomonadati > Bacteroidota > Bacteroidia > Bacteroidales > Prevotellaceae > Prevotella > Prevotella sp. oral taxon 317. The sequence goes on along the minus strand of NZ_GG740076.1, from coordinate 95,261 downwards.
CTTATCTATATCGTCGGTTTACTCAGGCGTTTGCGAACTTCCAGTTACTTTTAACGTCTTCTTTATCCTAATCCACGTGCTGACTACAAGCAACAAATCGATAGCCCCAAAGATGTAAACAGAACATCCTGAAAGGTTTATGCCAAACAAACAGACCACTCCGTAGAGGCCGAGAACGAAAGCACGGTCGCTCTTTCCCATCGGACCATCATACCGTCGTTCTGCCGACAGCACCTTTCCCATCACTCCTGCGTATTCATTAATAATGCTGAGGGCAATGAAAGCCACAATAAAATAAAGGCTTTCGGGATGATACTTCAACAGCGGAAAATAAATAATGGTGTCCGAAACGACATCACCCAGTTCGTTTAACAGCTCTCCTTTTCGGGTTATTTGATTGTAACGACGAGCCATCATCCCGTCTAAGGCATTCAGGGCCATACGTATCATCAGTCCCACAGGCAGGCAGAGGTAGAGCCACGTACCCACATCGCCCGCAAACCAAAACAAAATGCCGATGACAAGAGAGAGGATGCCGGCCCACAGGGTGATTTGGTTGGCGGTAACCTTTGCACGATGCAACAACTCTAAAATAGGTGTTAATGCCCGTTGAAACTGCGGTTTGATGGAATAGACAGATATCATAAATACTTTGTTTTACATGAATATGTGCTTATATCGTTAACGTTTTTAATGCGAAAGCATTTTCCTCAGGGTGCGATTGGTTTTGTTCGGAACGGCACTGCCCCTCAACCAAAAGCCGTATTACGGCGGTAAAGGTAATAATACTTTTTTAGATGCGCAATAAATGCCGTAAAAACTTGTCGCGCCGTTGCCAATGCTGCGCAAATTCGGGATAAAAGGTGTATGCCTTGCAACCGCTCGCGCTGGCCGCCGTAAGCGTACATGCTTTCCTTGCCGTTGCCCATGCACATGTAAACGCACGGTTGTTTTGTCTAGTTTTTAGTCAAGAATTTAACATTATGAGCGCCCGTTTTCTCCACCAAGCGTAAGCAGGCGTGCAAAAAATCGATTCTCGCGAAGGTTTGTTTTGATGCAAAAGGAGGTTAGTATGCGAATGCAGCAAAATGAATTTTTATTTAAAGAGAACGCCATTTGCACCAACTTTTGTGCGTTTTGGTGCTAAATGCAGTGCGTTTTGACGCTAAATGCGGTGCAATAAGCCGCTAAACGTAGTGCGTTTTGGTGCTAAATGCAGTGCGTTTTGATGCTAAATGCAAGGTAAAAAGGTACAAAACGCAGTACAAAATGCCGTTAAATGCAAGGCAATACGCATAAACATTCAACAAAATGGTATAAATAAAGCCCCTTCTAACCATGTGTTTTATGATTAGAAAGGGCAAAATAGCCGTTAAAAAGTGGGGTTTTAGGGGTAAAATGTGGGTAATTGGGCTTGCAAAATTACGAGTTGGCAACCATTCTAGAAAGGCTAAATGGTGCAAAACGCAGGTCTTATGCTTAAAAACAGACAAGTGCCAAGGCGTAAAATAGTAGAAAAAGCGGCTATTTGCCTACTTTTTGACCTATCTTTTTCGCTAGAATGACGTGAAAATCAGGTCGGGTTTGTAAAGATAAAAATAATAATTTAAGATTTCTGACTGCCCATGCAGCACACCTCTCCCCATTAAAAAGGGGGAAGAGGGAGAATTATTTATACCGAACTGACGTATAAATTGATGGGCTAGCCCATTGGCGAACTGGCGAGTAAGCCAGTTGGCCAATGGGCGACAAAACAAAAGGGTAGCTAGGAGGAAGGTGGCATCGGCAGCTTTCTACCCTTTCTACCTTTTCAATTTTTCAGGTTTAAGCAAGCCTAAACGCAACACGTAGTTAGGCTAACAGTCGCTTAACGATGGCCGAGATGGTTCCGCCATCGGCCAAGCCAGCCATTTGTTTGCTAGCCATGCCCATCACGCGGCCCATATCTTTCATTGTGGCAGCACCCGTTTGTGCGATGATTTCTTTCACCTTCGCCTCTATTTGAGCCTCCGACAGAGCGGCAGGCAGGTATTCTTCAATAACCTTTACTTGTGCCAATTCGGCATCGGCAAGGTCTTGGCGAGCCTGTTGAACGAAGGTTGCAGCAGATTCTTTACCCTGCTTGGCTAGCTTTTGAAGTATTTTCAGGGCGTCGGCGTCTTCAAGAACGTCGTTTGCTCCTGGTGCCGTCTTGGCCTCTAGAAACACTTTCTTAATGTTGCGAAGGGTGTCAAGGCGCACCTTGTCGCGCGCTTTCATCGCCTCCTTAATGTCGTTGCTTATCTGTTCGAATAATTGAGCCATAATTTTAATCTTAATGGGGTTGATGCAATGGATGAAACGGGTGGGGTGGGATAAGGCCTGTACCTCCCAGGAATGCCCACTAGGCAAAGCTAATGGTTCCCTGCATGGTTGTTGGCGGCTCCACCTCGTCTTGTTTTTTCTTCTGCACGGTAGTGCTGTAACCACGTATCTCTTCAAGCTTTTGTTGCGAACGAGCGTAGGTTGGCGACTCGTCGACGGCGAAAATAATGTCTTCGTTGTCGAGGTCGTCTGGGCGGAAGAGGTAGATATTGGTATGCCTTTTGGTGCGGCCGCCAGGCATGTCGGTACCATAATACGTGTCGATGCGCTTGGTTCTATCCAATCGTTCTTGGGCTTTGCGTGCGGCATCCTCGATGTCTTCAATCGACTTACGGGCAGTTCTTTCGGGTGTAGTGGTGATGTTCTCCACGCCAAAGCCTGTGGCAAGGACGGTAACTTTTACCTTATCGCCAAGACTCTCGTCGAAAGTGACGCCCCATTTGAAGATGAAGTCGGGGCCGAACTTGGCCATAAACTCGTCTACATCGTTAATCTCTTCCATCATGAGGTTAGAACCTTGGTTGTTCTTCTCGCTGAACGAGATGTTGAGTAGTAGTTTCTTAGAGTTGAACACATCGTTATCGTTGAGCAAAGGCGAGTTAAGCGCATCGTGTATGGCCTGTTGAACGCGGTTTTCGCCTTCGCCATAGCCCGAACTCATGATGGCCACGCCACCATCTTCTAACACCATCTTCACGTCGTTGAAGTCGAGATTCATAAAGCCGTGGTAGGTTATTATCTCGGCAATGCTCTTTGCGGCAACGCTTAGTGTGTCGTCGGCGCGCTTGAAAGCCTCGATTAAGGACAGTTCGGGGTAAACCTGGCGCAGACGTTCGTTGTTGATAACGAGCAAGGCATCTACGTGTTTGGCCATTTCTTCTACGCCATCCAAGGCTTGGTCGATCTTTCTTAGGCCTTCGAAACGGAAAGGAATGGTAACGATACCCACGGTGAGGATGCCCATTTCTTTGGAAATGCGAGCGATTACAGGTGCGGCTCCCGTACCTGTTCCGCCGCCCATCCCGGCTGTAATGAAGGCCATCTTGGTGCCATCACTGAACATTTCTTTGATGTCGTCGATGCTTTCTTCGGCGGCAGCCTTGGCTTTGAGCGGTCGGTTTCCTGCTCCAAGTCCTTCTTTACCCAATTGCAGGTGTACGGGCACAGGCGAATCGTCCAAAGCTTGCTTGTCGGTGTTGCACAGAACGAACGACACTTTGTGTATTCCTTCTTTGAACATGTGGTTAACGGCATTGCCGCCACCGCCGCCAACACCAACAACTTTGATGATGCTGTCCCCGTGCTCTTCGTCTACGAAGTTCACAATTCCTTTGTTAATATTCTTTTCTGACATAGCGTTGTTCTTTTTTAAGTTGACCTGTGAAAGGGTTAAAAGGTGAAAGAGTGAAAAGGTGAAAAGATGAAAAAATGGCTAACGCCCACCAACTTGTCAACTGGTTAACTTGTTAACTGGTTAACTTGTAAACTAGAAAGGGCGAAAAGATGGCTGCGCCTGGTGCACTTGGCTTTTTAGTTGTTCTAGGGTTTCTAGTTATCCTAGGGATTCTAGGCTGTCTAGTTATTCTAGTGCTCCTAGGGTTTCTAGTACTCCTAGGGTTTCTAACCTAGCTGTTTTAAACCTACTAACCAAGCCCAAGCACGCGGCTTAACGCTTTACAACCTCTTATCTTTTACTCCTCTTATTTTTTATTCCTCCTCAGCCATTTGCCTAATGAAACCACTAAGTTTTTCTTTCCACTGTTTGAATTTGGTTGGTCCTTTCTCTTCCTCTGGCTCGTTATTGGCCTGTTCTTTCTCGGCTTTATCCTCCTTTTTCTCCTTAGTTTCGAATTTAGACTTATTGTTTGCCTGTTCCTGTTGGGCTCTGTTGTCGGTGGCATTAGGCATGTGTTCACCTTCCGACGGTAGCGTTGCAGGGCGTTCCGTTTCGGCATCGGGGAAGAGATTGTTAGATATTTCCCGTCCTGCACAATTGAGATTACCTTTTGCAAGAAGACCAAGAACGGTGTTCATCGTGCCATCTTGCGCAGTGATTTCCGGATGTTTTGAATGCAAATCGAACTTCACCGTCTTGGCAAAGCGTATCTTGTTGAAGTTGGTTTTGCGTTGGAAGGCCTCCTCGATGTTCTTCAACAGTGCGCCACCGCCCGTAAGAATTAGTCCGCCAAGCAGTTTACCCTCGTACTTCTCTGGTATTTGGTACCTCACATTGGCGATAATCTCCTCAATTCTAGCCTCAACCACGTTCATGAAGGTGTCGCTTTGGATAGAGCGGTCGCTGTCGATGGCGTAAGTTAGCCCCGTATTGTCTTCTTCGGGATTGGTGTATGCGGCGCCGTAGGTGAGCTTTAACCGTTCGGCATGCTCTTCTTCAATTTGCAAAGAAGCGATGTCTTTGGTGATGTTTGCCCCACCCAAGGGTATTACGGCCAAATGGCGAAGAAGGCTTTTGCTGTAAACGGCAATGGTGGTGGTTTGCGCACCAAGGTCTACCAGCACACATCCACTTCGTTTTTCCGAGTCGGTCAGCACGCTGTCGGCCAAGGCCAGTGGCGAAATAAACACATCGGCAATGGCGATGCCAGCGTTAGAGAAACATTTTTTGAGGTTTCGATAGTTGCTGTTACGCCAAAGAATGTTTAAGAAGTGCCCCTCCAAGTGGGTGCATGGCACGCCAACTGGGTCGATTTGATATTGTTGCCCAAGCTTATATTCGAGGGTTATGGCCTCAATGATGTCGGCATCGGGATAGTCCATGCTGCGGTTAGCATCCATCAGCGAGTCTACCATGTCTTGCGACACGATGGTATCGTTAGGCAATTCCCTGGTGATGACGTTCTCGATGCTCCGCGTAGACTGTCCACCCACGCCCACATAGGCGTAGGCAATCTCGGCTTTGAGGGTGGTTTTGAGTTTGGACACGATGCTGTTGAGACACTGCACGGTGCGGTCGAGGTTGTACACCACGCCTTTTTTAACGCACGAAGAGGGCGTCTCTTTGGCCACAGCCAAGATGGAGATACTTCCATCTGTGTTCTTTCTTCCTGCGATACCGGTAATCTTAGACGAACCGATCTCGATAGCCACGATAAAATCCTTTGCCATAACACTATGCTTATTCGGGGTTGTTCTTGTTTTCTTTCTTCTTTTTGCAGATAATCTGGTTGTCGAACTCTAAGTCGATGTAGCTGTACTTGTTCCATCCAACCTGCGAGAGCCCATACTTATAAAACTTTTCTAGCCGTAGGAGCTTTTTCTCTACGAAGTCGGCTATCTTCTCGTTGCGTTCTTTCTGCGTATCGGCCTGTGGCAGATAGCCAATGAACACAACATGCTGGCCCACGCGCGGCACGAGTTCAACACCTTTGTCGGGCAGTATGTTGATTTGCTCCACTTGGTTCTCCCATAGCTCGTTGCCCATGAAGAGTTTGGCGAGGGGCGCGATGTAGTTTCGCGCGAATGCCTTAGAGATGTGCCCCGTGGCGATGATGAGGTCGGCCGAATAATGCGAATTGGGCATTACCTGATTGTTGTCGTCGAGGTAATAGTCCTCGCCATTGGCGGCCTTAATGCGCACGATGGGCATCCGTTGGGTGATGCTTATGCTGACACATCCGTCTTGCGTTTTGTAACAGTCCACCGTTTTCACAAACGGACTGCGTTTGAGCATCTCTTCTATTTTCCTTGCCTGCACCGCCTGCATGGGCTTGTTCAGCGGGTATAGCTGGTTGGCATCCAGCCTACTGCGTATGTCGTTGGCGGTGATAAAGCCGTTGGTGTTTTCGTCTTGGATGTCTATCTGCACCTTTTGGCACAATGCGGCCTTGGCGTTGGGCTTGTTGAAAGCCGTGAACGCCAGCACAAGGTAGACGGCCAGCAGCGCATCTACCAGCATGGTTACAGTTTTCTTCCAATTCACATTCATACACCTATGCCCTCAGGCGGGGGTTAAGCCTTTACTTTGCCTTACTTTCCAATATCTTTGTTACCTGCGGCGCAAGGCTGTCAAGGTCGCCTGCACCGAGGAATACCAGCACATCGAAGTTGCGCTGTTGAACCAATTCCAGCACGTCGTCTTTGGCTATCATGCTCTTTTCTACACCGGCATCGAGGTTGTCGTATATCAGTTTGCTGCTTACGCCCTCGATGGGTTCTTCTCGTGCCGGATAGATGTCGCAGAGTATAACCTCGTCGAGCAGGCTTAAAGCCTTGGCAAACTCCTTATAGAAATCGCGCGTGCGCGTATAGAGGTGCGGCTGGAACACCGCCGTTATCTTTCTGTCCTTATACAATTGGCGTAAACTTTGCGCGCTTTGCAGTATCTCGTTGGGATGGTGTGCATAGTCGCTAAGGAACACCAAGTGGGGCGTCTTAATCTTAAAGTCGAACCGGCGGTCTACGCCGTGGTAGGTTTTGATGCCGTAACGCAGTTCTTCGGCATTGCATCCGTTAAGTTGTGCCATAGCCATAGCGGCCACGGCGTTCTCGATGTTGATGGGTATGGGATGGCCCAAGGTTACATTCTTGACGTTTTCGACAGGCGAAACGAAATCGAACGTAATGTTGCCGTTGTCTATCTTCACGTTCTCTGCGTGGAAATCGCCTGCATCCAGTGCGTATTCGTACACCTTCACCCCAGGTTTCACATCGGGTTTCAGCTCCACTCCTTTTTTAATGATGAGTACGCCGCCCTCGCGAATGAGGGTGGTGTAATGGCGGAAACTCTCCATATAGGCCGCTTTGGTGCCGTAGATGTCGAGGTGGTCGGGGTCGGTAGAGGTGATTACGCTCATCCACGGGCGTAGCCAATGGAAGGAGCGGTCGAACTCGTCGGCCTCGATAACCACGTATTCGCTTTTGGGACTCAATATATAATTGGTGCCATAGTTCTTGGATATGCCTCCAAGGAAGGCGTTACAGTCGGGATGACTTTGGTGCATGATGTGCGCGCACATGCACGACGTGGTTGTTTTGCCGTGCGTTCCGGCGAAACAAAGCCCTTTTAGGGTGCGGGTTAGCGTGCCCAACACCTGCGCGCGCTTTTGTATTTCGAACCCATTTTGGCGAAAATACACCAGTTCTTTGTGGTCGTCGGGTATGGCAGGCGTGTACACCACCAGGCACGACTGCGCTTTCTTGCATGCCTGCGGTATCTCGTCTACGTTTTCTTCGTAGTGCAAGAGCATTCCCTCCTTCTCCAATTGGTTTGTAAGCTGTGTGCGAGTTTTGTCATAGCCAGCCACAACATAACCTTTTTTGATGAAGTAACGGGCAATGGCACTCATGCCGATGCCGCCCGCCCCTACGAAATATACTGCTTTAATTTTCTTTATGTCCATAATGATGTTGTAAGTTTGGCAGCCATGCACTGCACCTTTGTTTTTTTTGTCAACGGGTTTCGGCTGCTTGTTCTTCTGCCAAAGCAATCACCTCGTCGGCAATGATTTCTGCAGAATTGCGCAAAGCCATCTGCTTGATGTTATGGCTTAACTGCGACAGGGCTTGATCGTCGTTAACGGTTTGTAAAGCCAGGGGGATAAGCTTTTGAACGGCCTCGGCATCGCTTACAAAGCGTGCTGCCTGCCTGTTAACCAGTGCCATAGCGTTCTTTGTTTGATGGTCTTCGGCCACATTGGGGCTTGGAACCAATATCACGGGTTTGCCGATAAGACAGAATTCGGAGATGCTACTTGCTCCGGCACGACTAATCACCAAGTCGGCGGCGCGATAGGCGGCACCCATGTCGGCGATAAAGTCGGTGGGTTTGAGCGTGGGCAGCGGCGACTTATCGGCCAGTTCGGCCTTAATGCCCTCGAAATAGTTCTTACCTGTTTGCCATATCACCTGCACACCACTGTCTCGCAGTTCGTCGAGATGTGCCATTACACTTTCGTTCAATGTGCGTGCACCCAGACTTCCGCCCACGATGAGGATGGTTTTCTTGGTGGGTTCGAGCCCGAAAGTCCTTAAAGCCTCGGCTTTTGTCAGTTGACTATCCAGCAGTTGTTGGCGCACGGGGTTTCCCGTAAGCACGATTTTGTCTTTGGGAAAGAACCGTTCCATGCCCTCATAGGCCACGCATATCTTGCGTGCCTTCTTGGAAAGCAACTTATTTGTTACGCCAGCATACGAGTTTTGTTCTTGTATCAGGCAGGGAATGCCCATCGCCGCACATTGGTTTAGCGTGGGACCGCTGGCATATCCGCCCACGCCCACTGCCGCCATTGGCTTAAATTGCTTTATAATCTGCTTGGCCATGCGCTGACTTTTCCATATCTTAAACAGCACGGCGAAGTTCTTTAAGAGGTTCTTCCGGTTGAAACCGCAGATGGGCAATCCCTTGATATCGTAGCCTGCGGCCGGAACGCGCTGCATCTCCATACGGCCCAACGCGCCAACAAAGAGTATCTGCGCATCTGGCCGTTTGGCTTTTAGGGCATTGGCAATGGCCACGGCAGGGAAGATATGGCCTCCGGTGCCGCCGCCGCTGATGATTATTCTCAAGTTATTTTCCATTCTTTGCTTGTTTTTGTTGGTATGGGGAATACAAGAATGTATGGTTTCGCCATTGTTCACCCCCTCGTGTAGCGTCTTCACTTGGTTGTCTTCCCTCCCTTATTCTGCACGTTAGACGAGCCTGCACAGCTTAATCGCTTACTGGTAGGCCTGCACAAGATGCTCGTTTCTTAGTGCAAAAGTACTCATTTTTTTTCTGCCACACCACTTTTTGTTTGTTTTTCAGCTTTCTTTGCCGTTCGGCTTACGCTGATTATCGCGCCCATGAAAACGCAATTGATGATGGTGGAGGTGCCGCCCTTGCTGATAAGCGGCAGCGGCTGACCCGTAACTGGCACCAAACCAACGGCCACACACATGTTGAACAAGGCCTGCGTAACCAGCAAAAGGGCTAAGCCCATAGCCAGAAAAGCAGGGAAATTGTTTTCGCAACGGTTGGCAATCTTGCCTGTTCGGAAAAGCAAGAACACGTAAAGCATGGCCACGACAACGGCACCGATGATGCCCATCTCTTCGATTATCACGGCATAAATGAAGTCGGAGAAGGCTTGCGAAAGGAAATCGCGTTGCACGGAGTTGCCCGGACCTTGCCCAATAACGTTGGAAGAGGCGATGGCTATGTTGGCATGACCCACTTGGGCGTCCTTGTCGAGGTCGAATTTCTCTGGCGGTACTTCCTCATTCTTCATGAATTTGTAGATGCGCGACTTCCAAGTGTCGGCTCGATGGAACATGCTGCCAAAGAATCCTTTTTCTTCTTTCTTCGGCTCTACGTTTTCGGTTAGGCTTTGTTCGGGCACATCGGTAGCCTTGGCATGGCCGAAAATCAACACGAATGAGAGGGCCGCGGCCGCAAAGAGCACCACCACACCCAATATCTTGCCCAACTGCGACACCGGCACACGGCCCAAAATCATCATCATATAGACAACCAGGCAGATGAGCAGAGCCGTAGAGAGGTTTTCAAACAAGATGGGGCCAACGATGAAAAGGGTGGCCATGCCTATCCAACCGATGGCCTTGCGGTCGGCACCATGCTCTGTTTGGGCAATACTAAGTATCTGCGCCACTATCAGCACGAGTGTTCCCTTACCAACTTCGGAAGGCTGAAACTGTATGCCCAAAAGGCTAACCCAACGCTGCGCGCCGTTGGTGCTTTGTCCGCCCCAAAGCACCCACAAGAGCGTTAAGACCGAGAAGAGGAACAAGAAGGGCGTTAGTACCTTGAAATAACGGCAGGGTATGTTCACCGTAAACACCATGAACACCACACCCAAGAACAATATTCCAAGGTGCTTAATGATGGGTGCGAGATAACTTCCGCCCTTATACGTAAGGGAAGAGGATGCCGAAAACACCTCTACGGCACTGATGAGGCACAGGAAGAAGAATATCATCCATATCACCTTGTCGCCCTTGAAGAAGTTGCCTAATGATTTGTTAAGTGCCATTTGCGTGTGAAGTTAGAGGTTTCGAACCAATGTCTTGAACTGCTCGCCTCGGTCTTCCATGTTTTTAAAGAGGTCGAAACTAGCGCAACAGGGACTCAGCAGCACGGTATAACCCGCCTTAGCCATGCCGGCGCAGGCCGTTAGGCATTCTTTCATGCTGTGTGTGTCGGCCACGGGCAAGCCCAGATGGTCGAAGTTTTGGTGAAGTTTGGTGTTGTCGGCGCCAAGATATACCAATGCGGCGCACTTTTCTTTCACCAAATCCTTGATGGGTTCGTAGTCGTTGCCCTTGTCTTTGCCGCCGATGATGAGTATTGTTGGGGCTGTCATGGCCTCCAAAGCATAACGGCAAGCATCTACGTTGGTGGCTTTCGAGTCGTTGATGTAGTTTACGCCGTGCATGGTGGCCACGCGTTCCATGCGATGCTCAACGCCTGGGAAATCGCTAAGACCTTGTTCAACCACGTTTTGCGGAATGCCTGCGGCGCGTGCGGCCAATGCCGCGGCCAACGAATTATAGAGATTGTGCTTGCCCGGCAAGCTCAAACGCGCTTGCGGCATGTTGAATTCTAGCGGTGCAGGTAACGTTATCTGTCCGTCCGCAACGTATGCGGCCGCGCCCGTTTCGCGATTTTCTGCAAAGGGACAGACGCGCGCAGACACATCATACTTCTGCAATTCGGGTTTCACAACGGGGTCGTCGGCCCAGTAAATAAAGTAGTCTTGCGGCCCAAGGTTTTGCAATATGCGCATTTTAGCATCTACATAACCCTGCATGCAGTAGTTGTAACGGTCCAAATGGTCGGGCGTGATGTTGAGCAACACGGCGATATGCGCCTTAAAGCGGTACATGTTTTCGAGTTGAAAGCTGCTTAACTCGATAACATACCACTCGTGTGCGCCCTCGGCCACTTGCAAAGCCAAGCTACGGCCAATGTTTCCGCCTAGTCCTACGTTATAGCCCGCCGCCTTAAAGATGTGATAGATGAGCGAAGTGGTGGTGGTTTTGCCGTTACTTCCCGTGATGCACACCATCTTAGCATCAGTGTATCGGGCAGCAAACTCAATCTCGCTGATAATGCCGATGCCCTTATCTATGGCTTTCTGTACCATAGGCACTTCGCTTGGGATGCCCGGACTCTTCACTATCTCCTTGGCGTTGAGTATTTTCGCCTCGGTGTGTTGTCCTTCTTCCCAATCAATGCCGTGGCTGTCGAGCATCTGCTTGTACTTGTCTTTGATGGTTCCCATGTCCGAGACAAACACGTCCAAGCCCTTTTGTTTGGCCAACACAGCCGCTCCCACGCCACTTTCGGCCGCACCTAATATCACTATTCTGTCCATTTCTGCTTTTTTTCCTTTGTTGTTTGTCGTTGCGGTGCCGGCTCGTTGCCGTTAGCCGAATGGGTCGACACCTTATTATATATATAGGGAGAGGCCCTACCTCCTAGCCTATCTTATTTTAAGGGTGATGATGGTTAGAGCCGCAAGGATGATGGTTATAATCCAAAAGCGGATGGTAATCTTCGACTCGTGTACCGCTCCCTTGGGCTTTTTCAGCACGTAACGGCAGTCGGGGTCCAGCTGTTCGTCTTGCGTACGGAAGTTATCGTGTATGGGTGTGCGCTTAAATATGCGCTGCTTTACGCCCCGCCGTTTGCCCATCTTGAAATAATACACCTGCAACATCACGCTCAAGCTCTCTACGAAGAAGATGCCGCAGAGTATGGGCAGCAGCAGTTCTTTGTGAATGATGATGGCTCCCACGGCGATAATGCCGCCAATGGTAAGCGAACCCGTATCGCCCATAAACACTTGCGCCGGGTAAGCGTTGTACCAAAGGAAACCAATGAGCGCGCCAATGAAGGCACAGAAGAACACCACTAGCTCTTGCGAACCCGGTATATACATGATGTTGAGGTAGGCGGCGAACTCTAAGTGCGAACTGACGTAGGCCAAAATACCCAACACCACGCCGATAATGGCACTGTTGCCTGCACACATGCCATCCATGCCGTCGTTGAGATTGGCGCCGTTGCTCACGGCCGTCACCACGAAAATGGTCATAATCACGAAGAGAACCCATCCTGCCGCGGTTTTGTACTTGCCCATAAACGACATCACACGCGAGTAGTCTAGGTTGTGCCCCTTAACAAAGGGGATAGTGGTTTTAAGCGACTTGCGCGCCTCGCTGCGGTGTTTCACCACCACCTCGGTATTGTCTTTGCGTTGCAATGCCAGGTTTTCGTTCATCTTCACGTCGGGCGAAGACCACAGAACAAGGCCGACGATAAGTCCGATACCCACCTGTCCCACAATTTTATACTTACCTTTCAGCCCCTCTTTGTTGTGGCGGAATATCTTAATAAAGTCGTCCATGCCGCCCAAAAAGCCCAACCACACGGTGGTTATCACCATCAATATGAGGTAAATGTTGCGCAACCTTCCCAGCAACAGCACGGGAACGAGTATGGCAACGATGATGATGATGCCGCCCATGCTGGGTACGCCAATCTTCTTAACGCCGAAGGGGTCGATGCTGGCATCGCGTTGCACCTCGGTTATTTGCTTTCGTTTGAGGTATTTGATAAACTTCTCGCCGAACCATGCCGATATAACTAACGACAATATCATAGCCAACAGTGCCCTGAACGAGATATATCCCCAAATGTGGGCTCCCGATATGCCAAACTGTTCTAAGAAACGGAAGAGATAATATAACATGTTTTGAGTTTATGAGATTGTAAGTTTATGAGGAGTTATGTAAGGAGTTAAGGAGTTAAGGAGTTAAGGAGTTAAGGAGCTAAGGAGCTAAGCCAAATGCTTGGTTGTAGAGTGGACGACAATCCTTATCAACTCGTTAACAGGTAAACTAACAAAGCATACCACTCCCCTCTCCCCTTGGAGAGGGGTTGGGGGTGAGGCTTTTTTAAAAGTTCTCCTTCACCACCTCCTTATCATCGAAGTGGTGTTTAACGCCTTCTATTTCCTGATAGTCCTCGTGTCCCTTGCCTGCAACAAGCACCACGTCGCCTTTTTGCGCCATCATACACGCCGTGCGGATAGCCTCGCGGCGGTCTACGATAGAAACAACCTTCTTCATTTGTTGTGCATTAAGCCCCGCAAGCATGTCGTTGATTATGGCCTGTGGGTCTTCAAAGCGAGGGTTGTCGCTAGTTATGATCACGCGGTCGCTCTGTTTCACGGCCTCGACAGCCATCAACGGGCGCTTTCCCTTGTCGCGATTGCCGCCTGCTCCACACACGGTGATAACCTTTCCCTTGCCGTTCAGCACCTCGTGAATGGCATTCAACACATTCTCCAAGGCATCGGGCGTGTGGGCATAGTCAACAATAACCGTGTAACCTTCGGGCGAACGCAGCGGTTCAAGCCTACCGTTAACGCTGTGCAGGGTGCTCATCACCAACAAGATGTCTTCGGGACGCTTGCCCAACATCACTGCCGTGCCGTAAACTGCCAACAGGTTGCTAACATTAAACTTGCCAATGAACTGCACACCCACCTCGGCACCGTTTATTTCGAGATACATCCCTTCGAAGTGGCACTCCAAAATCTTCGCCTTGAAGTCGGCCATGCTCCGCGTAGAATAGGTCTTCACCGTGGCGCGCGTGTTCTGAACCATCACCATTCCGTTCTTATCGTCGGCATTGGTAATGGCAAACGCCTGCTTGGGCAGCATGTCGAAGAAGGCTTTCTTGGCATTGCGATAGTTCTCGAAGGTTTTGTGATAGTCCAGATGGTCGCGTGTGAGGTTCGAGAACACGCCGCCAGCGAAAGTCAATCCGCCAATGCGCTTTTGCGCGATGGCATGCGAACTGCACTCCATAAACACATATTCGCACCCCGCCTCCACCATCCGATGCAGCAAGGCGTTAAGCGCGATGGGGTCCGGTGTGGTATGGTCGGCAGGTATGGCCTCGTCTTCGATGTAGTTGCACACCGTGGAGAGCAGTCCGCAACGATGTCCGAACTTCCTGAACATATCGTATAATAAGGTGGCGATGGTGGTTTTGCCGTTCGTTCCCGTTACGCCCACCAGTTTCAGTTTCTTCGAAGGCTCGCCGTAGAACAGCGTTGCCACGGGGCCAACGGCGTCTTCGGTGCTCTCCACCTGCACAAACGTAACGCCTTGGGGCAGCTCGGCCGGCATCGTTTCGCACAACACGGCCACCGCACCTTGCGCCACGGCCTTGCTGATAAACGCGTGCCCGTCTACCTGCGTGCCCTTAATGGCCACGAAGAGATGACCCGGACCCACCTTTCGCGAGTCGATATCCACAGCCGTTACCTGCACTTCGGCATTGCCCACCACGTTTAGGGGTTTCACATTTTTTAGAATACTGCTAAGTGTCATTGTCGTTATTGTTTTGTTCTGCCAACGAAAGGGGTGCGTGCATAGCATGCCTCGCGCGCCTTGCCGTGGCCCTATGTATATTGCTTATCCTTCCAAAACCAGTTCGCACTTCATGCCCATTTTGAGCGGCGTACCCGGTTCTATGCTCTGCTTAACCACCTTGCCGCGACCCACAAGCCTTACTTTCACACCCCGACTTTCCACCAGATACACGGCATCGCGTGCACCCATGCCATGCACATTGGGCATTTGCGAACGCACAAACTGCCTTGTTCTTTTCAGCGATACGGCTTTTCCGCCTTCGATGGAGGCCTGCCCCCAAATGGGTTTCGTGCTGGCATCGCCGGCTTTCCAGTCTACAAAGGTCTTTACGCCAAGATGCGACAGCACATAGTCGGCCGCCAGCACGTTGCCCGACTTCACTTCGGGATAGAGTATCGACGAGCTGTCGCGGGCGTCGCGGGCATCTAGCTTGATGTCTTTGGCCATGATGCCCTCGGCTATGTTCCTAAAAACAGGGCCGCACATCAGTCCACCCGATGCGGGGATGCCCGTCTTCTGTATGCAGACGATGCAACTGTATCGTGGTGCCTCGGCGGGGAAGTAGCCGGCAAAGCTCAACAGATAGTCTACACTACCGCTTTTATAGCCTGCCGCGCCCTTAGACATTTGCGCCGTGCCTGTTTTGCCGGCCACCTGAAAGAGGTTCGAGCCGGCTTTCTTGGCCAACCCTTGGCTCACCACCTTGCGCAACACATCTTGTATCAGTTTTACCGTTCGGGGCTTGCATATCTGTTCGTAGCCTTTCATCGGCTCTGGGGGGAAGTCCATGATGGTAACGCCATCCTTCATCACCTTTTTAACAAAGCGCGGACGCATCAGCTTGCCGCCGTTGGCTATGGCGTTATAGAAAGCCAGCATCGAAATGGGCGGCACCTGCGTTTCGTAGCCGATGCTCATCCACGGCAAGGCCGTGTTGCTCCAATTCACCCATTGTCCGTTGGGGGCTTTCTTGGGCATGCGTATCTTTGCCGGCGACGAACCTACGAGGGGTATTTGAAAGTCTAACCCAAGCCCCAGGCGATAAATGCCGCGCACAAACCGCTCGGGATTGTTGTGATAAAATTGGTCGATTACGCGGCTCACACCGATGTTGGAACTCACTTCGAGCGAACGCGACACCGACAGCACGCCATATCCACCGCGCCGCCAGTTGTGGTCGCGCATCTCTCGGCCATACATGGGCCACGTTCCGCCACCCGTATTCACTTGATATGCGGTGTCTACCACGCCGTCGTCTATGGCCGTCATGATGCTGGCCACCTTAAACACCGAGCCTGGTTCCAGCAAATCGCTTACCGCATGGTTTTTCAATTCGCGGTATTCGCCGTCCTGACAGCGTTCCATGTTAACGATAGCCTTCACGTCGCCCGTGGCCACTTCCATCACAATCACCACGCCCACCCTTGCGCTAATCTCCTTCATCTCTTCGAGAAGCGAGCGTTCGGCCAAGTCTTGCATGCCCACGTCGATGGTGGTAACGATGTCGGCGCCATCAATTGGAGGCGTGTCCATGATGTCGAGGAACCTGTTGAGCACCTTGCGACGATGGATAATGCCGTTAGAGCCGCGCAGGATTGAGTCGTAAGACAGCTCCAAGCCAAAGCGCGCCGTGTCTTTTGCGCCATACATGTCGCCCACGGTGCGCCCTGCCAACGAGCCATACGGACGTTGGCGCGCGTTAAATTCTTCGGTATGGAAACCGCTCTTATACTTCGACAGGTTGAATACGGGCAGCATGCGCACCTCGGTATAGGTGTTATAGTCCACGCGCCTGTCCCACAACAGCCAATGCCTACTTTGCTTGTTGCGCCCTTCTTCCAAGTGTCGCCTGAAACTTGCGGCCGACTTTTCGGGGAAAATGGTGTGCAGGCCCTGGCAAATGGAGTCGAGTTTCACCTCCCACAGCGAGTCGTTCTTGGCCTCGCGCAAGGCGTTGAAGTCCATATACAACTTATATTCGGGCAACGACGAGGCCATCAGTTGCCCGTCGCAGCTCAATATGTTCCCGCGCATGGGCTTAACGCTCACGCTGTCTTTCTTCTGACGGTCGGCCACGGCCATCCAATAGTCGCGCTTGGCCATCATGATATAAAGCGTCTTGCCAATCACCGCAATGGCCACCATCGTCATCAAAATGGTGATGAAGGTGTAGCGCGGCATGATTTTCTTCGACTCGAACTTGCTCATTCTTCGGGAACGTTTATGATATATGGTGGTTGGTCGGGCATGTGCAATGTCGTGTCGTTGCTTTCGCGCAGCAACCTCAGCACGTGGCTCTCCCTACTCTTCTCGGTTATTTGGCTATTGCTCGACAGCGACTTGTACTTGGCGTCTTGCAACTCTTTCGTCAGCTGGTCTATCTCGATGAGATACTGTTGGCAGCTGTACCTGTTGGCGATATACACAAAGATGAAAGCCGTGATAAGCAGCAACAACCATATCTGCTTGCGTATGGTTGACGTGTTGAGGATGTCGCCACCAATGATTTTCATGAAGGTGAGGTTCGATGTCAATGGTGCATCGCTCTCGGTGGCTTGTTCCATAATGGCCTCTTTCAGCGTAGGCAGCTCGTCGGTTGCGGCCTCTTTCGTTTCGGCCTCATCCTCGTTTGTACCCCCGCGCTCGCCTGCTTTGTCTTCGTTTGGGCGTTTCTCGCCTTTCGCGACCGCTTTCTTAGCGGCCTCGCTCTCTCGCTTGGCTATGTTCTTCAATGTCTCCACGGGGTCTGGTCCGTCGTTCGGCTGCTCCACAGTAAACCGAAGGTCGGGTTCGCCCGCGTTCATGTCTTTGTCTTTCATCTCTTTTCTGCAATTCTAAGTTTTGCACTTCGGCTCCGCGGGTTGCGCAGTTGCTCATCGTCTGTGGGCACAATCACCTTATTGTTCACCAACGTGAATGGCGTTTGCGCTCGCCCGAAGAAGTCTTGAGATAGTTTTCCTTCCACATTTCCCGTCTTCATAAAGTTTTTCACCATGCGGTCTTCCAGGCTGTGGTAGGTTATTACGCTCAGTCGGCCACCCTTTCCTAACCATTGTGCTGCGGCTTGCAGCATCTCTTTAAGGGCGTTCATCTCGTTGTTCACCTCGATGCGCAGGGCTTGGAAAAGCTTGGCCATCTCCTTTTTTTCGCGTTCGCGCTTAAAGAAAGGCTCCACAATGGCCGCAAACTGCTGTGTGGTTTGCACGGCGGCTTTGGCTCGCGCCTTTACAATGGCCGAGGCTATGCGCCGCGATTGGCGTATCTCGCCATAAAGGAAGAACACATCGGCCAACCTCTCCTCGTCGTAAGTGTTCAGCACTTGCGCGGCGGTTAGGGCGGCGTTCTTGTTCATGCGCATGTCCAGCGGGGCGTCGAAACGGAAAGAGAACCCCCGTTCTTGGTCGTCGAAATGGTGCGACGACACGCCCAAGTCGGCCAATATGCCGTCAACATGGTCTACGCCATAGTAGCGCATCCAGTTGTCTAGGTATCTAAAATTGCTCCGCACAAAGGTAAACCGCTCGTCGTTGGCCAGTGGTTGCTGCCCGTCGGGAGATTTGCGGCGCGTGTTTTCTTCGGCATCCGCATCTTGGTCGAAACTGAAAAGGCGCGCCGTACCGTCCATTTTCGAAAGAATATGGCGCGTATGTCCCCCGCCGCCAAAGGTTACGTCTACATAAACGCCGCCTTCAACGATGTTCAATGCCTCTACGCTCTCGGCAAGTAGCACCGGCACATGATACCCTTGGGCTGTAATGATGTTGTCGTTGTTCATTGGTTTTCTCCTTCCGGCAATGCCATAATGGCCTCAACAGCTGGCCCGAAGTCGTGGGCAGCCACGAAAGGCTGTTGCGTATTGGCCTCGCTCCAAATCTCAATGGTGTCGCCCATGCCCAAGAAACGAATGCTTTGGCTTATCTGGGCCATCGCCATATAACGTTTCGGGATGAGGAAACGCCCGTTTCCATCGAGCGTAACCAGTTCCACATCAGACACGAATTGCCTGAAAAGCTGTTGGTGGGCGGCGTTCCAACGCGACAGTCGGTTGCGTAGCGCGTCCATCTGTTCGTTCCAAACGCTTTCTGGGTAAAGCACCAAACAAGGCTGGTGCAGGTCTTTGCAAAGCACAAGACTTTCTTCGCCCGATGCTTGCAGCACCTTGCGGAAAGCGACGGGCAAGAACACCCTTCCCTTCGCGTCTGTCTTTGCTTCTGTGTTACCCAAGAACCGCATTCTTTTCTATTAGATGGAAACTACCGCCAAAGTTAATCATTTTTCCCCATCTTCCCCCACTTTTCTCCACAAAATGTGCTAATTGCGAAAGAAGAATTATGTTAAAAGAGAATTTTCAAGGCGTTGTTGTCCTCGTCCATTGGGCTAGAAAAGCCTGCATTTATAGGGGCATACGGGGTTAAGGCAGCTACAACGCCCCGCATTTTTAGGGCTTTTAGGTGGGCAAGATTATCCAACAGCATTGGAACACTTAGCTACATTAAAGGCTTGAAGTGCTTAAAGAGCCAAGCACGACTGAGAAACCAAGCACATCAAACCTGCCTAAACGACCCCAAAAGGCGAGGATATAACCGAGCCACAGCGAGGAATGTTGGCATATTCGTTGACAAGTTTTCAGAGAATAGCTTGCATATCTCAATGTTTTTGACGAATTTTGTGTAAAGGTTGTGCCTGTCTCGGTTTGAACTTAACAACCTAAACGCCACCAAGCCACTAAAAATTAGCGGCATGTAAGGTCTCTTAATCATGTTTTATCCATTTAATTCCGCCAACGAATTTAGTTATGAGATGTGTTGTTATTTTATCTTTCTTGGCTCTATGCGCATGTAAAGCAACCTCAAAGAAAGCATCCTACCCAGAGCAAAGGCTAACTTATTCAAAACAAGAGGCAAAGTCTTCTTGTGCTGGAGAACGTATTAACCGGCAATTCATATCATTAACCAATAAGAGCCACCTGGTGAAGAGCAAAGAAACCTTGCCATACGATAAACGTATTGATATAAAGACCGTGAAATACAATCTGATAGAAAGTAAGTTGTTGAAAGGTGCTTCAGCGTTTATTTGTGATGGAGGAAACAAACTAAGATACCTACCTTTACCCAATAAAGGAGACGTGTCTTTGATCTTAGTACCAATGGACTGCGGGGATTTTGACTATCGATTTTATTTGCTAACAATAAAGAATAACACCATTATATCAGACCTCTATGTTGAAGGCATTTGGTATGAACCAGGTGGCCCTGAGTTGGAGGAGGTTACATCCTTCAAAATTGATAAGAACTTTTCTGTTAAGGTTAAGACTACATCATTGGGGTCTCCGCAGAAGGTTAGGAATTATATAATTAGGGATGACGGTAAAATTATCAAAAAGTAAAAACTTAGAATGGTGAACTCGTTGGCGAGATTAATTAAGTACGCGCTAAACTAATTCTGCCAACAGATACACTCACGACACAATAAACTCGCGAACTTACAAAGAAGACGTCTTAACTATTTCCTCATTGCATGTGGCAAAACATGGCTATGCCTCAAAAAGGTAGTCTGGTGGGAGTTCTTTCAATACGTTCCTTACAAGTTGAAAGCATCTTCCCCGTGGCATATAATGAGGAGAAAGCAAGGAGGACTTCTTTATGTTTCTTATGTTCTTATGTCAAAACCCGAAAGATGAACGTTTTCGTTAAGCCAAATGAACAATGTCGGGCTTGCCCGAACATTGTCATGGCGAGAAAACGCACTTTTCGAGGAACGAGAGAAGAACGTTTTCGTTAAGCCAAACGAACAATGCCGAGCTTGCCCGAACATTGTCATGGCGAGAAAACGCACTTTTCGAAGAACGAGAGAAGAACGATTACCCCGTTTACTTATCCACTTGTCTTCTTGTTAACCTGCCCATTCGCTAATACGCCAGCTGATGTAAACTATTCGGTAAGAAATTTAACATTATGAGTGCCCTTTCTCTTCACCAACGGCCCACCTTGCCGCAAAAAATCGATTCTCGCGAAGGTTTGTTTTGATGGAAAAAGGGTTGTATGTGAATGTTGGCAAAATGAATATTTATTTAGTAAAGACCGTCATTTGCACCAGTTTTGGGGTGTTTTGCTGCAAAATGAAGGGCGTTTTAGTGCAAAACGCAGTGCGTTTTGGTGCTAAATGCAGTGCGTTTTGATGCAAAATGCAGGGTGTTTTGGTACTAAATGCAATGTGTTTTGGTGCTAAATGCAGCGCAAAATGCTGCTAAATGCAAGGCGAAAAGCATAAATATCCACCATAATCGCATAAACAAAACCTTCTAAAACCACGAAACACATGGCCGAAAAGGGTAAAATAGGCGTTAAAAAGGGGGATTTTAGGGTATAAAAGGGGACATTTGGGCCTGAAAAATCATGAGCCTACCACCAAACTAGAGAGACAAAAAGGTGCAAAATGCAGCTGTTTTCTTAAAAGTAGACAAGGGAAGGGGCGCGAAAGGGATGAAAATAGTGACTTTTTAGCCACTTTATAGCCAATGTTTACGCTAGAACGACCTGAAAATTAGAAGGTGTTTGTAAAATAAAAATAATGATTTTAAGATTTTTGGATGAGGAGATTTTGAGATGAGGAGCAGACGAGTTGATGAGTTTTTGAATTTTGTTTATTCTGGGGTTTGTGAGTTCCTGAGTTGATGAGCAAACGAGTTGATGAGTTTTTGAGTTTTGCTTATTTTGGGGTTGGTGAGTTTGTGCGTTGGTGAACAGACGAATTGATAAGTTTTTGAGTTTGTTTTTGCGGAGGTTGTGCGTTTTGTTTTTGGGGAGGTTGTGCGTTTGTGCGTTGATGAGTTCTCGCGTTTTTGAGATGGTGGGTTATTGAGTTGACGAGTTTGCAAGTTGAGGAGACTATAAGCTGATGAGTTCTTGAGCCTGTGAATTGACAAGTTGATGCCTGCGGGAGTTGTTGAGCTATCTCGAGCTTGCCTACCCGCGAGTAGCCTTTTGTTCCCGCGCTATGTATATAAAGAGGAGTGCTCATCTTGTGTTGGCAGCTCAAATTTAGACCCATTAAAGGTAAACACGGCACCAATAAAAGTTGAAAATGCCTTTTCGAAACGAATGTTTTAGGAATTGACAGAAATCAAAAAACACACGAAAGCTTGCCAAATTCGCAACTTTTTCGTAATATTGCAAACGAATAACAAAACGCTTTTAGGATATGCACCCATTAGAGAAGTTTAGATATTGCCCCTGCTGCGGCAGCTCGCGCTTTGAAGAGAACACGGAAAAGAGCAAGGTTTGCAAGAGTTGCGGTTTCGAATATTTTCTCAATCCCAGCAGTGCCAACGTGGCCTTCATCGTTAATGCCAAAGGCGAACTACTTGTTGAACGCCGCAAAGAAGACCCGGGGAAAGGCACACTCGACCTGCCTGGCGGCTTTTCGGACACCAACGAAACGGCCGAAGAAGGCGTGCGGCGCGAGGTGAAAGAAGAAACGGGGCTCACCGTTACCAATTGCCAATACCTGTTTAGCCAACCAAACGTTTACCGCTACGCTGGATTCGACGTGCATACGCTCGACCTGTTTTTCCGCTGCGAGGTGGAAGACGAGAGCCAACTGCAAGCCATGGACGATGCCGCCGAGTGTTTCTGGCTCGCTCCCGAAGACATCCACACCGAGGAATTCGGCCTGCGCTCCGTTCGCCAAGGGCTTTACGAGTTTCTTAAATATGTGGAGGCAAAGAAGGCCGAGAGCAAAGGCGAACCCTCGAAATGGAAAAACTGCCTACCATTTAGAAAGGAAGAGAAAGCTGAATAAGGTAAGCTACAGGCCGACGGTCAGGCACTTGACCACCCCTTTTATTGGTATTGCAAGCATTTGTGTTTAAAACACTACCTGCAACATGGCGGCTACAAACATCGTACAAAGGGCGTTGTAGCCACATCGCAAGTGGCGTTGCACACACGCAACGGGAGCTTTTTAACCGCCACAAGGGGCAGGGAGGCGCACCGCAAGGGGCTCGCAACATCACAACTAGCAACCGGTAGCCCCGCCAAAAGCCGTACAAAGCCCACGCATGGCCTGCAACTTGTTGGCAACAGCCCGCCTACGCCCAACTTATTATACAAAGAAACCAACACATCTCTTTGTCCCCCACCCCACTTCCAAGGGGCTGTCGCCCCACCATAGGTTAACCTACCCATCAGGAAAACAGAAGAAAACCTGAACTCAACGACACCATTTTATAATCAAACCAAATTGGGCATGAAACGCGCGTTCCACTCATAGGCAAAGCAAGCGGCCGATAATGATTGGCACAGAACAAAATTTCACGCTCCCAACTACCGCGTAGCGTTTGACCACACAAAGAACCACCGCATGAAGACCACCGTCACCGACCTGCCCTTCATACGGCCAGACAACACCTCATCTTTTTAATGTCGGTTGACTATAATCCCCCCTCTTCCACTTATAGCACCATTAAATTCCAAGACAGCACCCACGCTTTGCTTGCGTCTTACCAAACTACCAAAGTGAAAGAACATATCATTCTTACGCTTACAAAAACACAAATATCCGCATCAATCAATCGCAAAAAGAAACAAAAAGATAGCTAAACGTCAACAACATGCTTTCTTCACCCTTTAAAACGAATAAAAAACGCTGGAATGTAACATTACGTACACTTTTCAAACAAATATCATACAGAAAAGGCAATGTCAGCAACAAAATTGCAAAAAAGTTCAGCCTTAAAGAGGTTTTCTACACATTATTCACTAACTTTACCGCCGTGTTAGGAACGATTATGGTAGATTGAAGCAGCTCAACCCACCACGAATGTCCTGTAACACAGACAGAGTTGGGCGCACCAACCGCCTAACCATTGGAAATTTCGTATCAACCAAACAACAACAATCGCTGCATTTTTTTATGTTTTGAGCCTATGAAGAAGTTCTACTCGTTTCTTTTAGGAACAATTTTAGTTATGGTTTCGTCGGCCGCTTATGCCGACAGCAACATCAAGATAAACGTTGATGATGCCAGCCGAGTGAGTATTAAGGTTAACGGCGTTGCGATAAACAACCTTGTTAACGGAGAAAACAACATCCCGATTACCGCAAGCGGCTCGTTTGAAGTGAGGGCAACAGACGGGAACTGCCTGGTAGACGTGGTAAAGAAAACTGCCAAGGGAGACACAAAACAGAACATTTACAGCATGACCAGCTGCTATGTCTACGTCAGCCTGCCCGACGACAATGGGTGTACCATCAACATCACCACCAACACTTTCGCCAAATTACGCACGGCTTCGTGCACCGTTAAGGTAGACAATGCCGCAAAAGTGAAGGTGCAACGCTCTGGCACTTATACGGAGGTGACGCTAAAAGACGGCAACAACACCATTCATTGGATTCCCGACGTGGAGAAAGAAATTGTCATCAGCACAGTATCTTATACCGCCGCACCGCTTTACAGCATCGTGGTAGACGGATTGCAACTGCCCAAAGGCAACACTTCCTACACCGTTAAGCCCAAAGACGGCGGACTGATCGACATCACCGCAAACTATCCCGACAAAGACTGCCGCGTTAAATTCGCATTCAACACCGAAGAAGCCAAGGGCGTTGTAAGCAGTGTTACTGTAGACGGAAAGCCCGTAACCAACTATACCGACCCCAATTTCTCGGTAAAAGCCGGTTCAAGGCTCACCATCACGTTCAACACCACCACCCACGCCATCGATGCAGTGAAGGTTAACGGAACGCCAAACACCATATACGGCAGCCTTAACCTCACGATTACCGACGACATGAACATCGACATAGCCGCACATAAGCTTGGAAAGGTAAAGGCCATGTTCTATGTAGACCATGCCGAAAACATCATCTTATTCCAAGGATGGGACTATAACCAAAACCACATTGCCCTACAAGACGGCATGAACACCATCGAACTGCCCGAAACAAACTGCGTGGTTAAGGTCAGGGCAAAGAACGGATGCAAGATTAAAGTGCTAAGGCTGAACGGCAAACAATATACGAACAACATCGACGGGGTGTACGAAATAACCCTGAAAAACGGAATGAACATCGGCGTTGAAACTTCGGCACCCAAGCGCGACAAAACGGCTACGGTGTTTGTAGACAGCAAACAACTAGCCGACCGCTTCTTCTACTTCAACCGACAAGACCGAACGGAAGTGCAACTGAACAACGGAGAGAACACCATCAAATTCGGTGAAGACGACAACCCCTTCACACTGGCCTTCGACGGAACCGACCTGAGCAAACTTAAAGTGCGGCTCAACGGAAAAGAAGTTGAAGCAACGGGTGGAGGAGGACACACCTACGAACTTGAATTTGCTAACGGCGACCGCCTTGAAATATGGTTCAACGGGATTTCCACCAACGGCATTGCCAACCCAGCCGCAGCCAACAAAACCAACAAGCGCGTGGTTTACCGACTCGACGGAACGCGCGTTGATGAACAAAAGAACCTTCCAAAAGGGCTATATATCATTAACGGAAAGAAAATTTTTATCAACAAGTAATGAAGCGAACATTTCTCACCACCATTTGTGCTGGCCTCCTATTGGGAGGCTATGCACAGTCGAAAATCGACTTGCAAAGCCAAGTTACGTTGAAAGAAGAGCTTAATTTTAAAATTCCACGTTACAACCCACAAACCAGAAGCATCGGTAGGGGCAACGCTAACCCCCAACGAACGATTGGCATGATTGAGTTTGACGGGAAGGAGGCTCTTGGAACTCTTGCCGAAAACAATGTGAGCGTATTGCGGGTAAAAGGCAACATCGCCATCGTTAGCATGCCGCTAAATGGCGTTGAGCACATAGCCGAACTGAAATGCGTACGCAGAATACAACTGTCGCGCCCTGTTGCACAGAAAATGGACCGCGTTAGAGAGGCCGTTGGCGTAAACAAAATACACCAAGGCGTTGGCCTGCCGCAAGCCTATACGGGCAAAGGAGTGGTTACGGGCATCGTAGACGGAGGCATCGATCCCAACAACATCAACTTCCTTAAACCCGACGGAACCACACGATATGGTTACCTCAGCAGGCTTTACACCAGCAGTGCAGGCAAACACGGGTACATCTGGGAGAGCTATTTCCCCAAGGCACAGTTGCCCGAAATAGCCAAACACAAGAAATCAATGGACAACGTGTTTGCCATTGAAGACTTTGAAACCGACAACAGCAGACAATTTCATGGCACCCACACCACCGGAATTATGGCCGGAGGGTACAAGGGAAAGGCCACCGTTGCCGTTACCAAGGACAACAAGACCTCGAAAAACGTCGAGATGCCCAACCCCTATTACGGAATAGCAACAGAATCGGAGTTGGTGGCTTCGTGCGGAGACCTGCGCGACGTGTTCATCGCACTGGGCATAGACGACGTTTATCAATACGCCCGCCTATCAGGGCCGCAGGCCAAGCCATGCGTCATCAACCTCTCGTTAGGCAGCAACCTGGGCTCGCACGACAGCACTAGCGTGATGAACCGCTACTTAGCCGGCTGCACAGACAGTGCCATCATCTGCGTGGCAGCAGGCAACGAGGCCAACTATCCCGTGGCACTGAACAAGACTTTCACCCAAACCGACAACAAGCTGCAAACCTTCATCCGCCCAATGGCAGAAGGAAAACAACACATAGGAAAGAAAGACTACTACAACTTTCGCAATGGGCAGGTGTACGCTTACAGCTCGGATGCCACCGAGTTTAAGATGCAAGTGGTGGTCTTTAACGAGAAACGAGGCCGTATTGCCACACGCATCACCGTAGAACCCAGCCCCACCGGTAAGCTAACCATGTATTCATCTGGTGGCGAATATGCCGAAGAAGGGGCGATAACCAGCAACTCGGTCTTCAACCAAGCCTTTGAAGGATACGTAATGGTGGGCGGAACAAAAGACCCTGAAACGGGTCGCTACTACGCCATCGCCCGTTTCCTAACCAGCGACAACCAAACAACCAACAAAACGGGTAAATACAAACTAGGCATACTTGTTGAAGGGAAGGATGGCAAACGCGTAGACCTGTACGGCGATGCGCAGTTCGTTTACTTCGACGACTACGACGGTGCCTACAACGATGCCAATGGAAGTGGAATTTGGGCGAAGGGTTCGCGCAACGGCACCATCAACGACATGGCCTGTGCAGCAGGCATGATTACCGTGGGAAGCTATAACGTGCGCGACCACTGGGCAGCTATGGACGGATGGGTCTACGGCTACAACAGGCACGAATATGATGAAGGCAAGGTGACGCGTTTCTCTTCTTTCGGGACGCTTCTCGACGGCCGCAATCTGCCATTAGTTTGCGCACCCGGCGCAGTTGTTATATCTTCGGTTAACACCTACACCGTTGAAGACCCCAAGAACGGCTACGCCCCGGTGAACTTGCAAGCCAAGCACACCGTCAACGGCAAGAGCTATTACTGGCACCAAACCCTGGGCACATCGATGGCAACACCTGTTGTGGCAGGTTCTATCGCACTTTGGCTCGAAGCCGACCCAACGCTTAAAGCCGCAGACGTTGCCGACATCATCCGCAAAACGGCTGTTGTTGACAATGATGTGAAAGAAGGAGACCCCGTACAATGGGGCGCAGGAAAGTTTGATGCCTACGCCGGACTGAAAGAAGTGCTACGCCGCAAGGCCGGCTCAACAGGCATCAACACCGCCGAAGCCGACAACAAAACCATCATCAACCCGGCCGGGCCAAGGCGCTTTAACGTGTTTAGGGCTGGCGAGAAGCAATTGGAAGTGCGCGTTTTCACCATGGCAGGGCTGCTTGCACATACCCAATCGACCGTGGGAGACGAAACAACCATAGACGCCAGCGCATGGAGCAAAGGCGTTTACCTTATCCAAGTGAACGGAAAATCAGCGAAAAAAATTATTATTTACTAACAGCGTATGAATTACAAACAAACCCTACTTGCATCTTTGCTGTTGGCATTGATGGCAGTGGTGGGCCTGCCGGCGTTCGCACAGAACAAAAATCAGCAACCCATCATCACATTCCATACCACCGTGTATGAGGAAAATAAAGGCGAATCGCCCATCGTAACCTTCTCGCTTGGTAGCACACAAGGCAACGAATACGTAGAGATAGACTGCGGAAACGGCTCCGAAGAACTGGCCGTTGGCGTTGCCAAGCTGAAACAAGGCGCAGAAGTGCCCACAGGAACCGACTACTCGGGAACGGTTACCAGGGACGGAATCGTAAAGATCTACGGCGACCCAAGCAAAATAGACTTCTTCAACGCTACGGGTTGTAAGATAGACCAAATTACCTTTCATAAGGATTTGAAACTGTCTTACCTGCGATTGGCCTACAACTCCATTAAGCAGATAGACCTTTCCAACCTCAAATCGTTGCAGTTCCTCTACCTGCGCGACAACCCCTTCTCGGCACAAACGCCGCTTAGGCTGGGCAACATGCCCGAACTTCTGGAACTGGAAATTGCACAATGCGCATACGTACAGTCTAAGTTCGAGTTAAAGAACTTCCCCAAGCTGGTGTCGTTCGATGCCTACCACTGCCGCACCATCACTGAGGTAGACACCAAAGGCTGCACCACGCTGCGCCGTTTGAGCCTCGACATGACCGACATCAGCACCATCGACGTTTCGCACAACGCCAACCTGAATGTACTGAATGTTAGCGACACGCGAGTAAACAAGCTGGACATCAGCAAAAACTCCAAGCTGAACGAACTCTACATAGAGCATGCTTCGGGTACGATTAACACCGATGTGAAGTTCGACGACATCGACCTCACCCACTGTCCTGACCTACGCCACTTATATTGTGCGGGCAACAACCTGCGTTCGCTCAACCTGAGCAAAGTGCCTAAGCTGGTTACGTTGGGAGCAAACCACAACAAGCTTACCTCTATAGACGTGAGCAAATGTCCCGACTTGTACATCTTCAACATACGCAAAAACCTGATGACCTTCGCCTCGCTGCCCAAACCACAGAACACTTGGCGCGAGTATTACTACGACCAACGCGACTTGGTGCTGGACGATACCTACAAGGTGGGCACCGTGCTCGACTTCTCTAAACAAGTTTTGCGCGAAGGAACAACCACATTGGGCAAACTCTACAAGCTGGATAAAGACGTACTGGCTCAACGTACCGAGCTAGATGCCAGCTATTACTACTACGATAACGGAAAGGTAACGCTGCTTAGGCCCGTAGACGGCAAGGTGGTGCTTATCTTCACCAACACCATTTTCAACGAATACCCCCTATTTACCGAACCATTCACCGTTAAAGACGATAGCGAATTTGGTAAGGACGTAAGGGCAATAGACTTTGCCACCACCGCAACGGCTGGACAAACCATCAACCTAACCGTGGGAATGAAGGGCGCAACGCCACAGAAACCCGTAAAAGTTAAGGTAGACTTTGGCAACGGACAACTGAAAGAAGTAAACATCACCGCCGAAAAGCCCACTGCCGCGAACATCACCGGTCAGCGAGCAGGTAACGGAAACATCGTGGTGACCGTACCGCAAGACAACTATGTGACGGCTCTTGAAGTGAAAGACTTGAACATCACAAGCATAGATGTTACCGAACTAACAGACCTGCGCGTGCTGTCGCTCGTTAATACGGGGCTTACCACCATCGACTTGGGACGTAACAACCAGCTCGAAAGGCTCGACTTGTCGCACAACCAACTCAAAACCATCTCGCTGAAAGGCAAGTCTAAGTCGCAATACAAGAGTCTGCTCACCAACGTGAACCTCAGCCATAACCAGCTTGAAACAATCACGGTAGACGATTACTTCACCATTACCGACTTCGACCTAAGCCACAACAACTTGGCCAACCTCGACCTGCGACGTGCCGATGCACTGGTAAGGGGCAACCTCTCGTACAACAAGCTTACAAGAATGATTCTCGACCACAGCGAACAGCTCAAAGAACTAAACGTTTCTAACAACGAGCTTACCTTGCTGGGCATTATCCCCTTAGCGCCAGTTGCCAAACTCGACATCAGCAACAATCACTTCACACTGGCCAACATGCCCAACAGGTTTGGCCTAGACGAGGCTCACTTTACGTACGCTCCGCAACGCGAAGTGGTGATTGCCACCACATCGCCCGGTATCGACCTCACCGAGCAATACGTAACCATCAACAACAAAACCACCAACTTCGTTTGGAAAACCGAAGGCGGACAACCCTACGTGCTGGGAACCGACTACCTGGACGACAAGGGTTCTACCAGGTTTAAGACCCTAACCAAAGGCAAAGTGTATTGCGAAATATCACATCCTGCCTATCCCGCATTCACGGGTAAGAACATCTTAAAGACCACCTTGGTGCAACCCATCCCCGCACCAACAAACGAACTGGCATCGTTTACCACCACAAACAACAAAGACAGCGTGCAACTGTCACTGCGTGGCAACATCGAGGGCATGTCTGTTTACTTCGACTGGCGCGGCGACGGTGCCATGAGCCAATACGTTTTGAAGGCCGATACCTACACACGCTTTAACGCCCTCACCAACAAAGGCGTGAAGGTGCGCGTGTTGGTGTCGAAACCCGAAGAGAAACTTACCGTGTTCAGCGTTACCAACGCCAAGATGTCTTCGGTAGATATCAGCAAGTTGGCAGACACCCGCTCTATTACATTAGACAACGTTGGCCTCTCCAAGTTCGACTTCGCGCCTAGCACAGCACTTAAACAGCTAGACCTTAGCCGCAACAACATCTCTGACATAGACCTCTCGAAGTATCCCAAGCTCGAATACCTGTCCATGTCCGACAACAAGCTTACCAAGCTCGACCTTACTAAGAACAAAGACCTGATAGTGGTAAGCCTTAGCCGAAACAACCTGACAGAGGTTAACTTCCGTGGACTTACAGCATTGGAGAGCCTCGACCTAACCGCCAACTCGATGACAACGCTCGACTGTAAGCCACTGCTCAACTTGGGCCAGCTCTTCGTCAGCAACAACAAGCTCACGTCTATCAACGTGAAGAACAACGCCTACTTGCGTGCGCTGAACCTTGTTGGCAACAACCTCCGTTTCTCTTCATTGCCTCCCACAACGGGCACTTACCGCACATCGTATGCCTATCAAAGGCAAAACCCCGTTGACGTTAGTGCCAACGGCAACAAGGTAGACCTCAGTTCAGAGGCTGTCATCGACGGAACACCCACCGTGTACCGCTGGTTTACGGGTAATGTGAACGTAGATAAGAACGGAAACCTACAAGGCGAGGAGTTTGATGTAGATGCCGAATACACCATAACCAACGGCGTTACTACGCTGAAACTCACCAAACGCTACGAAGACTTGGTTTGCGTAATGACCAATGCCAAGTTCCCCAAACTGTTGCTGCACACCAAGCACATCCGCTTCATACCCGACGCAACGGGCATCGAGGGTGTAAATGCCGACAACACCGACACCTTTATCAAGGTTGTTGAAGGCGGTATCGTGGTAGAAACCGCAACAGGAAGCACCGTTAACGTGTATGGCATAAACGGCGGTTTGGTACAGAAGGCTAAGATGAACGGCACAAGCCAAAGTTTCTCTCTACCCAAAGGCGCATACGTTGTTACCGTAAACAATAAGGTTGCCAAGGTAATGGTGAAATAAACCTCACACATTTGCCTAGTGGCAGAAATCCCAAAAGGGGATGGCAGATTGGTTTCTGCCATCCCCTTTTCGTTATTGTGAAGCCCCAATTGCCTTATCCCAATCGGCCGTTAGAGCCTATTCAGCCCCTGTGTATTGCGGAGCATATTGCTTGTCTTATGCTTGAAGGCGAGGCGTGATAGGCAAAAAACAAGGCAGGCAAGATGCCGACAAGCAAACGAAAGACAAACAGGGGGCGATGCAAACAACCTAAAATGATTGACAAGCGGCATAACTACCCGTCGGGGGTATTTTAGAACATGATGAGAAAGAAGCTTCAGCTGTCAACTCTAGTTGATGAGTTGATGAGTCGATGAGTATGGAAGATGATAAGAAAGAAGCCTCGCCTATCAACTCTAGTTGATGAGCTGATGAATTGATGAGTATGGAAGATGATTAGAAAGATGCCTCGCCTATCAACTTATTCGCTCCTTAACTTGTCAACCCGTCCGCTTGTCAACCCCTCAACCACTCTCCTTTTGTCTGTTTTTCAGCAAGAAATTTAAGACTAAGAGTGCCCTTTTTGTCCATCAAGACTCACCTTGCCGCAAAAAATCGATTCTCGCGAGGGTTCGTTTTGATGCAAAAAGGGGGTAGGATGTGAATGCGGCAAAATGGATATTTATTTGCAAACGCCGCCATTTGCACCCGTTTCGGGGCTATTTGCCGCGAAATGAAGGGCAATATGCTGCAAAATGCCGTGCGTTTTGCCGCTAAATGCCGTGCGTTTTGGTGCTAAATGCAATGCGTTTTGGTGCTAAATGCAATGCGTTTTGGTGCTAAACGCAAGCCGTTTTGGTGCTAAATGCCGTGCAAAATGCTGCTAAATGGAAGGTAAAAAGGCATAAGAATACACTGCAATGGTATAAATAAAACCTCTCCGAAGCATGAAACACATGGCCGAAAAGGGAAAAATGGACATAAAAAGTGGGGTTTTAGGGGCTAAAAGCGGGTTTTTGGAGTTGAAAAAATACGAGCAGGCAACCAAACTAGAAAGGCAAAATGGTGCAAAATGCAGGTTCTAGGCTTAAAAATAGACAAACCCCAAGGTGTGAAAAACTAGAAATAGTGCCTTTTTACCTACTTTTTGACCTAAATTTTCGCTAGAACGGAGCGAAAATTAGAGCCGTTTTGTAAAATATAAATAACGATTTAAGTTTTTGAGCTGGTGAGTTTGTGAGCTGGTGAGTTTGTGAGTTGACGAGTTGGTGAGTTAATGAGTTGGTGAGTTAATGAGTTGGTGAGTTTGCGAGTTGATGAGTTGATGAGTTGATGAGTTAGTGAGATTGTGAGTTGGTGAGATTGTGAGTTGGTGAGATTGTGAGTTGGTGAGATTGTGAGTTGGTGAGATTGTGAGTTGGTGAGATTGTGAGTTGGTGAGATTGTGAGTTGGTGTATTCGCGAGTTGTTGGTGTTTCGTGAGTTGTTGGTGTTTCGTGAGTTTATAAGCAAGCGAGTAGATTTGTTCTGCACGCCGTATATGAGAGAAGCGTCTATTTTGTGTTGGCAACCAATATTGTCCTAAATAAATTTTGTGTATCTCTCAAAGCACGGTGCCCACAGGCTCCGCAAAAAGAGCCTACTTTCAATCCCCCTATTCCGAGATGTCATCCTCTGGCGGAGGCGTGAAAGGCTCATTGAGCCACTTTTCGAGGTCTATTTTTGTGAATGTGTTTAGGCGGAGGGAGACGACGAGGTTTGCCAACGC
>NZ_GG740076.1:20741-61199 GCF_000162415.1 Prevotella sp. oral taxon 317 str. F0108 | reverse complement strand
TAGTATAGACGAAATATAGTATGTATATCAAGGAGATTAATATATTAAACTTCCGAAGCTTTAAGGAAGCTTTAATACCCTTTCATGAAGGAGTGAATGTTATAATAGGTCATAATAACACCGGTAAAAGTAACCTGCTCCGTGCGATGGGGTTAGTGCTTAGCTATAGTAATGGTCATAGATTAGGTACCAGTGACTTATTTTATGAGACAGATGTGGCAGAGCTTCAACGGCAGTCACCACGGATCCAAATAACTCTTGTCTTACGTAGAAGTGCAGATGAAAACTTAGATTCAGC
This sequence comes from Prevotella sp. oral taxon 317 str. F0108, assembly GCF_000162415.1. Lineage (NCBI taxonomy): Bacteria > Pseudomonadati > Bacteroidota > Bacteroidia > Bacteroidales > Prevotellaceae > Prevotella > Prevotella sp. oral taxon 317. Next base: position 60,901 of record NZ_GG740076.1, on the reverse strand, counting down.
AGATATGGCGCTGTTTGCCAATATGATGACAGACCCAGCATTAAGCGAAGAGGCTGAATTAAGATACGAGTTTAAACTGGATGATAGCCAAGAGAAAAACTATAAGGCAGATGTTGCTAACGCAATTACAGCCAAAGAAATATGGAAGATTATAGAGCAAGACTACATCAGACTCTATAAAAGTAGTCGCTCGGGAGGTAATCAGGCTGCTGGTATCAACATCAATGAGACGTTGGGGCAGATTGACTTCCAGTTCCTTGATGCTATTCGCGATGTCAGTCATGACCTATATGCAGGTTATAATCCGCTCCTTAGGGATGTGCTGAATTTCTTTATTGATTACTCAGTTAAGAATGATGTCACAAAGACAGAGAATGAGATAAAGGAACAATTAAAAGCCTTAAGAGATGATTTCGTCCAACAGTCTAGGCCATTGATGCAAACTTTACAAGATAGGTTACAGGATGGGAAAAACGTATTTCTGAAGTACGCACTTGATACAGGCGCAACATTTAATGGAGCCGAACCAGATTTTGATGGAACGGTGACAGAGAATGAGATGTTCTCTGTATTGAGAATGTTTATCAAATACGCTGTTGGTATAGAAGTGCCAGCTACATATAATGGGCTAGGGTATAACAATCTTATATATATGTCGCTTTTGCTTGCAAAGATGCAGGCAGACGGAAGCATTGCCTACATGAAACGCAATGCCAAAGTACTCTCATTCCTTGCTGTAGAGGAATGTGAAGCACATTTGCATCCTGCCATGCAGTACAAGTTCCTAAAGTTTCTGCAGGACAATAATTTGAATGGGCATGTACGTCAGATATTCATGACCTCACATTCTACCCAAATTGCCTCGGCGGTAAAGCTGGATGACTTAATTTGCTTAACCTCACCTGCGTTGGGACAGATCAATGTTGGCTATCCACGTGCCATATATAAAGAAGAGAGCTCTAATGATATGGTATCCAAGCAATATGTTCAAAGATTTTTGGATGCAACTAAAGCGGATATGTTCTTTGCCAACAGATTGATTTTTGTCGAGGGCATTGCAGAGGAGTTGCTGCTCCCAGTCTTTGCCAGGTATTTGAATAAGAACCTTACAGATGAGCATGTGCTAGTGGTGAATATGGGAGGTCGCTATTTCAACCACTTTCTAAAGTTATTTGATACGAAAAATCCATATACCATCAACAAGAAAATTGTCTGCTTGACTGATATTGACCCCTGTCGAAAAAAGAAAGGAGATGACAAAAATTATGAAGTTTGTTACCCATATGAGTACAATATAGATACAGACAACTACGACTATAAGCATCATGCTGATACAGAAGTAGATCAATATGTAGTCCATCCTAACATTAGGTTCTACAGGCAAGATGTAACGTATGGAAAAACGCTGGAGTATGACCTAATGCGTGAGAATCCCAATTGTGAACTGTTATTGACTGACTCTGTGTCCAATCGGGACGAGATAAAAGCAATGATGGCAGAACTGGATGTGAACAAGATGATGGGTAAAATGCGAAACAGTGAGGCTAATACACGTATAAAGTCATCAATAGACCAATCGGGGTGGGAGGATGAAGAAAAGAGAAAAGCCTTACTTGCATCGCGTTATTTGAACTCCGTTTCAAAAGGCAGTAATGCGCTGGAACTAAACGTGACGCTTATGGATAACCTAGAGAAACCAGAAGCAGAAAGAAAAGAGTTTCATGTTCCCCAATATATTATTGATGCATTAAAATGGCTACTATCATAAAATCAGAACAAACTATACCTATAGACGAACCATTTAAGGTGACTGCTGGGCCTGGTGCAGGAAAGACACATTGGCTGATAAACCATATCAAGAAAGTGGTGTCAAATAGTCACAAACTTGATGTGGTGAGAAAGGTAGCTTGTATCACTTATACCAACGTGGGTATCGATACGATCACTTCACGTTTGAATATGGGGAATGACGTGGTTGAGGTATATACCATCCATAGTTTCTTGTATGCAAATGTGATAAAACCCTATATTCATCTAATTGCTGAGGACTTCGGGCTGAAGTTAGATAAACTTGTGGTTATAGATGACTCTAATTTTAAGTCAGAAGGAATAGCTGCACTAGTTCTAAAAAAAGTTGGCAAATCATGGTTAGATACCAAAATCTACCTGAAAGGATTGGAGAGGGCAATGTGGCGTTATGAAAACCATGAGTACAAACATTACAAACCTGATCACCCACAGGTTTATAAGATAAAAAGTGGTAAACGATATGTGGGCAATGACTGGTATATGGGGTTCAAAAGATGGCTATGGAGTGGAGGGTATATGTCTTTTGATGACATTTTGTATTTTTCTCATATTCTGCTTTCGAGATACCCCAACATATACACATTGATAAAGGCTAGATACCCATATATTTTCGTGGATGAATTTCAAGATACAATACCTTTTGTGATTGACTTACTAGCCAAGTTAGGCAATGAGGGGGTAATTGTGGGAGTGGTTGGCGATAAAGCACAATCAATCTATGATTTTCTAGGTGCTACAGTGCAGCAATTTGACAGCTTTACTGTTCCAGAAATGCAGGAGTATGAAATACGAGGGAATAGGCGTAGCACGAAGCAGATAATAGACTTGCTGAATATTGTCAGGACTGATTTTTCGCAAGACTGGCTGAATGGATCAGAAGGAATGATGCCAGAATTGCTTGTCGGTGATATGCTTAACTGTTACCAACAGTGTATAGAAAAGAGTGGAACTGACGAAATACAATCGCTTGCCTTTCAAAACATACTTGCCAATTCCATGCGTAAAAAGAACGGGGTGCGGGAGGTAGAGAATATATTAGGGATGGATTTTGATAGCAATGCAGAGCGTCAGAAGGTGATAAAGGCGTTGATAAAGGCCGTGGAATATACAAGAATGAATGACTTGCGAAATGCTTGGCATCAGTTAGATATCATCGATCGCGATAGGACTCAAACCATCGTGGTTCTAAGATACTTGCTGGATGGCTATAAAGACTACAAAGACGGAAGTCTGATGGATTTCTACAATTTTCTGGTAAATGATTTACATGTCAAAATGACCAAGATAAAAGGCACGGCAATCAGGGATTTCTATCAGAACCACACGTACGCAGATGCTGCCCTTGGAGTGAAGTATGGTGATTCAAATAACAAGCATAAAACCATCCATAAGTCAAAAGGAGAGGAGTATGATAACGTGTTTGTTGTTCTGAAAGAGGAAAAAGACTTAGAGTTCCTGTTGTCACCAAACCTAAATGACAACAACTCACATCGGGTATATTATGTGGCTGCCAGTCGTGCAATAAATCGCTTGTTTATCTGTGTACCGACATTGAGTGCAGAAAAACGTATCCAACTGGAAGGCATGCCAATAAACATACTTCTCCCCAATAATAGCTAATTGGGGTCGGTGCAGATTTGATTTGAAGGCTTAAAGTTGCACCACACTCTAGTTATTTCCACTATAGGCAGTTACGACAATGCCGTCCTGCTTAGCTAGCAGGACTTCGGGTAGGATCTGATGAGTCCATACATATATAGAAGCGAATGAACTCTCTTATACCAAAGGCTACACCCAAGATTCATAACCTTGGGTGTAGTTAGGATAACATGCCATCGCGCAGAAGCAGGTTAACCACGCTGCGCAATATGTGCAACGAGCGCATGGCCATAGGGTTGCGGATGGCGTTGGTGCGGGGACTGCCCAACTGAAACACGCCCATCTTGTTAAGCTTTGCATCGGGATAGGCCTCTATCATCGAGGGATGGTAAAGTGCATCGGCTGCACCAGGGCGCAGGTCGACCACATCTTGGAGGTGACTTTTAATGCAGAAGTCTATCGTACCCTCAATGCCACGGTCATCGGGGTTATAGTTCTCGATTACCTCCAGCAGCCCCGAAAGAATCTGCTCGCGTTTGTCGGCATCATCCCAAACAGCCGCTGTAACGATGTCGGGTATCTTGGCCAAGAGTACGGCGTGGGCGTAGATGAAGCCTTGGCGCAAGAAAGGCAGGATGTTGCGAATGGCCTTAAGACTTAACGCGGCAAAGCCATGCGGAAGTTTGGCATTGGCAAACTTCGTGGCACGAGCCTCATCGAGTTGTAACTTGTCGGTGGCGAAAGCCTTTAACTTGTCTTTCGACGAGAATGAATAAAGCACATTCCATACATCATCCGCCATTTCGTCGATGGTCTTTGTGCCGTTCTTCTTTCCAACAGCCGTGTATGTCTCGGCAATGCCTGCCTTCCAATCGCTGCCGAAGATGTCTATCAGCTGCGCTGTTACAGGACATCCCGACACACCTTGGTGCATGCGGTAGTTAAACCTGAATGGTTTTTCGCCTGCATCCTTATACCAGGCGTAGTTGTTTTTGCCTGCCAATGCCTTTGCAATGTCCTCGAAATCGAAGTTGGGCTTAGACTTTCTGAAAAACAGCGGCCACACCTTTTCACGTTCTTCCGCGTTTAGCGGTCGTAATGAAACGTCTTTAGGGGTTTTTATCTTAATGTTGTTGAGAATGCAGAGCATCCTGAACGCTTCGTAATCGGGGTGCGATTCGGCACAGCGGGGTTTCTTAGGTTCGAATGTACATTTGCCTACACCCTTGCGTTGCGACTTTAACGGGCGTTGGAAATACAAGGCTCTTTGCAGCTTTTCAACCCATTGGGCATCCAGTTCTTGCTTTTCGCAGATGGCCAAGAACTCCTTTATATAATGTTCTTCCCTGTCGGTATATCGGCTCCTTAGCCTGACGGTGTTGCCATGTTGCTTGTAGAGTTGATAGAAATACTCGCCTAGAAAGGTGCAACCAGCCTTTTCCATCTCTACAGAAAGCTGGGCTATACCCGATTTTACCTTGCCCGACTCGGCGGAATCGGACGTGGTGTCGAGCCTGTTGCTAAGAAATCCACGGCGTTGCGCCAAATGATAAAATGCCCGACCCAGAAGAAAACGCTGACTTTGATCGGTAAGATCGAGTTTTTGCGTTAGGCAACGATAGCGGCAATAGTAAGGGTTGTTCTCTTCGGCACTGCCCGAACGCTGCCAAAGCATAAAGTCATCGGTGAGCGGATATGTTTTCTTGGCTTTCCATTGGCTAAGCTGTTGGTCGGAAAGATAAGGGCATAGGTCGAGACTTACCAACACTTTCAGGGTATCTATCTTACGCAGACGCCGCCTGGCATACTGCACGCGCAATGACTTGTATTTGGATTTTACGGCCGCTTTTGAGGGTACTGGTTGCCCATCTACATTTACGCCTTCGGTGAAGATAACATCGCCACGTCTTACCAACGTGTAATTTCCCTTAGCATCTCTATCTACCACAGCCCAAGCAAGGCTGTTTGTACCCGTATCAAGGCCCAATATTCGTGTATTCATAATCGTTAGTTATGGTGTTGTTTGTTTCTTGTTATTTACTATCCCATTAGGATCTAGGTGTAAAATTACATTAATTATTTGGTAGGGCAAAATGTTTTTGTTAATTTTGCAGCAATAAGATATATTCTACATCTTATCACAATAAGGCTATATGCCGAAGGGCTCAGTCCCTATTGCCCCTCTTCGGAGGGGCTTATTTGTTTTAAGAGGTGACGGAAAGGTGGGAAAGGTGAAAGGGTGAAAAGGTGAAAGGGTGAAAAGGTGAAAGGGTGAAAAAATGGCTTCGCCCTTTAAAGGTGAAAGGGTGAAAAGGTGAAAAAATGACTTCGCCCTTTAAGGGTGAAAAGATGGAAAGGTGGAAAGATGGAAGGGTGGAAAGAAGGGAAAGGTGAAAAGGTGAAAAGGTGAAAAAATGGCTTCGCCCTTTAAAGGTGAAAAGATGGGAAAGGTGAAAAGGTGAAAAGATGGAAGATTGAAAGGGTGCTGGACAATGAACAGTTTGGGCTTAACACAAATGGGGCATTAGCATATTCGCCCTCATTTTCCCCAAAAAGGGAACACTGAATATACGCAAATTGTTAGCTCGCCGCTTACATTCGCGGCACCAAAGGAAGATTATCGTAACACCTTGCTTTTCAACCTTTATGGCCAAACAGAGTTGCTTTTGGAAAATTGTTGTTAGTAACTAGCAGGATGCGCATAGCATGGCATCAGCATACCCTTAGCGGGGGCAAAGGAACACTTTGGTCTGCTTACGGTGTATCTATGGCTTTCCTAATCCTATTCTGTTTGACGACAATGGCCGATTGGGGTTTAACTAAAACAAACCCAAATAAAAAGTCCCTATGCCAGGAAGACCATTGAACGGGCAATTGCCAACCCTTAACTTAGACAATCGTTGCATTCAACGCCCTTTACCCACCATAGGGATAAATTAGCAAACGCCCATTTGTGCTTTGCGTATGGTCGAGATATTGGCTGCTCTCCCGTGTTTGTTGCATGGCAGACACCGCAAGGAAAGACCGAAAAAGAATTAATGGAGCAAAGAAGTGTAAGAGAATTCTGCCCAAAAAGGGACATGAAGACCAACTATTTCTCCGCAACTTCTCTGATAAACCTATTCGTCTACGAACCAGTTTGTTTCTCCATTAATTCATCAAACCATTAAAATCACAAACATTTTATCATCACTCTATGATTTCTTGGCGTTTATCCGCGCTTAAAGATGAATGGGGTTACGAGGTGAAGAGTTGACAAGTTAACCAGTTGACAAGTTAACGGGTTGCCAAGCATTTGGTTTAGCTTGCTAGTGGGGCTAGTCTATCTAGCTGTACTAGGAGTTCTAGTTATTCTAGGCATGCTAGTTATACTGGGTTTTCTAGTTGTACTAGGCATGCTAGCATTTTAGGCCTGCCAGCTTTCTAGTTAAACTAGCCCCAACTATACTCGTCCATCGGTGGGCGAAGCCATTTTTTCACCCTTTCACCCTTTCAACTTTTCACCCTTAAACACCTTTTCACCTTTAAACGTCTTTCTACTCTTGCGGCAGCATTTCCACGGTGATGCGGTTGCCGCTTTGCAAGATTTGTTTCATCAGCGTACACAGCTTTTCGGGTGTTTGTTGCTTAATCATGTCGCGATAACGGGTGTGCATATTGATGCCGTGGCGGCGATACATGTTGATAACGCCACTCCAATAAGCGTTGGTTTTCTCGGCACTAGCCACATTTTTAAGCATATACTCTTTCACCTTGTCGAGCATGGCAGCATCGCAAGTGCGCGTCATGTTCTCGGCCTCGCGATAGATGATGGCCATAGCCGTGTCGCGTTTCTCTGGTTTCACAGGACAAGTAACCAATACGGAGTAGTCGTGGTAGTCGCCTTCGATGGTTGCTCCGCCTTCTGCCGACACCGAATAGGCTGCCGATGCGTCTTCGCGGATTGTCTTGATGTAAACCATAGAGAGAATTTGACCAATCATGTTCATACGTACGGCATTCTCCACCGAATAAGGTACGTCGGTGGTGTGCCACATAACGCAAGCCATTGCTTTGGGTGTTTCCATCTTACGACGGAACACATTCTCTATCTTACCTTTGGCAAACGAACTGGTGAGATGACCTTTAACCACCTTTCCCTTAGTGGGCAGCGAACCGAGATAACGACAGATAAGCTTGCGGAGCTGCGGTTCGTCGAAGTCGCCAATGAAACTAAACGTCCATGCAGCGGCATTGTTTGTGCGTTCGCGTGCTATTTGCAGTATGCGGTCGTAGTTGATGTCGGGCAGGTCGGTTTCCAACACGGGGCGAAGACGTGGGTTATGGCCGTAGACCGTGGCCACGAGCGAGTCGTTGAAAGCAATGTCGTGGTTGAGGGCGCGGTTTTTAAGTGCCGTGCGCCACGAGTCCATCAGGGTGGCAAACGCTTGTTCGTCTTTGGTGATGCCACCCGACAGATACAGGTGGGCCAGCTGCAACATCGTTTCGACATCGCGCTTAGACGAACCACCCGACATGCCCATATACTTATCGCCAATGGAAAGGCCGGCACTTGCAATCTTGCCAGCAAGAATTTTGGGTAACTCCATACTGCGGAATCCACTTAAGCCACTAATGGACACAATGTCGTTGAATACGGCCAAGTTGGTGTAGTCTTTCGGACCATAAAGCGACTTGCCGCCATGTGCGCTTGCGGCAAAGTTCACTTGGTCTTTCTTAAAGTCGGTTTTCTTCAAGATAACGGTTACGCCATTGGCCAGTTTCAACTCGGTATAACCCAGTTCGGCATTCTTTTTCTCCTTGACAATCTTGCCGGGACGGGGTAACTTGGTCATCAATGGAACCTCCTTCACCGTATCAACGTAGGGTTCTACCTTGGTTTGGCGTGCGGCGTGCACTGCTTGCAACAAGGATTCGGGCGTAGGATACACGTTGCCTTCCTTTTCGTTGTTGAAGTTGATGATAACCATATTGCGGTCGGTCTCGGGCAACAGCTGCGGCAGAATGGCGTTGATGTCGGTTAACGGGATGTTGGGCACCAACTGTTTCATTATCTCGTAATAGTCTTCGAAGGCGGGAATGGGTTCTTGCGAGAGGAAATGACCTTTGTAATCGTCGGCAAACGAGGCGTTGCCACGCTTGTCGCGACCATTGTACGCCTTTTCCAATGCACTGAGCAAGTTGGCCTTGGCGCGATCGTACTCGCTTTGGGTGAAACCAAACTTGGCGGCGCGAAGGGCCTCAACCAGTGCGGCTTGCAATGCGGCGGCAGTACCAGCCATGTCGCGCGGCGTTGCACTAATGGTGAAGGCTCCCTTTGTTTTGGCGAAGATGAAGTTGCCATCGGCAGCCGATGCACCCAAATAAGGACAGTTGGTAGAGTTTTGTGCGGCCTCGGCATAGCGGTCGTTGAGCATGCCTAGGGCCATGTTCTTGGCATAGTTGGCCAAGAGATAGTCTACGTTGCGTTTGAGCGAGTCGGGCCAGGCCTCGTGTTTGAACGATACTTCTACCGAGCTGTTGGCCTGTTCCTTATCCTTATCCACAACGATGATGGGTTCTTCGTTGTCGGGTACGGGCACATCCACCACTTTCGCTTGGTTGTCGGGGTTCTTCAATGGGCCGAAAAGCTTTTTAATCATGGCCTCGGTGTGGGCTACGTCGATGTCGCCCACCACAATAATGCCCTGATTTGATGGATGATACCACTTTTCGTAGTAGTCGCGTAGCTCTTTGGGCTTGAAGTTGTCCACCACACTCATCAGTCCGATGGGGAAACGCGCGCCGTACTTCGTTCCAGAATAGAGTTTAGGCAGGTTGCGTTCGAGCATACGCGATGTGGCTCCGGTGCGTTCGCGCCACTCTTCGTGTATCACTCCGCGCTCTTTGTCAATCTCAGTTGGGTCGAGTGTGAGCGCATTTGCCCAGTCGCTGAGTATCAGCAAGCACGAGTCGAGTGCCGTCTGGCGCGTGGTAGGCACGTTGGATATGTTGTAAACGGTTTGGTCGATGGAGGTGTAGGCATTGAGGTCGCCGCCAAACTTCACGCCAAGCGTTTCCAAGTAACGGATAAGTTCGTTGCCTGGGAAATGCTTTGTTCCGTTAAAACACATGTGTTCAAGGAAGTGGGCCAGTCCGCGTTGGCTCTCTTCTTCTTGTATCGAGCCCACCTTCTGTGCGATATAGAAGTCGGCGCGATGTTCTGGCCAGTTGTTATGGCGTATGTAATAGGTCAGCCCGTTGGGCAGTTTGCCTATCCTTACGGCGGTGTCCACGGGGATGGGTGGGGCCTGGTTAACGCCTTGTCCACGCAAGTTAGTGGGGACAAGCAGGGCTAAGAGTGCCCAGCCCCGCAGGATTGTTTTTAGGTTACTCATTCTTGTTTCAATAAATCGGTTACTTGTTAGCGATGTTAAGTCATCGGTTTACCCTCGACAAACGTAGCACGGCAGGCCCGCCCCAGCTGCATCTCGTTCGGCATCCGCAAGGTTATGGGGGCGAAAGTGTTAGGAAATGCCCCTAGGTTATGTATAGTTTGGATAGCGCGAGATGCCGAGATGGAGGAGAAATGCGCCGAGGGCGGTTCGTCCTACCTGCTATTTAGTTTGGGGTTTAAGGCATGTTCTGGATATGCTCTTTTATCGAATAGGGCTGCCGTTATTTACAAAGGCTGGCTCCTGAAATAAACTTTATTGGCATTTTAGAACCGGCTTTAAGCTACCCCGAAATGCCATCTTGCGATTGTTCGTTGCCGCCCATTTATTCCATACCTTGCCTAGGCGGGCACCATTTGCTCACGGCTAGGGGTACACGATTGCCATGAACCACCTAGCAATGAGCAAAGTATGCCAGCTAAAATCAAGGTTCCATCAAGAGCGGTTTATAGATTTCGCGTTATTCTTTTGCGGCAGGCGTAGTGAACTTCACCTTTTTAAGTTCGCCCCACTTGCCGTCTACGTTCTTAGCCATCGAGCAAGCGTAGTAGGTGGTGAGCGGTGTAGCGTTCCATCTTGCCCTGTCCACGCGGTATTGGTTCCAGTAAATGTCTTTGGGATGGTCGGTTTGCAGCATCTTGATAACACCGATGTTGCCCATGTCGGGTTTGTTAAAGGCCTCTTCGGTGATGATGATGTCGCGGTGCAACGATGCTTGGTCGTTGGGCGAGTACACTACATCTTGATAGTAGCCGCCTTTCTTACTACCGCCAAATTCGCCAATCTTTATGTCGACTGTGGCTTCGCCGGGTCCGCCAAGCTTTTTCGTGGTAACGGGAACCTTGGTTATCTCTTGGAAAACGCCATTCTTATCCCATGGCAACACGCAGATTTCGTAATTGGCATCGGGCACCATCTCGCGCCAAGTGTGTTGCTTTTCGGTGGTGTAGTCTTTGCCGCTGAACTGCTTAATCATGTCGTAAGCGTTAGAGAAACCCATCATGGGGCCGTGTTCTTTCACGGTTTGTTCGATGGTTCCACCCTCAAACTGGCATAAGGCGTAGCCAGCCACGTCGGTGTTGGGCGTAAACTTCACCGTAACGCTGTCGGGTCCGATGTTCATTACCTGTGCCAGCACCTGCGCCGAGGCGAAACCTTGTCTGCGAGGAGCGGTAAACTGCGTGCGAGACACCTTGCCGGGCTTGCCGTCCTTGCCATAGCCAAGGGCGATGAGGGTGTATTCTTTCTCCGGAACAACCACCAATCCGTAGTCTACCAGTTTCTTATCTTTGACGTTGTCGGTGTATCGGGGTTTCTTCTGACCCGTGAAATATCCGTCAACAACCTCGTCTTTGATGATGCCGGCAATGTCTGATGTGAACAGCGCAAGACAATACGCTTGGCATTCGGCCGACTTTTTGAGCGTAACAGTTGGCGCGCCACCCTTGTTGGCCACGCTAACGTTAAGGCTTACCTTATCTACACTTTGCGCTTGCACGGCAAACGCGCCAGCCAACAGCATCATCAGTGCGCCGGCACTTCTCTTTAAAACCATCATGTTCTGCATTTTATCTGTTTTTGTTTTGCGGCCACCCCACCACCTTGGGTAAGGGGATGGCCGTGTTGTGTTTTTAATACATGTCTACTGTGGCGCGGATAAGTCCAAGCTGCTTAATGGCAACCACCTTACCACCCACATTTAATTTCTTTCTGAATGAAGGGTTCAACAATTCTTCAGCCTCGTAAACCAAGATGTCGCCATTCTCACAACCAATCACTAAGTCGTGATAATTAGAACCACTTAATAGGTCATCGCGGTTGTAAGTCATACTCGTTATCTTCGATGTTATACCCTTAAGCGGAAGTTTTATTATCTCGTAATCAAATTGGCCAGGCCAGCCCAAACCGCTGCGCTTAATTCCATACACCTCTTTTCCTTCGGAGAAAAGGTCGATATAAGCCTTTGAACTTGAATTCGTAAGGCGTGTTCCTGCTGCGACGAGGAAAACTGTTTCCTTATTAAACAAATGGCCAGTCACCTCGTATGGTCTTGTGTACGAGTTAGGTTCATTTAGTCGTCGTCCACGATTGTCCACGGCGAATGTACCAACCATCGACTTACCACCCGTATTATAGTATATCTGGAACCAGCTATTTGCATTGTTGTCCCAATATTGGTCGCCGTTCATTAACGTTAGATAGTACACTTTTGTGTCGTCGGGCATCTTCATTACGGGTACACCCTTCCATCCGTCCTTGTAGAGCGTGGTCATATAGCTTCGGTAAGAGCCGTATGCACCGTTCTGTAAGCTTGTTGCAATAAGCACACGCTTGTTTTTCTCGTCGTAACAAGGAATGTTCGTTATACCCCAACAGGTATGTCCAAACTGCGTAATCTTATATCCCAGCGAGTCTAGGTAGTAAGGCTCTGTGATGAATTTACCCCCTAGATAGTTCCTGCCAAACTGTCTAGTAAAGACACGTCCGTCTTTTGTTGCCACCCATGAAAAGGCGTACGAGTCTGTTCCACCACCGTCTTGGTCCTTACGCGAACTAACCTTAAAGTCTGCGGGGGTTCCTTCATCGAATTGCGAACTCATATCCCAGACCTTTTGCAAGTTGGCCGAATTGAGCACATACGCATCGCCTTCTTCGGTAATGGCCGTTGCCGACCCAACAAGGCTCACGTTCTTTGCTGCAGAAAGGTCTAATTGTTTGGGCGTACCAGGCAAATCTTGTGAGAAATGGCGGTCGCTCAATACAAAATCGGAAACATATCCGCCCGTCTTAGGGTCACGCGAATAGTCTAGGCGCATTACGTTAACCTTTCCTACATGTGGCTCGTTGGGTGACTTTGCCGAATAGATAAGGAAGTCAGCCTCGTCTATCTGCGCATGGAAATAAAAAGTTGTCTTCACCTTAAAGCTAACGCCTGTGGATTTCTCGATAATGGCAAAGTCGCCGCGCTCATAATCAGAGATGGGCATTTCTTCCAACCCACACCGTTTCATAAACTCTTCGTAAGGAATTTCGGCTTTCAAGTCTGTACAGAAAACTTTCCCATAGTAGCGCCATTCGTAGCGCACTTCCCCACTGCGTTGCAACGAGTCGAGTTTACCCCAATTAAAGCACTTCGTTCCGTCTATCCTTATGGGTCTTCCTTCCCTAACAGAAATCTGTATTGGGCTACTCATGAAATCACGTGTCCACGTTGGAGGTTTGAGAGACTCGTATTCATAGTTTCCCTCGTCGCTGAAACAAGCTCCCAATAAAAGGGGAACGCTCAGCCATATCATGAAATGTTTAATCCTTTTCATAACTCTGTTTTTTTAAGTGCAACACTATACATTTACTGTTATCGGCGTTACGCCATCTTCCTCTACGGCTTCCTTTGGATGTTCGGCCAGCCACCTTTTAAAGTTTCTCACTAGCAGGATTGCCTTTGCAGGATTTCTCTTCACCAATTCGCCATCGAAGATTAGCTTGGTGTCTATATGTGTCACAAAGAGTTTGTACTTTTTGCTCGAATAGGTGCCCAAAAGGTTTGTCTCTACTTCATCTTTCCACCATTTTGGTTTAATGGCATCGCGCGTGAGCACCACCAAAGCCCTAATCCTTTCACTTTGTCCCAATTGAAGTGCGCCTTGTGGAACCAATTCCACCATCAGCCTTAACCCATGTGGGAAATCTTTCAAACGGGTTGAGCGATGCATCTTAATGGCAATGGTGTCGTTTCTGTTGGTTGCATTAGGTGCGGCCTCACGTGCACGGAAGGTATAAATGTCCTTTATTTCATACTCCTCTGGCTTGGCAGTGGTTTCTTCTGGCACCACACGCAGCTTGAAGGTTTCATCGTGTGTGAGGTTTCGCCCAGCTATATGCACTTCCAATAGGGCGTCAATGCTGTTAACATCGTCGTTGTAGAAAAAGAACGACGCCATAGTAGAGTCGGCTTTCTCTGTACCAGGAGCTACTGCATCTCGATAGAACTTCTCGAAATAGACGTATCTGTCGTCCCCGAATGTTAGTAGCGCATCTTCCTTACAGCCCACCAACAAGGCCAATATGGTCAAGGGGATAAAATAAAATAATCTTTTCATAAACAAAACGTTAAGGGTTATCTTAATTCCTCAATGGGCAATGGCACCACGCACTCTTCTTTCTTAAAGGGAGCTTTTGTGCCGTCGTCCCGTTTCACTTCAAAGTTCAGCCTTTTGTATAGGTAGAACAATTGGCCTTCGCTAATCCATTCGCGTTGTCCCTCGCGCACCAGGTCTTTCAAGAAACCGTCCAACGATGCCTGCGTAGGCAAGTCGCCATTACGTAAGCCTCTGTTTCTACGCATCTCATTAAGGATTTCGTATGCTTTGTCATACTCTTTGTTCCTTGCCAAAGCCTCGGCTATGATGAATCGCATCTCAGATGTGCGCAATATCGGGAAGATGTTCAACGTGCGTTTGCGTTCGTCAGTATCTCTTGTCTTGACATACCATTTGGTGGAAAGCAAGATGTTGTAAGAGTTTATGGGTTTGTAGAGCAACCTTAAACAGCGTATGTCGTCTTTCGATTCATCCACTCCACCTGCTGTCTTAAAGATGTCTTGCCCATCTACATCTACAGCACAGAAACTATATTGTGCCGGCGACTTCTTCTCACGAGGGAAACTAGCCTCTATTCCCGAAAGTTTCGCCTCGGCTTCGTTGTCCCTGTAAATTCCAAGTAAGAGGTTGCCAACCATGCGGACATCTCTCATTTGTTCAGGGTCTTGTGCATAGGCAAACCCATTAAAGTCCTCATTTTTGAAAGGGCTATAACTGGTTCCGCCTTTAGCATCAGTGCACTTGGCATCAAGTACTTCTTGTGCAAGTATCTTTGCCTTCTCGTAGAACGAGGCGTCGTAGGCTGCTTTATACTGGTAAGCCCTTGCCAAGAGTCCTGTTATGGCCCAATAGGAGAAGCGGTAGCCACGACCTAAGAAAAACTCGTCAAGGTCTTCAGTCTTTCCATAGCCTTCCATTCCATACTCAAGATTATTATAAAAGCGAGCTTTCCCCGAAGCATTAGCACTCATGCCCAAGGGTGAAAAGTCGTAAAGTTTCACTAGTTCGCGTGCGTCTTCCAAATCTTTGATCACCATGTCCAAAGACACCTTTACGGGAACATGCGCACCTAGAACCTCAGGGAAGGTGGTGATGTAGGGTATGTAAGCCTGTCCATCGTCGTTAACAGGTGCGGGAGCAAAGAGCCTGAGCATGTCAAAATGCAGCAATGCCCTTATGGCCAAAGCCTCACCATATATCACTTTGCGTTCCATCTCCCCTTGCCTAAACTTCGAATCACTTGCTTTCGACACGTTGTCGATAAGGTCATTGGCGGCGGCTATTCTGTTATAGGCCGTCATCCACATACTATTAAGCACTGGTTGCAAGGCCACATTCTTAAACTCGCGTTTACCAGCAGCAATGAAGATGGTGCTGCTCTGCTCGTCTTCTCGGAGGTCGTTGCGGTATTGGTTAGAGAAAAAGTCGATAACGCCGTATTGCAGTTGTAATCCATACAGCTCATCCACTGCCAATCCTTTATAAATGCCATTGAGCGACGACCTATATCCATCCGACCCTGTGTAGAGTTCGGTCGATGTAGACTTACCGTCTACAGGCACAGTGAGCCAATCGTTGCAACTGCCAAACACAAGGCTTAGCATTGCCGATGTAATCAGAAAATATATCGAACGTTTCATACGCTTTGTCTTTTAATATTGATACGTTGTTAGTAACTGGCGCGCAAGCCGATACTATAGGTGTGCGCGTATGGGTAAGAGAGTCCGCGTTCTACCCTCACCGTGCTCCATCTGGCCAAATCCGAGGCGTTGAATGTTAACGATAAGGCATTCAGCTTTAACTTCGAGGTGATAGCCTTGGGAAAATCATAACCCAACGTTAAGCTATTAAAATAAACGTAGTTGTCGTTTTGGATAAAACGCGATGTGGCATTAGTCACAGCATTCTGTCTGATTCCGTAGAAAGCTGATACATCACCCACCTTACGCCATCGCTCGGTAAGGATGCGGCGGTCTACATTCTCATCCTTTATCTTGGCATTTTCCACTTTCGAAACAAGCGTATGGTTATATGCCTGCCCACCATAGGCGTACTTAAACGAGGTGTTTAGGTAAAACCCCTTGTAGGCCACATTCACACCGAACGATCCTTGCACATCGGGATTAAGGTCGCCACAAACCTGCATATCGTCTTGATTCCACTCCTTGGTTATTGTCCCATCCTTCTTGCGGAACAGTTCCACACCTGTTGCGGGATCTATTCCCAACGAAGGAACGGCATAGATGGCCGTGGTGGAAGCGCCTACATAATAGAGTATGGGTGGAAGCGATCCGCCCCTACCGCCATTTTCGGTCTTGTTATTCTCGCGTATGCGCTTGTTATAGTCTTCTATCGAAGAGTTAAGCTTGGTTATGCGGTTCTTGTTCGAAGCTAGGTTTGCGTTAAACACCACAGAGAGATCGCGGTCGCGGTAAACCGTAACGTTGGTTTTCAATTCCACACCTTCGTTCAACACGCCGCCAGCATTGCCGCTATAACTGCTAAATCCAGACGAAGGACGAATCTTTATCTGGTCGATTGTCCTGTCAGTGGCCTTATGATAGTAGGTGGCCTCGAAGAAAAGTCGCCTCTTAAATAGTTCGAAAGAGAAACCCAAGTCTAGTGTCTTGTTCAATTCCCATGTCAAATCCGGGTTACCCATAGTGGCTAAGGTAACTGCGGGCCCTGTGTAATACCACGATTTCGTATCCACATTATAGCTGCTTATCACGTCGAAACGCGAGAATGTTACCTTACCTGTACTTCCATAAGTACCCCTGAAGCGAAGAGAGTTAACCCATGGGAACTTTTTCATGAAGGGATAATTGTGCACATTGACACCCAAACCAATGGAAGCGAATGGTGCAAAACGTTTCTTCGAACTAAATTGCGAGGAACCGTCGAAACGGAAAGAGGCATCTAAAAGGTATATCTCATTATAAGTATAGTTCAAGGCGCCCAGCCAACCCACAGTTCTAATCGTCGTTTTTGAGTCGCCTGCCTTACCATCTTGCTGCGCTGCATAAATGGGCGTGTCTAGTTGTCCTAGGCTAAAACCCTCATAACGACGACCTTTAGTTCTGGCTATCTGCTCTTGCAAGTCTACCGCTCCTGTTAAATTGATGAAATGCTTATCTAATCGTTGGTTAAAATGCACTTCCCCTTTGCTACTCCAACTCAAATCTTCCTGTTCAGAGATGGTCAGCGTACCTTTCCTGTTGGCACTGGATGCCTTAAACCTAGAATCTTTAGGATCTACAAAAGCATTGTTATCCGTGGTTCTCTGGGTTACACTGAACGACCCGCGGAAGTAAAGCGAGGGAGTAAAATACACATTCAGTGCAAAATTGTCGGTAAAGTCGGTAATACCACCTCTACCCGAATAGTTCGCTAGGTTTTGCTGCTGCCAAAGCGGATTAGCCTTCTTCGACATCGGTAAGTTCTTCAACAGTTCTCCGTCTTCTCCATAAATTGCCTCATAGGGCATGTAAGTTGAATAGGTTCCGAAACTTCCGTATGGAGAATCTTCGTATGTAGTACGGTTTATCGTTGCTTGATTTTGTATCTGAAGCCATTCGTGCAAGCGATAATCGAGCGTCATGCCTGCACCCCAACGATTACGATACGAGCCTTTCATTACACCGCCGTTCTTATCATAGTTCAAGTCTATGCCATAACGAATGGAGTTTACACCACCCGAAACATTCAATGAATTACGCCAGTTGGCGGTGTTGCGCAATGGACGCGACAACCAATCGGTGTTAACACCACGGCGCACCTCGTTCAGCTTGTTGTTAAACTCGATGTCTTTCTCCACCTGATCCACCTTGTTGGATGCCGTATAAATACCTGCGTCTTGCTCCACTTGTAGTTTTTCAGCTGCATTAGTCAGGTTATAGTCCGACAGGTCGGGGAAGGTTAGTTCCAGGGTAGTGTTGTAATCGATGCGTATCTCGCCTACTTTCGGGGGAACGGACGTTACCACCACCACGCCGTTTGCCGCGCGCGAGCCGTAGAGTGCCGTGGCTGCCGCGTCTTTGAGGATAGTCATACTTTGGATGCGGTTGATGTCCATGTCGTAGATTTTCTGTACAGGCACCTCGAATCCGTCGAGCATGAAGATGGGCATGTTGGGGTTTCCCAAAAGGTTGGTGCGCCGTTCCAGCGCTTGGCCGTTGGCATCGAACTCCTGGCGTTGGATGTTTGATGCACCGCGGATGTTGATTTCGTTGATGTGGTTGGGGTCCGAACCAAATCCGCCGCGGTCGATAATACGGAAAGAAGGGTCGAAAGCCTCCAAGGCCTTCACGGCATCCTTTACGTTTACCTTTCGCAACTCGTCGCCGGTCACCACCGTGGCCGTACCCGTAAAACTGTTTTTCTTCAGTTTCTGAAACCCCGTAACCACCACCTGGTCCAGCTGGTTGGCATCGTCTTCCAGATAAACTGTTACAAATCGTTTCTTGCCCACGGTAAACTGGCGTGGCTTGAAACCGATAAAACTAACGTGAACCACATTGCCAACCGACAAGCCTGTCATCACGAACTTCCCGTCGGCCGACGTAACCGTGCCCTTGGTTCCGTCTTTAAGTTTCACCGTGGCGCCCACAACGGGTTCGTTCGTGTTGTTGTCGATTACTATGCCTTCAATCGTAATGTTGCCCGTTGAGCCCGGGCCTTGTGCATGCGCCTGGCTCCAACACAGCAACAATGCCATGAGCCAGAACATCACGTTCGCTGGTCTTGATAAGTTTCTACGCATAGGTATTACAATTTTCGAGTTTGTAAATTTGTTATTTAACCCTTTTGTTTCTTGTTTAGTGTTAGTTATTCGATGGTTGATTAAGACGTTCGGGTTTCATCGTTAAGGTTTCTGTTCCGCCGCCGCCTTTTTAGGTCCATATTTAGCCGCCTTTTATGCCTATATATTATATAGGAGTGTTGCGGCGGCCGATAGGTAACGCTGGATTGGTTGCAGCTATCTGAAAAGTGGCGCAAAACAATTTTTCGCAAATATACACCTTTTATTTATACCAACAAAATGGAAAATTCGATGATGTCACTAAGTGTTGCACTGCAACATCCCGATGAACAAAGGGGTTTCGAGGGTTTACAACAAGCTGAAAATGGCTTAATTTGCAACGGAAAAGTCTGATGATATTCCAAATTTCAGAAACGAATTGGCCAATATGCCAGTGCCCGACAACAACAAACATGCGGTTTTAAGAATATAAATCCGCACGCGCCTCATCACAACATGCCGCCGAAATAAGTAGCAACACAATGGGCTTTTGCAACGCCAAGTTGGCAAAGCGGCCCATCCCCTAGCCACCCTTCTCCCCCACAGCCTCATCGCCCCAGCCTGTGTGTGCAGGCGTTACCGGTCTTTGCAGCACATCTATCACACCCATCTGCTACACCCTACTACCATTGTTTTATGCCGCTAAAAAACGTGCAACGCAGCACCTAAGCAACAAAATACGGCCAATTATCTGCATTTAGGAAGAAAAAATGCTGCAATACGAACTATTTTTCATAATTTTGCCAATGAGCCGCCATACATGCCGCACAAGCGAAACCCTCCCTCTGATGGACAAAGATTTCCCATTCAGCTCAGACCGACAAGCTACAACGGAGATTTAACAGAACTGTCAAACAACCTTGCATGCGCCATGAAAGCGGACTGCTATCAACGAAATCACAAACAATGATGTGCGCCCAGAAACAACACTCCATTTTCGCGCTGCTTGCCCTAACCTTGCTGACGTGCGCCTGCCATAACCGCACACTTTCAAGATTGGAGCAGATAGACTCGTTGTTAAGCCAAGACAACGTGGAGAAGGCCTACACGCTTGTGCAGGCCATACCCATACACGAGATGGAAAACAGCGATGAAATGGCCTATTTTACGCTGCTTAAAACCGAAGCTACCTACCGAAACATGATTTCAATCGACAACGACTCGATAGACATCTCCGTGTTTTATTACGAACAACACGGACCCAAAGAACAGCTGGCGCGCGCATACTACTACAAGGCCTGCATCCTTTTCTTCAACCGCAACAACGTTACTGCCGCCATAAAACTGCTGAAAAGAGCCGAAAACACCGCCAAAGGGCATGGCGGATTGGCCTTGATGCACAAAATCTTCTCTACCCTAAGCTACATCAACCTCTGCACCAAAAACTACAACACGGCACTGAATTATGCCGAAAAGGCGCGCGGCATGGCTACACGAGCCAACAACGACCTATGGATGGCGTACAGCCTCTCCTATATCGCCAATGCGTATAGCGGACTGGACATGCCCGACAGCAACCTGAACTACCTGCTTAAAGCGCTTAAGCTGTACAAACACCTCGACACCGAAAGCCAAACCGTGCTGCTGGCCAACATCAGCGACGTGTACAGCCAGAAGGGAGACACGGTGAAATCGGCCAAATTCATACTTCGCGCACTAAAAGAGCGACCCGACAGCTACACTTACACCATTCTTACCGACCTATATATCCGGCAAGGACAATATCAAAAGGCATTCGACTTGCTGCAAAAAGCCCTGGCAAGCGACGACGTGTACACACGCGAGAAAGCCCTTTACAACCTTTTCAAGCTGAAACAGAAAATGGGCGACTACGTGGGAGCTGCCAACACGGCCGACTCGCTGCTCATTTTCAAAGAGAAACAACAAAAGGAATGGCAGGCCAACAACGTCTACGAAATACAAAACAGATTCGACATCGAGGCCAGCGAGCGCGAAATACGCTCGTATCGCATTTATATCACTTGCTTGGCCTTGGTGCTGGTGCTGTCGGTCATCACCTTGGTGCTGTACCATAAGTATAAGGTGGCCAGAGCCAAGCGCAGTATCTTGGAGAAACGACTGCTCATTAGCGAATACAGCGACCGCATCGACCAATTTAAAGTGTCGCAAACCGAGGCCAATAAAGAACTGAACTCGCTCAGACAAAGGGTGAACAACCTTAAAGATAAAGAACTGAAAGTGCTGAGCAACGGCAAGCTGCTGTACGAAAGCATACTGCAAAACCATTCCACCGTACATTGGAGCACGAACGATTTCGCCGATTTCATCGAGTATTTTAAGTTTGCCGACCCAACATTCATGCTTTCGTTAGACAACACTTACAACAACCTTTCTACCCGTCAATACCTCTTCCTCATCGTAACGGGTAAGTTGGGAAAAAGCGAAACCGATGCGGGCGACATCCTGGGAATTAGTCCAGGTAGCGTGCGCTCTATCAAGAGCCGCATCAAAACAAAAAAGAAATCATAACCCAAGCGCACGTTGGTTTTACAAACAGGCACAGGCCTTTAAGAGGAGAATTTGCGCTTTTTACAGAAGAACGAAAAAACATATATGCAGTAGCCTTGTCCTTTTCAGCAGTTATTTTCTGTATTTAAGGGCTCAGCCTTTTCCACATCGGGTATCTTTCTCTGCGCAGATGCAGGCTTTGGTGCTGAACAAATACATGAATGGATCCATATAGAAGTGTTTGAAATAGGTCCAACACCACACAAACTAGCTGGGTGAAATGGGGCTATGTCGCATTTACAAGTAATTTTGCCGAAGGGAGAGAAAACCAAAATAACTTCAAAGGAGAAAAAGAAAAAGCGGAGGATTGTTATATGATCGACAACATAAAAGAATATATAAAGTTAGCAGACAGCAACAACTTAGAAGATAATAATAGAACCAAAATGGAACAATTATCTTCCGAAGTAATCTCTGAGATAATTCATAACTATCCCGAGAGGAAAGCGTGGCTCGTTCATAACAAGCACATACCCATTGACGTGCTAAGACTTCTTTGCACAGACAGCAACGCGGATGTTCGGTTTACGGTTGCTATGAAAAACAAAAATGACAGATATATATTTGAGACTTTGATGAAAGACCCTGATTTCTCAATTCGAATGGCTGTTGTAAGAAACAAGAAAATCCCAATGGATTTATTAAGAAGAATGGCAGATGATAAGAGCGACAAAATAGCCACAGAGGCAATGAGGATTTTAAAACTAAGGAATAGAAACCGTCTCGGCTTTTAATATTCCTATAAACTGAAAGAAATTTGTCGTCTTTGTGATGCCAATACAAGATAAGCACGCCTCCCATATACGAAGTGCAGCACTTATCAACTCCTTAGCTTATAAATTCCTTGGCTTGTAAACTCACGAAAGCCAAACTACTCCCGAAGAAATCAACTCATCAACTCAAAAGCTCAAAAAATCAAAACTAATCAACTCAACAACTCATCAACTCATCAACTCACGAACTCAACAACCCATCAACTCATCAACTCATCAACTCACAAACTCATCAACTCAAAAACTCATCAACTCATCAACTCAAAAACTCATCAACTCAAAAACACATCAACTCAAAAACTCATCAACTCACAAACTTATCAACTTAGAATCTTAAATTCTTATTTTTATTTTACAATCTCGTTCTAATTTCCACGCTGTTCTAGCGAAAAAACAGGCTCTAAAGTAGTTAAATTGATACCATTTCGAGTCTTTCACCCCTCTTACCCTGTCCATTTTTAAGAACAAAACCTGCATTTTGCACCATTTAGCCTTTCTAGTTTGGGTGGCAACCCACGATTTTTCAAGTCCGATTACGCCCCTTTAGCCCCTAAAATTCCACTTTTCAACGGCAATTTTGCCCCTTTCAGTCATGTTTTTCATGGGTCTAAAAGGTTTTATTTATACCATTGCTGTGGATATTTATGCTTTTCGCCTTGCATTTAGTGCCGTTTCACACCGCATTTAGCACCATTTCACCTTGCGTTTTGCACCATTTCACCTTGTATTTTGCATCAAAACGCACTGCGTTTTGCACCATATTGCACTGCGTTTTGCACCAAAATGCACCGCACTTTGCACCAAATAGCAAAAAAACGGCTCAAATGGCAGGCCTTTGAAATAAATATTCATTTTACCGCATTCACGGATTAGCCCCTTTCTTCATCAAAAACAACTTTCGCGAGAATCGTTTTTTTGGGGCAAGGTGAACGATTGGTCGATAAAAAGGGCACTTATTATGTTAAAAATCATGCTGAAAATAAGACAAAACAACTTTATGCACACACGCACGGTCAACAGCACAGAAAAAGCATGCGCTTACTACTGCCAGCATCAACAGCCCCGAAATAACGACTATAATAAACACGTAATCAACCAACAATGCAACAAAAACGCCTTAATTAATCTTTTTTAACCTTCAATTTATATTACATTAAGAATTATTTTTGTAACTTTACAGCGGCAAAACAGTTGACAGGGTCGTACCCTCAAAACCTTCCGAGGCCTTTGCGCAAGCAAAAACATAAGGCAGACGGCAGGCCATAGGTAGGAAAGGCTCCATACTACATCTACAAAGTGCCAAGCGAAGGCACAACACAAGCCGATGCCGAAAGCCTACAAGCAACAGCGCACGGCCAACAAAAACCACTTGCACACTTACCAACCGTTATACCTGAACGGCACAAAATTATATATTATACATGTGCAAGAAAAGGATAAAAAGAATAAAAAACGTACAAAACAAAACCATGAAAAAGCTCAAGCCCATAACAACATGCGCAACATTGGCCGCATCTGCCGCCAAAGGTTACACACGTGTGCCTTGCCCTATCCTCAACAAGGGTTAGGTTGTCGTCAGAAAGGGCGATGAAATGGGACGATTTTAAGCCTCTCATAAATTCGCAGCAACAGAAAGCACTACCACTGCATTGCTAAACACACCTAAGCAAATACTACAAGGACAACGAAAGCAACAGTGAGACAAAAGATATAACCATAAAAAAATTAAATACCATGAACATCAGATACGCTTTAAGTCTATTGCTTATAGCCATAATAGGCGCAAGCACAAAAGTAGCGGCACAGCTGCCCACACCCACACTCATACCAGAGAAGGAAACCTGCATCATACGCGGACAGATAACGTCGTTGGTGGCAGCAGGTGCCAAAGCAAAAGTAAAGAATGTGTCGCTATGCGTAGACTATGGCGACGGCAACCTGGTGCAAGTGGCCTCGACCGTCACCAATAAAGGCCGCTTCCGCTTTAACCGCGACATAACGCCCACACATCCGTCCATGCTCTATTACATAACGGGGCTTGGAAAGGAAGGCATACCCTTTTGGGTAGAACCGGGCGAAGTGAACATCGTGGTGCCAACAGCCAGTCAGGGGGCCAATGCCAAGGTGTCGGGACCAACAACCAACACGCTGTACCAAGCATATTTCGCTCTTGCGAATCAGCGCGACCGCGATTATAACGACTCGGTGGCAGCTCTGCAACGCAGCAAGGGAAACGACTTTATGGCAACTAATGCGGGCAGAGATGCACGACAGGCCTTGCGGGCAGCAGTTGAAAAGCAATGGACCGCCAACCGCAAGCAATTTGTGCTGGAACATAAGGACCTGCCACTGGCGCCGCTACTTGTACAACGCGACTTGTTGCCGATACTTAATAAGGAAAGTGTAGACCAATTGATGCAAGCCTTTTCGCCCAAGCTGGGCAAGCATCCCTAT
The DNA here is from genome assembly GCF_000162415.1 of Prevotella sp. oral taxon 317 str. F0108. NCBI lineage: Bacteria > Pseudomonadati > Bacteroidota > Bacteroidia > Bacteroidales > Prevotellaceae > Prevotella > Prevotella sp. oral taxon 317. The sequence goes on along the minus strand of NZ_GG740076.1, from coordinate 36,402 downwards.
ACGCGTTCGCTAAGCAATAACATTAAGGCGCTGAACTTGGGCCAAGGAAAAGAAGTGCCCGACATACGCCTGCCGCTAGAAGATGGGCATGCGATACAACTCTACGACTTGCGCGGCAAGCATGTGCTGCTAACGTTCTGGGCATCGTGGGCTCCGGGCTGCCTTGACGAGATGCAAAACATTAAACGCATATACGACGAAACGCGCAACGCCGCCGATAAGTTTGTTATGGTGAACCTTTCTATCGACAAGGACAAGGAGACTTGGAAACGTTCTGTTAAATCCTTGGGCATTAACCGCGACGGATGGTTGCAAGCCTACGACTCGCAAAACGAGGTGTCGCCTGCTGCCAAGCTGTTCGGCATCCGCGACATACCTAAGTGCATCCTTATTTCGCCCGATGGCAAGGCTATTTCGTTCACGCTGATGGGTATTGAGCTGTTTGCAAGGGTAAAACAAATTCTGGCTGGCGACTTGTACTACCTGCGAGATGAGAATGCAGAAGTAGGGAAATAAGGGGATGGTTTTGTCGGACTAGCCAGACTGGTCGGACTGGTCAGACAAATCAGACAAGTCGGACTGGTCGGACAGGTCGGACTAGTCAGACAAGTCCGACTGGTCCGACATTCCCCATCATCCCCCTTCATCCCCCATTCTCTTTCCTCCACTTCAACCTAGCTTTTGTCATTTGTTCCCTTACTCCACCATTCTGTAAAAACTGCTTTTGTTGCTTGTCAATCAAATGTCGGAGCATATAGGTTGCTTGGTTGATAAGTGTTATACAGAGATTAGCCAACTCCTCATCGGTCAACTTTGGCAGAAGTTTAGTGTACTCATACCCGATGCGGTCACTGCTTGCATAGTGCCTCATCCGTTCAAATCGCGGATGTTCAGGTGTCCATTGCACCTTTCCCCGCACGCGAAGGTAGTCTTCATAATCAACAAGCAGTTCCTCTAAGCTAGCCTTTGCCACATTAGTTAGCTTTATTTCTGTTTCTGCCGAAGTAGTTGCCGCCTCACTTCCTTCGGCAATATTCTGCTTGCCCGACCGCGCAGCCTGAACCATTTGGTCAGTTGTGCGGTCGCGCGAACTGAGAAAATGCGACACAAAATAGTAAGTGACATCATATATTATCGTTGCCACTTGATAAACTCGAAGCTTACGATAACCTCCTTTTTGCTGCAAAAACGGTTGTATCATGGCAGTAGAATAGATATAATTAGGCTACGGCAGGCCTTGCTTGCGCTTTGGGAGCCAAAGCACAAGCAAGAATACGCCCTACCGCTAACCATTAAGCGCCAATGGGCAGCTTATTTCACGATAAACTTAACCAACAAACCGCGGTGATCTGTGGGCCATGTGCCGCCTTTGGGCAATAAAATGGGGTCGTCCCATTTATCTTGGGCGGGTTGCGAACGGCAGACACAGACGTTTGGCCCAAATATCTGGGCTTTGTCCACTTCCATACCACGCCCTTTATAATATATAAGGTCTATGCGTTCGCGTTCGTCGGCCTTTGGTGCCCAAGTAAGTTTCGACATCTCTGCCGCGATGTTAAAACACGGGTAGGTAAAGCCCGGATGCGTTACGGGATTGGGGTATAACACGCGGTAACTATCCTTAAAACCCGCGCGTTGTAGCATCGTCGACACGGTCCAAGGTATGGCCATCCCGTTGTGATCGTATAGATTGGCCGTGGCATGTATCCAATCAAGGTGTGAAGGCTCGTTGAAATCGCCACCAAATACCACGCAACGCCCAGCTACAATGTCGTGGCCAGCCTCGTTAAGGAAAATCTGTACCGCGTTGTCGCGCCACGACAAGTCGTTCAGGCGCAACACCTCGTCGATGCTTTCGGGCTTAGTTGTTTCTTTAAACGTATTGCCGTCATAGCCACGAACGTTGTAATAGGCGCAATCCAAATAGTCAAGGTGCCCTGCGTACACGGCCACCTCAACGCCTTGGACCTTTGCCACCAGCTTATATATACTGCCGTGGTCGCGGTTTTCGGGGAAGATGGGCCGCCAATCGATAATGGGGTGCTTGCTAAGCAACCCCGAATCCTTACTACGGAAAGAATAATAGGTTAGCCCTTTTTCTTTCAAAGCCTGACAAAGACGATGGGTAAAGTCAACGTCGTTGTAGTTGCGCACCTCGCTAAGCGTAACGAAGTCGGGCTGCAAGTTTTGCAATTCGCCGACAATGGCCTCGAAACCGCCAGGTATTAGCGTTCCTTCTTGCCAAATGTTCCATTGCAGAACAGTGAACTGAACTGCCCGCTTTGCTACGCCTTGCGCATTTTTTTGTGCTGTTGCCGTGCAGACAAAGGCGGCCAACAGCATGATAATAACTAGTTTTTTCATTGCATTATGTAATTAATGTTGAGTTGCTATTATAACTTAAAGGTGAAAGGGTGAAAAGGTGAAAGGGTGAAAAGGTGAAAAGGTGAAAAGGTGAAAAGATGGCTGCGCCACAAGTCTTGTTAACTCGTTAACTTGTCAACTCATCAACTTGTCAACTGACTTTTATAAGTTCACTGGCATTAGCCATATTTTCACTTTCTCGCCCGTTCATCCTTCTGCTTTTTAGCTGGTTGTTTAGCATCAAACTCGCCAGACACCACACTTCTTTCCCTGTGGAGAGGGGTTGAGGCGGTGAGCCTTTATTCATCTTGTTCTTGGTCTACATGTCTGCTTTCAAGTCGCGGTGGCTGTTCAAGCACCCATCCTTCGTTATAGTTTTGGTTGTTGGGCAAGTTGGCATCCCCCACTCCGCGCTCCATTAACGCTTGCAACTGGGGCAAGAAATGGGTGTAAACCTGCCGTGGATAAGCCTTATTAGCATGACAAACTGCCGCGGCCATTCCTACAACTTCGCCCATCATGCCCGTTGTTCGCATAACGCGCACCGAACCAAGAGCCACGTGCGTAACACTGATGTTGCGCCCGGCCATGAACAAGTTGCTAATATTACGCGAGTAAAGACAGCGGTAAGGTACGGCGTAAGGATAGATAACGCGCTGCCGCGATATGGCTTTGAAAGGACCAGTGGCGAAGTTTCGGGCGTTCAGCGTGTCGGGATAGTGCAGGTCAATGCTCCAAGTGGTGGTGAAGGTAGCATCTTCGTGGGGCATGTTCTTCACGATGTCTTGTTCGCTAAGCACGTAATCACCCAACAATCGGCGCGACTCGCGCTTGCCTGCCACGTATGCCAGCCAATCCAGTTGTTGGCGTTCGTAGCGTCGGCGGTCTTTACTACGGTTCTTAATAAAGCTCCAATTAGCGTAAACCACCAACATACCATAGTCGCGTACACGTTCCAAATTATCTACAATGCGACTGTTCAGTCCCGTTTCCCATGTCCATTCGCCCCTCAAACGTTTTTCGGCCGTCTGCTCGTTAAAGCTAATGCCGTATTCAAAGAGGGGAAACGATGTTGGTTTGTCTTTCTTCTTAGCATACCATTGCATAGAAACCCCCATAGTCATATCGTCTGCTTGCTGCGGTGCAAGCTCTTCTCCAAAGGCCGATTGCGGCTCGCGACCGATGGAATACATCGCCCCAGCCAGCACGCCCAGCGTGGCATCGCCCGTGCAGTCGGCAAAGAGCGGTGCCTCAAAACGTAGTTCTTCGCCCGTAAGTACGTTCATCGCAATGACAGCAGCAATGGCGTTGTCGCGGTTAATGAGAACGTTGCCTTTGGATTTTCCTGTTCCGTTTGCTGCCAACAACTGGCTCTCTACCCCATTTTTTGCACTACTTGCAGTTACATTTAGGTCTGAATCAGAGGCGGAAGATGCTTTGGGGATAGCTCCATGCGGTATTGCCGATGGTTGTAAAGCAGGCAAAAGCTTGGTCATGGGTATGTGTTGACCCTGCATTTGGACACCGCAGACGTGATGATTGAGGAAAAGCGAGACGTTGGATTCGCCCTTTACGAACTTCAATTTGCGGTCGTCGGCATAGTTCTCGGCAGGCATGGCGTTTCCTTCTTGCGTGGGGCCGAACTCTTTTTGCAGGTCGCCCAACCGCGGATACTTGCCTGTGTTGATGCGCCCACCAAGATATACGCGCACTTCCGAGCTGTTATTGCCGCCCAACACGGGACGATTTTGTACCAAAGCCACCTTCAAGCCCAGTCTTGCGGCGGCCACGGCAGCACTCATTCCGGCCACTCCACCACCCACAACAACTAGATCGAACACCCCTGCCGAACGCACGTGTTGGCCTCTTCGCAACATCTTGTCGCGGTATCTTTTTAGTGTTTCGTAGCCTTCGGGCGGCGGAACGGGCGATGTGTTAAGGCAAATGGCATCGCACCGACCATCAAAGCCCATAAGATCGCATAGTGCCAGCGTTGCCGTTCCTTGTTTAAGGTTCATCGTTCCCGCCTTTTGCCATTGCCAGCGGTTGCCAGTTTGACCAACGATTACAGGCAGGCGTTTGCCGTTGATGGCCACTTTAAACCCGCCAGGACCCGCTGCGGAGTGCCACGGCGCGGTCCAATTGTAGGTTCGAACATACACGTTGTAGGTTGCCGCGGTATCTATTCGCACCTTCGTAAGCGCATCTTTAACGGGCGTTCCCAGTCCGTGGGCGATGAGGTAAGGCGACCCCATCCCCTCAATCATTTGTTGATCTACCAGCCATCCGCCCTTTTCTTGGAAGCTTTCGGCCTCAATCCAAATGTTAGCGGCTGTAAGGGGCTTAGCCAACCACGCTGCGATGAGCAGTGCAAGGGCAAGAAATGGTGTCGTTCTCATGCTTGAAGAGTTTATGATGTGGAGAGCTTGTGAGTTTATGAGGTGGTAAGTTGATGGGGTTTTGAGTTCATGGGGTGGTGCGGTTATGAGGTTATGAGGTGGTAAGTTGGTGAGGTTTTGAGTTCGTGAGTTGGTAAGTTGATGAGCCTTTTAAGGTGGTAAGTTCATGAAACCATTAGTTTTTCAAGTGGTGAAAAGTCTAATTTATTAGTTTGTTAGCTGGAAAGCAAACAGGCAAACTACTTCTCTCGCCAGCCTTAAACCCTATCAACTCGCGAACCCATCAGTTCAAAAGACCATCAGCTCATCAGCTCATAACCTCATCAGCCCATAGATTCACGAAGTTATAATCTCAAAAAATCATGAATTCACCAACACGAAAGGCTCACAACTAATGAGCCAACGGGCCAATAATCTTACCAACTTTTCAACTCGCCATCTCATGAACTCATGAACTTATAAGCTTAAAAAACCATAAACTCATAACCTAGATAACCACGGCCGTTCCGCTAACAGCCACCATGAGCATGGAGCCGTTCTGACCAATGGTTTCATAATCGATGTCTACACCTACAATCGCGTTGGCACCCATTTCTTCGGCGCGCCGTTGCATTTCGGCTAGCGAAGTGTCTTTCGCTTCACGCAAAACTCTCTCGTACGAGCCGCTGCGTCCGCCGATAATGTCGCGGATACCAGCCATGAAGTCTTTAAAAAGGTTGGCGCCGATAATGGTTTCGCCAGTCACTACGCCCTTATACGCTTGTATGGGGCGACCTTCGATAGTGGGGGTTGTGCTTATTAACATACGTCTTATATATAATAATGTGTTCATTGCGACACTCACAAGCATGCTTGGGCGCGATTTCATGCTTTCGGTTTGCCTGCTTGTTACCTCACGACAGAGGTGATAGGCAAAGTCTTGTTTTTAGTTATCGTGTACAAAGATAAGGATATTTTTCGAGTTAAGGGTAAGTAAGTGCGTGAAATAGTGGACAGGTGGACGAGTGAACAGGTTGACTAGCGTACAAGTTAACGAGTGAAAAAGTGGACGAGTGAACAAGTGGACAGGCGGACAAGCGAACAAGTGGACGAATGGACAAGTAGACGTGAGGACGGGTTGACGGGCTTACAAGCCACCGAGCTAACAGGCTTAGACGTTGGCAGGGTGTGCAACCAACAAGGATTTCTGCCATCCACTTCAAAAGCTGTGGGTTTTGTTCCATCGCCTCCTAGCCCTCGTAAGAAGTTTCAATCCCACAGTTTTGCCAGTTTGTCATACGCGTATGCCGTTTTGTCACACCGCTTGCATTGGTACAGAACTTGTATATAATTAGGTGAAAGCCAAGGCGAAAGCCGAGGCAAAGAAATGAACAATAAACAAAAAACAACTTATAAATATAGGAGATATGATTATGTTACCAGTAATGAAAAGGAATTCTTGGTTGCCCGAAGTGTTCGACGACTTTTTGAACAGCAACCTTATGCCACGCGCTAACGCCACGGCTCCTGCCATCAACGTATTGGAGAACGACAAACAATATACCGTTGAGCTTGCCGCTCCTGGATTGAAGAAGGACGATTTCAGCGTAAACGTGAACGAGGACGGCAACCTCTCCATCAAGATGGAGCAAAAAAGCGAGTCGACCGACCAGAACGAAAAGACACATTACTTGCGCCGCGAGTTCAGCTACTCGAAGTATGAGCAGACCCTGCTCTTGCCAGAAGACGTAAACCGCGAGGCTATCGCTGCCCGTGTGAACGATGGCGTGCTGACGGTTGACCTACCCAAGGTGCAGAAAGAAGAGCAAAAGCAGTTCCGTTCGATACAAATCGACTAAGGCTGCGCCTCGGCATCAAGCGTTTTCGCTAGCCAATGGTTAACAAGTAAAAGGGCATGGCGCTTTGTTAAACTGCAAACCCATGCCCTCGTTAACTCAAAGCTTTGTTAACTCGCAAAACCCGTCAACACGTTAAGGAGCAAAATTATTACGCCACTTAACTTGCGGGTACGTACACTTGTTAACAAGCATCCTCTTGGCGAACTCGTTTACGTTTCGACATGTTAACCTGCGAACTCGTTAACCTGTCGACAAAAAACAGAACACTCATAATTTTAGTTTGATTGATATTTAGTTTTTATTTGGTAGATTTAGTTTTCCACAGGTCCGACGACAGCGATGCCGTTGGACCTTTTTCTATGCAAAACACGTAGAACAGACCAGCAAATTCGCCATACAGACAAGCCGACATAACGGCAAGGAACGCATTTTGGTAGAGAAATAAGCCCAATTTGTAAAGAAGTTTTCAGCTAATTTAAAAAAGTCCAACTAAAATTTGGTACTTTCAGTTATAATGTGTATTTTTGTAAATAGAATTATAAACTTCATATTTGGCGTTACACCGCGCACCATTTTCTCACTTCTTCTATCCTAAGGCAAGCTGAGGAATGGCTGCAAAAATGGTTAATTGCCCATTCATAAAAATCTTTTTCACTACAAGAAACGTCCCGTATATTGCGTGAGCAACATACGGGACAATGTTTATTGGGGAGCGTTGAGTTGGTGGTGGTCTCATAACAAACAGCCCGTTTGGGATGGTCACCAACCTGCAAGAACAGACATGCAAGAACAAGTTCCGGTGTCAACAACGCTATCAGAACATGTCCAAGAAACGCCCTTCGGCATTTACACCTTGCTCACAAGGGCGCAATTAGTTATCAAATTCTTGTGTGTTTAGACTGTAAAGCCTTAAAACCACTCAACAACTTGGTTGATTATATGCTCACTACAATCTCGTTTATGTATCTAAGGAGCATTATCAGTCCTCCAACACCCATCATCAGCGCTGCTGTTTTCTTATACCATTTCTTCACAACTTCCCTCCTTTGTGGGGCAATAGCGCGTTTAACTACGAACCACAACAAATACATCAGCATGCCAATCTTGGTGAAAAGCATGCAATAAAAGCCATACTGGCAACTAGATATGTTTACACATAGCGCACAGAGAAACATCTCTTCTGGCTCGAGATCAAAATATTTAAGCGTACTGTCAAAACTGTTACTCATCATTTTCGGTCTTTTGAGGTTTCTTATTTTAGAGAGGTCAGCCTAATTTCTTCCTTTCTTGTCAGGACTGGGCACACAACACTGATTTTCATTTGGCGTAACGTGGCAAGCCAGGCAGCACTCTTGCACGCATGGATAGAACACGCGATGTCTCCAGCACTCATTAAAGTCCGCAGTCTATTGGCAATTGTTCACACTATCCAACAAGCCCCTTTCAGATGCGTAGCATGCAAAACAGAACGCCAAGCGCCGCTCGTGTTGCACTGTGTCGTTCTACATCTAAAAACGAAGTCACTTTTTGCGGCATACCGTTTTGAGTAAGAACAAAAAGAATTAAGCCTGTTTTTAGGTTTTTACTTTGAGAATATACTTTTCCATATAAGAAAGTTTTAAATTGTTAGGTTCTGCAAATATACGCATTTAAAATAATACAAACAAGAAATTGTCGACCTTTTGAGCGTGCCATTTTATCTCTCTGAACACTCTCGTAGGTTTGTAGTGAAACAGAGTTGAATTTAGATAATTTAGTTGAAGTCTTGATAAAAATGGCAGCAACACAATCACATTGAAAGTTCGTTCGCCTTTCGCCACCTACACCCTTGCGTTAATTGGGATGCGGAATGTTGCTCCGTAGAAATAACTATCAGCAGGTTACCTTGCCGACAAGGTTGGAAAGCGCATGTCAAAGCAAGCTTTGTCTGACTATAACAGGAGAAGGAACAGACATGCTAACAAACTGACAAGTAGACAAGAAGATAGGTCGAGAAGGCACAGGCTGACGAGGCTTTCAGGCTAACAAGTTGACGGGTTGGCATGCTAACAAGTGGACTAGTAGGCCTATTGCCCCAACACAACTTGCCTATTGGAATGGTGTTGACTCACCATATCACTAGCAAGAAAGGCGCAATTCCTATCCCAAGCCCACAAAAACAAGCTCCTCATGCGGCCTAACCCCTCCTCAAGCCACCATTTATCTCAACGTTTGCCACCACAATATTGCCCGATGAAACAGACATTGCCAAAGCCATCGGAGATATAATAAAGGAAAGGGCGATTGGCGGTGAAGTGAAGTTCGCGCGGTTGTAATATATCACTTAGCGCCCCTAACTCAGTGGCAGTAGACGATATGGCCGTCGACCCCTGCTCGTCTAGGCTAAATTGGGTTTGTTGTACAATGTCGTTAACCCACAAAGCCCCAGAACTCATTTTGCTCAAGTGGGCTGTTTGAGAGAACGTTTGTTTGATACCAACCTTCGCAAGTAAGGGTTTAAGGGCAACAGAAGTGTTTAAGCGCATGCGTGGAATACGTACATGAACTTCGTCGAACGTCACCAGACTATTGTTTATCTCCTGTAACATGCGTGCATCTAGCTGCTTAACCAAGTTTATTAAGGGTTGTCCCTCAACGGGGAGCAACATCGTTATGTTGAATTGTCCTCTGTAAGGCATGCGTAAGGCTATGAAATGCTCGTCGTACCTTCCTTTAAACGTATCGTCATTAAGATGCCTTGACATCATCCACACACTATCTATGCTCCCATCTTCGCAATAAAAGGGGGCTTTACGTGTAGATTCTTCATCGAAACATTGTGCCCATCCGCCCTGAAAGACAATCGTGTTGGCAAGGCAGGCCTGCGCATTGGCCGATAGTTTCAAGGGCAATTGCTTTACCTTTCCTTCTGTTTGTTCGCTTATCCATTGGTCAGCCTGCTGTTGAAGTTGATTTACAGAAGTCGCCGAGATGGCATCGGCGAAATAATTGCTTGCCAAGACTTCTTTGAACGACCCCTTAACAACATCTTCTCCAATGGTAGCAAGTAGGTTGGCTGTATGCATATAGTCGTCGGTTTGTTGCCCCTTTATACGATATTTTTTGCGCTGTGCCACAAGAAAGGTTCGGCAAAGCTCATTCACGCGCTGCAAATCGCCTTCCCCATAGCCCAAGGCCTTACAAATTTCTGCTAGTGTTTCGCCATCGGTTCCGTTGTTTAGCATGTTCAAACTATAAACAACGCCCATAGGCGAAATAACCATACTACTATCGGGGTGGGCCTGCGCCATGACCTGGAAGAGACGAATACCAAATTCATTGCTGCCATCTACCAGTTTTCTTTGGCTCTCATCTAGAAAGAAACTCACTTCCGCTTTCTCCGCAACGTCTTTCAAACGCTCGCGACGAGGTGCTGCACAGGCCACGCATAGTGCCAGTAGGCATGTGAATAAGGTTGTTTTCATGATGATATGGCATTTAAGTTGTTAGCTATTTAGGATTAAAGGCGGTGCGGACTTTTAAGGTTGACCGCTTTGGGGAGAAGCTTTTTCTGCTTTCGCCAAGCGCATAGTTGAGAGCTGCACTTGGCGAAAGCAGAGGTTTGTAAAGGGCCATTGGCGGCTTGGGGCGGTGCCTAAACATGCGGTGGGGCATTGTTTAAGCGACACGACAAGCGGCGTATGCCCTTCGTTTTTTAGGCCTGTCCGATGGCGTTTACCCACCCGCAGTCATCCGTTTGTTAAGCTGAAACAGCGACGGCAGCAGCACAAGCAGCGAGCAGAACAAGCCCATGTACATCAGTTTGTTGTCGCCGTGGAACAAGTCGATAAGTTGTCCGTCGTTCATCTCTGGCATCAGCTTGTACATAGTGTAAGCCACCGTGTTGTTAACCCAATGCAAGGCCACCCCAAGCACGATGCTGTGGGTGCGACAGTACATCCACCCCAATAGCAAGCCCATGACAAAGGCGTTGGCAAACTGGGCCACATTGCCGTGCACGGCACCGAAAAGCAGGGCCGAAACAACGATGGGTATCCAAGGCAAACGATAGTTGAAGTAAGCCATCAGACTGCGCAAGATGGCTCCGCGAAACACCAACTCTTCGGCCACAGGGGCTAAAATGCCCAATGCGAGATAGCCCCAACTGCTGCCCATGATGCTCTCGAAAAGATGTTTAACATCTTCGCTCATGGTGATATTCATCTGCTCGTACAGCCATTGCAGGGGAAGTATGGCGCCCAAACCCGCAAGGATGGCCCAAACTAACGCACCCCACGGCTTTTGTTGAAGGTAATAGCGCGATATGGGCGCCCACTTGCACCACACAAAGAGGGCGATAAGGATGACACTGCTCACTACACTGCTCAGCGTTAGGGCTTTGGCACTGGCAGATGGTGGGTGTTTTATCGAGTCGTCGAGGTAGAGTGCCACGAGCGAAACCACAAACTGCACGGCGATGAATGCCACAAGGTAGCCTAGCACGTTGAGAATAAGCCTGTTGTTCTTTTCCATATATTGTGTTTGTTTTAATCTATCAATGTTTGTCTACCAGCCGTTTAAATGGCATAAAAGCCTCATCCTTGCCTTGTTTCCTTTTGACAAGGGGCAGACGTAAAGCCCATCACACGTTTTGAACGAGCCTTCTTGCCACCTCTTCATCTTCTTTCATCTTCGCTTTCAGCTGGTCTATCGTGTCGAATTTCACTTCGGCACGAATGCGGTCCACGAATGCGATGCGCATGTTTTGGCCGTAGATGTCGGCCGAGAAGTCGAGGATGTTGGTTTCGATGGTTACGCCCTTGCCGTTGAAAGTGGGGCGATTGCCGATATTGGTCATGCCCATCAGTGGGTGTTCGTGGCCTTCAACCTCCACCCATGTGGCGTAAACACCGTTTTGAGGAAGCAGTTTCTGAGGGTTTTCTACCAGCAGGTTGGCCGTGGGAAAGCCCATTTTGCGCCCCTCTTGAAAACCTGGCACCACCTTTCCACCTAGCGAATAGGCATAGCCCAACAGCGCATTGGCCTGCTTTACACGCCCTTCGAGCAGATGAGTGCGTATGGCCGACGAGCTGACGTGCACCCCATCGGGTTCAAATTGCGGTGCCTCTACCACCTGGATGCCCAACATTTCTCCATATCGGCAATAGTCTTCGAAACCTTCTTCGCGGTTATGGCCAAACTTATTGTCGTAGCCGATAACCAGTTGCCCCACGTTGAGCCGTTCTTTCAGCACCCGCTGCATAAACTCGCGCGCCGTAAGCGTGGCCATGTTCTGGTCGAAATTCAGCACCATCGTATGGTCAATGCCCGTTTCGCACAGCAGTTTCTGTTTCTCTTCGGGCGTTGAAAGCAGCTTAGGAACAAACGATGTTTGCACCACTTGGCGCGGATGTGTGCCGAAGGTAACAACCATCGAGGGCATGCCTTGCCCCTGAGCCAACTGCCGAACATGACTTATCAGGTAGCGATGGCCTAGATGCACGCCATCGAAAAAGCCGATGGTGGCCACGCAAGGAGGGGTGTTGTATGTGTGCATGGCGTTAGGCGGGGTTGGTTGATGGAGCTTTGGGTTTCAGTCTGCGCCACACTTCGCCCACCCACATCACAACAGACGTTGCGCCGATGATAGCCGCCCACTCTGTGAACGACAGCGGAACGGTGCGGAACATACGACCGCCGAAGGTAACAATGAGCCATTGTCCGGCCAAGATGAGCAGCAGAACGAGCAGCAATCCGCGGTCGGCATAAAGGCGACGGAAGGTACTATGGTGCGAGTTAAGTGTCTTAGCGTTGAACAAGTTCCAGAATTGCAGCATCACAAACGCCGTGAAGAAGATGGTTAGCTGGTGCGTATCAAGCTGCCCTCCGCTTTCGTTGCGGAAGTAAACCAGCAGGGCAAAGAGCATGGCGAAGAACATCAAGCCGCAGAAAACGATGCCGCGAGCCATTGACGGAGAAATGATTGGCGCGGTTTGCTTGCGCGGACGCTCGTTCATCACTTCGCGCGTGGGTGGCAACGAGGCCAAAGCCATAGCCGCAAAGGTGTCCATAATAAGGTTTACCCAAAGTATCTGCGTAACGGTTAACGGCATTTGGGTGCCGATAATGGCGCCGCCCAGCACCAAAAGCAGGGCGGTGAGGTTTACCACTAGCTGGAAAAAGAGGAAACGGCGTATGTTGTTGTACAGCGAACGACCCCACATCACGGCGCGTTCGATGGAGCGGAAGGAGTCGTCGAGCAGGGTCATATCCGATGCCTCTTTGGCTACATTGGTGCCACTACCTAGCGAAAGCCCCACGTGGGCGTGGTTCAGTGCAGGGGCATCGTTGGTTCCGTCGCCCGTAACGGCCACCACCTCACCACGTTGTTGCAGCAGGTTAACCAGTCGTTGCTTGTCGGTGGGACGTGCACGCGACATCACTCGCAGCACTCTCACCCGTTCGTAGGCCGACTCGTCGCTCAGCGCGGCAAAGTCGGGACCTGTTATTTGCGCCTCGATGGGCGTATCTTTGTGCCATATTCCTATCTGTCGGGCAATCTCGATGGCCGTTGCAGCGGTGTCGCCGGTAACAATTTTCACCTCGATACCTGCATCAAGACATTCTTTTACGGCTGCGGGCACATCCTGGCGAATTGGGTCGCTAATGGCAGCCACGCCTTGAAGGGTAAGCCCCTGCATGAAATTGGCATCGGCAAAATTTACTTCCACCTCGCCGGGCAATGGTTTATAGGCAAAGACCAAGGTGCGCATGGCCTTGTTTTGGTAGCTTCTCAGCAGGTGGGTTGTGTCGTGTCGCTCCTCGTCTGTTAGCGAACAAAGGCCCATGATGGTTTCGGGCGCACCCTTTACAAAGAGAAACCGCTGACCGTTTAGGCTGGCAACGGTGGCCATATACTTGCGTTCGGTAGAAAAAGGCAGTTGGTTTTCTACCTTGCCGGCGGCACGCAGTTCACGATAATTATGCCCGTTAGACGTTAACCACAGCAGTAGGGCAATCTCGGTTGGGTTTCCTATGCCCGACGTAATGTTGTCTTTGGTTTCCAGATGGGCCGTGGTGTTCAGCGCAATAGCATCTACCAGTGGCGTTTCGGGCGCAAAAACGCGCAGTTCTGCCACCTGCATCTTGTTCTCGGTAAGCGTTCCCGTCTTGTCGGTACATATCACGGTAACGGCCCCCATCGTTTCGCAAGCGTGCAATTTGCGCACAAGGTTGTTGCTTTTAAGCATTCGGCGCATGTTCAATGCAAGGCTCAACGTAACGGCCATAGGCAATCCTTCGGGCACCGTCATCACCAATAGCGTTACGGCCATCATGAAATAGCGCAACACAATCTCGGCCATGCGCATGTAGTCTTGACCTTGCCAAAGGGGATTGGTAAACACATCGTGGGCAAGGAACACGGCGAAAGCGGTGACGGCCACGGCAGACCCCACCTTGCTGATGAGCTTGGCCAAGTGGTCGAGCTGCTGATTGAGGGGCGTTTTCACGGCTGTCAGTTCGGTGGCCTTGCATGCCACCTTGCCAATCTCCGTGTTATCGCCAATGGCTGTGACCCTTGCCAGGCCGCTACCATTCATCACCATCGTAGAGCGCAGCACCACATTGGTGGGGTAAGTGGCCTCTTCTTCGGCCACTTCGGGCGTTGCATGCTTGTTGATGATGGGTTCGCCGGTGAGCGAAGACTCGTCGATCTGCAAGTCAGACGATTGCAGCAACAATCCGTCGGCAGGTATTTCGTCGCCCACTTCAATCACCATCAGGTCGCCAGGCACCACGTCTTTGCGCGCCACGGTGGTGGTTTGTCCGTTTCGGCGCACCTTTACGGGCTGCTCTTCGCCAAGGGTTGTGAGCACGTCGAACTTCTTTGCGGCGTCTCTTTCAAAGTAAAAGCCGATGGTGGTGGCTAGGATGATGGCCAAGAATATGCCTATGGTTTCGAGAAACTCGCCGTTGATGAACGAGAAAACGAGCGAAACGGCAACGGCCACAAGCAGGATTTGGATGATGGGGTCGCGGTACTTGTCTATGTAAAGTGCCCAAAGCGATGCTCGTTTCGGGGGTGTTAGCACGTTATATCCGTGTTGCTCACGGCTTTTCGCAACCTGTTCGTCGGTCAATCCGTTGTTGTCGAACTTCTCTGATGTCGTTTCTATACTCATTGATACGTCTATATAGTTGTGTATGGGGCACATTTCCCCAAGTATGCAAAGATACATAAAAGTGCTTGAACTTGATGTTGCCCACCTCTTTTTTACTTCTTTTTTTCTTAATTGTTTGGATATTTGGTGTAAAACTACTACCTTTGCACTTGCAAACAACCCCTATGTGGGTGGTTCGGGCTTTTAGCTCAGTTGGTTAGAGCAACAGACTCATAATCTGGAGGTCCTAGGTTCAAGCCCTAGATGGCCCACGAAGAACTCATAAATAAAGTTGAAGATTTACATTTAAATGGAAGAGGAACTGCCGTGAGGCAGCTCCTCTTTTTCGTTGAGGAGCAAGGGGAAACAAGTATGAGCCGCAAAGTGGGCTATGGTTACTTAGCTGTGAGCGGTGGCATAAGGTTAGACGAGGAGCAATTGTTAGAAACCATAACAAGTGCATTAAACCTTCCAATAGTTTAAATTGAAGTTTAATGTTAATTTATTTGCCCTCTCTTTCTATTTGACTTTGTATTTGATACCCCTTGGCGGAATAAAATCAAACCAACAAATACAGACAAAAGTAGCACATATCGCTGTTTTTAGCAACTTAGTAGCTATAATCCCATAAGTTTAAATCATCACATGACAACCTTTAAGTATGCCCTAAATTAATTCCGCCAACGGGTTAGAAATATTTGGTTAGGAATATTTTTCTGAATAGAATAAGATAAAAATGTATAGAGCCTAAGCTTAGGATGAAAATATATGTAGAAGTCATCTAGACTTTTCCCTCTTTCTTATCTTTTTCAGAAAAATCAGTATAAATGCGATATAGTTCCATCCCTCCCAACTGGTTTGTGTGGTATCGAACCTGTTGAGCACGCTCCTGTATGAGTCCATCCACGTATTAGTCCTT
>NZ_GG740076.1:16740-20049 GCF_000162415.1 Prevotella sp. oral taxon 317 str. F0108 | reverse complement strand
TGTGGACATGGCAAGTGGTATGCCTTGCCGGTCTGTGACATAGATGGCGTTGGTGGTCGTCTTTTTCTTGCGTCCTTGGTATCCACAGCACTCCCCACCGCGAATCGTGGTGGTGTGGCTGCCGTCCAAATCCACACTGGACATGTCCAAGAAAGACCTGTGACGGCTCAATATCATGCCCCAGACCTTTTTCCATTCGCCGTTCCTCGACCACTTGCGGAAATGGGCATACACGCTCTTGTAGCTCAAAACCCTCCCCGTGAAGATGGCTGAAACGGGAAGCATGTGCCGCTGACAGCCCGTTTTCAACTTGTAGAGAATGCACTGAATGACTTCCGCCAGGTCACTTTTGTCACATAACCGTGTTTTTCTACCGACAAATGTGGCAAGATCTCAAATTTTATTGTATCTTTGTCCAGTACTTCGTACATGAGAGGAGTGTTTATCTTGGTTTTTACAGCACAAAGATAATAAACTCCTCTCAATTTGTAGAGATTTTAAAAGTCTAGATGACTTCGTATAGATATTGATTCATGTTTTTTGTTTTAGGCAGTAGGCTTTTATGGTAAATTAACGATGAATATTGCCTTTATTTATGTATCTTTGCAGTGTAGATTCTATTTTTTATAGGATAAAATAATTGTAATAATATAATATGAACCTGCCGCGCAATTTAAAAAGCTGTCCTATTATAGACGCTTTAGTAGAAATACGTTTTGAGACAACATTAAACCCTAATGCTGTATTTGGGTTGATATATGGAGCATTGATTAATGATTACCCAGGAGAAGTTGAAAGTCTCCCTATTCTTCAAGTGCCAGAGGTTGTAAGAATAAATGACCCTGCTCTAAAATTTAAACCACTCTACAAGATAATCAATAAAGAAGTGGTAATTCAGATAGGTAATGACATGTTGTCTATAAGCTCTGCTATTCCATATATTGGCTGGGAGACATTCCAAAATCATATTAGTAAAATCATTAACGTTGTATATGAAAAAAAAATAATAAGTCGAGTATTCCGTTTAGGACATCGGTACGTTAATTTTTTTGATTTTGACATACTTGATAAAGTAACTCTCTCTTTTCAAATGACAGGAGGGTATTCTGCAGAAAATGTTCAAATAACCACGCAAGTTCAAGATGGAAATTTTGAAAGTACTATTCAATTTTCAAATACTGCTATATTTAATAGTAGAGGCACACAAAAGAAAGGATCAATCATTGATATAGATACCTTTAGAAATTATGAAGGAAACAAATTCTTAGAAAGTATAGTTCCAGAAATAAATTCTGCACATATTGCTGAAAAGAAATTATTCTTCTCACTTTTAAAGCCCAAATTCATTGAAGATTTAAGTCCAGTTTACTAATTATGGATAAAAATTATATATTATCTCCTTTTTTCTTAACGATGACGTGTACTACGGCAGCATTAGGGGGTATAAACCCTACCGATAGTTATGGCGTATGCCCTGAAGTCTCTGTTAAAATTCCGTCAGAAATTACTCAGCCATATCTTCTTAACAGTACTACAAAGTCTTATTTGGAACACTTGCCAGCTAATGAAGATATAGAAGATTTCAATAAATTGGTAACTTTCGGAAAGAAGTTTCTGCAAAATGAAATAGGAATAGATAAAAATATTCTAAAAATAATCAATGACAACTTTTGGGATATGCTATGATATCAAGTAGTGACATAGAATTATTTTTGCCCAAATACCTTTCACCTGAAAATTACAAGAAACTTTTGCAGGAGTTAGATGCCTTCCCAAATAATATAGATAAGAGAATGTATACAACTTCAGTAGAAAGTAATGTGCTATATCAAGGAGACGGTTACAATCCTTTTCCTTATGTAGAATTAATGCGTTTGGAGAAGGGAAATAAAAATGTTAAAGGTATTATTTTGTCTAACACTTGTGATATATCACTAGAAAATCATCGTCTCTATCCTTCTTCGATATTGTATGCTCCAATTATTGAAATCGAAAAGTATCGTGATGTTTTGATTGAAAAAGGCGCATCAAAAGAACAGGTAGAAGGGCATCTACAAGCTGTACGCAAACAAGAAGTCTCATCTGTTTTATACCTCCCTGCAATCTCGAAATTGAAAGAGTCAATTGTTTTCTTTGATAGAATTATGAGTATTGACAACTCCTTTATAAAAAGAGAAGAGTTGAAACATAATCGCCTTTTTTCTCTAAGTGATTATGGTTTCTATCTATTGTTGTTTAAATTATCAGTACATTTTTCAAGAATACAAGAGAAAGTTAATAGAGGTTCTTGCTCTTAAAATGTATTAAGGATTCCCTTGGCGGAATAAAATCAAACTAATCAATATAGACAAAAAGAATGAACTGATAAACCTGTTAAAAAGGGATGACGGAGTTAAAGGGTTAAGCCAAATGACTTGTACGGAGTGGACGACAATCCCTGTCAACTCGCATACGCCTAAACTTTTCCAACGCACAAACTCGTAAATCCATAAACTCACGAACCAACACGCTCGTCAACTTGAATTCTTACCAACTTGTTAACTTGAATTCTTGCCAACTCGTTAACTCGTCAACTCGTTAACTCGTCAACTTGAGACCATGTCAACTCGTTAACTTGTCAACTCGTTAACTTATAACCTTGTCAACTTTTCAGTATAAATTTTAACATTATAAGCGCCCTTTTTGCGCACCAATGGCCCACCTTGCCGCAAAAAATCGATTCTCGCGAAGGTTAGTTTTGATGCTAAGAGGGGTTAACCTGCGGATGCAGCAAAATGAATTTTTATTTAAAGAAACCATCATTCGCACCCGCTTTTGGGCCATTTGCAGCTAAATGCAGTGCAATATGCCGCTAAACGCAGTGCGTTTTGGTGCTAAATGCAGTGCGTTTTGGTGCTAAACGCAAGGTAAAAGGTGCTAAATGCAGGGTGTTTTGCTGCAAAATGCGGGGCAAAATGCTGCTAAATGCAAGCAGAAAAGCATAAACATCCACCGCAAAAGTATAAATATAACCTTTTAGAACCACTAAAAACATGACTAAAATGGGCAAAATGATCATTAAAAAGGGGTGTTTTAGGGGCTAAAAGCGAGTTTTTGGACTTGGAAAATGACGGGACTGCGACCAAACTAGAAAGGCAAAATGGTGCAAAATGCAGGTTCTGTTCTTAAAAACAGACAGAACAAGAGGATGGGAAGGATGAAAAAAGTGGCAATTTACCTACTTTTTAGCTTATATTTTCGCTAGAACGGAGTGAAATTTGGAGCGACATTGTAAAACAAAAAGCAACAATTTAAGTTTTTGAGTTGGGG
>NZ_GG740076.1:5456-16239 GCF_000162415.1 Prevotella sp. oral taxon 317 str. F0108 | reverse complement strand
GGGGAGGTTTTTGAGGTTGTGAGTTTTTGAGTTGATAGGATTGTAAGGTTTTGAGTTGGCGAGTTTGTAAGTTGGGCGGTTAGTAAATTGATGAGTTGATGTATTCGGGAGTTGTTGGGTTTTCATGAGTTTATTGGCCAGTGAGTTGACTTGTCCCGCACTTCGTATGTGAACGGAGTGTTTATCTTGTGTTGGCATCACAAAGACAAGAAATTCCTCTCAATTTATAGAAAGATTAAAAGCCGAGACGATTTCATTGGTTGCACAACGTTTGTATAGCCGTTGAATGGGTTTTTATGCTCCCCCAATTGTTGTCGTTTCAAAATAACTGCCACATAAACCGAGCAGAGATATTGGTTGTTGGTTTCTGTTTCAGCACTAAACAACCGTCATCTTTCGTGAAATAATATTGCTAAGCAGCCTTTATCTTAGCTTTATTTGTTACTTTTGCACGTATAAGGTGGATTGAAACGCAACACAATTCGTAAAAAAGACGTGTATGAAACAGCAACTCCTTATATATAACGAAGTAAGAAGCTGGCATTGTCAAAACAAGAAGTATTGATGACTATACACAAAGGCGCAAAGCCGTTTGTTAAGTGGGCAGGAGGGAAAACGCAACTCTTGTCTGACATAGAGAGCCTTTTACCAACAGATTTCCACAACAGGAACATCACCTATGTGGAACCATTTGTTGGCGGAGGTTCTGTTTTGTTTTGGCTATTACAGCACTATCCCAACATACAACACGCTGTTATCAACGACGTAAACGCAAAACTGATAAACGTGTATCGTGTTATTAATGCCAAGCCCCAAAAGCTTATTAGTGCGCTCCGTGTGCTTGAAAACGAGTATCTGCCCATGAACCATGCCGAACGCACGGCCTACTTTATGGAGAAACGCAGGCGTTTTAACGATGACGAACTAACGAACGTGGAGCAAGCCGCTATCTTTATCTTCTTAAATCGAACTTGTTTTAACGGCCTTTATCGCGAGAACTCCAAGGGTAAGTTTAACGTTCCTCACGGCAAATATGTACACCCTAAGATATGCGATGAGCAAACTATCATGGTCGACTCTGACCTCTTGCAACGCGTGGACATCCTTTGCGGCGACTTTGACGCTACAAAGCGTTATGCCAACGAAGACACGTTGTTCTACCTCGACCCGCCATACAAGCCGTTGAACAGCACGTCTTCTTTCAACACTTACGTTAAAGAGCCCTTTGACGATGCAGAACAAGTGCGCTTACGAAACTTCTGTAACGAGGTAAGCGGGCGTGGCAGCTTGTTTGTTCTAAGCAACTCTGACGTTAAGAGCTATGACCCCAAAGACAATTTCTTCGACAATCTGTATGCCGCATACAGCATTCAGCGGGTGTTTGCCACACGCATGATTAACTCAAATGCAGAAAAACGAGGAAAGTTAACCGAACTTATGATTTCTAACATCGGGCAAGGAGAGAACCGCACTGCGCGCGAAACCATTGCCGTAAGCATCTAATTCTATGGATATAATGAAAGCGCATACCAAAGAAGAGTTTAAAACGTTCATGTCTCAATTACTAGAAACCAATGCAAACCTTGGTTTCTAAACTGATTTCGCCAAGTGCCATGCCAACGTAAACAAAATAGCAATGCGGCTAAACGCCCTCAACTACCTAATTGGCAAAGACGATATTGCTGCCGCCGTTCACGACTTATGGAAAGAGAACCCACAGGTATTTACCACGCTTGACATACTTATAGGTGTTCGCGCCAAGGATAAGAAACTTTCTTTTAACAGGGAAAGCGAGATACAACTTATTGAAGAGTTTTTCACTTCCGCAGAAGGCGTGGTAGAATTTATTCAAGACACAGGCTTAGAAAAAGTATTTCGCAACAAACAGATAACCAACCTTGTGGATTATGTGTTTGGAGTGGAAGTGGGTCTTGATACCAATGCCCGCAAAAACCGTAGCGGACACATCATGGAAGAGCGGGTTGCCAGCATCCTAACCAAAGCAAATGTGGAGTTCAGACAAGAAGTCTACTCACGCGAATTTCCCGAAGTGTACCAAGCCCTAGGCGTAGATAGCAAACGTTTCGACTTTGTTGTGGAGACACCAGCTAAGACTTACCTCATGGAAGTGAACTTTTACAGTGGCGGAGGCTCAAAGCTTAACGAAGTGGCTCGTGCATACGCCGAGCTTGCTCCCAAGGTTAATGCGTGCGAGGGGTACGAGTTTGTGTGGGTTACGGACGGAAAGGGATGGGAAAGTGCCAAAGGTAAGCTCGAAGAAGCGTTCTACACCATTCCAAGTATATACAACCTAACCACCTTTAAGCCTTTTGTTGACACACTAAGGCAATAGCATGATACTTCGATAAAGCCCACTCAACAGGGCTTTTGCTTGTGACAATAGGTGGTGGAACTAGCCTTAACACATAGCCCAACGCTTAAATGATAGAAACATATTATAGGTCTGACGACCGACACTTTAACCTTCTACAAGGCAATTGCATTGAACTTCTTGGCCAATTCGACTTTAAGTTCAATACAATATTTGCAGATCCGCCTTATTTTTTGAGCAATGGTGGCATCAGTTGTCAAAGTGGAGAGGTGGTAAGTGTGAACAAGGGCGATTGGGATAAGTCGCATGGGGCAGACGAAGACAACCTTTTCAATCGCAGGTGGCTAGAAGTTTGCCGTGATAAGCTGGCAGATAACGGCACAATTTGGGTAAGCGGAACTTATCATAACATATTTAGCGTGGCCAATTGCCTTGCTGAACTCGGATATAAAATACTAAATGTAATCACATGGGCTAAGACAAATCCCCCACCAAACATTTCTTGCAGGTACTTTACTCATAGTTCAGAGTTTGTTATATGGGCGCGAAAGTCCCCAAAAGTCCCACATTATTTCAACTACCAACTGATGAAAGAGATGAACGACAACAAACAAATGACCGACGTTTGGCACCTACCTGCCATTGCTCCGTGGGAAAAGACCTGCACAAAACACCCTACCCAAAAGCCACTGGGATTGCTTACACGCATCATCCTTGCCTCAACGAGGCCAAACGACTGGGTTCTCGACCCCTTTGCAGGCAGCAGTACCACCGGCATTGCCGCAAACTTGTTTGGCCGTAGATACTTTGGCATAGAGCAAGAGCACCATTTCCTCGAAATATCAAAAGCAAGGCATATGGAAATTGAGCAACCAGACGTTGCTACAATATACATAGATAAGATTTTAAAACAGCTAAGAAAGCTAAACAACGGGTATAAAACCGAACCTCTTACAGAAACTATGCTGATGTGCGAGGATGTGCCAAGCTATAACATCAGCACATTGCCTTTTTAAGTATATTTGATAAGTGTATCTCATCTTTGTTGAGCATCATTGCCCCCTCTTGCATTGGAATTAGCGCGTTCACGAGTTGTTCACGCCCCATTACTTTCCTCTTATGCCACAGCTTCACACACAAAGTAAAGGCCGCAGCACCTTTTGGGTATCTGCGGCCGTTGACCTTACGTTAGTATAATGAAAAATTTGAGAGAAAGAAGCTTCACAGCTTCGATGTTGTTTTACTAAACATTGTTATTGAGAAAGCATAGAAAAATTTCTTATTTAATGATGTTGAGCGAGGCGGCGGGTTCGCCCGACTTCTTCAAGGTGTCGATAACGGCCGAGTCGCCTAGGGCAACGGATGCCCCTTTCTCCACCTTGTTATATCCTGCCATGCCTGCGGGCGAAGTGGGTTTCGTTTGGAACGACTCTTGCGCGGCATTGCCCAACGTGAGGAAGATGGCCACAACGGCGGCCGCTTTGAACAGCGGCATGAGGCGTTGGGTAAGCGTGATGGTGCGTGCCTTCACCTTAACAGGCTCTTCCTCGTTGATTATGGCCAACAGCTTGCTGTCGAAATCGGCACCCAGATGTTTCGCCTTGCTCTCCATTTGCTGGTAGGCAAAGAGCGATTGGTACTGGCGTAGCTCAGCAGGAACGTCTTTCTGACTGAAAAACGCACGCAGGATACCTTCTTCTTCTAATGAAGTTTCGCAGTTCCAATAGCGCTCCAATAGCTGGTTGATATATTTATAATCCATAATCATCTGCATTTTTGAACTTTTGTTTTATCGCTTGCCTTGCCCTGAAGATGTTTATCTTAACCTGTTCTTCGGTAACTTCCATTATCTGGGCAATCTCGCGATAGCTTTTCCCTTCGAACTCTCGGAGCTGCATGCTCGTCTTTTGTTTCTCGGGTAAGGCATTGATGATGTCTCTCACAAGCTTTACGCGGTCGTTATGCAACATTTCCTCGTAAGGATTTGCCGTTAGGTCGGGTCTGTCGGCATGTGCATCTTCAATCGAGGGGTTGTTATGTCCTTTCCTTTTGATGCTGTCTAGTGCCAGATTTCTGCAAACCGTCAGGCTGAATGCCTCGATAGAGTCTAGCTCGTCCCAGCGATCGCGCCTGTTCCAAACCTTGATGAGCGTGTCTTGCACAATGTCTTCGGCATCGCGAGCATTAAGCGTAATGCGCAACGCCAACCTGTATAGTTTGTCCTTTAAGGGCAGAATGTCATTGCGAAAGCTTATTTTGTTCATCTCTGTCTCTGTAATAAATGACGATTGGGCGCAAAGGATGTTACGCGCATTAACACGTTTTAACCAAAACAAGGGGGCTGTTTGTTGTGCCGCTAGCCACCAACTCGCCGCATATTAACAACAGATACACACGGCATAAGCAGCCTAGAACAACAGCATAAGGCTGATGGGACTACACTGCCAGCCGCTTGGAACCATGCCCCAAGAAGACTGACAATGTTGCGATGCAATAGAAAGCGCATTCCGAAAGCCAACAAACAGTTTTTTTGTTGGGTACGGAATGGGCTATGATAAGGTTCTATTCGAAATAATACAAGAAGGTGGCGATGCCTTCGAGTGCAGGCTTGCGCTGTCCTTCTATTTCGATTTTAAACTCGATTTCGGTTTTGCAGATGCCGCGAATGTTGCTGATGGCATGCAGTTTGGTAACCAGTCGCACACGACTTCCCGTCACCACGGCCTGCCCAAAGCGCATCTTGTCCATGCCATAGTTCACCAACATTTTGATATTGTTCACCTCAATAATCTGTTCCCACAAGTGGGGCAGCAGCGAAAGCGTTAGGTATCCGTGTGCAATGGTGCTCTTAAACTGGCTCTCTTGCTTGGCGCGCTCCACGTCAACATGTATCCATTGATGGTCTAGTGTGGCATCGGCAAAGAGGTTAATGCGCTCTTGGTCTATTTCCAGCCACGGCGAAACGCCCAGCTCTTCGCCCAAATGGGCGGCAAACTCTTCATAAGAGTTAACAACTAATTTGCTCATTGTGATATGTTAATGATGATGTGATACTAAATTTTGGCGGCCGCTAAGCCGTAAAACAACGGCGAAATTACGCAAAAGAATTGAGGAAAACAAATGTTATTTTATTTTGGGTGCCGTCGGAAGCCATTTTACCAAGAGCTTATAAGCTAAATGAAGATCGTCATATACTTTCAGAAGTAGAATGGTAAAGAGCCGCAAAAGCACAAGATAAGCTTCGGTATGTGCATTCACATCGCTTGGAGGAGGTGTTTTACCATGTGCATACCTATTTCTATACTCATAGCCATTAGTGAACTCTACGTTATCTGTATAAAAGCTAAAATACTTCCGTTCTTCCCTACTTAATAGATGGTCATCAGTTATTAGCCAGCCCTTCTTTATCATCTCATTGGCAGCAGCCCTTCCCTCTTCATCAAGATGCCAATAAGAACAAGCACTAAACTCCCAGATATGCTTGAGAACTTCTATTATAGAATGATTCACAAACACTAACGTTCCGTCCTTTTCTACTTGGACAATGTCTAAGTCTATCAGAAAGTCTATTTTATATTTCTGGTGTTCCTCATAATTGTTATAATTCACCTTTTTATGCTCCATCAGATTTACAAAAGAACCAAGCGACTCATTCTTGTACGGCTCTACATAGTCAAGCAAAGAGCCTGAATCAAATAGATTATTCAATATGTTCCCAATATCCTTGCTATTATTATTAGCCTCACAATATTTGCTTACGAGAAGGCTTTTTGCATCCGTCATCTTCATTGGCTTCAACAATTCTAAATATTCAGGGTCAATCTCGTCCTCTTCCACAAAAGTATTAAACTGTCTTGCAACATTGTCTAACTCTGGAAATATCATTCTACATTTTGTGAGCCAATCGTCATTGCAATTAGGAAGTTTTATTTCTATACTTGGATAGCCGACTTTGTTTTTAAGGGTTTCGCTATAAAATTTACATAGGCCGTTCTCAAGCGGCCGATCTAGGCGATTAAGGCTTTGACAAAAGCCATATAGCTGATAAAGGGCAATCATATTTTTGTGCCTAAAACTACTATAATCAGGGTATGCCGTACTACTTTTATCCATAAGTAGGTATTCTAAACCTTCCACCTCGCAATGTTTATTTATCAAATTCAACATAAAGTGCTCGTTCAACCAATCAAAATTGCGATAACAATAAAAGAGGAGCTCTTCATCTTTATACTTGCTTATACCATTTATATTGTAAGTATACGCTAGCAGTCCATTTTCATTACTTGAAGTAAAAAGGGGTGCCTTTTCTTCGTTAATAAAAGCGATTCTCAATCCAAATGTTGCCATTGCAGTTTGCGGATTGTCCAACAGCTCCATATTCAGCCGTTTTTCTAGTCTTTTTGCAACCAATCGAGTTTTGGCAGATAAAACAAACTTACCATCTTGGTTTTTAGCTTGACAAATAAGCCGCACATAATTTAAATTTGGATCAGAACTAGCTAAATATATTTGTATTATTCTTTCACTGTCAGCTACTGATAAGTTTGAAGGCAAGTAGATTTCATTGCCAGAATGTCCTAATGGCCGTGACACATATTTATCAAGTAGAATGTGTGCAGTTTCTTCACTTTCAATCAAGACCTTCTTTATCTCATTCTTAAACTTGTCAACCAGCTGTTTGCATGATAGTACAGCTCGTAAATCATTTGTATTTTCCTTTATTATGTCCGATAAAGTTTCAGGCAGAATTATCTTAAAGCATTTAAACTGCGAGACTATTTTCCAAAAAGACTGTTTATATACCCTATCCAGCTTAGAGTAACCCTCTTTAATGCAACTAGGATTAAGTGAATTAAGATATTTAGCAATGATTGTATTATACGAACTAGTGGCGGCATTCAGTTCTTGGCATTTCACATCCGTCCATGTTGTTAAGCGACAACCCTCTTCAAAGAGCTTACGTATACTCCATAATTCTATTATATCAACAAGTTCCATATGCATAGAACTTTGTGACAACTCATTTATTCGTTCCTCTACTAATTTAAGATAATGGCCAATGGAAAGATCGTTACTCGAAAAATAGTGCACTCTATTCATATAGTTTTCTATAAATAAATTATTTGCCATGAATAAAATAAGCTAATGTTAGATTTTTTTGGGGGTAATAGAAAAAGCGACGACGTCTGTATTAACATTTACCCCACCCTATATGCGTTTCTGTATTTCCCCCAACAGCGTTTTTGTTTTGCTGGGCTGCCTACTGCTCAGGTAAAACACTTCGTTGCCTTTCGTAACAATACGAATAAAGCAGGTGTCGGAGTGTGTAAACAGCTTGATGCGCAAATCGTCGTTGGTTACGAAGTTGCCCAACCTCGTCTTTCGTGCCTCAAATCCGTTGGAACGGTGCTTTATCGCGGGCAAGCAGCTTTTCAAGCTAAGCTGTTTGATGTCTTCGTACGGAATGTTTGTGCCATACAGGCCGTGGATTTCCAGCTCATTTTGGTTAAACGAGAGCTTTATGTCGCCACTGCCATGAAAGGAAACGGCCACGATAGCCACCAATTCGAGAAGAAAGACGACGGCAATGGTGACTACGAGCACTGTGCTTTTCTGTTCAGAACCGCCTTTGCCCGACTTGCATTTCTTGCCGTATGCAAACAGCAAGCCAAGCGGAATGGGCAAAGAAACGAACAGCGTGTAAAGCAATAGGTTGTCGAAATAAATCGAAACGCCACCGCCAATTAAGGTTATTACGTTGCCAATGCTTATGCACCTGCACAACAATGCACGCCACGCCTTGTCTTCGGCTATCTCTTCCTCCGTATTTTCAAGGCCTAGCCCCACAATATTATCGGGCCTTTTCCTTATTCTGATTACGACAATAATATTTATTGCCACCACCAGAAACAATATCGTTATTAAGATGATACCATTATTCATAGGTTCTATATGTTATTAGTATGGTTACTATTCATGTCTAAGGTTGCCTTATTAGTAAGGTGTGGCTTGCTATATGGCCAAGTCTGCGGTGCCGTTTTGCCCTAATGCGCGTGCAACTAAACGCGCTTGCAAAACGTTGAACGGCATGGCAAAGGTACGAATTATATTCTAAACACAGAATAATGGTGATAACTTTACAAGATGACCGATTAACAAGCTGATTACAAATACTAAACCTCTGTTCAACTGGTCAGCTTGTTAACTCGCCAACTCGTCAACAGGTTAACAGCCCGTCAACTTGTCTTCTCGTCAATTGCTTAAACACTCGTCAACTTGTCAACTGGTATTTTCGTTAACTAGTCAACTTGACTTCTCGTCAACTCGTCAACATCTCTTCTCCCCACCCTGTTAACCTCCCATTGTTTTGCCCAAATTCAAAAAAATAATTACCTTTGCATATTCATTATTATCGCCTTATGAGAAAAGCTGCAATTCTACTTTACGCTTTGACCATTAGTGTTGGTGCATTTGCCCAACAGGCCAAAGAAGATTTCAAGAAAGACAGACTTATGTCTGCTAGTAATTACTGGGCCTACCCCGGTCCGCAAAAGGTACAGACGCCTGCGCCGAAAGGGTACAAGCCGTTTTACATCAGCCACTATGGTAGACATGGGTCGCGCTATCTCATCGGCACAAAAGACTACGACACAACTTACTTCTCTTTGGCTAAGGCCGACAGTTTAGGCAAGCTCACCCCGCTGGGAAAAGCAACAATGGCCAAACTAAAACTGATACGCGAAGAGGCAATGGGGCGCGACGGCGAACTAACACAGCGCGGAGCCGAACAACATAAGGGCATCGCACGCCGCATGTTTAAGAATTTTCCTGAGGTGTTTGCAGGACGAACAACCATCGATGCCAAGAGTACCACCGTTATTCGCTGCATCTTATCCATGGAAAACGCCTTGCAACAACTTTTGTTGCTCAACCCACAACTTATTATTAAGCACGATGCCAGCATGCACGACATGTATTATATGAACCAAACGGACGACAGCTTGCGTGCGAAAAAGATGCGCGGACGTGCAAAAGACGAGTGGACGGCGTTTGCGAAGAGGCACGATATGCACGAAAGACTGATGAATTCGCTCTTCAACGACCCCGAATATTGGAAACAAAACCTTAACGGAACCGAGTTTAACCGCATGCTTATCAAGGTGGCCAACAACGTGCAGAGCACAGAACTTCGCCATAAGCTGCAACTGCTCGACCTCTTTACCGACGAAGAACTGTACGACAACTGGCTGGTGGGCAACGCTCGCTGGTATATCGCTTACGGCCCTTCGCCATTGAACGGCGGCACGCAGCCTTACAGCCAACGTAACCTATTGCGCAACATCATAACCCAAGCAGACAGCTGCATCGCGCTGCCTAACCCCGGTGCAACGCTGCGCTATGGGCACGACACCATGGTGATGCCTTTGGTTTGTTTGCTAGACTTAAACCAAAACGGCCGACAAATCGTCGACTTGGAAAAGCTTGCCGCCGAGAATTGGGTGGACTATAAAATCTTCCCGATGGCATCTAACCTGCAATTTGTGTTCTATCGCAAGAACGCTGCCGACAAAGACGTGCTTTTCAAGGTGATGCTTAACGAGAACGAGGCCACTCTTCCGCTGAAAGCTGTTAGCGGTTCGTATTATCGTTGGAAGGATTTCCGCGACTTCTACCTGAAAAAGATAGACGCTTACAAAGAATAAAAACAACATCAATGCAGGATGAAGCCTACTTTGTGGCTAAGCTAGAACTGCGCCACATCAAACCAACGGCTACGCGACTGCTTATTGTTCGCGAGATGATGCGAGGCGACGAAACCATTTCGTTGCCCGAACTTGAACGCCTATTACCCACGATAGACAAAAGCACCATCTCGCGAACACTCTCGCTTTTCTTGCTCCACAGGCTCATTCACGCCATCGACGACGGGTCGGGCGCACTGAAATACGCCGTATGTGCAGACGATTGCGACTGCACCGTGCAAGACGAGCACACGCACTTTTATTGCGAACATTGCCACCGCACGTTCTGTCTTAAACAATTGGCGGTGCCGGTGGTGCCGTTACCCGACGGCTTTCGACTAAATAGTGTGAACTATGTTCTTAAAGGAGTATGCCCCGAATGCGAAAGGAAGAAGATAAGATGTTAAGGAGTTAAGACGTAAAGGAGTTAAGGAGTTAAGACGTAAAGGAGTTAAGGAGTTATGGGGTTAAGGAGTTATGGGGTTAAGCCAAATGCTTTGTTGCAGAGTAAAAAAAGAACTCATAAACTCATAAAGTCATAAACTCACAAACTCACAAGCTCATAAACTCACAAACTCACAAGCTCATAAACTCACAAAGTCACAAGCTCATAAACTCACAAGCTCACAAAGTCACAAAGCATATCACTCCCCTCTCCCCTCCGGAGAGGGTGGGGGTGGAGGTTTCGTACAAAGACATATCACTCCCT
>NZ_GG740076.1:0-5279 GCF_000162415.1 Prevotella sp. oral taxon 317 str. F0108 | reverse complement strand
CCCCTCGGAGAGGGGTTGGGGGTGAGGTTTCACAAAGCATATCACTCCCCTCTCCCCTTGGAGAGGGGTTGGGGGGTGAGGCCGAGAGGGGTTGGGGTGAGGCCGAGAGGGGTTGGGACTGACGCTTTTTATTCAAGATAACACATGGAACAAAAGACAACCAAAGCCGTTATTTACGGCGTTAACGACCGCCCACCCTTGCAAGAAACCCTTTTTGCGGCCGTTCAACACCTGCTCGCCATCTTCGTGGCCATCATCACACCACCGCTAATCATTGCCAAAGCCCTGAGGATGGACCTCGCCACCACGGGCTTTCTCGTGTCGATGGCCCTCTTCGTGTCGGGTGTTGCCACATTTATACAATGTCGCAAGTTCGGTCCAGTGGGCTGCGGACTACTCTGTGTGCAAGGCACCAGCTTCTCGTTTATTGGTCCAATCATCGCCATTGGTCAGGCCGGCGGGCTGCCCTTGATATTCGGAGCCTGCATTGCTGCCGCTCCCGTAGAGATGGCCGTTAGCTATTCGTTTAAGTATTTACGGCGAATTATAACGCCTTTGGTAAGCGGTATCGTGGTGATGCTCATCGGATTGAGCCTTGTTAAGGCAGGCGTAATGGCCTGTGGAGGGGGCGATCTTGCAGCGGCAGACTTCGGTTCGCCACGCAACCTCATCGTTGCAGCCACGGTTTTGGCCAGTGTTATCGCCCTGAATTGCAGCAACAACAAATACGTACGCATGAGCTCTATCATTCTAGGCGTGGTTATTGGCTATGTGTTGGCACTCTGCATGGGCATGGTAGACTTTGGTAGTCTGAACGTAGGCGACGTAAAATCGTTCTATGTACCCGTTCCCTTCAAGCTAGGTATCGACTTCAACGTTTCGTCTATCATTGCCGTGGCATTGGTTTATCTTGTTACGGCCATCGAGGCCACGGGCGATGTAACGGCCAATTCGATGGTTTCGGGCGAACCCGTAGACGGCGAAGTGTACGTAAAGCGCGTTTCGGGAGGTGTGTTCGCCGATGGACTCAACTCACTTTTGGCAGGTATTTTCTCCTCATTCCCCAACTCCATCTTCGCTCAAAACAACGGTATTATCCAGCTTACGGGCGTGGCGAGCCGCTATGTGGGCTACTTCATCGCTGCCATGTTGGTGGTTTTGGGCCTCTTCCCCATCGTGGGCATCGTATTTTCGCTCATGCCCTCGCCCGTATTAGGCGGTGCCACGCTACTGATGTTCGGCACGGTGGCCGCCGCAGGTGTTCGCATCGTGTGCAGCGAGAAGCTCGACCGCAAGGCCGTGTTGGTTATTGCAGCTAGTTTGGCATTGGGAATGGGCGTCGAACTAATGCCCGACATACTGAAACAATTGCCCGAAGGGGTACGCACCATCTTCTCGTCGGGTATCACCACGGGCGGACTAACAGCTATCTTAGCTAACACTCTGTTTAATAGAAAGCGAATTTAGTTGGTGAGTTTATGAGTTGATAAGTTGGTAAGTTTTCGCTTACAATCTGCTTATCAACTCAAAAGCTCATAAACCCAACAACTCAAAAACCCACCAATTCAAAAAACCATAAACTCGTTAACTTGTCAACTCATCAACTCGTTAACTCATCAACTTGTCAACTCCCAAACCCACCAACTCACAAATGGATAAATTAAAAACGCGCATTCTTCAAGACGGCAAATGCTACGAAGGCGGCATTTTAAAGGTAGACAGCTTTATCAATCACCAGATGGACCCCAACCTGATGATGGAAGTAGCGAAGGAATTCAGCCGGCATTTTGCCGACGCACACATCAACAAGATTGTCACCATCGAGGCTAGCGGCATCGCGCCCGCCATCCTTGTGGGCTACATCATGCAGTTGCCCGTGGTGTTCATCAAGAAAAAGCAGCCTAAAACGATGGACAACATGCTCACTTCGGTGGTGCATTCGTTCACCAAAGACCGCAGTTACACGGTGTGTATCTCGGCCGACTACCTCACCCCGCAAGACCATGTGCTGTTTATCGACGACTTCTTGGCCAACGGAAACGCCTCGATGGGCGTGATAGACCTCTGCAAACAAGCCGGCGCACGCCTCGAAGGTATGGGCTTCATCATCGAGAAAGCTTTCCAAAAGGGCGGCGATGCCCTGCGCCAAATGGGCATCCGCTATAAGGCATTGGCCACCGTAGAAAGCTTGGATAACTGCAAAATTAAGTTGAGAGATTAAGCTCAAGGCTAAGGATGTTCGCCCTTCTGCCAGCACAAAATCGAAAAAGCCCTACTACGTCTGCTATGCCAAGGCCAGGGATGTTCGCCCTTCAGCCCGCACAAAATCGAAAAAGCCCTACAACGTCTGCCATGTCAAGGCCAGAGATATCCGTCCTTCTGCCTACACAGAATCGAAAAAGCCCTACTACGTCTGCTATGCCAAGGCTAGGGATGTTTGCTCTCCTGCCCACCTAACCAGCCCCAAACAACTCTTAGAAACCGCCAAATAAGGCCTTACCACCCCATCAAAACGAGGGCCAGCCCAACTTTTCAAGCAAGTTAGGCTGGCCCTCGTATGCGTTTTATCGCTATTTAAGCTTTTGCGTTTTATCGCTATTTAAGTTTTATGGTGTCTACACCTTCTCGCCATAGCAAAGGTCGCCGGCATCGCCGAAACCCGGCACAATGTACTTATGTTCGTTCAATCCGGGGTCGATGGCGGCGCACCAAATGGTGGTCTTGTCCTCGGGGAACGTCTTGCGGATATGCTCAATGCCCTCGGGCGATGCGATAACGCAAGCCACGTGTATGCGTTTGGGCGTGCCTTTGGTCAAGAAAGCCTTGTAACCAAGTTCCATCGAACCACCCGTTGCCAACATCGGGTCGGCGATAATGAGGTTCTTGCCCTCAATGTTCGGCGTGGCCAGATACTCCACATGTATGCCCACCTTGGTGTGTTGCTCGTCAACATACTCGCGATAAGCCGACACAAAGGCGTTGCCGGCGTGGTCGAAGATATTCAAAAACCCATTGTGGAAGGGCAACCCTGCGCGGAAGATAGTGGCCAGCACAATCTTATCCGTAGGCACTTGCACGCTCGACGTGCCCAAAGGTGTCGTGATGTTGCGCGCTTCATAGTCCAAA
This sequence comes from Prevotella sp. oral taxon 317 str. F0108, assembly GCF_000162415.1. NCBI lineage: Bacteria > Pseudomonadati > Bacteroidota > Bacteroidia > Bacteroidales > Prevotellaceae > Prevotella > Prevotella sp. oral taxon 317. The sequence goes on along the minus strand of NZ_GG740076.1, from coordinate 2,153 downwards.
GTCTTGCTTATCTCGTACGCCTCCAACTCGCCAATGCGTTGAATGTTGTTGCGAAAAAGCAGCCGGTTCTTTTGGTAATCCACGTCGCGCATTTCGGCTAAGTACTGGTTTACAATCGAGTTCTGTTCGCTAAAATTTACTATCTTCATTATCGTCAGAAATATAAGTATATGGGGTTGTTAAATGTTTCGGCTAATCTTTTGCCATGCAAAAGTATTAAATTCCCGCTTATTTTTGTAATGTGCAAATAGCAAAAGTGGCGGCGCACCCTTATTTTTGCTTTCTTTAACCTAAAAAGAAAGCCGTTCGCGCATTTTTTCTCTCGCAAGCTTGGTGGTTATTTATGATTTTGCTACCTTTGCGCTGCATACCAAAAGACATGTGCTTAGGATAAAATTTCACACTTAAACATATTTAAAAAATGGCAAAGTTTGACAAGTCAGTACTAGAAAAGTACGGAATTAAAGGTACAACAGAAGTTGTTTACAACCCTTCTTACGAAGTGTTGTTCGAAGAAGAGACCAAAGCCGGCCTCGAAGGATTTGAGAAAGGCCAAGTAACCGAACTGGGCGCCGTTAACGTTATGACGGGTGTTTACACCGGTCGTTCGCCTAAGGATAAGTTCATCGTTGACGACGAGACTTCACACAACACCGTATGGTGGACCACCGACGAATATAAGAACGACAACCACCGCGCTAGCAAGGAAACTTGGGCTGCCGTTAACAAGCTGGCTAAGGAAGAACTTTCTAACAAGCGCCTTTTCGTGGTTGACGGTTTCTGCGGTGCCAACAAAGACACCCGCATGAAGATCCGTTTCATCGTGGAGGTTGCATGGCAAGCCCACTTCGTTACCAACATGTTCATCAAGCCCGTAAACCAAGAAGAACTGGACCAAGAGCCCGACTTCATCGTTTACAACGCATCGAAAGCTAAGGTTGAAAACTACAAGGAACTGGGCCTACACTCAGAAACAGCCGTTGTGTTCAACGTTACAACCAGAGAGCAAGTTATCCTTAACACCTGGTATGGTGGCGAAATGAAGAAGGGTATGTTCTCCATGATGAACTACTACCTGCCCCTCAAAGGCATCGCTGCCATGCACTGCTCGGCCAACACCGACCTCAACGGAGAGAACACCGCCATCTTCTTCGGACTTTCTGGTACGGGTAAAACCACCCTTTCTACCGACCCGAAACGCTTGCTCATCGGCGACGACGAACACGGATGGGACGACAACGGCGTATTCAACTTCGAAGGCGGATGCTACGCTAAGGTTATCAACTTGGATAAGGAAAGCGAGCCCGACATCTACGGTGCTATCCGCCGCAACGCACTGCTCGAGAACGTAACGGTAGATGCCAATGGCAAGATAGACTTCACCGACGGCAGCACCACCGAGAACACGCGCGTGTCTTACCCCATCAACCACATCAAGAACATCGTTCGCCCCATCTCGGCTGGCCCCGCTGCTAAGCAAGTTATCTTCCTCAGCGCCGATGCCTTTGGCGTTCTGCCTCCCGTGTCCATCCTCTCGCCCGAACAAACCAAGTACTACTTCCTTTCGGGTTTCACCGCTAAGCTTGCCGGTACCGAACGCGGTATCACCGAGCCCACGCCCACATTCTCGGCTTGTTTCGGCCAGGCGTTCCTCGAACTCCACCCCACGAAGTATGCCGAAGAGTTGGTAAAGAAGATGACCAAGAACGGTGCTAAGGCTTACCTCGTTAACACCGGCTGGAACGGAACGGGCAAACGCATCTCTATTAAGGACACCCGTGGCATCATCGATGCCATCCTTTGCGGTGCCATCAACAACGTTCCCACCAAGAAGTTGCCTATCTTCGACTTCGAAATTCCTACCGTTCTCGAAGGCGTTGCTACCAACATCCTCGATCCTCGCGACACCTATGCCGACCCCGCTCAGTGGGACGAGAAGGCTAAGGATTTGGCTGGCCGTTTCATCAAGAACTTCCAGAAGTACGAAGGCAACGAGGCTGGTAAGGCTCTCGTAGCTGCTGGTCCAAAGTTGTAATTGGCTTTAAGCGCATTGATTTTTTCATAGATCATTTTTAAATTGTTGGCTCGCTCCTTCGTGGGGCGAGCTTTTTTGTGCCTTTTTGCAGCCCACAAAAGTGCGTGTCTAGTGGGTT
>NZ_GG740077.1:122018-165681 GCF_000162415.1 Prevotella sp. oral taxon 317 str. F0108 | reverse complement strand
ATAGCTAAATCAATCAACGATTTTCTTAGGAAAGCTCTTATTGAAGAATTATAGTACATATAGAAAAGGCTCGCTAGCCTGTCACGTACACGTATCTTTGGGAGCTTAGTATTCAAAGAAATGGCGTTGCGCGGCGGTATTGTCGCCCCGATTAATAAAGAGCGGCTCGAAACCGAACTGGGCATCCGTTTCCGCGCCTTCGGCACGGGCTGGCGTTACGACTGGCAGAGCGACGGCATGCTCGCCCGCGTCGTGCGTCCCGACGGTAAGGAGGTCTCGTTCGCCTACGACGCCCTCGGCCGCCGCATCCGAAAATCCTTTGCAGGAACCACCACACACTTCGTTTGGGACGGCAACGTGCCGCTGCACGAATGGACGGAAGAAACGGAAGAAAACGTAGTCAACTGGCTCTTCGAGCAAGACACGTTCGTGCCTGCCGCCAAGCTTGTTGCCAACGGCGAGTGTTTCTCCATCATCTCCGACTACCTCGGCACGCCCCTGCAAGCCTACGACAAACAAGGCAACAATGTATGGGAACAGGAGCTGGACATCTACGGGCGGCAAAGGAAACGGCCATCCGCGTTCATTCCGTTTAAGTACCAAGGGCAGTACGAGGATGCGGAAACTGGATTGTACTATAACAGGTTCAGGTATTACGACCCGAATGCGGGGAGTTACATCAGCCAAGACCCAATTGGATTGTTGGTAGATAACCCTACATCGCATGGGTATGCAAAAAAAATAATTGGTATGCCCAAGAGAATTATATCTATTTGGTTTAAAATTATCATGGGTATGCCAAAAAAAATAATTGGTATGCCCAAGATGCAAATGGCATGTCCAATATATAATATACCCAAGATATAATATGTCCAAGATATAAATGGATGGAACGAAACATTAGGACTTGATGTATTCGCTTTGAACTCAACTCACCAACTCAAAAAAAACATCAACTGATAAACTCGCATTTCAAAATCTTAAAATATTGTTTTTATTTTACAATTCCGCTCTAATTTTCGCTCCGTTCTAGCAAAAATATGGGTTAAAAAGTAGGCAAAAAACTACCATTTCTAACCTTGTACGCCTTTCACTTTGTCTATTTTCAAGAAAAGAACCTGCATTTTGCACCATTTTACCTTTCTAGTTTGGTCGCCAACTCATAATTTTTAAAGCCCAATAACCCGCTTTTTATCCCCAAAAATTCCACTTTTTGACGACTATTTCGCCCTTTTCGACCATGTATCTCATGGTTCGAGAAGGTTTTATTTATACCATTGCAGCGGATATTTATGCTTTTCGCCTTGCGTTTAGTACCATTTTACCTTGCATTTAGCACCAAAACACACTGCATTTTGCACCATTTCACCTTGCATTTTGCACCAAAACGCACTGCGTTTAGCGGCATATTGCACTGCGTTTTGCACCAAAACGCACTACATTTTGCTGCAAATGGCCCCAAAACGGGTGTTGATGGCGGTCGGTTTAAATAAAAATTCATTTCGCCTGCATGCACAACTGCCCCCTTTGGGTGCCAAAACGAACCTCCGCGAGAATCGATTTTTTGCGGCAAGGTGGGCGGTTGGTGGGCAGAAATGGCTCTTTTTGTGTTAAATTTCTTGCTGAAAGTTTAACAAAGTCAGTTGTGCCGTCTATACACCTTTGGGCAACGGCACGGAAAAGCACGTACGCTTACAACCACCAGCGCGAGCGGTTACAGAGCTTGTTGCCCACGGCCAACGGAGACAGCATCATAGAAATGGAGAAGTAATTAGCTATTGAGAGGCGGTTTTCAACTTGTAGAGAACGCATTGAATGACCTCTGTCAAATCGTCCTGAATAGAAAACTAATATTTCAGCTTATGGTAGAGAACGCATTGAATAACTTCTGCCAAATCGTCCTGAATAGAAAACTAACATTTCAGCTTATAGCAGAGAACGCATTAAATGACCTCTGCCAAACCGTCTTTTGGCGCATAACCACCTTTTGCCACAATCAATTGAGGCAGCAATTCAGACCTTATAGTCTAACAGAATTGGATTTGGAAAGCCACACATGTAGCGTAAGCCAACAAGATACCCAGTTTTACTTCCCATAAAGATTTATTAATGCCATGCTGTCTACGTGGTTCATTCTTCTAACAGCAATTATCCAAAAGCAATTCTGTTTGACTATAACATATCGTTGTCCAGCACTTCGTACATGAGGGGGAATACTTATCCTGGCATTGCATCACAAAGAAAACAACCCCGTCACAGTCTATAGAAATGGTAACAGACAAGACAACTTCATCATGCAGCCACCAGCCAACGTACCAAATTATAGGTAGTTCAAGCCCTGTTCATCGTTTCTAAATTTACTCCCTTTTGGGTATTTCACGCCTGCGGATAAAGGTCTATATTTGCAAAGTGTTATACATGGCCGTTCAATCCACTCAATACGTCCCGTTATGAAAGCACCATTCCCTACCCCGCCACGCCTTTCCTTATCGGCAAATTGTTGCTACACAAAAGTGGCAGAAAGCAAGGTATACAAGCTTTCGCCTACATTTCAAACTGCAATCAAACAGCGGAAAGCCCACCAGTTCGCCGAAACATTCATCCGTTAAGTCAGCATTTTATGAACAACTTCACCCTCTTCTTCATGTACGATGTGGTTTGGGTTACGCTCCTCGCCCTCGCCTACGCCGCCTATGCCATATCGTCTAAGCCCAAAGGCGACCTGGCAGTGCGCCTAACCATCGGCTTTGCATTTGCATATTACCTTGTGTTTTACCTCCTATCCTTTGCAACAAGTGTAGCCACAGCCAAAGGCCTGTTCCTGCTTGCCTTGTTCCCTGTGTCAGCCTTGTGGTTTGCCCTTGCCCCCTATCGCAAAAGCAGGCGTACAAAAGTCATTGCATGGGCCTTGGCCACGGCCTATTGTGCCTTTTACGGTCTGATAGTGCTGCTGCACAGCCAGTCTAACATGTAAGCCACCACATCCCCACAGCCAGGCGAAACGCGCCGCCAAACACCAGGTTTCTCAACGCGCCCCAACCCTTCGAGCTATCCGCGGCAACCAACATCAAGCACCTCTGCACCGAAAACCCAACCACTACAACCACAAAACGCGCAACAAGGCACAACATTTTTCCTCCACATGGTGGCTTTTTCTTTTTTTATTCCTATCTTTGCAATAACGGCGTCGCCACGGTCCGCCAACGATACGGACAACCAACAAGACGCCCTCAGCTAACACTTCAGTAAACAAACAGTTATGAGAAAAGTAACATCCAGATTGTTATTCGGAATAGCCGCCATAGTTTTCGCGGCAACACTCACCAGCGCAAGCAGCAACAACAACATCATTACCAAAGAAAAAGGGATGACCGTTGTTAACACCACCGAGCTTACGCGCGACATTAAAGGCTTTAAGGGCAGCACGCCCGTGAAGATTTTCATCAAGAAAAACAAGGTGGTGAAGGTAGAGGCGTTGCCCAATCAGGAAACGCCAAGGTTCTTCGACAAAGTGAAACCCTTGCTGAAATATTGGGAAGGCAAGCCGGTTAGCAAGGCCATCGAAGACGAGCCCGACGCCATTACGGGCGCCACATACTCGTCGGATGCCATCATGAAGAACGTGCAGGTTGGCTTGGAATACTACAACGCCCACAAATAAGCCGGTTCACGTCCGTCCACAACACAGAACAGGCGGCCCACAACGTGGGGCATAAACACCACCCAAGGCATCATAACGAAGGCTCCAACAGCCATACCCAAAGGCACTTGCCACACATGGCCACTTACTTAACGCCAAACACTGCGGGCAAGCATTGAGGCTGCCGTCCCAAAAGAGGACCCGCAGGCATGCGCACAACCAGCTTACACTTACGCAACAACCACCCTAAACAATCGCCCTTATGAACATCGCCGGTACCTTTTCGTATTCAGAACAACGCCTTCGCTCCTTAGGGCAAGGCAAAAACAAGCCTGCATCGTGTGCCCGGCTTGCTGCATACCTGCTCATGGCATGCCTATTGCCGTTTGTTTGCGCCGAAAACTTGTTTGCACAAGTGGGCGAAGACAAGCCGAAATACATCTCGCGCCTAGTCCCCGACAGCCTAAAAGGCGACCAGCCGCTGATACAAGTCTGGCAAAAGACAGGCGGTTTTGGCGACAAAGGGCTCGTCGTCAACCCGCTCGACGCCATCAAAGGCCGCCTGGCTGGTGTAAATGTGTCGCGTGGAGGCGACCAACGGCAAGCCAGTCTCACCAGCGTACGTGTGCGCGGAACCACTTCGCTAACGGGCGGAAACGACCCGCTCGTGGTTATCGACGGCGTTTCGAGCGACCTTGCCACGCTTTCCACCATCTTCCCGTCGGACATCCTTTCATATCAAGTGCTGAAAAACGCCTCCGAAACGGCCCAATACGGCTCGCGCGGCGCATCGGGCGTAATCATCGTAACCACTGCCAAGGGCGCACGCGGTAAGTTCCACATTTCTTACGACGGCAATGTGGGCTTTGAAACAGCGTATAAAAACCTCGAAATGCTGAGCGGACGCGATTACGTTGCCACGGCAAAGGCACTTGGCCTAAGCGTTAACGACGGCGGCGAAGACAACGACTACTTGCGCGCCATTACGCAAACGGGATTTATACAAAATCACCATTTGGCCTTTTCGGGCGGCACAGAACAAAGCAACTACCGCGCATCAATGAGCGTGATGAACCATCAAATGGTGGTGCGAACCAACAACTACCGCAACTTTACGGCCAAGTTCGACCTCATGCAAAAGGCCTTCGACGACTGGCTCACCGTTAACTTCGGGCTCTTCGGTTCGTCGTTATCCAACAAAAAGATACTCGATACGCAGAGACTTTTTTATTCTGCCGCCTCGCAAAACCCCACTTTCTCCACCCAACAGAACGCCGCAGGAGGCTGGGACGTTAACACCCTGGCCTCGCAGATTACCCACCCCATGGCACTTTTGCACCAAAAAGACCACGACCGCGGCTTTAACATCAACACACACCTGTCTTTCGACTTCCCCCTCGCCAAGGGACTTACCGCCCGCCTCTTTGGTTCGTACTCGTTCACAACGCTCGAAAACGACATATTCCAACCCACTTGGACCGAGGCGCAAGGCAAAATGTACCGCCGCGAAAACAAAAGCGAAGACCTACTTGGCAGCGTGCAACTGAACTACAACAACACCTGGGGCGCACACAAGCTGCAACTGACGGGCACGGCAGAATATCAGAACAACCGCAAGCAGTTCTTCTTCACCACGGTGAAAGGCCTTTCGAGCAACGATTTTGGTTACGACAACCTCACCGCGGGCAGCATCCGCCCCCAAGACGGCACGGGAAGTGGGTACGAATCGCCCAAGCTAACCTCGTTCATGGGTAGCCTTTCGTACACGCTTTTGGGGCGTTACGCCCTTTCGCTGACGCTCCGCGCCGATGGTTCGACGCTTGTTGGCAAGAACAACACGTGGGGTTACTTCCCCTCTGCGGGCTTGGAATGGAACGTTAAGGAAGAAAAATGGCTGAAAAGCGTGCTTTGGCTCGACCAACTTAAACTGCGAACCAGTGTTGGCCGCTCTGGAAACCTGGGCGGAATAATGGCTTATTACACCCTGCAAATGTTGATGCCCAACGGCATTGTGCCCCATTACGGTCGGCCCACCGTTACCTTGGGACAACTGCGCAACATCAATCCCGACTTGAAATGGGAAACGCGCACATCGTTTAATGTGGGTATGGAGGCAGGATTTTTCAGCAACCGCATACACGTTTACGCCGAATACTACCACTCGAAAACCACAGACATGCTGTACAACTACGACGTTAGCGTGCCGCCCTTCGCCTATAACAAGTTGCTGGCCAACATCGGCAGCATGAGCAACAGCGGTATGGAGTTTGGCCTTGGCCTGGACCTCATCCGCAAAAAAGACATGGAACTGAGCGTAAACATGAACCTTTCGTTCCAGCAAAACAAGCTGCTGTCGCTCACAGGAATGTATAACGGCGAGCTTTTGTCGTCGCCCGACATCACGCCCATTGGCGGATTGACCGGTGCGGGCATGCACGGCGGACACAACTTCATCACTTATCAGATAGTGGGACAGCCCCTTGGCGTGTTCTATCTGCCGCATTGCACGGGACTAACCAAAAACGCCGACGGCTCGTATAGCTATGCCTGTGCCGACCTAGACAACAACGGACGCATCAATTTGGAAGATGGCGGCGACCGCCGTGTGGCAGGGCAGGCCGTTCCGAAGGCCACTTTGGGTTCGAACATCAGCTTTCGCTATCGCATGTGGGACGTAACCATGCAGCTAAACGGTGCCTTCGGGCATAAGATATACAACGGAACGTCGCTCACTTATATGAACATGGCCAGTTTTCCCGACTATAACGTGCTGCGCGAGGCACCCAAACAAAACATCAAAGACCAAACCGCCACCGACTATTGGCTGGAACGAGGCGACTATCTGAACATAGACTACCTAACTATTGGCTGTAACCTGCCCGTTCGTTCGCGCTTTGTAAACGCCCTGCGCCTGTCGCTCAGCGTTAACAACCTCGCTACCATCACAGGTTACAGCGGTTTAACGCCCATCATCAACAGCTATGTGGTAGACAACACGCTTGGCATCGACGACAAGCGTTCGTACCCTCCGTATCGCTCTTTCTCGCTAGGGCTTAGCGTTCAATTCTAACTTCTCACCCAAAACCACGCCCATAATGAAACCCAAGACGCACATCATACACCTAACCCTAGCGGCCATTGCGCTGCTGGGCATGTTCGTAAGCTGTCTCGAAGACGATCCACGCGACCGCATTTCGGAAGACCAAGCCATCACGTCGCCCACTTCCTTGTGGATAAACAGCATTGGCACCCTGTACAACAACATCGGTTCGGTCGAAGATGGAAGCGGACTTCAAGGCACGAACCGAGGCATATACGATTATAGTACCTTCACAACCGACGAGGCCATCGTGCCCATTAGGGGCGGCGACTGGTACGACGGCGGCTTTTGGAAACGGCTGTACACCCACGAATGGAGCGCCAACGACCTAGAACTGTACAACCTTTGGTGCTACCTTCTCCAGTCGGTGGTGTGCTGTAACGATGCCATCGCCCTCATAGACAAGCACAAAAGCCTGCTCAACCAATCCCAATTAATGGCCTACAATGCAGAGGCAAGGGCCATCAGGGCCATGTATTACTATTACTTGATAGACCTTTTTGGCAATGTTCCGCTGTTAGAGAAAAACCAAACGTCGGTTGCAGAGGTGTCTAACACACGCCGCAGCGAGGTGTTTCGCTTTGCCTTTAAGGAGTTGCAGCAGGTTGCGCCCTATCTGGCAGATGCCCATTCCAACCTGCAAGGGCAGTATTATGGCAGGCTAACCCGCCCCGTTGCACATTTTCTATTGGCCAAACTAGCGTTAAACGCCGAGGTCTACACCTGCGACAACCCCGTGCGCCACGCCCGCAAGCCAGGCAAGGACATCCTTTTCACCGTCGATAACGAGCAGCTTAACGCCTGGCAAACCACCATCCGCTATTGCGAAAAGCTGCAAGCAGCTGGCTATACGCTCGAAAACAGCTATGCCGACAACTTCAAAGTGCACAACGAAACCTCGCGCGAGAACATCTTCACCATCCCGATGGACAAGAACATCTACCCCAACCAATACCAATATCTCTTTCGTTCGCGGCACTACAACCACGGCAAGGCATTGGGAATGGGGTCGGAAAACGGACCCTGCGCCACCATTTCCACCGTTCGCGCCTTTGGATATGGCACATCAGAAAAGCCAGATACACGCTTTAAGCTGAACTTTTATGCCGACACGGTGATGGTAGACGGCGATACGGTACGGCTAGACAATGGCCAACCGCTGGTGTATATGCCTTTGAACGTGGCCATAGACCTCACCACTTCACCTTATATAAAGACAGCTGGCGCACGCATGGCCAAGTACGAGATAGACAGGCACTCCTTTTTAGACGGGAAATTGCAAGACAACGACATCGTGCTGTATCGTTATGCCGACGTGTTGCTGATGTTGGCCGAGGCAAAAGTGCGCAACGGACAAAGCGGACAGGCCGAGATGGATGCCGTTCGAGCCCGTGCAGGCATGCCCTCCCGCACCGCCACACTGGCCAACATACTAGAAGAACGTAGGTTGGAACTGGTGTGGGAAGGCTGGCGAAGGCAAGATCTCATACGGTTTGGCCGCTTTACGCATAGCTATGACCTGCGCCACGCCCTGGAAAAAGAAGACACGGGCTATACAACTATCTTCCCCATACCTAGCAGAGCCATAGGCGCAAACGGCAACCTGCGCCCAAATAGCGAATTCTAAGGGCGCAACTTGTACGGCGGCAGACAGCAAACAGCGGCAACAAACAGCCAACAAGGCGAACAGGCTTATAACATTGCGGCGGCAACGAGCTGCAAACAGGCGGCAACACGCCGCCAACTACGCAGCCGACGGCCCTTTCTGCCCCACTTTCTGCCGACGTAAAGTGGTACGCTTTGGGCCGCCAGGTCATGCCCCTTGCAGGCAAATGGGCAGCCCATCCCCCACTCTAAAGCCTCCAAAGCCATGCAATCTACATATTTTAAGTTATTAAATGTTTGGATTTGCACATTTGTTTTGTCGTATCGTTAGAAATATATAAATTTGCAAATATAATCAAATCCCTATATAAGCGATTGACTTTATGAACAAGAAAATTTGGATACCAACCATCATCGTGGTGCTAATCTTGGCTGGTGTAACGGCCTATCTCTTCATCAACTTGAACAAACAGAAGGAAGAAAACGCCGCCATCAAAGAACTGGCAGAGATAGACAAGAAGGAGATGGAAAACGAGTATCAGCAGTTTGCCCAGCAATACAGCGAGATGAAGACGCAAATCAACAACGACTCCATCGTGGCACAACTCACCGCTGAGCAAGAAAAGACGCAACGCCTACTCAACGAACTGCGAAGAGTAAAGAGCACTGATGCCATCGAAATTACCCGCTTGAAGAAAGAACTGGCCACTGTCAGGGCGGTAATTCGCAGTTACGTGATGGAGATAGACTCGCTAAACAAGGTGAATGCCAACCTTACGCAAGAAAACACGCGCGTGAAAGGACAATACGAGGCCGCCACCCGACAGATAGAAGGATTGAGTACGGAGAAACGTTCGTTGTCCGAGAAGGTGGCCATCGCCGCACAACTCGATGCAACGGGCATCTCACTCGTAGCCAAAAACAAGCGCGGAAAGGCAACCGACCAAATAGATAAGGCCACGACACTGCAAGTGAGCTTTAACATCACGCGCAACGTAACGGCAGCAAGTGGCGTTAAAGACATCTATGTGCGCATCATGTCGCCCACGGGCAGCCTGCTCAACGGCGCGGGTTCGTTTAGTTATGAAAACCGAACGCTGCAATATTCGATGAAACGCAGCGTGGAATATAATGGCGAAGAAACACCTGTGACGCTCTTCTGGAACGTGTCGCAAGCGCTTGTTGCAGGCACTTATCAGGTGAGCATCTTTGCCGACGGAAACATGATTGGGTCGCGTAGTTTCGCTTTTAAATAGCGAACGGCGCGCCCAAGCCCTCAACAAGCGGCGCGCAAGCAAGCACCCAAGCACTCATCCCTTAACTTAACCATGCAAAAAAAACTGCGATTAAGATTTAAACTGCTCATTGGCGGAACGGCGGTTGTCGTTCTTGCGGCTGCCGTCGCCATTGCCGCCAATATGCTAAAGACCCCCAAACCCAGGCAAATAGATGGGCAGGTGGAGGTCTTGCAGTACTCTGTGCAGGTGCAACAAAGGGGAAAAGTGTTAGAGATTAGGGTGAAAGAGGGCGACTATGTGGAGGTGGGCGACACCCTAGCCCTATACAGAACCGACGACACACCCATGCCCGAAGACGCCACATTAGAGCTTTTGGCCACCACCCTGCATCCCTATCGCACCGGGAACAGAAACGTAGACCGCGCTTATGGCCGATGGCAACAAGCCAAATCTGCCGAAGAACAGGCCGAAAGGATATACAACGACGTGCAACAGAAGTTCATGAACGGGAAAGCGCCTGCCAGCCTTCGCGACAATGTCTTTACCGAATACAAAACCTTACAGGTGCAAGCCCTATCGCTGAAAGCCGATTACGAGAAGGCTTTACACAACCTCAAGACCGAGAAGAGCAACAGCAAAGGTCCGCAAATCATAGCCATCGTCACCAAGGTTGAAGGCGAAGTGAGCGAAATTGTGGTAAAACGCGGCGAGCAACTTTCGGCCAACAACACCCTGATGAGCATTGCCTTGCTCGACAACCTGTGGGGTTCTATCGCGGTAACCCGCAACGAGAAGATGCAATTTAAAGAGGGCGACACCATACAAGTGTATTGCAAGCCCTTCAACATGTCCGTTCCCATGCGCGTATCCGGTTTCAAGGCCAACTTCGACTTCCTAGATCCCAACAACTACAAGCGTGGCAACGAGGGCGCGCAAACTTGGGAAATGCAACTGCGCCCCGTGTATAAAGTGGAAGGTTTGCGGCCAGGCATGCAGCTATCCATTGGTGTAAGAGCAGACGAAGAAACGTAACTGCACCGCAAAAACGGCCAACACAAACGTCAACCCCCATTTGCCACAGAAACCATTTAACCCCAACCGAGCAGATGTTGCATAGCCTTTTCCACTTCAACCGCTGCACCAACGCCAGTATCACCCACATATCGTAAACTTCCTTACGGTGTTGCTCGCAGCCTTTACCCACCCCTTTGCATATAGTAGAAGAGCCAAAACGGCGCACAAATGGCGGTCCGTTCACCCTGTCCTGCACATAGCCAAGGGGCAACCATCATGCCAAAATCACGTTCTGCCCTTATTCGTTCCAGAGAAAATGGCACGATGTTTGTACACACAACCACAAAAGAAACTATTTAGGAATTATAGAGCCAGTTAGCAAGTAAAAGTATTCACCATATTATAATCAAACATCATTATGTTAAAGAAGAAAATCGAAGACGCGCTCAACGCGCAAATCAACGCCGAGATGTGGTCGGCCTATCTATATTTGTCTATGGCCGCCTATTGTCACGCACAAGGACAGCCAGGTATGGGAAAATGGTTCGAAGTTCAATTCAAGGAAGAACAAGACCATGCCAAAATACTTTTCAACTACGTTATCTCGCGTAACGGCAAGGTAGATCTTCGCCCCATCGAGGCCGTACCCACCGAGTGGAACAACATCCTTAACGTGTTTGAAAGTTCGTTGCGCCACGAGCAAACCATCACCGAGAGCATCAACAAGCTGTTCGCCCTCTGCGCCGAGGAGAACGATTACGCCACACAAAGCATGCTTAAATGGTTCATCGACGAGCAAGTGGAAGAAGAAGAGAACGTGCAAACCATCATCGACAACATCAAGATGATTAAGGATAACGGCTACGGCATCTACATGATAGACAAGGAACTGGGCCAACGCGCCTACAACCCTGCCACGCCGTTAGCCTAAACGTTGCACTCACGTTGTGGACTAACGGCACACGTGCCACATTCGCCCTTTGCCTTGTGTGCACACGGCCCGCTACTTTCACCATGAGTCCGCCCGAAACCACATTATGCACAAGCCCCACGCATTCCCCATCCAGGCAGCGTGGGGCTTTTTAGTGCAAAGTGCCAGTCAATTGCATTAGTGGCTAGTGGGGCTAGCCTTAGTATATTTACCAGATTACAAGGTTTACTAGTTATTCTAGATTTATTAGATTTAACTAGACCTACATGCTGAAGTCGTATTAACTTTTAATGTTTCTATAACTTGAGAGGAGCGCAGGGCAAGTCAACTCACTGCCTTATAAACCCACGAAAGCCGAACAACTCCCGAAGATATCAACTCATCAACTAACAAACCCACAAACTAACAAACCCACAAACTCATCAACTAACAAACTAACAAACCCATCAACTAACAAACCAACAAGCTAACAAACCAACAAACTCATCAACTCAAAACATCAAAACTCATCAACTCAAAAGTTAAAATACCTATCTTTTATTTTACAACATCGCTCTAATTTTCGCTCCGTTCTAGCGAAAATATAGGCCATAATGTAGGTAAATCGCCCCTTTTTCAAGCCTTTCACACCTTACAATATGTTCAATTTTAAGAAAACCAGCTGCATTTTGTACCATTTAGCCTTTCTAGATTGGTTGCCAACCCATTATTATTTACACTCAAAAAACCACTTTTAGACCCCAAAAACCCACTTTTTAACGACCATTTCGCTCCTTTTGGCCCAGTTTATCATGGTTTTTAAAGGCTTTATTTATGCAATTGTAGCGTATTTTTATGCTTTTCACCTTGCGTTTAGCACCATTTTGCACTGCATTTTGCACCATTTTACCTTGCGTTTAGCACCAAAACGCACTGCATTTAGCACCAAAACGCACTGCATTTAGCACCAAAATGCAGTGCGTTTAGCGGCATATTGCACTATATTTTGCTATAAACAGCCCAAAAGTTGGTGTAAAGGCGGCCTCTTCAAATAAATATTCATTCCGCTGCATTCACATGCTAATTCCTTTTTGCATCAAAACAAACCTCCGCGAGAATCGATTTTTTGCGGCAAAGTGTGGATTGGTGAGCAGAAAAGGCACTTATAATGTTAAAATTTTTACTAAAAACATTACAACAGATGACGAGCTAACGAGCTGGTGGGCGCAGCCATCTTTTCATTCTTTCAAGTTAACAAGGTGACCAGTTAACGAGTTGACGAGTTGGTGGCGCAGCCATCTTTTCACCTTTTCACCCTTTCACCTTTTCACCTTTAAAGCCCCATCTATCTAAAATACCGAGAAATAATGATTGTATAAAAGTTAATTATTTATTAATTTTGCACCCGAAAATAAATAAACGAATAAAAAGGAACCATTCATCAACTGTTTTTACTGACATTATCTACTTGACAAACAAAGGCTTTTGCCACTAACTACAACGCTGCGCCTGCCAACAACCGAGAGGGGGAAAAGCGTGGTTAGTCCACGTCTGCGGGCGTAGGAATGAAGAATGCCAGTCGAGAAATACTGTCAGAAGACAAACAGAATACCCAAAAATCATGATGTGTCAAACATTCAGGACGAAATTTCTTATTGCTCTTGCAACCCTTGCGCTTGCCATCTTTACCACTGCCCAAGCCCAAGAACCAACCAAAAGCAAGGCTATGACCGACTCTACACACCGCATTCGCGAAGTGGTGGTGCGCTCCAACCAAATGTTGGGCAGCAAATTCGAGGCCCGCAACCGTACGGGGTCGGCCTATTACCTATCGCCCACCGAACTGGCTAAGTTTGGTTACACCGACATCAACCGCATGCTTAAAAGCGTTCCCGGCGTAAACGTGTACGAGGAAGACGGCTTTGGACTTCGCCCCAACATCAGTTTGCGCGGTACGAAGGCCGAACGTAGCGAACGTATCTCGCTCATGGAAGACGGTGTACTGGCTGCACCTGCCCCATACGCCGCACCTGCCGCCTACTATTTCCCAAATGCCGCCCGCATGTATGCCATCGAAGTGCTTAAAGGTAGCAGCCAAGTGCAATACGGTCCGTTCACAACGGGTGGCGCAATCAACATGGTTTCTACACCCATTCCCCAACGATTGTGGGGCAAGGCGCAAGTTTCATATGGCAGTTACAACACCTTGAAATCGTATGCAGGCTTTGGCAACCGCCACAAGCACGTGGGTTATATGATAGAATACCTGCGTTACCAATCGAAAGGCTTTCGTCGTGATGAGCCAGACAACCGCACGGGTTTTAAACGCAACGACCTAATTGCCAAGGTTTCGGCACAAACCGACAACGACGAGGGCGTAAACCACCTCTTTGAACTTAAATTCGGCTTTGCCAACGAAACCTCCGACGAAACTTACGTTGGCCTTTCGGAAACCGATTTCGCACAACGCCCTTACTTTCGCTACGCAGGCGCACAACGCGACCAGCTTACCACGCGCCACACACAATGGGTTGGCACCTATATCATAGAGAAAGCCAACAAGTGGAAGATAACCACTAACCTCTACTACAACCACTTTTTCCGCAATTGGTACAAGCTAAGCGATGTGCGGGCAGGCTACACCAAGGCCGAAAAACGTTCTATTGCCAGCGTGCTTACCGACCCCGAAACCAATAAAGACTACTTCGACATCCTTACTGGCGCAAAAGATTATCTAGGAGAGGCCCTCATGATGCGCGCCAACTACCGTACATACCACTCGCGAGGCATACAAAGCAAGGCCGAATATCGCACCATGCTCTTCGGCGGATACTTCACCGCCGAGGCCGGCCTGCGCTATCACGCCGACAGCGAAGACCGCTTTCAGCAGGATGATGCCTACTCCATGCAGCAAGGTAAGATGAACTTGTTCCTAGCAGGTATGCCAGGAAGTCAGGCAAACCGTATCACAACGGCCCACGCATGGGCTGGATACGCCCTAACCAAGTGGGCCAAAGACGCGCTAACCCTAACGTTGGGCGTTCGTTACGAAGACGTTGACCTGCTAAAACGCGACTATACCGCCGCCGACCCGCGCCGCACGGGCATGGTTCGCATCGAAACGCCCAACCACGCACGAGCCTTCTTGCCCGGATTGGGCGTTAGCTATCGTCTGCTCCCCGTGCTATCGGCTTTCGGCGGCGTGCACAAAGGTTTCGCACCACCCAGTGCCACCCTCTACCAAAAGGCCGAAAGCAGCGTAAACCTCGAAGCGGGATTGCGCCTTACCACCAATAACTTGAAGGCAGAGGCCATCGGTTTTTACAACAACTACGACAACATGCTGGGCAGCGACCTTGCCGCACAGGGCGGACAAGGCACACTAGACCAGTTTAACGTGGGCAAAGCCGTAGTGAGAGGCCTTGAACTGATGTTGCATTATCAACCCCTACCCCGTCATTGGGGCGTGCAATTGCCCTTGCAGTTGTCGTACACCTACACCGATACCGAGATGCGAAACACATTCAGTAGCGAGTCGTGGGGCGACGTTGTCTATGGCGACGAGATACCTTATATATATAAGCACGCCTTCAATGCCCAGCTAGGCTTTGAGCACAAACGCTTTGAGGCCAACATAGGCGTGCGCATAAACGGCGACATGCGCACCCAACCAGGACAAGGGCGCATTGCCGAACGCGAGAAAATTCCCGCCCATGCCATCGTAGATGCATCGCTAAAAGGACACATCAACCGCCATCTCACCCTCACACTTAACGCCATCAACCTCACCAACAAGGTTTATTTAGTGTCGCGCCATCCCTCCGGACTTCGCGCAGGCCATCCCCTTGGCATCTATGGAGGCGTGCTTTGGCGACTGTAACCCAACATACAACCCCTCTGTTTAAGCAAACAAACTTATGACAACAAACATATCAACCCCTTTGAAGAAAGTCCTAACCCTTTGCCTTGCGCTCTTGGCCTGCCTACAAGTGGCTATGGCGCAAACCGCCAATACCATAACGGGAACGGTGAAGAACGAACAGGGCGAAACCCTAGTGGGCGCCTTGGTGCAAGCCGCAGGCACCACGGAGCGCGCCGTGACCGACATCGACGGACACTTTACCCTTAAAGCCGCCCCTGGACATACGCTACAAGTGAGCTATGTGGGCATGACCACCCTGCGAACCAAGGCCCAAGCCAAGCCCATGACTATCGTGATGAAGGCCGATAGCCGAATGGTGGACGAAGTGGTAGTAACTGGTTACCAGAACATTCGCAACCGCGTGTACACAGGTGCGGCCACTTCGGTAAAGATGAACGACATTAAACTAGAAGGTATAGCCGACCTCTCGCGCATGCTTGAAGGGCGTGTGGCTGGTCTTTCCATACAAAACATATCGGGAACGTTTGGTTCTGCACCGCGCATTAACATCCGTGGCGGTGCCTCTATCATCGGTAACGTGCAGCCGCTGTGGGTTATTGATGGTGTGGTTTACGAAGACTTGGTACACCTAAACCTAGACCAACTGGCATCGGGCGATGCTGCCACGCTGGTTGGGTCGGCCGTTGCAGGACTTAATCCTGCCGACATAGAAGACATTCAGGTGCTGAAAGATGCCTCGGCAACCTCTGTTTACGGCGCGCGCGCGCTCAACGGCGTTATCGTTGTGACCACAAAATCGGGTAAAAGAGAAACACCCCTGCGTGTAAGCTACACTACCGAGAACACCATCCGCATGAAACCGCGTTACAGCCAGTTCGACTTGCTGAACTCGCAAGAAACAATGGCCCTCTATCAAGAGATGAACGACAAGGGATATTTTGGGCTCCACAACGCGCTTTACGGTCGAAGGGCAGGCGTTTACCACGAGTTGTACAGAGGTCTGAGCACCATCGACCCCGCAACAGGCCAATACCAAATAGCCAATACGGCAGAGGCGCGCAACGCCTTTCTGCGCGAAAGGGAATACGCCAACACCGATTGGTTCGATCTGCTCTTTACGCTTAACCCCACAACTAACCATTCGCTCACCTTCGCCGGCGGCGGAAAGAACGTGGCAACATACGCCTCTGTGGGTTTTTATCACGATAGCGGTTGGACCATCGCCGACAAGGTTAGCCGCCTAACGGCCAACATCAAGAGTACCTTTTATATTAACGAGAAGATGCGCGCCACGCTTTCGGCACAAGGCAACATACGTTCGCAGAAAGCACCAGGCACAATGCCCCAACGCAAAAACCACACTCTGGGCGTGTTTGAGCGCGATTTCGACATCAATCCCTTCTCTTACGCCCTCGGCACAAGTCGCACACTGCGCCCATACAACGCCGACGGCAGTCTGGCTTATTATCGAAACAACTGGGCTCCGTTCAACATTCTGAACGAATATGCCAACAACAGTACCCATGTAGACGTGCTTGACTTTAAGCTACAAGCCGAAGGCAGCTACCAACTAACGGCAGACTTGGCCGTGAAAACCTTGTTTTCGGCCCGTCGTGCTAACACAGTCACCACACACGAGGTAGACGAAGGCTCTAACGTAGTACAAGCCTATCGCGCCAACGACAACCCGACGGTTGCACAAGAGAATATCTACTTGGTGCGCGACAAGGACAATCCCCTGCTCCAACCAAAGGTTGGCCTTACCCACGGCGGTTTGTTCAACCGCACCGAGACCTCAATGACCAGCTTTTTGGCACGTTTGGCCCTCGATTTCGATAAGCGCATGGGGCAGCACGACTTTAAAGCGTTTGCCTTTACCGAGGTTCGCGCCGCCAATCGCTCCACCCAACCCTTCCAAGGTTACGGCATACAATATGGTCGCGGCAACCAAGTGTACACCAATCCGCTTATCTTCGACAAGCTAACCAACGAAGGCAACAGTTACTTTGGACTGCATAAGCGCAATGAACGCGGCGTAACCTTCTCGCTAAACGGAACCTACGGCTATGCGGGGCGTTACGTTTTCAACTTCGTTCTCAACACCGAGGGCTCCAACAGTTCGGGTCGTGGGGCACGTGCACTATGGTTGCCCACATGGAACGTTGGTGCCAAGTGGAACATCGACCAAGAAAAGTTCCTTAAAAACCATGCTTGGATTTCGCGCTTAGCACTTCGCGCAAGTTACGGACTTACCGCCAAGATGAACGAAGAGGCCATCAACGCCAACGCCGTTTACCAAAGTGGCATCGTAAACCGCTACCACTTTAACAACCGCGAGAACAAACTCAACATCAAACATCTTGAAAATCGCGACCTGACTTGGGAAAAAATGTACGAGCTGAACTTGGGCATTGAACTGGGAATGTTCAACAATCGCATCAGCGCAACCATCGACTTGTACCAGCGCAACACGTTCGACCTCATCGACCTTGTACGCACTTCGGGCGTTGGAGGTCAGTATTACAAGTACGCCAACTTTGGCGACATGCGCACAAGAGGTGTAGAACTGGGCCTACACACCAAGAACATCGTTGCCGACAGGTTTTCTTGGACCACCAGCCTCACGCTTAGTGCAATGCACCAAGAAATCACCCGCCTGCTAAACACGCCCAATGCTTTCGACATGGTGGCAGGACGAGGCCGCGGAAACATCGTGGGTTATCCCAAGGGTTCGCTCTTTTCGTACAACTTTCAAGGGCTAGACGGCAACGGATTACCCACTTTCAACTTCGGCCGCTACCCTTCTAGCCAAAACGCTTATGCCAAAAACGCAGGCGCCGACTTTCTAGACACGCAGTATGCAAAGAGCTATCTCATCTACCACGGCCCCATCGAGCCGCAGGTTTTGGGCGGATTGAACAACACTTTCAAGCTAGGCGCGTGGGAGTTGTCGTTCTTCCTCACCATGCAGGCAGGCAACAAGATAAGGCTCAACCCAACATTCGACCCCGACTTTGCCGACCTCAACGTCTTCTCCAAGGAGTATTACAACCGCTGGCTCAACCCAGGCGACGAGCGACATACGGATGTTCCCACACTACCATCGCAAGAACTCATCGCCAAAGTGGGCAAAGAGAACATCGAGAAAGCGTATAACACCTACAACTTTTCGCAAAATCGCGTGGCCGATGGCAGTTTCGTGCGCATGAAGAACATCTCGTTGGGTTACACATGCACACCTGCTTTGCTCAAAAAGTTGCGCTTGCACGCTGCATCCTTGCGCCTCAACGTCACCAATCCCTTTCTCATCTATGCCGACAGCAAGCTGAAAGGGCAAGACCCAGAGTACTATCGCACGGGCGGTGTGTCGCTCCCTACCCCCCGTCAGTTCACTGCCACGCTCAACTTAGGGTTCTAAACGGCAGTCGAACAATACAATATAAACCCCACCAACATAACGAAAATCACTCCATATATAAATGAAGAATAACATCTTGCTACTGGCGTTGCTCGCGCTGTTTACAGCCTGTAACGACTTTCTGGACCAAAGTCCCGACTCCGATCTCGATGTAGCTATCGACACGGAAGACAAGATTGCCGAGCTACTTACGGGCGCTTACCCCCAAGCCAGCTACATTCCGTTTCTCGAACCACGTACCGACAACGTTGAGGAACGACCCAACGGCGTGCATTCGCGACTGAATGAGGCCATGTTTTTTTGGGAAGACTACGACCAAGAAGACCTAGACACGCCCCTAAACTATTGGAATGCCTGCTACAAAGGTATCGCCCAAGCCAACAAAGCGCTGGAATTGCTCTCTACCTACCCCAAAAGTGCACGCGTAAAAGCACTTTATGGCGAGGCGTTCTTGCTGAGAGCCTACCTACACTTCATGCTGGTTAACATCTGGGCACAACCCTATTCCACCCAAAGCACCGACCCTGGTATCCCCTATATCACCAAACCAGAGAAGGAGGCACTGGTAGATTATAAACGACAAACGGTGAGCGAGGTGTACGAACTGATTGAGAAAGACCTGAAAAGAGGCATAACGCTCGTTGCCGACGAGTATTACAAGCACCCCAAATTCCACTTCAACAAGAAGGCTGCCTATGCTTTTGCCACGCGTTTCTACCTCATGAAGGGCGACTGGGAGCAAGTGGTGGCATACGCCGACTATGTACTTGGCGGCGACCCTAAGACCCAATTGCGCCCTTGGCGAACGTATGCCAACGAGTTAGAGTTCAGACATCAAGACCTGTTTCGTCGCTACACGGCCACCGACGAGCCTGCAAACCTCTTGCTAACCACCACCGAGAGCCGCTTGGCACGTACCCTTCCCACCGAGAAATATGGCTCTACGTTCAACACCGTTAATAAAGTGTTCGCCCAAAAAGGCATTGAGGGCGGCGGCGATTACGAGAAAATGAACTTCATCGGCACCTATATATTCACCTCTGGCGTACTTGGTGTGCCTTCAAGTAGGTACTTAGCCAAGTTCGATGAGTTGTCTACCACCGAGAGTGTAGGCAGCAAACCGCGTGGATTGTACGTCACCAACGTGCTGTTTACCGCCGACGAGGTGTTGCTCAACCGCATGGAGGCACACGCCATGCTAAGGAACTACACCAAATCCATCGACGATTTGCTGCAATACATGCAAGGAAAGTTTGGCTTTATGCCTTCTATCGACCGCGACGTGTACACAACGACCAACCGCGACAACTACAAAACATACACCCCCTTCTACGGAATGACCCTCAAACAACTGGCCTTGGTGAAAACCATCGTGGGGTTCCGCCAGCAAGAATTCTTCCAAGAAGGCCTGCGTTGGTTCGACCTTCGTCGGTTCCATATCGCAGTTAAGCGTTCGTCTAAAAGCACCTACTACTTCCCTTTGGAGAAAAACGACCCACGAAAGCTGTTGCAAATACCGGCCGAAGCCATCAACCGAGGCTTGGAACCCAACCCACGCGAACGCAACGAACCCTTACATTAAAAGGTTTTTAACGTAAAAAGAACTATAAACGATGAATATAAAGAACATTATCTGCCTGTTGTTGCCATGCCTTTTGCAGGCTTGCACCAACGAATTGCTCAGTGAGCAAAGCGTGGTGGATGCAGGAGCGGTGCAAAACCCACAGACAGAGCTAGACCGTTGGATAGCCGACAGCATCACCGCACCTTATAACATCGAGGTGGTTTACCGCTGGCAGAAGAACGCCAACACAGGTACGACCTTCGTTTCGCCACCAAGACCCGACAACGTGAAGGCCATTTTAAGGGCCGTTCGCGAACTATGTTTCGAAACATATCGACAAGAAAACCTCGGAGGGGTCGACTTTCTACAAGGTAAAACACCCCTACGAATATACCTCTATGGTGGGCAGAACGTAGACGAGAACGGCGTTGAACTGCTCAACAACCCACAGCTCACGCCCTCGGAAATGTGTATCTTCCGCGTAGACGACTTCAAAGCAGGCGACGCCAACAAGATGTATGCCCTGATGCGCAGCGTTCATCACCAGTTTGCACGTCGTTTGGCAGAGCTTGTGACCTACGATCGCGACAAGTTTACGGCCATAAGCGGACATCGCTACACGGGTTCGACCGAACCTTTGGCCGCTCCCTTGGGCTACTCGAAGAAAGAAAAAGACTACTTCGGACTAGCCGATTATGCCAACAAACGCGGCTTTTACACCATGCAAGCCTTTCTTTCGGCCGAAGACGACTTTGCTGAAATCATCAGCTCCACACTCTGTTCTACACCCAAAGAGGTGAACGACGCCATCAATACAGCGCAAACACCCGACCAAGACAGCGACCCCGAAGTACAGCAACAATACAACAAAGAGGCCGAACAAGCCTATAAAGAGATTGTGGCTAAGCAGGCTTTTGTGGAACAATACATGCAAAAAAGCCTGCACATCAACTTAAAGCAGTTGCAGATTACCAGTCTGCGCCGCATAAACAACTACATCAAACAACATGCACAGTAAAACCAAAGCTTGGCTAACAGCCATCATCGTAACGTTACTTGCGGCTTGCGATGCCAGTCAAGACGTCTTCGACCGCTCGCCGGCACAGCGCAACGCAGAAAGCATTGCCGCCTTGAAAGCCGAACTAACCAGTGCCGAGCATGGTTGGCGAGTGCTGTATTTCCCACGAACCGACTCGTTGCTCTTCTCCAATCCATCAGAATTAATTCCACAATTCGGTTTCCGCGGACGATACGGCTATGGTGGAGACAGTTTCACCATGCGGTTTAACGCCGACAACACGATGGAGATGAAGGCCGACTTCACCCAACAAACTGCCTCCACACCACAGAAAAGCGAATATCGCGTGGGTCGAAACAGTTTCACACAGCTGAGTTTCATCACCCGCAACTACGTGCATCAGTTGGTTAACGATGCTTTTCGCGCCGCTTCCGATTGGCTGTTCATGGGCAAGAACGAAGACGGCGACCTCGTTTTCCGCACTGCCAGCTACCTAGAACCCGCCCGCGAATACATCGTTTTCACCAAACTTGCCAGCGAAGAGCAATGGAAACAAACTGCAGATAGAGCTTTCCAGAACCGCGATTTCTTCGAAAGCATGGTCAATCCGCAACTCTCCATTCACCGTGGTAGCCGCATATTCTTCCGCAGCGACGTTTATGTAAAACGCAACGTTGAGACAAACCAATCGCTGTTACGCGAAATCAGGGAGAAGAAATACTACCTCTTTCTCTTTGCGCAGAAGAAAAATCCCATACCAGACTATCCTGCAAAAGAGATTGTCGGATTGGGTTCGGGCTACGCTGGCACAGAACATGGCATCACTTTCCGTGCAGGATTGCGCTACGACAGCAAAATCATGTTCTTCGATTTCCAACGTGTAGGCCAACGTTTCGTTGCCGAACTGGTAGAAGTTTACGACCCACTCTTTCGCAAAACGCGCCTTGTAAGCAAGCACTTGCACCCAGAAGGCAAGCCAACAGGACTTGTTGCCGAGATTTGGGATGAAGGCGACGACCGCTGATACACCACCTTTAAAACAAACTGAACACATGAACGCAATGAAATATATGCTCTTAGCACTGGTCGCAATGCTTGTAAGCTGCTCGCGTAGCACTGCCGATTATGCCGAAGAAGACTACGACACGCTCTTTCCTTTCACAGGTGTAGAGAAACCCAAGGTCTCTTACGAAGACCAAGTAGTGCAATTGGGGAACCCCGATGCACCCGTTTCCGACTTCGTTTACCCTGGAGTGGAGATAACCAAAAACGTGCGAACCTACGATGTTACGCTTACTTGCTCGTTTCGCGAGGTAGACATCTTGGGCAATAACGTGCCCGAGGCCGAACTTGCATCGCGCTATGTGGTGCGTTATGTGGCTGCAAACCGCTCGCTCACCACCATTGCCACCAACAAAACAAACGAAGATGCAACGTCTTTTCTTTCTAATGGTCAGCAACACGAACTGCATTTCAAGGCCAAATCAGGTTTCCCGATGTACCTTTTGGTAAACGGTGTAGGTCCTCGTGGGTCGTCAATAAAGGCCACCATCTCGGCTATTTCCGAAGACGGACTTACCATTGTGAAACCACTTAAAGTGAACGAACACCAAAACGAAGAAGGAATTGGCAAGATAAAAGGCCCATTTTGCGCCTACATCATCTTGCCCTAACCTTCCCCATACACATTATATATATATATAACGACACCCGATGAACCACAAGATATTCTTGGCGCTTTTGTTGGCGCCACTCGTCTTTTCGTCCTGCAATCGCTGGGAAGGAGAAACCGTTGAATCGGCCTATGTGATGCCTCCCTACCCAGATCCGCAGTACAAATTTGCAAGGAATGGCATCAGCAGTGTAGACTACTTGGAATGCACTTTGCTGCGTTCCCCACTCGATTATATTTACGACAGCTACCTTAAAGAGGCCAGAATTGAGAACCGCACACTGCTGGAAACGATGAAGGGCTATTACAATAATGGCGAATTTGGGTTGAAACCGCGCCGCGAACTGTCGGCATCGCCAACCCACAAAGCCGATAGCGCACTCGTAAAGAAAGACGTGGAAGACATCTTCAACCAAGCTGCTACACTCAGCGGAATGGGTAAAGAGGGGTCTGGAACTGCCCGTAACCAAAAGGCAAAGCCAGGAAAAGGCGGATATGTAGGCCGCAATATCGGCGATGTTAACCTCGCTTTTGCCAACGAAAAGGGGCTAGTGGTGGCCGAACTCTTCCAAGGCATTGTCTATGGCGGCATCTATCTCGACAAGATTCTCAACACCCACCTCAACGATAGTGTGCTGAATAGTGAGGCCCTACGCAAAAACCACGAAGACAACGTGCTCGTTGCAGGCCACAACTACACCGAGTTAGAACATCATTGGGACCTAGCTTACGGTTATTACCAATTCTGGTTGCCTTACGTTCAGGCCGCAAACGCGCCCGCCTTACGCCAATCGCGCATCACGCTTTACAACGCTTTTGCAGCAGGAAGGGCAGCAATTACCCAATATCGCTATGCCGACATGTTGCGCCAACAGGCCATTATTCGTGCCGAGCTATCAAAAGTGGCTGCCATAAGAGCCATTAATCTGCTAACGGGCGAAACCACTATGGCCAACATTGATGAGGATGCAGCCAACGCCCTTACCTTCTTGTCCGAGGCATGTGGTGCAGTTTATGGCCTGCAATTCACCGTACAGGCATCGGGCAAGCCCCATTTCACCTACAACGAGGTAAAAACGCTCATCGACCAACTAACCGCCGGCAACGGACTTTGGGACAAACAACGGCTCCTTGCCGACACATCCACCACAGGTTCGCTGCGAAACGTGGCCTGGCAGGTGGCACAGAGGTATGGCATAAGCCTGCAATGAAACAACATATACGCGCCAACACATCAATAAGAATAATATGAAACAACTGCATATCCTTGCCCTCGCGCTTGCCTTTGCACAGGCTGGCACGGCCCAAACACACGAAGAGTTGGTTATCGACGGGGGATTTGAAGTCTATGTTAAGCCTCAAAACGGCAACGAAGGCAGCGGCGAAGGGGGTACTGCACCCTCGTTCGACCCCTATCTCAAACCCCAGTATTGGTATTTCAACTCATCGCTGTCGCGCGAACGTACGAAAACGGCACACAGCGGCAACTATGCCATACGCGTTTTCCCCAATGGCGGGTCGTTCATCGCACGCGATAAAGACTTCAACACACATTATATAAAGGTGCAACCGGGTGCCGAATACGAACTGTCGTACTGGTATCAAGGCACGGTTACCAAGCCCAACATCTTGGTTTACATCGACTGGTATAAGGGCGAACAGCTCATTAAGAAAGAAGAACGGAAGGCACAAAAAGACATGGCCAACGGCTTTACAGGCACATGGAAAAAGAAAACGCTCACTTTTAAGGCACCTGCTGGGGTTGAATCGGCTGCATTGGGTTTCTACATACTGTCTGTATACGAAGACGCCGACGCAGGAAGACACATCCTTATCGACGACATCTCGATGGTAAAAACCAAGGAAGGCGTTGTGCCCAACAAGCCCGAACCGCCAGCTAACCTGCATGCCACACCGCAACAGCGAGAGATTGAACTATCGTGGAACGCTGTGGCCGAAACGGACGTAACCTACGAGATAACCATCAACGGCAAAGCAGCGGCAACCACGAAAGCAACTAAACATGTGGTTACGGGGCTCGAACCAGGCAAGAGCTATGCTTTCAGCGTGAAAACCATCAAAGGCTCGGTTGCCTCGGATGCTTCTGCAACAGTGTCGCAAACCACTATGCCCTTAAACTTCGGCGTAAACGACGAAGACCGAATACCTTATCTATATATGGTTCGCGAGCAAGGAACGGCCCCACGCACGCTTCCGCTCTACTATCACGACTTGGCCAACCCCGATGCCAAAATGCTTTATTGGGTAGATGGCCAACCCGTTACACCCACATCTGGCGCTATTACTTTCGGTTCAAAGGGCGAACACACCCTACGCATAGAGATTGAAGAAACGCCGACACGCAAATGGGAAATAGAATACAAACTAAACGTAGACTAAACGATGACAACACCAATATACAAAACGGCAAGCCGCCTATGCCTTCTGCTGGTTTTCGCGGCTATGGCATTGACCAGTTGCGACAATGCCACAGACACAGAACTTTCGGATATTGCCTTCGGCACCAACAACACCGACTCGGTGGCACTCAACAAGCAGTCCACACGCATTGTGTTGCTACATGGCGGAACGGGAAAATACCAAGCCAACATCGCCGACTCGAAGGTAGCTAGCATCTCCATATCGAAAGATACGCTGCGCATCAATGGCTTGCTGGAAGGCGAAACCTACGCCACCATCCTTTCGGGCGACTTTAAGCGCAAACTAAAAATCAGTGTTGTGGTTCCACCTATCAGCATCAGCGACTCCGAAATACGCCTTTATCCGCGCGACGAGAGCAAATTCGTTAGCCTTGCAGGCGGTGGCGACCTCGCTCGCCTTACCATAGACGACCCCGACAGCATACTCAACACCAAATGGAACGCCAAGACTGGCATCCTTGAGATTGCCGCGAGCTATGAAGGCGAGGCCAACATAAAGGCCATTGGCGAAGACGGCCAGTTTAAAACGCTTAAAGTAACCGTTCGTTGCAGCGGGTCGGCACAAAAGGTGGGCGTATACGGCACCACTTCGCGAAGTATTTATCAACAGATGAACACCGTAATGGCCGTTCGCCGACCGGGTATTGGCGTTTGGCTGATGAATGGCGCACGCCCCGCAGCTGCCAGACGGGTACTTAAAATAAAACCCGCCATCGTTGCGCCAAAGCTTGGTCAAAAGGTGGAAGTAAGCCTTGGCATGAACTATCCAGAAGAGTTCAGCGGCACACTTTTGCGCGAAGGCAAACACAAGCTAACGGTTGAAGAGGTGCGAGAACAAAACGTGGTGTTGCGCGGCAGAGGCTTTAAACTGGTTCTGCCCTACGAACGTTAAACCCCAAACAAACGAGAAACAAATAACCATTTAAATATATAGAACAATACATGTTACAGATTTTTACAAGCAAAAAGCAGCTTGCAGTCATGGCTTTCGCCATGCTCTGCACCACGGCCAACGCCCAACAAAAGAGCGTTACGCTAACCGAGGCAGGTACGTTGAGCAAACAAATCACTGGCGACGAGAAGTTAACCATCACCGACTTGACCATCTCTGGCCCCATCAACACCGCCGACATTCTCTTTATCCGCCAGATGGCTGGTGCGGACAATGGCGACAACAAGCCTATCGACCCAGGCAAGCTGCAACGCCTTAACCTGCGCGCCGCAAGTTTCAAAAAGAGTTCTGGTGCGTACTTCTTCAAGAAGAAAGACCTGTCGAATGTGGGATATGGCATATCCGAAGACAACCTCGTAGACCAATACATGTTCTCTGGTTGCGACAAACTGGTTGAGGTGAAACTGCCAGCCACCACGCAAAAGATAAACAACAATGCCTTCAACGGCTGCTCGAAACTTACCACTTGCGCCATTCCCGTAGCCGTAACCCACATCGGCGACTATGCCTTTGCCAAATGTAAGGCACTAAAAGAAGTGAACATACCCGCCGCAGTAAGCTACATGGGCACCGCTGCCTTTTCAGAGTGCACGAGCATTGAGACCGTAAACTTCAACGAAGACTGCCAGCTAAAAGAGATACGTGCAAACGCTTTCAATGGTTGCAGCGCGCTGAAAAACGTAAAATTGTCGTCGGGAGTAGAAGAATTAGGCAGTAAGGCCTTCGCCAATTGCGCCTCGCTCAACACCTTTACCTTGCCGGCATCATTCATTGAGAAAGCGGCCGACACCTTTAAAGATACACCCATCAAGAACTACGAAGTGGAAGAAGGCATCGATGGTTTTTCTTCTGTTGGCGGCGTGCTGTACAACGAAGACCAGTCTGAGCTGCTACTCTACCCCATCGCACGTGAAGATAAGTCGTTTATCGTACCCCAATCGGTGGGCGGCATAGCCGAACAAGCATTCGCAGGGGCTAAAAATCTTACCCACATTACGCTTTCTGAGAGTATCACCAACATCCAATCGAAGACTTTTGCAGGGTCGGGACTTACCGAGATTGTCATTCCTGCCGAGGTAACCTCCATCGGTTCCGAGGCCTTTATGGGCTGCAACGCCCTAACTAGCGTTACGTTTAAGGGCGGTCCTAGCGGCATTGGCGAAAAGGCTTTCTTTGGCACACGCCTCTCAACTGTTACTTTCAACGTGATGAACGCTGCGCCCGAACTAGGCAAACAAGCTTTCTACTTGGCCCGCACACAAACCACCTTCTTTGTGCCAGCCGACAAAGTGGAAACCTTTAAGAATGCCCTTCTCGCAGCAAATGCCGTGTCGCCTTCTCGTTTTGAGGTGAAAGCCCTCAACACTTCGTCTATCGAAGGGCTGCAACAAGAAGACACCGCAGCCGAAGTGTCGCGTTACAACGCCGCTGGCCAGCGCATTTCCGCTCCCGTTCGTGGTCTGAACATCGTGAAGATGGCCAACGGAAAGACCGTTAAAACTATTGTTAGATAAGGCTAAAACATCGCCATTAAAACATACAACACCCATTGGTTGTGCCCTTACCCCAATCCGGTAAGCGGCACAACCATTTGTTTTTACGGGGCATCGCATTCACTTCCCTACCCGCTTTCACACCATTTCACCGCCCACAAGCAGCATCATCAATACTAATGGTCCTCTGCAAGTACGGCTTTTACTCTCCCCTTACCCCACACATTTGCCCTTCTCTGTCAAAATTAACAGCATAAAGGGTGCGAAATACACATATTATATATATCTTTGCAGGACAGATTTTATTTATACCATAATGGAAATACTAAAAAAATACCTGTTCGATGTGGTGGCCGTTGTGGCCTTTGCACTATTGGCCTACGCCTATTTTGTTCCTGCCACCATAGACGGACGCATACTTTATCAGCACGACAGCGCAGCAGGACGAGGCGCAGGACAAGAGGTGTTGAAGTATAAAGAGAAGACAGGAGAGACTTCCAGGTGGACCAACGCCACGTTCAGCGGCATGCCCACCTACCAAACCTCGCCCTCGTATCCCAGCACAAGCGTGCTTTCTACTGCAACTAAGGCCTACCACTTGTGGATGCCCGACTACGTGTGGTATGTTTTTGCCTACCTTTTGGGCTTTTACATATTGCTACGCGCATTCGATTTCAGGCAGTCGTTGGCCGCACTTGGCGCGGTGATATGGGCATTTTCAAGCTACTTTTTCATTATCATCGCCGCCGGACACATCTGGAAGGTGATGGCCCTTGCCTATCTGCCGCCCATGATTGCGGGTATTGTATGGGCTTATAGGGGAAAGTACGTGCGTGGACTGATTGTTACGGCCGTATTTACAGCCTTCGAGATATACGCCAACCACGTGCAAATGACGTATTACTACCTCTTCGTTATCTTCTTTATGGTTATTGCCTACCTTGTGCAAGCCATTAAGGAGAAACAGCTGGCACGTTTCTTTAAGGCCACCGCAGCATGTGCCATCGGCGCAACACTTGCCGTTTGCCTTAACCTAACTTCGCTTTACCACACGTGGCAATACGGACAAGAGTCGATGCGAGGTAAAAGCGAATTGGTGAAGAAGAACAACGCCAACCAATCGAACAGCGGGTTGGAGCGCGACTATATTACGCAATGGAGCTACGGCATTGGCGAAACATGGACGCTATTGGTGCCAAACACCAAGGGCGGAGCATCCGTTCCCATGTCGGCCAACCCCATTGTGCAAGAGAAAGGCAACCCCGAACTGGGCTATCTCTATCAGCAAATTGGCCAATATTGGGGCGAACAGCCCGGCACATCGGGTCCAGTGTACGTGGGAGCGTTTGTGCTGATGCTCTTCATACTGGGGCTTTTCATCGTGAAAGGTCCGATGAAGTGGGCTTTGGTGGCAGCCACGGTGCTGTCGATTGCCCTCTCGTGGGGTAAGAACATGATGTGGCTAACCGACCTTTTCATCGATTACATGCCGCTATATGCCAAGTTCCGCACGGTGGCCTCCATCCTCGTCATCGCCGAGTTTACCATTCCGCTGCTTGCGATAATGGCTTTAAAGAAGATAATAGACGAGCCCGAACTGCTCACGCACAAGATAAAATACGTGTATGCAAGCTTTGGACTAACGGCAGGCATGGCCTTGCTGTTCGCCCTTATGCCCAGCGTATTCTTCGGTTCGTTCGTTTCTAGCGACGAGTTGCAAGCCCTTTCGCAGTTTCCACAACAGCAACTCAACCCCATTCTTGCCGACCTAACACAGGTTAGGCAAGCCATATTCAGGGCCGATTGCTGGCGTTCGTTCTGGATTATCGTCATCGGAACCACCTTCTTGCTGCTCTATAAGGCCAAGAAATTGAAGTCTGAGTATCTTGTTGGGGCACTAACGCTGCTGTGTCTTATCGACATGTGGCAGGTAAACAAACGCTACCTGCACGACGACATGTTTGTGGAGGCCTCTGTTCGCGACCAACCACAGCCAATGGACAATACAGACCGACTGATATTGCAAGACAAGAGCTTGGATTATAGGGTGCTGAACTTGGCCTCGAACACCTTTAACGAAAACGAGACTTCGTACTATCATAAGAGTATTGGCGGGTATCACGCCGCCAAACTGCGCCGCTACCAAGAGTTGATAGAGGCTTACATCGCCCCCGAAATGCAGGGATTGATGAAGTCTGTTGCCGAAGCCGGCGGCGACATGACACGCGTAAAGGGCGACTCGATTTATCCCGTTATCAACATGCTTAACGCCAAATACTTTATCCTGCCGTTGCAAAACAACCAGAAAGTGCCACTTCTAAACCCCTATGCCTATGGCAATGCGTGGCTGGTGGACAAGGTGAAGTATGTGGATAACGCCAATGCCGAACTAGATGCGCTGGCAAAACTGAACCTTCGACACGAGGCTGTGGCCGACAAACGCTTTGAAAGCGTGCTGGGAACGAGCGTTCAACAAGGCACAATAGCTAAGGCCGAGCTGAAGAAGTATGCGCCAAACCAACTGCATTACAGTGTAGAGAGCGACAAAGGTGGCGTGTTGGTGTTCTCGGAAGTGTATTATCCGGGCTGGACAGCCACGGTAGATGGGCAGCCCACAGAGTTGGGACGCGTGAACTATCTGCTGCGTGCGCTCGCCGTAAAGCCTGGTAAACACGAGGTGGTGCTGAGTTTCTACCCCAAGAGCATCGACCGAACCGAAACCATCGCCTACATCTCTTATGCAGCATTGCTGTTGCTTATTGCCGCAACGCTGTACTTAGATTGGCGAAGAAAGAAGAAAGAGGCTTAACCCCCAACACAAAAACCGCCCCGAAATGCAACGCACGTTCGGGCGGTTTTTTGCGTTGGAACAATGGCAAGTTGGCGAGTTTGTTGGCTAATCAGCACTACACTTTTTGCCACATGAGATAAGCTTTGCGTGCCACTTTCCTGCCTTGTAACCTATAAGTCAGCCATTAAGAACTTCGCCATCCATTGGCCCAACCACTTAACTTCATCACGCATCTAACTTCTAACCTCTGCCTCTCTCCTCCATTTTCTATACCCAGCCACGGCAATAACCACGTACAGGCCATACAACAGGGCTTTAAAGGGAATACCTTTATATATATATAGGCCGGTGCAAACCACGTCTACGGCAATCCAAAACAGCCATTGCTCAACGTATTTTCGCGCCAAAGTCCAAAGGCCAACAAAGCTTAGGGCGTTGGTAAAGGCATCTAGCGCGGGCACATTGCTGTCGGTAAAGGTTATCAACACATAATAGGTGGCACCCCATGCCACGACAAAGAACACCCCAGTATGCACAAACAGCCTACGCGGCATGTGCGTAATGGGCATCGATTGGCCTGCCGCCTGTCCGCGTTTGCGCCCAAACTTCCATACGGCGTAACCATAAATGGCGGCCAACGTGTAGTAAACGGCCATACCCGCATCGCCATATAGTCCGTGTTGCCAATAAAGCCACACATCTAGGGCGGGCATTACGATACCCACAACCCATAAGGCGATGCTCGCACGATATTCTAACCAAATGTAAAGTAGACCTAATATGGTGGTGAAAATGTCGAGCCAATGAAGGGAAAGGAAAGAAAGCATACGCGAAAAATTATAAAACGGCCTCACCCCCAGCCCCTCTTTGAGAGGCAACCTGGGGGAGAAAGCCTCACCCCCAGCCCCTCTCCAAGGGGAGAGGGGAGTGATTTGCCTTGTTGTTATTATATTAGCACACACCCACTTTGTTATAATATCGAAGATGAATGCCTTGTTAATAAGTCCCTCAACCCCAACTTCCCATAAAGAGGAGCTGGGGTTTAAGGGCCTTTTTTAATAATTTGCACACTCGAAGTTGTTAAGGCCAGTTGTCCATTAAAGCGGTAAAGCATAGCTTAACATTAAGGCAACGATGAGTTTATAAGGATGTTCACCACGCTGCAACTAAGCCTTTGCTTAACTCCATAACTTCTAAAAGTGAAAGAGTGAAAGAGTGAAAGAGTGAAAGAGTGAAAAGGTGAAAGAGTGAAAAGGTGAAAGGGTGAAAAGGTGAAAGGGTGAAAAGGTGAAAAGGTGAAAAAGTGAAAAGGTGAAAAGGTGAAAAGGTGAAAGAATGGCTAACGCCACCTATACATTTGGCTTAACTCCTTAACTCCATAACTCCTTTAACTCCTCAACTTAACTCCTTAACTCCTCAAAGCAACTCCTCCACTAAAAATTCACCGCCAACCTAGCCATAAAATGGAAGGGAGCAGAGGGTGCAAAGCCTGCTGCTCCGCTGTCGCGCGTGCCCCAAGTGTTTTCTGCAACGAGCGTAGAGCCATCCAAACGATATTGGGGAGCAGCCCAACCGTTGTTGTCGTACTTAGAAGAGAACACGTTATAGAGCGTTATGCCAATGGTGGCATCCTTCAAAGCCAAGGCTTTAAGCGAGAATGTGTACGACAAGTCGATGTCGGTGGTGAAGTATTGTTTCAGCGAAATCAAGTCATTCACCGTGTTTTTGCCGGCGTCTTTGGTCTGCATCGTCTTAAAGCCCGTGTTGGTTAGGTTCTGTTCGCCCACAAAATGGCTCATCACCATACCGCGGAAACCAGCCTTATCGAACGTAAACACGTTGTTGAACACCGTGTTAGGCGAGAAAGCCAACTGACTTTCGCCGGCGATGGTGTACACCGTTCCATCAGTAAGCTTTACGGTTACGTCCTTCACCCTGTTCTTAGAGAATGTGGCGTTGGCATCCCAACGGAACCAATCAACAGGCATCCACGCTGCCGAAAGCTCAACACCCATGCGATAACTCTTGTCGAAATTGCGCGTAATGGGCTTGTCGAGCTTCATTTCGCCCGTAGGAACGAGTTGGTCTTTGTAGTTCATGTGGTAGAGATTAAGCCCAGCCGTGAAGTTCTTCGCGGTAAATTCGTAACCCACTTCGAGGTCGTTCAGGCGTTCGGCACGTGGTTTTTCCAACTGCGCATCCATGTTATGCTCGTAGTTACTGCGCACAGGTTCGCGGTGGGCGATGGCATAACTGGCATACAAACGATGCAGGGGCGACAGCTCGTAGTTAAGTCCGAACTTGGGATTAAAGAAGTTGAACGTTTCGTTTAGGTCGTAACTGAAACTGCGCTTTGCGCTTGTGGCATCTGCCGGACCAACCATGCGTATCCTTACGTAGCGATATTGCAGGTCGGCAAAGGCGCTCAGACCCTTCACAAACTCGTAAGTGGCTTTCAGATAAGCGTTATAGTCGGTCTTTTTCGTATTGTTGTTGTAATACTCGTGGTTGGGCATAAAGTCGTCTACGGGCTTTTTCACCCACGTAACGCGGCCAAAGTGGTCGTTGCTATACCTGTTCCAGCCCTCGCCAAGCGTAGCCGAGAAGTTGCGTTTGTTGTCGTAATTCAATGCGGCAACCGCTCCATAGAAATAGTTGTCAAGCCATTTCTCGCGCACAAGCGAACTCTTTGCCTTCGTTCCACCGGCATCAAGGCCATACTGCGCCAGCTCGTGGTTCTTTTTATACTGCTCGTAATAGCCGCCGCCCTTGGTGTAATGCAAGGCAAGGTTAAGGTTCCAGTACTCTCCCATCAACTGGTTCCACAACAATTGGTAATGCTGTTGGTGGTAGTTGTCGTTCTGATTTTTGTAGAATTGGGCGTTTCCGGCGGCATCTTTCTCCATCTTTCCACTTGGATTGTAAGTACGTCCGTATTGCTCTTGGTCGTATTTCGAGGCAAAATCCCATGCGTGATAAGTCTGTTCCACTCCGTTAAAGGTGATGAATTTCACCACGGTGGTCTCGCCGAAATAGCCAGCTTGCAGGAAATAAGAGTTTAGTTTAGACGATGCGCGGTCTACATAGCCCTTAGAACCGAGGTTAGACAGTCGGCCTTGGATGCCCCAATGTCCGCCCATCAGTCCTGTACTAAAGCGCACAGTCTGCTTATGCGAGTAGTAAGAGCCGCCCGAAAGGTCGAATGCGGCCCAGGGTTGCAGTCCGATGTTCTCGGTTTGCATGTTCACCGTTGCGCCAAATGCGCCCGCGCCATTGGTAGAAGTACCCACTCCGCGTTGCACCTGAATGCTTCCAAGGCTCGATGCAAGGTCGCCCATGTTTACCCAATAGAGCAGACTGCTTTCGGCATCGTTCATCGGGATGCCGTTGGTGGTAACGTTGATACGACTGGCATCGGTGCCGCGAATGCGCATCGCGGTATATCCCATGCCGTTGCCGGCATCGCTGGTGGTAACAACCGAGGGCATGGTTGCGAGCAAGAAGGGGATGTCGCGCCCCGTGTTAAGGCGTTTAATCTGTTCTTGCGACATGTTGGTAAAGGCCATTGGTGTTTTCTTTGTGGCGCGCGTAGCCACCACTTGCACGTCTTGCAGCTGATAACTGCGAAGGGTATCAAGCGTTTCTTGTTTGGGATTGGCCGAATAAGCCGTGGCAACACTAATCAGTGCCGCAAGCGATGTCATTGTTTTTTTCATCTTTTCCTTTTGAATGAAGACACACAAAAGGGGTGTTTATCCTTCTTTTTTTCCTACGCCAGCATTGTCTGGATCAGGTCAGAGGGTCTCATCTCAGCCCGAAATATCGGGCACCCCTTAACTCACACTTTGTAAGTCGGGTGCAAAAGTAATGCTTTTTAAGCGAAAAATGGTTGAAAATAGAGAAAAAAGAAATTACTACACGCATTAAAGGTGCATGCAGATTGGAGGAAGGGCGACTAAAACATTAGGTGCATTGTTCATCAAATTCAAATGCCATAAGCATCTTTCTCATTGCCTAAACGTACCAAAACGGCAGATTTAACGCATCTGCAAGGGCATTTGCCAATAATTATCAGTAACTTTGCAGTCGATTTCAATTAAGTAAAGACAATGCAAGACATTAGAAATATAGCCATCATCGCCCACGTGGACCATGGAAAAACCACGCTGGTAGACAAGATGATGCTTGCTGGAAAGCTCTTTCGCGAAGGGCAGGATAACAGCGGACAAGTGCTGGATGCTAACGATTTGGAACGCGAAAGGGGCATAACCATCCTGTCGAAAAACGTATCGATTACGTGGAAAGGCGTAAAAATTAACATCATTGACACTCCGGGACACTCCGATTTCGGTGGCGAAGTGGAGCGTGTTCTCAACATGGCCGACGGCTGCATCTTGCTCGTCGATGCCTTTGAAGGCCCTATGCCGCAGACACGTTTCGTGTTGCAGAAGGCCTTGCAGCTGGGATTGAAACCCATCGTGGTGGTAAACAAGGTGGACAAGCCTAACTGCCGACCCGAAGAGGTGTACGAAATGGTGTTCGACTTGATGTTCTCGCTCAACGCAACCGAAGACCAACTAGACTTCCCCGTGGTGTATGGCTCGGCCAAAAACGGCTGGATGTCGTCCGATTGGAAGGCTCCCAGCGACAATATCGACTATCTGCTCGACGAGATTGTTGAGAAAATACCTGCCCCAAGACAAATTGAGGGCACGCCGCAGATGCTCATCACCTCGCTAGATTATAGCAGCTACACGGGTCGTATTGCCGTGGGGCGCGTGCATCGCGGCACATTCACCGATGGAATGAACGTTACCGTGGTGCATCGCAATGGCGAAAAGGAACGCACACGTATCAAGGAGCTACACACTTTCGTGGGAATGGGACACGTTAAGACCGACCACGTGGACAGCGGAGACATCTGTGCCGTTATCGGACTCGAAAGATTCGAGATTGGCGACACCATCTGCGACTTTGAAATGCCCGAACCACTGCCGCCAATTGCCATCGACGAACCCACGATGAGCATGCTCTTCACCATCAACGACAGCCCGTTCTTCGGCAAGGAAGGCAAGTTTGTTACCTCGCGCCACATCAACGACCGACTAGAAAAGGAGTTGGAGAAGAACCTCGCCTTGCGCGTACGCCCCTTTGAAGACTATACCGACCGCTGGATTGTTAGCGGCCGCGGCGTGCTTCACCTCTCGGTGCTCATCGAAACCATGCGTCGCGAGGGCTACGAGCTGCAAGTGGGTCAGCCACAGGTTATATATAAAGAGATAGACGGCCAGCGTTGCGAACCCATTGAAGAACTAACCATCAATGTTCCCGAAGAGTTCGCCAGCAAAATGATTGACATGGTGACACGCAGAAAGGGCGAAATGACTTCGATGGAAACGCAAGGCGAACGTGTGAACATCGAGTTCGATGTGCCTTCGCGTGGTATCATCGGCCTTCGCACCAACGTTCTCACCGCCAGTCAGGGCGAAGCCATCATGGCTCACCGCTTTAAAGAGTACCAACCCTTTAAGGGTGAGATTACAAGGCGCACCAACGGTTCGATGATTGCCATGGAAACGGGTACCGCTTTCGCCTACTCTATCGACAAATTGCAAGACCGCGGCAAGTTCTTTATCGACCCAGGAGAAGAAGTGTACTACGGACAGATTGTTGGCGAGCATGTTCACGACAACGATTTGGTTATCAATGTAACCAAATCTAAGCAGCTTACCAACGTGCGCGCCAGCGGTAGCGACGACAAGGCACGCGTTATCCCCAAGGTTATCATGTCGTTGGAAGAGGCCTTAGAATACATCAAGGGCGACGAGTTTGTGGAGGTTACGCCCAAAAGCATGCGTCTTCGTAAGATGACGCTCGACCATAACGAACGTAAACGCCTGAATAAGGAATAACGCTTGGCGCAAATTGGCCAAACGATAAACAATTGTAGGGATGCTCAGCAGCGTGCATCCCTACATTTATTTTAGGCCATATCGTTGCATATAGGCTTAGATACAGTTGCGTTTATGCAGAAAATTCAAAGTTTACAAATCACCATTGTCTGGGGTATAGTGCCTTAATCTGTCCCTAACATGGGGCATTAAAGATTCGTATTAAAAAACATTTCAAGCTTATCAAACGGCACAACTCCGCCCTGATTGTCGTAAAAGTCAATGTGCCTAGCACCAGGAACGACGAACAACTCCTTCTTATCGGTTCCTATGGCTTGGTAAGCATCTTCGCTCATATAGCGCGAATGGGCGTTTTCTCCTGCAACGATAAGGGTTGGCACATTAATTTCATTAGCATAAGCAAGTATCGGGAAATTGAGAAACGAAAGCAGCGTGGTGGCCGTCCAAACCTTATTAGAGATCGAACGCTCGTGGAAACCGCGCGGTGTTTTATAAAACTCAATATAATCGTTCAAGAATTGAGGCAGCTTATCCGACGGAGTGTCTGGCATCGAATAGCCCGGAGCCGGAGTTCCCTTTTCTGCATCCGTCCAACGAATGGCATTAAGCGAGCGTTTCATTTCCAAACGCATTTCGGGCGTGTTGCTATCAAAGTAGCCTTTGCCGAAAACACGCGACATATCATACATTACCATCGTCGCCACAGCCTTTATACGGGTGTCGACGGCCGTAGCGTTAAGTGCGAAACCGCCCCAACCGCAGATGCCGATAATGCCAATCCGCTCTCTATCCACAAAGGGCAGCAACCCCAAGCAATCCACCGCAGCCGAGAAATCCTCGGTATTGATGTCGGGCGATGCCACATTACGAGGCTCTCCACCGCTTTCGCCCGTATAAGATGGGTCAAAAGCCAAGGTTACAAAGCCCCTTTCGGCCATCGTCTGAGCGTAAAATCCCGATGCTTGCTCTTTTACAGCCCCAAAAGCACCACACACGGCAAGGGCGGCAAGCTTATTGTTTTCGCTGTTTTTCGGGAAATACAAATCGCCAACAAGGGTGATACCATAACGATTTCTGAACGAAACCTTTTTATTTTCTACCTTATCGCTTTGCGAAAATATCTTATCCCAACCATCATTGCACTTAGGCATTTCCATGTTTGTATTCATACTGCTAATATTTTAGTTCTACATTTATTCATTTTCAACTGCAACGCGCGCTACTTTTCCTTATTCGCCTTAGCCATAAGCCTATTACCAGATAGAGCAGTAGCGGAATAAGTCCAAAGCTGGGTGAAACCAACAGAGCTTTATCAGGCGACATCACGGCAAAGCCATCGGATATAAGCGGATTGAGTGAGTCCTCCATCGCGTGCATCAAGACAACGAGCAACAACGAGCGCGAAAGGAAAAATATCTCGGTGTACATGATCGTCCAAACGCCAATAACGGCAAAGCTAGTTACCACAAACAGCACGTTGCCGAAAGGGAAGAAGCTTGCTAAATAAGCATCGTCCAATAGTATTAGGTAATATGGCAGATGCCATACCTGCCACACAAGTGCCACCACCAAATAAACGAGCCATTCGTTTTGGGTTAGTTGTTCCACCTTTACCGTGAGATAGCCCCGCCAAACCGACTCTTCAAAGATGTTTTTAAGACACTGGGGCAAGAAAGCTGCAATAAAGACAGGAAAATATGCAGCAATACTAAACTTGCTTACATCCACCCAACCAAACAGCTTGCCTACAAACAACGTTATGCCAATGACCACAGGATAGACAACAATGGCAAACAAATACCAACGAGCGTTCCGCCTGAAGTTAGGTTTCAACGGTAGGTCTTTCCAGCCATCGCCACCAAAAAGGCGAAGTAAAACCATACACAAGATGGGGGAAGAGATAAAAATCAACGCCCCAAGTGATTCTAAATTGGAGGGCTGACCAAGCAGCTTATCTACCCCAACGCCCACCCAACCGCAAACAACAGCCACAAAGCTGAACAATATAACGTTCCGAAGGGTTCTTTTATTGGCTTTCATGTTCTTGAAATTGCTTATCATACAAATTATCCATACGCTTTCTCTCTTCTACAAATACCCCCTAACATCCCATCAATTACTTTTCTACAACAACCCTTCTTTGGGTTAAGTGCCTTCGATAGGCATTCAATGATGTGTTATCCCCCTATCGCAGTGGGGTTATTTTAAAATCTCTATTATCTTTTCTTCGTCGTAAACAAACATGCCAACCGCAACCAACGAGGCAATACCATGCGCCAACATCCACGCCTTTGCGATGCCATTTTTCACCTCTTGCTCGGATAAATGTCGGCATTCATCACTACTTTTCATTACTTCCACCACCCGTTCGCTCTCAGGAAATATATCCGTAAGCTTCACCTTTATGATGTTATCCATATAAAACGCCTTAAACAGAGCAGGCTCGGCGTATGCAATTCGCACATAACCCAAGCCTAAATCCAAGAAAGCATCGCCCGTCTTAACGTAACCGAGCATTAGGTTTTGCAGATAAGGAAGTGCCTTTCTACATACCTCGGCTTTGATTTCGTCCATATTCTTGTAGCACCAATAGATAGGCTGAGTGGAACAACCTATCTGTTTAGCAATGTTTCGGGCTGAAAGCACTTCAAAACCCTCTTTTCTCACCAACTCGAAAGCGGCTTCTATAATCACTTCCTGGGCTATTATCGTTGATCTCGGCATAAGTTTTATAATACAACTATCGTAATATAACGCATGTTATGCTTTGCAAAAGTAATGCTTTTATTTGAATAAACAAAACCTTGGATCAAAAATACATGTAGAAAAATTATTATAGATGAAAAGATTACTAGGCGTAACATAAAGGTTATA
The DNA here is from genome assembly GCF_000162415.1 of Prevotella sp. oral taxon 317 str. F0108. Taxonomy (NCBI): domain Bacteria; kingdom Pseudomonadati; phylum Bacteroidota; class Bacteroidia; order Bacteroidales; family Prevotellaceae; genus Prevotella; species Prevotella sp. oral taxon 317. Next base: position 126,156 of record NZ_GG740077.1, on the reverse strand, counting down.
CTTACACCAAATGGCGTACAACTAGCCACTAAACGCACTGCCACATAGGCATCAACGCTAATAAAAGATACGGGCTAGCACGACCGCTAACACCCAATGGCCTTGCTGCTTATCATGCGTAACAGCATTACAGACGACAAGCAACAAGATTAAGCGAGAGCACCCATCACCACAGAAAGGCGTTTAAGACTTCACTAAACATTGAAGTAGTATTGACCTTTAATGTTTCTACAAATTGAGAGGAGTGCAGCACAAGTCAACTCACTGGCTTATAAACTCACTAAGACCCAACAACTCCCGAAGAGATCAACTCACAAACTCACTAACTTGCAAACTCATCAGCTCACTAACTTATAAACTCATCAACTCACTAACTCAAAAACTCACCTACTCACTAACTCAAAAACTCACCAATTCAAAAACTCCAAAACTCACCAACTCATAAACTCCAAAACTTAAATCGCTATCTTTTATTTTACAAAACCCCTCTAATTTTCGCTCCGTTCTAGCGAAAATATTAGTTAAAAAGCTGCTAAAAAGCAAGTTTTTCTACCCTTTCACGCCTTAGCATTTGTCTATTTTTAAGCCTAGAACCTGCATTTTGCACCATTTTGCCTTTCTAGTTTGGTTACCAACTCATAATTTTTCAACTCCAAAAAACCACTTTTAGCCCCCAAAACCCTACTTTTTAATGGCTATTTTGCCCTTTCTGGACATGTGTTTCAGGGTTCTAAAAGGTTTTGTTTATACAATTACTATGTATATTTATGCTTTTCGTCTCACATTTAGCGGCAAATCGCACTGCATTTAGCAGCATTTTACCTTGCGTTTAGCACCAAAACGCACGCCATTTAGCACCAAAACACACTCCGTTTAGCACCAAAACGCATTGCATTTTGCACCAAAACGCACGCCATTTAGCGGCAAATAGCCCCGAAACAGGTGCAAGCGGCGGCCTTTTTAAATAAAAATTCATTTTGCCGCATGCACACGTTAACCCTATTTTGCATCAAAACAAACCCTCGCGAGAATCGTTTTTTTGCGGCAAGGTGGGCGATTGGTGAGCAAAAAGGGCACTCATAATGTTAAAATTCTTGTTGAAAACTAGACAAAAAGCAATTGTGCCGTATATGTACGCATGGCAACGGCACGGAAAACACAATCGCTTGCCGCAGCCAGGGCAAGCGATTGTAGGGCATGCTGCTCACGGACAACGAAGACAGCATGATGCAAACGCAGAAGTAAGCGGCCATCAACAAGCGGTTTTCTGCTTGTGAAGACCGCATTGAATAACTTCTGCCCGATCATGTTTTGAGCCATAGCCACGTTTTGCCACAGACAAATGGGGCAGAATTTCATATTTCATCGTGTCTTTGTGCGGCACTTCGTACATGAGCGGAGAGTTTATTTTGGCTTACAGCACAAAGACATAAACTCCGCTCAATTTGTAGAAAGATTAAAAGTCAAGACAACTTCACTCACTTACTTTGAGTTACTTTGATGGTTGCATCATCATTATAAATCGAGCCATAAACATAGAGTGTGCGTTTTTTCCCCGTTGTGTTCGGCTCTGCTATTATTTTTATTTCATGCCCAACAAGTCTTTTGAACTTCACTGTTAACCAATAACACTTTGTAATGATAGTGTCGTTCTCATCCTTGGTAAGTTCAGCTTTGCCATTTCCATTGTAATCGTTAATGCTAATACTTGACACTATTATCCTACCAGAACAAATTTTAGTGCCTCCCTCTTTCCCAAAATCAATTTTCGAAGGATAACCATAGTTGTCTGAACGCCCACAAGCCACCAGCAAAAACAGCAACAAAAGTGCTGCAAGCCCATGTTTCTTTTCCATGATTCAGGTGTTATTTAAGTTATTTGTAAGTGATTATACGCATGCGGTGGTTGAAGTGAGTACCCCTTCTCCACCTTACTAAGGATTATCATCATCGTTCTTGCCGCTATTCAGCTTCAATATTCAGTCGGCATCATAGCCACATTACAAGGGCGTTTACAGCAGAAATCACTCGCTCCACTCCAACACCAGCGTTTCGCGAGGACTGAGTTGCAGGTCTTCTAACAAGCTGATGGTTCGGCCAGTAAGCACGTCGCGTACCTCGTCTACTTCGCCAATCACCTCCGCATAGCGGGCTACGGGCATGGTGGCAGGCTTTGATGTGCCGTTCATAATGGTGAGAACATGACGTTTGTCGAGGGTTCGCGCCAACACGTAAACGCCATTGAAGGGGATGAAATGGGTTTGTTTGCCCTTAGAAATAACCTCGTTGCCCTTGCGCCAATGCAGCAAACGGCTCAACCAAGAGAACATAGCGTTTTGTTCTTTGGTTCTTCCTTCGGCCGTAAAAGCATTTTGTTTGTCGCCTGGAAAGCCGCCGGGGAAATCCTTACGCACATCTCCATCGGTCTTTTCTTTCGTTCCATTCATCAATATCTCCGTGCCATAGTACAACTGCGGAATACGATTCATGGTGAGCAAAAGGGCCAAAGCCTGTTTAAGGGCTAAGGTATCGGTGCCGTTGCCGAGGAAACGGTCAGTGTCGTGGTTCTCTATAAAGGCCATAACCGACGAGGGATTGGGGTACAGATAATCGTAACAAAGGTCGTTGTACACCCTATTCAGCCCATTCCACCAGCCATCGGTCTCTTCGTTCTTGGCTTTGTTAATGCGGTCGAAGAAAGCAAAATCCATCACCGATTTAAGGTTACTGTTAACGTTAGACAGTTTCGAGTCTTTTTGCCAAGCAGCAGTATAGGCGGGTTCCGTAACCCATGTCTCGCCCACGGTGTTGAAGTTGGGGTATTCTTGGTTGATGCGTGCCATCCATTTGGCCATTGCCTCGCGGTCGGCGTAGGGATAAGTGTCCATCCTGATGCCGTCTATGCCCACCGTTTCAATCCACCAGATGCTGTTTTGGATGAGGTAACGCAGCACGTGGGGGTTGCGTTGGTTAAGGTCGGGCATAGAAGGAACGAACCATCCATCAACGGTTTCGTCCATATCCACTTCCGAGGCGTAGGGGTCGAGTACGGGCGTTAGCTTATAACTTGTTTGCAAATAGTTGTTTTTATAATCAGGACGATTGAACCAATTGTGCGAAGGCACGTCCTTAATCCACGGATGCGTGATGCCGCAATGGTTGAAAATCATGTCCATAACCACCTTCAAGCCCTTGGCATGTGCCTCGTCTATGAGCTTGCGATAATCGGCATTGGTGCCAAAACGCGGGTCAACGCGGTAATAGTCGGTTGTGGCATAGCCATGATAAGTGCTTTGCGCCTTTTCGTCGGGCGTGTTGTTCTCCAACACAGGCGTAAACCAGAGAGCTGTAACGCCCAATTGGTTGAAGTAATCCAAGTGCTGGCGAATGCCTTCTAGGTCGCCTCCATGCCTCAAACTGGGTTGCGAGCGGTCTACACGATAGGCATTAAGCCCAGGAAGTGGGTGTTGTTTGGTTCCACTTGCCGCAAAGCGGTCGGGCATAAACATGTAAAGAACGTCGGCATTGGTAAATCCCATGCGTTCTTCACCTTTCTTATCGCGCGCTTTAAGTTCGTAGGTTACCGTTGTTTTTTGCTTTCCTTGGGCAAACACCAAGGGCACTTTGCCCGCCTTGGCCTTGCCGATGTTGAGGTAAACCAATAGATAGTTGGGGCTATCCATACGTTCGATGCTGGTTATTTCAACGCCAGGGTAAGTTGTAGACACATTGGCGTTGCGTATGCCTTCGCCGTAGACCATCAGTTGCAACGATGGGTCTTTCATATCCACAAACCAGTTGGTGGGGTCTATTCTCTTCACCTTTACGGCGGCCGATGCCGTTAACGAGAATAGCGTAAGGGCCAAAAGTATTTTCTTCATGTTGTTGTTTTTAAAGCCTCACCCCCAACCCCCTCTCCAAGGGGAGAGGGGCGTAGATAGCTTTGCGGCTTACGCTAGCTAAAAAACTAGGGATTTTAGAGGACATCTGTGAAAAATAGGGCCATTTGAGGATACCAAAAAGCGAACAGCCATACGTAGCTTTGAGGGCATTAGCCATCTTTCCACCCTTTCACCTTTTTATCTTTTCACCTTCTCTCCCTTTAGATAATATTCTTCACTGCCACACGAAACAGATC
>NZ_GG740077.1:6995-121825 GCF_000162415.1 Prevotella sp. oral taxon 317 str. F0108 | reverse complement strand
AAAAAACTAGGGATTTTAGAGGACATCTGTGAAAAATAGGGCCATTTGAGGATACCAAAAAGCGAACAGCCATACGTAGCTTTGAGGGCATTAGCCATCTTTTCATCTTTTCATCTTTTCGTTTTTTTCACCCTTAATCGGCTAGGCATATCACTCCCCTAGTCCCTTGGAGAGGGGTTGGGAGTGAGGCCGCTCATCAATATCAATGCCGACTGCGCATCAACAGTAACTTTTCCGCCTTTCATCGTGCACAGACCATCGCCGTTCACCACGCCATCGCACACCACAGCGCGATAATCGCCCTGCGGAACATCCACCACTTGTGCCTCACGGTTGGCATTAAGCAGCACCACGATGTCTTTTGCGGCATCGCCACCAGCATGGTCTTTCAAGCGGTAAGCCACCACATTGGCAGGCGCTTTGATAAATTCGAGATGCTTACGAACCAACTCGGCGTTGCCCAAACGAAACGCGGGATGAGCCTTGCGCAAGGCAATAAGACCCTTGTAATAGGCAAACACCTGCGGATAACGTTCGAGATTGGTCCAGTTAAGCTCGTTAATTGAGTCGGGCGAACAAAAACTATTGTGCACACCCTTCTTGTCGCGCAGCATCTCTTCGCCACAAAGCATGAACGGAACACCTTGCGAAGTGAACACAAACGTTTGCGCCAGGAGGTCGAGCTTTATCAGTTCGGCAGTGGTTATGCCAGGTATCGAGTTGCGTATGCGGTCGGTTAGGCACATGTCGTCGTGACAGCTAACGTAACTTATCATTTGCGTTGGCTGGTTGGCCCACGGCTTTTTGCTGTAATTTACTTGGCTCATGTCTACCTGCGGATGAGCAATCGCGCCCACGATGCCAAATTTCAAGCTCTCTTCGTTACCATTAAGGGCGGCCAAGAAAGCAGGCTTGCGGTCGTCGGAGAATGGTCCGCGCAGTGCGTCGCGCAGCTCATCGCTAAACGCTCCGATGCCCGGCATCTGCGCAGTATTGGCTTTCGTGGCCAGTTTTTCTTGCGGATAGGCGCACGTGCCTGCACTCCACCCCTCACCATATATATATATGGAGGGGTCTATCTTTTGCATTTCGGCCTGAATACGGTTCATCGTTTCGATGTCGTGAACACCCATCAGGTCTACGCGAAACCCGTCGATGTGGTACTCCTTCGCCCAATGTTTCATCGACTCTATCATAAACTGGCGCATCAAAGGCTGCTCGCTGGCCGTTTCGTTGCCGCAACCCGACCCGTCGGAATACGTTCCATCGGCACGTTTGCGATAGAAGTAGTCGGGCCAGGTGCGTTGAAATGCACTGCCCGATAGGTCGTAGGTGTGGTTGTAAACCACGTCGAGAATAACGCGGATGCCTGCTTTATGCAGTGCTTGCACCATCTGTTTAAACTCGCGTATGCGCACTTCGGGGCGATAAGGATCGGTGCTGTACGAACCCTCGGGCACGTTATAGTTCAGCGGGTCGTAGCCCCAATTATACTGCGGCTTATCCAATCGCGTTTCGTCTACCGAGGCAAAGTCGAACGAAGGCAGAATATGCACGGCGTTAATGCCCAGTTGGCGCAGGTGGTTAATGGCCTTTTCTTCGGTTAAGGCCAAGAACTTGCCCTTGTTTTTGATGCCCGACGAGGGATGAACGGAAAAGTCGCGATGGTGAAGTTCGTAGATAACGAGGTCTGCAGGCGATGCCAACGGCGGTCGTTTGTCGGCCTTCCATCCCTCAGGATTTGTCTCATCGAGGTTTATAATGGCTCCTCGCCTACCGTTTACACCCACAGCCTTGGCAAAGATGCCCGGCGTTTCGCCCAGGTTAAAGGCAGGAACGTCGAAGGTATAGAAACGCCCTTTGAGGTCGCCTTTGGCCGTAACGCTCCACATGTCTTTGCCTGCGGGTTTCATCCGCAAGGTTTGTAGTGGCTTTCCCCCCTGTCCTTCCGCATAAATCCTTACCAATACGCGCTTAGCATTGGCAGGTGCGTGAAGCTTAAACACCGTTTCGCGGGGCGAGTAAGTCATTTCGTTCATGTCTTGCGCACGTACGTCAAGCCCTTGGGCGCAAACAAACAAGGCAGCCATGATAAATCCTTTTATGTTCATATCGTTGTTGTTATTGTTATTGAGTTGACAAGTGGACGAGGTAACGAGTTAACAAGTTCACGAGTGGACGAGTGGACAAGTTCACGAGTGGACAAGTTAACAAGTTCACGAGTTCACAAGTTGACAAGTTGCCAAGTTGACGAGTTCACAAGTTGACAAGTTGACGAGTTGACAAGTGCACAAGTTAACGAGTGGCCAAGTTGACAGATAGGCGTAGCCATCTTTTCACCTTTTCACCTTTTCACTCTTTCAGCGTCCGCTTTGTTGAACCATATCCTTAACGGCCGTACAGAAGGGTGTGTTAGCCATCAAGTCTTCGATATTGAGGTGCATACGATAACGCCAATAATGGTGCGGGTTGGCAGGAATGTTGATGCGTTCGGCATCAGCATCGGGCAAACGCAGGTCTTCGTCGGTGGACAACCAGTCTTGAATGCTGAGAATGCACAACATGGAGGGCGACAAAAGCTGGCGCAACACAATGTCGCGAGCCAACAAACCAGAAAGCGGATGCGGCGCAGGACCACCATTATAGAGCATCGTGTTGTAGTATTCTTGTGTCCGTTCCCAGTTTTCGTCCCACCACTGGCGCAGTGTTGGCATGTCGTGACTGCTGAACGTGTTAACCGAGCGATAGGGGAATGTGGAGAGATTGCCAAACCGCACACGTGGATCTTTGGGCATCGACTGTACTTCGAGCGACAGAATGCGTAGCTCGTTCATTACCCACGCCACGCAATCGGGCACCATGCCAAGGTCTTCGGCACACACAAGCATGCGCGTGGCCTCAACCAACTTGGGCAGTTTCTTCATTGCCTCGTGGTACCAAAACTGGTTGTTGCGGCGATAATAGTAGTCGTTGTATATGCGGTTAAACACGTCCTTATCCTTATCCCAAAGTGCCTCGTACACAAAATCGTGCTGAACGGAGATGCGCGGATGGAACTTTGAGGGGTCTTTGCGGTCGCGAACGAAAAGCACATCGCTCACCAAGGCGAAGAGTCCATCGCGCAACCAGCGGTCGGCCTCCTCGTTTTTGCCCTCAAAGGCCTGTTCAATCTTGCGCTGCGTGTCGTATTCGGGGCGCAGTTGCCAGATGTCGTCGTGCAGGGGTTGCAGATAAGTTGCCTTCACGTTGTCGGCGTTTTCGCCGAACATGCGGTCGAGAACCCAATCGCTAATGAACGGACGGGTGAATGCCTCTTCGTTGAAAGGCAGCCCATAGGCCTCTATCTCCTCGCGACTCATGCCCAACGAGGGCGAGAACTGGCCCAACAAGCCGTCTACACACGACACGGGAATTTCCCAAATGCGGAAGAAACCCAACACGTGGTCGATGCGGTAGGCATCAAAAAACTTCGCCATGTTTTGGAAACGGCGCACCCACCAGGCGCAATCGTCGCGCAACATCTCGTCCCAGTTGTAGGTTGGGAAACCCCAATTCTGCCCTTTAACCGAGAAATCGTCGGGCGGCGCGCCTGCTTGTCCGTTGAGGTTAAAGTAATGTGGTTCGGTCCACACGTCGCAACCGTGGCGGTTTACCCCAATGGGTATGTCGCCTTTCAGTATCACGCCCTTGGCGCGAGCATGCTCGTGGGCATGTCGCATTTGGGTGTAAAGCAAATACTGAACGAAGTAATGGAAAGCCACCTCTTTGTAAGCCTTGGTCGTAGGCGTTGAGAGGGCTTTGCGTTCGGCCTCGTCCCAAGTGTTGTGGTCGGGCCATTGTGCAAAGTCGGCCGTGCCGTAGAGGTCGCGAAGATGGCAATATTGGGCGTAGGGCACAAGCCAATAACATTCTTCTTCAAAGAACTTCTTAAAGTCCTCACCCTTCATCATTTCCTTGCCTTCTTGCTCGAACAGCTGTTTAAGATAAGCTGTTTTGGCGTTGTTCACGCGCTCGTAATCAATCTGCGACAGCGCATTAAGCTCTTGTCGCAAGGCCTCGAAAGCCATGCGTTCGTCTTCTTTCTTCAACAGCGGCAGCGCATTGAGGTCTACATACTGCGGATGAAGGGCGAAAATGCTGATGCAACTATATGGATAAGAGTCGGTCCAGGTGTGCGTTGTGGTGCTGTCGTTGATGGGCAACACCTGCAACACGCGTTGGTTGGTATGCGCCACGAAGTCTATCATGGCTTTAAGGTCGCCAAAGTCGCCCACGCCAAAGCTGCGTTTGGTGCGCAACGAGAACACGGGAACAAGGGTTCCGGCAAAGCGTTCGTCCCAAAGTTCGAAGAAAGCCTGATGCAATTGGTACACGCAAACTTCGTTTTTGCCCACCTGAGGCAACTGCAACTCGCGGTTGTAACCCGTTTCCCAAAGCGGTGCAACGCGGCTATCGGCATCAACGACCACAAACTTCACGGCTATTTCTTCGCCTTTCAGTTCGTCGAGATTGAGGTCTACTGCCCATTCGCAATCGCTCACCTCGGTCATGGGCAAGGCTCCGCCAAGTGCCCACGCGCCAAGTGCCAGGTCGTCGCCCACTAAAACGAGGCGTTGCGAGGCCCGCAGTTGTGGCGCGCGCACCACCAAGCGCAACGTCCGCTCGTAATCAGATGCGGGCATGGGTTGCAGGTTGCGGCGTTTTAGGCACTGGGCAAAAGCCGAAGTGTATTGATAGGCATCTTCGGGAATGGCATTCCACTGGTCGTAAACGTGGTAGGCGTTGGCTTTAAGCGCGCCAAGTGCCAGACGATGCGGCTGCAAGGCCCACTCCTTACGCCTTGTCACACCCGCACTATCCACACAATAGAAGTACTGCACGACGTTTTGGCAAGCGTCGGGCAACTTGTTTATACAACAAATCCAGCGCAATCCGTCGACGGTGTTCATGCGGTATTGCGTTGTTAGGCATTCGCCCTTGTCGTTATTAGTAACGATGTTCAGCACCAATTCTTCTCCGAAGACGGTCTGGTAATCAATATTGAAATATAAATTCATAGACTAAGGGGTTAGTAAACTCGGCATAAAGTTAGGCATTATTCGCAAGAGGTTCGCCCTTAAAACGGGGAAATGTTTATCTTTACGATGCAAACGATTGCGCTAATGCAAAAAGAGAACTAAAATAACGGAAAGACCACTTCTTTATGTTTCTTATGTTCTTATGTCAAAACGGACGCATTTAGGTCACAACACGAAGAGATAAACGTTTTCGTTAAGCCAAATGAACAATGCCGAGCTTGCTCGAACATTGCCATGGCGAGAAAACGCACTTTTCGAGGAAAGAGAAAAGAACGATTAACTCGTCCTCTTGTCCACTCGTCAACTGGTTAACTGGTCAACTGGCCAACTTGTCTACTTGCCAACTCGTCTACTCGTCAACTTGTCAACTCGTCAACTCGTTAACTTGTCAACCCGTCTACTTGTCCACTCGTCAACGGGTTAACTCGTCAACTGGTTAACTTGTCCACTGGTCTACCCGTCAACTCGTCAACTCGTCAACTTGTCCACTCGTTAACTTGTCTACTCGTCAACTTGCCAACCCGTCAACTCGTCAACTCAAACATTGTCCACTTTTCAGCAAGAAATTTAGCATCAAGAGTGCCCTTTTTGTCCACCAATCGTCCACCAGGCCCCAAAAAATCGATTCTCGCGAAGGTTTATTTTGATGCAAAAAAGGGTAGCATGTGAACGTTGGAAAAATGAATTTTTATTTAAAGGAGTCGGCATTTGCACCAACTTTTGGGCTATTTATAGCAAAATGTAGTGCAATATGCCGCAAAACACAGTGCATTTTGGTACTAAACGCAGTGCGTTTTGGTGCTAAATGCAGTGCGTTTTGATGCTAAACGCAAGGTAAAATGGTGCAAAACGCAATGCAAAATGCAGCTAAACACAAGCCGAAAAGCATAAATATCCGCTGCTATGGTATAAATAAAACCCTTTCGAGCCATGTTTTTCATGGCTCGAAAGGGCAAAACAACGGTTAAAAAGTAGGGTTTTGGGGGCTAAAAGTGGAAAATTGGAGTTGGAAAAACACGAGTTGGCAACCAAACTAGAAAGGCAAAATGGTGCAAAATGCAGGTTCTTTGCTTAAAAATAGACAAACAGGAAGGCGTGAAAGGTTAGAAATGGTACTTATTTCCCTACTTTTCAACCTAGATTTTCGCTAGAACGGAACGAGAACTTGAGGCCAATTGTAAAAAAAATAATAAGGATTTAAGTTGGCGAGGTAGTGAGTTTTTGAGTTGATGAGTTGGCGAGTTAGTGTTTTTTTGAGTTGGCGAGGTGATGAGTTTCCGAGTCGATAGGTTGATAAGTTGATAAGTTGGAAAGTTTTTGAGTTAATGAGCTTGTAAGTTGGAAAGGTGGTGAGGTGATGGGTTTGTAAGTTGATGAGTTGGCGAGTTAGTGTTTTTTGAGTTGGCGAGGTGATGATTTTTCGAGTCGATAGGTTGATAAGTTGATAAGTTGGAAAGGCTTTGAGTTAATGAGTTGATGAGTTTGCAAGTTGGAAAGGTGGTGAGGTGATGGGTTTGTAAGTTGTTGAGGTGGCGATTCAGTGTATTTTTGAGTTGGCGAGGTGATGATTTTTCGAGTCGATAGGTTGGTAAGTTGATAAGTTGGAAAGTTTTTGAGTTAATGAGTTGATGAGTTTGCAAGTTGGATAGGTGGTGAGGTTATGAGTTGATAAGTTTGCAAGTTGGTGAGTTGATGAGGCCGTGGATCGATTTTTTCGGGATTTGTTAGGCTTTCGTGAGTTTATAAGCCAGCGAGTTTGCTGTCCTGCACTTCGCGCATGAAGAGGAGTGTTTATTTTGTGCTGGCATCACAAAGACAACCAGCTCCTCTCAATGAAACATTAAAAGTCAAGACAGCTCAAACAAAATTTCCATCCTATCCATCATTTGTTTAAAACTTTTTTAGTATTTTTGCAATGCCGTCCTTTGCGACATCGCCCATCCGCTTGCGGATGACGACCGCCAAGACGGCACATACATAATGGAAAGACGTTTACCCACGTCTTGTCTTTGGCGTATATGAATCTCGCAAATTCGAACTTGCAGTCAGAGACGAGGCAACAAGTAGATGTCCTCAATGATGCAATTATCATGCCCTCTACACCAGAGAATGCCGTTGGCCTGTTGCCACGCGCATGGCCTTTGTTGTGTGGAGCGGTCATATATAGCGCATCGGCGTGGGGCTCTGCAGTTGCTCGTTCTACTGTAAGGGCAATGCGAGAGCCTATATGCGCGGGACGGGTGACGGTAGTCTCCGCGCTTTTTGTTATCGTATGTAGCTACCGCACGCAACAAACACTAAAAACTCGCCCCACAACATTAAAAATAATTTCATAAAACTCGCCACGACAACACATGATGTAAGTCAAGCCCTTATTATATCTATGGCCACGCCATAATCGAGAAAGTAATGTCAACAGAAACATTAACATCAAAGATATAAATTTATGAATGATAATTATAACGAACTGCAACAATGGTCTAATGACGATGAAGCATCTCTTTATGAGGATGAAACTCTACTTGAACGTGAACTCGCATCGCATATGTCAGAATTGTCTGGGTTAGAGGAAGACTTTGAAAAGATAGGTAGTCCTGATACACTTGGCGAAACTGTTATGAATGTGGTTTGGGATCAATTCATCAACCAGATTGGTAATATTGCAGGAGAGGACTTTATTAAGGAGAATCGCGGATTAACACTCGACTTACGAAGCTCTGCTCATATTCAAACCACAGAGAATTTTGCTAACGGTAAAATAGCAAGCCATAATAGCAGTATTGACTTCCAAGAAAGATATGATAGTTGGCAATCGAAACTGCAACATGATGAGAATGGTAATGTTGTAACCCACACTACAAGATCAGGTAGAGAGGAAGCCAATCTAGTTAAAGGGGCAAGAGCACCATTTGACAAGGGCCGACCAACGGGTTCTGTCGAGAAGGGAACAGACATGGACCACACTATTCCTGCTGGTGAGATAATTTGCGATGCGGCAGCTAATGCACACATGTCAGAACAGGAACAGATAGATTTTGCGAACAGCGAATCAAATCTTCATGAGATGAAATCTAGTCATAATCGTTCGAAAGGACGTATGTCAACAAAAGAATGGCTTGATTACCGTAACTCAAAGGGGCAAAAACCATCAGAACAATTTGCAGACCCCATGGCTGACGATTACTTGAGTCCAGAGTTGGAAGCTCAGTATCGAAAAGATGACGAAGAGGCTCGTGAAGAATATGGGAAACGTAAAAGCACAGCAGAACAACATTCCATCGAAGCAGGTAAACAATCTCAAAAAGCAGAAGCTTTCCGCATAGGAGGTAAGGCTCTTCGGTCGGTTTTGATGGGATTGTTGGCAGCTCTGATTAAAGACATAATAAAAGAACTTATTTCTTGGTTTCGTTCAGGCAAGCGTGAGATTAGTACATTCACCGAGTCTGTTAAGAAAGCAATCAAGAACTTTATCTCTAATATGAAACAGCATCTAACAACAGCTCGTGATACTGTTTTATCAACAATAATTACTGCAATTTGTGGTCCAATTGTCGGCATGCTTAAAAAGGCCTGGACGTTTTTAAAGCAAGGTTATAGATCTGTCAAAGAAGCTATACAGTACTTTAAAAACCCTGCAAACAAAGATAAATCGTTTGGGACTAAAATGCTTGAAGTAGGAAAAATTGTTATTGCAGGGCTTACCGCAGTAGGCGCAATAGCTCTTGGCGAAGTTATAGAGAAAGCCTTAACTAGCATACCGATCTTTGCAGTTCAAATCCCATTGTTGGGAAGCCTAGCTAGCCTACTGGGAATTTTCTTTGGGGCATTGGGTAGTGGTCTTGTTGGTGCATTGGCACTTAATCTCATTGATAGGCTAATTGCCAAGAGGCAAAAGGAGCAAAACAAATTGCAGCAATTGGAAAAGAAGAACGAGATACTTAATACACAAACCTCACTCCTAAATGTTTCGGAAAAGAACCTTAAAACGACTGAACACCAAACTTTTTCAAATATTAAAGACAGGCATAAGGAGGGTGCAAAAGGAATGCGAGATATGGTAGAGCACATATTGTCTAATTCGGACTCCCAGGCAGAGGAACATTTACGCAACAATGAAGATATTGACGAAATATTCAATACACTTAAAAGCATTTAAACGAATGGAAAACAAATCAATAGAAGGACATAACTTCAAAAAACAGTTAAGTGAGATAGGCAAATTGGCTCAGACGACACCTAGGGCAATTACCCTACCAACTTTCGAAACAAAAGGAAACCTAATTGGTTGGAATGCACACAATGTGACGGGCAAGGAAGCCAATGAATTAGTGTCGAATATACAAAGTGCATTTATTGAGGCTAACGAGCGGTTTCGCACTCTATATAGAGAGTTTCATAAAGTATATAACGCATTTAACCAACTTGACAAAGAATACATTCGAGGCATTCTAGGGGCGATAGAGTCTGCCAACAAAGCCAGTGAACAGGCTATGCTGGCTCAGAAGGACATCAACAAAACCATCGAGGGTTTGAAAGCAACAGTACAGGTGCTCAAGAATTTTAAGGAATCTACCACTTCGCAGCTGGATATTATAGGTCGTACCATCCATTCGCTTGTTGATGTTGGTACTTTAGAAAGTTTAAAGTCTTCTTTGTCGGAACTTCAAAATCAATTAAACGAGATTGGTAAACAGCTAGACAAGACGAAAGACCAAACACAAAAGGATTTGTTGATATTGCAAAACTACCATTCAGAACTGCAATCTTACAAGCACCTTGCCGACATAGATAGTCTTTGGGAGGATGTGGAAAGACAGAAAGCAAGTATACTTGCGAATAAGCAAGAACAGATAACACTGACAAAAGAATTTTATAGAAACAGAGAGGAACAACAATCTTCTTTTAATGACATCAACAAGAGAATTGAACAAGACGAGCGTATCGTTAGTAGCAAAATAAAAACAGCTTACGCCATTGCGGCAGGAGCTGCTTCTCTATCAATTATCCAACTCGTCTTACGCTTAGTCGGATTATTATGAGTATAGAAAATAAGTATGAGGAAAACCTTTTAGAAACAGCCACCAGCCTAGACGCTGTAACACATAGCAAAGGTAGAATTTATCAATGTGCCACGAGAGTAATAAAGCTGTCTGAGCGAAAAGACATCGTTGAACTTGTTGTATATATAACTGAGTTTGGAAAAAGTGAAGATAGCAGAATAAGACGGATTGCAATTGCACTAAAAGATAGTCTGTTTATGCTACATGGCATTAGGAGTATTGAAAAGATTTGTAAGAGTAATGTGAAACCCAGCGATGGGGAAACTGAAAAAACATTAGATGAGCTGCTTAACGACCTAGACCACCTTGTTGGACTAGACAATGTAAAATCAAAGGTAAGTGATTTAATTTGTTTTCAAAAGGTTCAAAAGTTAAGGAATGGGCTAGGTTTAAGCTCTCCAAAAAGTACGCTCCACCTTGCCTTTACCGGCAACCCTGGCACAGGGAAAACAACTGTTGCTCGTATTGTAGGTAGGTTATATAAGCAAATAGGAATATTGTCCAAAGGACACTTTGTAGAGGTGTCTAGAACCGATTTGATCGCAGGCTTTCAAGGTCAGACTGCGCATAAAGTAAAACATGTTATCGAACGAGCTAGGGGAGGAGTGCTATTTATTGACGAGGCATATAGCATTACAGAAAACGAGCATACAGACTCGTACGGACGTGAATGCCTTACAGAACTAACCAAAGCACTTGAAGACTATCGAGACGACTTAGTTGTCATTGTGGCAGGCTATACAGAACCTATGATTAAATTCTTCGAATCTAATCCCGGGCTAAAATCACGTTTCAACACGTTCATTGAGTTTGAGGACTACACTCCTAACGAGCTTATGGAGATCTTTAAGTTAATGTGCAATAAAGAAGATTACACCATTACGGAGTTAGCATTGACGAAATTGTTTGAGAGAATAAACGCAACTGTTGATGCAAAAGATAGCCACTTCGCTAATGGCCGTTTCATTCGCAACATTTTTGAAGACATGATAATGAATCATGCAAGAAGGCTTGCCAAGATGGAGAACCCAGATAAAACTGAATTGCAAGAATTAAAAGAGCAGGATTTATCATAGTTGGCACATCGTTTTTTGTGGTGTGTGGCACTAGGGGCAGTCCCTCTCGCCCTCTCCCCTCCACCCTCTCGGCCTACATTGCGAGTTTGCAGCCAATTAAGATGGTGAAGGTAAATGACTAAGTTGAGGCTTATTCCCAATTCGGTGGTTTGATTTAGCGACACAGTATATAATAAAGGAGAACCACTAGCAGCAGTGGCTCTCCTTTAAATAATGCTATCGTGCGTTTACTTGTGAGTTTATCAACTTGCCAACTCATCAACTTGTTAACTTGTCAACTCATCAACTTATAAACTCACACGCTCACACGCTCATCTTAATAATTCGGTCCTTCGCCAAAGTTAGGTGCACCCTTATCGTACCACACCCTTTCGGCATTAAGCACATCGGGGTTTTGTCCGTCGGTAAAGCTGAACCCTTGTTCGTGCATGGCAGCCTCGATGATTGCCCTCATCTTGTCGGAGGGTTCGGGCTGAGCGATATAGAAACGGCGTGGAATGTCTTTGCTGGGTTTCAAGGCCACCCAAGGAATGAGCGTACTACCCACCTTTGGCACACCCGAACGGCGGGCGGTAACAAACTGTTCGAGTGGCTGATAGTAGAAATGGAGGTAGAGCTGGATGTACACCTTCTCCAAGTCGGCATCGCGATTGCCCGTAAGCTGATAGTCGGCATTGGCCATCATGGTCTTGATGGCATCGGCTTCGTAGGTAACGGGCTTGTCTAGCGGGTCGTTGCAATGCGCCTTATCGTAATAAGGGATTTTGTTGAGCGTGGCCATGCGGCTGTAAGCCTGTGCCGAAGCCTCAACGCCAGTCTTGAAATAATCGGCTGCTGTGCGTGGCAAGTTAGCTCCCAGCAGTTTAAACTCAGCCAAGTAGAGGTTCATTTCTGCGGCAGAGATTGTCATTTCGTATAGCGGATTGTCTTCTACATCTTGTACCACCTTACCTTTGGGAGCCGTGGGGAATGTATAATCTACTCGTCCGCGCACAAGCTCCTCGTTGAAGTAAGACAGTGGCGAATAAGTCTTCGACTTATCACCATCGGTTACTTTCCATCGTGTAGCCACAAAGTAGTTGTTCTCGCCCGTATAGTCCGCGTTGTCAGAAAGTTTAATGCCGATGGGCAGGCCATGATAGCGTACCCACGGTTCGCCGTCGCCTTTCCAGCTAACAAAATGTTTGTGCCCCTTCGCATCAGTGGTATAGTTCACTTGGTCGAGGATGTACTTAGGGATGGCACAGTCTTTGTCGCCCCTAGCTTGCGCATCAAAGAAGGCCTGAATCACCTCCGAGTTGAAGTCGTTCTTGGTAAACATCACGAGCATACGCGGGTCTTTGTTGCGGCGCATAAAGTCGATAACGTTTTTACTGCCTACGCCTAAGTTCACACTATTGTCCGTTCCATAGGTGTTGTTGCCTCCATCGCCACCTGTACCCTTGTTATACACATAGTCGTCGGTGATACTTTGCATCACATTAGCGTCGGCAGCGCCCACCTCTTCGGCAATTTTTATGGCTCGCGCCTTGTCTTGATGCAACAAGCGAACGGCGATTTTCAGTTTTATTCCGTTGATGAACTTCACCCACTTCTCCGCATTGCCGTTGTAAGCAAGGTCGTTATTGCCAATGCTTATTTGGGGGGATGTGGTTTTAAGTTTCTCTAAGTCGGCATCCAATTCTTTTAGCCATTGGTCGAAAAGCTGCGGCTGACTGTCGTATTTTGGGGTGAGCGTACCATCAAGCCTTGCTCTTGCGGCCTCAGAGTAGGGAATAGAGCCAAAGAGGTCGGTGTCGAAGAGCGCCATATACACAGATAGGGCGTTGGCCATAGCCGACAGGTGCGTGTATTGCGCGGCTTTATCGGCAGGCATGCTGGATAGAACACTGTTTATTTCGTTTTCGTAAAGCTTAACCTTGATGCTCTGCGAACCCACGCCGCCTAATTCGGCCATATTGTTAAAGAGGTCGTTGAAGCTAGCCGCGGGCGTATATGCCTGCACAAACTTTGAGGTGTAGGCACCATCGTAGAACCACAGCAGGTAGTCGAACGGCTGATACTCCACCTGTGCTTGTGTGAAGAGGAAGATGGGATCGCCCTTTGTAACCTTCGAAGGGTCGGTGTTGATGTCGGCATAATCGCTTTCGCTGCATCCCACTGTTAGGGCCAAGCATGCCGTGCATAGACCCATTGCTAGGGATTTGAAGTTGAAAATATTCTGTTTCATGATGAGAATGCGTTTAGAATGTGGCGTTTAGTGTGAAGAGATAACTAGCCGTGTAGGGCATGAACGAACGCATACGGAACTGTGCGGCTCCTGTTCCACGAACCGATTCGGGGTTTTCGTGGTTGGGTGCAGTGTTAAGCAAGTAGGCAATGTTGCGCCCCGTTAGGCTTAACGCCAAGCTCTTGGCTCCGATATAGCTGCATAGTCTGCGCGGAACGTTATAAGATAAGGTTACTTCGCGCAAAGCAATGTAGTTTAGTTTCTTAAACCAGTCGTCGTTGATGACGCCCTGGCCCCAGCTGTTCTTAAAGTAACCGTGCCCTTGCATGTGTGCAGGTTCCACATAGCCTTTTTCGTAAGCCTCTTGGTAAGTCTTGCCACTAACGTCATGCTGCGTGCCATCGGGTGCTGTTACGATTGTTCCTTGGTCGAAAATGGCATCGGGAATAAATCCATCGGTAAATGTCTTGCCCTTAGCATTGTCGTATCTGCTAGTCCAAGTCATGCCCTTACGATATTTTTCAGACTCGCCTGAGAATCCGTATGCTGTGGAGTAGCGCGAGTTGTACGATGCTACATAACCGCCAAAGCGGGCATCGAAGAGCACATACAGGCTGAGGTCTTTCCAGCGCAGGGTGGTGTTGACCGTGCCAAGGAAGTCGGGCAACATCGAGCCCACTTCTTTAACAGTTCCGCCACGCTTGTAATAAACCGTACGATAGTTGTTGGTATAACCGATGATGGGTTTTCCCGTTTTCTCGTCGGTCTTTATCCACGAGTCCGACATAAGCATACCATAGTCTGATCCCACTTTGGCAACGGATGCGATGCGGTAGTTACCGTAGGTTGCCGAGCCATCCAAATTGATGTACGAGGCAACATCGGGACTTAGCTCAACGATCTTATTTCGGTTGCGCGTGTAGGTTAGGTTAAGGTCCCATTGCCAATCGCCGCGCTTATAGGGAGTGGTGTTAAGGGCAACCTCTATACCCGAGTTTTGTATGTTACCCGCATTGATGAGCTTTTGTTTTACACCCGAAGGGCCTGGTACATCAATGGTCATGATTTGGTTGCGCGTGTTCTCCTTATAATAAGTAAAGTCTAAACCAATTCTGCTGTCAAGGAAACGCCAGTCGAGACCCACTTCCCACGCGTTCTTACGTTCGGGTTTCAAGTCGGTGCTCTTCATTTTGTCGGGTATCTTCATGCCGTACACCTTCTTGTCACCACGTTGATAGGTGGCAATTTCGTAGCCCGAGTTGATGTAATAGGGCGATGTGTCGTTGCCCACTTGTGCCCACGAACCGCGCACCTTGGCAAAGCTAACCCACTTGGGCAGGGTGTCTTTAAAGCTTTCGGTGATAATCCACGAACCAGACACAGAAGGATAGAAGTACGAGAAGTTACCTCGGCCGTAGCTATATACAAGCGCCGACGACCAGTCGTTACGTCCCGTTACATCGAGAAACAGTTGGTTTTTCCAGCTTGTGCCCACCATAAAGATGGTAGAAACGATACGTTTGGTGTTGAACTTGTGGGTATCAATGTCGGGCTGGAGCTTAGAGTTCTTGATGAAATATTGGTTAGGCACAATCAATCCGCCGTTGGTACTTTCCGAATGCAGCTGTGCGTATTGGTTGAAATACTCCTCGCGTAGAAAGCCGTGCACTTCCCAATCGTCGTTAATCTGATAGTTGGCGTTAGCTGCCAGATAGAAATTCTCTTGCGTGGTTTGGGTGTGCGACAAGGCGTAGCTACCTCCTTCGTTGGCATAACCACTGCCTGGTGCTTTATATTCGCCACTAACGGCATAGTAGTTGAGCGAGCCGCCAGCCGACAGTTGCAGCCAAGGCAAGGCTTGCACGTTGAGATTGAGTACAGGACGGAACACCGTTTCGGTCTGCCGATAGTCGTTCTCGTAGATGTTCCACCATAGGTCCCTGCCTGGTACAGCGCGATATTGGTCGCCATATTTCCCGTCAGCCAATCCGCCGTGTTCGCCTTTGTACAGGTGGCGATAGCGGTTAACGTCGTATTCGCGGGGGAAAGTACCCTTTGCAAAGTACTCACCGATGTTCAAAGGTGCGTTTCGTGGCTGCGACTGGGTGAAGTTGATACTGAAATCTACGGTCATGATGTCGCCCACCTTCTGCGAGGCCTTGCCTAGGAAAGAGAAACGATTGAAGGTGTTACGTGGCGTTGTGCCCTTATTGTATTTGTAAGATGCCGAGGCGTAGAATTGCGTTCTGTCGTTTCCACCTTGCAGCGATACGTTGGTGTTGGTGTTAATGCCTGTGTCGTAGGCATCTTTATAATTGTTCTTAAAGATGCGCGCAGGCCCCATTGTGCCGTCGTATTGCTCAAACTGCTTGCCTTCGGCCCACGATATTTCAGGTCCCCATGCAACATTGCCATATTGTTCGATAAACGAATAGTCGCCTTTTGAGTTTCTTGCAAACGACGACATGTTGTCGCCCCATGTGTTACCAGTCTTCGTATAGTACTCATCGTAGTCCACTCCGCCAGGGAACGAGCCCAAAAGGTATTTGTTCTGCAAGTCGGGCGAGCGATAAACCGTTTCCAAACCCACGGTTTGCGAGAAACGTACGCTTACCCCTTTGCCTGCCTTACCACTCTTGGTGGTGATAACCACGGCTCCATTCAAACCGCGCGAACCATACAAGGCCGTTGCAGCAGCACCTTTTAGTACACTCACGCTCTCGAAGTCGTCGGGGTTGAGGTTCTTCAGTTGGTTACCATAGTCGCTTGTATTGGTGTTCCAATCGGCATCGCCCGAGTCGCTTGTGGCATTGTCTAGTATCACGCCATCTACCACAAAGATGGGTTGGTTGTTGGCGTTCAACGTGGATGCACCCCTTATTTGTATCTTGGTAGAACCGAACATGCCACCGTCCGACTGGCTAATCTCCACGCCAGCCACCTTTCCTTGAAGTGCTGTTACGGGCGAAACGGTGTTTGCGCGTTCCAGCTCGTCGCTTTTCAGTTCGGTTACTGCATATCCAAGGGCTTTGGTTTGCCGCTTGATACCCAAAGCCGTAACCACCACCTCGTTCAGTGCGGTGGCATCGTCTTCAAAGTCCACGTCCACCTGTTGACGTCCGTTCACGGCAACACTCTTGGCTTTGAAACCAAGATACGAGAATACGAGCGTGGCTTGCGGCGAACATTCGATGGAATAATGTCCGTCGATGTTGGTAACGGTGCCCGCGCGCGTGCCTTGCACCGACACCGAAGCACCGATAACAGGTTCGCCCATTGGGTCTTTCACGGTTCCTGTCACCGTGATGTTTTGCGCATAAAGTGTGCTGGATAGCATACATATCAATGCAACCAAGCACATTCGCCAAAAGGCCTGCGGCTTTTTCTGCTTTTCGTTCATTACAGTCATGTTTAAAGATAAATAAAATATAGTTAAGTCAATTTAGGCCTTTAAGTTCATCTGTTTTCGCTGCTTGGTGGTTTAAACGCAGTGCTGCCAGTTTCTTTCGTTCTCATTGTAGTTTAAATTTTAGGTTTCTTCGTATGCCTTTTATTGCCTAAACATATGGAGTTTGCGCCATCCAAGCGAATGTTTAGCACCTTAATGACCCCACAAAGAACACCTAGTTTGCAGCAAACAAAATATGCGCCACACAAAGCGTACCTAGGTAAGCAGTTGTTATTCGACAACAAAATTAAGCAAAAAGAAAACAACTTACAACAAAAATGGTAATAAAGTGTTGTCTGTTTGCTGTTTAGCGGCGATATATAGTTAAAGGGAATTGGTTTTATAAACTTGTTTGCATGGCCCGCTTTGCCATCAACGTATCAACACAAAAGCATTTGTAGTGCTGTGAATAATCTTTCGTACAGATGCTACAAGCATTTCGTAGTGCCAGTACAAGGTGCTTTGTACTGATACAGCATAAGGAATGCCACAGCCCAGTAGCGGTTTTTGAGGAGTTAAGTTTTAGGAGTTAAAGGAGTTATGGAGTTAAGCCAAATGTATAGGTGGCGTCAGGCTAATAGGACAAGTCAGACAAGTCGGACAAGTCAGACTAGTCTGACTTATCCGAAAGCTAGAATGAACTAGAAATCTAGAAACCGCTTAGGCAACGTTAAAAGGCGCAGCCATCTTTTCACCCTTTCACCTTTAAAAGGCGCAGCCATCTTTTCACCCTTTCACCCTTTCACCTTTTCACCTTTAAATCACTCTATCACCCTAAACTTAACATCCACAACGCCCTTAGGTTTGCCGTGCGCATCAACACTTCTGCTTCTTGAACCCGGCCTTGGTATCAGCAGACTATAATTAAGTACGTGGCGCATGCGTTCGGTTTGGTCTTGCGTAAAGGTGTGACCCAAGCTTATAGCATAATCCATAATGTTGTTAGAGTCGAACGTTTTGCCATCGCTACCTGTACGTTTCAATAACTCTTTAAGGTCTGCGGCTTGGGCATAGTGCGTTCGAATGTATTCCGCCAAGAACTTATCGTACGCCACCTTGTTATATGTGGGCGTGTCTTTGCAGTAATCTGTATCCTTAAATCCGTCTATATACTCCCCATCCTCTTCGCCAAACACGTGGAATAGTCCTAAATAATGTCCCAGTTCGTGGGCGAGTGTAACGTTGAAGTCGGCAGAGTTGATACGAAGAAAGTGCAAGTTGGGCCAATCTTTATAGCGGTTCGACTCATCATTAACAAACTTGCTGTTCACCGAAACGCAGAAAGGGGTTGGCAAATTATCCAGAGTTAGGTGCCTAGCTTGCACCGCAAGCAGCCCTTCCAGCTCGTGTTCGCCCTTCGCAGAAATCGCCATGTGACTGATGCCGAGCGTTGTTCCGTTCGTGTTAGTTTGCTTAAAATGGTATACGTACACGTTAACAAATCTGTTTGGGTCCCACATATACTGCTTATACTTGCCCGATTTGTCGTTCATCAGCACGTAAGGGTCGATGGGATATTCGCTTTTTTCCAGCTTGATATACTCCACACCAGATTCAGCGAGCCTTTTACCCGCCTTGTCAACAGGTGTTGGCAAGAAACGTATGTTAGCATTCCCCGCTCCACTATAAACCCCTTGGTACAATCGGTTAACATTATCTAGCACTTGCCGCAGTCTTTCGGCAGGAACCTTTTGCGTGGCATCGTTCTCATCGGCATAGAAAACGTGGAACACAACAGGCAGCACGCCCAGTTTTATAGGCTCCTCGGGTTCTGGTTTAGGGATTGTTGTTCGGTCGTCCTTCTTGTCGCAAGCATTTAGCAGCACGAGGGCGGCAGCCACCATAAAAAGTGAAAACAAACGTTGTTTCATTGCTTCGTTTATATTGGATTAGACATGACGGCAACCTGCACCAGCTGTCCAAATGGCCAGACAAGAGGCACTGCGCCACCGCAAAAATACGATAAAAAAGCGATAATTTCACGTTTAACGTCGAAAAAACGGCATAAAAATTTTGCCATTAACAATTTATTGCCTACCTTTGCACACGCTTAAAAGGCAATGTTCGGGATTTAGCGCAGTTGGTAGCGCACACGTCTGGGGGGCGCGAGGTCGCTGGTTCGAGTCCAGTAATCCCGACATAACAAGAAGGAGTTGCAGCCGCAAGGTTCGCAACTCCTTTTTGTTTTTGCCCCTATCTCATGCCCATAGCGCCGGCTTTGGACGGCTCAGCGGAAGATTCGTGGAGACAAAATAGGAGCCGCCATATGCCGAACGGCACGTACGGTGGTGTGAGTGGTCGGCAAATACTAACGTAGGAGGTAAACACCTACTATTAGCATTTACCTCCTACTTGATTATCAAGCCGTATTTGTTATAGCTCGAAACGTTATTCTTCGGTATCTTCCTCTTTCAAGGAAATCCCTTTGCCACCGCTGCGTGGAGTTTTCTTCAATACGAAGATTGTGCCTACCGCTGCTATGATGGCCACCAACGCCGCTGCCAAAATGTCGTGTCCGTTCATGCCGAGATACACGCTGCTTGCGATGCACGCCAATACAATAATGGCGCCAAGGTTTTGTCCCTTCTTGCTTTCGGAGAGTCCCGACGATACGATTTTCTCTTCCATGCTGATACGGTGTTGTATTTGTTTCTCTGCCATGGCAAGGATACGTTCTGGTGCATCGGACAACACGTCCTTGTATGCTCCGAAGTCTTCGGGAGCGGGTAGCGGTCCGCTGTATGCCTTATGCTCCTCCATTGCCCAAAATGCCCTTATGGTGACGTCTCGCCTTTCGAGTTCCACCGACTGCAACACCTCATACAAGTCTACGGGTTCTTCATGCTCTTTGGGTTGCGGTATGTTTTTTTGGTTTTTGCTGTTGTTGGCGTTGTCGCTTATCTTCCATATCTGTGCATTGCTTTCCTCATGTCGTTTCCTACAACTCGCCAATCGGCGCGCATGTCTTGCACGTCCGAGCCGAACAGATACCCAGAGAACCGCATGCTCCCACAGACATTTGTTAGCGTTTCTATACCGCTGCGTCTACCGGGCCTTTCCCTCACGATATGTTTGGATAGCCCCTGCAATGGCCTGTTAGCTTTGATGTTCATGATTTTCTTTACTTACGTTGTCATAGTTATCTGTGGCAAAGATAATGAATTGGCGAGTATGTTCCAAACTATTTAATTATTAGTTTGCATTATAAATAGTATATTGTGCTTTTCATTAAGTCCAAAGTATTTGTGGTATCCCTTGTTTTTTTTTACCTGAGGGGTTCATTTACCGTATCCTACATTCCTGCAATCTTACAGGTGTTTTTCCTTGGTGCGTTCGTGTGTTTTCGTTATGTTTGAGGCATATTAAATTTATAAAAGCATAAGAAAAACGTTATTACGCTTACTTGCGGCCTTCCCGCATAGTTCGCGGTCTGCCATAAGGACAGCCCCAGGAGCACCTGAAACTCCTGAAAAATCAAGTTTACGATGGTCTGAGTTCCATACCCATGCGCGCAGTCCTGTGCACACGTGTATATTCCGTTTAATCCAAATTAGGTGATTAAAGGTCATCGTTCAACCTTTTTCTGTGGTCGAATTTTAGTTAAATGCGTTATTTAAACTTTACAAAACACTATCGCTTCGCCAGCCCCTTCTAGCGAAAAAATGAGCGTTAAAGCTAGCAATTAGGGGCAAATTGCAGTCTTGCGGATTTGTTTTTTGGCTCATTTTTGACAACATCACGTGCATTTTGCACCATTTTGCCTTTCTATTTGGTTGCCAGTTCGCAGTTTTTTCAGTCCCAATTATCTGCTTTTTGCCCCTAAAATCCCACGTATTAACGGCTATTTTGCCCTTTTCAGCCATATTTTTAACGACTCGAAAAGGTTTTATTTATACCATTGCAGTGTATCTTTATGCTTTTTGTCTCGCATTTAGCAGCATTTTGCCTTGCGTTTAGCATCAAAACGCACTCTATTTAGCACCAAAACGCACTCTATTTAGCACCAAAATGCACTCCATTTAGCATCAAAATGCACTCCATTTAGCATCAAAACGCACTCTATTTAGCACCAAAATGCACTGCATTTAGCAGCAAATAGCCCAATAACTGGTGCAAATGGCGGCGTTTTTAAATAAAAATTCATTTTGCCGCATTCGCTTACTAACCCTTTTTTGCGCAAAAACTAACCTTCGCGAGAATCGATTATTTGCGGTCAAGGGGACGGTTGGTGGACAAAACAGGCACTCATAATGTTAAAAATTATACTGAAAAGTGGACAAAGAATGGAGGATTACTCGTCAGCTTGTCAACCAAAAACCATCATACGCAGTGCGCTTACCGCCATACCCACTTGCCATCGCCAATTATCAGCAAGGCGAGTTGGGTTCGATGATGCTGCATTGGCATATTGCGCCGACTGCTTAACCCTTAGGTTTGCGCTGTGCTAATTATAGTTAAATGGTGTGGGCTGCACTGAAATGGGTTGATATTTCTTTGTAACTTTGCAGTGCAAAAACTCAATATGCGCGTCGGGTTTTTGCAATTAGGATAGCAATTTGGCTGAAAATAGAAACAGAATAGTATTTAGATAATAGAGTATGAGACAAAAGAAATGGTTAATGTTGGTGGCCTGTGTTGCACTCTTGGCTGCATGTGGCGGCAAGGGCAACATGAAAATGGACAACAACGAATATCCCGTAATGACGGTAGGCACGCAAGGTTCGGAGACGGAAACAACTTATCCGGCCTCTATTAAGGGTGTGCAAGACGTGGAGATAAGGCCCAAAGTGTCGGGTTTTATCACCAAACTTTGCGTGCAAGAAGGGCAGGTGGTTAAGGCAGGGCAGCTGCTTTTCGTCATCGACAACACCACGTATCAGGCAACTGTGCGCCAAGCGCAGGCCGCACTTAATTCGGCTAAGGTGCAGCTTAACACCACCAAGCTTACTTTCGACAACAGCAAGAAACTTTTCGAGCGCAACGTTATCGGTTCGTACGAACTGCAAACGGCGCAGAACGCCTACGAAAGCGCGCGTGCTGCCGTGGCGCAAGCACAGGCCTCGCTGTCTTCGGCAAAAGATATGTTGGGCTTTTGCTTTGTGAAAAGTCCGGCTAACGGCATCGTGGGTAGCTTGCCTTACAAGGTGGGAGCGTTGGTTAGCGCGCAAAGCGTAGAGCCATTGACAACCGTTTCGAATGCGGCTACCATCGAAGTGTATTTCTCGGTGAACGAGAAAGACGTGTTGAACATGTCGAAACAAGCGGGCGGAACGCACGCCGCCATTAGCGATTACCCCGAAGTAAAGCTGAAATTGGCCGACGGAACGATGTACAAACACACGGGTAAGGTGGTAAAGATGAGCGGTGTTATCAGTCAAACCACGGGTGCCGTGTCGCTTATAGCACGTTTTCCCAACCCCGAACACCTGCTTAAAAGTGGTGCATCGGGCACTATTATCGTGCCGCGCGTTAGCACCAACAGCCTGGTTATCCCCCAAAGCGCAACTACCGAGATACAAGATAAGGTGTTTGTGTACAAGTTGGGCGCCGAAAACCGCGTGAAGTACACCGAAATTACGGTCGACCCACAAAACGACGGCAACAATTATGTGGTTACTAGCGGCTTGAAAGCCGGCGACAAGATTGTTACCCGCGGACTAACTACGCTTACAGACACCATGAAGATTGTGCCGCTTACCGAGGAAGAGTATCTTAAAAAGGTGTCGGATGCTGCTAAGCTTGGCAAAAACCAGACTAGCGCAAAGGGATTTATCGACATGATGAAGAAGAAGTAGAACAATAGTTGTTTAAGTTTTTCTAGTTTATAAGTTTATTAGTTTATCAGTTTCTTAGGCTTTGAGTTTTGGCACGGTGAGCCTTGCTTTACGATGCGTTGTTTTGTGCTTAATATGGATAGTACGCAGGTGTGTTGCCTGTTGCGGCATAAGCAAATACCCGTTTCGGACCTCGCAAACCAAGCTAAATGCGCATCGCCGTTGCTGTTTGCCGTTGGCATTAGCCCGACAAGCATCATACGGATAAAAGCGGTTCTAGGGGGGGGGCATTGTTCGCCCTCGGCATAAAGCATCGAAAAAACGAAATAAACTCACGAAACTTAAATGCTCAATAAGTAAGATATGACATTTACAAGATTCATACAACGCCCAGTACTCTCCACGGTTATCTCCGTGTTTCTTGTATTGCTGGGTTTAATTGGCATCGTGTCGCTGCCCATTGCGCAGTATCCCGACATCGCACCGCCCACCATTTCGGTGATGGCGCACTACCAGGGAGCCGATGCGCAAACGGTTCTCAACTCCGTGGTGGTGCCTCTTGAAGAGAGCATCAACGGCGTGGAGAACATGACCTACATGGAGAGTACCGCCACAAACGACGGTACGGCCATGATAACCATCTACTTTAAGCAGGGCGTTAACGCCGACATGGCTGCCGTGAACGTGCAAAACCGCGTGTCGCAGGCACAAGCACTGTTGCCCGCAGAGGTTACGCAGGTGGGTGTTACCACCTCGAAACGGCAGACGAGTAACGTTGTGATGTACACCATCACGTCTTCCGACGGACGTTACGACGAGAAGTTCATCACCAACTTCAACGAAATCAACATCCAACCGGCCATTAAGCGTGTGCAGGGTGTGGGTAACGTGCAGTCGTTTAGTTCGGGTACCTATTCTATGCGCATCTGGTTGCAGCCCGACAAGATGAAACAATACGGGCTGATGCCTAGCGACATAACGGCTGCCCTTGCCGAACAGAACATTCAGGCCGCGCCAGGTTCGTTTGGCGAGCAAAGCAACGTGGCCTTCGAATACGTGATGCGCTATAAGGGAAGGCTCAAAACGCCCGAAGAATACGGCAACATCATCATCAGCAACAATACGCAAGGCCAGACGCTTTACTTGAAAGACGTGGCCAAGGTTGAGCTGGGCGCACTGGGTTATTCTGTAACGATGAAGAACAACGGCTACCCCTCGGTGATGGGTATGGTGCAACAGATTGCCGGTTCTAACGCCACACAGATTGCCCAAGACGTGAAGAAGGTGTTGGAAGAGCAATCCAAAACCTTCCCCCCAGGTCTTGAATATAAGATAAACTACGACGTTACCGAATTCCTTTTCGCCGCAATAGAAGAGGTGGTAATGACCCTGATCATCACCTTTGTGCTGGTGTTCTTCGTGGTTTACGTCTTCTTGCAAGACTTCCGCTCAACGCTCATCCCGCTTATCGCCGTGCCCGTGTCGCTCATTGGTACGTTCCTCTTCTTGTGGATGTTCGGTTTCTCCATCAACTTGCTAACGCTCTCGGCCCTGTTGCTGGCCATTGCCATCGTGGTAGACGATGCCATTGTGGTGGTTGAGGCCGTGCACGCCAAGCTGGATATGGGCTATAAGAGTTCGAAGGTGGCCGCCATCGACGCCATGAACGAGATTTCGGGCGCCATTATCTCCATTACGCTGGTTATGGCCTGCGTGTTTATCCCCGTTTCGTTTATCAGCGGCACGTCGGGAACGTTCTATCGCGAGTTCGGTGTAACGATGGCCGTGTCTATCATCATCTCGGCCATCAACGCCCTTACCCTTTCGCCTGCGCTTTGCGCCATCTTCTTGAAGCCCCATGCCGAGGGCGAACATGGGCGGAAGACGAGTTTTGTAGACCGTTTCCATGCTGGTTTCAACGTGGCTTTCAACAAGGTGTTGGGCAAATACCGCAAGGGTGTAGAGAACATCATCAGGCATCGCATCGTTACTGGTGTGGCCGTGTTGGTGGGTATTGTGGTTTTGGTGTTCACAATGAGCACAACCAAGACGGGTCTTGTGCCTAACGAAGACACAGGAACGCTCTTTGTAACCATCTCGCTGCCGCCGGCCACAAGCCAAGAGCGTACGCAAGAGGTGGTTAACCAAGTGGATGAGATGCTGGCCAACAACCCCATGATACAGAGTCGCGAACAAATTGCGGGCTATAACTTCATCGCAGGCCAAGGTTCCGACCAAGCTACGTTCGTGCTTAAGCTTAAACCGTTTGAAGAACGTACGGGCGGGTTCTTCTATAAGCTTTCGGGCTTGTGGCAGGGCGACGGCATTATGCGTTTCTTTATAGACGTGCGCAGCTCTAACATGATTCTTGGCACCATCTATAAGCAGATTTCGAGCATCAAAGGCGCACAAATTATAGCCTTCGGTGCGCCGATGATTCCTGGTTACGGACTTGCCAACAGCGTTACTTTCACCGTGCAAGACAAGACGGGCGGCAGCTTGGACCACTTTTTTAAGGTGACACAAGACTATCTGAAAGCACTGAACGAACGGCCCGAGGTGATGAACGCCATGACTACCTACAACCCCAACTACCCGCAGTATATGGTAGACGTGGACGTAGCCAAGTGTAAGCAAAGCGGCATTAGCCCGCGCGTGGTGCTTTCAACGCTGCAAGGCTACTATGGCGGTATGTACGCATCCAACTTCAACAGCTTTGGTAAGCTGTATCGCGTAATGATTCAGGGCGATGTTGCCAGTAGGATGAAACCCAGCGACATCACCAACATCTACGTGCGCACAGCACAAGGCATGGTTCCCGTAAGCGAGTATTGCACACTTACACGTGTGTATGGCCCATCTAACGTGCGGCGTTTCAACCTCTTCACCAGCATCAACGTCAACGTAACACCTGCCGACGGATATTCTTCGGGCGAGGTTATCAAAGCCATTGAAGAGGTGGCTGCACAGAACCTGCCAACGGGTTATGGCTACGACTTCTCAGGTCTGACGCGTTCGGAACACGAGCAAAGCAACACCACGGCGCTTATATTCGCCCTCTGTTTGGTGTTCGTTTACCTCATCCTCTCCGCCCAATACGAAAGTTATCTGCTGCCTTTGTCGGTAATTCTTTCGTTGCCCTTCGGTTTAGCGGGTGCGTTTATCTTTACGCAACTCTTCGGACATCAGAACGACATCTACATGCAGATTGCGCTTATCATGCTGATAGGCCTTTTGGCAAAGAACGCTATCCTTATCGTTGAGTTCGCTTTGGAACGCCGGCGCACGGGTATGGCCATTAAGTACAGTGCCATTTTGGGTGCGGCATCGCGTTTGCGACCCATCTTGATGACCGGTTTAGCTATGGTTATCGGTCTTTTGCCTATGATGTTTGCCAGCGGTGTAGGCAAAAACGGAAACCAAACGCTTGGTGCGGCTGCCGTTGGCGGTATGCTCATCGGTATGATGTTGCAGATATTTGTTGTGCCCGCGCTCTTCGTTATCTTCCAATACTTGCAAGAGAAGTTCACACCCTTGGAGTTTGGCGACGAAGAAAACCGCGAGGTAAAGAACGAGTTGAAACAGTATGCACGCCAAATGGCGATAGAAAAAGACGTGAAAGCAAAACAATGAAGATAAAGAATTTCATCCTCCTGGCACTTGCAGCCCTAGCCCTAACGGGCTGCAAGAGCCTCTATGGCAAGTACGAACGCCCTGCGGTTAAGGCCGCAGGCGTGGTTCGCTCGCCCCTTTCAGATACCGACACGCTGGCCGTTAGCGATACGGCTAGCTTTGGAAACCTGCCCTGGCGTAGCGTGTTTACCGACCCGCAGTTGCAGTCGCACATCGCCACGGCACTTGAAAACAACTACGACTTGCTGAATGCGGCCCTCAATGTAAAGATGGCCGAGGCGCAATTAAAGTCGGCACAGCTGTCTTTCTTGCCCTCGTTTGCCTTCACTCCGCAGGGAACTATCAGCTCGTGGGACGGCCATGCGGCCGTGAAAACCTACTCGTTGCCCGTGTCGGCCAGTTGGACCATCGACCTCTTCGGCACACTTCTCTCGGCCAAGCGCAGTTCGCAAATGGCCTTGATAGGCATGAAAGACTATCAACTTGCCGCTCGTACAAGGCTTATTTCCAACGTAGCCAACCTCTATTACACGCTGTTGATGCTCGATAAGGAGCTGGAACTGATAGACGAAATGGAGGTATTGGCCAAGGATACATGGGAAACCATGAAACTGCAAAAGGAATATGGCAACGTTCGTTCTACGGGTGTGCAGAGTGCCGAGAGCAATTACTACTCGGTTCAGGCACAAAAGGTGGGGCTGAAACGTCAGCTGCGCGAGGCCGAAAACGCCCTCTCGCTGCTCCTCGGACAGTCGGCGCGCACCATTGCCCGCGGCAAATTCGATGGTCAGAGTCTGCCAACCAACTTCTCAACGGGCATCTCTTTGCAGATGCTTAACAACCGTCCCGACGTTCATGCTGCCGAAATGAGCTTGGCACAGTGTTTCTACAATGTGCAAACAGCCCGCAGCCGTTTCTATCCAACGCTCACATTGAGTGCGCAAGGCGGCTATACCAACAGCGGCGGCATGGGTATAACCAACCCGGCCAAGCTGTTGCTCTCGGCTGTGGGTAGCTTAACGCAGCCCATTTTCCAGCGCGGACAGCTTATCGCGGGCCTTAAAGTGGCCAAGATACAATACGAACGTGCCTACAACACTTGGCAACAGATGGTGTTAAGTGCAGGCAACGAGGTGAGCAACGCCTTGGTGTTGTACAACGCATCGGCCGAAAAGAGCGACATAGAGGCCAAGCAAATCGTTACGCTCCGTCAGAATGTGGAAGATACTAAGATGCTACTCACCGAGAGCAGAGGTAGCTATCTCGAAGTGATTACCGCCCAACAAACCTTGCTGAAAGTGGAACTCTCGAAGGTTCAAGACGACTTTTATAAGATGCAAGCGGTTGTAAACCTCTACATGGCGTTGGGAGGTGGAAAGTAGGAGTGTGAGGTAGCGGGATGCAAGTTAATTTATTGACTTGTCCACTCATCAACTTGTCCACTCGTTAACTAATTAAAACTCATACAGATGTCAAGCGATATAAGTTCAAGAGCAGAGGTGTCGCCACGCGCCAAGATAGGCGACAACTGCAAAATTTACCCCTTCGTCTACATAGAAGACGATGTGGAGATAGGCGACAACTGCGTTATCCACCCCTTCGTAAGCATACTTAACGGCACACGCATGGGCAGTGGAAACAGTGTTTATCAATGTTCGGTGTTGGGAGCGTTGCCCCAAGACTTCAATTTCGTGGGCGAAAGGTCGTTCCTCATCATCGGCAACGACAACACCATCCGCGAAAACGTGGTTATCAACCGCGCTACGCACGAGGGTTGCAAAACCGTTATCGGCAATCACAACTTCTTGATGGAGGGTGCGCACATCTCGCACGATACGCAGGTGGGCAACGATTGCGTGTTCGGCTACGGCACTAAGATTGCCGGCGACTGCGAAATTGGCAACGGCGTGATATTCTCTACGGGCGTTATCGAGAACGCCAAGACGCGTGTTGGCGACCGCGCCATGATACAAGCAGGCACAACTTTCTCGAAAGACGTGCCCCCTTACATCATCCTTGGCGGCAAACCGCTGGCTTATGGCGGGGTAAACACCGTGATGCTGAAAGCCGATGGCGTAGACCCGAAGAACATTAAGCACATCGCTAACGCCTACCGACTGGTGTTCCACGGGCAAACAAGCGTGTTCGACTCGGTGCTCCAGGTGAAAGAGCAAGTGCCCGACGGCCCTGAAATACGCAACCTCGTGCAGTTTATCGAGGCGACAGAGGGGGGTATTGTTACCAAGATGTAGGGTTTCTTAGATTCGTTCACATCTTTTTATATTGCAACTTAGCTATTTGCAAGTTGCGAAACACATGCTTAAAGGCCATGGCCATACTCATAAGAGGATGTGGGCATGGCCTTTCTTTTTATGTTAAGAAACATAAGCGCATTTGTAAAACGAACCGATATTTTTCTTAAATTTGCAGACATAAGTAGCTTGTTAGTCAACCTCAAGCTTATACAGCGGTATAATCATCAATTGTTTTATTGCAAGAGAGTTATCCCAACAATTAAGCAACATCTATAATAAGGAGTAACAACTTGTACTTCTCCTGATTAAAATGTTCTTTAAAGGGGTGAGTTGGAGCATAAGTTAATGCAAATATATCTCACTAACATTAACATGAAATCTAAATGAAGCAGTTATGATGACACGAAACGTAAAGAAGACGAACATTGTTTCGCCAATGATTTGGTTATGCGTCTTGTTGGTTTGCGCCTGCAACCAATTAGAAAACGATGCGGGGTTGTCGTTGCCAGATGAGGTGACAAACAGAGAGGCCCAACGGTTTATTGACGCATTAAACGCCTCGACCGACCAGCAACCAGTGTTTCAAAGCTTGACAAAAGGCAAGCAGGTGTACTTCGAGGACGTTCGCTTGTGCAACAGTTCGATGCACGGCATGGTGTTTATTGTACCTTTCGGCACGGAAGGAACGATAAGTGGTGCGCTGTATTATCC
Source organism: Prevotella sp. oral taxon 317 str. F0108 (assembly GCF_000162415.1). Lineage (NCBI taxonomy): Bacteria > Pseudomonadati > Bacteroidota > Bacteroidia > Bacteroidales > Prevotellaceae > Prevotella > Prevotella sp. oral taxon 317. Next base: position 92,560 of record NZ_GG740077.1, on the reverse strand, counting down.
TGTTGGTTTTACACAGCTGGATGACGAACGCGTTGAACTGAACAACAAACTTAAAAGCCCACAAGTGGTTACTGCTGAAACGCTCAACAACGACATCCCAATAACGCAGCGTTTCCTCTATTCTAATGATTTTACTATCTTATCTGATAAGGGATTGCAAGTAGACGATAGCCTTAAAGCGTACGAGTTTCTTAAAGACAGCATGATGCCATTAACGCAGGAACAGTTGCCTGAAACGCGTTATTACAATCCTTACCTTAATGGCTCTAGAGTTATTATTACAATAGACTATTCGGCGAACTATGTTGGGCAACCGGATGGAGATAGTCATGGTTTATACCATTATACCGTGGAACGATGGGCGGAAGAAGCTTTGAGACAAACAATGATTAATCCTTATGTTTGTAGGATTGAGAAAGGATGGTATCTTAATAAGATAGAGATAACCATACCTTGTGAACAGCTTTATAATGTAAGTTCAGACCCCAGGAGCTATGTTATGTACTATGGAAATATACTTCGGGGTATAGCTATTACACACTCTTTCTCTTTTTTTCTTCAGGCAACTTATCGTGTGGATGGAGCTACTTATTGGGACCGGCGTGGTGGAACGATAGGAATTGTTGGTGAAAGTAGACCTGAAACCAATAATGGACCCTATACAGGTAACTTGGGTTTAGGAATATTTCCGAAGAGTAAGATTCCAGAAGAGTGCGACTCACTACCTTATTCCAACGAGGCTAAGAGAGCCATGAAGGAAATGTTGGACAGTTTGTTCTCACTGAAGCCTTATAAAGGGCAGAAAAAGAACTACATAGACCTGTCTCAGTTTAAAAAGCTTGTTAAAGAACATGGTAATGTGGAGCATGTTTGTGTTATTAATGTTTATGATGATAATCGTCATTACATGTTGGAGCCCGAAGGAGGAGGACTTGTAGATCGTGCGCCATACACTGCAAATTTCTACACGAAATATACGCTCCACAACCATCCTAATCTTACTCCTCCATCAGCTAAGGATTTGTTAAATCTCTGTTCCGACGCGGCTAGTCAAGAGTGTCCTAATATGCGTGGTTCATTTGTTTTCATAGACGAGAACACCTATTACGCATTGATTATCAACGATAGAAAGAAAGCGGCAGCCATGTTCAAGGAGATTGAGTACGAAGTGGCAGAAAATAATGATTTTAAAATGGGCGGAAAATGTGATAGGATATTGAAACAGTATGAACATCTTAATACCTTTAAATCAAGTAATGAAACAGCCATTGCCAGATTAAGTACAATCATTAACCACTTCGATGGTGGTATCAGTATCGTGAAATGCCATATAACAGATAAACCCGACTATACCACATACGGTTCGGAGAAGGTTAGTTACAAACCCATTAAATGTTAAGACGATGAAAAGGTTATTTTTATTGATGGTATCGTTATGCTTTGGCATAACCATGTACGCTCAAAACACGCAAACGGATGCAGAACGCGAAAGGGAAAATAAGATGCTCGAGGCTTTCTTGCCTATCTTAGATGCACGGAGAAACGAATTTGTTGGCCAACCCGCCAAAAAGCTATTTGATGTTATAAGGGGTAGTGCCTTTAAAATAAGGAACATTGGGACAGAGAGCACGAGCCCATGGGCAGAGTATAAGGGAAAGACCTACGTCTATGGTCTATCTCTCTTTAACAAGCCCGTTCAGCAAGCGATGAAGGATAAGGAGGTTTATATCATACGCATAATCTTAGACGTTCGTTGGGAGTCAAGTGCCTTCTGGGATGCTGCCAGCCATGCTGGGCCTGCATGGATGGAGGCCATTGTACGTAAGTGTCTTGATGTGAAAGTGTTGGATGTGTCTTGGGAACACTTCTATATACCCGAACGAACGACATCGAGTGAGAAGTAAAGCCAACACGTTTGATACATATTGGCGCAAAAAGTAAAGTGAGATATATGGTGCCGTATGTATAAAAACGAAACAATACCTTGCGTGGGTGCGGCATACGTACCCGCGCAAGGGCATTAGAAGGTTTGCATACCATTGCTATATAGATAGTATGCAGACTAACAACATATGATGCAGAGGAACTACGTAAATTGTTAAGACGATGAAAAGGTTATTTATGGAGAAATGGATTTGGAAAGCCACAACTGCATCGTAAGCAAACAAAAGTCCTCATTCTCCTCTGCGTGCGGGTTTTGTTGATGCCATGCTACGAACGCCTTGCGTTCTTCTAACAACATTTTTCCAAAAGCAATTCTGTTTGACTATAATTGGTAAAAGAACTACCCTATCCCCTACTCTATTCGCACAGAGCGGGGATGTAGGGGGCGTTATCCCTTGGAAGAGTGTATGGGGGACGGGCGGATGTTTACTTTCTCATCCTGGAAGTATCAACTTCTTTCTTCGTTTTGGCCTTGTAGTTGCCGAACTTATAAATAACGCTGAGCGCAAGGGTTGTCCAATCTTGCACCACCCGCAAGCCGAAATCTTGGTTGCCATAGCCCGAATGTGTGACCATTCGGCGATTGGTTAGGTTATACCCCGACAACACTGCATTCCATTTTCCATTTGCAGATGCCCACCGCATGGAGGCATTTAAGGAGAACATGCCATTGATGTCGTACACCCCTTGAATGGCGCGGGACTGGAACGTGGGACTAACGGAAAAGCGCACATTAGTTTTTTTGCTCAACAGAGCCGACACATTGCCTCCCGCCCGCATGGAGAAACGTTGGCGATTGAAAGGCAAATCGAAGAAGTGGTTGTTCTTATCGCTGATGAACATGCCTGTAACATAAACGTTGCCATTGAGCCATGAGCCTGCCGAAAAACGCGCCATTGCCTGCAAGCCAAAGATGTTGCGGTGGTTGAAGTTAACATCCTGCATCACCACCGCCATGCGATTGCTAAGCTGATAGGGCAATTGTATAGCGTAATCGTTGCAGATATGGGCAAATGCCACAAGGGTGTAACGGCCTTTGATGAGCCAAGACAGCGACGTGTCGTAGCTTTTGGAGGGCCTTAACAAGGGGTTTCCCCATATCTCAGAATAGGCAGAGGAGTAGTAAATCTGGCTCATCGTGCTCCAATAGCTTGGGTAAGTGGCGTTAGAGTTGAACGATAGGTTCAGCGTATGGTAGCTGTTTACCTGCCATGCCGCGTTCAGTGTGGGGAAAACACGCCAGTCGTTCCATTGCGGCGTATGATAGTTCTCTATGGCTAGGGTTGTTTCTAGGCTGACTCCTTTCCCAAACTGTTTGCTAAATCCTATGTAACCATTAAAACGTTGCTCATCAATGTTCACCTCGCTGGTGGCCTCTGGTATCACTATGCCAGCATCGTTGAGTGTGGTTTGATAGCTTTTGTTGTTTGTGGTTTGCCATTCAAGACCATAGCTTAACTGCCATCCGTGCCCTAAGGTGTGTACTTGGTCGGCCGTGAATAGCCATTTTCGGATAGTTTGGTCGCTCTTTGCAGCCACCACTCGCCTATCTGCGCCCAATTGTCCATTGAGAGATTGGTTGCGTGGCGAACTATAATAGGTATATGTTCCGTTAAGTCGCAGTCCGAAAGGCAGGGTGTAATATAGGCCGATGTTGTGCAGCAGATTGTGTCCCTCGCTGCTTTGCGCAGATACGCTGCTGCCCGTTGTCGTGTTATTGCTGTCGATGAAGTTAGCATCTGCGGTGTAGGCCACTTCTACCTTGTGGCGTTCGGCAAAGCGATAGCCAAGCTCAATGCCGATGTCGTGGGATGTGCCGCTGCTGATGTTGCTTGTTTTGTCGTTGTAGGCCACGCGCGTTCCGTTCAGCGGATGTTGGGCATAGTGTTCTGCCTCTGCATATCCTTTACCGCCAGTAAAGGTATAATTCAGGTCGAGTGTAAAGCGGCCGTTGGCATACAACAGGTTGCCCTGACCATAGCCTCGTGCATATTTCGACTTGTTGAGCGTGGCTTGCAGCTGCCCCGAAGTGTGGTGCTGTCCGCCGTAGTCGTTGGTTATGATGTTGATTGCAGCTCCGCGAACATGATATTGTGCAGGAGCCGAAAGCATTACTTCGGCTTTGGACAGTCGCGAGGCAGGCATGTTTTTAAGTTTTGCTATGGCTTGGGCTTGGCTTAGGGTGCTGGCCTTTCCGTCGATAATGAGTGTTACGTTTGCGCCAACCAAGCTTAGGCTGCCGTCGGCTGCACTAATGCCTGGTATGTTGGTGATGGCATCGTAGGCGTTGTCGGCAGGGAGTTTCTCTAAAAGCAGCTGCATATTATACACTAGCTTGCCCCTTTCAAGTTTAACAGTGGGGCGTTCGCCTTTGACAATCACTTCGGGCAGGTCGCGATAAAGCGAGTCGATAGACAAGCTGTCGCTTGTATTGACTTTACCTTGTGCATACGAAAGCGCACAAGCAAACAGAGAAAGGACTAATATGCTGCATCTTGATTTCATTGGCGTATATGTTGGTGGGCAGATTACATTGACAATCAACGCAAAAACTTGCTTTTGCTTAATGGATTAAACGTTTATGGTGTCGCAGCAAAGTTACAAAAAAATAAAATATGAAACAATATTAAAGAGGAAAATCTTGGTAAGAGGTGAAGGGGCAAAAGGGGAAAGGGTGAAAGGTTGAAAAGGTGAAAAGGTGAAAAAATGGCTAACGCCACCGATGCATTTGGCATAACTTCATTGCCCACTTACTCCTTTGCTACTCATTAAAAAGCATTTGGCTTAACTCCTTAACTCCTTAACTACTCACTAGAAAGCATTTGGCTTAACTCCTTAACCAGGATGTTAGTTAACGAGTTGACAAGTTAACGAGTTGACAAGGATTATCATCCACTCTGCAACCAAGCATTTGGCTTAACTCCATAACTCCTTAATTCCTAAAAAGTGGAAAGATGACTAACGCCACCGATGCATTTGGCTTAACTCCTTAACTCCTTAACTCCTTAACTACTCACTAGAAAGCATTTGGCTTAACTCCTTAACTCCATAACTCCTAAAAGTAAAAGGATAAAACGAAAAAGGGGTAAGCCACACAAATGTGACACACCCCAATGATAACTTATAAGTTTGGCTATAAGTTTGTTCTAGAAATCGAACACTTCTGCGTAAGTATTATTTCACTTCTTACGCTTGAGCATTTTATAAACAACCTATTTACCACTCCCTTGTTGACAAATACTTACTTAACGCCCAAAGCTTGCTTAGCCGTTTCGTTTTCAGGGTCAATCTCCAACACCTTCTTCCAATATCCGTCGGCCGTTGCCTTATCGTTCTTCACAAGGTAATAATAACCCAGATAGCGATAAGCCTCAGTCAAGCGGGCATTGTCGGCCTTGTCGCGGTCGGTTTTGCTAGCCAAAGAGTTTACGATAGCCTCGTAGAAAGGCTTGGCAAGACCTTCTTTGGTTTCGGGGTCGAGATTGGAATTGATGCGAGCACGCATAAAGTTGGCGAAGTCGATGTTGGCAGGGAACTTCTCTCCCAGACGCGCATAAACATCATCGGCCTTCTTAAACGAAGCTTTCTGCTCGTCGCCCGTCTGCTTTGCAGCCAAGTTCATGTAGATGGTAGCCAATCCTGCCATGTCGCTAGCCGTAGTCTTTGCGGCATGTTTGAGGTATTCCTCGTAATACGCGGTGGCCTTATCAAAGTCTTCTTTCGACAGATAGAGGTCGGAAAGAGCCTTGCGGTTGCTGTTTATCAACTCCTCGTTGCCCTTGTTCTCTTCCATCGCCTTGTTAAACATCTCGATAGCCTTGTCGTATTGCTTGTCGTTCTTCAGAGCCGTACCATAATAGGTGTAGTCGAAACCCGTGAACTTAGAACTGTCAGAGGCGTTGAAAAGTGCATCGGCATACTTCAAAGCCTCGGCGGTGCGCTCCATGTCGGTAAGGTTATAGAAAGCAAGACGGTTCCAGGCGGCCTTACGTGGGTTGCGCGAAAGTCCGTACAGCGCCATTTCCAAACTCTTATCACGCTTTTGCAGCATCCATGCCTCGGTAGCATAGTTGGTAATATCCACATCTTCGAGTTTGCTCTTGTCGGTTACCTTATCGTAATATTGCAAGCTCTGCTCCATGCGGTTAGAGGCATAGAGGATGCGGCCAGCTAAAGCATCAACAGCCACGTCGGGGCGTTGCGCACGCAAGTCGTTAAGCTTTGCCACAGCTTCTTCGGGACTACGTCCGCGATAGATGTTGGCATACTTGAAGTATCCTTCGGGGTTCTTTGGGTCGAAATAAATGGCTTGTTGGTACCATGCAGCAGCGGCACCGCCATCATCCTTCAACACCTCGATGTCGCCCAAGAGGATGTAACCCTGACCGTAGTTCTTGTTGGCCTTGATAGCCAGGTTGGCATACTGCTTGGCATTTGCCGTATCCTTGGCCTCGAAATAGGCGCGTCCAATACCAGCCAGCACCTCGGCGTTCTTCTTGTTCTTTTTGAACACTTCTTTAACTTGGTCTTTTGCCGCAGCGGGGTTGGCGAGAATTACCTTAGAGATGGCGTCGATGGTAGACTTGTTGTCTTGCGCCATGAGCGGCGCGCTGATACCTACCACCAACGCACCTAGTAAAAGATATTTAACTGTTTTCATAATCCTACGTTCTTATAATACTCTTAGCGTGTTCTGCAAAACGCTTTACTGTTTGCGTTCGTTACTTTCTAAGCTGACAGCTAGCGCATGCCTTGCATCAGTGCTTGCGCATTTGTCAGTTGTTCGTTGTTCTACCCCTGTGCATACGTTGCGAGCAACATGAGAAAGTTCAACGTAAAGGATGCGTTACGGCAAGTTCGCAACCTGCCGCAAGCATGCCTATACCTTCTTAGACGACAGAAGGCTCCAATTGTTTTATCTATTGATTAACATTAACATCCCTTATGGTTATGTTACCTTGCACAGGCAACAATCCTGATTTAAGGATGATAAGCTGCCCTTTGGGCGATGCCATAAACTGCGCAAATCCCCAAGGTAGCCCATGATAAGGGTCGTTGAGAAGAGCGTAGATGGTGCGTATCAATGGATAATTACCGTTATATATATAATATTGGTAAGGTTTCCAACTGTTGGCTGGTGTGCCTTTGTCTTTTCTACTTACCGACATTACACGAATATTCTTGTTGAAAGTGAGATTGGTGCTATCTCGTTTGTCGTTGAGCCAGTTGCTGCCGATAATGCCGATGGCATTCGGGGTCTTCTCAACATAGTCCACCACGTCGGCCGTTTTGTTCGTTGCAACGACATTGGGGTTGGTGATGGGTTTTCCGCCAAGTATGGAGTCTTCGGCGAAGTGTACGGTGCTAGACCGCTTATTGTCGAAAACCACCGTGATGGTGCCCCGCTTTGAACCGGGGAAGATGTCGCTCCAATTCTTCGCCTCGCCGCGAAGTACACGTGCGATGTCCTTAACAGAAATGCAAGTGTCGACATTGTTCTTGTTTACGATGAGCGCCAACCCGTCGTAAGCCAACTTGATGGTTTGTGGACGGAACTGCTTATCGTAAAGGCTCTGGTACTCCTTCTTCTTGAAATCACGACTAGTGATTACGAGGCTGACGCTGTCTTTAAGCAAAAGTGTGATACCCTCGCCCTCGGTTGTGTAAATGGGATTGACCGTAGCTTGAGGATAGACAGCGTGGAACACCTCGCGTTCCTCGTCGATGATGGGACTAAAACTTTCGTCAGAGGCGAAACTAATCACCCCTGACGAATATGTGTCCGTGCGGCCGTTCTTGCGCTTGCTTTCTCCACAAGCGGCAAGAACAAAGCTACACAGTGCTAATCCTACGATTGTGTAAGATGTTATGCTTTTTCTCATAAAATGCTATTGCAGTCTGAATGAAACAGGAACGTTGTACTTAACACGTACAGCCGAACCATTCTGCTTACCTGGAATCCAGTTGGGCATGCTCTTAACAACGCGAGCTGCCTCGCGGTCTAGAGAGGGGTCTACCGAACGAGCCACCTTCACGTCGGTGATAGAGCCGTCGCGCTCCACAACGAACGAGATAACAACACGTCCTTGTACGCCGTTCTCCTGTGCTACGACAGGGTACTTCACGTTGTCCGACAAGAATTTCATCAATGCGGCATCGCCACCAGGGAATTGAGGCATCTGCTCAACCACCTCGAAGATCTTCGTTTCAACTTCGGGTTTGGGTTCGGGCTGTGCCACAGCTTCCTTAATCTTGAGCACTTCACCAGCAGCATCGTCGTTACCCTTCACGTCGAGCGCACCGATAGCTGTCTTGGTAGACATGATTTCTTCTTGTGTTTTAATTTCATCCTCAGGTTTCACCTGGTCGTCTCGCTTAATTACGGGTGCGGTGAACTTCACCGAACTTTTCACGCGCTCAACAACCTTCTCAGGTTCGGTATTAACCTTGGGTTTCTGTTTCACCTCAGCCTGTTTCTTTGGCTGGTTGAGAGCAGACAACTCCGTAACCTGAGTGGCGTCAACCTTTCCTCGGCTAGCCTCGATTACGCTTTTGATGGCAACAACCGAGAACACCAATACTGCAGCAGCAAGGATAGAGATCATGGCGAGGATGTTGCGTTTGGTGGTTCCCTTACGGAGCTTATACGCACCATACGCTTGGTTTTTGCCTTCAAACACGAGGTCTACCCAGTCGCCGTCAACCAAATCAATCTTTGACATAGTTTTCTCCTTTCTTAATTAATCATTAATAGGCTATCGTTTTATTCAATACCCTTTTTCTTCAGCAGTTCGCTGTCTTGGGGATTGATTTTGTCAATAACGTATTTACCTATACTGCAAATCTGCATTTCGTCGAGAACATCCACCAAGTTCTTATAAGAAGCCTTGTCAGTAGCTTTGATGATGATGGTCAGCGTTGGTATTTTCTGTCCATCCACTTCACCAGCTTTGAGTTTAGACAATTCCTTGTCGTACTCGGCTTGGGTGAACTTGGGGTTTTCAAGTTTCTTCTTATCAAGTTTCTGTTTAGCAGCCATAATTTGCCTCACAGGAATAGTACCGTCTTCCGTTTGATGGTTAATCAATATGTCACGGATACCTTTGGCCCCCCATGTCGTTTCCTTCATGGTTGAAGGGTCGTTGTAGTTAGGCAAACCATCCACGTGATAAATCTTGTCGTTACCGGCCACGTAGATCGTGATGGTCTGCGAAGCTTTGGTCACGGTTTTATCATCGTCTTGGATATTCTTATCGTTACTAGGCATACTCAATTCCATCGTCTGCGGCTTGGCCAAAGAGGTACAGAGCATGAAGAACGTAATAAGAAGCATCATCATGTCCACCATAGGGGTGAAGTCGACGCGGACGTCTTTTTTCTTTTGTTTTCCGCCGCCTTTTCCTTGTTCAACTAATTCTGCCATTCTTTAATCCTCCACCTTTTTATACGATGTAATGAGATAGTAACGGTTTTCGCTTAAGTCTTGGAGTTCGGACATCACCTTCTTCACCAAGGCGTAGGGCGTTTTCTCGTCGGCCTTAATAGCTAGCTTCACGTCGGGATTAACCTTACGTGCCTCTTTCACCCAAAGTTGGAACTCGCTTTCCTTACCGTCGATACTGTCGGTAGGAATGCCATAGTTCTTGAGTGTTTGAGCCATTTCGGTTTCCGATTGCGAGAGATATTGTTGGATAGAGTTCATCGGAACTCCCCACATGGCGTCTTTCTTGAACTTTTTCACCTGCTGTGGTGTGAACTTCATTCCATAAAGCTCGCTCATGCCTTCGAGTACGGCCTGCGTATCGTTTTGGTTGTCCATACTCATGAATATCTTGCCCGTCTTATCGACAAGGATATTCAGCACACTCTTCTCGGGCACCTTAATCTCCGACACCGAGCCAGGGGTAACCACCTTCACGGGTTCGTTCTTGACGAAAGTAGACGTCAACATGAAGAACGTTAGAAGGAGCACCATGACGTCGCTCATCGGGGTCATGTCGATCCAAGTGGATTTCTTCTTAATTTTTACTTTACCCATAGTGATAAAATTTTAAAGGGTTAGCAAAAAATTAAGCTTCGTCTGCGTGGTTGGCTTCGTAGGTCTGAGCGATAGAATAACCAACCTCATCGAGTGCGTAGGTCAGCTTATCGATCTTGTTGGTAAAGAAACCGTAAGAGATAACAGCGAACCACGAAGTGGTAATACCGAAGGCCGTATTGATAAGAGCCTCAGAAATACCAGCAGACAGAGCCAGCGAGTCTCCACCGCCACCGGCAGCCAGAGCCTGGAACGACTTGATCATACCCGTTACCGTACCAAGAAGACCGGTAAGTGTACCCAGCGTTACGAGGGTTGCCAAGATGGGAAGGTTCATCTGCAAGGTAGGCATTTCAAGTTGTGTAGCCTCTTCGTGAGCTTGTTGAATCTTAGCAATCTTCTGCGAAAGCTTAATGCCGTGAACGGTTTCCATAGCTTTGTAAGCTTGCAGCGAAGCCGAAACAACGTTGGCTACCGAACCCTTTTGCTTGTCGCAAAGTTGTTGTGCGCGGTTGAAGTCCTTGGCGTTAAGGGCTGCCTTGATGTTAGCAACGAACTTGGTGAGCGAACCCGTTCCAAATGCGGTGCGCAATGCCAACCAACGCTCAACAGAGAGTGCGAGCACGGTGAGCAACAAAGTCTGGATTACAGGAACCACAAGACCGCCCTTGTATATCGTTCCCCAAATGTCGAGTGGGTGTCCTTCGTTATCTCCACCTTGGAAGTGAGCCGGGCTACCCAAGTAGAACTTGAAGAAGCATGCAGCGATGATGAAGCAGCAAACGATTACCCAAAATGCTGCTCTAATTCCTTGAAAGCCCTGAGACTTTTTAGCAGGGCTGGCTGTTTTCTGTGTTGCCATAATTGAATTTTTTAAATTTTAGTTGTTAATAAATATTTAAGTTTATTTTGTTCCTTATAGTATAGACGTTCGTCCAAATGCTGATTTGTTGTTGGGCTTTTGTCCTTAATGGTCACGCAAAGATACTCATTAATGTATAAAATGAAATACAATTAAGAAGTTTTAACGACGAAAAGTTACCAACAAGTCTGCTAAATAGCATAAACGCACCATTATAAAGGAAAAAAACGGCTTTTTGTCACAATTCTCAATATTATACAAGTCTTGCTAACGTTTCTTTAATTCGCCTCATTGCCTCGCGAAGATTGTCGTCGCTTGTGGCATAGCTAAGCCGAATACACTCCGGATCGCCAAACGCGTCGCCCGAAACGGTTGCCACATGGCCCACTTCCAGCAGATACATGGCCAAGTCGGTAGCGTTGTTTATCACATAGCCATCGGTATGCTTACCAAAGAGGCTGCTACACTTGGGGAAGAGGTAGAACGCGCCTTCGGGAACATTCACCTCCAGGCCCTCTATCTCCTTTGCCAGTTTCACAACGAGGTTTCTACGCCTTTCAAAAGCCAAGCGCATGTCCTCCACACAACCTTGGTCTAGGGTATAAGCAGCCTCAGCCGCCTTTTGGCTCACCGAGCATGGGCCGCTAGTATATTGTCCTTGCAGCTTATTGCATCCTTTTATTATCCATTCGGGCGCGGCCATGTAGCCAATGCGCCATCCCGTCATGGCATAAGCCTTTGAAACGCCATTAACGATGATGCACCTTTCTTTCATGCCGTCGAACTGGGCGATGCTTTCGTGGCGTCCCACATAATTAATGTGTTCGTAAATCTCGTCGGCCAGCACATATAGGTCGTCGTGCCTGCGTATCACTTCTGCCAAAGCCTTCAACTCCTCTTTAGAATATACGCTACCTGTTGGGTTGCTGGGCGAGCACAAGATAAGCATCTTCGTCTTAGGCGTGATGGCAGCCTCCAACTGTTGTGGCGTAATCTTAAAGTTCTGTTCAAAACCGGCGTTCACATACACGGGTGTACCTCCGGCAAGCTTTACCATTTGCGGATAGCTCACCCAGTATGGTGCAGGTACAATCACTTCATCGCCGTTGTTCACCAAGGCCATCACCGCGTTGCACACGCATTGTTTAGCCCCGTTAGACACCATCACCTCGTTAAGACCATATTCCAGATTGTTCTCCTTCTGCAACTTAGTTACTATAGCCTTTCTCAGTTCGGGATAACCAGGTACAGGCGAGTATCTTGAATAGTTCTCGTCCACAGCCTTTTTGGCCGCATCCTTGATGTGGTCGGGTGTATTAAAGTCCGGCTCTCCCACACTCAAGTTGATCACGTCGATACCCTGAGCTTTCATTTCGCTACTTTTTTGCGACATAGCGAGTGTTGCCGAAGGCGATAGCCGATTAAGTCTGTCAGATAATTGTGCCATACATATTCTTGTTTAGAAGGTTTATTTTGCAAATGTACTTATTATATCACAGCTAACGAAACAAAAGCAACTTTATTTTACAAAAAAAGTGTTTTTTCTTTTATTTGTCATCGTTTCATGCCGAACGAGGATTCCGACATGGGGTTATACTTTTTAAGACTTGATGGAGTTTCGACCGACATGATTACGACAGGAATAGGCGATAAGCTTACAAACTGTCAGGCCTGCAAAGACAAACGGTTACGATTTGACACAGCACCATAGCGTTGTTTCAATCCATACAACCATGAGAAGTTTTGCAAGCATCACGCACACAGCACTTGGAATTTGGGTGGGCAAACAACACCTTGCATTATGACCAACTGGTAGAGATGCCATGTCAAACGTTCTTCTCTCGTTCCCCCAAAAGTGCGTTTTGTCGCCATGACAATGTTCGAGCAAGCTCTCGACATTGTTCATTTGACTTGTTGGGAACGTTCTTTTCTCGTTCCTCGAAAAGTGCGTTTTCTCGCTATGACAATGCTCGAACAAGCTTGACATTGTTCATTTGGCTTAACGAAAACGTTCTTTTCTCGTTCCTCGAAAAGTGCGTTTTCTCGCCATGACAATGTTCGAGCAAGCTCGACATTGTTCATTTGGCTTAACGAAAACGTTCGTTAATGGACTTGTGCGTTTAAAGCTTACGCGCTTGTGTGGATTTGGGGCCTGCCTGCGCTTAGCTGGGTGGGTTTGGTTTAGGCAGCCCAAACCTTGGCAACCATAAAAGATACCAACTTGATTGGGCAAACAGCTTGTGATAGTTTGCATCTTGGCGGCGTTTGATGCGCCGGTAAGCAGGCCATCACCATGCTGCTTGTGTATTTGTTGAGTTTAAGCGCATGGCAACGTTGCGCAGTTGTTGCTGAAAGTAAATGGCTTTCGAGCTCCAATCGCTGTTGGCTAATTGCTGCACCATTTGTATGTGGCAAAATGTGGTTGTGCATCAACAAGGGGTTGGGCGGAAGTCGTTCCGTGTGTTTTCTACAAGTTGAAAGTCGGCTGTTGATGACAGCATGCCTCTGCCTCTGTATGATGCTGCCTTCGTTGGTCGTGCGTGGACTGCCCTGCAACCGCTTGCGCTGCTGGTTGTATGCGTACGTTCTTTCCGTTCCATTACCTACGCGCGTGTACGCGGCACAATTGTTTTTGTCTAGTTTTCGGCAGAAAATTTAACACAATAAGTGCCCTTTCTGTCCACCAATCGCTTACCTTGTCGCAAAAAATCGATTCTCGCGGAGGTTTGTTTTGGTGCAAAAAGAGGCTGGTTGTACATGCAGTCAAAGTGAATATTTATTTAAAGACATCGCCATTAACACCCGTTTTTGGGCTTTTTGCGGCAAAACGTAGTGCGTTTTGCTACTAAACGCAGTGTATTTTGGTGCTAAATGCAGTGCGTTTTGGTGCTAAACGTAGTGCGTTTTGATGCTAAATGCAAGGTAAAATGGTGCTAAATACAAGGCAAAACGCATAAAAATGCACCGCAATGGTATAAACAAAACCTTTTAGAATCATGAAAAACATGGCTGAAAAGGGCAAAATAGTGGTTAAAAAGTGGGATTTTAGGGTCTAAAAGCGGGTAATTGGACCTGAAAAATGATGAGTTGGCAACCATTCTGGAAAGGCAAAAGCGTGCAAAATGCAGGTTTTTTCTTAAAAACAGACACGCTGGGAGAAGTGAAATGTAAGAAAAAGTAGTGTTTTACCTACTTTTTAACCCCGATTTTCGCTAGAACGAAGTGGAAAATAACGTGTCGTTGTAAAATAAAAAACAAAGATTTTAAGTTTTCGAATTGATGATTTGGCGAGTTGATGAGTTTTTGAGTTCTTTCTCATTCCTCGAAAAGTGCGTTTACTCGCCATGACAATGTTCGAACAAGCTCGATATTATTCGTTCGGCTTAACGAAAACGTTCTTCTCTCGTTCCTCGAAAAGTGCGTTTTCTCACCATGACAATGTTCGAACAAGCTCGACATCGTTCATTCGACTTAATGGGAACGTTCTTCTCTCATTCCTCGAAAAGTGCGTTTTCTCACCATGATAATGATCGAACAAGCTCGACGTTGTTCATTTGGCTTAACGAAAACGTTCTTTCTCGTTCCTCGAAAAGTGCGTTTTCTCATCATGACTATGCTCGAACAAGTTTGACGTTGTTCATTTGGATTAACGAAAACGTTCTTCTCTCATTCCTCGAAAAGTGCGTTTACTCACCATGACAATGTTCGAACAAGCTCGACATTGTTCGTTCGGCTTAACGAAAACATTCTTCTCTCGTTCCTCGAAAAGTGCGTTTTCTCACCATGACAATGTTCGAACAAGCTCGACATTATTCGTTCGGCTTATCGAAAACGTTCGAATTGTATGCCTGTGCAAGAGGGAGCAACGGCCAAAACGAAAAGAAACTACCCCTAAGCAAGGAAGAACGACTTTCAAACAAGAAAGGGCGACCTGCAAGCAAGGAGGGAACAACCGCACAACCGAGCGGGAGCGGTACTCAAGGATGAATGAACAACCCACAAGCTTGCGGTAACGTCACCCAAAGTTGAGGGTACGCCCCACAAGCAAGAGGAAACAACCTACAAGCAAGGGGGAACGCCCCACAAACAAGAAAGAGCAACCTGCAAGCAAGCGAGAGCTACCCCACAAGCAAGCGGGAGGAACCCCACAAGCAAGGGGGAACAACCGCACAACCGAACGGAGAATGCTTTCTTCGTAAAGGCAAACGGCATGCACACGCCGCCTCTGCTTACAAATGCAAGTTGTGGCCCATACGTTCTTGTTTGGTTTTAAGGTACTTGTAATCGTACTTGTTGGGATGCACCTCAACGGGTACATTCTCGGTTATTTCCAACCCATAAGCCTCCAATCCCACGCGCTTTACGGGGTTGTTGGTGATAAGCCGCATTTTGTGCACACGCAGATGACGGAGCATTTGCGCACCGCATCCATAGTCGCGTTCATCGGGTTTGAAACCCAAATGCACGTTCGCGTCAACCGTGTCGTAACCTTGCTCTTGCAGTTTGTAGGCGGCAATCTTGTTCATCAGTCCAATTCCCCTACCCTCTTGCTGCATATAGATAAGCACGCCACGCCCTTCTTTCTCTATCATTTCAAGCGAATGGTGCAGTTGGTCGCCGCAATCGCAACGCAGACTGCCAAGAATGTCGCCCGTGGCACACGACGAATGCACACGAACCAATACCTCGTCATCGTCTTTCCATTCGCCTTTGGTCAGTGCGAAATGCTCCAATCCGTTGCTAATCTGTCGGAAAGGCGTAAGTTGGAAATGGCCATACTTAGTGGGCATGTCTACGGTTAGCCCCACTTCGATAAGCGATTCGGTTCTTAGGCGATAGGCAATCATGTCTTTGATGCTAATCAGTTTCATGCCATACTTATCCGCCATCACCTTCAATTCGGGCAATCGGGCCATCGTTCCGTCTTCGTTCATTATCTCCATCAACGCTCCTGCGGGATACAGGCCAGCCATTCGGCAAAGGTCTATTGCCGCCTCGGTGTGCCCACTGCGCCTCAGCACGCCGTTGTCTTGGGCGTAAAGGGGATTGATATGCCCCGGTCGGCCGAACGTTTCGGGCGTAGACTTGGGGTCGGCCAATGCTCTGATGGTTTCTGCGCGGTCGTGTGCCGACACGCCCGTTGAGCAACCTTCCAGCTTATCCACCGTAACGGTGAACGGCGTACCCAGCACCGAGGTGTTGTCGTTTACCTGATGGGGCAGGTTCAGCTCTTTGCAACGCGACAAGGTGATGGGTGCGCACAACACGCCACGTGCATGTTTCAGCATGAAGTTCACCATTTCGGGCGTTATCTTTTCGGCAGCCACGATGAGGTCGCCTTCGTTTTCGCGGTCTTCATCGTCTACAACAATCACGAACTTACCTTCTTTAAAGTCCGCTATTGCCTCTTCTACGCTATTGAGTTTTATTTCTGACATGTTTGTTTATATTAATATTGTTTCGTTATTGTAAAGACTCCCCAACGCTCTCCAAAGGAAAATACGGGGTCACTCCTTACTACTTACTCTTTTTACAACTTACTCCTTATATATATAACTTACTACTTTCCCCCCTACTCCTTACTCCTTACTACTTTCTCCTTACCACTTACTCCTTACTACTTAACTACTCAAAGTTTCCCTATCTGCGCGATAATTTGGTTGTTGTTGTGCACCACCACGCGCAAGTCTTTTAGCAAGCGCAGCCTAAATCGCCACATTCTGATGTACAACACCAAACCAACGGGAACCAATATGGCAGCCGCAGTGTTGAGCCATTGCCGGTTAAACGGCCGCGTATGCGCCTTCACCGACATGATGGGATATTCGTTCAGCAGGTTTAAAATGGTCTTATCGCGGGTATTTCCCAAGTCGTCTATCGCCGTTTCGAGCAGTCTGTTAATCTCCTCCATCTCGTTATCCGCCTGATATTCGAAGAACACGCGCTTTACATTAGGAGCCGTTTTCAGTCTATGTGCCTCGGCATAGGCCTGCGCCCTTTCCGTAACTTCGCTCAACAGTTCTGCATCGCGGCCATAGTCTGGCTCGTTTATTATCACCTCCTTCGCCATGATGTTGCGTTTCTGGCGCATGCCCAAAAGATTCATCAGCAAGTTTCGGTAAGCGTCGAAGTTAAACACCGCCGAGTCTTTGTTGGCCTTATAGGTTACAAACACAGCCAACGGCACAAGCACCATCGTGGCCAACAGTTCGCCAAACCAAATGGCCCAGATGCCGCGGCGCGCCATCTGATAGCCCGAATTGTCAAGGATGTAATACACGATGAACACCAACACCGACACGATAACGGGTATTCCCAACCCGCCCTTACGGATGATTGTGCCAAGCGGGGCGCCGATGAAGAAGAAGATTAGGCACGACAGGGACAACACAAACTTCTTGTACATCTCTATCTTGTGCTGCCTTATCATGCGGTTAGCATCTTCCGTCACCATCGCCTTAAACTCCAAGTCGGCATCCACGGCCTGCACTTGCGAACGGGCTATGCCCAACACACTTCGCTTTCCGTCGTTATTCAGTCGGGCAAAGGCACTATCCACGTTAAAAGTCTTCTTTCCTGCCTCCTTTATGGCGGCCAAAGTGTCGGTTCGACTGAGGCCCGACGTGTTGTAATAGCTCATCTGCACCTCATTATAAAACACGCGCCCAATACTGTCGTTGTTATGTTGCAGCGAGTCGAGGTCGCGATACAGCTTTGCCAATCCTTTTCCACGAGCATCGCCCGAGAACAAAGCGGCATCCGTCATATCAAAGTCGCCATTAAAGTCTATGAGCGTTTTCTTCTCCAAGAAAGTCTCCCTTCGGAAGGGCGCGGCAGCATCCCTACCCACCTCTTGCGCTTGATTAGAGAACCATTCGCCGTTCCACAACGTAAGCAACAAGTGTTGTTTCTCGGCCGTTGTCTGCAACATGCCCGAGTCGGCCAATATAATTTCCGAGTCTTCGTAGCTATTGCTCATGCGGTAAATCATGATGCCATAGAACTTACCCGTCTTTACGTCTTTCTTTTGCACGTAGATGTTGCTGTTAGGAATGCCATCGTAGAACACCCCTTCGGGTATTTCCAGCTCCGGGTTCTTCTGTTTCATCGACACAAGCAGCTGCGAAAGCTTGATGGTTGAATAGGGGCCGATGTTGTTTTGGAACACAAACGACGTGGCAGAGATAAAGCAACTCACCACAACCAACGAGCTAAAAGTGCGCGTAAGCGAGATGCCGGCCGACTTGATGGCGGTTAGTTCGGAACTTTCGCCCAGGTTTCCAAAGGTGATGAGCGACGACAACAATATGGCTAGCGGCAAAGCTTGCGGCACCATCATCAATCCCATCCACCAAAAGAATTGTGCCAGAACCTCTATCGTCAGCCCCTTACCCACCAGTTCGTCTACATAACGCCACAGGAACTGCATCATCAGCACGAAAAGGCAGATGAAGAACGTTCCGAGAAACAACATCCCGAACTGCTTACAGATAAATATGTCTAGTTTCTTTATTCTCAACATGTCTTTGTTGTTAAGCCTTCCTCCCGTGGCTTTCAGTTTGCCGAGTGCAGCCTAATTGCTGCAAAATTACCACAAAAATATAAGAAACGGCAAGCTTACAGCCGATAATTTGTACCTGCGCCTGCCCAACACAACCTCGCCATAACATCTTTTACACATTCAACAAGCAAACCTTATTGATAAATTTACTATATTTGCAGCACAATCATAAACCTGTTATTTATGCGTAAACTGCTACTTACCATTAGCCTTTTCGTCACGGCCTTGCTCCCTATCACTGCCCTTTGCCAAACGGCAAAGCCCGACAGCATGATGCCCAAAGACACTATCCAAACCGCCCAAACCACGCCCAAGGATAGCGTTCCACTGTTACTAACCAACCGCATGCTGAAAGAAGTGGTGGTGTTCGGCTACAGACCACCTATCAAGTTCAAGCTAGATTTCTCCTCAGTAGAGTATCAACTCATGAGCATTCGACCCTCCGACCTGAACTTCAACATCCTCGGTTTCCTCGGCTACCTTTTTAAATGGATAGGAAAAGGCCAACACCGCGAGACGAAGGCCGAACGCACTCAACGCCTCTTGCGCGAATACGACCTCATCCCACCGCAATTGCCTACGACAAAGAAGGCCGCAAAATAAGGAATAGGGACCGTTCCCTTCCGTCGTTGTTCACCCAGAACATCCTGAACTAAAAGCTAATCTCATTCATCTACGCAGAAAAGGGAGGCAATTTGTTGTTGTTTGCCCCACCTCATTGTGCCTTCATCCTCACATTGCCAGCCCGAAAACATCTGGCATCCCCCCACTTCGGCATACTATTAACCTTCTTTTTCGTTCCTCGAAAAGTGTGTTTTCTCGCCATGACTATGTCCGAGCAAGCTCGACATTGTTCGTTTGGCTTAACGAAAACGTTCTTCTTCGTTTCTCGAAAAGTGCGTTTTCTCGCCATGACAATGTCCGAGCAAGTTCGACATTGTTCATTTGGCTTAACGAAAACGTTCTTTTCCCGTTCCTTGAAAAGTGCGTTTTCTCGCCATGACAATGTACGAGCAAGCTCGACATTGTTCATTTGGCTTAACGAAAACGTTCCCTTGAACATTATTCATAACGCGCGTGAGAGAAGACTTGCGCCAAGCATTTGCAAACGCTGTTCCCAACGTTTGCATTAACCCCTACAAGCAAAGTGGGGGCAAAGAGCACGCCATCAAATCTCAAATATTTCGTTAAACATTGTTAACCCCCCCCTAAATTGTTAAATATGTTTTATAACTTTGGGCATTCTAACGAAAAAGCATCAATCAACAACCCAGAAGAAATAAAATCAGAGTAAACAAATCACGACAATAACTTAAATTATTTCTTAAACAAATATCCTAAATTTAATTAGCAATGAACAAAAGTAGTAAGCATTTCAGCCCGCGCCTAACCATTACGGCGATGCTGATGTTTTTCTGTTTTATCCTTCATGCACAGCATATCACCGTGACAGGAACGGTGACCGACACTAGCGGTGAGCCTGCCGTTGGTGCCACGGTGCAAGTGCAAGGGACGAAAGTAGGCAGTGTTACCAACCTTGACGGACAATATTCTATACAGTGTTCGCCAAACGCCACGCTCGAATTTAAGTACATCGGGTACGAAACGCAGACGGTGGCAGTGCATGGACGCACGTCGATAGACGTTGCCTTGAAGTCGCTTTCCACCGACTTGAACGAAGTTGTTGTGGTGGGTTACGGCACTCAAAAGAAGGTTAACGTAACGGGAGCCGTGAGCATGGTTGGTTCGGAGGTTATCGAAAACCGCCCCGTAGCCAATGCCACACAGGCCTTGCAGGGTGCAGTTCCCGGCCTTAACTTTTCGCCCAACAACGCCGGCGGCGAGCTGAACAACTCGATGGGCATCCGCATTCGTGGAACAGGCTCCATCGGCAATGGTTCTTCGGACAGTCCGTTGGTACTTATCGACGGCATCGAGGGCGACATCAACGCCCTTAACCCCAACGACATCGAGAGCGTATCGGTGCTTAAAGACGCAGCCTCGGCATCCATCTATGGTACGCGTGCCGCCTTCGGTGTTATCTTGATTACAACCAAGAGCGGCAAGAGCGGTAAGGTAAGGGTGAACTATTCGGGCGACTTACGTTTCAGCACAGCCACACAGCTACCCCGAATGGCCAACTCTTTGGAATGGGCCAACTATATGAACGTGGGCAGCGAGAACGCAGGTGCGCCCCATCAGTTCAGCGACGAAACTGTTGAACGAATAAAGAAATATATGAACGGCGAGTACACCGACCCCAAAAAGCCCGAATATTATGGTACGATAAGGTCTACCAGTGACAGCAGATGGGCCAACTACATGGGCGCATTCGCCAATACCGACTGGTTTAAGGAACACTATAAGAGCAATGTTCCCTCTACGCAACACAACCTAAGCATGAGTGGGGGAAACGACAAGTTCAACTGGTTGGTAAGCACCGGCTACTTGTTACAGAACGGTTTGATACGCCACGGACACGACGAGTTGAACCGTTACACCATCAACGGCAAGATGAACGCACAGCTGGCCGAATGGGCAAGAATGGAATACTCCACCAAATGGACGCGCAAAGACTACGAACGTCCGCAATATATGTCTGAGTTGTTCTACCACAACATTGCCCGTCGCTGGCCCACTAGCCCCGTTGTAGACCCCAATGGGCACTGGATGGCCGAGATGGAAATAGAGGAATTGGAAAACGGTGGCATACATCGCACCAACGACGACCAGTTCACCCAGCAGATGAAGTTCATCTTTACCCCGTTAGCGGGCTGGAACATCTATGCAGAAGGTGCATTGCGCGTAGACAACTACAAGAGCACCACGAGCAGAATACCCATCTACAACTATGATGCAGACAACAAACCCATGCTGCGCGACAGCGGATATGGAACGGTGAGCAACTATACCGACTACCGTTGGCGCGAAAACTATTACGCCGTGAACGTATACACCGATTATGCACGCAGCTTTGGCCCACACAACTTAAAGGGACTGCTGGGTTTGAACTTCGAACGCTACAACCAAGACCACGTTAACGGCTATGGCGAAAACCTCACGATGAACGAGCGAGCTTTCCTAAGCCAGACACAAAAGAACTTTAAGGCATCCGACGGATACTGGCATCGTGCAACGGCTGGCTACTTCGGTCGTCTTAACTATAACTACAACGACATCTACATGTTGGAGTTCAACATGCGTTACGATGGCTCGTCGCGTTTCACCTCCGACAAGCGTTGGGCATGGTTTCCCTCGGTTTCGTTGGGTTGGAACGTTGCTCGCGAAGAGTTCTTCAAAAAGCTAACCGACAAGCTCAGCACACTTAAGTTGCGCGCATCATGGGGACAACTTGGCAACACCAGCTCAAAATACGACTCGTTCTGGGCGTGGTACCCCTTCTATCAACAGCAATCTCTCGCTTCGCAAAACAGCTCGTGGCTTATCAACGGCCAAAAACAGAACACGGCTTCACTTCCCAGCATCGTCAACAGATCGTTGACCTGGGAAACCATCGAGACATGGGATGTTGGTTTAGACTGGGCCGCATTCAACAACAGACTCACGGGTTCGTTCGATTGGTATGTGCGCACCACCAAAGACATGATTGGCCCTGCTCCCATCCTGGGCTCGGTATTGGGAACAGATGCTCCTAAAACCAACAACTGCGACATGCGTTCTACTGGCTGGGAACTTGAATTAGGTTGGCGCGACCAAATTGCACAAGTGAAATACGGCGTGAAACTCAACCTAAGCGATGCAACCTCTAAGATATTGAGATACCCCTACGAAGGTAAGTTCGAGAACCAAAACATCAACGGCTACTACAACGGTAAGCAACTTAATGAAATTTGGGGCTACGAAAGTGTTGGCTTGGCACAATCTAACGAGGAAATGGCCGAATGGCTCAAAGGCAACAAGCCCAACTGGGGCAGCAACTGGGGAGAAGGCGACGTGATGTACAAGAACCTTGTTGACCGCGTAGACGAAAATGGGAACAAGATTGACGAAGGGGTGGTTAACGCCGGCAGCAACACTTTGGGCGATCATGGCGACAAAAAGGTGATAGGCAACTCTACGCCTCGCTACAACTTCGGCATTACCCTCAACGCCGAGTGGAAAGGTTTCGACTTCTCCATCTTCTTCCAAGGCGTGATGAAACGCGATTGGATGTTCGGCGCAGGCCAACCCTACTTCTGGGGCGCAACAGGTAACGTATGGCAGTCTACCGTTTTCAAAGAGCACCTAGACT
This sequence comes from Prevotella sp. oral taxon 317 str. F0108, assembly GCF_000162415.1. Taxonomy (NCBI): domain Bacteria; kingdom Pseudomonadati; phylum Bacteroidota; class Bacteroidia; order Bacteroidales; family Prevotellaceae; genus Prevotella; species Prevotella sp. oral taxon 317. The sequence continues at coordinate 69,903 of NZ_GG740077.1, read as the reverse complement.
ATTGGAGCAAAGACAACAAGGGCGCATACTATCCCAAACCTTATGTAGAGGGTGGAATAACAAAGAACCAAGAACCGCAAACACGTTATTTGCAGAACGCTGCCTACATGCGCTGTAAGAACATACAGTTGGGTTACAGCTTGCCCACCTCGCTTATCAGCCGTGCAGGCCTGTCTAACTGCCGCATTTACTTCTCGTGCGACAACCTGTTCACCATCACGAAACTCTCAAGCGTGTTCGACCCCGAGGGCTTAGGCGGCGGATGGGGTTCGGGTAAACTCTATCCCTTGCAAAGAACCTTCGCCTTTGGAGTAAACGTAAGTTTCTAAATCATTATTAAGAAGTATCATTATGAAAATCAACATAAAGAGTATTGGCGCATGTGCAGCGTTGGCTTTGGCCTGCTTTGGCACTACATCGTGTAACGATGCGCTCGACCTCAAGCCCGTGAACCAAATCACGCCCGACGACTTTTACAAGTCGGCCGACCAGCTGGCTGCCTATCTTAACAATTATTACGCCGGCTATTTGTCTAACCCCTATACCGACATGTTCCACGTTGAAGGGCGTTACAACGACGGCATGGCACATTCAGACGCCAACACCGACATCTTTGTGCAAGGAAACGGAAACACCAGACTTTACAGCGACAAGCATTGGGAAGTGCCTTCGGGCAAGGTGCTGCAAGGTTACTATGGCGGCGTGCGCATTTACAATTTCCTGCTCGACAAGATTAACAAAAGCCTTGCCGCAAAAGTCTTGGCTAAGGATGCGGCCGTGAAGAATTATCTCGGCGAAGCCTATTTCTTCCGTGCCCTGTCGTACTTTAATTTGCTGGCCAATTACGGAGACGTGCCTGTGGTGAAAGAAGTTTTGCCCGATGAGAACAGCGCCATCGTACAAAACAGCGTACGCACTCCCCGCAACGAAGTGGCTCGATTTATACTTACCGACCTAGATTCGGCCATAAATAACCTCTACAACAGAAGTGTGTTTAAAGGGCAACGCGTCAATAAAGAAGCGGCCTTGCTGTTAAAGTCGCGTATCGCCCTGTTCGAAGCAACGTTCGAGAAATACCATAAAGGCTCGGGCCGCGTGCCGGGCGATGCCAATTGGCCTGGCGCACGCATGACTTACAACCAAGGTAAGACGTTCAACATCGACGGCGAGATTTCTTTCTTCCTGCAAGAGGCCATGAACGCAGCCAAGCAAGTGGCCGATAAGGTTGAGCTAACTGCCAACAACCATCAGATGAATCCAAACGACGGACAAACCGCAAACTGGAACAACTACTTCGAAATGTTCAGCCAACCCTCGCTAGCCGAAGTGCCAGAGGTGTTGTTGTGGAGACAATACAGCAGCGCATTAAGCATAACACACGACGTGCCCATGCGTACGAAGGTGGGATGTAACGATGGATTTACGCGTGCCTTCACCCAGTCGTTCCTCATGGCCAACGGCAAACCCATCTATGCCGCGGGCTCTGGCTACAAAGGCGACAACACCTTGGATGCCGTCAAGAGCAACCGCGACGAGCGTTTGCAACTTTTCGTTTGGGGAGAGAGCAACAAGGTAGACACCGACCCCGCTGCGGGCAAGCTCCGAAAACTGTATGCCGCACCTGGCGACACACTGAGTTACATCACCACATCGGTGGTTGAAACGCGTTGCATAACAGGCTACCAACCCAGAAAGTACTACACCTACGACTATGCGCAAAGCATGAACGACGAGTTGCGAGGCACTAATGCTTGTCCCATCTTCCGCACAGCCGAGGCTATGCTCAACTATATGGAGGCATGCTACGAACTAACTGGTGCACTCGATGCCACGGCACAAGGCTATTGGAAAGCACTCAGGAAACGCGCAGGTGTTGATACCAACTACCAAACAACCATCGACGCTACTGATTTGAGTCAGGAAGGCGACTGGTCGGTTTACTCTGGCACAACGCCCGTTTCAACCACTTTGTACAACATCAGGCGCGAACGCATGAACGAACTCTTCAGCGAAGGACTCCGTTATCAAGACCTGATACGCTGGCGTTCGTTCGACAAGATGCTCACAACGAAGTGGATTCCCGAAGGGGCCAACTTCTGGGACGAAATGTACAAGAGCTATCTTGACAAGAAAGGCAACGCACCCAAGGCCGACGGAACGGCAGATGCAGTGGTGTCTTCCAAAGATCTGAGCAAGTATTTGCGTCCGTACAGCCGCTCTATGCAGGCTAGCAACGAACTAAAAGACGGCTACAAATGGCACGAGGCCTATTACCTCGCCCCCATTGGTGTGGGCGACTTGCAAACGGCATCGCCCGATCGCAGCGTGGCCAACAGCAACATGTATCAGAACGCGAACTGGCCAACGACTGCTGGTTCGCACGCTGAAAAGTAGTGATGAGGTTTGAGGTGGTGAGTTTCTAAAGTTTTTTAGGCTTTAAGTTGGTGAGTTAGGAAGACAGCCAAACACCAACACTTAAAATACTACGAACGTTTTCGTTAAGCCAAATGAACAATGTCGAGCTTGCTCGAACATTGTCATGGCGAGAAAACGCACTTTTCAAGGAACGAGAAAAGAACGTTTTCGTTAAGCCAGATGAACAATGTCGAGCTTGCTCGAACATGGTCATGGCGAGAAAACGCACTTTTCGAGGAACGAGAAAAGAACTTAATAAGCTCAACAACTCACCACCTCAATCACCGCATAAACTCAAAGCAGCACCTTGCTGGCAAAATGAAACAAAGCTCCATTCGATGGGACAACAATGATTTGTTGCCCATCGAATGGCGCTTTGTTCGTTTCTCTAACTCCTACATTTCGTTGATTAAGCTGTCCGCCGTTTGCAGAGAGGCAGCCTTTCTCACCTTGATTTTCTACGCCCGAGGAAACACACCTTTACCGTTTCTTATGCCTATTGGCGCGTTGTTCGCGATACTTTGCCTTTTGTTTGGCCGAACCGCTGCCATGCGCGCCCGTGATGTATTTCTTCTTCTTGGCCTTGGTCTTCACCTTATCCTCCTTCTTGCCGCCGCCAGAAGAGCCCTTGCGGAAAGTCATTCCGCCACCAGAGATTATCTCGTCGATGTCCATGTGCAAAACGTTTTGGGGATTAATGGTGGAAAAGTCTTACGCCCGTAAAAGCCATAGCGATGTTATACTTATCGCAAGTGGCCACAACATGGTCGTCGCGAACAGAGCCGCCAGCCTGCGCAATAAAGTCTACGCCGCTTTTGTGGGCACGCTCGATGTTGTCGCCGAAGGGGAAGAAAGCATCGCTACCCAAGCAAACGCCGTGGTTTTGGGCAATCCATTGGCGTTTCTCTTGCAGCGTAAGGGGTTCGGGCTTGGTTTTGAAGAACTGCTGCCACGTACCGTCTGCCAACACGTCTTCGCTCTCATCGCCGATGTAAAGGTCGATGGTGTTATCGCGGTCGGCACGCCTAATGTCGTCTACAAAGGGCAAATTCATCACCTTGGGATGTTGGCGCAGCCACCACGCATCTGCCTTGCTGCCTGCCAAGCGCGTGCAATGTATGCGACTTTGCTGACCGGCACCAATGCCGATGGCTTGCCCGTCCTTAACATAACACACCGAATTGCTTTGCGTATATTTAAGGGTGATAAGCGCAATGATGAGGTCGCGAAGAGCCTCTGGCGTAAAATGTTTGTTCCGTGTGGGGATGTTCTCAAACAATTTCGGGTCGTCTAACTTTATGTCGTTACGTCGCTGCTCGAAGGTTATGCCAAACACTTGTTTCCGTTCAAGCGGTTCGGGCGTGTAGGCAGGGTCTATCTGCAACACGTTGTACGTACCCTTCCGCTTCTCTTTCAGTATGGCCAACGCCTCTGGGGTATAGTCGGGAGCGATTACGCCATCCGAAACTTCGGGTTTGATGAGCAAAGCCGTCGACTCATCGCATGTGTCGCTCAGCGCGATAAAGTCGCCAAAGCTACTCATTCGGTCGGCTCCGCGCGCCCTAGCGTATGCGCATGCCAAGGGCGAGAGCGGCATTTGTGCATCGTTTACAAAGTAAATGCGTTTCAGCGTGTCGGTAAGCGGCAGGCCAACGGCTGCTCCGGCAGGCGACACGTGTTTGAAACTGGCCGCGGCAGGCAGTCCGATGGCCGCTTTCAGTTCCTTTACTAGCTGCCAACTGTTAAGCGCATCAAGGAAATTGATGTATCCGGGGCGGCCGCTTAACACCTTAATGGGCAAGTTGCCGTCGGCCATAAAGATGCGCGACGGCTTTTGGTTGGGGTTGCAACCATACTTCAAGGCAAGTTCTTTCATCTCTTTGTTGGGTTTAATTGCCTTGCAAAGATAACAAAAAATAATGGGAAATGCAGGGCCTGCTGCTGGGTAATTGCCTAATAATGTGTGCGCTGCGCCACACTTTCAAGTGGCCAACGCCCCAAGTTTACGTCTTTCAAGGTACATAAAAGTGCGAGAACATCTTATTGAAACGCCCCAATGTTCTAGTTGAAATGCCTGAAAAGGAGGAACGCCCAAACACATAACTCCCACGCCACAAACGCGGCAAACACACGCTTGCGACTTAAAACCTGCTGTACTTGTGCATAAATCTGTTGCGCAAAAGGCTTTCGGCACAACCAACCGACCACAAGACTGAGCGTAAAAACCAAGGCGGCAGGCGCAACAAGCAGCACATTGGGATTGGAAACCACTGCTTGCCACGGCTCGCCATGCAGCAAATGCACCAATCCGCGCGTTGTTCCGCAGGCGGGACATGGCATACCTGTTACTGAACGTATCGGACAGACAACTACATTTGTCGGCCAAACCACGTTCAGCAACAGCCAAGCCACACCTAATATATATAATAAGGTGAGGATTTTAAATTCTTTCCTTGCCGTCAACGATTAGATGATGCTCATCAGCTTTTGCAGATTCTGCTGGCGCGTTGCATCCATGATAAGGAACAGATCGATAAGTGCCCATACGCCCAAGCCACCACAAGTAAGTAGTTTTGCAATACCGATGCCAATCTGTTCTAGATAGAAACGATCTACGCCTAATGTTCCAGCCAATATCGAGATAATAAGCGAAGTGATGGGGTCTTTAAACTGGATGCAAGCCAAAGTAGCGGCTTGTGAGTCGTCCATGTGCTCGAAAATCTCGCGCACTTGTGGCAAACTAGTTTCTGGGAAGTACTTGCCATAGGTAGCAAGCATAATGTTTACGTCTCTTTCCATAGTTATAAATGTGATGTGTTGCTGCAAAGTTACACATTTTTTATTACAAAAAAGGTTTCTCGTTCCGTTTTTAAGTTTATTGTTCTTTTCCCGTTCCTCTAAAAGTGCGTTTTCTCGCCATGACAATGTCCGAGCAAGCTCGACATTGTTCATTTGGCTTAACGAAAACGTTCTAGATTTTTTTATCAGAATGGTTGTTGAGCATTAGGCTAGAAAAAGCCATCTTATCTTTTAATGTTTCTACGAACAGAAGGGTGTTTGTTGTCTTCGTGGTGGCATCACAAGGTAAGCACTCCTCCCATATACGAAGTGCAGGGCAAATCAACTTACCAGCCTATGAACTCACGAAAACCAAAACTCCCAAAGACATCCATTCATCAATTTACAATCCCAACAACGCATAGCTTATCCACTCAAAAACTCATCAACCCACCAACTCATCAACTCAAAAACTTAAAATCTTTGTTTTTATTTTACAACGGCACATTATTTTCCACGCCGTTCTAGCGAAAATCGGGGTTAAAAAGTAGGTAAAACACTACTATTTCTTGCTTTTCACTTCTCCCAACGTGTCTGTTTTTAAGAAAAAACCTGCATTTTGCACGCTTTTGCCTTTCCAGAATGGTTGCTAACTCATCATTTTTCAGGCTCAATTACCCGTTTTTAGACCCTAAAATCCCACTCTTTAACCACTATTTTGCCCTTTTCAGCCATGAATTTCATGGTTCTAAAAGGTTTTGTTTATACCATTGCAGCGCATTTTTATGCGTTTTGCCTTGCATTTAGCACCATTTTACCCTGCATTTAGCACCAAAACGCACTACGTTTAGCACCAAAATGCACTTCATTTAGCACCAAAACACACTGCGTTTAGCACCAAAATGCGCGGTATTTAGTAGCAAAACGCACTTCATTTTGCCGCAAAAAGCCCCAAAACGGGTGTTAATGGCGATGTCTTTAAATAAATATTCACTTTGACTGCATGCACGACTACCCCCTTTTTGCACCAAAACAAACCTCCGCGAGAATCGATTTTTTGCGACAAGGTGAGCGGTTGGTGGACAGAAAGGGCACTTATTATGTTAAATTTCTTACTGAAAACTAGACAAAAACAATTATGCCGCACACACGTCCGTGGGCAACGGCACGGACAACACGTACGCTTAAACCAGCAGCGCAAGCGGTTGTAGGGCAGGCCACGCACGGCCAACGAAGTCAGCATCATGCAAAAGCAGAGGCATGCAGCCATCTACCGCCGGCTTTCAACTTGTAGAAAACACACGGAACGACTTCAACCAAAGCCCCTTGTTGATGCACAACCACATTTTGCCACATACAAATGGTGCAGCAATTAGCCAACAGCGATTGGAGTTCGAAAGCCATTTTCTTTCAGCAACAAATGCGCAACGTTGCCATGTGCTTAAACCCAACAAACACACAAACAGCTTATGATGGCCTGCTTACGGGCGCATCAAACGCCGCCAAGATAGAGACTATCACAAGCTGTTTGCCCAATCAAGTTGGTATCTTTTATGGTTGCCAAGGCATGCGCAGCCTAAACCAAGCCCACCCGGCTAAGGGCAGGCAAGCCCAAAGCCACACAAGCGCGTAAGCTTAAAGTAAGCACAAGCCCATTAACAAAGGCTTTAAAGGTGCATCAACTCCACGGTCCCTGCCAACTCATAACACGCAACCTCACTTCACCAGCACTTTCCTCGTCCTGCCATCGCTCATCCGTATGATGTTCACGCCGCGTTGTGGGGCGTAAATGCGCACGCCTTGTAGGTTGTAACGAGCAGCCTCAACGGCATCGGCAGCAGGCACAGCAGGCGCATTAATGCCTGTAACCACCGCTTTCAGGTCGTCTTCTACGCCGTTGAAAATAAAGCTGGTCCAGTCGGCCGACTTCTCGTAAGCCTTCTTTTGGCCTTTAACCACATGCAGATTGATAGAGCTAGAAAAGTCGGCAAAGGCATCTTGGTGGCAAGCGGGCGGGTTAAGGGCATATACATTGAGCGTTGTTTCCAAACTGTTGTATGCCACAAACTTTGCGCCAATATACGTTGTGGTAGAGGGGAGCGTGATGGTGGCGAGCCTATAGCAGGCAGCAAACATGCCATCGCCTATGCGCTGAACGCCTTCGGGGATGGTAGCCTCCTCTATCTCACAGAAATAGAAGCAGCTGTCGCCAATCTCGCGCACCGTTGAAGGGATGTTAACTTGGCATCCAGTGAAGGTAAACGCCCACTTGCCTATCTTTGTCAGCCCCTCGGGTAGCACCACTTCGTTCAGTCTGGCCCTCTTCTTTTCGGCCTCGTCGTTGATAAGCTTATAGGCATTGCCGCCGCCACACTCTTGGAAAGCGCCCGTTGCCAACTCCTTAACAGTGGCGGGAACGGTGTACTTGTTGCCCCGTTTAGACGTGGGATAGCAGATGAGCAGGGTTGCGCCCTTATCAAACAGCACGCCATTTGTGGACACAAATTGTGCATTGCCCTCGGCAACGTTGATGCTTTCGAGTGCGTAGGTGGAGGCGAAAGCATCCTCGCCAACGAAAGTTACAGCTTTTGGAAGGGTGATGGCACTGATGTATTTTGCCCCACCAAAGGCCAAACTACCCACACGCTGAACCACTTCGGGCACTTGCACCTCGCCTGTGCCTTTCTTAAAGCACTGCAACAGCGTGTTGTCGGCATTGCGGATAAGCAGGCTATCCACAAGGTCGAAGTTGTTGTTGGCGGCAGGCACGCTCACCTCGGTAAGACTTTTGAGGTGGGCAAAAGCCCCTTCGCCAATCTTTTCTACCGATGCAGGCAGGTTTACGCGGCGTATGTTCGTGCCTACAAAGGCACATTGGCCAATGCTTTTCAGGCCTTCGGGCAGGTCGGCCTTGCAAAGCGAATTGGTGTAGGCAAAGGCATACGCCCCCACATCTTTAAGTGTGGTGGGGAAATATACGTGGGTTACGTAAGTAAACCCCTGCAACCAATGCGCCGGAATGCGCTCCAGCTGCGCCTCTTGCAGGTTGATGCTGTGCAAATCATCCAACAAACTGGGCTGGGCAAGCTTGGCGATGAAACGCATGTCGGCATCGTTTAGCGGTCCGATAACGCGTAATCCCTGATGCTTGTCGGGGTTGGCCTCGGCAAAAGCCTGCTCCAACGTGCCCGCTTTGGTTACTTGCAAGGTGGTTTGGTTAAAGTAAGGATCCTTGTCGCTGTACTTTCCTTTTTGCGCCATTACGTTCAACGTGCAGGCGATGCAAAACAATTGCAGTATAATTCTTCTCATAAGGTGTAAATATTTAGGTGTGATATGTTATGCAGTTATCATGACAAGGTAAGCGAAAGGGGCCTGAGCGGCATGCGATGTTGCCGTTCAAGCCCCTCTATGAGCCCTTATTTCACAAATGCCTTTCGTTGGCTTTTGGCCTTATGGTCGGTGAGCGAAGCCCAGGTTTCGTTGTCGTGGTAAGGCTTTTTGTCGCCGTTTGGCACTTCCAGCTTGGGGTTCGTGCCAATGTTTGCGAATGCTTCTGCGTGGCACCTAGGCGGTGTTGTGGCATGTATCTCGATGGTTTTCAGTCCGTCGGAGAGGTCGAACACGCCTCGCCCTACATATTCAAGGCTGGCAGGCAGCACCACCTTGCGCAGCGAATAGCAAGCGTAGAAGGTGCAATCCTCCAGTCGGCTAATGCCTTCGGGCAGCACGGCCTCTTCGATGTCGGTGTAATAAAAGCAGTTGTAGCCGATGGCCCTCACCGTTGAAGGGATGTTTACGTGCTGAACGCCGGCGAAAAGGAAGGCCTCGTGGCCGATAATTTCAAGTCCTTCGGGCAAAGCCACGGTCTTTAAGCGCAGTTCGGCCTTATCTTTTGCGGCCGCATGTGTGTTTTGTCCGCCCGCCTCTTGAAACGCGCCAGCTGCTAACTTCTTCACCGTTGCAGGCACTTCGTACTTGTTTCCGTTGCGCGATGCGGGGTAGGCGATAAGCTTTGTGCGGTCTTTATTAAAGAGAACACCCTCTGCCGACGAGGAATAGCGTGGGTTATCGGCCGCCACCTCTATGCGGGCAAGGCTGTATGTGGAGGCGAAAGCATCGTGGCCGATGCGCGTTACCGATGCGGGAATGTTCACCTGCGTAACCTCTTGCGCCTTGCTAAAAGCCAATGCGCCGATGGCCTGCGTGCCTTGGGGAACGTCGACCGGGCCTTTGCGGTAGTTGAAACATTGCAGCAGGGTGTTCGTATCCTTGTCGAAGAGCAGCCCTTGGCGCACATCGTAGCGTGCGTTGCCCTCGGCAATGTGCAGTTGGGTTAGCTCTTTCATGCCGGCCAATGCGCCTTCGCCGATGTGTTTGATGCCTGCGGGCAGGCTAAGCGTGCGTAAGTGTAGGTTGGCAAAAGCCTGTTCGCCGATGCTTTCCAGGCTTTGGGGCAACTCGATGCTTAGCAGGGCGTTGCAATTGGCAAAGGCGAAGTCGCCAACGGCTTTCAGCTGGGTGGGGAAATAAAAGTGGGTGAGAAACACCAAGCCTTCGAACGCATGGTCGGGAAGGCGTTCGATGAAGGCATCGTGCAGGTTGATGCTGTGCAGACTGTCGAGTTCGTTGCCCGCCGAAAGCTTGGCCAGGAAGGCGATGTCGGTAGCATTGATGGGACCCACCACGCGGATGCCCGTCATATCTTTGGGGTTAAGGGCGTGGAAGAGGTCTTCAAGGGTACCTGGTTCCTCGATGTTGATGGTTAAGGCGTTGAAAAACGTGTCGTTATCCTGTCGGTAGCCAAACGTTTGTTCGTCGTTCGTGTTTGGCGTTTGGGATATGTTTTGTGTCATGTCGCTTTTGTTTTTAAATGAAATGTTTTTGTGTTGCGGCTGCCTCGTGCGCGCCTAAGGCATTGCGTTGACTGGCCTTCGTGCCTGCATTTGCGCGGCAGAAAAGCTTAAAACGCGCGGAAGGCGTTTGGCAAAAGGCAAGCCTTATTACTTGTTTGCAGCTGCAAAAATACAATTTCTTACCATTTTGGGCAATACCTAAAAGATGGTATTTATACCTTGTCTAAAATAAAAACGCGGGGTGCAACGGCCGCGGAAATGGCGAGAAAGAGAAGTAAATGAACAGCGGGGTGGCAGCCAACACACCACCCCACCGAAACATTCGGAAATATTTTCGGAGGAAACAGGCTCATGATGAGGTATAATTTGCAACCTTTTTTATATCTTTGCAACGATAGAAACGAAATGGTTGGCAACTGCATGCCAACCCGATAATGGCATTAAGATAATGAAACAGGATTTAATGGCATTGGTGAAAGCCGTAGAAAAGAAATTAGGACAGAGCATAACGGTGGCAACCGACTTCGAGAAACTGGCCTTGGCGTTTGCTCGACAGCATGTTATGTTGCAGCCCACCTCGCTGAAACGGCTTTGGGCACACCTTTCGGGAGCCGAGAAACCTTCGGCCGAAGTGCTGGATAAGGTGGCGTTGTTTGTGGGTTTCCAAAGCTGGAAGGACTTTAAAGACGCGCTGCACGGCGACGACGACGGACAAACCAATTACGAAGTGTAGCTTTTTTGTGCGCGCTTAGTGCCACGTATGGGCAACAAAAGCCGCTTTACACCCCCCTCCTCCTACGGAGAGTGGGGAGCGACAGCTGTTGAAGTGGCAACGCATCATTCCCTAACTGGTCTGGCTATCTAACTCTCCCACGGCTGCAGTACTCGCGCCTTTGTCGCGCATCTTCTTTATTTCTTCCGTTATACACGCTTGTATATCTGCAGCAGTAACATCGTAGATTGGGGCCAGCTGCTTAAACTTGCCTTCCTTACGAAACCTTTCGCCATTGCTCAAAATGGCAAGTAGGTTTTTCTCTTTAAGCATATAACCCGAATGCGATATGGCCATGGCAACCATTTCTCTTAAATCCGCCCCTGCTTTAAGTATCGAATAGAGGTCGTAATAGTCTCTAAATCTACTGCGCCTTGACATCGTTTCCATCTTCATTGCTCCAATAGAAACAACATCTGCCACCTTCAAATTGTTCTGAATCGTGATTTCGCGCATTGCAGAGAGTTTCTTTCTGGGTGCAGCATAGAAAGACAACTTTACGCCATCAACAGTAAAAAGCGCATGATCAAAGCCTAAAATGTCTACATGTTCCACCTTTCCAATCGTTTCAAGTCCGCGCTTTATTCCTGGCCAATCTATTTCTAGCCTGTCGTTTTTGTCGGCTTTCCATCTCATAAAGTCAAGGTCTTCACTTAGGCGTGTGCCCAATTGAAGAGACAAGGCGGTTCCACCCACTAACACAAAGGGCTTTATACACTCCAATTTTGAAACAGAACTGAATATCTTAGATACATTCGGTGCCAATCCTTTCATGTCGAAATCTTATTTAATTGCCTTGTCGCCATCGCCTTTACGTATGCGCCAGGTCTCTTGGCATTGAAATAATAGAAAGCTAAAAACTTGTTGAGCGTGTAGAGATAGCTGCCTTGCGGGATGAGATTTCTAATCCAACAGGCCTTAATTTGCTTGTAGGGGTAAATCAGAAAAAGCTTGTTAATGTCTTTAAGGTCAAGGTGCAGCATCACCAATTCTATCAAGAACTCGTCCGTGATGTTGTTGATAGAACTGGAATCGTAAGACCAAAAGCAATGTTCTTGCTTCAGTTTCGTCAATAATTGCCGCTTTATCTCTGCTTTTTGCATACTACACAACGATGTTTACCCACTTGCAAATATACGCAAAACAAATGTTACGAACAAATTAAGCGGTAAGCAAATCAACTACAATCGTGCCATAAAGCAACTGCACATACTAAACCTCGTACGTACTGGCACGCATGCCGACTTGTTTTAACAGCTTTTCTTATGAAATAACGTAAACAGAAAAGCACCTTTCCCCTACCCTTTCAAGCCCACAAAAACGTTATTGGCGGCGTTTACAGCCCCACATAAAAAATCAAAAGCCCGACATTTACATGCCGGGCCTTTGCCATAACTAGTTGTTCTTTTTATTGTTGAGGAGCAACAGCGCCGCTTCTCTTCTCCTTGATACGAGCCTTCTTGCCCGTGAGTGCGCGGAGATAGTACAGTTTTGCGCGACGAACCTTACCACGCTTGTTCACCTCGATGCTGTCGATGTTAGGCGACTCGATGGGGAAGATACGCTCAACACCCACCGTTCCCGACATCTTACGAACAGTGAAACGTTTCTTGTCTCCGTGACCAGAGATGCGGATAACAACACCGCGGTAAAGCTGGATACGTTCTTTTGTACCCTCGATAATTTTGTAAGCGACAGTAATCGTGTCTCCCGACTTAAATTCGGGGAACTTTTTGCCGGTTGCAAATGCTTCTTCAGCAACTTTAATCAAATCCATTTTGCTTGATATTTAAATTGTTTATCGCCCAACGTAACATAGCTAGGTAACTCTTCTTCCTGCCAGCGATTACGCCGAAAAGCGGTGCAAAGGTACTGCTTTTATCGTTCTTGGCCAAATGATTGGCACGAAAAAGTGAACTTGCGCAGTACGAGATAGCCGCAAAAAAACAAGTCAGGCAAGCGACATTAGCCGTTTGCCTGACTGCTTTGTAGCGGGACCCAGGATTGAACTGGGGACCTCATGATTATGAATCATGCGCTCTAACCAGCTGAGCTATCCCGCCAACGTTTGCTTGTTTGCGGGTGCAAAGGTAAGATAAAAATACGAAACGAGCAAAAAAAAATGTGTTTTTTCGGGCGAATACCGTAAAAAAGTGGTATTTTTGTACACGATATGAAATAAAGCAGGGGGTCGGCGAGGCACCCGTGCCACCTCTCCAACGTATGTCCAAGGGGCAAAAGGAGGGCAAGCATACATTATATTTAATAGCAAACCACTATCTGTATTGTTATGGACAAGCAAAGACTGTGCATCGAGCACGAGCTAACATCTAACTCGACAGCAATCATCTGGGACCTCATCAGCACCGATTCGGGGCTGGCGCGATGGATGGCAGACAGCGTAACGCAAGAGGGGGAACGACTAACCTTCGTGTGGGGCGAACTATGGAGCCACCACGAAGTGCGAACGGCCACCATTGTTGAGAAGGTTAAGAACCAATACATCAAGGTAAGTTGGGACGACGAAGAGGGACCCGACAACTTTTTTGAACTGCGAATGGACAAGAGTCACATCACCAACGACTACATGCTGACCATTACCGACTTTGCTTGGGATGATGAAATGGACAGCCTTCACTCCATTTGGACAGACAATTTGGCCAGGCTGCGCAACACCTGCGGCATCTAACAAAAGCCTTAAACCATGTTGCGAGCGAGGGGTTAGCCACTTTTTCCTGATGGTGGCATCAGCCTGTCGGCCAGACTTTCTTGCGCATTATCATGCGCCAGTTAACCTTTCAACCAGTATGACACGTACACTTTTCCTCTAACATTTTATACCATAAGGCATACCACTTACAAGCTTTTCTGCGCATCCGCTCGTTGTTGTTGCATGCCGTTCTCCATCGTTTAAACTGCGTTTAGGGGCGTACGGCTGGCGTTTCGGTGCAAAACCTTGCACAACAGCGAGCTGTTGGCCATTGGTTTTATCGCCGAACACCATCGGCGAGAGGACACTCACTGCACCCATTTCGCTTGCCACACCACGGCAAATACACCATTTTTTTCGTACCTAGGCACAAGAAAATGGCGGCACACAACCACGTGCTTGCCAAAAAATGCGTACCTTTGCGATGCGGTCTATGCCTTTTTGCGGTTCAGACAACAGCCTTCAACGAGCCGATATGGGGCAAGAACGCACCCTCAAACAATGGTTTTAACATCATAATCACCTATTATTATACTAAGAAATGAACAGGAGAAAAGTTTTTCTTTCGCTTCTAATAACGGCCGCTACGTTGTGCGGATGCGGCGCACACTATGCCGTTACGGGCATAGAGCGCAGCAGAGTGCTGATAGACAAACGCTACGATGCCGCCAACGATGCCGAATTGCAGGCCTTCATCGCACCCTATAAGCAACAAGTAGACAGTCTGGTGGCACCCATTGTGGGGCGCGCGGGCTGTAACATGTCGGCAGGAAGGCCCGAAAGCACATTATCCAACCTCATGACCGACATTCTTGTCTGGGCCGGACAACGCTATGGCGAGCAGCCACAGTTTGGCGTTTACAACATTGGCGGTCTGCGCGCGGCCATCGTCGAAGGAGACGTTACGCGCGGCGACATCATCAACGTGGCCCCTTTCGAAAACAAGGTGTGTTTCATTACGCTTACCGGCGAACAAGTGCAACGTCTGTTCGAACAGATAGCCAAACGCGGCGGAGAAGGCGTAAGCCACAGCGTGAGACTGGTTATCGACAAGAACCGACAACTGAAACGCGCCACCATAGACGGCAAACCCATCGACCCCAAGGCGCAATATCGCGTGGTTACCAACGATTATGTGGTGCAAGGCAACGACGGCATGCCTGCCTTTAAGGAAGGAACACAGCTTGTTGCGCCCCAATCGGAGGAAAACAACGTGCGCTATGTGATGATGGATTACTTTCGCGAGCAAATGAAAGCGGGTAAAACCGTGTGCGGAAAACGCGAGGGAAGAATTATAATTGAATAGTTTGTGCGTGTGAACGGTGCTTAACCCATGAGTTTTACCACACCCCAACCCTGGAACGAGAAAAGAACAATTCCGCTAAACAATGGGGTAATGCCACAACAAACGAACAGCCCACAACCTCAAAATAAACGACACAAAAGATGAAGAAATACCTGTTAATGGCCGTGGCTTGCATGGCCTTGCTTACAGCACAAGCACAGAAACAGCTGGTTATACTACACACCAACGACACGCATAGCTGCATCATGCCTTTGAGCGAACACCTGGCCGACACAGCCATCGCCGGGCGCGGAGGATTTCTTAGGCGCGTGGAAATGATAAAGCAAGAACGACAAAAGCATCCCGACTTGCTGTATTTCGACAGCGGCGACTTCTCGCAAGGGTCGCCCTATTACTCCATGTTCAAGGGCGATGTCGAGATAGAGCTGATGAACCGCATGGGTTGCGACGCCAGTACGGTGGGCAATCATGAGTTCGACTTCGGCATGGAGAACATGGCGCGCATCTTCAAAAAGGCAAAATTTCCCATCCTTTGCGCCAACTACGACTTCACCGGCACGCCTCTCGAAGGCGTAGTTAAGCCATATACCATCATCCATCGCAATGGTTTAAAGATTGGTGTGTTCGGTATAGACCCCAAGCTAGAGGGGCTTGTGCTCACTAAGATGTACAAAACGGTGAAGTACCTAGACCCTGCCGCCACGGCATTGAAGGTGGCTACGATGCTAAAAAAGAAGATGAAATGCGACGTGGTGATTTGCATTTCGCACCTAGGTTGGGGCATTGGGGGCGACGACGACCAGAAGATGATAGCAGGTTCGCGCCATATCGACCTGGTTTTGGGTGGCCATTCGCACACGTTCTTCGAGAAATTACGCTATGCCAACGACCTCGACGGCAAGCCCGTGCCCGATGACCAGAACGGGAAAAACGCCGTATATGTGGGCAAAATCGTGCTGACAGTGGGAAAGAAGTAAGCGCAGAGCAAGGCGCAAAGCAAAAAGCCACACAATAACCGCCCACCTTTTGCGTTTACATATAACGTATGAAACAACTTATATACCTTATTATATATATGTGTTTGTTGCCCATCGCATCGATGGCACAACAACGGCGCGTGGAGAACAGGCCCTACACCGACCTGCGCCCATTTCATTTTGGCGTGGTAGTGGGTGTCCACATGCAGGATGTGGAGTTGTTTAACGCTGGTCCACAGACACTAACGTTAGACGGCGGACAGGTTGTTGAGACCAACATCGCCGCCGAACAAGACCGCTATGACCCAGGTTTCGTGGTGGGCGTAACGGGCGAACTGCGCCTTAACCGACACTTCCAGCTGCGCGCCGTGCCTGCAATGTACTTCGGAAACAGGCATCTGGTGTTTAAAAATCAAGGTCAAACGGATGCCGACGGCCAACCCATCGTACACCGGCAAGACATGAAAACGGTCTATATCTCTACGGCTTTCAACCTTATTTTTGCCGCACCACGGTTCAACAACCATCGTCCGTACCTTGTGGCGGGCATTAATCCCATGCTCAACCTCAGCGGAAGCGATACCGACATTTTGCGATTTAAACGCCACGATGTGTTTGCCGAGGTGGGTATTGGTTGCGATTTCTACCTGCCTTACTTCAAACTTCGCCCCGAATTGAAGTTTATGTTCAGTCTTATCGACTGCTTGGATGCTAAGCATGTCGACCGACTTCGCGACAAAAACCTTGTGTCTTATGCTCGTTCCACATCGCGCGCAACCAGTAAAATGATTGCACTATCGTTTTATTTTGAATGAAGCAGACAGGTGGACGAGTGGACAAGCTGGTAGGCGCAGCCATCTTTTCACCTTTACACCTTTTCACTTTTTCACCTTTAAAACGCCTCTCCACTTGTTCTTAATCAACAAAATTTAGGTATCGAGCAAAAAAACACTCATTATTTGTAGGTATATAACAAAACATTTACTAACTTTGCATCATCAAAAGTTAGTACCGCGCACTACGAAAAGCGCAACTACAAGAAAAACGTTTGCTAGGGTAAAGGGAGAAAAGGCAAGTATGCTTGCATCTTTCCGCAGCCAGATAACGCAACTTTTGAGCAAAACGAACAGAACATATTATACAAAAACATTTAAACAAGAACATTATTATGGCTTACGTTATTAGTGACGATTGTATCGCTTGCGGCACCTGTTTGCCCGAATGCCCCGTTGAAGCAATCTCTGAGGGCGACATTTATAAGATTGACGCAGACGCTTGCACCGAGTGCGGCACATGCGCTAGTGTATGTCCCAGCGAGGCTATCAGCCTGCCCTAAGGAACAATTTAAAGATTACCGAGGAGGTCAATAAACAAGGTTTAGATGGACAACGGCTTGCACATCTAGGTGCAAACAGCCCCTGGCCATCAATAAGCTAACCTTGCTTATTGGCCTCTTTTTTATGCCTTTTCGTTAGGTTAGCCGCCAACAGCTCGGCGAAAGAGTGGCTCAGCCAACCAAATCATCAACCTGCCAACCTATATTCTCGTCAGCTTATTAACTTGTACATCCGTCAACCAGCCAACTTGTCCACCTGTTAACCAGCCTACTTGTCCCCTCGTCCACTTGCCTTCTCGTCCACTAGTCCCCTCGCCAACTAATCCCCTTGCCTTCTCGTTAACCCATAAAATCCCATACACATGGGCTGAACAGCCTGCAATGAGCAAAGAGCTGCCGAACTTTTTCCCACACACGTGTCCTTCTTCTTAGTCAAACGTCCTACAAATTACCTAATAATAAGTATTGTGAAAAATCTGCAAAACTTCTACTTTTGCAGCCAAAAAAAAGGATAACAACCAACAACAACAATATGATATGTATCTCACATTGCAAGCACCTGTTGCTTGCATCAATGATCATTTGCGCTGCACCAACGGCTTACGCCCAGACAGACGCCAACGCGAACGACGTGGAAACAAAGCATCCGATGGAGCTTAGCGGACACGTTACGGGCAAACAAGGCGAACCACTGATAGGCGTGGTCGTGCAAGTAAAAGGCACCAACACCCGTACCATAACCGACGAGCAGGGCGCATACACGCTTTCCGCGCCACAAGGGGCGCACATAACACTTACTTTCCATTATATTGGATGCAAACCCGCCGAACGACAAGTAGACCTTTCGCAAAACTGCAAGCAAGATGTTCAGCTGAACGAGGCCACCGAAATGCTCCAAGGCGTTGAGGTGGTGGGCCGCAACGAGCGGTCGTACAAAAACACGCTATCGTTTGTTGGCACCAAAACGGCCACGCCCATAAAGGATGTTCCTCAATCCATTGGCTACGTAACTAAGGAACTCGTGCTAGACCAAGGTGCCACAACAGTTAACGACGTGGTAAAAAACATCAGCGGCGTTAACCAATATAGCTTCTACAACGATTTCTCCATACGCGGCTTTCGCACCACAGGAAACCGCAATTCAGGAAACCTCATCAATGGCATGCGCGCCCAAACAAGCCTGTGGAAACAGCAATCTCTGGCAAATATCGAGCGTGTTGAGGTTATAAAGGGCCCTGCATCGGCGCTCTTCGGCAACGCATCGCCCGGCGGAGTAGTCAACAGGGTTACGAAAAAGCCGCTCTCTGAGAACCGCAGGCAGGTAAGTACCACCGTGGGGAGCTACTCTACGTTTAATGTTTACAGCGATTTCACCGGGCCGCTCGACCGAAAAGCAACCCTTCTCTATCGCCTAAACCTGGGTTATGAAAACACCGACTCGTATCGCGACTTGCAAGGAGGGCAGAACTTCATTGCGGCGCCGTCCTTTTCGTACGTTCCCAACAGCCGCACACAATTCAATGTCGATGTTTTCTTCCAACAATACAACGGCAAGATAGACCGTGGACAAAGTATTTTCGGCGATGGCGACCTCTACTCGGTGCCCATCTCGCGCTCATTGTCGGCGGCCAACGACTACTTGAAAGAACGGCTGGTGAACATTACGCTCGGACTATCTCACAAGCTTTCCAATCACGTTTCGTTCAACAGCACATACCTCAACTCTTCGTACGACGAAGACATGCAAGAGCACAATCAGGCCAACGCCTATGTGTTGAACGCCGACAGCACCCAGAACAACAGCCGCGTAATGATGCAGGCGATGGTAAGGAAACGCCATTTTCGCAACAACAGCTTCAACAACTATCTGAACATCGACTTCAATACGGGCCGTGTGCGCCACACAGTGCTGGTGGGATGGGACTATTTCCAAACCGACTTGCTGGCCGGAACATCGTCGATGACTGCCAAGGGCTACCTTTTAAAGAATGGAAAGACGACAACACGGTTCGACAAACGAAAGATAAACAATTATGTACTCGATGCCGACGGCAACCCAAAGACCAACGTTCCCTACTTCGACCTCAACTCCACAACGGGAAATGGCATGAAAGACATCAGCAAGTACGTGTTTACTACCGACCCCATCAACCCCTATCGACAATACTCGCACGGCATTTACGTGCAAGAACAGCTTAAATACGGCAGGCTCCAGCTGCTGTTGGGCCTAAGGCAAGAGTTCTTTACCGACATCCTTAACAGGCGGTTGGCCAACGAAAGCCGCTCCACCCAACACGCACTGATACCGCGCGTTGGCGCAGTTGTGGCCCTCAACAAGGCCATTAACGTGTACGGAACATGGGTTAAGGGTTTCGAACCGCAGGCTGCCAGCATCCAAAGCGACCCGAATACGGGCGGTCCGTTCTCGCCAGAGCAGTCGCAGCTGCTCGAGATGGGCATCAAGAGCGATTGGTTCGACCGCAGGCTTAGCCTCACAGCGGCACTCTTTCACCTCGCCAAGAACAACACCTTATATAATGCCGGCGATGCAGGCAACCCCAACTTGATGATGCAAGTGGGCGAAGAAGTGGCCAAGGGCGTGGAAGTTGATGTTGCAGGCGAGATATTGCCGAACTGGAGTGTGGTGGCAAACTACGCTTATACAGATGCAAAGATAACCAAAACGGCAACGGATAAGGAGCGCGACTTTGGCACTCAACGGCCCAACACGCCGCGACACGCCGCCAACGTATGGACAAAATACATCCTTCGGCATGGTGCATTGCGCAATCTTGGTTTCGGCATCGGCGTAAATGCCAATAGCGAACGTTACGGACAAGTGGGCAAACGCGCCAACACCATCGTTTATCCAGGCTATGCCATACTGAACGCGGCCTTGTATTATCGGGTGAGAAGTATGCAACTACAACTAAATGCCGACAACTTGCTGAACAAGACCTATTGGGTTGGCGGTTACGATAAGCTACGTTCGTTCCCTGGTGCTCCTTTGTTTATAAAGGCAACAGCCACTTACAGGTTTTAAAGAGCTTGGTGCAATTAACGAATTTGGCCAACAACATCGGTTTAACCGACGTTGTTGGCCAAATTCGTTTCATTGCTTAAAGCTCATAAAACATG
This sequence comes from Prevotella sp. oral taxon 317 str. F0108, assembly GCF_000162415.1. NCBI lineage: Bacteria > Pseudomonadati > Bacteroidota > Bacteroidia > Bacteroidales > Prevotellaceae > Prevotella > Prevotella sp. oral taxon 317. The sequence goes on along the minus strand of NZ_GG740077.1, from coordinate 49,615 downwards.
GGCTAAGAGAAGCCATGCCAGTCCAACCACATGTATTACGACCGCTCTTATTAAGCCTATTTCGGCAGACCGGCAAGGCCTACACAACAGACGTAACTTATATTACGACCGTTTCTTCAAACCTTATTTCAGCAATTCGCTAAGGCGGCCCAGCAGTTCGTCGCCGCGCAAGTCCCTGCCAACAATCTCGCCTTTTTGGTTGATAAGCACACATGCAGGTATGCCTTGCACCTGATAAAGACGTGCGGCAGCACACTCCCAACCTTTCAGGTCGCTGGCTTGAATCCAACCCAAGCCCATATCTTTCACGGCGTTTTCCCAGTCTTCTTTCTTTTCGTCGAGCGAAACGCCCACTATTTCAAGACCCTTTCCGCGAAACTTAGAATAAGCTTGCACCACATGGGGCATCTCCATGCGACATGGTCCGCACCACGAAGCCCAAAAGTCTACCATCGTTATCTTGTTCTTAGCCACCACATCCGACAGTTTCACCTGCTTACCATCAAGCGTGGGCAACGTAAAATCGGCATATCGTCCCCCTTCGGCAGGGGCTGTTTGGGCGCCATCACCAGCACTAGCCGTATCAGCAGTCTGCTCGGTTGTCTGCGCTGCGGCAGAGTCTTGGTTGTTGCAGTCTTGTTTTTTGCAAGTACACGAGGCAAAGGTAAAGGCTATCGCCAATACCCATGCAGAAAGGATTGTTTTCTTCATATAGTTGTTTTGTTTTAAAAAAGCTTGTGCGCGTTTGCCGCAAAGTTTTAGACACAAAGCCAAACATTGGACAAATGCGCACAATATCGTGTTAGTTGTTTTTGCCGACCACAAGCTTGTTAAGCCGTTTTCGGCAGGTTTACGCGCAAAGCTTGCTGCCTGGCATCACTTCACGCTTTCAGTCTTTACGCTCTCAATTGCGCCCGTTACAGGACTAAACACAATCTGCGTAAGCTGTTTCTTGCCGAAAAGTTCGCCGCTAAGCGGTTCGGTTTTGCCAAACTGAGCCATGTAAAGTTCGATAACGGCACGCATGTTGTTCTCTTGTGCCACAGAAACCTTCACCTTTCCGGGCAGATTTACATACACGCCTGCATTGTCTTTCACCTTTCCTCGGTCGATAGATGCCTGCATAGTGGGTATCGAATGCAGGTCTTCTACACTTATATAATAAGGTTTTCCGCCCAAATCGTCCTTATCGGCCATACCATAATGCCGCGAAAAGCGGAACAGGATTTCGCGTTCTACGGCCTTTGTAGGCACGAAGTTGATGATGGTTTCGGTGGTATCTTTAACCGTTGTTCCGGCAAACACTTGCAGCAGTGCACGTTCTTGCAGGTCTAGGTTGTTAAGCATCAGCCGCAATTGTTCGCCATCTTTGGGCATGGCGTCTGCTTGTCCGCGCGAAAGTTGGTTTCGACTTTCGCGTATGTCGTATATTTCCTTGGCTATCAGCTCGGCCATCTTAGCCGACGAGCCAGCCGAAAGAATTTCTTGATTCATGAAATCCTTGGGGTTAAGCTGGCGTTTAGCCCGTGCTGGCACAAAGTTTTTGGGCTGTTTGGGTTCAGGCGGCGTGGTGTTGATAGCCAGCAACAAGCCATTATCGGCCAACTTTACGTCGCTAATGCTGTGTTTCTTGTCCATAGCCGCCACGTAATGCTTGGTAGAGTCGGGCGTGCCAAAGTCGGTAATGTTGATGCCAACCACGCGATACTCTGTGGATTTCTCCATAGATGTGTTGAAAAGCTTCATGTACTTTTCGCCATACTTGGCCAGTTCGCCTGGCGTATAGGTGGTTCTCTCCACCATAACGGCGAGCCTTATTCCTGTTTTGGGCAAGAAATAAGGGATGCCCTCTGCTTGTGAATTGCCTTGTGCAAAGCCAGGAAGGGCGGCAAATGCCAAGGCTGCAATGGTAACGAATAGCTGTTTCATATCTATTGTTGATTTTATTATATAATAAAAAGCCTCACCACCACCCCCTCTCCAAAGGGCGAGTGGAATGAGATACTTTATTGTGGTATCGTAGTTGACCTGTTGACACGTTTATTAGCTTATCAGGAACGCTGCCTAGGCCAATTAACCCTTGGTTTAAACCTTGTCCACACCCACAAACCTACGCCTTAAATGCGTTAAAAGTTCACAAGCATTTGGCTTTATTCCTTTATTTCTTCTACATCCTTACTGTTCGTCTATTAACGACTTACTACTTAAAAGTTTGCCGCTTACTACTTTATTGCTTAATATCGAGCACTTACTACTTTACTTCTTACTACTTAGTACTCACTACTTACTACTTACTACTTACTACTTACTACTTAGAGACTTTAAAACTAAGCCAGAAATTCAAACGCTTGCGGCAGGTAAGCCACGATGTCGCCTGCCATCAGACTTTCTTTTCCCAGTTGTTTTGCCGCTAAGTCGCCAGCCAGTCCGTGCAGATACATACCCACGATGCAAGCATCTTCGCGGTTATACCCCCGCGCCAACAGTCCTGTTATGATGCCCGTCAGCACATCGCCGCTGCCAGCAGTGGCCATCCCGGCGTTGCCCGTGGGGTTGAAAAACACCTTTCCTGAGGGCAAGCAAAGCGCAGAATAGTGTCCTTTAAGCAAGATGTAGGCTTGCAAATGCTGTGCCAAGTCGAGTGCTTTCGACAGTCGGTCGTAGTCGCCTTCGCTCCCCCCGTTGCCCAATCTGTCGAACTCGCCAACGTGTGGTGTCAGTATCAAGTTCTGTGGCAGCTGTTGCATCCACGCCTTATGCGAGGCCAGTATGTTCAACGCATCGGCATCAATCACCATCGGACATTGCGTCCGTCGTATCTGCGAGATAAGCGCAATGGCCGTATCTTCGTGTTGTCCCAGTCCTGGCCCCATCCCCACGGCATCATAATGTTCGGTGTCGAGGGGTTCGGTAAAGAAATAATCTTCTTTACCAGCGCTTAAAATGGCCTCGGGCAGAGATATTTGCATCACGTCGTAGTTACGTCGAGGGGTGCAGATGGTTAGTTTCCCCACCCCCGAACGCATGCAAGCACGCCCGGCCAGCACCGCTGCTCCGGCCATGCCGTAGCTACCGGCCACAACAAGCGCATGCCCCATCAGGCCCTTATTAACGAAATCGCCGCGTTTAAGCATTCGGCTGCGCACGTCGGCCTCCTCCAACACCTTGTATTTGGCATCTGTGCGCGCGATGTACTCTGGGCTAAGCCTAATGTCCAGCACCCGCAAACGACCTACAAACTGCTGGTTGTCTTCGAAAAGCATGGCCAACTTCTTCTGTTGCAGCGTCAGTGTGAGGTCTGCTTTCACAATATGCGACTTCACATTGTGCGTATTGTCCTCGGTCATCAGCCCCGAAGGCAGGTCGATGCTCACCACCTTGGCAGGCGATTGATTGATGTATTTCACCAAAGAGGCAAAGCCGCCGGTAAGTGTCTTGTTCAGTCCGGCACCGAAAAGTCCGTCAATCACCACCGTTTCGGCCGTCAGTTCAGGCGGGTCGAAGTCCACCACAACCTCCGTAAAGGCCTTGATGCGCTTACAATCCATCACCCTTTGCTTGTTCGTGGCGCAGTCGTCAGACAGTTTACCGTTAACGTTGAAGAGAAACACCGCCACCTTATAGCCAGCCTCGGCCATCAAACGGGCCACAGCCAGCGCATCACCACCGTTGTTTCCAGGGCCAGCGAACACCACAAAAGGTGTTCTATTGTCCCATTCTTCTCGCAAGACGCGCACAATGGCCTTGGCCGCACGTTCCATTAGGTCGATGCTTGCCACGGGTTCGTTCTCAATCGTAAACTTGTCTAGCTCCTTAATCTGAGTGCCGGTGAATATCTTCATAATGTGCAAAAATACAAATTAAATTACTTTTCACTAGCAAAAGCACCTAACATTTACATATTATTATGTTCTTTGTGCCGAAATGCTAACAAAATGCACCATAAAGATGCTTTATGGCAGGTACGGCGACAGGCTTTGCCGCCCCTCAATCAGCCCTCTTACAACAGCCCTAAACCTTTTTCTGATGAACGATTTAGGCCAAACGCATTGTTAATGTTTTACAAATCCACCATCATTCAGCACAAAGCGGTCTTGCTTATTAAGATGTCCATAGATAGGGAGGGGCTTGTTGCTTTGTGATGCAAAACCAAGAAAAGCACCCCTCGTTAATGCACGAAACACCTGGACTAAGATACGTTTAAGCCTGAAATCTCGCTCCATTCGGCTATGTCAAAACATGGTTGTGCATCAAAAGGCCACCTGGCGGAAGGCATTCCATACATGCGCAACAAGCCATAAACTGCCTATCGACGGCAGATTACTGCTGCATTTGCCTGATGCCGCCTGCGTTGGCCGTGCTCTGCATACCATGCAACCGCTTGCGCCGAGGGGTAGCAAGCGCACTTGCTCCCTGTACCTTTGCTCATGCGCGCTTACATTGCACAGTTACCTTTGTCCAGTTTTCGGCAAGAAATTTAACACAAAAAGTGCCCTTTTCGTCAACCAACAGCCCACCTTGTCGCAAAAAATCGATTCTCGCGGAGGTTTGCCTTGATGCGAAAAGGGGTTGGTTGTACATGTAGCCAAAATGTATTTTTATTTAAGGAGACCGCCATTTGCACCAGAATTTGGGCCATTTGTTGCTAAATGTACCGCGTTTTGGTGCAAAATGCAGTGCGTTTTGGTGCAAAATGCAGTGTGTTTTGATGCAAAATGCAGTGCGTTTTGATGCTAAACGCAAGGTAAAATGGTGCAAAATGCGGCCCAATATGGCGCTAAATGCAAAGCGGAAAGCATATAAATACACCACTATTGTATAAACATAACCCCTCCGAGGCATGAAACACATGCCCGAAAAGGGCAAAACAGCCATTAAAAAGGGCGATTTTAGGGGTTAAAAGGGCGAAATTGGGCTTGGGAAATTACGAGCCGGCAACCAAACTAGAAAGGCTAAATGGTGCAAAACGCAGGTTCTTTTCTTAAATATAGACAAGACGGAAGGAGTAAAAAGCCAAAAACAGTAGTTATTTACCTACTTTTCGACCTACATTTTCGCTAGAACGGAATAAAACCCAGAGTGCATTTGTAAAATAATATATAAGAATTTAAGATTTTGAGTTGGTGGGTTGATGAGCTGATGAGTTGGTAAGTTGATGAGCTGATGAGTTGATGAGTTGGTGAGTTAAGGAGTTGGTGAGTTGTTAAGTTGGTGAGTTGGTTAGTTTGTGAGCTGGTGAGTTGGTAAGCTGATAAATTGTTAAGTTGACGAGTTGATGCGTTGACGAGTTGATGCGTTGGTAAGCTGATGAGTTGTTAAGTTGAGGAGTTAATGAGTTGAGGAGTTAGTGAGTTGGTGAGTTGATGAGTTGGCAAGCTGATGAATTTGATGAGTTGATAAGTTTGTGGGCGCAGCCATTTTTTCACCTTTTCACTTTTTCACCCTTTCACCTTTAAACGTCATCTTTTCACCTTTTCACCTTTTCACCCTTTCACCTTTAAACGTCATTTTTTCGCCTTTTCACCTTTTCACCCTTTCACCTTTAAACGCCGTCCTCAGCTCCATAAAAACCTAAATAACGTTAGTTAAGTCCCCGTGTTCCACTTTTTTTTCGTATTTTTGCAGCTTAATAGCAAAAAGATTATATGGCTCGAATTAAATTGATAGATAAGGTTTTCGAGACTTCCATCACGGAAACCCAAATACAAGAACACGTTAAAGCCGTTGCAGACAGGATAAACAAAGACATGGCCGATAAGAACCCGCTGCTTTTGGCCGTACTAAATGGCTCGTTTATGTTTGCCGCCGACCTCATGCGCATGCTCACTATACCCTGCGAAATATCCTTCGTTAAGCTGGCATCCTACCAAGGCACAACATCAACGGGAAAAATTAAAGAGGTGATTGGCATCAACGAAGACCTTGCCGGACGAACGGTTATCATCGTTGAAGACATCGTTGAGTCGGGATTGACCATTAAACGCATGATTGAATCGCTGGGAACGCGCTCGCCCAAGTCGATACATATCTGCACATTGCTGATTAAACCCGACCGACTTACGGTTCCACTCGATGTGGAATATGCCGCCTTCGAAATACCAAACGACTTTATCGTGGGCTATGGCTTAGACTATAACCAGCAAGGGCGCAACCTAAGAGACATTTATACCGTGGTGGAAGAGTAAGGACACAACGCTTTACGCACGCAATGGTAAAAAACCACATAATAATTTTTTCACAATAAACACAACGAAATGAAGAATATCGTTATCTTCGGTGCACCCGGTTCGGGCAAAGGCACACAAAGCGACAAGATGATCGCCAAGTATGGTTTAGAACATATCTCAACGGGCGACGTTCTGCGCAACGAGATAAAGAACGGCACGCCATTGGGCAAAACGGCCAAGGAATATATCGACAACGGGCAACTGATACCCGACGAACTGATGATTGACATCCTGGCCAACGTGTACGACAGCTTTGGAAAAGAGCATAAAGGCGTTATCTTCGACGGTTTTCCACGCACCATTGCCCAAGCCGAGGCACTTAAAAAAATGCTCGACAAACGCGGACACAAGGTGGCTGCCATGATTGAACTGGACGTTCCCGAAGACGAACTGATGAAACGACTGGTGCTGCGCGGACAACAAAGCGGGCGCACAGACGACAACGAAGAAACAATTAAAAAACGACTGGGCGTGTATCACAACCAAACGGCACCGCTCATCGAATGGTATAAAACAGAAAACATCCACAACCACATTGACGGATTGGGCGAACTGGAACGCATCTTTGCCGACGTGTGCGCTGTGATTGACAACATCTAAACTGCTCATGCCCGAATCAAACTTCGTAGACTACGTAAAGATTTACTGCCGCTCCGGTAAGGGCGGAAGGGGTTCCATGCACCTCCGACACGTAAAATACAACCCTAACGGCGGTCCCGATGGGGGCGACGGCGGGCGCGGCGGCAACATCTACCTGCGCGGAAACCACAATTATTGGACGCTGTTGCACCTTAAATTCCAACGGCACGTGTTCGCCGAGCATGGCGGAAACGGCGGAAGAGACAAATGCCACGGCACAGACGGCAAGGACGTTTATATTGATGTGCCTTGCGGAACGGTGGTGTACAACGCCGAAACAGGCAAGTATGTCTGCGATGTAATGCACGACGGGCAGGTGGTGATGCTGCTAAAAGGTGGCCGGGGCGGACTGGGCAACTTCCAATTCCGCACGGCCACCAACCAAACGCCACGCTATGCACAGCCTGGCGAGCCTATGGAGGAGATGACCATCATACTGGAATTGAAGCTTTTGGCCGACGTAGGACTGGTGGGTTTCCCCAATGCAGGCAAGTCAACGCTGCTTTCATCGCTCTCTTCGGCACGTCCTAAAATTGCCAACTACCCCTTCACCACCCTCGAACCATCGCTCGGCATCGTGGCCTATCACGACCACAAGTCGTTTGTGATGGCCGACATCCCCGGCATCATCGAGGGAGCAAGCGAAGGAAAAGGCTTGGGGCTGCGCTTTCTGCGGCACATCGAGCGCAACTCGCTTTTACTCTTCATGGTGCCCGGCGATACCGACGACATAAAGAAAGAGTACGAGGTGCTGCTTAACGAGCTGAACAACTTCAACCCCGAACTGAACGACAAGCATCGCGTATTGGCCATAACCAAATGCGACTTGCTAGACGACGAACTGATTGAGATGTTGCGCGAAACGCTGCCCACCGACCTTCCCGTGGTGTTTATCTCGGCTGTCACGGGGCAAGGACTGTCTGAACTAAAAGACATCCTTTGGCGCGAGCTGAACAGCGAGAGCAACAAACTGCAAAGCATCATGGCCGAAGACACCCTCGTTCACCGAGACAAAGACATCAGAATATTTGCACAAGAACTGGCCGACGAGGGCGAAGACATCGACGTGGAGTACATCGACGCCGACATCGAAGACCTTGACGACTTTGAATATGAAGACGAAGATGAGCCCTAAATTGCTGGAATACGCCCTTGGCCACCGCATTCACGCTTTCAGTACCATGCGTACCGATGGCGCAAGCCAAGGTGCTTACGCCCAATTTAACATCAATCCCTATTGTGGCGATGCCCCCGAACACGTGGCGCAAAACCTCCATAGCCTGTGCCGCGTGCTGGGCATCGCCCCTTCTAACCTCGTTATGCCCCACCAAACCCACGAAACAACCGTGCGGCAGGTGGGCAGCAAGCTGCTTTCGATGCCGCAGAACGTGCGCCAAATGGTTCTGGAAGGCGTTGATGCACTCATTACCAACGTGCCTGGCGTTTGTATCGGCGTGTCTACGGCCGACTGCATCCCCATCCTTCTCTACGATGCCGAACATCGCGCCACGGCTGCCATACATGCAGGATGGCGCGGAACGGTAAAACGCATCGCACAAAACGCCATCGCGCAGATGCGCGCAGCATTCGACACCAACCCTCGTACACTACGCGCTGTTATTGCGCCCGGCATCTCGCTACAACACTTTGAAGTGGGCGACGAAGTGTACGAGGCCTTTGCCAAAGCCGCTTTCCCAATGAACGATATTGCGCAACGGCACGACAAATGGCACATCAATCTACCCCTTTGCAACCAATTGCAACTGCAAGAGTTAGGCGTTAAAGCCGAAAACATATACGCAACGGACATCTGCACCTACAACCGCTGCAACGATTTCTTTTCAGCCCGAAGGCTAGGCATCAACTCTGGCCGCATTTTTACGGGCGTTACCATCCGCTGAACATGGCCAAATGGCTGGTTGCCACTTTGCGTGGCGGCATTGGCTTGTGCCTGTTCGCATATATATTTTACACAAATGAAACAGCTTATTGCATTACTCCTCGTCCTGTTCTTCAGTTCGGGTAAGCCCGCTGAGGACCATTTCACACCTGCCGAAACCCAACAGATCAGTATTGCCACGCCTGGATTGTTCGATAAAGGCAACGTTTTCTTTATCGATCTCAACACCATCGCGCACAAAAACTATGCCTTTCCGCTACCTGTGGGCAAAGCTAAGGTGGCTAAAAACAACGCATTGGAGATTACAACCAAGCGTGGCGATGTGGTTAAGGCCATGATGCCTGGAAGAGTTAGGCTGGCAAGAAAGAACAAACAGTGGGGAAACGTGGTGGTGATACGCCACGACAACGGTCTGGAAACGGTGTATGCGCACAATGCGCAGAACCTGGTGAAACCCAACGAAACGGTAGAGGCAGGCCAATCTATTGCCATCGTGGGTAAGAAAGACGGCCAGGGGCGTTGCCTTTTCCTAACGATGGTTAACGGCGGGCGCATCAATCCGCAAACCATCGTCGACCCCAAAAGTCATAAACTGAACAAGGGGGTGATACGATTTGAGAAAAACGGACAACACGTAACCGTTAGACAGGCCACAGAAAAAGACCTGGAAGAAAAGCTTTTGGCCGACAAAAAGGGAAAAGCCGAGGTCAAAAAGGCCGCCAAAGAGGAAGAGAAGGCCAAACGCGAAGAGGCCAAACGGCTGAAAGAAGAACAAAAGCTGCTGGCCGAAGAGAAGAAAGCTGCCAACAAAACGCTGCTTAAAACCCAAAAAGACGTGAGGGGCAGCGTAAACAACAAGCTTTTCTTGTCCCAGTTTTCACCCAACGAATGGGCCTACCCGCTACCGGGTAGCCATGTAATCAGCCCCTACGGAGGCAAAAGAAGGCACTCGGGCGTAGACATCAAGACCCGCCCTAACGACAAGATATTGGCCGCATTCAGTGGCATTGTGGTTCGTTCAGGACCATATTTCGGTTATGGCAACTGCATCGTCATACGTCACGACAACGGCCTAGAAACGCTTTACAGCCACCAATCGCGCAACTTCGTGAAGGTGGGACAGGCTGTTAAGGCCGGCGACGTTATCGGACTGACGGGCCGTACGGGTCGTGCCACCACCGAGCACCTGCACTTCGAGGTGTCGTTTAAGGGTAAGCGCATAGACCCTGCATTGGTTTTCAACCACGCGGCTAAGACGCTACACCAGCATACGCTGGTGCACGCTAGCGGTGTTGTGCGCATTGACAAGTCGGCTAGGCTGCCCATAGCACAAGCAAGCGGCAAACAAGAAACAACAAACGTACAATAAATACGATGAACATAGAACTGCTTTTCGACCGCTATCTGCAACTGTCGGAGGTTAAACGCCCTGGATATATCGAGAGCCTTGGGCTTCCCGAACCCGATTCTACCCAGCAATTGGAACTAGCGGCAGGCACACCGCTAGCCCCTTTGCTTGTGTATATATATAATAAGGTGTCGGGTACGCCCCGACAATGCAAGCGCGAAGGCCTCATCGACTTTATTCCAGGTTTCCGTCTACCCCACTTACGCGAGTGGCCCGCCGCCTACGAGGCCTTCAAATTGGTGCATGGCGAACAATGGTTGCCGCTTTTGTTCGATGGCGACAAAGGCTATTATGCCATCAATAGAGAAACAGACGAAGTGGCAATAAGCTTTCTAGACGAGTTCGCATTCATCGATACCGTTAGCCTTAACGCCCTCAACTTCTTGCAAACGCTCGTGGCTAACTACGAACGTAAGGTGTATTCGGTAGACCGTTACGGCCTGCTCGACTACGATGAACGCAGAGAAGGCGAGGTGGCTCGCGACATAAACCCCGACGTAGACTATTGGATGGAGGAATGAAAGGCAACTATACGTTGCGTTCCGCCTTTGTTGTGGGCTTACATTCCCAGTTTTCCAAGGACACGCTCTACGGCCTAAGCAACCCTAGTTAGCTTAGAAATTCTAAGACAACTAGGGCTACTTAGGCTAACAAAAGTTTCTAAAAGAACCAGAAACCCCATCCTTTCCACACCAAAATAAACTTTAAAAAGACCTTTCCACTTATGAAAACAACCTCCCTAAAAACTGCATATCTTGCCGAAAGCTCATTGCTGGCGGCTCTTCTCGTTCGTTTAAAGCGCCGCAATCTCTACTTCGTGGCCGGCGAAATAACCTCGTTCGTTGCCATGTTAGGCTTTGTTGTCTTGGCCACCACCCTTCACAATGCCACGTGGACACTGTGGCTGGCCGCTGTTTGCCTGGCCTTATACGTTGTTATCAGGCGCTTTGACGTACAAAACGAGGCCCGAATAACTGCTGTCGACCAGCTAAGGCAAGCCTATGAAGACGAGGCACGCTACCTAGAAGGCGATTTTACCCCCTTCGATGATGGTGCACGCCACGCAGATACACGCCATCCTTTCGCCCTCGACCTTGACATCTTCGGCCCGTCGTCGCTTTTCCATCGGCTCAACCGAACTGTTTCAACAGGGGGAAGTAGGTCTTTGGCAGAATTTCTCACCCGTTTGCCGGGCCATACGCCACAAGCCAAGGCCGAAGTGGAACGAAAACGCGAGGCCATAGACGAGTTGGCCGCCAAACAAACGTGGCGAATGAAGTTTATTGCCCAAGGAAAAGGCAAGGCAGGCGGCATAGACAGCACACGCCTTACACAAACAATGCAAGCCGCCGCAAAGGTTTCCATCCCCCGTTTTGCCGCCGCCCGCCTACCCTTCGCCATAGCTTGCGCCTCCATTGTGGGCTTTTTCGCCACCTTGTTTCTTGCCGTCTTTACGCCGCTTAGTGCCAATGTGCCCGTTTGGTGGGGCATTATCAACTTCTTTGTGGTGATGTTGATATGCACCAAGCCGCTGCGCATGGTGAGCAAAACGGCCAACCTGTTGCACGCTGAGCTAACGGCCTGCGTGCAATTGCTAAGTCTTATCACCACCGAAGACATGCAAGCCGCATTGAACAAGCAACTGCAAACCGAACTGGAAGGTGCATTGCTCGCCTTCAAACAACTGCAACAAACGGTGGCTAGCCTAGACCGCCGCAGCAATGTTTTGGGTTTGATGTTCGCCAACGCCCTTTTTCTAAGCGATTTCTTTCTTGTACGCAAGTTTCTTAAATGGCAAGACAGTCACCTCAAACACTTCGAGCAGTGGGTAGACTGCCTTAGCAAAGCGGATGCACTTGTATCGCTGGCCACTTTCCGATATAATCATCCCGAAACCGTTCAGCCACAAATCGAAGACGCACCAAAAATCGTTTATCAAGCCACAAACCTTCGCCACCCCTTCTTAGGGACAAAGGCCGTTGGCAACGACTTGTGCATTGAACAAGGGCAATACCACATCGTTACGGGTGCAAACATGGCAGGCAAAAGCACGTTTCTCAGGTGTGTGGGCGTGAACTACGTGCTGGCTATGGCCGGATTGCCTGTGTTTGCCGACGAGATGAGGGTGTCGTGCTTTTGGCTTTTCAGCAGCATGCGCACCACCGACGACCTTACGCACGGCATATCTTACTTCAATGCCGAACTACTTCGGCTCGAACAACTCATCGGCTACTGCCACAATCACCCCAACACCTTCATCATTCTCGACGAAATATTGAAGGGAACGAACTCGTTAGACAAGCTCAACGGTTCGCGTCTGTTTCTACAAACCATGTCGCAGCTGCCTGCTAGCGGCATTGTGGCCACCCACGACCTTGAACTGTCTAAGCTAGAAGACGAAAACCCAAGTCGTTTTGCCAACTATTGTTTTGAGATTGAACTCGGAAACGACGTTACTTACTCGTATCGCATTACGCGTGGCGTGGCTCAAAACCAAAACGCAACCTTCTTATTAAAGAAGATATTGAAAGCCTAAGTCCCCCACTCCTTCCTTCGGAGAGGGGGCGAACACCATGCGCATCAGGCGCAAAAGCACTGAGAAAGCACGGATAAAACACTGAGAAAGCACAGATAAAGCACTGAAATTCGCCACTTAACGCATACGCCTAAGCGCAGAATTGCACCGCAAAACCACGCAACATCCTTGCAAAAGGCGAAAGGGCTTAAACATTTAATTTGTATTAAAGTCCTCGGCCGTTAACATAACAAACCCTAAAAAGGGGCATAAATCTAGGAAAACGTTTGCAAAGTAAATAATAAAGAATTAACTTTGTAATGTGTTTTTCATAGTATTAGATTTAAGGTTAACAAAAGGTTGGGGCTCAGCGGAGCCCTTTTTTCATGCCTTAAAACGAACAAACCACACGTATAATCGCCCTTTTATTGCCTAATTCAAAAGATTTTATGGTCAATTTACCACATTGACTGCCTCAAACCAACCCCTTTCGCAACACAGCTCAGCTGCTTTACTTGCAATTAAACGATTGTTTTTGCGAGAATGTCACGAATTTTTATTACTTTTGTACCAATTTGATTAGCGTGCCTAGTCTACCCAACGAAACAATGGGGTAACAACTTGTTCCCTGCATCAACATATCAAAATGAACAGAAAACAAGCTTCTCTTACAGAGCGCAGATTTCTTCTGCCTTTCGTACTCATTACCACTCTTTTCTTCTTATGGGGCTTTGCCCGCGCCATCCTCGACGTGCTGAACAAGCATTTTCAAAACGAGTTACACATATCCATCGCACAGTCGGCCCTCATTCAAGTAACCACTTACCTGGGCTACTTCATCATGGCCATCCCCGCCGGGCTGTTCATCAACCGCTTTGGTTATCGTCGGGGCGTGGTATTCGGGCTTTCGCTCTTCGCTTTGGGTGCCTTTCTCTTCGTTCCAGGGGCTCAAATCGGAACTTTCGAAGTGTTCTTGGCCGCGCTGTTCACCATCGGTTGCGGCCTAACTTTCCTCGAAACGGCCGCCAATCCCTACGTTACAGAGTTGGGCGCGCCCCAAACAGCCACCAGCCGACTAAACCTTTCGCAATCGTTCAACGGTCTTGGCAGCATCTTCGCAACGTTTAGCGTGGGGTTGTTTCTTTTCCGCAGCGACAGCGAAGGGGGCAATGTTGCAATCCCTTACGTAGTGTTAGGCGTAGTGGTTTTAGCTATTGCACTGGTTTTTTCGCGCGTACAACTGCCCGAAATACAAGCCACAAGCGACGAAAACACGAGCGGTAGCGGCCTGAAAAACCTTTCAGAGCTATTTCGCCACCCCATGTTCGTATTAGGTTTGGCAGCACTTTTGGCCTACGAAGTGGCCGAAATATCCATCAATAGTTACTTCATCAACTTCGTTACAGGGCAAGGATGGATGAGCGACAAAACCGCATCGATGGTGCTTACCGCGGCATTAGCATTCTTTATGATAGGTAGGTTTGGCGGTAGTTGGGTGATGCGGCGAGTTCGTGCGCAGCTTGTGTTGTTGGTTTGTGCCATTGGTTGCGTGTGCAGCATGTGCTTGGTGTTGCTCAACCTCGGCACATTGTCGCTCGTTGGCTTGCTGGCCAACTACTTTTTCGAGGCCATCATGTTCCCCACCATCTTCTCTTTGGCACTTACAGGATTAGGCCAACTAACCAAAAGTGCATCGTCTATCTTGATGATGACGCCCGTTGGCGGTTGCGGTTTCTTGCTTATGGGGATGATAGCCGATGGCGGCAACCCCGTCTTGCCTTTCGTTTTACCGCTCGCAGGGTTTGCTGTTGTGCTGGCTTACGCGTGGAAAATGGCCAGCAAAGGCTAAGGCTACTAGTTGTTATAGGCTATCTAAGATGCCTAGAACAACTAAAAAACTAGGATAACTACGAAATCTAGAACAACCACGAAACCCAAAACAACCAAAAGCTCCACCCACGCCCGCACCCAATCCATAAAAGAACATAATATAATTGCCAATAGCCTTTTGTTCGGGATTTTATTTGTAACTTTACATCCCTATTCACCAACAACGCAGGCCACAGAGAGTTTTAAAAACACGGCCAGCAAAACACAAAACAATCGTTCAAGACATGATCACAACATTAGTTATTCTTGCCGTTTCGGTAACCATGTTCATCATCGGCCGCCTCCGTTCGGATGTAGTGGCAGTGTGCGCCATGGCTGCCCTTCTTATCTTTGGCATTCTAACCCCGACCGAAGCGTTGGCGGGGTTCTCGTCTAACGTAGTCATCATGATGGTAGGCCTATTTGTTGTGGGCGGTGCCATCTTCCAAACAGGATTGGCCAAGGCCATTAGCCAACGCCTGATGAAACTAGCAGGCGGCAACGAAACCTTCATGTTCCTCCTCGTTATGTTCACAACGGCAGTTATTGGCGGCTTTGTCAGCAACACCGGCACGATAGCCCTCATGATGCCCGTCGTTGTAAGCATGGCCACACAAAAGGGAACACACCCCGGCCGCATGCTCATGCCCCTTGCCTTCGCCAGCAGCATGGGCGGAATGCTCACGCTTATCGGTACGCCCCCTAACCTTGTGATACAAGATGTGCTAACCAAAGCAGGCCAACAGCCGCTAACCTTCTTCTCGTTCACCCCCGTGGGCATCGTCATTGTGCTTTTGGGCGTGGCCCTGATGCTGCCGCTCTCGCGCATGTTCCTTGGCAAACGCAAGCAGAAAGGCCGCGACGCGGCCAACGTTGGAAAAACACTCGACCAGCTGGTTGAAGAATACAACCTGCAACATCAACTTCGCCGATACCACATCACCCACGAATCGCCCATCGCCGGACAAACACTAGCCGAGCTAGACCTCCGCAACCGCTATGGACTCAGCGTGATGGAAATCAGAAGAAAGGCTGCACGCAGCGGGCGTTTCATACGTAACGTGAAGCAAAGCATGCCCATGCCCGACAGCATCTTGCAAACCGAAGACGTTATTTACATAACAGGCGACAACGAACACATGGACTTCTTCGCCGCAGAAATGAAACTCGAGCAACTGGACAACACGGGTATCGACTTCTACGACCTGGGAATTGCCGAGCTGGTACTTATGCCCACGTCGCAACTTAACGGCACGAAACTTAAAAATTCGGGCCTTCGCGAACACTTCAACATTAATGTCCTGGGCATCAGACGTAGCCACGACTACATCCTTAACGACCTTTCCGAAGAACGCCTACATGCAGGCGACGTGCTATTGGTTCAGGGTTCGTGGACCAATATCGGGCAACTGGCAAACGAAAACGACGATTGGGTGGTGCTGGGTCAGCCCAAAGAACAGGCCCAAAAGGTGATACTAACCAACAAGGCACCCATCGCCGGCGCCATCATGTTGCTGATGGTGGCCATGATGATGTTCGACTTCATCCCCATCGCCCCCGTAACGGCCGTCATCATTGCGGGTCTGCTGATGGTTCTCACGGGCTGTTTCCGAAACGTAGAGGCCGCATACAAAACCATTAACTGGGAAAGCGTAGTACTTATTGCGGCCATGATGCCGATGTCTACCGCCCTCGAAAAGACGGGTGTGTCGGCAGAAATATCCCATACCTTGGTAAACTCCTTGGGCAGTATGAGTCCCATCGTGCTCTTGGCAGGCATCTACCTCACCACCAGCATCCTAACGATGTTCATCAGCAACACCGCCACCGCCGTGTTGATGGCACCCATCGCGCTATCGGCCGCAAAGGAGATTGGGGCCAGCCCTTACGCCTTCCTGTTTGCCGTAACCATCGCAGCAAGCATGTGTTTCATGTCGCCGTTCTCCACGCCGCCCAACGCATTGGTTATGCGAGCAGGCCAATACACCTTCATGGACTATGTAAAAGTGGGTTTCCCCTTGCAACTCATCATCGGCATTGTCATGATATTCCTGCTACCCTTGTTCTTCCCGTTGGGCTAAAAGCAAAATGAAGAAAATGTAAAGCAAAGCTAACAAAACGTAAGCCACAGGATGATAAGCATCAATTAATGTCACTTTTCCACCAAATTGGACAATAAAAACACCTATAAATCTTTGTGTTGACAAATTAAAGCATTAATTTTGCATACGTATAAATAAGATAACGACATCACATCCAACTTTATAATAATTAAAATTATGGTAGATTACAAATCCCTAGGTCTAGTAAACACTCGCGAGATGTTTAAAAGGGCCATCAATGGCGGATACGCAATTCCGGCATTCAACTTTAACAACATGGAGCAGCTGCAAGCCATCATCAAGGCTGCTGCCGACCTCAAATCACCCGTAATCTTACAGGTATCGAAGGGCGCGCGCAACTACGCTAACCCCACCCTTCTGCGTTATATGTCACAGGGCGCTGTTGAATACGCTAAAGAACTTGGAGTAAATCACCCCGAAATCGTTGTCCACCTGGACCACGGAGACAGCTTTGAAACTTGCAAGAGCTGCATCGATATGGGTTTCTCCTCGGTGATGATCGACGGTTCGTCACTTCCCTACGACGAAAACGTGGCCCTGACGAAGAAGGTTGTTGACTATGCACACCAGTTCGACGTAACCGTTGAAGGCGAGTTGGGCGTTCTTGCTGGCGTTGAAGACGACGTTGTGGCAGAGAAATCGCACTACACCAAACCCGAAGAGGTTATCGACTTCGTTACGAAGACCGGCGTAGACTCGCTGGCTATCTCTATCGGTACGTCGCATGGCGCATACAAGTTCACCCCCGAACAGTGCACCCGCGACCCGAAGACTGGCCGTCTTGTTCCTCCTCCCTTGGCTTTCGACGTTCTCGATGCCATCATGAAGAAACTTCCTGGTTTCCCCATCGTACTTCACGGCTCGTCTTCCGTACCACAAGAGTACGTTGACATGATTAACAAATACGGTGGTAAGTTGCCCGATGCCGTAGGTATTCCCGAAGAGCAACTGCGCAAGGCTGCAAAGAGTGCCGTTTGCAAAATCAACATCGACTCAGACTCGCGCTTGGCTTTCACCGCTGCCGTTCGCAAGGTGTTTGCAGAAAAGCCTGCCGAGTTCGACCCCCGCAAATACTGCGGTCCTGCTCGCGACCTGATGACAGAACTCTACAAGCACAAGATTAAAGAGGTGCTTGGTTCTGACAACAAGCTGGCACAACTCGACTAATTTTTTAATAAGTCTTAGAGACTAATTTTTTAATAAGTCTTAGAGGATGTGCCCTCACTACCGAGGGCACATCCTCATATTTTTGCCCTTTGCCCAACAACAAGCAAACTGACAACAACAAGCAAACTGCCAACAGCAAAGAGCGGCGTGTCAACAGCCAACCAAGGGCTTTATAGAAAGCAGGCGTGCTGCATGTAAGCCCAAGCAGCGCATTAGAAATCCTTTTCTTGTCTTTAACTAACGAACCTACTTTTAGTTAAATTCAGTAATAATCCTTTACAAAACACACCCTTCTTGCCACGTGTTTCTAGCGAAAAAATAGCCTAAAAGCAGGCAATTAGCTACAAAATTCGACCTTACACGCCACCGCTTTTATCCGTTTTTCAGAATTCCGACTGCATTTAGCACCACTTTACCCTTCTAGTTAGTCACCCATTCGCATTTTTTCAGCACCCAAAAATCGGCTTTTTACCCCCAAAAACCTACTTTTTAAGAGCTTTTTACCCCTATTTTCCACCCTTTTTCAACCAATCTAAAATGCTTTAAGCCCCTGTTCGCTGTGCAATTATATACATTTCACCCTGCGTTTTGCCGCATTTTACCCTGCATTTAGCACCAAAACGCAGTGCATTTAGCGGCAAATTGCAGTGTATTTAGTGGCAAATAGCCCCAAAAGGATGCAATTGGCGGTTTATTTAAATAAATATTCATTTTGTTGGTATCAACATGCAAGTTCTTTTTGCACCAAAATAAACCTCCGCGAGAATGGATTATTTGCGCCCGAGCGGGCGATTGGTGAAGAAAAAAGGCACTCATAATGTTAAAAAACATACTTAAAACATTACAGCATTCAAGATAAAAGGGGTTAGAACGTTTGCGAATTTGCCAGTTATAGTCATACAGTATTGGATTTGAAAAGCCACAGTCGCATCGTAAGCAAGCAAAAAAACTCACTTTCCTTCGCGTAAAGGTTTATTCATTCCAGGCAACACACGCCTTGCGTGTTGCTGACAACAATTTTCCAAATGCAATTTGGTTTGACTATAAGTAGGCTAATAGGCTCTGGGGTTGGTAGGCTGATAGAGGTTAGTTTATCTGGCTACATTAGCACTTCCAGTTAAACCAAATCTTCCAGCTCTCCTAACAACATTTGGCTTTCCTCTTTTTGCAACAAATCAACATGCGTCCTACCCAAATTCATCCCCAACCAAGTAGGCACTTAGTTCCAAACTACGGGTTTACTTGTCTGCACTCCCCCAATTTTATTTTTAACGTTTCGGTAACTAAATAAAGTGCCAATCAAAGGCCTCGTTATCTCAAAAAAATCGTTATTTTTGCAAAAAAGTAAAAAGAGAAAATATGGAGAGAATAATCTTTACCCTGTTATGCACACTTTGCGCCTGCACATCTTTCGCGCAAACAAAAAACAGCTTTGTCATTACAAGCGACATTCCCGACCTGCCCGACGGCATCGAGGTGGAGCTGGAAACGGCCGAGGGTTCGAACTACGACGAAGTGGCCAGAGCCGTTGTTCAAGACGGCAAGTTCGTTCTTACCGGCCGTCTGACACATCCCACGCTTTGCACCTTGTCTACCAACAACTACAAGCTGCTCTACGCCATGGAGTCGAAAGAAGAGCCAACATGGACCTACACCCCCATCTTCGTTAGCAACACAACAATGACGGTAAAGGCCGACAAGTACAAATACTTGGCATCTAACCTGCCCATCAGCAAACACCTCTGTGTTACGGGCGGCAAAGCACAAGCTGACTTCAACGACTTCAACCAACGAAAAAACGACTCCCTAACGTGGATGAAGAAAAATCCGCAATCGCCACTGGCCATCAAAATGGCCACAGAGATGGTGCTAAACAATCGTACGCTCACCAAACGGCAGATAGAAGACATCACGGCCACCATCTTTGCCTGCCCCGAAGATTATCCACGAGTAAATGCTTATCGCCGAGCAGTGGCCACAGCAAAAGCTATGGCCGTGGGCGAATCACTTCAAGACATACCCATGTTTACCCAGAAAAACCGCACGACATCCCTACTTGTGGCCATTCCAACGGGAAAGGTAGCGTTTATTTGCTTTTGGACAACATGGCGAAAACCAAACCAAAAACTCATACCCGAACTTAAAAACATGGTGGCCAAACACCCCGAAGTGGCTTTTCTATGTGTGGCCGACGACAAGGAAGACTACCTGTGGCAAAAGTTCTTGGAACGAACGCAGCTGTCGTGGCCGCAATACCGGCTTACCAAGCGCGGCATGAAGCAGTTTACAGACACGTTTGGGCCTGATGCCACGCCCCTCTTCGTTATGCTTGCGCCCGATGGCACCATTGTGAGGGCAAGCAGCTACTTGGGCGACATGCAAAAGCTGCTAGACAAAACGGCCATGAAACTGGCTAGAGCATACGAACAACAGAAAAAAAAGGCAGGCGAACAAAGTGAGGGTACGCGTAACACCAAGCAATCAAAGAAAAAGACGTAAGCTCTTTACTTTCTTCTTTCACTGTCATCACAGGGCAGGTGTCTCGCTCATGTAAAAGTCAATTTTCGCTCCTTCGGTAATTGTCTTGTGGTTCAGCCAATGGGCTTTTTCAGGCGTACCATTAACGGTTAACCGCTTGATGTAGCGCCATTGTGGCCTGTCGGCGGTGATAACTGTTGTTTTGCCGTTCTCCAAGTGCAACGAAACCTTGGCGAAAAGCGGTGTGCCAATGGCATACTCGTTGCTTGCAGGGCACACGGGATAAAAGCCCAGAGCCGAAAACACGTACCAAGCAGAAGTCTGCCCGTTGTCTTCGTCGCCGCAATAGCCGTCGGGGTGTGCGCTATAAAGCCTATCCATCACCTCGCGAACCCAATATTGGGTTCTCCAAGGCGCGCCACTCCAATCGTAAAGGTACGTCATGTGCTGTATAGGCTGGTTTCCATGGGCGTAATTACCCATGTTCATAATCTGCATCTCGCGTATCTCGTGTATCACTTGCCCGTAATAGCTGTCGTCGAACAGGGGCGGAAGGGCGAAAACAGAATCGAGCATCGCCGTGAAAGCCTTGTTGCCGCCCATCAACGAGATAAGGCCGCGTGGGTTATGAAACACCGACCACGTGTAATGCCAGCCGTTTCCCTCGGTGAAAACATCGCCCCACTTCAATGGGTTGTAAGGTTTCTGCCACTCGCCGTTCTTCTTTCGGCCCCGCATCAGGTTGAACTCCTTACTAAATAGGTTGCGATAGTTCTCGGCGCGGCGTTCAAATTCGGCCCATTCTTTCTTTGGTTTGCCCAGTGCCTTACCCAATTGGGCGATGCACCAGTCGTCGTAAGCATACTCTAAGGTGCGTGCAGCACTCTCGTTAATGCCCACATCGCAAGGCACATAGCCCAGCTTGTTGTAATATTCGTACCCCAATCGGCCCGTAGAAGGCACTTGCGGATGCACCGCTTTCGTGCCATGCACCACAGCTTGCCACAGCGTTTCAACGTCGTAACCGCGTATGCCCTTGATGTAAGCATCGGCAACCACCGATGCAGAGTTGTTGCCCACCATGCAATTGCGATGTCCTGGGCTCGCCCACTCGGGTAAAAAGCCGCTCTCCTTATAGGTGTTCACCAGTCCCTCTTGCATCTCGCGCGCCATAGAAGGGTACATCAGGTTCACCAAAGGGAAAAGACTGCGGAATGTATCCCAAAAGCCCGTGTCGGTAAACATCGTTCCTGGAAGCACTTTCCCGTTGTACGGACTGTAATGCAGCGTGTCGCCACTGGCCGAAATCTCATAAAACTTGCGTGGGAAAAGCGTGGAACGATAAAGACAAGAGTAAAAAGTGCGCAGGTTATCAACGTTGTTGTCTTCCACGCTGATGCGCCCCAGCACGTCGTTCCAGCGTTGCCTACCCTTTTGCAGCAGCGTTTCAAACGAATTGTTGCCCAATTCGTTAAGGTTTTGCATGGCTTGCGCCTCGCTGATAAACGACGAGGCCACACGCGCATGCACCTGTTCGCCACGCTTGCAACTGAAAGTAACGATGGCTCCTGCATGGTTGGCTTGCAGCTCTTGCTTGTCGGCAGCAAGTAGTTTCTTACCATCGGCCAAACGCGCTGCGGCAAAGTCGTGGTCGAACACGACAACAAAATAGTTCTTGAAGTTATCGGGTACGCCCCCACTGTTCTTGGTGGTGTAGCCCACAATGGTGCGTTTGTCGGGCAATAGCCTGACGAACGAACCCTTGTCGAAAGCATCTACGATGACGTTTGCCGAGTCGGTCTTCGGAAAAGTAAAGCGCATCAGGCACGCACGCTCGGTAGGTGCCATTTCGGCCGTAATGTCGTAGTCGGCCAGGTACACCTTATAATGATAGGGTTTAGCTGTTTCGGCCTTGTGCGAGAACCACGAGGCGCGCCCTTCTTCATCGAAAATGGGCTTACCCGTTGTGGCCATGATGGCGAATTGGCCGTAATCGTTAATCCACGGACTGGGTTGGTGTGTCTGTTTCAGTCCCCTTATCTTGTTGGCCTGATAGCCATAGGTCCACCCATCGCCCATCTTCCCCGTTTGCGGTGTCCAAAAGTTCATGCCCCAGGGCATGGCCGTGGCGGGATAGGTGTTGCCAGTAGAAAGCTGAAACGTGGACTGCGTGCCCACCAACGTACTTACATAATCAACGGGTTGGCGCTGTGCCATGCCTGCACTGGCAGAAATAAAGGCAAATGCCAAGACAGATAACTTCTTCATTGCGTTGTGATATTGGGCAAAGCGAACAGCATTTGGCCTTAACCCACCCACTGTTCGCTTTGCTGTTTTTATATTTTTAGGCATTACTATAATAGGCATGCGCCAGCAGCCAAACCCCTTACAGGTGCGGTTTAAGCAACTTTACCCACACATCATAGCCCGCTTTGGTGAGGTGCAACCCATCGTAAGTTAGCTCGGCACGCATAATGTTGGTGCCAGGCTCGGTGAAATGGGGATAGAGATTGATAAACGTCAGTCCCTTTTCGCGTGCCAAAGCCTCGATGCGCGCATTGATTTGGGGTATCATGTCGGTTTTGCCTTGCAGCCGTTTCCATCTCCCCGTACTCTCGCGAATGGGCAAAAGGCTCTGCAACACCAGCTTTGTTTTGGGCGTTTGTGCGCGGATATGGTCCACCAATGTGCGTATGTCCGTCATTAAGCTATCCACCGTTACATCGTGACTAACGTCGTTTATGCCGATTAGCAAGAAAATCTTAGCAGGCTTGTGGGGCGTAATCTGATACAGGCGAGCATCAACGCCCAGGGCCACATCGCCACTAATGCCGCGGTTACGCACGTTGGGTTTGCCCAATTTCTCAGCCCAATCCTTTCCCCCTTCGGTAAGGCTGTTGCCCAACATCACAATATCGGTGGAGCGTATGGGCGGTTCGTCCTCGAAAGTGCGCATCCTTACGTAGTAATATGGGGGGAATGCGGCGGGTTCGTTGGTTATGCTTGCAGCCACGGCATTGGCTACTTGGGCGCGCAGGCGTATCACATTAGACGCGTCTACGGGGTGAACACTGTTGCAAAGCAGAATGATGGAGAGGTCGTTAACGGGGTCGATAACGATAGATGTGCCTGTGTAGCCCGTGTGTCCGTAAGCCTCGGAACTTAGCAAGTCGCCCTGATTGGAGGCGTATGCCGAACTAACATCCCAGCCAAGGCTGCGCCCAAAGCTGTTGAAGTTTTGCGGAACAGAACGCATGGCCTTCACCGTTAGCGGGCTAAGGATGCGCTTTCCGCCCCATGCGCCTCCGTTTTGGAGCATGGCACAGAGCGTGGCCACATCCTCGGCTGTGGAAAACAGCCCGGCATTACCCGACACGCCACCGTTGAGCGTGCAGGCCAAGGGGTCGTGTACCTGCCCTTGTTTCACCACGCCGTTGGGCTGTCGTTCGGTAGGAGCGATGGGCGTAAGGCCTGCTTGTTCGCCGTTTGCAACCCAACGCGGTTGAGAAGTGTTGACCAACTTGCCGCTCTTGTCCGACGTGCAGGGCAAGAAGTCGGTGTGTTTCATGCCCAGTGGGATGAAAATGTTGTTGGCCGCGAAGGTGCGGAGCGATTGTCCCGTAATGCGTTCTACGATGTTTTGCAACGTGATGTAGTTCAGGCAGCTGTATTGCATGTCTGAACGCGGCCTAAATTCGCGTTTGCAACCGGCGATGTAGGCCATCAGTTTTGCAGGGTTGGGCTTGCCGTCGGCCTCGGCTAAGGTTTTTACCGGGGCATAAGCAGGCAGTCCCGAGGTATGCGTAAACAGGTCTTCAACGCGTATTGTTGCACTATCTTTACCTTCGCCATGCCAGTTTTTGAACTCTGGCAGGTAATTGCTGACGGGGTCGGAAAGGCGCAACAGCCCTCGCTCCACCAGCAACATGGCCGAAATGGCCGTTGCCATAGGCTTGGTACACGATGCCATGTCGAACACCGTTTGGGTGGTCATGGGCAGTGTAGAGGGATAAGTTTGGCGGTTGCCATAGGCTTTAAGGTAGGCCAATTTGCCGTGGCGCACCACAGCCAGCACCGCCCCAGGCGTTTTTTTGTCGCGGATGGCGCGCAATATAACCTCGTCGGCAGCGCGCAGACGCGCCAAACTCATGCCCACCTCTTCGGGCGAAGCCGTGGGAACGTTGTTGGCCCAGACGTTAAAGGTAAAGGCACAAAGTGCCAAGAGCAAAATCCTAAACATCGTTTGTCTTTGTTTTAGAGGTTACTCGTGTGGACGTTTATATTCTTCTAAGGCCTTTTCTACCGACCCATGCAGCAAAAGCAGACTCTTAGCCTTGCCATATCCCAGGCCAAGCATCTCAACAAGCATGCGTGTTCCGCGGTCGATCAGCTTTTTGTTGCTTAGCTGCATGTTCACCATCTTGTTGCCTTTTACGCGGCCAAGCTGTATCATCACGGCGGTTGAAATCATGTTGAGTATCATTTTTTGGCCCGTTCCCGACTTCATTCGCGAACTTCCCGTAACGTATTCGGGACCAACCACCATCTCGATAGCCACATCCGACTCGGCTGCCATTGGCGAATCGGGGTTGCTTGTGATGCAAGCGGTAAGTATGCCGTGCTCTCTGGCACTGCGAAGGGCACCCACTACGTAGGGCGTTGTGCCCGATGCGGCAATGCCAATGACGGTGTCTTTCTCGTTGATGTTAAACTCCGTGAGTTCGTCCCACCCACGTTCTTCATCGTCTTCGGCATTTTCCACAGCATTACGAAGTGCCGTATCGCCACCAGCAATGAGGCCAATGACCAGCGTTTTAGGCACGCCGAAGGTGGGTGGCAGCTCGCTAGCATCTAGCACGCCGAGCCTTCCGCTCGTTCCTGCGCCCATATAAAAGATGCGTCCACCGCGTTTCATGCGCGGCACAATTAGTTCTACAAGTTTCGCCACTTGTGGAATGGTCTTCTCAACCGCCTCTGCCACCTTTCGGTCTTCGGCGTTGATGTCCCTCAACAATTCTTCTGCCGTCTTGGTTTCGAGGTTGTTGTAGAGCGACGGCTGCTCTGTTATCTTTGTGAATGACATAATGATTGTGGGTATAAAAGCCTCACCGGCAACCTGCTACCAGCCTCACCCCCGCCCGCTCTCCAAAGGGAGAGGGGGAGTGATGTGCTGTGTGATGGCTTTGTATTCTATACTTATTTACTTGTGCTAGCTTTGCTTACGATGCTTGTTTGCCTTGTAGCTGCATTGTGTAGTTGCACTGCATACTACTCCCCTCTCCCCTTGGAGAGGGGCTGGGGGTGAGGCTATGAATGATATTCCACCAATCCTTCCATCGGACTTTTCATTATCTGCCCCAAGGTTACGCCCAATATCTGTGCTGCTTCGGCCACCTCGTTGCGGTAAACATCGGCAATGGAGCCGATACAATTCATGGCGTGCGTGTTGTAATCGTACTGCAGCACGTTGCGACGAATAAACGATTTGAAAGCGTTAACCAACAATTGGTGCACGGCAGGGTGCTCGCGATGGCGCGAAAGGAACGGACTGAAACCGGCAAGGAACCTACTTGGGAAGGGTTGACGATAAACATGGTCGATGATGTCGGCCATGCTGGTATCGTATTCTTCGAAGAACGCCGCCTTCAAGTCGCCTGGGAACTGATTTTTAAGTATGTCGCCCACCAGTCTTTTGCCAAGATTCGCCCCGCTACCTTCGTCGCCGAGGATGAAACCTAGTGCAGGAACGTTGAACGAAATGCCCTTGCCATCGTAGAAACAAGAGTTGGAACCTGTGCCCAAAATGCAGGCAATGCCCGGTTGGCGACCGCAAAGGGCATGGGCAGCAGCCAAAAGATCGGAGTTTACCTCAATGGTAGTTGCGGTGGGAAAGCAACGCTCAAGACTTTCTTTTACTAGTGGCGACTTCTCTGGTGTGCATCCTGCGCCATAGAAATACACGGCAGCGGGCTGTTCGTTGGGCAGCTGGGGCAAGAGGCTTTGGCGTATCTCGTCTTCCATTTGGTCTTGCGACTGAAAGAAAGGGTTCATGCCCTTGGTTTCGTAGCGCGCTTGTTGCTGTCCGTTTTGCACAACGCACCAGTCTGTTTTGGTAGATCCGCTATCGGCGATGAGTATATATTGCATAAGATTTTATTTTTAATTGTTTACGAGATTGCTAATTCTGTATCGGGAGTTAAGGGGTTATGGAGTTAAAGGTGTTAAGCCAATGGCCTTTGAACATTTGGGTTGATGGGTTCTTTGGCTTGCGGGTTTTAAGTCGCTTTTCAATTCGAGTTGATGATAAGGCAATTGTTTGGGTTCGCCTAAAACAATTTGTCGACAACTCATGAACGCAATAACTCAAAAACTTAAAAACTCAAATTCTCACAACTTAATGTATATCTTCCGCTTGTACAGTTGATAACCAATAACCCAATTGAGGGCGATAAAGAGTAGCGAATAGACTAGCGAACCGCCGTATTGCCCGAAGACGGGGGACAACAACTGCGAGTAGACAAAGCCAACGACATTCATCTGCTTGTCGCCAACGGGGAAAGTGAATGCGCCGAAGACAATGGCGAAGAAGTCGCTCAGCACGAAAAGGAAGAGCGGATTAACGCCGAACACCTCGAAAAACTTGCTCCACGACTTCTTACCCTTAACGTCGATAATCCATGTTAGCAGGGCTAAGAGCATGGATGCTAGTCCGCAGGTAACCAATACGAAGGTGGGCGACCACACTTTCTTGTTGATGGGGCAACCATAGCTAAGCAAATAGCCCGCGAAGAGCAACGACGTACCCACAACGAACAACGGAACAACCTTGGTTAGGGTGATGTTGGTGCGTGCATCAAGCTGTTGCTCGCCAACATCTGCCTTGCGGAAAAGCAAGCTGCCAATGATAAAGCCCAACAGCGTGTGCGCTATCGAGGGCAGTGTGCTCAGCAAACCTTCGGGGTCTATGCCGTTGTCGTGATACATGTGGGCATCGGTAAGCACGGCACGGTCGGCAATCGAGAGGATGTTTGTCTCGTCGTAGGCGAATCCGTTGCCTGCCATCAGTATAACAAAATAGGTTAACAGCAAACCTACAATGATGTAGGGCAAGTGCTTATGCCGCACGGTGATGGCCAACAATGCCGTTATGCCGTAACAAATGGCCAGTCGTGCAAGCACGCCCGTTAAGCGAATTTTGTCGAACGACCATACCATGTACCACAATTGGGAGAAGAAATCGGCCCCTTCTTGTGGACTGTTCCAGCGGTAGCAGAACTTGGCAAACCAACCTATGGCCAAGCCTACGAGGTAGATTAGCACCATACGCTTGACTATCTTGTACACGGTGGCGCGGTTGCAAGCAAAGTCGAACTTGCGCATGGCGATGTAAATGCACATCCCCATCACACACATAAAGAAGGGAAAGACAAGGTCGGTGGGTGTCAGTCCGTTCCATTCGGCATGTTCAAGCGGTGCATACATGTAACTCCAACTGCCTGGATTGTTCACGGTTATCATGCCCGCGATGGTTAATCCACGCAAAATGTCAATGGATAAAATCCTACTGGTGGTCTTATTCTTTTCCATAGGTAGGGTGTTTGGGGGGTTATTTATATAGGTAATACTTCTTTGAAAGCGTGCGGAATTGGGCCACATCCTTATCCCAAAACGGTTTAAGGTCGGGCCAACGGTTGTGCATGGCCATCTTGATGCGCACCTGTTTAGAACCCGAAACCTTGTCGAACATGTCGAAACGCTTGGCATCGGCGTTCGCCAAAACAGCATGTTTGGGGTAAAGGCGCGCCACTTCTTCCATGAAAACGAACTGCATGGGCGTTAGTTCAACGCGTTGAAAGTTGGTGATGTGCATCTGCACGCCCTGCAACAGTTCGCCCTTACCCACGCTATAAAAGGGTTTGAGGAAGATGGGACGGAAGGTAACGCCCGGCATTTGGTGGGCGTTCATGGCATCGGCAAGCTGCACGGCATCTATCCAAGGTGCAGCAAACATCTGGAAAGGAATGGTATATCCTACGCCGATAGACACATAACCCAGTTCGCCAAGAATGCCGCTGGTGGGGTAATAGTAAGCGGTTACGGCCTGTGGGATGTGTGGCGACGAGGCAATCCATTGCAACCCCGTGTCGGCATAGCCCATTGAGCGTTTCCAATTCTTCATCTTTACCACCGTCAGTTTGCAGCGAACGCCGCCTTTAAGCATGCCTTCATCGTTGAGCATGCGGGCCAACTCGCCGCAGGTTAGTCCGTATATATAAGGTATCTTAAACTGACTGACGAACGACATGCAGTCGTCGTCGGTGATATTTCCCTCTATTTTCAGTCCGCCAAGTGGGTTGGGACGGTCTAACACCACAAATTCCTTATCGTTTTCGGCCGCAGCCTCCATAGCCAAGCCCATCGTACTGATGAATGTAAACGAGCGACAACCGATGTCTTGGATGTCGTACACCAGCACATCAACGTCTTTTAGCATCTCGGGTGTTGGCTTTCGGGTCTTGCCGTAGAGCGAAAACACGGGCAATCCCGTCTTTGCATCGCGCGCCGTTTCCACCTTATCGCCCGCATGTATGTCGCCGCGCACGCCGTGTTCAGGTCCATACAAAGCCACGAGGTTTACGCCAGGGGCGGCTTTCAGCACATCAACAGTAGACACAAGGTTGGCATTTACACCCGTGGGATTGGTTATCAGCCCCACGCGTTTGCCCTGCAAACACTTAAAATGCTGCTGCGTAAGCACGTCAATACCCGTCAGCACGGTTTTCTTTGCCCACGTTTCGAGGGGAAAGAACACCGTTGCGAGGGCCAAAACGAGGGCAAAGAGGGTTTTATTTTTCATCTTTCGTTATTCGTTTACGTCCGTATTCGGGGTTCACCTTGATGGTTAGCGTAACGCCCACCGTGGCAATACAGCAGGCGATAACCATCCAGAAGAAGTGTTCGTAGCCCAATAATTCTTGCAGATAGCCTGCCGCCATGCCCGGAATCATCATGCTGGCGGCCATGAAAGCGGTGCAAATGGCATAGTGGGCGGTTTTAAATTCGCCTTCGGAAAAGTACATCATGTAGAGCATGTAGGCCGTAAAGCCGAATCCATAACCAAACTGTTCGATGGCTACGCACACGCTAATTGTCGTCAGCGAGCTGGGCATGGCCATACTTAGGTACACAAAGGTGAAACAGGGCAGCGTCATGCAGGCCGCCATTGGCCAAAGACTTTTCTTCAATCCCCAACGAGAGGCGGCCATTCCACCGATTATTCCGCCCACCGTTAGGAAGATAACGCCAATAGTTCCATATACAAAGCCCACGCTCTCGGTGCTCAATCCCAATCCGCCATTGGCGCGTGTGTCGAGCAAGAAGGGACTAACCATCTTGAGCAAGAACGCCTCGGGCAGTCGATATAGCAGCATGAAGACAATGGCGAGCAGCACACCGGGTTTCTTGAAGTAAAGACTGAACGTGCGTGCAAACTCATCGAATATCTCTTCTGTCGTGCTCCGTTTGCGCGTTTCCTTGCCCGCAGGGGCCTCAGCATCTTTCTCCGCGTCTTCCTTTGCACGCGGAACAAAGAACGTATGATAGATGGTAATGCAGCTAAACATCACGGCTGTGATGGCCATCGTGATGGTCCAAGCCCACGGAATGTCGCCTGTTCGGGTTTCTAACACGCCTGCAACGTACACCAACACGCCTTGTCCGAAGATGGACGACAGGCGATAGAAGGTACTTCGAATACCAACGAAGAACGATTGCTGTTGCTGATTGAGGGCGAGCATGTAGAAACCGTCGGCCGCTATGTCGTGGGTGGCCGATGCAAAGGCCGTTATCACAAAGAGTATCAGCGTGAAGGTGAAGAGACTAACGGGCGTGGCCGTAGCCGAAATCACTTCGGGCGAGGGGTGAGGGATGGAGAATGTGAGCAAGATGAAGGCTATGCTCATCACGATTTGCATCATGATAATCCACCAACGCTTGGTGCGCAGGATGTCTACAAAGGGACTCCACAGGGGCTTTATCACCCAAGGAAAGTAAATAAGGCTGGTGAAGAGGGCCATCTCTCCATTAGGTACGCCCATACGCGTGAACAAAATCACCGAGATGTTGTTCACAATGAAGTAAGGAATGCCCTCCGCAAAGTAGAGTGTGGGTATCCAAAGCCACGGGTTTATATTCTTTGTTACATTCTTCATTTTGCTGATATTGCTTCGTTATATTGCTTTCGCTACTTTGTTTACGCAAATTTTTGCTTGCATCGAGATGTGTTGGTACTTGCGATTTGAAAGATGAAACTTGTGGTTAGGCATTTAATTTGCCGACCACATCTTTTACCTTGCCATCCGCCCTGCCCTCTTTGTGAAGACGGCAGGCGGATTAATGCAAGGATGTTTTCCTGTAATTCTTTTTATCTTAGTACCTAATTATTGTCTTTTTTAGCGCTGTTTGTTTAGTGCAATTCGCGCCTCCAACTCCCAAGTCCTTATTCTGTCCTTGTACAGATTGTTGGCGTTTACCTTCTCAATGCTCAGTGCGGCATCGGAGTTTCCACCCCAACGGCGGCACAGATAGAGCACATCATAGATGCGTCCGATTTGATAATGGCGCGAAATGTTCAGCCCCATCGCGTAATCTTCGCCATAACTGGTGTTGGGCAAGCCGATGGAACGCAGCACGGGCGTGTAGAAAGCGCGGGGCGCACCCAGTCCGTTAATGCGCAAAGCGTTGTTTCTGCCGTTGTCGGGCGTCCATTCTTTATGGTCGATAACGCCTGGGGGAAGTTCGTTAAGGTCGAAGTCGGTCATCATATACGAACCAATCACCATCGCGCACTTTTGCTCATAGAAGGCATCGACGATGGTTTGCAGCGTATGTTCGTCCTTATAAAGGTCGTCACTATCTAGCTGAACGGCGAACTTTCCGCAGTGTTTGGAGTTCACGCCATAGTTCCAACAGCCGCCAATGCCCAAGTCGTTGCGTTCGGGAACAAGGTGTATCACGCGTCCATCGGCCTTAAATGCGTCGATAGCTTCGGTTGTTCCGTCGGTGCTATGGTTGTCGATGACGATGAGGTTGAACTTAAACTTAGTCTGTTGTTTCAATACCGACTCGATGGCTGCACCGATAGTGGCCTCCCTATTGCGAACGGGGATAATCACCGATGCCTCAACTTCGAACTCGCCCTGGTTGAAATCAATATCCTCGAAATGGGGTTCAAGGTATCCGCCAATCTCTTTCAGATGCCGGGTACATGCCTTTTCCATCTCTATTTGTCGCTCGCGGTTACGTGGGTCAACGTAATCAAACTGCTTTTCGCCACTATTTCTGTTGTCTTCCTCAACCTCGCTGTACAGGTATTCGTTGGCGTGCACCAGCGCATAGCGTTGACTTAGTTTCAGCCGTAGGTCGTAAAGGCCAGCGTGTTGGTAACTCTCAGTCATGCGTTGCACGCTTTCTTTCAAGGCAGCTGCATCGAAGAAGAGCACCGAACCGAAGTCGAAATCATCTCTTAACGAACCTTTTTGGTAGTCGATAACGGGTGCCTTAACCAGTTCGCCACCCTTTACTTGGTAATGGTCGGCATAAACTAGGCCTGCATTCGTGTCTTGCGCAATTTGCAAAAGACGCTCTAAGGCCATGTAACCCAACTCTAACGTGGTGGTTTTGGTATAAACCAAGGCATAATCGGCCTTGCTTTCGGCGGCAATTCGGCGGATGGTTTCCGACTTAAACACAGGTTCGTCAAGGCAAACAACCTTGTCTACCAACTGCGAATCGCGCAAGGCCGACAAGGTTTTGCCTGCCTGCGACTCATCTATATAAGGTACGAAACAAGTTATTTTCTTCATATCGTTGTTATTTATTAGTTTACGAGTTCTGCTGGGAAGTTAAGGAGTTAAGGAGTTAGGAGTTAGGGAGTTAAGGAGTTAAGCCAAATGCTTGGTGGCAGAGTGGACGATAATCCTTGTTAACTCGTTAACTAACATTCTAGTTAAGGAGTTATGGAGTTATGGAGTTAAGCCAAATGCTTTGGTGGCGTTAGCCATTTTTTCACCTTTTCACTCTTTCACCCTTTCACTTTTAGAGGGCGTTAGCCATTTTTTCACCTTTTCACCCTTTCACCTTTTCACTTTTTCACCTTTCCCTTTTCTCTTCTCCGGTAAACGAAGTGATGTGTCTAGCCTTCTTCCCATCCCCTTTGGGGTCGTGCGAAATGTCTTCGTGGGGCTGACGCATAAAGAAATCTACGATGGTTTTCATCAGTTTCTCGCGACAGAAGGCCTGTGTGATGCTCTCGAAAGGGAACCCCATAACGAACGTTTTGTAGCTACCTTGCGAGGCAACGGCCGCACTGAGGTTGTTTTCGGGATAGCGCATCACGGTATATCCCGTTGAGTCGGCCGCCTCGATAGCATCGGGCGACTCCACTATATATTGCTCCGAGTTCAGCGTGTTGGCGTAGTTCATCTCGCCCACGCCCAGTTGTAGCGGCGAACGCACCATGCGAACACCACCCGTAAGGGCAGCGCGCGAGTTGCGCCACTTATATTTAAGCACCTCTGTGGCAAAGCGTTGGTCGCTCTCTAAGGCCTTGGCCAGCGGGTTACACCAAAGATCGCTACCCACGTATGCACCCGAAACAAACAGGTGAACGCCACGCTGTGCATACTCCGCCAAAGCCTTTTGCACCTTCGCATCAAAGGTTTTAAACATCAAGGGGCGCACATTTCCACGTCCCATCTTGGTTTGGCACTGCTTACCTAATATGTAATCAACAAATACGTAGCCGTCTTCCGCCTTGTCTAAGCACTCGTTAGCACACGATTCAAAGCTCAAACCCACCTTCAATATGGCCTCGCCATGCAACGCAGGATAGTCGAACGTGTTTCCGGCAATCACCTTTGTCTCCTCGTTTCCATAGCTATCGCCGTATCCGCCTGAGTCGTCGTCAAGCCAAGGCAAGGTTCTGTTAAACTCCTTTTGGCTCCCCGTATAGCTGATGTCTTGCAGATAAGGTACGCCATGGTCGATGTTGTCGAGGAAACCGGCATATAAAGTGTCGATGGGCGCAGGCGCAACAAAGTCGGCAGGCGCACAAACGCGGTCGAATCCATTTACCACTAACGCCTTCTTTCCCATGCTGGCCGAGCATCGCGCCACGGCCATCGTCTCGGAAGGAAAACTCTTTCCGCCCTTGTTCACGGCCTCAACGCGGAAACTACACACCACATCGGCAGGAATGCGAGCCACATATCGGTTGCGTTTCACCACCTTGCCGTTATCGAATGCGCCGTTACCCAGACGGGTATAAACAATATATCGGTCGGGCATGGCCGATGGTTCCAGCGTGTCGGCCACGGCGTTCCACGTCAGTTCCACTTGGTCTCTGCCTTTAAGCGATGCCGAAAGATGGTCTACGGGCAACGGTGCAACAATGGGCGTTTGCCCCCGTTGGGCGCATATAAAGCGCAACATGCCCTTATAAATGGCCCTGCTCACGGTGAAACGAAAGCGCGGGTCGAGGCCGTAACGCATGTCGGCGAAGTTCTGATGCGAAAGCAATTCGAGCAACATGGCAGGAACGCGCGGCGTGCGGGCCTCGAAATACGAGGCATCACGACTGCCACGACTGTTCCAAAGCGGTTCGTACAGTGCGCGAATGTCGTTCAATATGCTGTTTTGCACGCTCTCGGTAAGGTCCTTACAGAGGTATCGCGAGGCGCCATTGGCAAACACGCTGTCGTAACTCTGGGTGTAATATATGCCCAATGTGCCGATGGTGCGGTCGTCTTTGGTAACTCCTGCATCACTGTGGAAAGCCAAAGATAGGTCGATGGGCACGTTAAGTCCCTGCCCTTCGGGATAGCTTTGCGATCCGCCAGCAAGCCAATTCACCCACATTCCCCTACTTTTATAATCGTCGGTATAGTCGTTTTCGCCATGCGATTCCGAGTAAACGCTGTCTGGCACGCCAGCCCATTGCAGCCAATAGCGTGCTGCCTCGGTAAAGCGAGGGTAGCCACTAACGTCTGGCCGGCCGATGTTACCCATGCCGCCGCCAAACTTTACGCCATCTGCCGTCACCACTTCGCCCACTTTCCCCGTGTTGTTGCTTAGGCAAACACGATGCTGTTGGCCCGCCTTTTCATCAAAAACAAACTTGCCAAGGTAAATCCAAGTGCCGCCACCCATTTGTTGGTTCACGCGAAAATGGCTCTCTCCGCCTTGATGATACACCGTGTAATGTGCCGTGGCGGTACTTCCTTGCACGGTTTTATACGACACGTACACGGCATATTCGCCTGTCTTTGGCACGTTTGGCACCCACTCGGCAAGGCTCTCCTGCCCTTTCTTTATCGACTGAATGGTGCGGAACGTTCCATCGCGGAAAGGATTTTGAAAATCGGTGTACACCTTATGCCGATAGGCAAAGCCTTCGCCCTGCCCCTGTTGCCATGCTTGTTGGCCGTTGCGTTCCTTATATATGGTGTGCGGCGACAAGGTACTGGCATCGTTATCCACCACCACTTCGTGCGTGTTCCAATCTCTTTCGCGCGGCACCAGCACGTTTGCGCCTGCATTTTCGAGCATGGGCACGAGGAAAGGCAACACATAACTCTGCGTATAGAGGTCTTCTACGGTTTGCAACAGGCGTGCGCGCTGCCACTCCCAGCGGTCTAGTGTGCGCTCATAATATCGGCCGTGACTTTGCCAAACGGCGATGTGTCTGCCCGAAAGGCCTTGTGTGGGCGTGGTGGGAGCCGACATGTTTGTTACCAACGGCTGGTCGCAATGGGGTGCGAAGGTCGTTGGGGCTGCCTGTTGTGCCCGTGTTGCAAGGGCCGTAAGGCAAAGAGCTGCTAGTGTAAGGACGGGTCTAAGCATTGTTTATGATATTTATTGGGGGCACGTGCCACGCTTGATAAGCAGGCAAAGACCCACGAAAGTGAACAGGGCATTGAGTATCAACAACTCGTAACTGAAATGATAGCCGTTGAACCAAGCCTCCGAATGGCGGTCCAACACCCAACAGAGTAAGGGCGAGGCCAAGGCCACGAAGGGTATCCAGCGGTCGCGCACAGGCCGTTTTATCAGTATGCCAAAGGCAAAGAGGCCCAATATGGGGCCGTAAGTGTAGCTGGCAAGGGTGTAAACGGCATCTACCACGCTAGTGTTGTTCAGTATGTTGAACACGATTATGGACAAACCCATCACCACGGCCATGCCTACGTGTACACGTTTGCGCATTCGGGTAACTTCGTCTTCGCTGCGCTTGCCTGCCCCAAGTATGTCTACGGTGAACGATGTGGTGAGGGCGGTGAGTGCAGAGCCTGCCGCATTGTAGGCCGAGGCCGACAAACCAACGATGAACAGCACGCCAACAACGCCCGGCAGCAAGCCTCCTGTGGCGATTGTGGGGAAAAGTTGGTCGCCAGTAGCCGTTAGTCCGTGGCGTGCAGCCTCTTCGTAGAGCAGCACACCCAACATAAGGAAGGCCGCTACCACAATAAATTGCAGCAGAATGCTAATCACCATGTTCTTTTGAGACTCCCTGCTGTTGCGGCAACTCAGGTTGCGCTGCATCATATCTTGGTCTAAGCCGGTCATGGCGATGGTGGTAAAGATGCCGGCAAAGAACTGTTTGAAGAAGAATTGCTTGTTGTTTACGTCGTCGAAGAAGAACATGCGGCTCATGTCGCTTTGGCTAATGTGGCTCACCACACCGCCAAACGATAGCTGTAAGTCGCCCGCGATGAACCAAATGCACAATGCCACCGACACGATAAGGCAGGCTGTTTTAATCAAATCGGCCCAAATTACCGACTTAACGCCGCCCTTGTGGGTGTAAAACCATACGCAACCCACCGACAAGGCCACGTTAACCCAGAAGGGTATGCCCAACGGACCGAAAGCCAAAAGCTGCAAGGTGAAACACACGAGAAAGAGACGAACGGCCGCACCCAACATCTTTGAGATGAAAAAGAACCAGGCACCCGTGTGATAGGCCTGCTGCCCAAAGCGGTTGCGCAGGTATTCGTAAACCGATGTAAGCTGCAAACGATAGAACAAGGGCGTAAGTACGAAGGCTACAATGAGCTGACCGGCGATAAATCCCAACACCAGTTGCAGATAACCAAAGCCACTTTGCGCCACCATGCCTGGCACCGAAACGTAGGTTACGCCCGATATGCTGGCCCCAATCATAGCAAACGCCACCATGTACCACTTGCTTTGCCTACTGCCGGTGAAGAAAGCGGCATTATCCACATTGCGTCGGGCAAGACCCGAAACAATGAATAAAACGGCGAAATAGGCCAAAACGGTTGCTAAGATTGCTAGTGGGGTCATATCATGTTGGTTTAAATATAGTTGACGAGTTGACAAGTTTAGGGGTTGACAGGCTTTACAAGTTGATGAGTTTAAAGTTAAAGAGTAGCGAACTATTGGCTTAACTCCTTTACTCCTTACCTCTTTACTCCTTTACTCCTTCGTCCTTTACTCCTTTTACTACTTACTCCCTTACTACTTACTCCTTCCTCCTTATATATAAGATACTTTCGCCGCATCTCCTTATATTTTTCCAGTTCGGGCTGCCAAACAGCGCGTATCTCCTCGTTAGAACGACCTTCCATAATCATCTTTTGCACATAGTCCACGCCCACCAACTTGGTGAAGAAGGGTGTGAAAAAGCGCTCGCCGACGTTTAAGTTGCGGTAAGCATCGATAACATACGTGAGGTCGAAGCCCCGTTTAATAATCTCTTCTTGGGGTTTGTGGCTTAGGTTTACACCAAAACACAGCTGGTTTATCTGCGGCGGATTTTTCGCGCCAGGCACACTTCGGGGTATAAAGCTGTATTTATAGCCCGTCATTTGGGGGTGTCCGTATTGCTGAAACGGCAAGCCTGTGCCACGTCCAAGGCTCACATCCGTGCCTTCGAACAGGCAAATAGAGGGATATAGGTATATGGCCTGCATGTTAGGCAAGTTTGGCGAGGGCGCAATAGGCAGCTTGTAGCGCGTGGAATGCGTATAGTTGCGGCATGCAATGATGTCGAGCTGGCATGGCTCGCCACCTTCCAACCACCCTTCGCCATTTATCATGCCCGCCATTTCCGCCAACGTTAGTCCGTGAACAACGGGAATGGGCAAAGCGCCAACACCCGACTTGTACTTCATGTCGAGTACCGGACCGTCTACATAGCAGCCGTTTGGGTTAGGCCTATCCAATATCATCATCGTGGTTTTGGTCTTGGCGCAGGCGTTCATTAATTGCAACATGGATATATAATAGGTGTAGAACCTCAGTCCCACATCCTGAATGTCGACCACCAACACGTCTGTTTCCTTCAACACGTCAATGTTGGGCGTACCGTTTTTTCCGTTATAGAGCGAAAAGATGCGCACGCCCGTTTTCTTATCTGTGGAGTTTTTAACATGTTCGCCAGCATCGGCAGTACCCCTGAATCCATGTTCGGGGGCGAAGATGCCCACCACATTCACCTTATTATCAATAAGCAAGTCTAAGATATGCTTGCCTTTCACCACGGCTGTATGGTTGGCAAACAATGCCACTCGCTTGTCTTTCAGTTTGGGCAGATACGCATCCGTGCGTTCGTCGCCGCAAATCACGCGTGTTTTTTGTGCCTTACCGACAACAGCAGCAAGACAAAAGAGCATCAATATCGTAACAATTTTTTTCATGTCAGGGCGGTTTCTAGTTGCTTACATGGCAAAGTTAACGATAATTTTTAGAATTAGAAACAGCAAATTAGGTATTTTTATATTTGTTATTAATGTTTTGCAAAAGGCAGAAATGGTTGAGTGCAACAAAAGCTCGCCCCTTAACGGCAATGGCACAAGCAACGCCCCGCATGGCCAACATCAGTAAAGACAGGTAAAAAAATTATCTTCTTTGTATTTTTAGGCGTGTTCCGTGCCGATAGCTCTTACTTCTCATTTTAGCAAAAAACTCACATGCGTGCATGTTATAATGATGAAGGGCAAACTTGGAGCGAGAAAAAGAAACGACCTCACGACCTAAGGTGCTTGGCTGTCCTATATTCCCACATTGCTCAATATGGGCATTTATAGTCAAACGGAATTGCTTTTGCAAAATTGCTGTCAGAAGAATGTTACACATGCACAGTATGACATTAACAAACGTTTACGCGGAGTAAAAGTAGGCATCTTGGTTTTCTTACGCAGCATTTATGGTTCATCTGTTAAATGGATAGATTTGTACATTTATTAGGATTTAGGGAGCACCTTCTTAAAATACAGTTTGGTAGATTTCAACTAACTGAATATAATACATTGTATATAAATAACACGCAATGCCATTTTCCTTAATAGCTTATAAACATTAAATGGCCATATCTACGCATTTAACGGAAGAACCGCATTTATGGCTTTCCAAATTAAATTCAGTTTGACTATAAAAACCGCTCTTAACCTACAACTATCCTGTAAAAATTAGTTATCAATTTTACAAGACATACACCACATACGTCTCGCATTTCTAGCGGAAAGAAGAACTAGTAGCTATACGAATGTAATCTATTTCATGGACATGATATACAATATCAATGGAGGTGAAAGCTTCCGTTACTCCACACAAATCAACATAGAACCCTTTTTCATAAAGTAAAGAACCCTTTATCTTAATGGCATTGCAATTATTAAAATAAGGCGACAAACAACCAAGCTAATAAGTACTTTTATATAGGCTGATCTTTTCATGTGAAAAAGCAATAACAGTTCAAAAACTACTATGTTTACAAAGGACTATCATCGTGTTTTTATACTTCTACAAACACAAAGCAATGGGTGATCAAGTCAGCAAGGAGAAATTACTATTTATGCTTAAGAGTATCTATCTTGCTTATATATATAGTCCAATGTTTTTTCTGAGGATTATAATTGATACAATCTTTGTAATGAGGTAAAAGCAGTAAGGCTGAATCTACTCTGTCAGCCTTGAGATGCCAATCCCCATTTTTATCTGTTTCAACATAAACGCCATAAGTTTCTTTGATATAATCTAACTTACCTAAAGCTGAAGTTAGCTCATTCATTAAATGAGTATTTTCTTTAATGAGATCAGGGACTGTTAACTTCCTACCTTTCTCATCCGTATAGATTACAATTCCTTTTACAGCAGTTGTTGTCTGGTTCAGTGTATCTCTGGGGAGAATCTTTTCGTACCGATCTATTATATTAGATTTTTCTTTTAAATTATCTGCCAAATCCTCTTTAGAGGTGAAAGTTATATACGCGAAAACGCCTGTGAAAAGAGACACGAACAAAAGAATTATGAGAGTGTATTTGTTTTCTTTTCTCTCATTATCTTCTATCTTTTCAAGTTCTTCTATATAATTAGAAATAGATAGCTTATAGTTATCTAAATCTATACCCTCATCTAAGGAGAGCTTTCTAATATCATCAAGTATTTCTTTTCTATTTCTTGTTTTCATTTTGTAAAGTATTACGTTCTGACATATATTTTTCTCTTAAGTCAAGATATTTATTTACATATTCTTCCTTTTGGTTCATATACTTTTCTTTTTGATTTAAGAGTTCTTTTGATTGCTCTGTTGTAAGTTTATTAAATTCTTTCTCCTTCTTTACTTCTTCATAATATCTTCCTAACGAAAAGGAAATAGCAATAGAAGAGAAATAGAAAGCAGTTATCATTCCATACCTCTTACATAAAGCCTGTCCTTGATCAAGCAATTCACACAAGTTCTTTTTCCTAGAAGGCATTGATTAATATTTTATGCAAAAATAATAATAATTCACGAGAAAGTGGTGACATTTGCCCTTAATTACGCAACTAAGTGCACAATTTGTTATAGTGAGGTCATCTTGACTTTTAATGTTTTATAAATGAAGAAAGGTTTATTGTCCTTGTGCAATAAAACCAAGATAAGCACCCCGCTCATGTACGAAGTACAGAACAAAGATACGATAAAGTCTTAAATTCTGCCCCATTTGTCTACGGCAAAATGTGGTTATTTCGCAAAAAGCGTTCTGGCGGAAGTCATTCAACCCATGCCCTACAAGTTGAAAACTAGCTGCCGATGTCCAATTACTTCTGCGTTTCCAAGATGCTGCCCCTGTTGGCCATGAGCAGTATGCCCTGCAACCGTTTGCGTTGGCGGTTGTAAGCCTACGAGTTCTCCGTGTCGTTGCCCATGCACATGTCTGCGGAACAATCGTTTTGTCTAGTTTTTAGCAAGAATTTTAACATAATAAGTGCCCTTTTTGTCCACCAACCGCTCACCTTGCCGCAAAAAATCGATTCTCGCGAAGGTTTGTTTTGATGCCAAGGGGGGGGTAGTTGTGCATGCAAGCAAAATGAATTTTTATTTAAACCAACCGCCACTGACACCCGTTTTTGGGCTATTTGGTGCTAAATGTAGTGCGTTTTGGTGCTAAACGCAGAGCAATATGCCGCTAAACGCAGTGCGTTTTGGTGCTAAATGCAGTGCGTTTTGGTGCTAAACACAAGGTAAAATGGTGCAAAATGCAGTGCTAAATGCTGCAAAATGCGAGGCGAAAAGCATAAATATCCACTGAAATGGTATAAATAAAACCTTTTAGAACCATGAAACACATGGTTGAAAAGGGCAAAATAGTGGTTAAAAAGTGGGTTTTTAGGGGTAAAAAGTGGGTAATTGGGCGTAAAAAGATATGAGGTGGCGACCAATCTAGAAAGGTAAAATGGTGCAAAATGCAGGTTTTTTCTTAAAAACAGACAAAAGAAAAAGCATGAAAGGCTAGAAAATAGTGCCCATCTACCTACTTTTTAACCTAAATTTTCGCTAGAACGGAGCGAAAACCAGAATGATATTGTAAAAATAAAAATAATAATTTAAGATTTTAAGGAGGTGAGGGGATGGGGTGATGAGTTTGTGAGGTGATGAGTTTGTGAGGTGAAGGGTTGGTGAGGTGGAGGGTTGGTGAGGGGGTGCGGTGGTGAGGTGATGGGTTTGAGAGTTTTTGAGTTGATGAGGTGATGAGGTGGTGAGGTGATGAGTTTGTGAATTGATGATTTTATTGAGTTAATGTATTCGGGAGTTGTTTGGGCTTTCATGAGTTTATCAGCCAGTGGGCTGTTTTGTTATGCACTTCGTACATGAGCGGAGTGTTTATCTTGTGTTGGCATGACAAAGACAACAAACTCCTTTCAACTCATAGAAACATTAAAAGTCAAGACGGCCTCGATTTGAGAACATCCCTCCGTATTCTCAAAGATCAAAATTTATATCTATATATTCTATAACAGTACCTCTTTTATGATTCTCACTATATGCAACATGGAAGCTTCTTCCGTCAGCAGTAAATACTGTCCATATACCGACATTCCTTATATCCATTTTCTTTCTCTCCCTATTTATAACCGCATATCCCTTTCCCGCCATTCGTTTATTGCGATAATATTTTCTCACGAAATAAGCATTATCCGAATTAATTCGTTCACGCTTGAGGATACTGTCTCGGTTTGATTTTGTAATTTCTTCTATCCCGAGATATTTTAGGGATTACTCTCTCTTGCGATTAGCCATAACTTTACACCACGTTTTCTTGAAACAAATATCGAATCTATTTTTCGACCATTGTTTTTAAACTCTTGATAGTACCTATCATAATAATAGCGGTATTCTTTGGGAAGGGTGTATTTTCTAAAAAGTGTATCCCAGGAAATTTCTTCTTTCGTATAGTAGTTATACATTTTACTACAGATGTTTATTCGATAGGCCATCTCCATACTAATTGCAATAGGATTCCCGTCAATATCCACCGCTAGCGGGTTAAACTGCGTTAAAAACACAATTCCACTTTTTGTTTTAAGGTACACTTCCGGGACACCCTTTATTTTGGCTCTTATTTTCTTCGTGTTTTCTATAAAATTCTTTATTGAATCATAATGAAGTCATCTAGACTTTTCCCTCTTTCTTATCTTTTTCAGAAAAATCAGTATAAATGCGATATCGTTCCATCCCTCCCAACTG
The DNA here is from genome assembly GCF_000162415.1 of Prevotella sp. oral taxon 317 str. F0108. Lineage (NCBI taxonomy): Bacteria > Pseudomonadati > Bacteroidota > Bacteroidia > Bacteroidales > Prevotellaceae > Prevotella > Prevotella sp. oral taxon 317. The sequence goes on along the minus strand of NZ_GG740077.1, from coordinate 7,256 downwards.
GTTTGTGTGGTATCGAACCTGTTGAGTACGCTCCTGTATGAGTCCATCCACGCATTGGTCCTTTCAATGCTGTATCTCTCCTTGTAAAGCAACTCATCAAGTAACTCGTCATCTCTCCGCATTCCTCTACGCTTATTGAAGGCGACGTTTGGGAACACCCCCTGCCGATGGCAATCCAGCCTGAATTGTGCAGAGTCAAAACCGGCGTCTGCATTGAGAAAGAGTCCCGATACGGACAAGCTTGAGTCCTTAATATCCGCG
>NZ_GG740077.1:0-6151 GCF_000162415.1 Prevotella sp. oral taxon 317 str. F0108 | reverse complement strand
TGACTTCTATGTGAAAAATGAGTTAAAGAAGTGATTAATTCCTATCTATTAGATCTTTTTAACGATAGATTTACGGCAACCTACTTAAAAAAATCTATAAATTTGTATTTAATACTTGAATCATTAGTAAAAGATAATCGGACAACCCATTAGTTAGGTATGAAGAAAGAGATGCTGTTGATGGCTATCATCACGTTGATTGTAGTCACAGGATGCCGCAAAAACAAGGAAAACAGCGACCAAACGGTCTACGCAGTAACGTCTCCTTGGGTAACCAATACACAAGTTTCAAAGGACTATGTGGCCAATATTGAATCGCGAAAAAACATAGAAGTACGCGCACAGCAGGAGGGAATTCTGCAGCAAGTCTATGTCACAGAAGGGCAACAGGTACGAGCCGGTCAGCCACTTTTCCGCATTTCGATTGTTGGAGCGCAACAGAATGTGGCGCGGGCAAAGGCAGAAGCCGAGCAAGCACGCATTGAACTGCAAAACACAACAACGCTAACGAGGGGGCAAATTGTTTCGCCCAATGCACAAAAGATGGCTAAAGCGAAGCTCAATGCAGCCTTGGCAGATTATAAATTGGCACAGATTCAAGCACGGTTATGCTTAATCAGCGCCCCATTTACAGGCGTTATAGGGAGTCTTTCGAAAAAGATTGGAAGCTTAGTGCAGGGAGGTGACTTGCTCACTACACTATCCGACAACTCGTCACTCAACGTATATTTCAACATCTCTGAACCCGAATATATAGACTATCAGCAACATTCTGCCGAGCGAAACAAACTTCCTTTAACGCTGATTCTTGCCAATGGAAGCGCCTTTTCAGCTAAAGGCTACATCCAAAATATAGCTGGTGAGTTTGACAGTAGCTCTGGAAATATTGCTCTTCGTGCCCGCTTTGCCAATCCGAAAGGCTTGCTTCGCAATGGCGAAACAGGCACAGTGCGTATCAATATGCCTTTACACAATGTGTTGGTAATCCCACAACAGGCCACGTATGAAGAGGAAGACCGCCGTTATGTGTTTGTTGTTGATGGCGCAGGCTATGCACATTCACGTGAGATTAAAGTGGCTTTTGAACAACCAGAGGTGTTTATTATCGCCGAAGGAGTAACTGCCAACGACAAGATTCTATTGAGTGGAGTGCAGAAAGTGCATGATGGTCAACACGTAAAGACGCGTTATTACACACCAAGTGGAGCCATGAAGCGTGTTCAACTGAATGCCGACTAAGACTTTCAGGTGGCTTTTCATCACACTTTACAACAGAAAAAGGTTCTCACACCGTATTATTTCATGATGAGAACAACCATTTATAAGAAGAAAAAAAGACGCTAATAAACAGTCAATATGTTTCAAAAGTTTATTCGAAGACCAGTACTTGCCATCGTTGTTTCATTGGTAATCGTCTTCATTGGCATTCTTTCGCTGTCCAATTTACCCATTACTCAGTTTCCATCTATATCCCCTCCAAAGGTTAATGTGGTAGCCGATTATCCTGGAGCCAACAATGAACTGATGATTAAGTCAGTGCTTATTCCTCTTGAACAGGCACTGAATGGTGTGCCGGGAATGAAGTATATCGAGTCGGATGCAGGCAATGACGGCGAAGGAGAGATAAACATTGTCTTCAAACTTGGTACAGATCCCAACGTCGATGCTATCAATGTGCAAAACCGAGTGTCAGCAGCGACCAACAAACTACCGCCAGCTGTTGTGCGCGAAGGTGTGAAAATATCTCGTGAGGAGCCTAACATCCTCATGTATATCAACCTATATAGCGATGATCCTAAAGTCGATCAGAACTTCCTTTTCAATTATGCGGACATCAATATCTCCCCAGAACTCGCCCGCGTTGATGGCGTTGGAGATCTTGATATCCTTGGAACGAGGAGCTTTGCCATGCGTGTTTGGCTTAAGCCTGATAAGCTTACAGCCTATGGTTTGTCTGCAACCGACATCACAGATGCCTTACAACAACAGAGCATTGAAGCTTCTCCAGGCAAGCTTGGGGAAAGTTCGGGCAAGCATGCACAAAGCTTTGAGTATGTGTTGAAGTATCCAGGACGTTATACAACGCCTGAAGAGTATAGCAATATTGTCGTGAAATCAACTCCTGATGGGCAATTTATTAGACTCAAAGATGTAGCAGATGTGAGCCTCGGGAGTGAGGTTTATGACATATATTCTACGTTGAATGGTCACCCATCCGCAGCCATAACACTGAAACAAGCCTATGGATCGAACGCGCGACAAGTTATTCAGAACGTCAAGAAAACTATGGCTCATCTTCAAAAAGACATGCCAAAGGGCATGCATTATGAGTTGAGTTACGACATCAGTAGATTCCTTGATGCCTCTATAGAAAAGGTAATTCACACGCTGTTTGAAGCCTTTATACTCGTTGGTTTCGTTGTATTCTTGTTCCTTGGAGACTGGCGTTCTGCCCTCATTCCATGCCTTGCAGTCCCTGTTTCGTTAATAGGTAGCTTCGCAGTCATGAATGCTTTCGGCATAACGCTTAACATGATATCGCTCTTTGCCTTAGTAATGGCGATTGGAATCGTGGTCGATGATGCCATTGTGGTAATCGAAGCGGTCAATGTAAAGATAGCCAAAGAGGGCTTAGAACCTTTGGAAGCCACGCAAAAGGCAATGAAAGAAATCAGTGGAGCCATAGTAGCCGTGACATTGGTTATGGCATCTGTGTTCATACCTGTAGCCTTTATGGGTGGGCCAGAAGGCATGTTTTATCGGCAGTTTTCAATCACAATAGCTTCTGGTATCGTGCTTTCGGGCTTCACAGCCCTAACACTTACGCCCTCGCTTTGTGCGCTAATATTGACTCGAGAGCGTGATAACCACATCAAAAAGACGTGGCTTAATCGTGTACTTGATAAGTTTAATGCGGGTTTTGACAAAGGAATCGGCGGCTATCGCAACGTGCTTCAACGCACTGTTTCGAGGAAGATTATCACGCTTCCGCTATTACTTTTGTTCTGCATTGGAGCCTTCTTTATCAACAATTCGTTACCTTCGGGCTTTATTCCTCAAGAAGATCAGGGCATGATTTACGCTGTAATTGAGACACCACCTGGTGCTACTATTGAGCGAACGAATAAGGTTGCACATCAACTTGCGAGTATAATTGCAAAGGAAGATGGCATAGAAAGTGTGTCTTCTTTGGCTGGATATGAGATCCTTTCTGAAGGAACCAGTGCCAACTCGGGTTCGTGTTTGATTAATCTTAAGCCTTGGAAGGAACGCAGTCGGACGGCAAAAGAGATTATCAATGACCTTGAAAACAAGTGCCAACAGATAACAGATGCCAACATAGAATTCTTCGAACCACCTTCTATTCCAGGCTATGGTGCGGCGTCAGGTTTCGAGCTTCGACTCCTTGATAAGACTGGAAGTAACGACTATCATGCTATGGAAAAGGTCAGCAAGAGCTTCGTTTCAGCTCTTAATAAGCGTCCAGAGATAGGGTCAGCCTTTACCTTTTACTCGGCCAGTTTCCCTCAATACATGCTCCGAGTAGATAATGATATTGCCGCACAAAAAGGCATTACACTTGGTACAGCCATGGATAATCTCTCCACATTGATTGGTTCTGACTACGAAACGGGCTTCGTTCGATTTGGTAAGCCCTATAAGGTCATCGTGCAAGCCGACCCAAAATATCGTGCTTTTCCACAAGACTTGATGCAGTTAAATGTTAAGAACAACCAAGGTGAAATGGTGCCTTATGCCGACTTTTTACACATGGAAAAGGTATATGGAATGAGTGAGATGACGCGTCATAATCTATATAATTCTGCCGAAGTTACAGGCTCGGCAGCAGCTGGATACAGTAGTGGTCAGGCCATCAAAGCTATCGAAGAGGTGGCTACTTCGACGCTACCTCACGGCTATGATTACGACTTTGCCGGCATCACTAAAGACGAAGTAGACCAAGGAAACCAAGCATTGATCATCTTTATTGTATGTTTAACGTTCGTCTATCTCATCCTTTCAGCACAATATGAGAACTTCCTTTTGCCACTTCCTATTATTACTTGCCTACCCGCGGGCATCTGTGGAACATTCATTTTCCTAAAACTCACGGGATTGGAAAACAACATCTACGCCCAAGTTGCTATGGTCATGCTGATTGGTTTGCTTGGAAAGAATGCCGTGTTAATGGTTGAATATGCCGTGCAACGCCACAACTTAGGCAAGAGTATACGTGCAGCGGCCATCGAAGGTGCGGCAGCTCGCTTCCGTCCTATCCTCATGACATCGTTCGCTTTCATAGCCGGCTTGCTGCCATTAGTATTTGCTCACGGTGCAGGGGCTATTGGAAACCGAACCATTGGCACGGCAGCTGCGGGTGGAATGCTATTCGGAACATGCTTCGGACTCATTCTCGTTCCGGGATTGTATTATATCTTTGGGCGCATGGCCGACCATGTAAAGATGGTTCGTTACCAACGAAACAAGCCATTGACTGAGGAGAAAGACAAACGATATAAACTTGAAAATGATGAAAAGAAATAATATTTTCCTTCTTATTCTGCTTGCTATCGGAGTGTCATCTTGCAAGACTCCCCAAGCGACGCAAGTCAATAGCCGCACACGTTTGCAGCTACCCACGCAATATAATGGTGATACGCTGACGGCGAAGACTACGCCTACGTCATGGAAAATGTTTTTCACCGACCCACAACTCAAGGCACTTATCGACTCCGCTTTAGTCAATAATCAAGACTTAAAGATAACATTGCAGCAGATAGCTGTAGCAAAAAGCGGAATGATTGCAGCCAAAGGAGCTATGCTTCCATCGCTTTCCGTGGGGGCAGAAGTAGGAGTTAGTAAGGCCGGACGATACACAAGTGAGGGTGCCGGCAATGCTTCTACCGAGATGACCCCAGGAAAACTCATCCCCGATCCACTCATGAACTATCACCCGGGCTTTGCTTTTGACTGGGAACTCGACCTCTTTGGCAAGTTGAAGTCAAGCAAAAAAGCGGCTGTCGAGCGTTATTTGGCAACCTTAGAAGGTCAGAATGCCGTGCGCGCTTCATTGATTTCACAGGTCGCAAGCAATTATTATACCTTGTTGGCCTTAGATAACAAACTCGCACTTATACGCAAATACATCGATCTTCAGCGTCAGGCGGAGAAGATAGCAGAGATACAAAAGGAGGCCGATAGCGACACAGAACTGGCTGTTGAGAAGTTCAAAGCAGAGCTTGCAAAGGCGCGTTCGCAGGAGTTTGCATTGAAACAAGAGATTACCGAATGTGAAAATGCACTCAACTTACTGCTCGGTCGTTACCCAACGCCTATTCAACGAGACCCCAAACAGTTGTTGAATGAAGAAGTGAAAACAATCGTTACAGGACTTCCTTCCAATCTTTTGAGCCACCGACCCGATATCCGTCAGGCTGAACATGAACTCGCTGCAGCTCATTGGGACATAGAAACGGCGCGCAAAGCCTTCTTGCCTTCGGTAAACATTAGTGCCACTTTGGGACTTGAAGCCTTTAATCCTACCTACCTAACGCGTATGCCAAAGTCGCTCGCTTACAGTGTTGTGGGAGGACTAACTGCACCTCTTATCAACCGAAAAGCTATCGAAGCTAACTTCCAACAGGCTGATGCCGCACAGCTACAAGCCTTATATGAATATGACAAAACACTGCTTACAGCTTATTCAGAGGTATGTACGCTGCTGTCAAAGAACAAGAATCTCGCCGCCTATTATGCGCTAAAAGAGGAAGAAGTGAAGACTTTGGAACACTCGGTTGAGGTATCTCGTCAACTCTATATGAACGGACGAGCTACTTATCTCGATGTACTTGGGGCCGAACGCGATGCGCTTGATGCCCAAATGGAACTGCTTGAAACACGCCAACAGCAGCTTTCCTGTGTCGTAGACCTATATAGAAGTCTCGGAGAATAAGGCTCATCAGGCATAAAAGCAAATGATTTTTTGAAATGATTTGTGTCATATTATCGTGTGATTTGCCGTATTTTGGGGTGTAAAACAATGAAATATCAGAGTAAATAGGGTAATTCAGTTAATTCCCTCTTAGGAATCTCTGGAGACTGTCAAATGTCAGATTCTTTTCTTGAAAAGCGTCTTTGGAAACGTACTTGA
>NZ_GG740078.1:13466-85090 GCF_000162415.1 Prevotella sp. oral taxon 317 str. F0108 | reverse complement strand
TTATAAACTCATCAACTCATAGACTCATCAACTCACAATGCTTAAATTGTTTCTTTTGTTTTTACAAAACTACTCTAATTTCAGCTCCGTTCTAGCGAAAATTAAGCCCTAAAAGCAGGCAAATAGCCACTATTTTGAGCCTTACGCCTTTCGTTTTCTGTCCATTTTTAAGACCATTACCTGCGTTTTGCACCATTTTGCCTTTCTATTTTGGTTGCCAACTCGTATTTTTCAACCCCCAAATACCCACTTTTTATCCCTAAAATCCTACTTTTTAACGACTATTTTGCCCTTTCCGGCCATGTGTTTCATGGTTCTAAAAAGGTTTGTTTATACGATTGCTGTGGATGTTTATGCTTTTCATCTTGCATTTAGCACCATTTTGCACTGCGTTTTGCACCATTTTACCTTGCGTTTTGCACCATTTTACCTTGCGTTTAGCACCATTTTACCTTGCGTTTAGCATCAAAACGCACTGCGTTTTGCACCATATTGCGCTGCGTTTTGCACCATATTGCCCTATATTTTGCTGCAAATAGCCCCAAAACGGGTGCAAATGACGGTTGTTTTAAATAAAAATTCATTTTGCCTGCATCGCATGTTGACCCCTTTTTGCCTCAAAACAAACCTTCGCGAGAATCGATTTTTTGCGGCCTGGTTGGAGTTTGGTGGATAAAAAGGCAGCCATAATGTTAAAATCTTTGCCGAAAAACGGACAAAAAGTGGTGAGTTGGCAAGTTGACGAGTAGAGGGGTTTACAAGTTGGCGGTATGCCGAAGTGGACTGTTCTGTTTCTCCACATGTGATAAGAAATGTTGTTAAACGTTTGGAAGATTACGCTTTTTTTACGAAATTTGCCACCATCTGTGCGCCACTCCGATGGGAAGTACGCTTTATGCCCGGCACATGTCGCGGCACGATAGGAAGTCGGACTGATGGGGCAAGCGCATCGATACAATCTAAAATAAGCTTTTCATGCGATAAACATACACCATGTTAGAAATAGATAACCTATCGTTTACATATCAGAAATCGGGGAATGTCATCTTCAGCAACTTCTCCACGCGTTTTTCACCAGGCCATATCTACGGCTTGTTAGGCCCCAATGGCGCAGGTAAAACCACCTTGCTCTACCTTATGTCGGGCTTGTTGAGGCCCGACGAGGGACAAGTTACGTTCAACGACATCAACGTGAGGTTGCGAAAACCATCAACCACTGCCGACATCTTCATCGTTCCCGACGAGTACGAGCTGCCGCGCGTGTCGCTGTCAGAGTATATTCGCGTTAACAGCGTGTTCTATCCGCGTTTCTCTCACGACGATTTGCGACGTTATCTGGATGTGTTCGGCATGACTGAAGACACGCACCTAGGAAACCTTTCGTTGGGGCAAGGCAAGAAGGTGTTCATGAGTTTTGCTATGGCAACGCACACGCGCGTGCTGTTGATGGACGAACCCACCAATGGGTTGGACATTCCGGGGAAGGCGCAGTTTAGAAAATTCCTTACCGAAGGGCGCACGCCTGAGAGCATTTTCGTGGTTTCTACACACCAAGTGAAAGACATTGAACAGGTGCTAGACCACATTGTGATGTTCGACAACAGCCAAATATTGGCCAATGCCGACATGAAGAGCATCTTCCCCGATGGAAAGATAGACCTTGAACGCTATTTTAACGAGCGCATTAACCAACAAACAGCCGAATAAGGAGGAGTAATAGATGAACGACAACTTTAACGCGTCGCGCTTTTGGGCCTATCTCAATAAACTGCTGGTAGAACGTTGGCGCACCAACCTTTTGCGCGTGGCTATCCTTTTTGGCTGCATGGTGATAATAGAACTGTGGATAGCCTCGGTGTCGTACGATAGGGATGAAACGTCTTACGATAGGGCGGTGGGGCTTCTTTTTCCCATTTTCTCGCTTATCCTGCTGGTTTCCGGTTGCTTTTTTGCCTCCGAAATACTCAGTGGGGCACGTCGTAAAGCCGAACGTATTGGGGCGTTGACCTTTCCTGTAACGCCTTTTGAAAACTGGCTTGCCCGCTGGACAATCTCCATACCGCTTTATTTGGTGTGTTTCTTAGTGTGCATGTACGTGGCCGATGGCCTTCGCGTGGCGTTTTTCTCGGCCATATATCCCAAAACGCCCATTGAGTTTATCTCCATTTGGAGGAGAGAAGACTATGACGGGGAGGTGTTTCTCAATGCTTGGCTCATGTACTTTTGGTGTACTGCCGTTTACGCCTTGGGCAGCATTCTCTTTGTAAAGCGCTCCATACTAAAAACCACGCTAACCCTTTTCATCCTCTTTTGGATTACGGCCTTCGTGGTGCTTGGTCTCGTGATGGTTTCTAGCGGCAACTATGATAATATCTTTGAAAGCGTGCTAGTAGCCTATGGCTGGGTTTCTGTTCCGTTTCTTTGGTGGCTTTCTTATAGTTGTTTTAAAGAGATGGAGGTGGTAGACGGTTTCTCGTTCAACGGGTCTAAGGCTTGGGTGGTGGGCTATTGTATGGTGTCGGTATTGTTCATAAGCATTTGGTCAATGTTTGATAAGTCGGCATTAGATGCCGTGGGACAGCACTCAGTAGACGAAACGGCCATCTTCTTAGAACGAACCGTCGAGAAACCAATTGCTCCCATAGCGGTGGTTCAGTTTGAAGACTCGTCTAGTACAGACTTGGCAGAGGAATATAACCTTACTCTCGCAGTGGAAGTGAACTATGTTAGCGATGCGTCTAAGTGTTCGGTTATTTATCCGGAGCAGGTTATACAAGTGAGGCAGCAGGGCGACACCTTATATTATACGTACAACCCCGAGCTGTATAAGCGCGATAGGGAGGATATGTACTTTGTAAATGGGATTGACGGCATGGCCGATGCTAGTTCTGCCTGCTACGAAGGGAAGATTGCCTACCAAATAAAGGGAGCCGACGGAAAGGTGCGAACGGCTGTTGACAAGCATTATGATGATGCGAATAAGGTGCGAATTGTGATAAACACGCTGCCAGGGAACCTTGCGGTTAGGCAAACAAGTAGACAAAGCACCTTGATTGGCGCAGGTAAAACCAAAGGCGTTAGTGTTGAAGGTGGATTTAGTTTGGAACTAGACTCTTTGTCGCACATCGATGCTTTGTCGGTGGTGGGTATGCGAGTCTTTAAGGTAGGAACTGCACAGGTAAACCGTCTGGTTGTTACGCTTAGAAAAAATGAGGATGATGAAGGGGAAATGGAAACCCGGTTCAACACCGATTATCCCGCGGTGATAAACCACGTGGTGGTAAAGGGGGCTGGCAAACTGAGCGGGTTGAGCAAGATGGCGTGCAAGCGCATTGAGTTGTTGCCCGATACGGTTGGAAGTATTACGTTGGAAGTGAAGGACGTAAAACGCAAGATGGTGTTAGAATAGCATGAAAACCATGCGCGGATAACCCGCCAAACTGCAGTCCAACCGCAACGAATGGTGGTAGAATGGCGTGACGACCATGCGCGGAAAGCCTCTGCGCCAGTGATGAACGCGCCCATTTTGCATGCAAGGTGGATATGCTTTTGCCGTGCAACGTAGGGTAATTAACCACTCGTGGCAGCATAGTAGCCTTGTTTCGAGGTGGAACAACGTGCAAGCGCATGTGGGGATGCACGTTCGTAACCGCTTGTCGTGGGCAATATTACTTCACGTGTTGTTGCCGAACACTCCCCTCCATACTCTCAAAAAATACAGAAAAACAATGAGCAGCATGAACGATAATTTCAGCTTTAACCGCTTTTGGGCCTACTTTACTAAACTGCTGGTAGAACGCTGGCAGACCAACAAGATGCGCCTGGCCATACTCTTTGGGAGCATAGCCATGATAGAGTTGTGGATAGCTTTTGCTACATATAGCAGAAACTCGTCTAGTACCGATAAGGCAGTGGATATTCTTCTTGTTGTTTTTGTCATCGTCCTTTTCATATTGGGGGCTATGTCGGCATCCGAAATGCTGAGTGGTGCGCAACGAAAAGCTGAACGGATAAGCGCGCTGACGTTCCCTGTGACACCTTTTGAGAACTGGCTTGCACGTTGGATAATCTGCCTTCCCCTCTTCTTGGTGTGCTTCTTGGTATGTTTGTATTTGGCAGATGGCCTTCGTGTGCTCCTTGTCGGGATGCTATACCCCCAAATAGAACTCAAATTCATACCGCTGTGGGGCGACTCAGAGTCGACTTGTGACTTTGCAGCTGCTATTTGGTTGAGTTATTTTGCGTGTACGGCCATTTATTCCTTGGGTAGCGTTTTCTTTGTTAAGCGCGCCTTGCTTAAAACCACGCTTTCCCTCTTCTTACTTTATTGGATTGTGGGCTTTCTGCCCTTTTTCTTTATCTTCAAGCATTCACTACTTACAAGTTCATACGGCGAGGCGATTTTAATTTGGTATTCTTGGCTTTCAGTCTTATTTGTTTGGTGGCTGTCTTACCTGTGTTTCAAGGATATGGAGGTGGTAGATAGTGCAGCTCTCACACGTACGAAGCTCTGGGTGGTGGGTTATTTTGTCTTAACCTTTCTGCTTTTATGTGCCGGGGCACTGATCCCCTTTTCGCAAAACGATAAGGCGACGGACATTGTTGAGGATAGAATATTTGTTTATTTGGACCGAACAACCGAAAAACGCATTGCTCCGGTGTCGATAATCATGTATGATGCGACAAACAGAGCAGATAAAAACATTGGCGGTTCCCTTCGCCTGGCGGTGGAGGTCAATGTCGTTAGTGATGTTTCGCAGTGTTCTGTTATTTATCCTGAGCAGTTAATAACAGTGAAACAAAGGGGAGACACCTTATATTACGCGCTTTCCGACTCGTTAGAAGATGATGATTTCTCTCGTCTAGAATGTTTAAATGGTCCTGACGGTGATGCTAATTCTAGGGAGGCTGGCGATATAGGCCAGATGCCATACCTTATTAAAGGGGCTGATGGAAAGGTGCGTACAGCCATAGACCAGAATTACACCAACGACAAGAAGGTGCGAATAATAGTGAATACCTTGCCTGGAACATTGTGGGTTAAGCAATGGGGTCGTCAAAGAACATTGTTGGGTGCAGGAGATATGAAAAATGTGACGGTGGAAGGTGGCGAAGAATTGATACTAACTTCAAAGGTAAGGGTAGACAACTTGACGGTAAAGGGTAAGTCTTCGATCGATATTGGTGATGCCTACATCAATAAGATGGTGCTGAAATCCATTGGCGACGATGAATACAACAGGCCTATGAATGTCAATTTGAAAGCAGGCAATAAGGGGTTGGTAAACCTCATGGTGATAAATAGTTCGGCAAGTGTGGATGGTTTGACTGATGTTCGTTGCAAACGTATCGAACTAACACCCGCAAAAGACAGAAAAATGAATGTAGAAATTAGAGGTATATGGCACAAAACGGTGATACAAGGTAATGAGTGATGTTGTTAGAAATATCTTTGTAGGGCACTTGCAAACTGTTTGAACAAGCCTTTTAGGGGAGCTGCCTGTCGCCATGCAGCGGGCAAGCATGTTGTGTTTGCCTGCTTTCTGCATGTCTTCGTGGGCTGGAATTTTGCCTTGATGTATGTCGGCTCGTTACAAAAAACAACGGCCAACGGTTGTGTGGGTGCTGTTAATTGATTACCTTTGTACTTCACGAAACGAAAAATCGAGACCCTCTCCCAATGCCTTTAATCGTGGAACGGCAATAGGCGGGGGTGGCGAAAACAAAATTAAAACATGAAGAATTTAGATTGGGCAGGTTTGAATTTTGGCTATATTCCAACCGACTACAACGTGCGGTGCTATTACCGCGATGGGAAATGGGGCGAGATAGAGACCTGTTCTGACGAGTATTTGAAGCTACACATGGCAGCAACGTGCTTGCATTACGGACAAGAAGCCTTTGAAGGGTTGAAGGCTTACCGCTGTCCCGACGGCAAAGTGCGCGTGTTCAGAATGGGCGAGAATGCTGTTCGTTTGCAAGAAACATGTAAAGGCATCATGATGCCCACGGTTCCAACAGCCCTTTTCGAAGAGATGGTAACCAAGGTGATACGCCTTAACCAAGACTATATCCCCACTTACGAGAGTAAGGCCGCGCTATACATCCGCCCCTTACTCATCGGCACCAGTGCCCAAGTGGGCGTTAAGCCGGCTGAAGAATACCTCTTCCTGATCTTCGTAACACCCGTTGGCCCTTACTTTAAGGGTGGTTTTTCAACCAATCCCTATGTCATCATACGTAGTTTCGACCGTTCGGCACCTCTCGGAACGGGCATGTACAAGGTTGGGGGCAACTATGCGGCCTCACTTCGTGCCAACGCCTTGGCTCACGAGAAAGGTTATGCCAGCGAGTTTTACCTCGATGCGAAAGAGAAGAAGTATGTTGACGAATGTGGGGCAGCCAACTTTTTCGCCATTAAAGGCAATAAGTATGTTACCCCTAAATCAACATCCATCTTGCCAAGCATTACCAACGACAGCTTGATGCAGTTGGCGCGCGATTTGGGAATGGAGGTAGAACGTAGGCCCATTCCCGAAGAAGAGTTGTCTACCTTCGAAGAGGCTGGGGCGTGCGGAACGGCTGCCGTAATCAGTCCTATCTCCTATCTCGACGACATGGAGACGGGTCAACGCTACACATTTAGTGCCGATGGTAAGCCTGGGCCTGTGTCTACGCGACTTTACAACCTACTGCGCAACATACAATATGGTATCGAAGAAGATAAGCACGGGTGGACAACGGTTGTGATAGAGTAGTGACAGGCATTGCAGGAAAGAAACAAACGAAGGTAAAAAAGAGATAAAATAAAGCTGACAGGTTCAGTATCAAGGCATATTTTGAGCGTGCTTGGAAGTGTGTTCGTTGCGCAACGATACGCTTTCAAGCTATGTCGCAACTGCGTTAAACCCATTTCACCCAATCAGTATGAGCAAAGGAAAACTAGAAAAATTCGCCGAAATGGAAACGTTTAGCAACGTTTTCCAATATCCCTATTCAGTAATAGAGAGCACGCCCTTCGCCATGCGTGGGCAATGGCGGTGCGATTACTTCCATAACGACAACCCCATTGTGCTTGAATTGGGTTGCGGAAAGGGCGAATATACCGTAGAATTGGCCAAACTATACCCCGAAATCAACTTTATTGGGGTGGACATAAAGGGTGCTCGGATGTGGAAAGGCGCAAAAATGGCGTTGGAACAGGGGTTGAAAAATGTGGCTTTCTTGCGTACCAACATCGAGATTATCGACCGTTTCTTTGCTCCCGACGAGGTGCAGGAGCTGTGGTTGACGTTTAGCGACCCACAGATGAAGAATGTTCACAAGCGACTTACGAGCACTTTCTTCCTCGAACGCTATCGCCGTTTTTTGGAAAACAATGGCGTGGTGCACCTCAAAACCGATTCGAATTTCCTTTTTACCTATACCACGCACGTGGTTTCGGCCAACAAACTCAACCTGTTGTTTCGCACCGAAGACCTCTATAACACGCCTGGCATCGACGAACAGACGGCAAAAATCCTGTCTATCCAAACCTATTACGAGAGTATGTGGATAGAACGGGGACTCAACATCAGGTATATGAAGTTTGAATTGCCCCACGAAGGCACGCTGATTGAGCCCGATGTGGAAATTCCTCTCGACGAATATCGCAGCTATCATCGCAACAAACGAAGTTCGCTTGATGCTCGGAAATAAATAAGGCCTTCCCCTTAGGCCTGCTCTAAGATGGAGCGAGTGTGGGAAAACAACCCGACTTCATCTCTTTTCTGGGGTGGAATGAGTTTGAAATAAAGCCTCACCCCCAGCCCCTCTCCAAGGGGAGAGGGGAGTGATATGCTTTGCCGTTGTATCGCATTTTGGCATAAACCACGCTTTTACAAGTTTGTTTTCAACCTCCTTTTATGGACATTGCACCAACATATAGCTGTTTTTAGTGCCTTTCTCCGTATTCTTTTTTGCCTTTTCTTACGCGTTGTTTGAATCAACAAACACCCCCTAATTCCTTAGGTATGTCCTCTAAAAAATGTGCTTTTCAGTCATTTTTATCCTCTAATAAGTGTAGCGATTGGCCATTTCTGTCCGCTAAAAAGTGTGAAGTCGTTTTCTTTATGCCAAGAGAACAGCATTGTTCTGGTGTATGGTAGACGATAAAGAGAACATGTGATGTGGGCTAATGGTTATGCTATTCTGGTCTATCTCATTCCATCGGCTTATCTGAACACCCTTTTGTTCACTTCTCGTGTGTGCATTCCTCCGTATTACGAAGTGCTGTTGAATTGGCAAGCCAAGCCTTAAAACCGCATAAAATATCGCGGAATATGTAGTTGAGAATGCATTATTTTCACTACCTTTGCATGATAACAAGACTGGAAACGCGAACAAAAACGGCACAAGACCGACCAAATTATACAAAGTACATACGGACTTATACAAAGAACATAGACAAAAACAAGAACATTATGAAAGATTTAAAAGGAACAAAAACAGAGAAAAACCTGCAAGAGGCATTTGCAGGCGAGTGTATGGCACGCACCAAGTACACCTTCTTCGCATCGAAAGCAAAGAAAGATGGGTTCGAACAGATTGCGGCCATCTTCGAAGAGACGGCTCACAACGAGAAAGAACATGCCGAGTTGTGGTATAAGTACCTGCATGGCGGCGAGATTGGCAACACCAGCGAGAACCTGAAGATTGCCGCCGAAGGCGAAAACTACGAGTGGACCGACATGTACGACCGTATGGCGAAGGAGGCCGAGGAAGAAGGTTTCAAGGAATTGGCTGTTAAGTTTAGAAAGGTTGGCGAGATTGAAAAGACCCACGAGGCACGTTATCGCAAGCTGTTGAAGAACATTGAGGACGCATTGGTGTTCTCGCGCGACGGCGATTGCATCTGGGTTTGCCGCAACTGCGGACATGTGGTAGTTGGAAAGAAAGCTCCGCAGGTGTGTCCCGTTTGCTTGCATCCCCAAGCTTTCTTCGAATTGAAGCCCGAAAACTTCTAAAACTGAAAAGGCTTTTAAAGGTGAAAGGGTGAAAAAGTGAGAGGGTGAAAAGATAGCTGCGCCTTTTAAAGGTGAAAGGGTGAAAGGGTGACAAAGTGAAAAGATGGCTTCGTCTTTTAAAGGTGAAAGAGTGAAAAGGTGAAAAGATGGCTGCGCCTTTTAAAGGTGAAAAGATGAAAAAGTGAAAAGATGGCTGCGCCTAGTACTTGTTGACTCGTCAGCTCGTCAACTTGTTAATCAATACAGCTATTGGTTTAACTCCATCGCTCTTTAACAGATCAAAGAGGCACCTTAACCCCTTAGAGAAACCTCTTTCCCTACACTAAATTTTACTAAAAACGCTGTCCAACTTTACGCGGACAGCGTTTTTTTGTATCTTTGCACACATGAACGAATACGCAAACATCATCGCCACGAGCCTTGAACTAAACCAAACCAAAGTGGCAAACACCCTCGCACTGCTCGACGAGGGCTGCACCATCCCGTTTATCAGCCGTTATCGTAAAGAGAAAACAGGCGGACTGGATGAGGTGCAGATTGCCAATATCAGCCAATGGAAAGACAAACTCACCGAACTTACAAAGCGCAAGGAAACCATTTGCAAAACAATTGACGAGCAGGGCAAGCTTACTCCCGAACTGAAAAGTCGTATCGACAACACTTGGGACAGCACCACGCTCGAAGATATATACCTGCCCTATAAGCCCAAACGCCGTACTCGCGCGCAGGTGGCACGCCAACAGGGGCTCGAACCCTTGGCGCAAACCATCTTGTTGCAACGCGAACCCAACCCCCAAAGCGTGGCACGAGCCTACGTTAAGGGCGATGTAAAAGACGTTGAGGCCGCCATTAAGGGCGCACAAGACATTATTGCCGAAACAATTAGCGAGAACGAACAAACCCGACAGCAGGTGCGCAACGCCTTTAAGCGCGAGGCCATCATCTCATCTAAGGTGGTTGCCGCTAAGAAAGACGAGGAAGGGGCGCAGAAATACACCGATTATTTCGACTTTTCTGAGCCACTTCGCCGCTGCAACGGCAATCGCTTGCTGGCCATGAGGCGCGGCGAGAGCGAGGGTTTTCTTCGTGTGAGCATCTCTATAGACGGCGAAGAGACCACCGAACGCCTGCAACGACACTACGTTAGGGGGCGCGGTGCGTGCGCGCAGTTGGTTGAAGAGGCCGTGGCCGATGCCTACAAACGACTGATAGAGCCATCGGTGGAAAACGAATTTGCTGCTGCCAGCAAGGAAAAGGCCGACGAAGAGGCTATTGGCGTGTTTTCGCTCAACCTCCGTCAGCTGCTACTCGCCGCCCCATTGGGTCAAAAACGCGTGATGGGTGTAGACCCTGGCATTCGCACGGGCTGCAAAGTGGTGTGTCTTGATGCGCAGGGCAACTTGCTTTATCATGATGTTGTGTATCCGTTTACGCCGCGCGGCAACGAGCAGGCCGCCAAAACGCAGTTTCAGAAGATTGCCAATCGTTTTAAGGTAGATGCTATCGCTGTGGGCAACGGCACTGCCAGTCGCGAAACGGCCGACATCTTGCGGCAGGCAGGCAATGCAGCCGAGCCGCGAATACCCGTGTATGTGGTGAGCGAAGATGGCGCATCGGTTTATTCGGCATCGAAAACAGCACGCGACGAGTTCCCCGACGAGGATGTTACCGTGCGTGGGGCGGTGTCGATTGGTAGGCGACTGATGGACCCTTTGGCCGAATTGGTGAAGATAGACCCGAAGAGTATCGGTGTTGGGCAATACCAACACGACGTTGATCAGGGCAAGTTGAAGAAAAGTCTAGACACAACGGTGGAGAGTTGCGTTAACCTCGTGGGCGTTAATGTCAATACGGCCAGCGTGCATTTGCTTACTTACATCAGCGGATTAGGCCCTACCTTGGCGAAAAACATTGTGGATTATCGTCGCGATAATGGGGCATTCACCTCGCGTGCGCAACTGAAAAAGGTACCCCGACTTGGTCCTGCGGCCTTCGAACAGTGTGCGGGTTTCTTACGAGTAGACGGTGCGAAGAACCCGTTAGACAACAGTGCAGTGCACCCCGAATGCTATACCGTGGTTGAAAGCATGGCCAAAGATATGGGCTGCTCTGTGGGTCAGCTCATTGGGAACAACGAAAAGATTAGGCAGATCCCGCTAGCCAAGTACGTAACGGCCGAGGTGGGCATGCCAACGCTTAACGATATTGTGGCCGAATTGGAGAAACCGGGGCGCGATCCGCGTGAAGACCTCGAAGAGTTTGCCTTCGACGAGCGCGTGCATACCATTGCCGACCTTGTTCCGGGCATGCTCTTGCCTGGCATAGTTACCAATATCACCAAGTTTGGAGCGTTTGTAGATGTGGGTGTTCATCAAGACGGACTGGTGCATGTGTCGCAATTGGCCAACCGATATGTGGCCGATCCTGCCGAAGTGGTTAAGCTACACCAGCATGTTCAGGTGAAAGTGGTGGAGGTAGACACTAGGCGAAACAGAATTTCTTTAACGATGAAAGGGGTGTGATGTTATGAAACAGCTTTTTATTTTCGCGCTCATGGCGTTGTTCGCGCTTGTTGGTTACGGTCAAGAACGAAAGAGTTTTAAGGGCCATCTCTACAATAGCGAGTACAATGTGTACATGCGCATCAATTTCCACGATAAGGATGTGGTGGCGCGTGGGCAAGAATTATTTGGCAAACTGCCTGGTTATCTTGGGTCGAAGTTCGATACGCGCCTGTGGCTTATCACCGATGTGAAGCTCAATAAGGATAAGGAGGCTAAGCTGTTTATCATCAACGATTATGGCAGTGAAGACTTGGAGGCCAAGTTGGAGAAAGAAAATGATAGCACCTATACGCTCAAGCAGCTGGAAGGAAGTCCTATTAAGATTGTGGTAGACCGCAAGTGGGTGAAGTTGCCCAAGGTGATGCAGTTTAAGGTGAAGAGCTATTAAAGGTGAAAGGGTGAAAAGGTGAAAGGGTGAAAGGGTGAAAAGGTGAAAAAGTGAAAGGGTGAAAAGGTGAAAAAATGGCTAACGCCTTTAAAGGTGTCTAGCGGTTTCTAGGTTTCTAGTTCTTTCTAGCTTTCGGACAAGTCGGACAAGTCGGACAGGTCGGACAGGTCAGACAGGTCGGACAGGTCGGACAGGTCAGACAAGTCAGACTGGTCAGAATTATCCTATTAGCCTAACGCCACCTATACATTTGGCTTAACTCCTTAACTCCATAACTCCTTAACTCCTAATGGTGAAAAATGGTTTACCTTTTTACTAAGACGAATAAAGACATGATTTAATACTATTGAAATGAGAAGGCCGTTGAGAGTGAAGATGATTTTGCCATCTTTGGATGAAGCAAAGAGCCCATATTGGCGCCCTATAAAATATTCGCTGTTTCCTCCAATAGGGTTGGCAACACTAGCAGGATATTTCCACGACGATGATGAAGTTGTGCTTTTAGATCAGCATGTTGAGAAACTAGACCTAACCGATACTCCCGATTTGGTATGTATTCAGGTATATGTTACAAATGCTTATAGGGCTTACGCCATAGCGGATAGTTACAGGAGTCGTGGGGTATATGTCGTTATGGGCGGGTTACATATTACTGCACTTCCCGAAGAGGCGGCCTTGCATGCCGATACCATTATAATAGGTCCTGGCGAAGAGGCATTTCCTAGGTTTATCAATGATTTCAGAAACGGTTGTGCACAAAAGCGATATTCCGCAAAATGGCGTTCTATTGAAGACATTCCTCCCGTTCGTCGCGATCTCATAAAACGAAGTAAGTATTTTGTTCCTAATTCGCTTGTCGTATCAAGGGGATGCCCACATCATTGTGATTTCTGCTATAAGGATGCTTTTTATGAGGGTGGAAAATTCTTTTATACGGCTCGTGTTGATGCGGCTTTGAAAGAAATCGATGCACTTCCAGGCAGACACCTTTATTTTCTAGATGACCATTTGCTTGGCAGTAAAAGGTTTGCTGCCGAACTGTTTGAGGGCATGAAAGGCATGAATCGCGTTTTTCAAAGCGCGGCAACGGTTCAATCTATCCTTGAAGGCGATCTTATAGAGAAGGCTGCCGAAGCAGGAATGCGGAGTGTTTTCATCGGCTTTGAGACATTCTCGCCAGAAAACTTAAAGGCAAGCAACAAATGTCAGAACCTTCAGCGCGATTATAGTGCGGCAGTTCAGCGGCTGCATAGCCTTGGTATCATGATCAATGGTAGTTTTGTGTTCGGATTAGACCACGATGATGCAGATGTCTTTCGCCGTACTGTTGATTGGGGAGTGGATAACGCAATAACAACTGCAACATATCATATCCTAACCCCGTACCCCGGCACGCGACAGTTTCAGCGGATGGAAACTGAAGGAAGAATACTCACCTACGATTGGAGTAAGTATGACACACGCACCGTTGTATATCAAACAAGGGGTCTTACCGCAGAGCAATTGAAAGAAGGCTATGACTGGGCATGTAGGTCATTCTATTCATGGAACAACATCCTTCGTGCGTGTAGTCATGATACGACCCTTACACAGCGAATTACGCACCTTATGTACACAGGAGGCTGGAAGAAATTTGAACAGGTTTGGGGAGCTCTTGTCAGGGTAGGGGGATTGAACAAGGCACTTCCGTTGCTTGAACAATTATTATCACACACCAAGTAAACTATTATATGAAATCGTCTTGCAAGCCCTACAACCGCTCGCGCTAGTGCTTGTAAGTGTACATGTTCCCCCGTTCCGTTGCCCCTGCGTGTGTATATGCGATAATCGTTTTTTTTTTTTGTCTAGTTTTTAGTAGGAAATTTAACATTCTGAGTGCCTTTTTTGTCCACCAATCGCCAACTTGCCGCAAAAAATCGATTCTCGCGAAGGTTGTTTTTGGGGCAAAAAAGGGTTAGTATGTGAATGCGGCAAAATGAATATTTATTTTAAAAGAGTGCTGTTTGTACCAGTTTTTGGACCCTTTTCAGCAAAATAACGTACGTTCTGCTGCTAAATGCACTGCGTTTTGGTGCTAAATGCGGTGCGTTTTGGTGCTAAATGCAGTGCGTTTTGGTGCAAAACGCATGGTAAAATGGTGCTAAATGCAGGGTAAAATGGTGCTAAATGCAAGGTGAAAAGCATAAACATACACTGCTATGGTATAAATAAAACCTCTTAGAACCATGAAACACATGGTTAAAATGGGCAAAATAATCGTTAAAAAGTGGTTTTTTAGGGGCTAAAAGTGGGTTGTTGGGCGCAAAAAATAATGGGCGGGCAGCCAAACTAGAAAGGCTAAATGGTGCAAAATGCAGGTTTTGTTCTTCAAAACAGACAAGACAAGAGGAGTGAAAGGCTGGAAATAGTGGCTATTTACCTACTTTATAACTGATGTTTTCGCTAGAACGGAGCGAAAACTTGAGTGGTTTTGTAAAAGAAAAATAATAATTTAAGCTTTTTGATTTGGTGATTTTCTGAGTTGGAGCTCTTTTGAGTTGATGAGTTCTTGATTTGATTTGCGCGTGTTTATTTTTTTCCTTTGGCAAAATGAAAACATTTTTTCTACGACCGATTTGGGATAAACTAACAAACTCATTAACTTGCAAGCTAATGAATTTATAAACTCATGAACCCATAAGTTGTTTTCATGCGTGTGTTCAGGCCTTAGCATAAGTATCGGTCTGCCAAAGCCAAGCCCGAAGGTTAAGGGCTTTATCGGGTGAGCGAGAATTTAAGGCTTAGGCCGAAGTCTTGCGTTGTGGTGGGGTAGCTGTTGCTACTTAATAGGGGCGTATTGGTTTGTCGGTCGTAGAAAAAGCTCATGGTGAGCAGGCGCGAGAGCGTGTAGTCGGCCGAGAAACTAATCTTAATGGCCGTGTTACCGCTGCTTGCGGCACTTGTTCGCGTGGCAATGTCGCGACTGATGCTAGCTTGCGACCTGTAACTTAGGTCGAGGCGCATGTTTAAATCGTGGTTGGGGTTGCCCTGCGAACTGCTGCTTGTGGCTGTACTTTCGTTGGTGTCGGTGCGCTTAGTCTTTGTCTTCTTGGCACGTGGCGCACGCATTCCAAAGAGTTTAAAGTTGTTGATGCGATAGCCCATGCCCACAACCCAGTCGCGACTGACGGCCTCGTTTATCTGAACACTTGTCATGCTGAGGTTCAGCACGCGCGTTGAGCGATATTCAACCTTGGCGGTGAGGTTGTTGTTAAAGGTCATATCAACGCCAAGCAGTGGTGAGAAAGCCTCGTTTATGCTTACATTGGCCACGTTGTACAGACTTCGCGGAAGGGGATTGCCCGTTGTAACGTCGCTGATGAAACCCAATCCGTTCATGTATTCAACAAAGGTGTTGTACGATGCGTAGGCTCCAACGGCGTAAATGCTCTTATAGCCGTGGTTGATGTTTACGCTTTTGAAGTGGTCGCGCAGCCAAGGCAGCTTGCCTAAACCGCTATAACGGAGGGTCCAGTTGGGCAGCAGGCGCGCCAATGTTGGGAAAATGTTGAGCGAAGAGCCGCCCATCGCCGTGTAAGTGTTGAGGAAAGCGGGTATCATTACGTCCGAACCATATCGGTCTACTGCTCCGTTGGCCGGATTGAACACTGCACCTGCCATACTTGTTCCTGCGGGATAGCGTGCCCCTACATATTGCGATTCCACACGATTGCGGAAGGCATCGAGGGCATTGCAGAACCTTTCGAACGATGCACTGCGGTATCCGTTGGCCGCCGAACCCATTCCCTCAAACGCACTACGTATAGATATGGTGGTCATCATAAACGTTCCGTTTTGCGTTGTGGGTGTTCCGGCGTACATATATTGGATGTTTCGCGCCGTGGTTTGCGTTCGCGAGGCGTGCAGGTCTATCTTTAAGTTGCGCACGGGTTCGAGTGTCATGCGCAGTTGCAGGTCTTCGGTCTTGGTAGTTGCGGCAGGTGTGGCGATAGAGTCGTTGTCGAGCAACCATCCCATGTTGCGTGCCTTATTGATGTAAGAGTCGTCTGTAAGTCCAAAAGCAAAGTCTAAGCCAGGCGAAAGGGCAGAGGGAAGGCGCGCCTGACCGAACGCGTCGCCAATGCGCGGCATGAAACCGGGTAGCGATATGGCGTATTGGTTGCGGTAAGAGATGCTTACGTTGCGCACCATCATCAGCACGCGCGCCACGGTTTGCGCCGTTTCGTACCACGACTGCTTTTCTTGTGGCTGCCGCGGAGTTACGGTTAGTTTCAGCCTTAGTGCCGAGTCTACCTTGCTAAGTATGCGTATGCTGTTCTCGCCACTGGTTTTAAACTTCAGTGGGAAACGTTTGCCGTCTTCTGTTCGTGCCGTAACCATTAGCCGTTTCGAGCGTTTGTTGTGGCTGATGATGAAGGTTGAGTCGGGCATGAGGGTTATTTCTTGCTCAAAGCTGTTGCGGTTTTTGGGCAATTCGTTGCGTTGCTGTTGCGCCAAAGTCTCGTTATTATCAATCTTTTGGCCATTGGGCGTAACGCCTTTACCCTTCATTCGCGCCTCCATAGCCTTGCGTTCTTGCGCCTTTCTCCGCTGTTCGGCCTGCCTTTCTTCGCGTTTTCTGCTCAGTTCGGCAGTGTTTGGCTCGCGGTTAAAGCGTTCGTTGGCCTTTTTAAGGAAAGGTATTTGGTTGTAAAGGCGCACGAGGTCGAACGTTCCGTTGAGATTTAAGTCGCGGTTGTTGGCAATGGTGTTGCCCAACGAAGAACCGTCTTCGAGTTGCGTTCCGCGAACCCAACGATAGGTGGCGTTATAGGTGAGGTCGGCATTAACCCAATTGAAGATGGGCAACAAGTTGAGCGGCGGTTGGTAAGAAAGCGTGAACGACTGGTTGTAATCTAGCGGCGTGCCGAAGTTTCGTATGCTGTTCCACACCGAGTCTTTCCAGGCTTGGTAGCGTTCGGCGTACAGATCTTTGTTGACGGGTGTGTAGGGTTGTTCCACTTCGGCGTGTGTGGCACTTTGGAAATTGGCGTGCAGGTTGCGCGTTAGGTCCCAACGAATGGCAAAGTCGCGGTTCCAAAGGAATTGCGAATTAAAGGTTAGCGGTAAGCGGTCGCCGCCCTTGCTCTCCATGTCGCGCTCTTGCAGTTCGTAATAACTGCGGTTGATGTCGGAGTTAAACGAGAGATTTTGAGGCAGCCAGTTCAGTCCGAACCGTTTAAGAATGTCTAGCCACTTGCTCTTGCTTTTAATATTCTTAAATGGTTCGAGGGGTTTGTACACGGGAGTCCAATTGTATGCCATTGCGGCACGCCAGTTGTTTTCGCGTTCGTAGACGGTTGTTTCGCCGCTAGTGAAACGCGAAGAGTTGCTGTACGAGAACGAGAAGTTGGCCGGGTCGTAGGGCATGGGGTGGCGTTTGTTCTGTATGCCGATGCGAACATTAGACAACGAGAAGTTTGTATTGGTGGTACGCCGTATGGCAATGCTTTTAATTGAGTCGCGTTCTTGGCGGTTTGCCGCATCGAGAGCATCTTTAAGGCGCAAGTCGGTGTCAAGGGGATTGTACTTCGGACTGCTTTCTTCCTGTGTTCGCGAGTAGTAAAGCGGAGCCGAGACCTTGGCTTTTTCGGGGAAGAACTTACCCAATTCGAGGTTTGTTGTTACGCTGTAAGCCTTAAAGTTGTCTTTGGCGCGGTCGGCAACGCCGTCTTCCAGTCCGCCGAAACCTTCTGAAACGTATCGTCCTTGCAGGTTAAGCGTTCCGAAATCGGATAGTTGCACGTTAAGGTTTCCTTGTGCAGCCCATCCGCCTTCGTTCTCATATTCCTTCAATCGCAGTTCGTTCACCCATACTTCGCCGCTTTTTTGCGTGGCGGCATTGTTGCGCACGCCGATGATAATGGTTTTAACCTCGCCCAAAGTGGGGTTACCCATGATGCTAACCTTGTTCTTGGGTTTATCAACATCGTAGGCACTGTATAGCGAAGTAAACGAGGCTAATCCCGTGGCACGTGCCTTATTGCGTGCCTTCTTTAAGTTGGTAAACACGCTGAGGGCAATGTCGAGCATGTTTTCTTCGGGCCAAACGGCGCGACTATCTGCCCACAAGCGGTCGTTATAGCGGTGTGCTGGGGTGAGCGATAGGGGAATGTCGTATTCGTAGAAGTTGTTTTTGTAGTCGCTACCCAAGCGAATGAACACCGACAACTCGCCGTTGGCCAAGGCTGTGGCATTGGGTTCGAGCGCGTTGGCGTGCACAAACATCTGCAAACGACGATATTGTCGCAGGTCGATAGTGGTGTTTTTGTACACGGCTTTCGCTTCGCCCTGACCTAGATTGTCCACAACAAGGCTCAGTGCTTGCTCATTGTTCTCCACCATTTGCGGCTGGTTGGGGTCGGCTCCGCGCTCTATTCCAGGCGGAAGGATATAGTTGACGGGCGTTTTGTCGCTGTTTTCTTCGTAGCTTACGGCACTAACCGACATCCTTCCTGTTTGTGAGGCCGTGTTGCTAAGGTTTTGTTCGTAACTACGCCATTCGCCCCGCACAAGGTCGAGCGAACCGAAACGCAAAACGATGGGGCGCTTAAAGCCCGTGAGGAACATACGCATGAAACGGATGCTGGAAAAGTCGGAGATGGAACCGAACCGCTTTTCGTATTCGCGAACGGGGATGCGGAACTGATACCAAGTAACGTTTTCGTTGGTGCCATTGCGCAGAGAGGCCGATGCTTCGCGCTTGTCTACGATGAAGTTACGGCCCACCACCATGTCTTGTGGGCGCAGCGATACGTGGTATTGGTAGTATTTTTCGTATTCGTTGAGCGTATAGTCTTGGTTGATGTCTTCCACATCGGGCGTAGACTTGTACGACGTGTCGTAGCTTTCGCTGCGTTGGTCGCTGTCGGGCGAGTTGCCTTGGGGGTTGTTTATGCGTTTGTATCGTTGCAAGATGGGCAGTTCGGCACGGTCGTAATCAGAGCCGCGGAAGTAGTGGTAGTTGTCGTTGGCGGGGTCGGCCTGTATCGAATCGAATACGGCAGCATTCACCCTGCCCCTTACCGCGTTAAGGAACGACTGGTAAGCGGGGAACGAACGCTCCTCGTTATCGTTCAATCCGTTAAACCCAACGTCTTGCAATGCCCTCGCTCCACGCGATGTTGCGAAGGCGTAAGTAGTGGTGGCTTGGGTGGGTATCTTACCCCATTGGGTGGTAACAAAGCTTTGTGAGCCGTCCACAGGCATGCCGCTTTCGTAAAATTTCTTGCCGTCGCGCAGCACGTCTTCGCTCACTTCGCCCAGGTTGAGGTAGAAGTCGCCGCCGTAGTCGTTGGCGTTGGGCTGGCGATTAGAATAGATAAAGGGGTCGAGCATCCAGAATTCGATGTACTCGATGTTGGCAGCCTCAAAGTCGTTTGTGTCTAGTTTGCGCATCATACCGCCCCAACGCTTGTCGGGATTGTCGAGTGTACCGTCGGGATTAAGGTTGGGATTGAAGTTGTAAGGTCCTCTTTCGGCCGGGTAGAAGGCCAAATTGAGCACCGATAGGGTTGAAACGCCACCATAACTGTTTTGGTCGCGCTTGGGAAAAAGCTCTCTTACGGGCACTTCGCGCACGTAATGGTTGGACAATTGTTGCAAGTCGCCCTTGATATGCGAGGGCGTTAGCGAGCTACTTCTTCGAGTAAACAGCGGGTCTATGGTGTACCAAGCCAGTAGGCTGCGGTTAAATCCGCTGTTAAGCGTGGCTTTGTCGTTGTGTTCGGCAAACATCGAGGGCGTGCTGGCCAACGTCCACGAGGTGGGCGTGCTAACATCGAGCGAGCTTTTTGTGGTTTCAAAGTCGTCGAGATACGAGGCATTGTCTTGCGTTCCCTTGTTACGGCCCGCTATGAGGTGGGCAAACTCGCCCGTAAAGCTAATCTGCGAGGGCTGAGTAACGTGCAAAAAGGGTATTTTGTCGAGCAAATTGGTAAGCCATTGGCTTTCTTTCTTCCAATTAAGGTTCAGTCCCCATAGGGTATTGTTCAGCGGTTCGGCACCCATATTCACCTTCGTGGTCAGTGCTTGCTCTGTCAGGTGCTGCAAAGTACCGCTTAGTTGCAGGTCTTTCGAAAAGTTGTATTCCCAGTTTAGGCCGAACATCGTTTTGCGTTGTTGGCCATAGTCGGTGTTGCTTTCTAGCGAAACGTTCACCGCTGTGCCTGCATCCAAGATGCTTTGGTTAAGGATGGTTACTTCGCCGGCATAATAATCCACGGTATAATCTACGCCTTCGGTGAGCCTAACGCCGCCAGCCGTGACCACAACCGAACCTTGCGGCACGTTGTATGCGCCAAGTGAGATGACGTTGGCACTGGTTCCGCGGAATTGTCCGGTAAGAATAAACTTGTTTTTCTCGGCAATTTGTTTGGCAATGGTCTTGGTCGAGTCGTACAATTGGTCGTAAGTGTAGCTGCGAGCAACGGCATCTGGCACGCCCTTGGCCCGAAGATAGTTGTACAGGTGCTTGCCGAAAGGCTGTGTTTTGGGCAAGAACACGCGCCCGTTGCTTATGGTATAGCCCTCAACGAAGTCGAAATAGCCGTTGGCATGCACCTTATTGTTGTTGTCAAGTCGGTCTGCGCCCATCACCCTAATCAAGGGTTGGTCTTTTACTTGCGTCTCGGGAATGTAAGTAAGGTAAACACCTGTGGTATCGCTTTGATACTTGATGTCTAGACGGAAACGCTCTTTCTCAACCGAAGTTGCCAGATAATACACGTTCTTCATCATCAAATGCCAGTTGCCTTGCCGCGGGTTGTTACTGGTGTTTTTAAGCGATTTAACGAACAACGCCTGATTGGTGTCGGTGTTGTCGGCAGCAAATTCGCCCACTTGATAGGTGTTTCCGCCGTAAGTGTACTCGTAGGCCACGGCCAAAACCTGGTCTGTTTGCAGGCCTTGCCTTAGCGAAATGTAGCCCATCGTGGTGTTAACGGTGTACTCGGAGGGTTGAAGTAGTCGTGCGTTTTGAAGTTTTTCGTAGTCGTTTCCGCCCACGAAACCCGCTATTCCGTCGAGTGTTGTCGACGTTTGGTCGATGTTGCGGGCTGCAACGTATGTGCTAACCATCGCCGGATATTCGGAGTTGGCGTTGTTGGCAGGCACCAATCCCGATGCGCTCCACAGCGGATTAGAGATGTGGCTCACCTCGCCAAGGTCGGTAAGGGCCACGATATTGCGCGTGTTAGTGGTTGTTCCCGTCTTGTTTGTTACCCAAACCTCCACGCGATTGATGCTGATGCCACTCTTAACGGTGGGTAACGAGGCCATCCACTCGTCGTACTTGTCGCGGAAATAGTGCGAAAGAAAGAAGTGTCGGTTTTCTTCGTAGTTGGCTGCATCCAACTCGAAAGGCGTTAGTTGCACGCCTCCGCGCGAAGAAACGCTTTTCGACGACGATTTCTTTTGCGAGGCCACGAGTTGCAATTTCAGCTTACCAAACTGCAAATCAGTACGTATGCCGAAGAGCGAACTAGCCCCCTTGATGAGCGATGAGTTGGCCGGAAAACTCACGTTGCCAGCCTCAACAAGCTTTATTATCTCGTCTTCCTTACCGTCGTATTTCAGTTTAAGGCTCTGCGCATCAAAGTCGAAGGTGGCATCGGTGTTGTAGTTTAGGTTCATGTTCACCTTATCTCCCACCTTTCCGTTCATGTTGATGTTAATCTTCTCGTCGAAGTTCATCGTCGTAGTCTTGCGATTTCGGATGGGTATAGACGGGTTGTCGATGTTTTTAAGCGTAGCACCGAAACGAATTTCTGCCGAACCTTGCGTTTTGATGCGCACGCCGCCAGGTCCGAATATCTTTTCGGCAGGACCTAAGTCGAAGTGCATGTCGGTAAAGTCGAACTTCTCTTTGCCTTTCGCCTTATATATCTCGTCGTTCTTTTTCCTGAAAAAGCTGTTGCGTGCTTGTCGTTCGCTCCAACGCCGATATTCGTCGGGTGTCATCATGATAGGCGTTCCCAAATACGTCCTTCCCCATTTCGTTCCAAGCAGATAACGGTCAAGCGTGTCGTTATATTCCACCCCCTGTTTCATGTTTTCAGGGCGTTTCAGGTCCATTGCGTTTTGCCACAGGTCGCCATAAGTGGTGGGCGTAGTGGGCTGCACGCGCCAAAGCGGTGTTGCAGGGGCTGTTTGGGGGTTGTCGTTGGTTTGTGTTTCGGGTGTGTCTTCGTTGTCAATCACCAGCGTTGTGTCTTCCGGTTGCTCGTCTTCGGGTAGGGTGGGGCGTTCCACGTCGCGTTGAGGCGTGTTGTTTTGGGGCGTGTTGGCGTTTCTTGCAGGAGCCGTGTTGGCGTTTCTTTGCGTGCGGTTGTTTTGCCTTCGCCCTCTGTTGTCTTGCACAAAGGGCAAAGCGAGGGCATAACCCGTCAAGCAAATGACGAGCACCACCATCAACGTCCTTTTTATTTTCTTACTTCGCAGCACGCCTTTTAGGTCACTTTATCATTTTCAACGCCGCTTTCACCACCTGTTCAACGGGCAGTTCGGGTTGTTCTTTCAGTATTTCAACCACCACTTTGGCCGATGCAGATGGTGCAAAGCCCAGCATGGTGAGCGCGCCCACGGCCTCGTCTTTCACGGCTGTGTTCATCACCGTGGCGTTTGCGTTTGTGGGTACCGACAATTCTTGGGCCACTCCGCTTGTAACAATCTTGTCTTTCAGGTCTACGATGATGCGTTGCGCCGTCTTTGCGCCAATGCCTTTAACGGTTTTCAGCATCTTGTCGTCGCCGGCGGCAATGACGTTGCACAGTTCGGCGGGCGACATTCCCGAAAGAATCATGCGTGCCGAATTGGCTCCAACGCCCGAAACGCTGATAAGCAAGCGATAAAGTTCGCGCTCTTGGCGCGTGGCGAACCCATAAAGCGTGTACGAATCGTCGCGCCCGCCCGTTACCAATGCCTCGTGAACAAACAGCTTTACCTTGTCTTTACCTTGGATAGCGGTGTATGTATTCAGCGATATGTTGAGCGCATAGCCCACCCCGGCCGCCTCAATCACAGCCATGGCTGGGGTAAGTTCGGCCAAGTCGCCCTTGATATATTCAATCATTAATGATGTTTTTTATATGTGTACGTATACGTTATTATATAACGACTCTCGTTGCGCATTATTGTGTGTGCGCATAAAAAACTGCATTTGCAGGCGAAAGAAGGGGGTGTAAGTGCCTTTGCACAAGCTAATTGTGTGCTCAAAAGTGGCGTTTGCTGTTCTGCTTACATCATTTGTGCCTTTTTTGTGAAGTGAAATTGCCGCGTATATGCCAAAATGTAAATAAATCATAAACCATATAATGTAACGCTTGTAGTATAAAAAGAAATGTTTATCTTTGCCAACGTATAGGAATAGCCGAAGAAATTTAGAGGTAGTTTCTGATGTATTCGTCAGAGTTTGATACAAAGTATCGTTTATGGTAAATGGGTTTTACCATAAAGTAAACTTCTACGGCGTTCCTATATTTTTAATATATAACCCTAGATAGCATGGCCCGAACTGATAGAGATGTAAACCTAAAAGCACTAATAGGCAACCAATTGCAATACATATATTCGGCCGACGAGCTGACCAATGTTCTTAATACCTTGGCCAGCAATATTGGTGTGTTTGCCGGTTTCAGGCGAAACCAGATGCTTTGCTTCGCAGATACCAGTAAAGACAACCGCCGGGCAAAACGCTACCGCATGCACAAAAAGCACGGCGGAACGCGTGCTATCGTGGCTCCCCATCAGAGTTTGTTGTACATGTTAAAGGGCTTTAATGCCTTGTTGCAGCAGTATTACGAACCCACAACTTGGTGTTACGGCTTTGTAAAGGGGCGTTCGGTGGTGCAAAATGCCCAACAGCATCTGGGCAAACGCTACATCCTGAACATCGACATCAAAGATTTCTTCCCCTCCATTACTAGGCAAATGGTGGAAGAGGTTTTGTTGGCAGAGCCTTTAAAGTGCTCTGCCGAGGCCGCACGCCTGCTTTCGGGGCTGTGTACTGCTGCCGAACCGCAGGGCGATGTGTTGCCGCAGGGATTTCCCACGTCGCCAACACTCTCGAATATGGTGTGCAAAAAGATGGACGAAGAGTTGGCTGCCGCCGCCCAACGCATAGGGGCAACCTACTCGCGCTATGCCGATGACATGTCGTTTAGCAGCGACAAGGATGTGCTGCGCCCAACGGGAAGTTTTTATTTGCAGGTTTCTACCATCGTTGAGAAGTACGGATTTAGGCTGAACGACCGCAAAACGCGCTTGCAACGACGTGGACGAAGGCAGCAGGTTACGGGCGTTGTGGTGAGCCATAAGGTGAACGTAACGCGCGAATATGCACGGCAGATACGCAGCTTGTTATATATGTGGGAACGATATGGCTATTGGGAGACTGCCAGAGCAGCCTTGCGCGCTTATCGTGAGCAACATGGTAAGACTAGGGGGCATGGTGAATACCTCACCTTGTATGCGGTTTTGCGCGGTCGACTGAACTATATGAAGATGGTGAAGGGCGAAACAGACCCCACATACCTTAAACTTTGGAACAAGTATAACCAACTGATGCAGCGGGATGTTCCTAAGCGCAGGAGGGGTGTTTACGGCACTAACGCGCATAGACCTGAACCTTCTAGGGCCAACGATTATCTTGGCGAACCGCAACGAAAGGGTTGCGCAGGTGTTGTGGCACTCTTTGTGGCGCTTACGTTAGCGGGTTTGCTGGCTTGCAACTTGTTGGCATAATGTCTTTTTATTGGTTGTTGCACGCGTTAATCAGCAGCGTTTTAACCCTCATCGGGCATAAGGATTGCTAAGATTTGTATTGCATAACGCGAAAAGCCTTATGCTTGTCTTTGCCTTGTTTATTGTTAAACACATCTTGTTTTTTGGGAACGGGTGTAAAATTTTTGGTGTATTTTTTAACATCGAGAGTGCCCTCGCCGTTCACCAATTGCCCATTCGGTGGCAAATATTCAATTCTCGCGGAGGTTCTTTTGGGCTAAAATTGGC
This sequence comes from Prevotella sp. oral taxon 317 str. F0108, assembly GCF_000162415.1. Taxonomy (NCBI): domain Bacteria; kingdom Pseudomonadati; phylum Bacteroidota; class Bacteroidia; order Bacteroidales; family Prevotellaceae; genus Prevotella; species Prevotella sp. oral taxon 317. Next base: position 60,086 of record NZ_GG740078.1, on the reverse strand, counting down.
ATTAGCCTGTATAATGTTAGCAAACCACTTTGCGGTGCATAAATGCGTATTTATACAGAATGGTGGGCAATTAACAACAAAAAAAGTGCTATTTGCAGCAAATTGCACTGCATTTAGCGGCAAAACGCAAGGTAAAATGCAGCAAAACGCAGTGCGAAATGCAGCAAAACGCAAGGCGTTTTGCTACTAAATGCAAGGTAAAATGCTACAAAACGCAAGGCGGAATGCCGTAAAATACAAGGTGGAATGTATATTCTTGCATCTTGTATGTTGGCTTTTTGGGGGTTGTGAATGGTAAAGAAAGACATACTTAGTGGAAAAACCCGCTTAAAAAGGTGATGTTTTAACCACTAAAAGTCGTTTTTGGGGTGGCGCAAATTTGCGAGTCGGCGACAATCTAGAAAGGCAAAATGGTGCATTTTGCTTGTGTTGTGCTCAAAAATAGACAAAAAAATAAATGCGAAAGACCGAAAATCCTGCTAAATAGCATGCTTTTGGGCGTTTGTTTTCGCTAGAAGGAGTGGCAAACAGTTTGTGTTTTGTAAAATATGTCGTAAGTTTTTAACTCTGCGAGTTTGTGTGTTTTTTAGCTGTTGAGTTTAAAAATATCTTGACTTCAATAAAAGGTAAGCAAATTAAGACATTGAAATCATTTATACCTCTGTCTTACAGTGAACCTACATTGTGGATAATTTGAGCAACCATAGAAAGTGCCGTATTTACCTCGTCGCTCTATAAGATGGCCTCTACACTTTGGACAGACACCCTGTTTGATAGTTTCATTGACTTCTCTTGCTGTCGCCTGTATGTTCTTAATATGTTGTCTGTCGCTTACGCTCTCTCTTATATTGTTTTCATTAAGTATTGTAAGTATGGTTTGAACATCATTATCTGTCAGGTATGTTGCTTTATATCCACTTATCACCTCCAAGAGTTTGTCTTCGTAAATGACATGATGGTTACTCTTGACGTTATTCAACACGGCCCCGCCAGTAAACACGACAATAGGAACTATTTTAACATGTGGATAAGCGGTTAGCAGCTCTTTAATTTTGAGAGCATGACCTGCAGATTGCTTAACTGGGTTATAAAAATGCTTCTTTGTGACGTAGGTATATGTTTTCCACCATTTTTTCGCAAAAGTAACTTTGGTTACTATAAGCTGCGTCCATTCCTTGCGGTTGTCATCTCCGTATATATTGCCTCGATAGTTCTTGGTTTCGATAGCAATGATGCCATACTTGCTAACAACGATGTGGTCGATTTGTGTTGTGCCTTTTTTTGTTTTCAACACAATGTCACACAATATATGGTATTCTTTCGGTAAATGGGAAAGGATGTCATTTACTCTCTGTTCACCCCGTTTGCCTTTCTGCTTTGGAGAGGAGTACCACCATCCGAGGGAAAAAAGGCTGATGATGATAACAAGTGGAAGTATGGATAAAAACGACTGCATGAATTATATCATCTCAATTGTTATATAGAAGTCATCTTGACTATTCTCTCTTTCTTATCTTCGTTCAGAGGGGTTAAAAGCCAAGACAACTTCAACGCTAATATTCATAAGCAGTTGAAAGCGAGTAAAAACAACCATGTACTTAGAGCCATAAAAGGAGGCTAACCCTCTTCTTCTAGCATTTTCTTTATTTCCTCATCGGTCTTAGTCAATTTGTCTTTGCACATCTTGATAAGTTTCTGAGCCTTTTTCAGTTCATCGGCAAGCGAGTCGAGGTTGAGTTCGCCTGTTTCCATTCGGCGAACAATAGCTTCTAGTTGTGCCACAGCCTCTTCGTATTTTATTTCTTGTTTAGCCATAATTTGAGTTTTTGAGTTTATGAGTTTTTGAGTTTATGAGTTTATGAGTTGTGTAAGTTATTGAGTTTATGAGTGTTTGGCTTTATAAGCTTATTTGTTGTTGAGCGTAATGGGGTTTATAGGGTTAGCAAACTTACTAATTCACTCCCAAATTCATAAACTCAACAACTCAATACCTCACAAACTTCCAAACTCAAATCCTTATTCAACAACAGATTTAACCTTACCTTTTTGCAGTTGGGTAACGATAACATCGCCTTTTTGCAAGTCGTTGGCGTTGCGTACCACCTTTCCGCCACGCGTAGTGATGCTGTAACCTTTGGCAAGCAACAGCGATGGGTCGTGCGACTTGACGGCTTGTTGCAGCAGTTCGAGGCGATGAGCGGCCTTTGTAAGCAGGCGTTCGGCGTGGGTTGGCAGGGCAAGTGCCAGCCGTTGCAGGCGCAAGTCTTGCCGTTGTAAGGTGGTTGTTATGGTGTTTTGCATGCGCAGAGCCAGGTTTTCGAGCCTTTTCTCTTGTCTTGTACGCACCAACGAAAACAACATCGGCACCTTTTCGGTAAGCCGGGCCAGTTGGATGCGCTCCAATTCCATGCGCCTTTGCACCAGGTGCACCATCTCTTCTTGTGCATCGAGAATGCGTTGGTAGGTTTCTGCGAGGTGTTCTACCAGAAAAGCGGCCGCAGCAGTGGGCGTTTTTACACGGCGGAAAGACACCATATCTAGTACACTTTCGTCGCGGTCGTGCCCGATGCCGGTGATGATTGGTAGGGGAAAGTTGGCCACATTCTCGGCCAATGGCAGGCTGTCGAAGCCACTGAGGTCGCTGGTGGCCCCTCCACCGCGGATGATAACCACCACATCGAAGTCGGCTAGCCGCTCGTTGATGGCGTTGAGGGCTGCAATGACGCTCCGTTCAACGCCTTCGCCCTGCATGGTGGCAGCAAAAAGCTGTACCGAGAATTGCAAATGCCATTCGTTTTCGTGCAGATGACGACAGAAATCGCCGTAACCAGCCGCTTGTTCGCTAGAAATAACGGCCACACGCTGCGCAAATAGCGGCAGGCGAAAGTCTTTTTGCAGGTCGAACACGCCTTGCTGTTTCAGCGTTTGCACAATTTCGAGCCGCTTGCGCGCCATGTCGCCCAGCGTGTAAGTGGGGTCTATGTCGGCCACAATCCACGAAAAACCATATGCTTCATGGAAATCGGCGTACACCAAGAGCCTTACTTTCAGTCCTGCGCGTAGTATTTGGTTGGCGTTGCGTTCGAAGTGGGGGCGCAAAAACGCCCATTTGTTCTTCCAACATTTGGCCGATGCCTTGGCCACGGGCGTGTTTCCCGCCGCGTCTTTCTGCACCAACTCCATGTAACAGTGGCCGCGAATCTCCCTCATTTCAGAGATTTCGGCCTCTACCCAATATTCGTCGGGCATGGTTATGGCGAGCGCATCGCGCACCATTTGGTTCAGTTCGTACAGTGTTAGGGTTTCTTTGCGCATGGGTTTGGGTTGTAATGGTATGGAGAGCCTTGCGGTTGGCGACTCTTTACGTGATGCAAAGTTAAGGTAAATGGTGGTAATGACAAAATATAATTTGCTTAAATGGGGGAGTAAGTGGTAAGTAGTAGGGTGGTAAGTGGTAAGTAGTAAGTAGTAAGGTAGTAAGTAGTAAGTGGTAAGTGGTAAGTGGTAAAGGAGTAGGTAGTAAGTAGTAAGTAGTAAGTGGTAAGTAGTAAGTGGTAAGGTAGTAAGTGGTAAGTAGTAAGTGGTAAGTGGTAAGGTAGTAAGTGGTAAGGTAGTAAGTAGTAAGTGGTAAGGTAGTAAGTGGTAAGGTAGTAAGTGGTAAGTAGAAAAGGAGTAGGTAGTAGGGTGATAAGTGGTAAGATGGTAAGCGGTAAGGCGTAAGTGGTAAGTGCACTTACTTACTCTTTTACTCCTTACTACTTACTACCCTACTACTTATTCCTTCACCACTTTGAGCGTGTCTTGCACCTTGCCCCTAGTGGCTTTCACAACGTAAACTCCCGCAGGCAGATGGCGTAGTGACAGCACGTGGGGTGGCTTTGTTGCCGATAATACACGTGCACCGTGCATGGCGTACACTTCAATAGCATCGTAATCGGCGGCGGTGAGTAGGTTGCTGCCGTCGAAACGTAGCGGCGTTTCGCCCACATTCGCTTCATTACGCGGCAATGCAGTGGTGGAAAGGTCGTAAGATAGCAATGGACAAACGGCCATCGACAAGGGTTCGTCGTCGTTGCGATACCACGTATAGGTGCCAGTGGGCTTGTTGTTGCCGTCTTCGTCGGCCAAGAGATGGTATGTTGTGGATTTTTCTTTCGCTTGTCTGCGTAGACAAAGGATGGCAATCTTGTCCGAATTGTTGCCCTCATCGTTGTTGGGCAGTCCGCCAATGACAACGAAGAACTCCTTCTCTACCGTTGCGGGTGTGTTGAAAGTGAAGGTGGTTGGCTTTATCGCATTGTTGTCGTAAACCAATTCAGACGCTTTTAGCGTAGAAGTGGCGAGCACTTGGCCCGGCATACCCTTGTCGTCGGCCAGCGTTAAGGCAATGCTTATTTCGGCATTAGGGCTAACCGTGACCGTAGACCCGAAGTAAACGTCAACACTTTTCACTTCGGCCTTAGCCTGTGGTGCATCGAAATGTTCGGCAAACTTTGACATGCCGAGCCAGTTGGAGCCTGCGTAGAAACCATAAAATCCCAGCCCAATGACATTGAGGTTGGGGTTTTCTTCGGGCGTTATGTTCCAAATGTGCTGCTGTCCACCCACTTGTATGTAGTTTACTAGCGCGTCTTTGCTGGTTCCGGCATCGTTGGTTGCACGTAATCCCACGCTGAACACGCCTTGTTTGTTGTAGGTTACGGTGGGATTTTGCTCGTTGCTCTGCTCGATGTTTGCCCCATTGAACGACCATTGCCATTGGGTGGGGTTGCCCTTAGAGAGGTCTTTAAACGTGAGCGACGAGCCTAAGGCGATGAAACGGCCAACAAATGGCGAGAGATAACCGCCTGGTTCTACCCCGATAAAGGCTTGCGGAGCCTTCTTGCTTACGTTTACATAGGCCTCGCGCGTAAAGCTATGCGCCTCCGTACCATTGCTAACGGTCAGCGTTACGGGGTAAGTTCCTGCCTTTGCATATACAACTTTGGGGGTCTCGTCGGTGGAAACATTGGGTGTTCCGCCCTCAAACTTCCAATTATAAGACGTAACTTTGCCTACGGAAGAATTGTAAAACGCCACTTCTTCGCCTTCAACGACGTGGATGGAGGTGGCGTTCTCATCGTTTTGCGATACTTCAAATCCGTCGATGAACACGTCTTCGCCACCTGAACCCTCATAGACGAAGGAAAATTGTACCTTCTTTTGGGCGTAAGCAGACAGCTTGATGTTGAACTTGTTCCAGTTCGGGCCGTCGAAAGCATTGTCTTGCGACCATTTGAACGCATCGAGTAATTCTTCCGTTTCCTTTGTGTCTACATCGGTGATAAGTAGTTTCCATTTGGCAAAGACCAATAACCCAGGACTGAAACAGGCGTAAAAGCTGCACGTGCTGTTGGGCTTGATGGTTATTTGGGGCGATTGGGCAGTTTCCTTTTGTTTTTTGTTGGAGTAGCCAATACCTAACGAGAACTTGCTGTTTGGATTGAAGTATGAGAAGGGTTTCAGCCCTTTCCAGCTTGGTTTCTCGTATAACTGCCATGTGGCAGTGTTGTTAAGGGCGAAGTATTTCCACTGATTGGCCTCTTCCACCGAGTCCCACCCCATGCGATAATAGGGTGTAGTTCCTCCTAAGGCATAGAAATTGGCTTGTAACGACTGTCCGTATGCCACGAAACACAGGCAACAGAGTAAGAGGAGTAGCGTTCTTTTCATCATGTCGAGGTTTTAATTTGTAATCAAAATATTGCTTTCGTATTGCAAATATACACAATAATATGTTTTAAACCAATAAAATAACATATTTTGTTGGCTTGATAGCTGTGAGAAAGGTGTGAGGAAGAAGGGCACGCCAGCAACACTTGCATTAGTTGTTCTTGAAGTGCTGAGGGCAAGTTAAGCCCCAATTGGTTCATTAGGCCGCTTGTCAAATATTCTAAGTTATGTCCATCGCTTCCTGTTCATCTAAAAAAATAATTTGTGATTATCTTTGTTGTTGCTTTTATTTTACTTAAATTTGCGGTATTCAACTTAAGCATCAATGAGTTTATGGCACACGGAATTTACCTTGACAAACCTTCGCCATACACCACATTTGTGTTGAAGTGAATTGCAATCAATGGGTTCTTAGTGTCTGTCGATACGCTCTCAATTGTCTAAATAAAAAGTTAATGACGTAATGTCTTCTTAAACAGACTGGCGTTGTAGAAAGCTCTCCCCAACACATTTTTTAATTATCTGAGACAATGAAAACAATGTTGATTAAAGTGTTGTTGTGTGGCCTACCCATAAGTTTGTGGGCCCAAGCTACACATGTGATTGAACCGGCCATACTGGAAGTGAATTATAAGGTGGTGTATGGCAAGGATAAAGACGAATATGCTTTGCGGTGTGGTAAACATACGAGTCAATATATTAACATAGACAAGTATGTATCTGACTCTATGAGCAACTCTCCAAACGGCCCCGACTATGATATGGAACGCCTCAGAAGAATGATGGATGCCCTTGAACATCGTGACGACGACAGTAAACGCATGCCTTATAGCCCAGGGTGTGGGCAGTATTTATACCGAAATCTAACGCAAGGTAAAATCACTGTGTATACTTCTTTGTTCGGCGATTATTGTTTTTATGAAGAACCCATACCACAAATGGACTGGCATTTGGTGGCAGATAGCACGCGAACGATAGTTGGCCAGCAATGTCTAATGGCTAAAACGCGATTCAGGGGGCGTGAATGGACGGTTTGGTATGCACCCGAGATTGGCATTCCACTTGGGCCTTGGAAACTGGCAGGCTTGCCTGGGCTGATATTAAAAGCCCATTGCGAGAACTACATAGACTTGGAGGCGAACAGCCTACAAACCAAAGGCGTGCCGCCCGTTATGTTTTACAATTTCTATAACCATAAGTACACACTCATCGCACGTGAGAAATACTTGAAAGCAAGTACCGATCCCAAGACCTATCCACCCAAAACAATCATCGCCCCACCAATGGAATTAGAGTGAATGGTAAGAGTGAAGAGTACGAATAAGCAGTTTTCTTGGAGGCTCCTAGCTCACTTTCCTGCTCTCCTTATATTATAGATGTGGCGGCATAGTGCACATGTTCACATCACGTAACTAAACTTTTACAACGATGAAAAAGGCATGTTTGATGGCAATAGCCATATTGTGGACTTTCGTCACATGTGCACAAGTGGTGAAAGTGGAAGGTCGGTTGACTGATACAAACGGTCAACCGATGCAATGGGTTGTGGTGAAACACGTGGATGCAGAAAGCAACAAGATGCTGAATTATTGCCAAACTGATGCGGAAGGGCGATTCAGCATCGAGGCCAAGGTGGGAAACAGCCTGCAAGTTTCCTCTCTTGGGTATAAGGCTAGGCGTATTGAAGTGAAGGAGGGCATGCCTTTTCAGAAGCTGACAATGACTGATGATGCCGTGACGCTTAAAGAAGTAAACGTGAAATCAGAAAAGGTCAAGCTTAGTGGAGACACCATAAAATATCTGTTAGCTACCTATGCACAAGCCGGCGACCGAACATTAGCCGACGTGTTGAGGCGCGTTCCTGGTTTTGAAGTGAACAAGGAGAGCGGCCAAATTTCCTATGGAGGAAAGCCGATAAGCAACTTTTACATCGAAGGACTCGACCTTCTGGGGGCTAAATACGGTGTGGCCACCAATACGCTACCGCAAGGTGAGGTGGCATCGGTGGAGGTGATAAAACACCATCAACCAGTAAGAGTACTTGAGGAATTTACTTATACCAACGACGATGCCGTGAACATACGTATGAAAGACGGAGCGAAGGCACACTGGATCGTTACGGCTAAAGGCACAGTTGGCATAAAAAGTAAGGGCACTTTGTGGGAAACCGAGAGTTTTGCTATGCGCATTAAGCCACAATGGCAGCTGATGGCTACCTACAAATCCAATAATTTGGGTAAACCAATAGGCAAGGAAACAACAAACCTGTTTAACTTCGACGAGATAAGTAGTAGGCTAACAGATGTGATACAGCTGCCTGTGGCTAATTCGGGATTTCTTGGTAGACGGTCGCTTTTCAACAGAAGCCATAGCTTTACGTTAAATACGCTGAAACGCATAAACGACATTTCGCAGGTGAATTTGCAGCTGATATACGAGAACAACGAAGAAAATACGTGGGAAAGACGGGTGACTGAATATTATAGGGCAGGTGACACGCGCCTGACAGACAACCAAAAACATGGATTGACCCGTGAGAACAATCTCCACGCCTTATTGAAATACGAGAACAATGCCAACAACCATTACCTGAAAAACAAGCTACAAGGCGACCTGGAATGGCGTAAGCAATGGCTAAACGAGACAGGAACGAATGCCCATATCGTGTATGCCAAGCTACCGAAGTTTACCGTCAGAGACGACCTTTACCTTATCAAACGGTGGGGTAAGCACCTCTTGTCGTTCAATTCGGGCAGCATCTACGAAACAAGGCCACAGCGAATACAAGCAGATTCGGCTTTACAGACCCTTACACAGCATTATTTTGAAACCAACACAAGTTTGCATGGAGCCTTGCTTATAGATAAAGTAAAACTATCGACAAGCCTTGGTGTGAATGCGGTTGTGCATAATTTGCAGTCCAATCTCTATGGCGTGCCCGATAGTGTTTGGGCTAATAAGATTGGTGATGGTCGTTTCGGTTTCTGCCAACTATACGCCAATCCCGAAGCGGAATATCGTTTGCGCGACGTACGCTTTACACTTTCGGCCTTCTTGGAGCACAACATGTATTGGTATCGGGGGCATGGTGGCCAGTCGCATGCATACGTCTCGCCCGGCCTAACCATACAGTGGAATGCCACGCCACGGTTAGAATTCAGGTGTAGTGCAAGCGAATACACTTCGCAAGTAGACATCAACAGGTTTTTCGACGTGCTAATTCTGCAAGATTATGAGTATGCCAGCAGGGGCTATAACGGCTATGCCGTGTGCCGGGAACGAAACGTACGACTAAGAATGCTATATAAAAACGCCTTGCAGGCTACGCATTTTAACGTGAATGTGACACGAACGCAGGGCACGAACCCATATACCACATCGCGTGAGTTTGTGGGAAAGTACATTGTGTTGTCGCTGTTGCCCTTCGAAACGCGGTATAATATGTGGAAAGTTACATCGATGTTGTCAAAGGGATTTTCGCTGTTCAACACTAAACTGCAAACAATGGTGGACTATAATCACACGAACACCTACATATCGCAAGATGGAATGCGTATGCCCTTGCAAACAGACGGACTGGGGTTGAAGACTAGTCTCGGCATGGTTTTATGGAAAGGAATGGACTTTAACTATGCCCTGTCTTACCGTTGGAGCAAGATGTACATGCCCGATTGGGACAAAAGGTCGTCGCTAAATAACTGGCATCACGAGGCACAGGCCACCATTCCGCTTGTGGGTGCAATGAAATTGGAAACCAACTTGGAATGGTATCGCAATCAATTACCTGACAGAGGCTATAAGGATATGGTGTTTGTAGACCTGGCTTTGGGGTATGTGGGCAGACACATTGACTGCAAGTTGAAGTTAACCAATGCGCTGAACAAGAGCAGTTACGCTTACAGTATGAATAACGACTTGGTGCGGACTACTACAGACATGCGTGTTAGAGGGCGTGAACTGGTGTTGACACTCACATATAGGCCGTGATGCATGGTGTGAATTGCTGCTAACGGTGATACGCTCGGATTGCTATGGGGGTGCAAAAGAAAACTGTCCACTCGTCAACTTGTCTGCTTTTGTCAACTTTTCAGTGAGAAATTTAACATTATAAGTGCCCTTTTTATCCACCAATCGCCCACCTTGCCGCAAAAAATCGATTCTCGCGAAGGTTTGTTTTGATGCAAAAAGGGGTTAGTCTGTGAATGCAGTAAAATGAATTTTTATTTAAAAAGACTGCCATTTGTACCACATTTTGGGCTATTTGCGGCTAAATGTACTGCAATTTGCTGCAAAACGCAGTGCAATTTGCTGCAAAACGCAGTGCGTTTTGGTGCTAAATGCAGTGCGTTTTGATGCTAAACGCAAGATGAAATGGTGCTAAATGCAGTGCAATATGGTGCTAAATACAAGACGAAAAGAATAAATATGCGCCGTAATGGTATAAACAAAACCTTAAAGAACCATGAAATACATGGCAAAAAAGGGTAAAATGGTGGTTAAAAAGTGGGGTTTGGGGGTCTAAAAGTGGGTTTTTGGGCTGCAAAAATCATGAGTTGGCAACCAATCTAGAAGGGCTAAATGGTACAAAATGCAGGTCTTTTTCTTAAAATTGAACATATTGGAAGGTGCCAAAGACTAGAAATAGTGGCAAATTACCTACTTTATGGCCTATATTTTCGCTAGAACGGAGCGAAAATTAGAGCGGTGATGTAAAATAAAAGATAACAATTTAAGTTTTTGAGTTGATGAGTTTTTGAGTTGATGAGTTTTTGAGTTGATGAGTTTGTGAATTGTGGCGTTTGTGAATTGTTGAGCTTGTGAATGGATGTCTTCGGGAGTTGTTGGGCTTTTGTGAATTTATAAGCCAGTGAGTTGGCTTATCCTGAACACCTCTCAATTTTAGAAATATTGAAGGTCAAGACTACTTCGTTGATATAGGTTAAGATTGTGCACGTTTTAACGCAAATTGCATAGCGAAGGGTGTTTTTTTGTTGGCTTGTTTGCCGTTATTTCATTGTAATGCACTACTTTTGTAGATCGCAGCTGGCGTTTGTTTGTTACATCGCCTGTTGGCGACAAACAGAATGATAACAATACAAACATTTAAGAATATGAAAAAGATTAGAGCGGCCGTAGTGGGCTATGGCAACATTGGGCAATATACATTGCAGACGTTGGAGGTGGCTCCCGACTTTGAAGTGGCTGGTATCGTAAGGCGGCAAGGGGCTAAGGAAAGGCCGATGGAGTTGGAAAAGTACAACGTGGTGAGTGACATTGCCGAACTACATGATGTGGATGTGGCTATCTTGGCTTTGCCAACGCGCGAGTGTCCGACATACGCGAAGAAGTATTTGGCTATGGGGATAAACACGGTGGATAGCTTTGACATCCACACGAACATATTGAACTATCGTGCGGAACTGATGCCTGTGTGTAAGGAACATGGCCGAGTGAGCGTTATTTCGGCAGGATGGGACCCTGGTTCAGACTCTATCGTGCGCATGTTGATGCAGAGTTTGGCACCCAAAGGTTTGTCGTACACCAACTTCGGACCTGGCATGAGCATGGGACACAGCGTGTGCGTGCGCAGTAAGAAGGGGGTTAAGAATGCGCTTTCGATGACTATCCCTCTGGGCGAAGGCATTCATCGCAGGATGGTTTATGTGGAATTGGAGGATGGCGCACGACTTGAAGATGTGGCCGCAGAGGTAAAGGCCGACCCGTATTTCGCTAACGACGAGACGCATGTGTTTGCAGTGAAGTCGGTAGACGAGGTTCGCGACATGGGTCATGGCGTTCATTTGGTGCGCAAAGGCGTTAGCGGAAAGACCCAAAACCAGCATTTCTCTTTTGATATGAGCATCAACAACCCCGCACTAACGGCGCAGGTGTTGGTTAATGTGGCTCGCGCCTCCATGCGTTTGCAGCCTGGATGCTATACTATGGTTGAGATTCCTGTTATTGATATGCTGCCTGGGGATAGGGAAGAGCTGATTGGACAGATGGTTTAAAGGTGAAAGAGTGAAAAGGTGAAAGGGTGAAAAGGTAAAAAAATAGCCTTGTTTGCCCATCGAAAATAAAAAGGACGTGTTACCATTCGTTGGTAGCATGTCCTTTTTTATTGTTGCAGCTCAAGAGGGTGGACTGCAACAAATAAATGTTAGCACCAGTGCTTCTATTCTTCTTTTGTAGGATGTTGCCCTCGCTTAGGAAACCGTTTCACCATTTTATCGAAATCACTTTCGAGCCGTGCCATTTCCCTTTGACGGTAGATGACAAATTCTCGTTCAGCCTTTTCTATCGCTTCGTTGTGTGATATACGGCCTTTCCCTTCCAACACAGTGCGTTGCAGGGATAGAATTTGGTTGTCAAGAGCGGTTATCCAGTCTACCATTCGCATGGGATGTTCATCAAGTGCCTGAAATTCGGCAAAGTCTAGGAATTGCGATACGAGTAGGTTAAGTCGTTGCAGCTCTTTTTGCGTGAGATAGTTCTTGGCAATCTTCACATCGTCTTTCGTGATATAGTCGCCCTTGAAGTTGGTCATGCCTACTAGAGGTTTGTCGCTATCAACCCGATCGAAGATGATTTCCGCGGCGGTGTGTTCGTGTACGGCGTAGTGAAGTTTGTTTTGCACCGTGGCGAAGAACGTATGTGTGAGCTCGGTACGTGGGTCGTAGTCCACCGAAGTTGCGTAAATGTCCGTCACCTGCTGATAGAAGTTACGCTCCGAAGCACGGATGTCGCGGATGCGTTGTAACAATTCACGGAAGTAACGGTTACCCCCTTGCATCAGTCGGTCGTCATCCATGGAAAAGCCCTTTTGTATATATTCATGTAGTCGTTCGGTTGCCCATCGACGAAAGCGGGTTGCAACTTGTGATTGCACTCTGTAACCCAGGGCTATAATCATGTCTAGGTTGTAATGGTCGATGTTGCGCTGTACGGTTCTACCGCCTTCTTGTCGAACTAACAAGTATTTCTTGTGAGTTGCCGTCTCCTCCAATTCAGCATCAGCATAGACGTTCTTGATATGTAGGGCGATGTTTTGTTGTGTTGTGTCGTAAATGTCCGCCAATTGCCCTTGTGTGAGCCATACGTCTTCATCGGCAAAGCGCACATTCACTTTCACCAAGCCGTTGTCGTCTTGGTAGATGATGAGGTGGTTGTTGGTTTTTTTATCTTTCATTGGTTTTGTTGTTGTGGTGGTTCTATGAATATATGGTACGAATCATCTTTTTATTGGCAAACATGTCCTTTTTATTACTCAGAGTTGCTTATGCTTGATTGTGAATGGAGCTGCAATGTGCTTTAAGCTGACTGCTACAATGAAAGGTGCGTGTTACCTACAAGTGGCAACACGCACCTTTTAAATACTATGCGCTGAGTCCCCCGTGATGTAATTAGGCTTGAAATGAAAGTCATTACGCCTCATTTCTCATGGAGAACGGCAGGGGTAAGACCGTGTTTTTCTTCCCCACTAAGTGTCGGAGAAGTGGAACACTAGGTCGCGCCTTTCCCGTTAAGCTGGGTCAGAACAGGCATATTGCCCCTCATTCGCCATTAGGCGAGGTTGTGGATGGGGAATGCTTTTTAGCACGATTTGTAGTATTCCAAGTCTTCCACCTTAAAGTTGACGATGAAAGCATGGTTGCCGATAACCGCCTCTTCGGTAAGGCGAACATACACGTTGGCACTCTTTTCGAAGAGTTCGGGAGCTTTCGATGCGTCGGCAATGATGAGCAACGACATGAAAATCTCGGCAGTCATCTCGTAAAGGCGACGTGCAAGGAAGTCTTGCCTATCTTGGTTGCCACACTCTTTCACGTTGTTCACGCTCTCTTCGTAACGTTCCACCAGCTTGGCCACACGCTCTTTAAGTGGCTGTAAGTTCTCGGCCACCTCGTCTTCGAGCATCTCTTTCATGATGCCGAGGTAAGTTCCGTTGGTGATATAGCGAATGGCGGCCACCACTTGCAACTGCGTTGTGCCCTCGTAAATAGAGAAAATGCGTGCGTCGCGATAGAGGCGTTGGCTCTTATACTCCATGATGAAGCCCGAACCGCCATGAATTTGTATGGCATCGTAGGCGTTTTGGTTGGCGTATTCAGAGTTCATACCCTTCGCCAGCGGTGTGAAGGCATCGGCCAAGCGCATGTATTTCTTTTGCTCGGCACGTTCTTCGGACGTAAGTTTGCGTTCGCGTGCGATGTCGTCGAGCGCTTTATAAACGTCAACATAGCGTGCCGTTTGGTAGAGAATGCTACGTCCTGCATCCAATTTGGCCTTCATGCGCGCGAGCATGTCGTACACGGCGGGGAAGTCGATGATGTTTGTTTCAAACTGTCTACGTTCGCGAGCGTAGTTCAATCCTTCGGTATAGGCGGCCTGCGACACGCCAACGCTCTGTGCGGCGATACCCAAACGGGCACCGTTCATCAGTGCCATAACGTACTTGATGAGGCCCAAACGCGTTTCGCCACATAGTTCGGCCTTTGCGTTTTTGTACACCAACTCGCACGTTGGCGAGCCATGTATGCCCAGTTTGTTTTCTATATGGCGCACGGTAACGCCGCCTTGACGCTTGTCGTAGATAAACATCGACAGTCCGCGACCGTCTTTTGTGCCCTCCTCAGAGCGCGCCAAAACCAAGTGGATGTCGGAATCGCCGTTGGTGATAAAGCGTTTTACGCCATTGATAAGCCAGCAACCATCTTTCTCCGAGTAGGTGGCTTTGAGCATAACGCTTTGCAAGTCGCTGCCCGCATCGGGTTCAGTGAGGTCCATCGACATCGTTTCGCCTTGACAAACGCGCGGAATGTACTTCTTGCGCTGCTCTTCGTCGCCGAATTCGTACAGCGTTTCGATGCAGTCTTGCAAGCTCCAGATGTTTTGGAAACCCGCATCGGCCGTCGCCATCATTTCCGATGCCATAGAATAAGGCGTTATTGGGAGGTTCAAACCTCCGTAACGGCGTGGCATAGAGATGCCCCACAGGCCAGCTTTGCGCGTGGCGTCGAGGTTTTCGAACGTTTTCGAGGCATACACCATGCGTCCGTCGACGAGGTGCGGACCCTCTTCGTCAACCGATTCGCTGTTTGGCTCGATAACGTTAGCGGTGATGTCGCCCGTTATTTCCAACAGTTGCTTATAGTTTTCGATGGCGTCGTCGTAGTCAACGGGTGCGTCGTCGTATTTATCTTTATCTTCAAAGTTGCGCTCTTTCAGCTCAACAATTCTTTTCATCAATGGGTGATGAAGGTGGAACTCCAACTCGGGAGAGTCCGAAAAGTAATTTGCCATAATCTTTTAAAAAGGAGTAAGGAGAAAAGGAGTAAAGGTAGTAAGTTAGGAGGTGTTGCCCTTTGTCTATGGCATATGCTCCTTTACGCCTTTATAATAGGCGTTCAATAGTTTACTTGTCTCCTCGATACTCGTTGTTAATAAGTCATACGTTTCGATATTGATATAGCAAAGGTCTTTTGAAAGCAGAATGTAGTAGCGACATTCTTCAAGACTGCCTTGGGCGAAATTAAGAAAACGCAGTTTGTCTGCCTTCCCATCTCTTCTATATCCCTCGGCAATGTTGGCGGGAATAGATACTGCCGCCCTTTGGAATTGAGAACACAAGCCGAACAACTCGAACTTAGGATAACTCTTCGTTGCTTGATACACAAGTACAACAAAGCTGTGTGCCTTTTGCCAAACAATAAGATCCTTAAAACTTCGTGTCATCGCAAAGCATTCTCCGCTTACTACTTTACTACTTACAACCTTACTACTTATTTTTATAATACTTAATCAGCTTTGGCACCACCTCTTCTACTGTGCCCACGATAACATAGTCTGCAATCTTGTTGATAGGTGCATCGGGGTTGGTGTTGATAGAGATGATAATGCCACTGTCTTGCATTCCGGCGATGTGTTGTATCTGTCCAGAGATGCCGCAAGCGATGTACACCTTGGGATGAACGGTAACACCCGTCTGTCCAATCTGCCTATCGTGGTCGGCCCAACCAGCATCAACGGCGGCCCTACTTGCTCCCACCTCGCCGTGCAGTTCCTTGGCGAGCTTGAAAAGCAGGTCGAAACCCTCCTTGCTGCCTACGCCATAGCCACCGGCCACAACGATGGGCGAGCCTTTGAGGTTGTGCTTGGCCTCTTCAACGTGACGGTCGAGCACCTTTACCACGTAACTTTCGGGTTGTACGTACTGTGTAACGTCGGGATAAACGGTTTCTCCCTTATAGTTTTCGTCCAGCACTTTTTTCTGCATCACGCCACTTCTCACCGTAGCCATTTGTGGTCTGTGGTCGGGGTTGACAATCGTTGCAACGATGTTTCCACCGAAGGCGGGACGAATTTGGTACAGCAGCTTATCGTAATGCTTGCCTGCTTTCTTGTCATCATAGTCGCCAATCTCCAGCTGGGTGCAGTCTGCGGTAAGTCCGCTAGTAAGCGACGACGACACGCGCGGACCCAAATCGCGACCGATAACCGTTGCGCCCATCAGGCAGATTTGCGGTTTCTCTTGCTTAAAGAGGTTCACCAGGATGTCGGTATGTGGCGCCGACGTGTAAGGGAAAAGCCCCTCGGCATCAAAAACGAAAAGCTTATCTACGCCGTAAGGCAAGATTTGGCCTTCGACATGGCCTTTAATTCCCGTGCCAGCCACCACGGCATGCAGTTGCACGCCCAACTCGTTGGCCAGACTGCGACCTTTGGTTAGCAATTCTTGAGACACTTCGGCCACCGTCGTGTCTTCTATTTCGCAATATACAAATACGTTGTTCATGTTTGTTCTTTAATTTAAGAAGGAGATGTTTTTTGAGGAGTTAAGGAGTTATGTAGTTAAGGAGTTAAGCCAAATGCTTTGCGGCTTTCTTCAAAAGCACAGGATTTTAGACAGAAGAACATAAGGACATAAGGTAAGGCATAAACAGCATAATGGCTTTTGATGGCGTAGCATCTTTTCATCCTTTCACCTTTAAAAGCTCTGTTCTTCTTTTAATTCGCAAGGCATATCACTCCCCTCTCCACTTGGAGAGGAGTTGGGGGTGAGGCTTCTCTTTCACTTTACCTCCCCTTATCCGATAATCTTTTCGTCCAACAATTCTTTCATCATCGCCTCGATGTCGGCGTCTGCGGCCGTTAGCGTCTTGCTTTCCTTGGCTTGGAACACGATGTTTTGCACGCTCTTCACCTTTGTGGGCGAGCCGCTAAGTCCGCATTGGGCTGCATCTCCGTCCACATCGGCCACGCTCCATTGGTTGAGCGTGAGGTAAGGGCGCAGATCGAACAGTTCGGGATGCGGCTCTTTGCCGTTGCGTTCCATGGGGCAACGCGCGTTTTTGTACTTCATCACCAGCTTAGCGTTGCAAGGACGGCATGGGGCAGCACTTCCGTTAACCGTCACCACGCAAGGCATGGGTGCCTCAACCGTTTCAACACCGCCGTCGATGTGTCGGCGAATGGTTAGCTTGCCATCCTCAACTTTCAGTATTTCTTCGGCGTATGTAACCTGATTAAGGCCCAATTTCTGTGCCACCTGCGGTCCAACCTGTGCCGTGTCGCCGTCGATGGCTTGTCGTCCGCCGATAACGATGTCCACATCGCCAATCTTTTTGATGGCTGTAGCCAAGGCATAGGATGTGGCCAGCGTGTCGGCACCGGCGAAAAGCTTGTCGGTGAGCAGCCAACCCGTGTCTGCTCCGCGGTAAAGTCCTTGTCTGATGATTTCACCTGCACGTGGAGGACCCATCGTCAGCACGCCAACGGTAGAGCCAGGGTGCTGTTCTTTAAGGCGCAGAGCCTGTTCCAATGCGTTTAAGTCTTCTGGATTAAAGATTGCGGGCAAGGCTGCGCGGTTCACCGTGCCTTCTGCCGTCATGGCATCTTTGCCCACGTTTCTCGTGTCTGGTACTTGTTTGGCAAGTACAACGATTTTCAAACTCATAGATTTTATAGTAATATAATGTGATTTCTGCTTGTAAAAGTACACTTTTTTTGCTTTATGGCAAAAGAAATGAAACGAAAAAAACGTAAGAGGGGCTGTGTGTGGCTGTTTAACAAGCATCGTTAAGTGCTTCTAGCGAGAGCTGTTGCAGGCGTTAGCAGCCAGTGGAAGCGTGTCGGCGCGTATAATGTTGGTACGTGTCTCATGCGCGCGCGTATATTAATGAGGTGTGTTCTATAAATCCCCCTTTACATGTTATACACGCTGTAAGGAACTTATAGAACACACCCTAAGAAGGTTATGCGGCCTTATTTATGCCCTTGGCGAATGATGCTCACCACTTCTACGGTGTAAACCAGCGTAGAGTAAGGGGGCACAGATACTGTTTTGCTTAGCGAAGGAGCAATGGTTCCGCTCCCTGTTGCCGAGCCAAAACCCAGTTGGTAAGGCACGTACACGCGCCATTTGGCACCTACGGGCATGTTTTGCAATGCCGTTTGCAGACCTGGCGCAACCGAACTCACCGCCAGTTTAGCGGCGTTGGCCGTGGTGTTGTCGTCACTTCCCACGTAGGTTTGGTGGAAAACCTTGCCTTGCGGATAACTTGGAGATGCTTTAAGTCGGCCTTGCAGTATCACGCGCACCGTGTCGTTCTGAAATGCGCGGTCACTCCCTTCGCCCGCATTGATTACTTCTGCGGCCACGTTGTCGGTCTTGTTTTTCACCGCCTCCTTGGGTAGCGTGATGCTAGGTATCACTTGCCATTGGGCGGTATTGGCCTTCGCCACATTATATATGCTGTCGAAATAGGCCTCGTTAGCGGCTTGCCAGTTGGGGAAGTCGTCTGCCGCGTTGTCCGTTTCGCTGCATGCGGTGAAGGCAAAGGCCATAAATGCGGCCGCGGCCATCAATAAAAAGCTTTTTCTCGTCATGGTTATTGCAGTTTTTTGAGCAAGGTGGTGATGCTCACTTTGTCTTCAATGATGTTTTCTAGTTGGTCTATGTTCACGCGTTCTTGCTGCATGTTGTCGCGGAAACGCAACGTAACGCAGTTGTCGGTCAGCGTGTCGTGGTCAACCGTTACGCAGTAGGGCGTACCAATGGCGTCTTGTCTGCGATAGCGTTTGCCGATAGTGTCCTTTTCGTCGTAGTGCGTGTTGAACTTGAATTTCAGGTTGTTTACAATCTCGCGAGCCTTTTCGGGCAGCCCGTCTTTCTTCACCAACGGCAGCACGGCCAACTTAACGGGTGCCAGTGCAGCGGGCAATTTCAGTACGGTTCGCGTTTCGCCGTTCTCCAACTTCTCTTCTTCGAAGGCGTGGCACATCACCGAAAGGAACATGCGGTCTACGCCGATGCTGGTCTCGATAACGTAAGGCGTGTAGCTTTCGTTGGTTTGCGGGTCGAAGTACTTGATGCTCTTGCCCGAAAATTTCTCGTGTTGCGAGAGGTCGAAGTCGGTACGCGAGTGTATGCCTTCCACCTCTTTGAAACCGAAGGGCATGCGGAACTCAATGTCGGATGCGGCGTTGGCATAGTGCGCCAGCTTTTCGTGGTCGTGGAAACGATAGTTTTCAGCACCAAATCCCAATGCTTGATGCCATTTCATACGCGTTTCTTTCCACTTGTGGAACCAGTCTAGCTCGGTGCCGGGCGTAACGAAGAACTGCATTTCCATTTGCTCGAACTCGCGCATGCGGAAGATAAATTGGCGTGCCACAATTTCGTTTCTGAACGCCTTTCCTATCTGGGCGATGCCGAAGGGCACTTTCATGCGCCCCGTTTTTTGCACGTTCAGGTAGTTAACAAAAATGCCCTGTGCCGTTTCGGGGCGCAGGTAAATCTTGCTGGCGGCGTCGGATAGCGAGCCCATTTCGGTAGAGAACATGAGGTTGAACTGGCGAACGTCGGTCCAATTCTTTGTACCGCTGATGGGGTCTACAATCTCCTCGTCCTCGATAATCTGTTTCAGCTCTTCCAAGTTAGGGCCTTGCATGGCCTGCGCATAGCGTTCGTGCAGTGCGTCGCGCTTGGCTTGGTGTTCCTGTACGCGTGGATTGGTTTGGCGGAACATGGCCTCGTCAAAGCTGTCGCCGAACTTTTTGGCAGCCTTAGCCACCTCTTTATCTATCTTTTCTTCGTATTTGGCAATTTGGTCTTCTATCAGCACGTCGGCACGATAGCGTTTTTTAGAGTCGCGGTTGTCGATAAGGGGGTCGTTGAAAGCGTCCACGTGTCCGCTAGCTTTCCAGATGGTTGGGTGCATAAAGATGGCCGAGTCGATGCCCACGATGTTCTCGTGCAGCAGCACCATGCTCTTCCACCAATACTCCTTAATGTTGTTTTTCAGTTCAACGCCGTTTTGTCCGTAGTCGTAAACGGCTCCCAGCCCATCGTAAATGTCGCTGCTGGGGAACACGAACCCATATTCTTTGCAGTGCGAAACTATTTTCTTGAAAACGTCTTCTTGTGCCATTGTCTTTTTCTTATTTACTTATTTGTGGCACAAAGTTACACATTATTTCTGATAGAAGGCGAACTGGGGCGTTAAAATCAGCGTTTTAGGTGGGGGTAAACAACAATGATGGGTTTGTTCGGATATTGGTGTTGCGAGAAAAACGCTGTGTGAGGAGAAGGAAACAAGGTGCTTAAAAACATCCCATTCACGATGCGAGGTGCACGAAAACAGAGCCCAAAGAAAAGAAGTTGTCTTGACTTTTAATATTTCTATAAATTGAGAGGAGTTTGTTGTCTTTGTACTGTAAAACCAAGATAGACACATCTCTCATGTACGAAGAGTAGGACAAGTCAACTCACTGTATTATAAACTCACGAAAACCCTACAACTCCCGAACACATCAACTCATCAACTTACAAACCCAAGAGCCCATAAACTTATCAACTCAAAAACTCATAACCTCACCAACTCACCAACTCAAAATCTTAAATCGTTATTATTTATTTTACAATATTGCTCCAATTTTCACTCTGTTCTAGCGAAATTTTAGGTTAAAAAGTAGGTAAAAAGTCGCTTTTTCTAGTGTTTCGCGCCTTTTGTTTTGTCTATTTTTAGGCAAAGAACCTGCATTTTGCACCATTTCGCCTTTCTAGTTTGGTTGTCAACTCATTATTTTTCACGCCAAATTCCCCACTTTTAGCCCCTAAAACCCCACCTTTTGATGGGTGTTTTGCCCTTTTCAGCCCTGTTTTTCGTGGCTCTGAAAGGTTTTGTTTATGCAATTG
The DNA here is from genome assembly GCF_000162415.1 of Prevotella sp. oral taxon 317 str. F0108. NCBI lineage: Bacteria > Pseudomonadati > Bacteroidota > Bacteroidia > Bacteroidales > Prevotellaceae > Prevotella > Prevotella sp. oral taxon 317. Next base: position 39,175 of record NZ_GG740078.1, on the reverse strand, counting down.
TAGTGGATTTTTATACTTTTCGTCTTGCATTTAGCGGCATTTAGCGCCGCATTTTGCTGCATTTTACCTTGCGTTTTGCAGCAAAACGCATTGCATTTAGTACCAAAACGCACTGCATTTAGCGGCATATTGCACGCCATTTAGCACCAAAATGCACTATATTTTGCTGCAAATAGCCCCAAAATGGGTGCAAAAGGCGGTGTCTGGAAATAAATATTCATTTTGTCGCATGCACATGCTAACCCTTTTTTGCATCAAAACAAACCTTCGCGAGAATCGATTTTTTGCGGCAAGGTGGGCGGTTGGTGCGCAGAAAGGGCACTGATAGTGTTAAAATTTACGCTGAAAAGTTGACAACGTTTCAGGCTGACGGGTAGACAAGTTACCAAGAAGGCAAGTGGATAAGTGAACGGGTTAATCGTTCGTCTTTCGGGTTTTGACATAAATACGTCCATTTCTGACATAAGAACATAAGGAACATAAATAAGGTCGTCTTGACTTTCTCCTCATTATGTGCCACTGGTAAGATGCTTTCAACTTGTAGAGAATGCACTGAAAGAACTTCCGCCTAATTATCTTTTTGAGACATAGCCATGTTTTTCCACCGGCAAATGGGGCAGAATTTCTGGTTTTATCGTATCTTAGTTCAGCACTTCGTACATGAAGAAGGTTGTTTATCTGGGTTTTACAAAGCAAACACAACAAACTCCTCTCAATTTATAGAAAGGCTAAAAGACAAGCCGACCTCAGTGGGCATGAATGCCCCATTGTTTTTGTTCCTGGCGTTTTTGCTGCAACTAAGAAAAGGATGTGGTGCAAAAGTAGTCCTTCTATCATTCCAAAAGTAATGGAAGAATAGCAAGAAACATCAAAAAAGTGTAGGCTAATAGTGGCTTTGAACGGTAAAAAGTGTCCAAAATAACTAATTGGCGGCGATAAAACACGGCTAATCCAAGTTTTATTTGTATTTTTGCATGATGCTGAATAAAACTGGCTAGTGTACCTGTTTCATGTTTATTATGGAACGTAAAAGAGAAACTCACACTATGGACGACGAAATAAAAGACCCGAACGAACTGGAAGAAGGCCTGGACATGGCCGACGAAAAGCAACAAGACGAAAACGAGGAAGAGGGCGTTGAAACGCATTCCGACTACAAACCCGCCGACCGCTTCGATGCCTCGGCGGTGCATCACCTTAGTGGCATGTACCAAAATTGGTTCCTCGACTACGCCTCGTACGTTATCTTGGAACGCGCCGTGCCTAACATCGCCGACGGCTTGAAACCGGTTCAACGCCGCATATTGCACTCGATGAAACGCATGGACGACGGAAGGTACAACAAAGTGGCCAACATTGTGGGCCATACCATGCAGTTTCACCCCCACGGCGACGCCTCTATCGGCGATGCCCTTGTGCAGATGGGACAGAAAGACCTGCTTATCGACACGCAAGGAAACTGGGGAAACATACTCACGGGCGACCGCGCTGCCGCCCCACGTTATATCGAGGCGCGGCTTTCTAAGTTCGCGCTCGACACCGTTTTCAATCCCAAAACCACGCAATGGCAAGCTAGCTACGACGGAAGAAACAAAGAACCCATCGCGTTGCCCGTGAAGTTCCCCTTGCTTTTGGCGCAAGGGGCGGAGGGAATTGCCGTTGGACTAAGTTCCAAAATCCTTCCGCACAACATGCGCGAGCTGTGCCAGGCGGCCATACATTATCTTAAAGGCGAACCGTTTAGGCTGTTTCCCGACTTCCCCACGGGCGGTTCGATTGATGCTAGCCGATATAACGACGGACAAAGGGGCGGCTCTATCAAGGTGCGCGCCAAGATTGAGAAACTGGACAACAAGACACTTGTTATCCGCGAGATACCTTTCAGCAAGAACACCACCACGCTTATCGAATCTATTCTTAAAGCGGTGGACAAGGGGAAGATAAAGGCTAAACGCGTAGACGACAATACGGCGGCCGAAGTGGAGATACAAGTGCACCTCGCCCCCGGCATTTCGTCGGACAAAACCATTGATGCACTCTACGCATTTAGCGACTGCGAGATTAACATTTCGCCCAACTGCTGTGTCATCGAAGACAACAAGCCGCGCTTCCTCACCGTAAGCGAGGTGTTGCGCCATAACGTTGACAGCACGATGGGGCTGCTTAGGATGGAATTGCAGATAAGGAAAGACGAACTGTTGGAGCAGCTTTTCTTCTCTTCGCTTGAGAAAATATTCATCGAAGAGCGCATTTACAAAGACAAGAAGTTTGAGAATGCCGAGAATATGGACGTTGCCGTGGAGCATATCGACAACCGACTGACGCCCTTCAAGCCCAACTTCATACGCGAATTGCGCCGCGAAGACATCATGCGATTGATGGAAATAAAGATGCAGCGCATACTTAAATTCAGCAAAGATAAGGCCGACGAGTTGCTGGCACGTATCAAAGAAGAGATTGCGGGCATTGACCACGACTTGGCACACATGACGGACGTCACCATCAAATGGTTCAAATTCTTGATTGATAAGTACGGAAAGGACCACCCCCGACTAACCGAGATAAAGAGTTTTGAAACCATCGAGGCCACCAAAGTGGTTGAGGCCAACGAGAAACTATACATCAACCGTCGCGAGGGATTTATCGGAACGGGGTTGAAAAAAGACGAGTTTGTGTGCAATTGCTCGGACATCGACGACATTCTGGTGTTCCATCGCGACGGCAAGTATAAGATAATGCGCGTGGCCGATAAGATTTTCGTGGGCAAAAACGTGTTGCATGTGCAGGTGCATAAGCGCAACGACAGACGCACCACTTATAATATTGTGTATCGCGACGGCAAGGAAGGCCATTATTTTATCAAACGTTTCAACATCACCAGCGCAACGCGCGACCGCGAATACGACCTTACGCAAGGCACAGCGGGTTCGAAAGTGGTTTATTTCACGGCCAATCCCAACGGCGAGGCCGAGACGATACGGGTTATTCTCGAACCGGAAGCACCCCCAAGCCGCAAAAAATGTATCGTGGATTTCGACTTCTCGAAGGTGATTATCAAGGCGAGAACCTCGCGTGGAAACATCATTTGCAAACGTCCGGTGAAGAAAATAGGCTTGCTCGAAGCGGGACACAGCACATTGGGAGGCCGTAAAGTGTGGTTCGACCCCGATGTGAAACGCATTAATTACGACGACCACGGCCGACTGCTGGGCGAGTTTAACGAGAACGACTCTATACTTGTGGTGCTGGATAACTGCGAGTTCTATCTCTCGGACTTCGATGTGAACAACCATTACGAAGACAACTTAAAACTGATTGAGAAGTGGGACGAGAACAAAGTGTGGAGTGCCGTGGTGCGCGATGCCGACAATGACAAGTTCGCTTACGTCAAACGTTTCACGATGGAGGGCTCTAAGCGCAAGCAAAGTTTCCTTGGCGACAACCCCAAGAGCGAACTTCTCTTCCTGTCCGACCAGCCTTACCCGCGCATTAAGGTGGTGTTCGGCGGTAGCGACAAAGACCGTGCGCCCATGGAGATTGACATTGAAGACTTTGTTGGCGTTAAAGGGTTCAAGGCTAAGGGTAAACGCATCACCACTTCGCATGTAGACCACATTGAAGAACTGGAGCCTACACGTTTCCCCGAACCCGAACCAGAGCCTGAAGACAATGGAGAACAAGGCAATGATGGTGCAGAAAGCGCGCCGTCTGCCGTCTCTTCGTCGCCCCGTATCAAGCCTACGGCCAGTCCAGAACAACCAAGTCTTTTTCAAGATGAACCTTAGTGCATCCCCCTTGTGGCGCATTCAGACTGTGGCCACACACGCAAGCGAAACCTTTACCTGTGCCAACGTTCGCCAATGGGCGTGGGCAGGGTGGGTGCTTTGCCTGCTTTTGTTGTGCCTTAGCCCCACGGCGCAGGCGCAAAACGAGCTTTATCAAGACCCGACATTGCCCACCAATCGCAAGATAACTACCACTGCACGCATGTTGGGCATCAGCCGGGCGCAGGTGTTAGACACTTATCTTTCGCCCGAACATTACACAGGTCCCGACCTCCGTTATATCTCGCAGACCCAGCGCGAGCGCGAAGGACGCCGTCTTTCGCAGCTCATCACGCACACGGGAAACGTGGCTTACCTTAAAAATAGGGCAGGAAGTGGCAACGAAATAGCGGGCATGTACTGCTTTGACTATGCTTTGCACTATGGCTTTGATTGGCTGGACCACCGCTTGCAGTTGCAAGTAGGGGGTAGGGTAGAAACCCATGTGGGCTTTATCTACAACACCCACAACTCCAACAACCCTGCTCAGGGGCGTGTGTTTCTGCATCTTGCACCCTCGGCAGTGGCCAGTTACAAGCTTAGGGCGGGCAGCATATCCCTGCTCTTGCGTTACGAAGTGGCCGTACCCCTGCTTGGCGTGATGTTCTCGCCCAACTATGGCCAGTCGTATTACGAGATATTCTCAGAAGGAAACTACGACAACAACATCGTCCCCACCACTATTGGCTCTGCTCCTTCCTTGCGGCAGATGCTCACTGTCGACTTTCCGCTCTTGCGCTCAACCGTTCGTTTGGGCTATATGGGCGACATCCAGCAGTCGCGAGTCAATGGATTGAAAACCCATGTCTATACACATGGCGTGGTGATTGGCCTTGTTAAACGTTTCACCCTCATCAAACTTGCGCCATGAAAAGAAAGCTGTTATACTTCTTTTTGCCGTTAATGGCGGCGTGGGGCTTGCTTGGCGCCTGTGTTGATGTAGAGCAATACGATAACAATCCGCGTGGAAACTTCGAGGCTTTGTGGCGAATAATCGACGAACATTATTGCTTTTTCGACTATAAGCAGCAAGAATATGGTTTGGATTGGCATGCCGTTTACAACAAATATGCACCCCAATTCGACGACCAAATGACCGAGGAGCAAACCTTTGAGGTGCTGACCAACATGCTAGGCGAACTTAAAGACGGGCACGTTAACCTCTATGCGCCCTTTGATGTGGGCCGGGATTGGTCGTGGAAAGAAGATTATCCCACCCATTTCAGCGAGAACGTGCTGAAACTTTACCTCGGAAAAGACTACAAGATTGCGGCCGGCATGAAGTATCGCATACTTAACGACAACGTGGCTTACCTGCGTTGCGCCACGTTCGTGAACGATTTCGGGGCAGGAAACCTCGACCGCATCTTGCTTTACTTCGCTCCTTGCAACGGACTGATTATAGATTTGCGCGAGAATGGCGGCGGAATGGTGACCAGTGCTGAGGCTCTTGCGGCCCGTTTTACCAACGAAGAGGTGCTGGTGGGCTACATGCAGCACAAGACGGGACGCGGACATAACGATTTTTCGCCCCGTCGGCAGCAGATACTTAAACCCTCTAAGGGGCTTAGGTGGCAAAAACGAGTGGTGGTTCTCACCAATCGCGGCGTGTACAGTGCAGCCAACGAGTTTGTGAAATACATGAAGTGTCTGCCCCAAGTAACCATTGTGGGTGACAGAACGGGCGGCGGTGCGGGGCTACCTTTTTCTAGTGAGCTGCCCAACGGCTGGATAGTGCGTTTCTCTGCCTGTCCTATGTACGACCGCGATGGGAAAGATACCGAGTTCGGCATCGCCCCAACGCATCAGGTAGGCATGAAACCTACGGACCAGGCACGCGGTAGGGACACGCTTATTGAATACGCCCGAAAGCTGTTGGCGAAGTAAAAGCGTGCGGAAAGGAGCTTCTCGAATAGTGGTAAATAAGGCAGGCCAATAGCAATGAAAACGGGGTAGAATATGCTTTTGTCTGGCGTCCTACACCATAATATGATACGCGCGCACGCGAGAAAAGCGTAAAAAGACGGCGAAAAATTTGGCTTGCCCCTAAAAAATCACTAACTTTGCACCGCAAATCGCGCCTGTGGCGAAATTGGTAGACGCGCTAGACTTAGGATCTAGTGTTTCGCGACGTGTAGGTTCGAGTCCTATCAGGCGCACAACGGCAATCCCGACTGTTCCATTTAGAGCGGTCGGGATTTTTTTTGTTCCCGCAATTCTGGTCCTAGAATGATCCTTATCGCCCCGTCCTTAGTTCGATAAGGAAAGTCGTTCCCACGCCCACTTCCGAGCTTTTCACGCTGATTTTGCCCTTGTGATACTCTTCCACGATGCGTTTGGCAAGCGACAACCCCAGTCCCCAGCCGCGTTTCTTGGTGGTAAACCCAGGGCGGAACACGTTGGCGATGTCTTTTTTGCGGATGCCTTTGCCCGTATCGCTCACTTCGATAAGTACTTTTTGGGCTGTTTTTTGCACGTTTAGCGTGATGCAACCTTCGCTTTCGCCGATTGCATCCATCGCGTTCTTGCAAAGGTTTTCGATAACCCACTCGAAGAGCGAGGCATTAAGGTTAAGGATGATGTCTTCTTCGGGCAATTGCGTTTTAAGGGTGATGCGTTTGGGTGTGCGCTTGTCCATGTAGCTCACAACGTGTGCCAAAACGTCGTTCAGGCTAGAAGGAACAGGCTCGGGCAGTGAGCCAATCTTAGAAAACCTGTCGGCAATCAGCTGCAACCTACTGATGTCTTTCTCCATTTCGGGTATCAGTTCGTCGTCGGGATGTGTTTCTTTCAGTACCTCCGTCCATGCCATAAGGCTCGAAATGGGCGTTCCCAGCTGGTGAGCCGTTTCTTTCGACAGTCCCACCCACACCTTGTTTTGCTCTGCTCGCTTAGAAGTGCGCAAGGCAATGATGGCCACCATGACGAAAACCAGCACGATACCTAGCTGCACGTAGGGGTAAGTGGCCAATCGTTGCAGCATCAGCGAGTCGTCGTAGCACACGTCGATGTATTCGCTTTTGATAGAATCGTTGAGCGATATGCGGATGAACCGCCCCTCGGCAAGCAGTCGTTGTCCCATATTGCTAACCAAGAGCACGCTGTCTTCCCCCGTTTTGCCTTTTAGGTTGATGTTGCGGGCCGTCTGCGGCTTGCCTTTTGCATCCAGCACCACCACCGGAATGGTGTTGTTGGCGTTGATAACTTGCAGCACCAGGTTCAGGTCGGTGTTCTCGTCGGCTTGGTTTAGCGTGCGCATAGCCTCTGCCCATATTTCCATTTTGTGGCGTTCTTCGGTTTCGAGGTCGCGTGTTAGCACATGCGACACCACCAGTGAGGCCGTAACGATGATGGTTGCGGCAATCACCAGTATGATTTTTACCTGCCTAATTCTGTCTGTCCATTGCATGTTTTCATAACGCACTTCTTATATATATATTGTGTGGCGGCGTGTTCTATCGGCTTTTCGTTTCATTAAGGCTGCGTTATGCCGCGGCGATTTTGCTGTATTTGGGTGCTTGGATGGTGTAGTTGGTGCGCTGTGTTGGCGGCTTTTGGATGTAGGGTTGCATCGTTTAGAAGTTGCGTTTGGTGGACGAAAGGGGGCGATTTTCGAAACCGTGCAGCGCGTTTTTTCGGCATTTCACTATGCCTTGCTTTCGATTGAGGATATTTTCGGCCGAATTTTTATAATTGGTGAAAGATATTTGGTTTAATTAACAGTTAGAGAAATCAATCTCGTAACCAGCTCATTTTGTTATATTTATGCGTATTTTATGGCCAATTTTACCCTTGTGTGCGGACACACTAGTGCTTGATTAGCATCAAAAGAGGGCTGTTTTATGATGAAAAACATGTTTTTTCTCTTGGCTGTTTGCGCAAACACTAGTACCTTTGCATCGTAAAAAGAAAACTAATCACAATCATACGGATTAAAATGAACAAATGTGAGAGGTTTGAGAGAATAGAAACAAGTAGGTGTTTAGTTAAGTACAAAATTGAAGATTGTTTAGTTGTTGGAGTGATCCAATTTGTTTAGGTAGAAGGTATTGCTTTTAGAGGCGATTAGATTGTAGCAGGAGAACGAACTCGCCCCTGTTGTAAGGGGCGACCTTTGAAGGAAAAAGTATGTACAAACATAAATAAAAGGTTTAGTTGTAATATGAGGTATATTTGAGAGATTGATGATAAGGATAGACATTTAGGTATATAGCAAACATTGAGGTAAATAAGATTAAAGGTAGAACAGACTTCAAAAGTATTAGACAAAGGTAAGACAAGAGATTGACTTTTCAGGGAACAATACATATTTAGGTTTAGGTATAGATAGGTAAGATTGATTTTTCAGGATTATTGGGTATTAGTTTAAGGTAAGATAATAAGGTTGTTAATAAGGATTTTCAGTTTAGATTGTAGTCTTAATAGGTTAAGTTTGATAAGGTAGAAAGAGAATGATGTTAGATGACGCCCTTTTACAGCCTCGTGCTGTAATGGGCTACGCGGCGGGGATGGGATAACCGACGGAACCCCCCGCCACCCGGTAGTGAGCGTAGAAAGAAATGATTTAAGGTTTGCTCTTTGCTTATGGCCTGCGGCTTGCTTATGCCGCTGGCGATGGCGGGGCAAAGTGTTGACATTAGCAGTTGGTGCGGTATCCTTGGATGTAAAAGGGTATCGCTTTTTTGTTTGTTGGCCACTTAATGTGTACCTTTGCAAGGTTGCCACCAAACGATAAAGTAAGTAAAGGGCATGTTTGATAAGAAAAGCAACGACACACTTCTTGCCGGCATCAGGCAGGGAAAGACGCTTACGCGCAACGAGATGCTAAGCCTAATCGTGGGACTTAGCATACCCTCGATATTGGCGCAGGTAACCAACGTGCTGATGTTTTACATCGATGCGGCTATGGTGGGCAAGCTAGGTGCTGCTGCATCGGCATCCATCGGCTTGGTAGAGTCGGCCACGTGGCTCTTTGGCGGGCTTTGTTCGGCCGTTTCGTTAGGTTTTTCGGTGCAGGTAGCCCACTTTATCGGCGCAAACGACTTTGTTAAGGCGCGGCAGGTGTTGCGCCATGCGTTGGTGGTTACGCTGTCATTCAGCTTGTTGGTAACCTTGTGTGCATCGCTCATCGCCTTTAAGCTGCCCATTTGGTTGCGCGGTGGCGACGACATAGCCCACGATGCCGCATTATATTTTCTTATTTATGCCCTTTCCGTGCCCTTTTTGCAGTTGGGCATCCTTTCGTCTAACATGCTGAAAAGTGCAGGCAACATGCAGATACCCAGCATTATGAGCGTGCTGATGTGCGTGTTGGACGTGGGTTTCAACTATCTTTTCATCTATGTGGCCGGCCTTGGCGTACCCGGTGCAGCCCTTGGCACGGTGTTGTCCATAGCCATTGTAGCCTCGGTTGAGGCTTGGTTCGCCCTTTTCCGCTCGTCCATCCTCGCATTACGGCTCGATAAGGTGCGTTTCGTTTGGATGTGGTCGTATGTTCGAAACGCCGTGAAGATAAGTGCGCCCATAGCTGCGCAATATGTGCTGATGACTGGGGCGCAAGTGGTTAGCACTTATATCGTTGCGCCCTTGGGCAACTTTGCCATCGCCGCCAACACCTTTGCCATCACCGCAGAGAGCCTTTGTTACATGCCCGGATATGGCATTGGCGATGCCGCCACTACGCTTGTGGGGCAGAGTATAGGTGCCGGACAGTATGGCTTGTGCCGAAGTTTCGCCAAACTAACCGTAGGCATGGGTATGGCTGTTATGGCCTTGATGGGTGTGGTGATGTATGTGTTTGCGCCAGAGATGATAGCATTGATGACGCCCGTTGACGAAATACGCGCCTTGGGCACGCAGATTCTTCGCATCGAGGCCTTTGCCGAACCCATGTTTGCAGCGGCCATAGTGGGCAATAGCGTTTGCGTTGGGGCGGGCGATACGCTTAAGCCTTCGCTGATGAACCTTGCCAGCATGTGGGGCGTGCGCCTTACGCTTGCCGCAGTGTTGGCCCATTGGTATGGTTTGCAGGGCGTTTGGACGGCCATGGCCGTTGAACTAACCTTCCGCGGCATGCTTTTCCTAGCTCGTTTAAAGTGGGGTGCATGGCTAAGGGCTGAGGGTGATGTAGAGAAAAGCAATGGTGATGGTGGGCGGCATGCGTTGTAGTAGCCGGCCCGCATTGAAGCAGTCTTGACTTTTAAGCTTTCTACAGATTGAGAGGAGTTCGTTATCTTTGTGATGCAAAACCAAGACAAACACCCCACTCACGTACGAAGTGCCAGACAAAGATGTGATGAAATCTGAAATTCTGCCCCATTCGTCTGTGGCAAAATGTGTCTTTGTCTCAAAAAGGTAACTTGGCGGGCACCCTTTCAACACATTCTTTACAAGTTGAAAGCATCTTTCCTGCGGCACAGAATGAGGAAAAGGTAAATGTAACTTCTTTATGTTTCTTATGTTCTGATGTTAAAATGGACGTATTTTGGTCAAAATAAGAAGTGATGAACGATTACCCCGTTCACTTATTCATTCGTCCACTCGCCAGCTAATCCACTCGTTACCTTGTTACCTTGTTCGCTTGTCAGCTCGTCAATTTGCCAAGCTTTGTCAACTTTTCAGTAATAATTTTAACACCAAGAGTGCCCTTTTTATCCACCACGTGCTCACCTTGTCGCAAAAAATCGATTCTCGCAGAGGTTTGTTTTGATGCAAAAAGGGCTTAGTTTGTGAATACGAAAAAATGAATATTTATTTCAAGAAACCGCCATTTGTACCACATTTCGGTCTATTTGCTGCTAAATATAGTGCAATTTGCTGCAAAACGCAGTGCAATATGCCGCAAAACGCAGTGCGTTTTGGTGCAAAATACAGTGCGTTTTGGTGCTAAACGCAAGGTGAAATGGTGCTAAATGCAATGCAAAATGCGGCTAAACGCAAGGCGAAAAGCATAAATATCCACTGAAATAGTATAAATAAAACCTTGCAGAGCCATGAAAAACAGGGCTGAAAAGGGCAAAACAGCCATTAAAAAGTAGGTTTTAAGGGGCTAAAAGTGGGTTATTGGGCACAAAAAATAATGAGCCGGCAAGCAAACTAGAAAGGCTAAATGGTGCAAAATGCAGGTTCTTTGCCTAAAAACGGACAAACAGGAAGACGTGAAAAGCAAAAAATGGTAGTCATTTACCTACTTTTTAACCTATATTTTCGCTAGAACAGCGCGGAATTCAGAGCAGTATTGTAAAATAAATAATAACAAATTAAGTTTTCGAGCTGATGAGTTTGTTAATTGGGGAGCTGATGTCTTCGGAAGTTGTTGGGCTTTCGTTAGTTTATAAGCCAGAGAGTTGACTTCTTCTGCACTCTTCTCAATTTACAGGAGTATTAAAGGTCAAGACGACTTCATTGTGTTTTTTATGCCCGCCAACGAAGTGGAGAAGGCGGCTACTAGGCGCATGCCTCAGTGCAAAGCCCCTTGTGCTGACACTGCAAGACGCTTGTACCCGCACTACAAAGCCCTTGTAGTGATACTACAAGCCGCTTTGTACTGATGGATTGCAGGGAGAATGGCGTGCAAACGAAATCCTAATATCCATTCTTTTTTATGATATAGATGAGTTTGGCTTGGCATAACGCCCCTTGATGCCCTACGAAATGGCACTGCTAAGCTTGTTTTTGCAACGATTTAATGTAAAAAGTACAATATTGTTTGCATATTGTTTAAAAAATGTGTACTTTTGCAATTCTTTATTTGATAGGTACAAGAGTTAGACGTCTATCTCGATTGAGATAGAAGCGATTTATAAATTGAGCGTGTGAAAGAAAACAGAGAAAGGATAACATTATAGATGAGAAAACAAATGCAGAAGACTAATTTTGTGTTGCGTGCGTGGGCTGTGTTGGCCCTCGTGCTACTGCTTGGCAGTGTAACCACAGCGTTGGCGCAAACTCAAAGCGTAGACAACATGCGGGTAACGCTGTCGATGAAACAAGTTACGTTAAAGACTTTTCTTGATGAAGTTTCAAAGCAGACGGGTTTGCAGTTTGATGCAGACGCCTCGCAGCTTGAAAAAGCCGAACGCGTGAGCATTGAGGCGCGCGAACAGCCCGTGCGGGCCGTGCTGGGACAGGTGCTTAACCAAGCTGCCTTTGCATATGACATTACGGGCAATAAGGTAAAACTGACTCGTAAGAACGCTGTTGAACGCAGAAAAGGCGTGTATGGGCAGATAACTGACGCCGACGGGCAACCCTTGCCTGGCGTAACCATCAGGATGCAGGGTTTTAGTGGCGGCTATATCACCAACTTGGACGGATATTACGAAATAGAAACCGACCAACCCGAGGTGAAACTTACCTTTAACTACATAGGCTATAAGCCGCTGGAAAAGACCGTAAAGAACGGAACAGCGGGCAACTTTGTGATGCACGACGATGCCGATGTGTTGGGCGAAGTGGTGGTAACGGGTTTCGCCACAAAGAATAAGAACAGCTTTACAGGTGCGCAGGTGTCTATCAAGAAAGACGAGCTGTTGGCCGTGGGTACAAAGAACGTGTTGACAAGTCTTGCCACCTTTGTGCCGGGCATGAACATCTTGGAAGACAATGCAGGAGGTTCGGACCCCAACAAAATGGCCGACATCAACATACGTGGCCGCGCAACGTTTACGGGACAGGCCAACATGCCCGTGTTTGTGGTGGATGGTTCGCAGGTGAAAGTGGACTATGTGAACGACATGGACATGAACGACATCGAGACCGTTACCGTACTTAAAGACGCGTCGGCATCGGCTTTGTATGGCGCGAAGGCCTCGGCCGGCGTGATTGTCATCACCACTAAGGCTCTGACAGGTGGCAAACTGAAAGTGAATTACAGCAGTACGTTGCGCTTGTCGACACCCGACCTCAGCGACTATAACCTGCTTTCGGCATCGCAGAAGTTGGAGTACGAGCGTTTGGCCGGTCTTTACACTTCGACCGACCTTACTGAGCAGTATGCGCTAGACAAAAAGTATGCCCAGTATTACAACCAGATACAAGACGGCGTGAGCACCGATTGGATATCGAAACCTTTGCGCAATGCCCTCTCAACCCAACAAAGCCTAAGCATAGACGGTGGCGACGAACACGCTCGCTACAACTTGGGTGTGCGCTACGGAAACGATGCTGGTGTGATGAAAGGCTCTAACCGCGAACGTCTTTCAACCAACTTTAAGCTCTCGTACAACCTGCCGGGCAAGTTCTTCGTTTCAAACACGGCCACGATTTCTTCGGTTAAGTCGACTCAATCGCCTTACGGCGACTTTTCTGATTGGGTGAAACAAAACCCCTACGAGTACCCTTACGACGAAACGGGAGCACTAAAACCCAAGCTTAACTACGACTTGTCGAACCCGCTTTACGAGGCATCGTTGGGTAGTTTCAGCAAGGGCGACAACTTCGACTTCCTCAATACCACCTCGTTGCAATTGTGGCTGGGCGAGAAATTCCGCATAGACGGCGACTTCTCGATACAGAAAAGCAAATACGACGGCCGTACATTCGTGTCGCCTTTCTCGGCCGACCAACTTAAAAACGTTGCCGATGTGTCGCGCAGGGGACGTCTCAACGAAACGTTCACCAAGACCACTACTTACCAAGGCAAGCTGATGGCATCGTACAACGACTATTTGTTGAAGAAACTTTTCCTCACGGCAATGGCTGGTGCGAGCATCGAGTCGAACTCGGTAGACGGCAGCACTTATGGTTCTGTGGGCTATTATACCGACAATATTGCCCACACATCGTTGGCTGGAAGTTATCCTACGGGCCGTCCTTCGGGCACTGATACCAAGTATAATGGTGTGGGTTTCTTCGTAAATGCCAATGCCATTTGGGATAACCGCTATTTCCTCGACGTGATTTACCGCTACGAGGGCTCGTCGAAGTTTGGTAAGAACACACGTTTTGCGCCGTTTTGGAGCTTGGGTGCGGGCTGGAACGTTCACAACGAGTCGTTTCTTAAAGGCTCGCCTTTCCAATTGCTCAAACTTCGTGCCAGCGTAGGCTATTTGGGTAACATCTCGTTTGAGCCTTATCAGGCACTTACGATGTACACTTACCTCAACGGATATAATTATATAAAAGGTATCGGAGCCGTTCCAAAGGGCATTGGTAACACCAATTTGAAGTGGGAACGCACGCTAAGCGGAAACGTTGGTGTGGACTTAACGGTGTTTAAAGGGCGGTGGGACTTCTCTGCCGACTTCTATGTGAAGAACACCGACAACCTTTTGCTCGACATAACCAAGGCCCCTTCGGTGGGTGTAAGAACGTCGCGCGAGAATGTTGGCGAGGTAGAGAACCGCGGATTAGAGTTTCAAACACGCGTAATACCCATCCAAAACAAAGACTGGCAGTGGTCGCTTAGCCTCAATTATGCCTATAACAAGAACAAGATAAAGAAGATAAGCAACGCCTTGCGCGAGCAAAACGAGAAGAATCAGGCCAAGCGCGGACTAGCTCCGTTGCCCATTTATGAAGAAGGGCAGTCGCTTACGGCTTTGAAAGTAGTACCCTCGGCAGGCATCGACCCCATCACGGGCGACGAAGTTTTCATCAAGCGCGATGGCAGTTACACCTTTGTTTACGACCCTAACGACAAGGTTGTATTTGGCGATAGCACGCCCTTTGGCAACGGTTCGCTCAGCTCTTACCTCACTTATCGCCAATTCTCGATGGGTGCATCGCTGCGTTACTCGTTCGGAGGTGCGGTTTACAACCAAACATTGGCATCGAAAGTTGAAGGAGCCGACCCACGTTACAACGCCGACGAAAGGGTGTTCAGCGACCGATGGAAACAAGTGGGCGACCATACGGCGTATAAGCGCATCAGCGATTCGAGTGTGCCCATGCAAACATCACGTTTCGTGCAGACCAACAATTATCTCACTTTAAGTAGCTTGTCGTTTGCCTACGAAGTGCCTTTGGCCTTTATCCAGAAGTACGGATTGAGGCGATTGCACTTGGAAATGCTGGCCAACGACTTGTTCTACCTCTCGTCGGTAAAGCGCGAACGCGGACTTAGCTATCCTTACGAGCGCAGTGTTGAACTCTCCGTGAGGTTGGGATTCTAGCCAATGGCGGCCCGTGGGTTCACAATCTAGCGAACGCCATGCGCCACATTCACAATAAGAAACAAAGATAAGACAAGAAAACAATGAAGAGAACAACATATTGGATAAACCTGTTGGCAGGATTGGTGGCAGTGGTTTTCGCCACATCGTGCAACGATTTCCTAGACGTTCACCCCGCAGGCGAGGTGGACGAGAGCGAACAGTTCGGCTCCATTCGCGGCTATCGCAACGCCATGTATGGCGTATATGGTAGTATGGCTGCAACAAACCTTTACGGAAAGAATCTGAGTTATGGTTTTGTAGACCAGCTAGGTCAACTGTTTGGTTATGATAATACATCGGAAACAAGCTACTTCGTGTCGCAATACAACTACCTTCGCAGTGACGTACGCGCCATTGTAGACGGGATATGGGAAGGCCAATACCAAACCATCGCGTATGCCAACAATGTGCTGCGCAATGCTGAGAACCCCCAATTCGACCACAAGGAACTGGCCTTTATGCGTGGCGAGTGTTATGGTTTGCGTGCCTTTTTGCACTTCGACCTTGTGCGCTTGTTTGCCGAAGACTATACAAGGAGTAACGCATCCACGCGCGGAATACCCTACGCCACCACGTTCGACCTGAACAATAAGCCGCTACTAACGCTGCACGAAACGTTCAAGGCGATATTGAAAGACCTCGATACGGCAGAAAGCTTGCTGGCAGACGACAATGAAGTGACCGTGGAACAAACCCCAACGAGCGACTATCTTAAAGGTCGTGCCACGTTCTTCAACAAGTATGCTGTGGCTGCAACCAAGGCACGCGTGTACTATGCCATGGGCGACACGGCCAATGCAGCCAAGTATGCACGGCTGGTTATTGCCGCAACGAGCAATTTCTCGCTTAAAAAGCTTACCTCGATGGCAGATGTGAAACGTTTTCCCGCAACGGGCGAACTAATCTTCGGCCTGTACAACAACACGCTTTCGGCCGATATTTCTTCAACATTCCTTTCGCAAACGGCGCGCGGAACGTTCACCGAAGGTCGTCGCGACTTGGAAGAACTCTACGAAACATCGGCTTTCTCGGCCACAAGTGCCGACCTTCGCTATACGGGATATTATCGACAGAACACCACCCCCGACGGAATAAAGACCTATTCGTTCGTTCGTCTTTTGGAAAGCGACGCTCAGGTAAACAGCAGTCCGTTGCAAGGGCTTACGCTTATACGCTTGCCAGAAATGTATTACATACTTAGCGAATGTACCTACGATAACAACAAGGCCGAGGCAGTGCGCCTGCTAAATGTGGTGAGAACCAGTCGTGGTCTTGAAGCGGTGGCCGATGCGAAGGTTGCCGACCGCACCGCTTTCGACAAGGAAATGCTGCGCGAACGCATGCGGGAGATGCCTGGCGAAGGACAAACGTTCTTTGCTTTGAAACATTACAACAAGGCATTCGGTGACTATCGCGGCATCAACACTTACCAACCGTCGAGCGCAATCTTCGTGTTGCCTTGGCCAGAGAGAGAAAAGGAATATGGTGGACAATAGAAAAAACAACGCTCAGATGAAAAAGACATTCAAACATATACTGCTGGCCAGCGCGGCCTTAACCGCACTGGTGGCTTGCAGCAACATAGACTATACGGGCGAATACAGCGAAGACGGCACTTACCAATCGGGAAATCAGGCATACTTTTACTTCGCCGAACCGGGGGATAGCGTACTGAATTACTCCTTTGGCGTGAAACCGCTCGACACGTTAACGCACGTTGTGTACGTGCCGGTTAACTTGGCGGGTCGCCTATCGGCCGACAAGCAGGCCTTTCGTGTAGAAATTGGCGCGGGCAGTACGGCCGTTAGTGGCAAGCATTACACCCTCGATGCCGACACGCTTGCTTTCTTACCCAACTCGCATCGGGCTTATGTACCCGTGAAGTTGATAAGGGAGAACCTCTCGGAAGATAAAAACGACTCGATAAATCTTGTGTTAAACTTGGTTCCCACAGCCGAAATGGGCGTGAGGTTCAAGGCAAACAATAGGGTGAAGATAACCTTTAACAACGTGTTGTCTAAGCCCGACTTCTGGACAGTGCTTGAAACCTACTGGGGGTTGGGTGCTTTCACCAAGAACAAGTATCGCAAACTGCTCTCTTATTACGATGGCAACGAAGATGCGATAAGGCAAATACTCACCGGAACCGATGCCACAGCGCAGGGCTATCTGTACCAAAGAGTGCAAGAAGTTATCGCCTATTTTGCGGCGCATCCCGACGAATTATGATTATCAAGGCAAAGGCATCAGCGTGGAAAAAGCATCTTGTGCAGCCCATTGCCTTTGCCTATCTATGGCTAACAGATAAAAGAAACAATGATGATAAAGAAACATTTGCTACATGTCTTGGCACTTTCGGTGGCCGTGTTGTCCTTGCAATCGTGCATTACCGACGACTCAACGTCGCCTTCGGGCAACGCTTCTAAGCTGTCGTTGAGCCAGGATTTGCAACAGAAATACACGCTCGACAGGTGGGACACGCTTAAAATTGCGCCCAAAGTGGTGCAAACCAACGCGCAGAAAAACGTTGCCTACGAGTGGGAGATAAACAGGAAAGTGGTGTCTACCGATGCCCAACTCAAATATGTGTGCGAAGAATTTGGGGTGTTTCCTTGCCGTTTGAAGGTGAGTAACGGCGATAATATACAGTTTTACGAGTTCGAACTGAACGTGCAATACTCATACGTGGAGGGCCTTTACATATTGGCCAGTCACGGAGGACGCGCCATTGTGTCGTATTTACCCGAACCACAGAGCAACAAATCGTTCGACTTGGACGTACTTCAAAAGAACAATCCCAACGCCAACTTCGCTTCCGAGCCCAAGGATATCGACTATGTACTGGCTCGCGACAATAAAACACCATTGATTTATGTGGCAGTTGGCAACCCTAGCACCATCTACGAATTGGATGGAAACCTCATGACAACGCGCTTTAAGACTACGGCCACGGGCAACGTTTCTTATCTAAAACGTAGTGCGCTGACCTATCCGAAGTCGATGTTGGCTATGGTAGACCATGTTCCCGCTCGGCTAACGCTTTCCGAAACGTCGCTCTTCGACCTCGGAAAATTCATTAAAGACAGTCTGAAAACCGACATGTCGATGGCCGATGCCGCCGTATCTTGGAAACAACAAGACTTGCGTTACGTGCATGGTTACGTGTTGTTCGATAACGCCGAGGGCCGACTCGTTCCCCAAAAAGTGCAGGCCACGGGTAAAATTCCAGCACAATTGCTCAAAGGAACCTTCACGGGCGACTCGCTCATCGGCATGGGAGCCGTGGATAGCGAGCGCAATCTCGTGCTGATGACGTGGAATAAGGCTGCATCCAAATTCAGATGCTACTACGTTGCACCTGGTTTCTATCCCAGCAATATAACAAAAGTGGAGGCGGCCACATTGAAACACGCTGCCGATGTGCCCACCAGTGCAGGATTTACTAAGAACTCGGTGGTAAGGGTATCGCCCGAAAAGAACCTTGTTTATTATGCTACGGGCAACAAACTCTATGCTTACAATGTGCTATCTAACGGAAATTTCCCCACCAGCGCGTTGACAACCTTCGGCGATTCGGGCGAAACCATCGCCGATATGTTGATAACCGAGGGCAGCGACAGGCTATTCGTGGCCACCAATGCTGCAAGTGGCAGTCTTGTTGGAAGCATTTATTGTTTCGACTTGAACGAGAACAAACTGCTTTGGCAGAAGAAGAACATAACGGGAACCATAAAGCGCATCACTTACAGGCAATAAAGCATGTTGGCGTGGGGTGGATAAACACCCTTCGGCAACCCATATTTATAAGATGATAACAAACAAAACCAAGGCAACGGCGCGCACAATAGGGATGGGTTTGTTTCTATTGTGCTTTGGCTTTCAGGCCTTTGCCGACGACAATAAGAAGGTCGACGACAGTAAGAAAGCAAAGAAAGAAACGAAGTACGACAGACTATTTAAGGACAAGAAGAAAGAAACGGCACGCAGCACTTTCCTTACCCTACATAAAGTAGACGGCAAGCTATACTTGGAAGTGCCAGTAAAGCTAATGCAAAGGGAAATGTTGTTGAGTGGTGCCGTGTCGTCTACAACCGACCCAACCTACATAACGGTGGGGGCGAAGAACTTTGCGCCCTTACACTTCTTCTTTGAATTGCAAGACAGCAGCTTGGTGATGAAAACACCAAACGGCGTGGTATATTCAGACGGCAGTGCTAGCGAAGAAATGCAGCAAGCATTGAACGTTAGCTACCGCGACCCCGTTCTAATGGGATTTAGGGTAGAGGCATACAACAACGACAGTTCGGCTGTTGTGGTAGATGCCACTAACTTCTTGGCGCGCCCCAACACCATGCTGCCCCTCATTCCCAAGAAGTCGGGCGACCTTGCTGTGAACGCCTCTCCCAAGAGCGAAATGTCGTTTGTGCGTTCCATCAAAAGTTTCGAGCAGAACGTCACGGTGAAAGTGGATTTTAATTATTTGCTCACGGCTACATTGATGTCGTTGCCCGTGGCTAGCGAAATTCCCACCACCGTAGGCGCAACGTTCAGCATCTCCTTGCTACCCGAAAGCAAGATGCGCCAGCGCATATCCGACTCGCGTGTGGGCATTGCCGCCGTGTCGAAACTTACTTTCAGCAACGCCATTGCCAAGAGCAAGCCCACATTTGTGGCGCAAAGGTGGAACCTTACGCCCAAAAACGCGAAGGCTTATGCGCAAGGCAAGGGCAGCGAGCCTGTAAAACCCATACGTTTCTACATCGATGACGCCTTTCCCAACGAGTGGAAAGCGGCGATAAAGCAGGGAGTGGAACTTTGGAACAAGGCTTTTGAACAGGCTGGATACCTGAAAGCCATTGAAGCGGTGGACTTTCCCACAGCAGATAGAGCCTTCGACCCCGACAACATCTCCTTTTCTTGCATACGTTATGTGCCTAGTGCCTCAGAGAAAGTGTCTTCGTCGTTCATGGCTAACCCGCAAACGGGCGAGATAATCAATGCCTCGGTGTTTGTTCCTGCCAACGTTGGCGACCAACTTTACCGCTGGTTCTTCATCGGAACAGCGGCTGCCGACCCCGCAGTGCGCACTTCGCACTTGCCACAAAGCAAGTTCAACGAGGGCTTGCGCTATCTTGTGGCACGCGAAGTGGGGCATGTTTTAGGACTACTCGACAACATTGGTGCCTCATCCGCTTTCCCCGTAGATTCACTTCGCAACGCCGTTTTCACCCACGCCAATGGCTTGGCCGCCTCGATTATGGCCAATACGCCCTTTAACTATGTGGCCCAACCTGCCGACAAGGGTGTTGTGCTCATGCCTTCGGCAACGGGTATATACGACAGGCACGCCATTGAGTGGGCCTATCGCTACTTCGACCCAGCAAAAACAAGCGTTAAAGAAGAGGCGGAGATATTAGAAAAGATGGTAGATAAGCGCGTTACGAACCCGCGTTACCGCTTTTTCCGTACCTCTTCGCTGGCTTGGGACCCCCGTGTGCAAGAAGGAGCACTGGGCAACGATGCCATTAAGGCCAGCGAATACGGCTTGCGCAACCTCCAAATGGTAGAGCGCAACCTCTATAATTGGGTTAAAAAAGATGAGGATAGCCGCATAAAGGAAAAGCTTTACCTCACCATTGCACAGCAACGATATGCTTTTTTCAAGCGCGTGTTGAGCAACGTGGGTGGCATATACCTCAACGACATGAAACTTTCTTCGGGCGTGCCACGCTACGAAGTGGTGTCTAAGGCGCGCCAACGTCAAGCTATGTTGTGGTGTTTGGCGCAGGCAAAGCGCTTTAAGCGTTATGCCGACCCCACATTCGAAAGGAAAAGTTTCATATCGGTTAGCTATTACGACCAACTGTTAGAGTTTATTGGTTACGACCTTTTTGGCGTGCGCACGCGTTTGGCCGTGTCGTCGCACCTATCTGCGCAAGGTTATAGCCAAAAGGAATATTTCGACGATCTCTTCTCTGCCATCTTCCAAAGCGTGGAGCAGCAAAAAGCCCCTTCGCAGGAAGAAAGGGTGTTGCAGCGCGCATACCTCACTTACTCTCGAGCCGTGGTAGACAAGGCCAACAAGCAAGGCGGCAACGGCCCAGCGGCACTTCAAGGCGAGGTTTCTGCAACAGCCATGCCTATTGCAGCGGCTTACGGCAGTCCCACAGCATCGCTTGCACCAACCGTCGATGCGGCATTGCTCGATGGTTCGGCTATCTATTTTTACAGTTCGTTGCTAAGGCTTAAGCCCTTGCTCGAAAAATGTATTAAGTCTAACCTTTCGCCCGATGCACGCTCGCACTACGAGATGTTGCTCTTTAAGGTGAATAAGGCATTGGAGGACGGCAAATGAAACACTCCTTATTATATAGCGCAACGTCGCGACGCATTTTCTCGCTTTCGCTGATGCTTGTCGTGCTTGGCTCTTCGGCAACGGCTTTCCCCCTTTTCAAGCGTAAGAAAAAGGCGCAAACCACGCAAACCGAGAAGAAATCGGCCTACGAACGCGCACTAACCGAACACGCCACCGAGTCGTGTAGGGGTGCTTTCGTGTCGTTGCACAAAACGGATGGGAAGTTGTTGGTTGAGTTGCCGCAGGCATCTTTGGGGCGCGACATGCTTATCGGAGTCACCATCTCGTCGGTATCGAACCCCAAAATGGGCGACTTGGGCTTTAAAAACTCCAACCTCGTGCATGTGCGTTTTATCGAGAAAGACAGCGCAGTGGTGATGCAGGTGGTAAACACCGACTTGTTTATTCCGAAAAATAGCCCATCGGCAAGCATTGCCGCAAGGCTAAACTACGACAATCTCGACTTCTTTTCTTTTCCCATCAAGGCACGGAGTGCAGGCAATGCCTCGGTGTTGTTTGATGCCTCATCGTTCTTCTTGAAAGAAGACCGTTTCTTTCCCATCATTGCCAAGAATGTGGGCTCGTACTCGGTAAGCTCGTCTTTAAAGGAAAACCTGTCGAGAATAACCGCGCTCAAGGTGTTCGAACGCAACGCCTGCATCAAGATGGACCGCCATTACCTGGTTAGCTTGTCGGGAAAGAGCGGCACGCCCATTTCCAACTACCCCGTAACCATCGGCGTTAACTTCACCCTTGCCTTGCTGCCCAACGAGCAAATGACGCCTCGTTTGAGCGATACGCGCGTGGGAATGTTTCTCATTAACAAGGATGTGTTGGCCAGCGATGGCTCGGTAGACAAGGCCACGTTTGTTAAACGCTGGCGTATAGAGCCCAAAGACACGGCGGCTTATTTCGCAGGAACGCCCACCGAACCCGTTAAGCCCATCGTGTTTTATGTGGAAAACACCTTTCCACCGCTTTGGAAACGCGCCATTAAGGCGGGTATATTGTGGTGGAACAAGGCTTTCGAACGCATTGGGTTTAAGAATGTGATGCAAGTAGCCGATTTTCCCACCGACAATCCCGACTTCGACCCCGACAATTTCGCCTATTCCTGCATCAGGTATTTGCCTACTGACGTTGAAAACGCTATGGGACCATCGTGGACCGACCCACGAACGGGCGAGATAATCAATGCCACGGTGCTGGTTTACAACGACGTGGTGAACACCATAGACAACTGGCGACTGGTGCAAACGGCGCAGTTAGACCCCGCCGCACGTGCTGCGCAGATGCCCGACAGCATTGTGGAACAGACGTTGGAATACATCATTGCGCACGAAGTGGGGCATACCCTGGGCTTTATGCACAACATGGCTGCATCGGCAGCTATCCCAACCGACTCGTTGCGCTCGACAACTTTCACTCGTAAGTATGGAACAACGGCCTCGATTATGGACTATGCGCGTTTCAACTACGTGGCACAACCCTCTGATAGCGGCGTGCGACTTACACCACCGCGACTGGGCGTGTACGATTTTTATGCTGTGGAATGGGCGTATAGGCTGTTCCCTGGCTCGAAAGGTTACGAAGACGATGCCAAACAGCTGCGTAACTTGGCAGACAAACACGAGGGCGACCCCTTCTATCGTTATGGCTTGCAGCAGACAAACACGCGCTACGACCCCTCGGCCATTGAAGAAGACCTTAGCAACGACCCCATAAAAGCCGGCGATTATGGTATGGCCAACCTGCGATTTATACTGTCGAACCTCGACCATTGGATTAGCGATGAGGACGGCGGCAAGCGTAAGGCCGAACTATACAATGAGATTTTGCAGCAAGCCATGCGCTATGTGCGCCATGTTTTTGCAAACGTGCCCGGCATTTACCTGTACCAAACGAGCGAAAAGTCGGGCTTGCCACGCTATAAGGTTGTGCCGAAAGACCAGCAGAAGGCATCCGCACAATGGCTTTTACGTCAAGCGCGCACCTTCGCCACCTTGGGCAACGACACGATAGAGCGTAAGTTGCCTTACGGTGCCAACAAGCCGTTTAAGATATTGGCACGCGATGTGCAGTCGTTGGCAATGATGGCCAATGCCAAGTTGGCCATATCCTATTATCTGGATTCTACCTCGTATTCGCCGCTTGAATATATGGAAGATGTTTATGCAGACGTGTTTGGGAAAACCATAGCAGGGAACGAGAACCTATCTGTTGCCGACTTGTCTATGCAACGGCTCTATGTAGACTTGTTGCAATCGGGCGTGGCCGATATGAAACAGGCACCCAATGTGCACAATTTGCAGGCCGACAGCGTACAAACAGACCTTTCTGCATACCCTCTTCGCTCTGCTGGTGCACATCATTGGTGCGGCTCGCACGCTTGTTTCCCAACAACCGATGGGCAGACGGATAATGCCGCAACCGCTTTCCTTAACTTCGGCAATGCTTATGGCGAACCCGAACCCTTGTGGGGAACAACGGTTAACCGCACGTCCGAGTTCCAATTGTTTTATGCACAAAAGCTGCATAGCCTGTTGTTGTCGTGTATTCCAAAGGTTGGTTCTCCCGACTTAAAAGCGCATTACATGCTCCTTGAAAAGCGATTGAAGTCGTATTTGAAGTAAAAGCCTATGCACACGGCCAAAATTTGTACCGATAATGCGACTTAAAAATCGCCCTAAACTAAGGGCAAACTAAGTAATAGGCTTGTATCTTTAACCCAAATCGCTCGTTAGAGCCTGTGCAGATTTTGTGTATTGTTGAGCATATTGTCTGCCTTATTCGTGAGGACGTAGCGAGCTACGTCAAGAAAATAAGACAGGCAAGATGCCGACAAGCAAACGAAAGATGAACAGGAAGCGACGGAAACAACCTAAGATAATAGGTAAGCGGTCTAACGACCGATTGGGGTTTAATGCTCCCCGATGTCTTATATATGCAGCGATGTTATCATTAGCAACGCTACGTATCAGGCATCGGGGAGTATTCGTATTGGTTTGGGCATGAATTACAAGCGATAAGAGATACATGGGCAAACCAACTGAAACGCGAAGACGACTAGGCACAGCCAAGAATAATTGGCGATAAGCGGTGCATGGGCAAACCAACTGAAACGCGAAGACGACAAGGCACAGCCAACAATTATTGGCGATAAGGTGTGCATGGACAAACCAGCTGAAAAGCGAAGACGACAAGGCACAGCCAACAATTATTGGCGATAAGCGGTGCATGGGCAAACCAATTGAAACGCGAAGACGATGAGGCACAGCCAAGAATTATTGGCGATAAGCGGTACATGGCCAAACCAGCTGAAACGCGAAGGCGATGAGCGTAGCTAAGAATAATTGGTGATAAGCGGTGCATGGACAAACCAACTGAAACGCGAAGGCGATGAGGCACAGCCAACAATTATTGGCGATAAGCGGTGTATGGCAAACAGATATGTGAGAAATCTGTGTTAGATGTTTGCTTTTCGTGTTTTTCTAGCTACTGACTTTGAGTTAAATTTGTTTTGAATACTTTACAAAACACGTGTCGCTTGCCACTCCATTCTAGCGTAAATATTGTTCTAAATGCAAGATATTAGCTACTATTTTCGGCCTTGCATGTTTCTTTTGCACCCCATTTTTGAGTGCATCATTTGCATTTAGCACCATTTTACCTTTCTATTTTGCTGCCGGCTCGTGGTTTTTCAATCCCTAAAATCTGCTTTTTGCCACTAAAACACCACTATTTTCCTACCTTTTTGCCGATTTTCTCCCCCTGTTTTTTATCAAATGGTAAGGTTTATGTCTCTACATTCAGTGCATTTTTATGCTTTTATCCTTGCGTTTAGCACCAAAATACACTGCGTTTAGCACCAAAATGCCTTGCGTTTAGCACCAAAATGCGCTGCGTTTAGCACCAAAATGCACTGCGTTTAGCACCAAAATGCACTGTATTTAGCACCATAATGCACAAAATCTGGTGCCAATTGCGATTTTATGCAGTGTGTATTCATTTTCCCGACATTCGCATACAACCCCTTTTTGCATCAAAACCAACCATCGCGAGAATCGATTTTTTGTGGCCGGATGGACGTTTGGTGAATAAAAAGGCGCTCACAATGTTAAAATTTGTACTGAAAAGATTACATTTTTAGTTGGGAAATTAAGGAGTTAAGCCAATATTTCAGGAGTTATGGAGTTAAGGAGTTATGGAGTTAAGGAGTTAAGGAGTTAAGGAGTTAAGCCAATAGCTCAGGAGTTATGGAGTTAAGCCAAATGTATAGGTGGCGTTAGCCATTTTTTCACTTTTTCACCTTTTCACCTTTAGGAGTTATGGAATTAAGCCAAATGTATAGGTGGCGTTAGGCTAATAGGATAA
>NZ_GG740078.1:7214-12537 GCF_000162415.1 Prevotella sp. oral taxon 317 str. F0108 | reverse complement strand
AGGATAATTCTGACCTGTCAGACCAGTCTGACTTGTCTGACTTATCCGAAAGCTAGAAAGAACCAGAAACCTAGAAACCGCTAGACACCTTTAAAGGCGTTAGCCATTTTTTCACCTTTTCACCCTTTCACCTTTATAGGTTGATTGCTGCTCCCACCATAAAATTAGCTCCATCGGTGAGTGGCGAGTTAAGGTAATGGTACTGGGGGCGATAGTTTAGCACGTTGTCTACCGAAAGTGTGAGCGTGAATATGCTGCCGATTTGCTGCACGGCAGACACCTTCCACAGCGTGTAGGCGGGATAATGAATGGTGTTGGTGCCCTTAGACAGGTCGTAATAGTCTACATATTCCAGATTGTCTACGGGCGAAAGCGCACGTCCGTCTATGTTAAGAGCCAGTTGGTAGGACTTATTAAAGCGGTGCGAATAGTCCCAATGCGCAGTGAAGGTATGTTTTCGGGCAGGCTGATATTGGTTATTCAGTTGTTTCCCGTCCTTATCCTTGGGCAAGCGTTCGTGTGTAAAGCAGTACGAAAGCTGTGCCGACATGCCGTTTTGCCACTTTCCTTTCACTGTGGCCTCAAAGCCTAGCACCGCATATCGCGCCAAATTGATGTAAGGGAGATGGGGAATGGGTTCTGATGGGTTGGCGAAGAAAGGCGCGCCTGTGGCTATTTTGTCGCTCACCAGATTATAATGCCCGCTCAACGTGAAGATATAATGCAAGCGCGTGTATTCGGCCGAGAGGTTAAAGTTGTGGCTAACTTCGGGTTTAAGGTTGGCATTGCCCGTTACAAGCCAAATGCCGGCCATGTCGAAGTTGTAATATTTCTCTTTGAGCGTGGGCGAACGGAAGCCCATACCGTAGCCAAGGCGCAGGTTTAAATGGGGTAGGGGCGTGTGGCGAAGACTGATTTTGGGCGTTAGGCGCGTGATGGCGTGGTCGGAAAAGTGGTCAAGTCGTAGTGCGCCAACCACTTCCCACGCCTTGCCGAGGTTAAGGTCGTATTGTGCGAAGACGTCGCACGAGCGTTGTTTGCGCGTTCGGCCTTCGAGATTGGGGTTTAACAGCCAATCGTGCATCCAGTCGGCACCCAGAGAAAGCACGTCGCCTTGCCGCAAGTTGAGGGTGTAGAGCAGGCGGAAGGCGTTTTGTACGTTCGAGTAAGAGCGGAGGTCGAGGCGCGCCTGTTGTAGATAGGTCGACTTGTCGTATTGGTCGAACGAGTAGGAGAGTTCTAGGTGTTGCTTGTCGGATGGTTGCCATAGTGCGCGCAATCCGCCAGAAAAGTCGCGATAGCGTTCGGGCGTGTCTGTCGTTCGGGTTGTTTCGCGGAAAAAGTAGCCGGCACGTCCAGTTAGTTTCAGTTCTGATGTTGGGTTGAAAGACAACTGGTTGTTGGCGTTCCACGTATTGTCGCCGTAGATGGTAGCAACAACGCGCGAAATGGGCGAAGGGCCGTTGGTTACGTCGTAGTTATCTATCGAAGTGTGGGTAAGTGCTAGGGTGTTGGCCCATTTGCCTTTTTTCAGTTGCATGTTCAAGCCTTGTCGCCAATCGTTGTGACGTGCAACACGCGCATTGAGGTTTAGTTTAAAAGGCTGTGTGGCGTTGCGTGTGATGATGTTGATAACGCCACCAGCGGCGTTGGAGCCATAAAGGGCCGAGGCTGCGCCGCGAACAATCTCTATCCTTTCAACGTTATCCATGCTCAAGCGGGTAAAATCAACGTCGTCCATCGTTTCTCCTGCCAGGCGTTCGCCATCAACGAGTATCAGCAAGCTTTGTCCGCCAAATCCAGCAAAGTTCAAATGGGTTTGTTGGTTCATGGCATACGAGAACTCAATGCCAGGCATGGAGGTTTGAAGTAGATCGCGCAGGTTGGTGGCATCGGTCTTTTCGATGTCTTTTCGTGTGATGACGCGCGTTAGAACGGGCGTGCTTGCCAACAGTTTCGGACTTCGCGTGCCAGTAACCACCACCTGTTCGAGGTTGATGGTGCGGTTAAGCGTGTCGGCTGGGAGGGCAGCATTGGCCGTTATGTGCGATATGATGAGGGATAGGAAGATGAATGTGCGGTGGAACATGAGCGTAACTTTGATGTGAAGTTGACTTGTAAAGGGTGAAAAAGTGAAAAGGTGAAAGGGTGAAAGGGTGAAAGGGTGAAAGGGTGAAAAGGTGAAAGGGTGAAAAGGTGAAAAGGTGAAAAGATGGCTAACGCCACCTGTTCGTTTGGCTTAACTCCTTATTTCCTGAGCTATTGGCTTAACTCCTTAACTCCATAACTCCTTAACTCCTTATGGTGAAAAGATGGCTAACGCCACCTAGGCATTTGGCTTAACTCCTTAACTCCTTAACTCCATAACTCCTTAACTCCTAATGGAGAAAAGATGGCTAACGCCACCTAGGCATTTGGCTTAACTCCTTAACTCCATAACTCCTTAACTCCTTAACTCCTAATGGTGAAAAGATGGCTTCGCCTATCAACCCGTCAACTTCTAATACGGATACCTATAATTAATGGTGAGATAACATTTGGTGCCGGTTGTGGGATTGATGTAGCTTTCTAGTTGCAGGGCCACAAACTTTCCGTTGTTAAGTTTCACCACAAACACCCGATTGTTATGCTTGAAAGCGGGTGGCATGGGGGGAATGTCGAGGCGTAGCCAAGAGGATAGCGCGCGGTTGATGTGGATGCCTTGACATCCAATGAGGCTGTTGGCCATCTGCGACTGGTCTACCCAAACCTCGTTGGTGGTCCATTCGTCGGGTTTGAAGGTCGCTCCCATAAACTGTGTGCTGCTTTGTGGCAGCTGACTCATCGATGTATAGTTGGTTTCTAGCACCGCTCCACCGTTGGTTCGCACGTTGTCGCGGTGTATGGCGATGCTCCATGCGGGTGGTTCGGGCTGTTTGGCGGTAGGTTTAAAGTCTCTTTTCTCGTTGTGTGATAAGCCTTTTCCAAACACGTCGAACCAATACGTGTAGATGCCTGTTTGGTTATTTGCCTGTGTTTCGTCTTTGATTGTTGGGATGGGATAGGGCGTGAAGTGGGTTCGGGCATGCAGAAAGGCATCTGCATCGCCTGCTTCGGCCAGCATTTGCAGCGAGTCGAAGTCGATGTAATACCAATTATGCCAATCGCTTGCGTCTATTGCCAGCTGGTTGGCATTTATTTTCGGAGCTTTGTCGGGCGAGTCGTAGATGCCGTCGAACAGTCCTGTGCAGGCTGAAACCAAGGCTATGAGCGTACCCATACTTAGTTTGTAGGCCAGTTTGATGATGGAGTGCATGGGTTTTTGAGGCTATGAGGTGAACTTTTTAAGAGGCACGCCTGGCAAATGGTCCAGGCGTGCCCACTACGAAGATTGGGATGGGAAGACACGCCACAAGCCCAAGGCGGTTTGCTGTGTCTCTCCCTTATAATCTCTACTGCCTTGCTAGGGATAAAAGCTTGTACGGCGGCTTTACATTTTGTAAATCTTACCGTTGAACACGCCTTGGAGTGGGAACGGCATGTGGCCGGCAGTGAAATTGTTTTCTACCTTCAGGCTGCCGTCTTTGCCAAAGGTTGCTTTGATGGTGGCCTTGGTCAGTAGGTATTCTTTATATTCCGTTTCCGCTCCCTTCTTAAACTTGAGTTTCAAGCCATCATTCGAATAGTCTTTGCTGAACGTTTCGGTTTTCTTATCGTAGACAAGGTTGTTGATGGTGTACGCACCTAAGGTTAAGTCGCCCATAAGCGTACCTTCAAGCTTTTGGCCAAGAACCATAATCGTGTATGTGCCGTCGTCGTTCACCCAGAAGCTGTAGCCTGTGTTCTTTGCTACGTACGTTAGTCCCGTCACCGATACGGAGTTGTCACCCAAGTATGTGCCAGATAGTTTAACCTTTTCTGGAGCTTTCCCATTTCTCCATTTAATGGTTGTTCCGCCCATCAGGCCTTTTATGGAAATGTTAACGGCGGCCATGGGACCCGAGATGAGTGCTTCGTATTCCTTGGTTTGGCCTGCCTTATGTGGGTCGGCAACACTTATCTTGCCCGAACCTCTTATTTCGCCATCGTTGAGTGTAACTTCGAAAGTGCCTGTTCCCCATTTGGCGTCGGTGAATTTGCAGATGGATTTCTTACCTTGTGCAAATATTTCCATCTTGGCTTCCTCGCCATAATAGGTGTCCATGAACATGGGCGAGTTGACAACGATGTAGCCTGTAAAGGTGTGGATGGGCTTTACCTGCGACTCTTCGTTGGTAAATTGTATGTTCTTAATCTCGCTGGCCTTATATGTAACGGTAGAACCGTCGGACTTGGTGATGGTTACTGTTTGTGCCTTGGTAGTGGCTACGCCCGCCAGTATGGCGAAAACAAGTGTAAAGAGATATTTCATTTCTGAATGAATTTGAAGGTTCTTGATGTGGATTTAACGATGAAAACGCCCGTTTGGCCCTTCAAAGGTAGGTCTACCGAGCCGTCGGAGTTGACTGTTGCCGATACAACTAGCTGCCCCGAAACATTGAATATCGACACGCGCGAGCCTGGTTGCAGGCCTTCGCCGTGAACCGATTGGCCGAAACTGAACACGGCTTGGCTCTCGTTTGGCGAGGGAGCGGTGCTGATGCCCGTAGAAGAAGGGTCGGCGAACTCGAATGAACGGAACTCGTTCAGTGGGTATTCAACGGTTTGTTTGCCTGCCGTTATTACCAACTTGTTGGTAGTAAAAGTCACCGTAGGCTTGTCGGCCAGTGCGAAGAACACGCTCTCACCCGACTTGCCGCTCACTTTAACGTGGTTAGCAGCCATGCCCCACGCACTACCGAAGAACAAGGCAGATGCAATAACAAGTGCCCTGATGGTTGTTCTGATTTTCATTGTACTTGTATTTTATGAAATCTAATCTGTTATAACGCCGCAAAAGTAACAATAACTTCTTTTTTCGGCAATACTCACTTGTTGTGATTTTTCACCCTGTTCTATGCCTGGTTTTCGATAATGATGACCATATTTGTGCGTTAATTTTAGCATGATGGTTTTTGCAATGAAGGGAGGCACGGTAGAGTTTCAGGGGGAAAAGTCAGCTGTGTGCATTTTATCTTTTAGTGCTTATTCAAAAAAATATCGATAAATGTTTGCGCGTTTTGTGTTTTTTTGTAAATTTGCGGCGGATACTGCCGACCATTGGGGAGTTGCTATTCGCCTCAGTGGCAAATTGTCTTCGTTACTTTACTAGCTATGGCGTGCACACCTTTTTGTGCACTCAACCCTTGGAGCGCATGCCCACTCACTCCAATGAAGGGTTTATTAACCGAAAGTGGACGATGAA
>NZ_GG740078.1:0-6922 GCF_000162415.1 Prevotella sp. oral taxon 317 str. F0108 | reverse complement strand
AGAATTATGAAAAAGGCTTTTCTTACAATTGTCGCCTTTGCGACATCGCTGTTGGTAGCCGCCCAACACAAGATTAAGTTCAGCTACGACGCTGCTGGGAACAGGGTGGCGCGCGAAGCCGTAGTACCCAAATCAAAAGTTGCACAGGCTAAGGCGCAAACCCAATCTGCAAACGAACGGATGCCTGTAAGCATGGAAGGGGTAACGCATAGCTATGCCCAAGGCATTATCCGTGTAAACGTCCCTATGTTACCAAATGGCAGTAGTTGCGAGCTCTATGTGTATTCAGCCGCTGGCGCATTGGTTTATCGTGGGACAGCAGTTGTCGGAACAAACGAAATCAGCATTACGCATTGTGCTGATGGCGTATATCTGGTGAAAGCCGTGGTGGGCGAAAACACCTCGGCATGGAAGATAGTGAAGCGATGAGCCTTGCGTGCATACGTGAAATCTCTTAACAAACTGAACATGAATTTATTTTCAACACCTAAACAATTTAACTATGCGACGTTTTTATCTCATAACGCTTTGCCTAGCATTTTTACCTTTGGCAAACTTGGCACAAGAAGTGTCGAAACGCAACGGCGAAACACCTGTGTTGAACAAATGCGTACCACCTCATGGAGGAGGTACATGCCCTGGGCAAGAGGACTCTTCTCGTATACCGCCGGTTATCCCGCCTGATGAAGTCCCATCAAACGACATGTACGTTGTTGGCACACCTACTTGTTCGTTCAACGTTTCCAATTCGGGTGCTGCCATTTACGACATCAAGATAGGCGTTCCTGATGCAGGTCCGCTTACGCCCAAAATAAGCTTAACCTACAATAGTCAGTCTGCGGGGTATGGTCTGGCTGGGTATGGCGTGAACATCAGCGGTATCTCGGTAATCACTCGCGGGAATAAGGACCTCTTTCATGACGGCAAACAACAAGGAGTAGAGTTCAACGCAAGCGATAACCTCTACTTAGATGGGAAACGCCTGATATACCAATCGGGTGAGATGGAAGATTCTTGCGTGGTATATGCGGTAGAGGGTGATCCTTTTACGAAGGTTTTTCAATACGGTTTTCATCCATTTCAAGTTGGTGGGATGTGCTTTAAGGTGGTTACTGCTGACGGATTGGAGTATGAATATGCGAGTGATGCCGATGCAACGCTCTTTTGCGGTTCTCTAGACCAAAAGAAACATGGCTGTGTCGCATGGTATGTCAGTGCTGTGCGAGATAAGAATGGTAATTTTATATTTTATTCATACGACAACAGCGGTCTTACTGTCAGGCCAGTTTACATTTCCTACGGACCTAAGGATGAAACAGGGAAAGGGAAGTTTTATAATATCGAATTTTCGTATGCGAAACTAGGGACGAATGCTAGGCCTTTTGCCGCGTATGTGGATAGAGGAAACTTCGATGTGTGTTTGTCTTCTATCGTCGCGGCCTGTGCTAACCATACGTATCGAAAGTATACGCTTACCTACGACGACAATTCTGATGGTAGCCAAACCAAATGGACACGACTTGTGCAAGTAAGCGAAGAGAACGGCAAGGGTGAGAAATACCCTCCTGTGAAGCTGAATTGGAGCTTCTTGCCAAAAGGCGATGCATCTCCTCTCCAGATGGACGTGAGCACGAACGACGACAGGTGGTATGTGAAAGAGTCCGATAAGGGTTTCTTTGCCACCGACCTCAACGGCGACGGTGTAAGCGACATCATCAGAGTGGCGCCGGTAGAGGTTATTGACTGGCAGGGTTATGGCACCACCCACTCACATTACAACACCTATGTTTATGTCAGCCGCAGTAAGGTTTCCCCAAACGGCAACGTATCTTATGAAAAGCCGCTCGTCTTTTCCTTGCCTGCAAACATTTCCTTGGGCGACATCAAGACAACAATGGGTGGGGCATCGGTGATGGACTTCGACGGTGACGGCTATAACGACTTGCTAATACCTTATTAAGACAAGGTGGAAGGCCACTGGAATAACGTCAGGTTCCAGTTCATCTCGGGGAACGATGTTACAAATGGCAACACATGGAACGTGAAAGAAATCGGCATGGGGTTGAAGGCCGCAGATGCTGTGCCGCTTCTTGTTCCTTTCGACACAGACGGCAACGGAAAGGATGATGTGGTGTGTGTGGAACAAAGGCAAAAGGATGGCTATTACCCTTGTACCATCATAAAATATATGGATGGGGATAAACTGGATCATCGGGACTATAAGTTACGGCTACCACAAAACCCTGAGAAGATGTTTGTGGGTGATTACAACAACGATGGACTACAAGACTTGATTTTCCTTTACGACAATGGCTATAAGATTTACTTCAATGCGGGTGGAAAACCCACGGATGAGAAATTTGTTGAAACAAAGACAGCCGAAGGAACAAACCTGCGCAACCGATGGCGCATTCAACAAGGCGATTTCGACGGAGATGGCCTTATCGACTTTGTGTACAACTGCGGCGACGGTGACTACCACCTTTGGGTGGCCTATAACGAGGGTGGTGGAACATTCCGCATTGGCAAGGGTGTAGACATGGGTTTCTCAGATCAGGGCACTACGAATGACGATGACAAGTTCGCGCTCCTGACATGGGACATGGACCGCGATGGACTAACAGACGTGATGGTGTGCAAGGCCAGATACAGGTACAGAGGATTTCCTAAATTCAAAACGGAATTCACCGCTACCGAAGTGCGGTGGTATCGCTCTACTGGGGATGGATTCGCTTTCAACAACGCCGCATCTAAAGGGAGAGAAGACGATGCTTTGGAGAACAAAATTTTCCTTGGCGACTTCGACGGTGACGGGCAAATGGAACTGGCAAACTACGGCAGTAAGCTAACCAGCGGAGACGACGGATTTAATGGAACAATACACGCTTACTTCAACTATGGTGAGAAAGCCAATGCCGGACGTGTGACAAATTTGGAAGACGGAATGGGAACTTCTCATAGAATCTTGTATGCCTACGCCACAAACCCTATTGTGTATAAGCGCACCATCGCCAACCGTTACCCTGTTAACACCTATGCGCTGCCGATAGCTGTTGTACGATACGTGTATGCAAACGACGGAAGTGCGGGGCACTACTACACCGAATATGGCTACGAAGATTTGCGATTGCATATCGCGGGGAGAGGTATGCTTGGTTTCAACAAGATGGCAAGTACAAACACCTCACTAGGCATCAAGACTTCTACCGAGACAACCAAGTGGGATGAAACCAGGTGGCTACCCACAGAAACTAAGACTGTTGTGGAGCAAGGCGGTTGTGCAGCCACCACTTTGTCTACAACCACAATCGTCGGCCAGGATAAAGGTAATTACTTTGCCTATATTTCCAAGCAAGAGGCAACGGACATGGACGGAAACCGCACCATAACACGCTCGGCCTACGACAATGGGAAAGGCGTACCCGTGGAAGAGGTGGTTGAGAATGATGGCGACAACATGTACCGCAGGGTGACGTACGGCGGTTATGTGAAGAAACAGGCGCGATGGTTGCCCACAACCATGACCAAGACCCAAAAGCATAAGGACGACCCTTCGCCATTTAGCACAACAACCTCGTACAAGTATGATGATAATGGCAACATTCTCTCCACAACGGAGAATTACGGCACGGAAATGGCTTTGACAACCACCAACACCTACAACGCACAAGGCAACATCCTTACCACGGTTACCACGGGCAAAGGGGTGAAACCCATAACAAAGCACTTTGAGTATGACAACGATGGACGCCTTGTTGTTAAGACGTTCACCACGCCTGAGACTTCGGTGAACACCTTCGCCTACGATGAATGGGGAAACCTACTCACGCAAACGGATATAACAAACTCCGCAGAACCACTCACCACAACGCACACTTACGATGGATGGGGACAGGAAACGCAGGTCGTGGCAGCGGATGGGACAAAGACAAAGGTTGAACGCAGATGGACATCCCCATTCTCAACGGAACAATACGATATCGAGGTGGCTTCTGACGGTGCACCGACAGTGCTGACATGCTATGACCAGAAAGGGCGTGAACTCAGCAAAAAGTCGGTTGGGCCGAAAGGTGTAGATGTCAATAACAAGACAACCTACAATACTAAAGGACTGGTTTCAAAGATTGAAAAGACTACTGGCAAACTTACAACGAAACAAGTTCTCACTTACGACGGTCGTGGACGACTTGTGAAAGAAGTGCTGAGCTCGGGTAAAACCACCAAATATACTTACGGCAACCGTACTGTAACCTCTACGATTGCTGAGACAGGCCAGAGCGTAACGAAGACTTTTGATGCGTGGGGCAATGTGGTTAAGGTGGAAGACCCGTCGGGCATCGTCACCTACAAATATGCTTCTGTAGGCAAACCTGCCAGTGTGACAGCACACGGCTCTACCGTATGTATGACCTATGATGCGGCCGGCAACCAAACCTCGCTTGCCGACCCCGATGCAGGGACTTCTACCTATACCTATGCTGCAGACGGAACGCTGCTTGCTCAAACAGATGGCAAGGGGACAAAGACCACTTACCAGTTTGATGAGCTGGGACGCCCCTTCCTCACCTGCATTGGAAAACAGCTGTTGGTAACCAACTATGGTGCGTACGTCAACGGCAGTCCACTTGTGCTAAGCAGAATTAACGATCGTTGTTCTGTTCAGTATCAATACGATAAGCTCGGCCGAATGGTTTCTGAGAAACGGGACATTAGGGGACACGAAAAGGCATACAAGTTTGAGTATGCATATAACGACAAAAACCAACTGTCTCAGGTTATATATCCTGGTAATTTAGAGGTGAACTACCAGTATGATCTCAACGGGTTTAAGGATCAAGTTGAGGTAAATGGTGACATCGTTTATAAACAGGAGGACTATGATGGGCTTGTAAACCGCTTCTCGTTCTTGGGCAAGTTAGTTTCTACAAGTGTACGAGACAAAGATGGTTTTGAAACTAATCTGAAATTAACGAACGGCAATTCAACGCTTGAAGATTTTACTTCGGAATATGACAAGGCAACAGGCAATTTGTTGTCTCGCCGCAGAAACAACAGTTCCAAGGAAGAATTCGGTTACGACAACCTTGACCGTCTGATTTCGTATAAGCCAAGCCAAGGCGGAATGATGAAAATAGATTACGCCCCTAATGGTAATGTGCTATTTAAAACAGATGTGGGCAATTATAATTATGATGCAAATATAAGGCCGCATGCCGTTACCGAGGTGGACAATCCAATTGCGGCGATTCCTAGCGACCCGCTTACCACAACTTATAATGAGTATGGCAAAGTTGATATGATTACTGATTCTGTTAAAGGCTTATCAACACACTTCTTCTATGGGCCAGATCAAGAAAGATGGTGTTCTGCACAATATCGCGATGGTAATCTTGTGCGTTCCACCATCTATGCAGGCGATTACGAAGAAGTTTACGAGAATGGTGATACACGCGGATATTATTACCTCGATGGCAACGTAATTGTGATAAGGGATGGTTTGTTCAAGCCTTATCTTGCCTTTACCGATAACCTTGGCAGCATACTCTCTGTGTTCGATGAAGAAGGACGGAAAGTGTTCGATGCTTCTTACGATGCGTGGGGTAAACAAACCATTACGCAAAACGACATCGGGCTTTATCGGGGCTACACAGGTCATGAGATGCTCAACGAGTATGACATAATCAACATGAACGGTCGCCTGTACGATCCTGTTATCGGCCGTTTCTTCAGTCCCGACAACTATGTGCAGATGCCGTTCAATAGCCAAAACTTTAATCGTTACAGCTATTGCCTTAACAATCCGTTGAAGTATACCGACCCGAGCGGAGAATGGTTTGGCATAGACGACCTTATTGTTGCAGGTGCTGGTTTTGTTGTTGGTTACCTTGGCAATGCCATCAGCTCTCACAACTGGGGGTGGAGTTCCATAAAAAGTGGGCTTATCACAGCGGGAGCATCATGGTTAGGTTTTAATACAGCAGGACTAGCAACGGGCAGCATCACCTCTGCCACATGGAGGCAAGTTGGCAGCATTTGTTTGAATGGCATTGTAAACAAGGCATTCCCATCAGGCAATGTTCCCTTGAATGACCATTTGGGCCTTGCTTTCTCTCCTTCGTTTAGTTGGACGGAAGGCGGTCTGACGGCGGGCATGCTTGCCTCGCTTTCCTACACGGATGGAGATTTTAGTGCAAGTGTTAGCGGCGGTATAACCAACAATTATGTTGGCTGGAACGCAGAAGCTTCTTATGGCGGTTGGGGTGCAGGCTTTGGCAAAACCTATTATGGCGAACAAACCGTAAGAGGCAATGTGTTAGGCAAACAAATCGTAGGTGCAATAACTTTACTCGCGCCTGGCGACGTTTCTTTCCGACTGTATAACGACATGTTTGGACAGTCTGGCCATGATCGCTGGCGTACTAGTGCTGCGGAACTCACCATCGGAGATTTCAGTGTAGGCACGTATGTGACGACAAATGACGGTAAGGAAGAATCGGGTATCTATGGATATGATCCTAATATTGTCGACCCGTATCTTGGTGCTAATCCTGAAAGAGTCATCCATGTTAATGGTAGAGAACAAAAAGTTGGTGGTGGTTGGCCTAACGGGAAAGTCTATTCAGCACCTTTTTGGGTTGGAATCAAGTCGGGAAGCCAAATCTATCGATTTGGGGTAAGTGCGAGGATTGTACAGAGTCTCACACAAAATCTTGTTCATCGTTATCTTGTACCAACTCCTTACTTTATACCAGGTAA
The DNA here is from genome assembly GCF_000162415.1 of Prevotella sp. oral taxon 317 str. F0108. Classification (NCBI taxonomy): domain Bacteria; kingdom Pseudomonadati; phylum Bacteroidota; class Bacteroidia; order Bacteroidales; family Prevotellaceae; genus Prevotella; species Prevotella sp. oral taxon 317. The sequence continues at coordinate 166 of NZ_GG740078.1, read as the reverse complement.
GGAGTTCTACAGAGGCTTGTATTCTTCTTTCGGGCATAATTCGCCATTAAGTCTTTGGTAGTGTGAAACCTGCCTTTTGGAGATTGTGTTGCAATCTCCAAAAGGCAATAAAATAATTTGTATGAAGATATTATTATTTTCCTTTGGATTTCTGGTGCTATGCTCA
>NZ_GG740079.1:40626-41363 GCF_000162415.1 Prevotella sp. oral taxon 317 str. F0108 | reverse complement strand
CCTATTATTTGTTTATATATAAATCTAAATCAATCCAGCCATTTATCTTATTAAGCAAATTGATGATGTTATTATTAAATACAATAGCAGGCGATGGCTCTTTGTTTGTTTCTATTTTGAAAAGCATTTTAGACTTTAAATTGTTTTTTTTATAAATGAACTGACAGTTTCAAAACTTGGGGTTATGACATTCTCAAAACATCTTATACTTTCTTCTATATAAGGGCTTAAAACTTCTTGGAATGAATACTCCCAAAAAGTTTCAGTACTTCTTCTATATTTTAGCATATCATTTTTATAAGCAAAATCAGTAGGAGATTTGCCTATTATCTTAGAAAAATCATCGACATCAAAAATGTCTCCATAAACGATAAAAGTTAATTTAATACTAGTCATACGGGTAATCTATATATGTTTCTATTGGTTTTCCCTTTCCTCCTTTTTTCAAAAGAATTATTTTCCGATTACTTGAATCCTTATAAACGTCATAGTGGGCAATTTTAGCGTTCTTACCTAAAATATCTCTTTTAAGCTCATGTGCATCAATTCCTATTTTTTCTAGTTCTTCGTTTGAAAATTTCTTAAAATTTTTTAGGCTTTTTAGAACAGTCTAACCCAAATACATCCACTTCCGTATTTACATCTTTGACGAAAGCGTACAACGTAGGATTATTCCCTGCCAGTTCTATCGGATCTTGGCTTATATACCCACCCGTATTCGGATCGTAATACCTGAA
>NZ_GG740079.1:35769-39043 GCF_000162415.1 Prevotella sp. oral taxon 317 str. F0108 | reverse complement strand
ATCGCGTTCGAACAGCGTCTCGCCGTGCGGGTCGCTGGCCTTGCAGAGCCGCCCGGCACGGTCGTATTCCCACGCCTCCCAGCTGCCGTCAGGGTAGCGGCTGTAGGTGAGCCGCCCCGCAAGGTCGTGCTGGTGGTGCACGGTCGTGCCGTCGGGCAGGTGCGTGACCACAGCCTTTACACTTGTGTTTCAGAATTACGGCTGGTTATCTGATTGTTACAATCAAGCCTCCTAGCCTGGAGTATTATTAAGAGACGCCACCAAATTCTATTTCATTTTCAAATGATATATAAATAATCTTTTTAAAATCCTTAGATAGGAAATAGTGATGTTGAGGTATTTCATTTACTAAAAAAGGAACAATCTTTAACAAATCATTTAAATAGAACTCATACCCATTCTCCGTCAAACTGTCTCCAATATAAATTATGGCGTCATCCTTACTGCATATTTTCTCTTCTATTAATTTCTTAATAAAATTAACGGCATCAAAAGAAATATCCCTTTGTTCGGATTTTACAAATTTATGATTACTTAAGTTGTTAAAATCAAGTCGTTCCCCGACAAACAGGAAGTGCTTACTTAGATTTTCTATGTAGTAAGAAAGGTTTGAAATAACCGTATAATTTATTTTCTGTTCTTCAACAGATTTAATTAAGATGTTGTCATAATAACTATTCATGAGTCAAACATTTTATCATTTACACTTATAATGCCCTTGGATTTTCTTTACGGTTTTCTCGCTAGCTTCAAAAGTAAAATGTGGACCTTTTTCTTTACCAGACCAAACATTTATATGTGCGCCATTTCTTGCGTCATACTCAACTCTAAACCCTACCTTACCATCTAAAGTTTGCATTCCTACTGGCCTACCTGCAATATCTCCAAACCTTCCAAGTGTTTGTTTCTCGGCTTTAAAACCTCTTTTCCCCAACCATTCTAACGCTTCATTTCTTGCTAGATTGAAATTTTTTGGATTAGGTGTTACTGATTGTAATCCCCAAACATCCACCCATAAATTGACATCTTTTACATACCCATACAGCGTAGGGTTATTGCCCAGCAACCTTATCGGTTCTTGGCTTATATACCCACCAGCACTCGGGTCGTAATATCTGAACCGATTGTAGTACAGTCCGGCTTATTTGTCCTAAGACAGACCCATTGGCGTAATAAATCGTCTGTTGTGAGTGGTTCTGATTTGTTACCGAATCCATTCTAGGCATTTATCAAGACCTACTCTCTTATCATATCTAACAACTCCTCCTTAGAACTATCATAAGGAGGTTTCCATATTTCCACTTCTTTTTCTATAAATTCATCATACTCTTGGTTTGATAATTGCTTTTCCATAGCAATCTGAAGAATATATCTAATCTGGGATAATTGATCTAATGTTTTGTTCTCTTTAAATCCCAGTAATAGAGCTAAAGCAGTTTCTTCTGTCCCATAAAAACCAGATGCAATCTTGTCTATATAGCCTATTGTGACATTTAGAATGCGAAATATTTCCTGATACTCTTGCCGATTTAACACTATCTTTTTCGTTATCTACAGCGTTTTACAAATTTCGTCGTTTTAGAATCTTATTCTACATCTCCCTTAATTTTGTGCTTTATAAATATTCGTTTTCTCAATACGCTTAACGGATGATATCATTTTCTTTTTGCTTTATGTTTTTTATTAAATTATATTTCTTCTCGTAATTTTGCATAAAATAATCAATACCACTGTCGCTTAATTTATTTTCTTCAAACGCCCATCCTACCAAATATTCGATTAGGGAGGTATCTTCTATACAATCTATAAGAGGGCAAATTTGCACTATGGATAATTTTTCTGTTGCAGATACAATAGCTTTGGAACCATATTTTATTACAGGAATTTCTATCCATGACAAATCGTAAGGTAAATGCTCGAATACAAATTTATTTTCCCCAAGGGATATTAAAAAGTCATCATTTACCAACCGATGGTGCATTATCGTTTTTAAAAACAGTATTTGGTTGTTTTTGTTTTTTACCTTTTGAATACAACTTAATAAATCGCTTGGCTTATTTATAAGCCTTCCACTAAGCATATCAATAAATATAGTAAATAAATATTCTAAATCAGCACTTTTATTTTTATTAACTAACAAGTAGTTGAGGGTCTTTGAAAATATTGTTTCATAAGAATATAAACGAGTTATTATTTTTTTATCTTCCTTTGTTAGCTCGATGATACTTTCAATATCCCCCTTATTTAATATTCTGTTGTATAAATCCATAATTATTTAACTTTTACATCCTCTATTTCCATATTTAAAGGGCTTCCCCGCAACGGCTTTTCTTACTTTTCTTAGATAGTTAGCAATCTTTTTTTCTGCCTTTCTAAGTTTGTTCTTTGATTGTTTAACCATATTTTGAGATGTTTTATTAGTTCTTCCAGAGATTAAAGTTCCGTCAGCTTTTATTTTTCCAATACTGTTACCGTTTTCTTCAATATGAAAATGAATCGGTTCGGCATGCTCTGCCAAATTATTGTAATAATGAACAATTTTGGTATTTCCCCCAGATAATATAGTTTCGTTTGGTAATTGAGGAGTACCATTTAACCCAAATATATCAACTTCTTTGTTATGGTCGTAAACATAGGCGTATAACGTCGAATTATTCCCTTCCAATCCTATCGGGTCTTGGCTTATATACCCACCTGTACTCGGGTCGTAATACCTGAACCTGTTGTAGTACAATCCCGTCTCCTCGTCCTCGTACTGCCCCAATTGCCTAAATGGAACGAACTGACTATCTCCCTTGAGGTTGAGCAGGTTGCCGTAGATGTCGTAGTCGGCTTGCCAGACGGGCGTTCCGTGTTCGTCGTAGGCCTATACGGGGCGACCGCTGCGAGTTATGCTTTGCCGTGAAGGCCGCCCCACCGCCGTACTGCATGGCGCAGTCCACGCCACCCATCATCGTGCGCAGCGTCTCGCGGCCGAAGAGGTCGTGCACGAAAGCGTAGCCTTCGCTGCGTTCGTTCTCCACCCAGACAAGACGGTCGTAGCCGTACCACATCTCGCCGCCCATGTCGCCCACCTTGAGGTATACCAGCCCGCTGTCGTCGAAATGGTACTGTTCGGTGACTCCCGTGCCGAGGTAGTACACCCCGTTGTAGTACTACCCCTTTTACTCGTCCTCGTTTTGTCCCCAATTGGCGGAAAGCATAAAGGAGCTCACATAATCATTTAATGAGGGTGTTGTAGTTATGATTTTAACAAATTTGTCTGAAACATCAT
>NZ_GG740079.1:32912-34938 GCF_000162415.1 Prevotella sp. oral taxon 317 str. F0108 | reverse complement strand
CCTGTTGTAGTACAATCCCGTCTCCTCGTCCTCATACTGCCCCAACTGGCGGAACGGCACGAACTGGCTGTCGCCCTTGAGGTTGAGCAGGTTGCCGTAGATGTCGTAGTCGGCTTGCCAGACGAGCGTTCCGTGTTCGTCGTAGCCCTGCACGGGGCGACCGATGTAGTCGCTCGCGATGCCGTAACGCTTGCCGTTTACCAACTTGGCGGTTGGGACATAGCTGTCGGTGTCGTAAACCCAAGTGACGAGGTTATCCGTTGGCTCGGGCCTGTCGAACGACACATCGCCGTTTTCGGCAACAATCTGTTGCGGCCGTTCCGTTTCGTCGTACTCCCATTCGTGAAGGACAACGTCGCCATCCCACAGGTAGCGGTGCACACGACCGTTGAAAGCCTTTTCAATCCGTCGGCCCAGTGCATCGTACTTGAACGTGACAACTTTTCCGTCTGGCCGAGTTACGCTGTCCAGCATGCCGTTAGGCAGCCATGTGTAGGCGTAGTCGCCAGGCTAGAGGATTGTGTCGTGACTTCTTCCTCGTTTTCTGCTTATACATTGTGCTAGGAGTCCGAGGCTTGTTTCTCTTCTATCATTCCCAGCTCTTAACAGATAATGATAGACTAATAAAAACCAACTAGACTGTGCCAGAATGGCATGCCGATTCCTTTGGTTATATGCTCCATAAGTTGTATAAATTCCGTTTCTCTTTTACACCAACAGGCATATTGCCCTGTCCCCATTCCTCTTACTAATTGTTCAAAATTTTCTGCTATGAGCATTCTTTCTTCAATTTCAGTCTCGCTATCAATGGTATATATTCTACCGGAGGCACATTCTAATAGAATGGTATAAGGATCCCCATTGGCAATAATAATGAAACCAGCCTCATTTAATGTAGAATAATCTTCATATTCTAGATTCCTTTGTATCAGCCAATTTATCCCATATGTATCATTGTAACCAAATTGATAGGTGAGAAAGCAAAAGTTACCCCAGCTATATTTTAGGATGATGTTTATGAAATTCTGGTTCAACACATCTATTCTCAGTTCTTCCTTCAAACGAACAATTTCTGTGCTGGGAATATCTACCTTTTTCAAGATTATTTCTTCAATAAATTCTGGATCAAGTCCCTTAGTTTCTTCAACGATAGTTAGAATAATTTCGTTTAGCGTTAATAATTTCATATAATTGTTTTTTATCTTATTTACAATGCCATACGCCACCTGAGCCAACATGAGTGCTTGCTGGTACTGGTACAGCGTACTTACCTTGATCCACATGGTGATGAATTAATATTTCACCTTTATACCCTCCATGCTCTGGGAATTCTTTAATCCACACATTGTCAATAGTAGGAGAAAGCCCGTGTTCTATCCTCCATCTATTATTCTTACTTATGCTTGAGGGATTTAATTTCTCCCACTTCTGCCAAAATTGTTTATTATCTCGTAGGCCACCGTTTGCAGTTGGTTTTCCACTCTCAAAAGTAGTAGTATCAATTGAATACCTAGGATCGGGGCGACCAGGGTAAGTTGGGTCATATCTCGTTTGGTATGGTGATGTATCTCCTTTATAGGATATCTCTAATCCATATATATCATGTGTGACATTAGTGTCACTCACATACCCATACAAAGTAGGATTGTTACCTGTCAGCCCAATCGGATCTTGACTTATATACCCACCCGTACTCGGGTCGTAATACCTGAACCTGTTGTAGTACAATCCCGTCTCCTCGTCCTCATACTGCCCCAACTGGCGGAACGGCACGAATTGTCTGTCGCCTTTCAGGTTGAGCAAGTTGCCATAGATGTCGTAGTCGGCTTGCCAGACGGGCGTTCCGTGTTCGTCGTAGGTCTGCACGGGGCGACCGATGTAGTCGCTCACGATGCCGTAACGCTTGCCGTTTACCAACTTGGCGGTTGGGACATAGCTGTCGGTGTCGTAAACCCAGGTGACGAGGTTGTCCGTTGGCTCGGCCCTGTCGAACGACACATCGCCGTTTTCGGCAACTATCTCTTGC
>NZ_GG740079.1:30078-32226 GCF_000162415.1 Prevotella sp. oral taxon 317 str. F0108 | reverse complement strand
ACGAGCATACGTGCGGTCGGTTCGGTCAGTGCTGTCGTACACGTTGCCCATCACGTCGGGGTTGCGCCATTGGCGTGCGCCGTCGCCGTATTCCGCCTCGGCCAGGCTGCCGAAGTCGTCGTAGAGATAACGCACAATCCGCCCGCTTATTGCATCGTGGGCGTGCGAAAGCCGGAAATCGTCGTCCCAGCGGTAGCTCCTACTATATAAGGAGTGCCCGCCGCGGGTCACGCTTTGCCGTGAAGGCCGACCCACGCCGTCGTACAGCATGGCGCAGGCCACGCCGCCCGTCATCGTGCGGAGCGTCTCGCGGCCCAGGCGGTCGTGTTGCATGCGCGCCTCCCACGGGTGCGGCATACCTTGCACGATGGCTTTTACGCTCTCGGGCAGTCCCGCGTCGTCGTAGCCGTAGGACACGTCCGCGCCCAGCCCGCTGAGCGTGTGGGTCAGCCGTGAACGGCTGTCGTAGCAGTGCTCAATGGCATGGCCGTTTTGTATCTCACGGATGATGCGTCCCAGCGCGTCGCGCTCGAACACCGTTTCGCCATGTGGGTTGCTGGCCTTGCAGAGCCGCCCGGCGCGGTCGTATTCCCACGCCTCCCAGCTGCCGTCAGGGTAACGGCTGTAGGTGAGCCGCCCCGCAAGGTCGTGCTGATGGTGGATGGTGGTGCCGTTGGGCAGGTGTGTGACGAGCACCGTGCCGTCCATGTCTCGCTCGTAGCGGCGTTCCTGGCCGTCGAAGCCACGCTCGGCAATCACCTTGCCATTGAGGTCGCGCTCAAACGTGTAGCGTTCACCGCGTTCGTCCGTTTCGAAGAGTTTACTCATGGTACACGATAGAGTTGCGCCACTTCACAGCTAAATTAGTGCTTAGCTGGAATAAGACTGTCAAACGTGTTATAGCCACATTGTAACATCTGTGTTATTTTATTAGTGCATCACGTAATTTTTCCTTTTCATACCATTTTAATCTATTATTGCATTGATTTGGTTCAACAAATTCTTTGCTCTTTCTAAAAGTAGCAAGTTAATATCAACTCCGTTATCCAAAAATTCTTTCAAGAAAAATCTTATTCGCATGAGAGCCTCAGTCCCTGTCGAACTATAATTAATAGCATCAAGCACTTCTTGTGAAATAAATTGATACCCAAATTTATTTAAATTTTCAGCTAACTTTATAGATTCCTCATATATATCCATTTTAAAGTGTACTAAATGTTATTATTTCTACTCCATCAGTAGGAGTTACGACTTCTATTCCACCACCAGAATTTGTTCCTACTGGTGGAGCTGGTCTAGTTATAAAGTCAGATCCCTCTTTTAGTTTACCTGTCATAATGAAATTACTATTAGCTACATTTTCAGGTGGAATCCCATAGCGACTTGCATAGCCCTCTGAAAAAGGATGCTCTAATGCCCAAAATTGAGCACCAATAGTTTCGCTGCGTCCCATTGTCCCTATTCGATAAAGTGTGGCACCATTCTCCACTTCTGTTCTGGCTTTTAAAGCTTCTGGCTCTATTGATTGTATTGCATCACCATAGGGAGTTGCAACTTTTTTATCCTTTATGCTACAATCAAGCCCTGAAACGTCTACCCAAATATTCACATCACGGACATACCCATACAACGTCGGATTTCTTCCTGCCAACCCAATAGGGTCTTGGCTTATATACCCACCCGTACTCGGGTCGTAATACCTGAACCTGTTGTAGTACAGCCCCGTCTCCTCATCCTCATACTGTCCCAACTGACGGAAAGGAACGAACTGGCTGTCGCCCTTAAGGTTGAGCAAGTTGCCATAGATGTCGTAGTCGGCTTGCCAGACGGGCGTTCCGTGTTCGTCGTAGGCCTGCACGGGGCGACCGACGTAGTCGCTCACGATGCCGTAACGCTTGCCGCCCACCAACTTGGCGGTTGGGATATAGCCGTCGGGGTCGTAAACCCAGGTGACGAGGTTGTCCGTTGGTTCGGGCCTGTCGAACGACACTTCGCCGTTTTCGGCAACTATCTGTTGCGGTCGTTCCGTTTCGTCGTACTCCCACTCGTGAAGAACAACGTCGCCATCCCAAAGGTAGCGGTACACGCGGCCGTTGAAGGACTTCTCGATTCTCCGTCCTAATGCGTCATATTTGAACGTGACAACTT
>NZ_GG740079.1:26115-28615 GCF_000162415.1 Prevotella sp. oral taxon 317 str. F0108 | reverse complement strand
GCGGCGCACCACGCGGTTGTCCCCGTCGTAGGCGAACTCGATGGCCTTGCCGAACCGGTCGCACGCGCGGGTGAGGTTGCGCCTCCCGTCGTACTCGTACTCCGCCAGCATCTCGAGCCGCCCGTCGCAAAGCAGGTTGGCCGAGAGTATCAGCCCCCGCCTGTCGTCTTGCCCGAAGACCACGGTGCGCCCGTGGTGATCCTCCAGTGTCGAGAGCAGCCCGCTGTCCCTGTCGTAGGCGATGGCGAGGAATCCGCCGTCGGCATGGTCCACGCGCACGGCGCGGTAGACCGTCCCGCCCTCCCCGTCGGGGAAGGCGCGGTAGGTAGTGCGGCGCTCGGCCGTCCGCACCGTCCACGTGTCGGGGTCGGGCCTGCGCTGCCACACCTTCATCCCACGGTAGTATTCCTCGGGAACACCCACCTCCACTCTGGGAAGCGGCAATGACTTATCTATATTCCATTATTTTTTATTGAATCAAAATAATCTTCTTTTTTCTTATATATGCACTTTACCTCATATGGATCGTGCGTCATTTCATAAACCCTCCCTAATTTATCTATGGAAATATAATCCCCATCTCCTAAATTCTTAATCACATAGAAAGTCCCTTCTGGTATGATTATTTTAAAAGACGACTCTAAGGAAAGATAAGACCTAATTTTATCATCAACATCTCCGATTATGTTGGCAAGTTCTTCTTGCTCGTGGTTTTCAAATGTTTGCTCTTTGACCCTACTAACATCTATCCGACTTAAGTCAAGTTCGCGAACATTAGCTTTTAAGCTATAACCTGCAAGCATCCCTTCCATAATATCTAGTTCAATTGGCTCATATCTATTCTCTTTCTTATTCCAAACTAAGATGTCTTTTATTATAAAAAGTTGAGGCAAAGATTTATTAATAAACTCTTGCTCTAGTTTTGCATTTAGTATAAGCGTATAAACCCCATGCCTTTCAAACTCGTTATGTTTCTTATCCAAGATAAAATTCGTTGAAACCTGTCTCACTAGATATGGATATTTGTCAACAAGTTTCAGGGAAATGCTTCTTAAAAGGGCATAATCTTGTTTCTTTATTTTTTTTATGTTAAACATGATTGTTTCTTTATTTGCATTTTAAATTGAATTTCTCTTTTATCCATTTAGGAGCAAACCTCGCCCTATATGGATCCATTTTTGCATGTTCTAAACTACTTACTTCCTTTAAATTAAATCTATTATTCTTTAACCAATTTGGAGCCCATTTTGCTCTTTGGGGGATAAAACGATGATGTAATTCTGCACGTTGTATCCAAATTTTTCCTGTTGTTCTATCTATAATAGGTTCTAATTGAGGCTTGGTTTTCTTTGCCCAATACTCGTCTTTATATTGCTTAAATGTTTTTCCACCATGCAAGAGTCAGTCCACTAGACCACTCAGTCCATATACATCTACCGTACTATTCCCATCCTCTACATACCCATACAACGTCGGATTATTCCCCTCTACCCCTATCGGCTCTTGGGAGCGTATATGCCGCTATCAGGTGAGCTGTAATGGGATCTATTGTACGCTAGCTTGGTCTCATTTTACCACACTCTAAAATCAGGACGACAATAGCCCTCTATTAAATCCATAATTTCATTTACAAATTCAGAGATATCTTGATTATCTTCTGATATTTTGTAAAAAAATGCCAAAACCTCTTCTTTGCTCTTTCCTGATTCTTTATAGTCTGATAATATATTTGTATATTTCAAATAAAACTCTATTGGCAGTTTTTCGACATCTATATATTTTGCCTGCCAATCTTTAATATCTGACGAGATTATAAAAGACTCTTTTGTATTTAACTTGGACATACACTTTTAAATTTATTTTGCAGAGCGCCTAATGATTCTTGATATTCTGCTAACGACATCGGTCTTGATGGCTCTATCACACCGTGCGTTCCATTTTTATCAGCTTTAAACCTCAAATTATCTCCTAAATTATCAGATTCAATTTTAAACATTGCCGAACCCTTTTGTGTTCCTCCAAATTCTATCGGCTTTCTATGAGAGGGGATATTATCGATGCTCTTATTTACGGACATCCCACCGCTATTAGGATAAACTTTTCCGTCAATAACTTCTATATCAACATTTGGTCTAACCCCTAATTTATCAGCAGAATTTCCAGTTAGAGGGACATTATTCTTTTGTTTCATTCCTCTAAACAGTTCCTCCAACCCAAACACATCCGCCCAGTTATTTGTATCGCGAACGTAGGCATAAAAATTACTTTCCCCACTTAACAACCTAATCGGGTCTTGGCTTATATACCCACCCGTACTCGGGTCATAATACCTGAACCTGTTATAGTACAGCCCCGTCTCCTCGTCCTCATACTGCCCCAACTGTCTAAATGACACGAATTGTCTGTCGCCTTTTAGGTTGAGCTGGTTGCCGTAGATGTCGTAGTCGGCTTGCCAGACGGGCGTTCCGTGTTCGTCGTAGGCCTGCACGGGGCGACCGAC
>NZ_GG740079.1:24226-25728 GCF_000162415.1 Prevotella sp. oral taxon 317 str. F0108 | reverse complement strand
CAGGTAGCGGTGCACGCGGCCGTTGAAAGCCTTTTCAATCAGCTAATGTACTGCGCTTAAACACGACAGCTCTTCCACCAACAGCCCTACATATGCCATAGCCTGCTAAGCTTAGGTGTAGTTTATTAGGTTATCAATTCAGAAATTCTTTCTATCCCCCATTTTTTTTAAAGGACACACCATCTAATGGAGGTTAACCTACTTTAATACCATTTCCGTATCCTCTACTTGAAGACCGATTAGTCTATTCATTTTGATGGCGTTAATTAATTTTCCAGAGAAGAACAAGCCAAAAGGTTGTATGGCAATTATATCATAATCAAGCCGGTATTTAACTGAAATTTTTCTGTCACCTATAGAAAAGTATTTTTTATATTCTTCACTATCTGCTATTTGTACATGCTCTTTTGTAGTCAAATCCACAAATTTACTATCCGAATAATCAACAAAGCGATTAGGTACCATTGGAAAACCGACCGCGAAATAATTACTTGAAAAACCTTCAATGTTTACTTTGAACTTGTTATAAGTAGGTAGCTTGAAGCTTTCTAACACATCTAAACATTTTTCAGTTACTAGAAAGTCTATTCCTCGTTCATGTGGAGCTGCTACAATAAAATCCGTTTCAAGTGCACCTTTTAAAGGAAAGTAGGTGATGCACGTTATTTTTTTTTCGTCAATCCTTTTAAAATCATCTAATAGAAACGCATTAATACCGCTAGCAAAGTAACTTTCATAATAATTCCTTTCTTCCTTTGACACAAAAGACTTTTTCTCTTTTAGCTCTACTTGGTATACTCCATTCCTTACACCCATAATTAGCGGGTCTGTTTCTATCCATACTCTTTTATACTTATACATAATTTGTCTTTTTACTTTAGTTTACCAAAATGCTCATTTAGGTTCTTACCTGAGGCCTGAGCTTTACCTATCTCATTTCTCAAATTATTTTGCAATGTGTTAATATCATCTAGCTTTAAGTCGCCTTCGTTTGTAAGTTTAGTTATTTTTTTAGAAACATACTCGTTATATTTTGGATGGTTTCCATGAAAAGGAGTATCCAAATCAATAAGGTTTGTTCTATTCTTTGCGGTTCTAACATTAACTGCCTGCACATAACCCTTGATTTTCTTAAAATCTTTTCTAAAAGCTTTATAAACCGCCATAGGAATTATGTGATGTGTCTGTGTCTTCTTTGGCACATCACAATCCAACCCCCAAAGATCTATTCTCGTGTTGCTGTCACGTGTATACCCATACAACGTCGGATTATTCCCTGCCAGCCCAATCGGATCTTGACTTATATACCCACCCGTACTCGGGTCGTAATACCTGAACCTGTTGTAGTACAATCCCGTCTCCTCGTCCTCATACTGCCCCAACTGGCGGAACGGCACGAATTGTCTGTCGCCTTTCAGGTTGAGCAAGTTGCCATAGATGTCGTAGTCGGCTTGCCAAATCACGACACCGTGTTCGTCGTAGGCCTGAACGGGGCGACCGAT
>NZ_GG740079.1:17632-23290 GCF_000162415.1 Prevotella sp. oral taxon 317 str. F0108 | reverse complement strand
GGTACCGCTCTGTGGCTCCCGTGCCGGGGTAGTGCACCTCGTTGTAGCCGTCCTTGTATTCCATGCGCCCCTCCTGAACGCCCCCGTCGCCCGAGGTGCGCACCACGCGCCCCCGCCTGTCGTAGTCCCAAGTATAGGTCATGCCGTTGCGGACGCGCCCGTCGTACCGCCAGTCGCGGTGCAGTCCGTCGGGGAAGGTGAGCCCCTTGTCATCGGTGAGGAGCGTCAGGTCATTTCAATCGTGACAAAGTTTTTTGTTGTTGATGGTACTTCTTACACGTATTTCTTGCAGAACCATCGAAATTCTTTCACGATAGATAACAGATTATGCCATAAATTCGAAATTAACAGAAGGATTGTCCTTGTGCAATTTGTTGAAACAGCGAGTAACTAGCGGGTCTAGGGGCATTTCAAACGAATTCAATGGCAGGTTGTTTATTTCTAATTGCAGAAGGGGGTGTAAATTGGGATGACCAACATATAACCCTCTGTTATGGCGCAATCTTATCCACATCAGGATTTCTGGTGGAAAGAGGAAGTATTGAGCGGAAGAGAACTCTAAAAGATTCCCGTCATGCTCGTATTCATCACTTTGTGAGACATGGAAATCGCATAAGTCGATAAGCAACTTTTCGAACAATGCCTTATCACACGTATCCCAATTTTCAAGTGTTCTCCCATATGCCCCCATTTCTGAGGGGTATTTCCAAGATTCTTCTATTGACGTGTTGTTGTAACGCAAGTATAAGTCAAGGATAAACCAAGGGAATGTTGGATTATCTGGAAACATCTTAAATTGTTTGCCATTTAGCATTTTTGTTAGCAGGGAACAATACGTGATGGCCTCTTGACTTAAACCTAAACATACCAATTGCGCCAAATGCATAGAACTGTCGGAAAACAACAATGCCCCGTCATAATGCGTAGAGCATTGCCCAATGGAATATGCCCATTTATTGGCCGAAATCCCATAATAGGTGCTCCGCGCAAGCAGGTCATATTCAATCTTCCCGCTTTGGGTGAATTCATTGATGAAATTCCACAGATACCAAGAGGACAAAGAGGAGAGCCGCGTGCCTACCGCCGTGTCATAGGCATTACCCTTTATATAATTATCTATTTTTTGTGTAGCCCTTTTGAAATGAGACTCTTCCATAGTCTTTATCTTATGGGCCATCATCTCTTTTGTATAACTAAAGGATTTTTCTAAACTATTCATAATAATATGTTTATTCAGTTTGTAAGACCATAATATGTTGCTTACCAGGAACGTCTTCGTACTCTTTGTTCCCCATTTCTAATAGCACCACTCTCATCCACATAAACGTCATATTTCTCATAGAGCAGGGTTCCGTTATCTTTTGCCTGTTCCATCGCTGCGTGTGCCTGCTTTGCATTCGCTTGGGTTTCGGGTTCATTCTTCCAGCCATCGTCACCATTCTTTGCCCTATTTATTCTACTTTCAGAATACGTTTCTCCGCCTGCCTTTTGGTCTCTTGATAGTGGAAGTTCTTTTGTTTGTCCTTTATCCCATTTAGACTCGCTTTGCGTTCCCTTAACTTCTATTATTTTCACCTCATGAGTTTTGGTCTTTTCAGCAATAATGTCAACCCCATTCCCTGATCTGTTTTGAACTTCATAGAACTTATCAAACCCTTGGGATTTCAAATACTCTTTTATGACCCGTTCGCAGAAATCTCCCAATGTCTCACCCGGCAACATTTTCAAGGAAAAATCTTTATGGGTAATGCTTACAGAAAACCACCTATAGCTAAACCTTTAAGATTATATAAATATTTTATCAATAACATCTAAAATGATTTATCCACCCTTGTCGATCTTATTTATATTTTGATTGTCTAAACAAAAAGCAAACTTCTTTATTTTAAACATTATATACATAATGTTCCACTTCTTTTCTTAAACGTAACTATTCAGCGATAAGGTGTATAAACTATTATTGATTATCAATAAGTTACATAAATAGATACATACAAATTCTAATAAAGAATGTCATTTCAACCTTTTTGCCACAATGTTACGTTTATAAGTTCTTGATATTCAACGTCCATTATCGCTGAATAGTTACTCTTAAACTCCTGTTTGTGTGTCTTTGTTAATTAATTTATTTATTATGTCAGGAACAATTTCATACATAAGAAAAGACACTTCATATCTAAAACTTAAATAGGTTTTATTTGCACATTCTTCTAAATCTATTATATTCAACTTACTACCATCATTACGTTTCTCCAAATAGTCTTTGATATAGTTTAAAACTTGACGTGCATATTCTATATAAGGGGTTTTCTCCTCTCTGTACTCTTTATATTTGCCTTTTAATTTATATTCTTCAAATGGTTGCTTCATCATACCAATAGTGCGGTTGATCATTCTTAACATTTCGTCTGGTGTATTTATCGCATCCTCGGGCATATAGAAATAAATAAATGCCATAGCATCAATTGTTCCTATTGCATCCCCGTACACATCCCCTTCGTCAAAATTTTTGGCAGCAATAGCTCCAAGAGAATATTTCTGAAAATCCTTTACACGATCCAGACGTACATTTTCTGATAAATCTTTCTTTATCATCCAAATCTGCACATAAATAGATTTGTACATAGTTATCTGCGGATAATCGTTCATTATTTTCTTGAAATATGCCATTGTCTCATCACATAATTGGTCGTACTCCTTTTGGGTCTTGGGACTTGTATTCATAATATTTTTTTTGGAACAGGTTATTATTCATCTGGATATATGGGATAAACAGGGTGAGGAGAACTTGGTTCAATGCCATTTAAACATCCTTGATTACGCGGTATGTATATCTGCGTACCTTTCCCCTTTGTTGGAACCTCGACAGGTACAGGCTTTCCGTTTGTTCCAATGACAACATTACCGTTTGTATCGACTTGATACACACTCCAATCATCATTTATTGGACTCGAGGTACTCTCTAATCCTATACACCCCTCTTTATTCACCTGTATTTGTCGAATCTTATCTGTCTTTCCCGTTGGGTCCATATTAGAATCACGCACATTATACTCACTTGACACTCCCAAATCTGTTGGCTTTGCTGTAGCATCGGGAGTATAATACTCTCCTTCATAGTAAGTTCCGTCTAGGCCATGTTTCTGATATTGATACATTTCTCCTCTTATATATCGTACTTTTATAGGCATGCGATAGTCTATGCCTTTTAATTCATTATTCATTGCTTTTATCGCCTCCTCTCTGGTCATTTCTCCCGTTACAACCCTTTCCTTAAACACTTTTTCATAAAATTCTCTTGCATAGTCCATCCTTTCTGCCACGATATCACGTTTAAACAGCAATTTGCTTCCACCGATATATCCTCTATTGGAAATTCTTCGCAAAGCATAAGGTATTTGATAATCAGCATTTTTTAACTGTATATTCAACCCCACCATGCCAAGAGGAGTTGCCACACCATTTGCAAATTCTTCTGCGCCGACTTTTTCTCCGTTCGCCAACTTTGTTCCAATATTATAATATTGGTAAACGTCTCCTATGAAGGTTTTCCCCGCATCCTTCAGCATGTCTGAAGGTTCACCACCCTCATATTGACGCGTCGCATTTCTGTATGCTACATTTTCTGCTGCAAACCCACTACGCACCAACAGGCCGGCCTTTCCGTAAGTCTTCGCCCAACCTTTAATAAGGTTGGGCAACACGGCTTCCCATCCCGATGTTGTAAAAAGAGACACACCACCATATGCGGCATATCCGTACATAATGCCTTGGAATGTGGCGAAGCCTGTGTTGCGCAACCCCGTCCAAAGGGCGATGCCGGGAGATGTAATCTCTGGTGACCAACTTATTTTACCGCCAAGGGGGCACACCATATAAGAGTCGCTTGTCAGGGCGTATTGTGTCCTTTTGATAATCAGGTGCCGTTCGTAACCAATCCACTTCCGTCCACTTGCCATCATTACTCCACACAAGAGAAAACCTGTGCCTAGCCCGATAATCAGCCCTGCTAGTATCGCCCATCCAATCGGATTGCTAGCCAGCAATGCAAAGAACACCGCTGCCATGACAGCAAGAACAACCGCCCATCGGCAAGTAAAGTCGGGCGTTTTTGTTGCAGTGTCGTAATGTGTGAGATAACGCTTGCCTGTTTTCGAGACATGTGTGCTTTTACCGTCATATATGCGAGCTGGGAACAAACCTCCTGAGCACAGGAAATAATGTTCGTCTGTAAGATATACTTTTGCCATTGTTACTTCTCTCAACGTTTTTCTGTTATGATATACTCGGTACGCAAACGCAACTCTTTAGATGTGTTCTCATCCCAAACAAACTTCGCGCCCTTAATAAGCCCCGTTGCTTTCTCTATGACATAGTCACCTTGTATGGCAAACTCTGGTTTCATATTCCGCAGGTCAACGAATGGCATTTGCCCATACGACTTTTCCAGCCAGTCGTGATTTATCTCAAAATCCCTTCCCTCGAAACGTATCCTAATCAATTCATCGTCTTCATCATTGTCAAAGTACAGGTTATAGGAAATTTTGTTTGTCTTGAAAGCATTGTCGGTCTTCCGATGTTCCTCGTCTCTTATCCGATGTCCGTACAGACCATTGAAATAGATTTTGAAGAATTCCATTTCCCCCACATAGTGTCTCAATGTTTCTTCCTCGCTAAAAAGTTTCTCGTTGACATTAAAGAAATCCGTCAATTCCCCCGAGCGTCCACAGATAGAAACCATCTCGCCTTTCAGTTGTTCCCATTTTCCCTTTATCTGTTCTATATTGATAATTTGAAGAACCTTCCCCTCCTTGTCTATAACACAGACAATGTCTTGTGTTACTTTTTTTAGTTGGTTCGCAATCACGGACAGTTCCCTAAAAGCCTGATTCCCTGTTTCAATAACATTCGTATCCAACGTTATCAGTTCTATTTTCGCACATTTATTGCTGTCTATCCCCAAAACATTCAGTAGGCATTCCGTCTCTACTTTTGTATTGTTCTCCACTCCGCCCATCAGCATATCACCATTGATCGCAATATGATAACGCCGTTGTATTTGTGGCTTTGATATATAAATTTCTGTACTTGACATATTCTCTAAATCTAATTGATAAATACATCTCCCCCATCAACCTCTACGATTCCTGCTGCGTGTATGGTTCCGCCACCCCCATCGATGTCCACTGTAGAGCTTTCCAATTTGATATTGTCAGCCGTTATGGTAATGGTGCTACTTCCTACCTTAAATGTTATCTTCTTATGCCCACTTAAATCGATAATGCCATCCTTACCCATCGTCAACACACTTTGCCCGTTCCCGACATCCGTTTTCACCTGTTTTCCTGCGCTTACATGGACTGCCGAATTGGTTGTTGTGGATGCATTACCACCCCCATCGAAATTCATATTTGCCCCGCCCTTGTCGTTAAGCGTTACGCTTCCCTCTGCATCATTGAGTGTCAGAGCGCATCCGCTGCGCGTAGTGATGCTCTTACATTTGTTGTCCTTTCCGCCTCCTGCTCCGGTTCTTCCATTAAACAGACTCCCCATCACGTACGGCCTGTTGGGGTCGCCATGTCGGAAACCCACCAGCACGTGGTCGCCCACCTCGGGGATGAAAACGAAGCCGCGGTTGGTCTCAACGCCGTCGCGGCA
>NZ_GG740079.1:0-16402 GCF_000162415.1 Prevotella sp. oral taxon 317 str. F0108 | reverse complement strand
AATTGTTTATGAATAAATGATGTTTTCGGAGGTCCTTTCAGTTTCCTGTCATCATGCCGGCGTGAAAACAAAAAAGAGAAAACCTCAACAACTTCTTGAAGTCTCCTCTGTCGGCTGAAAAACAGTCTTGCTCTAAAAGAAAGAGGAAGATTTGCAATCTGTCGTATCTTGATAGCGAAGTTAGCGATTTAATTCCAAGACTGCAACGAACAAAGGGGAAAATGGTCTTTCTTTTAACGATATTTGCACAAAAGCCCCATTTCCCCTTAAATTATTTTAATCCCGTTAGCGCAAACGCTCGTGCGTGGAGGTATGCCCAACGTGCCGGAACACTTGCACACGGCATTGTCGCTGCCGACAGGTGTTGGCCGTGCTATAAATATATGGAAGTTGTCTTGACCTTTATAATGTTTCCATAAATTGAGAGGGGCTTATCGTCTTTGTGCTGTAAAGCCAAGATAAACGCCCTGCATATGCACGAAGTACTTTACAAGGGCACTGCAATCTTTGGAATTCCAGTCCCTTTGCCTGTGGCAAAAACCGGTTGGGCCTTGAAAAGGGACTGAACTCATAAACTTGTCAAAAAGGAGCGACGGAGTTAAAGGGGTAAGAAGTGAGTGGTAAAGAAGTAAGGGAGCAAGTGGTAAAGGAGCAAATAGTAGAGGAGTAAGGAGTTTTGCCAAATGTCTGTTTGCACTATGACACCAGCTCTTGTTTACTCGTTTACTTGTCAACTCGTCGAGCTGTCAACTCACCAACCTGGACTTGTCAACTTTTCAGTATAAATATTAACATTATGAGTGCCTTTTCTGCCCACCAACCGCCCACCTTGCCGCAAAAAATCGATTCTCGCGGAGGTTTGTTTTGATGCAAAAAGGGGGCAGTTGTGCATGCAGGCGAAATGAATTTTTATTTAAACTGACCGCCACGAACACCCGTTTTTTGGCGATTTGCAGCAAAATGCAGCGCGTTTTGGTGCTAAACGCGGTGCAATATGCCGCTAAACGCAGTGCGTTTTGGTACAAAATGCAAGGTGAAATGGTGCTAAATGCAGTGCGTTTTAGTGCTAAACGCAAAGTAAAATGTGGCTAAATGCTAGGCGAAAAACATAAATATCCGCTGCAATGGTATAAATAAAACCTTTATGTTCCATGAAAAACATGGCCGAAAAGGGTGAAATAGTGGTTAAAAAGTGGGATTTTAGGGGCTAAAAGCGAGTAATTGGGCTTGAAAAATTATGAGTTGGCGACCAAAATAGAAAGGCAAAATGGTGCAAAATGCAGGTTCTTTTCTTGGAAATAGACAAAGCGAAAGGCGCGGAAGGCAAGAAATGGTAGACATTTGCCTACTTTTTAACCCCTATTTTCGCTAGAACGGAGCAAAAATTAGAATGGTTTTGTAAAATAAAAGATAGTAATTTAAGATTTGGTAATAGGGCAAATTGTTTAGTGATAGATACATCGCGTTGGGCAAGTGGGTTAAGGGTGTTGCTGCAAGTATAGCGATTATAGTGAAAAAGAATTGCATTTGGAAAATTGTTGTTGGCAGCGTGCAAGACGTGCGTTGCATAGAATGAATAAACCCTTATGTGGAGGAAAAGGAGATTTTCTTTTTGCTTACGATGCAACTGTGTCTTTTCAAATCCAATTCTGTTTGACTATAATTCTTTTCGTTCGAACAATCTTAACAAAAATCACATGGCTTTTATCAAAACAGACGCAAAACGCTGAGCGAATTTTGTTTACGAACGAATATGCGTTGCAGGTTATGGAACTGAAAGAGGAGAAAAGAAAGAGCAGGGCAAAAGAAAAACAGGTGTTAAGCCCTTGCGTGGAGTTACAGAACGGGCCTTAATATAATGTGTCGGTGAGTAGCTGTGCCACTTGCTCCAAATAAAGCTTATCGGTGTCGTCGAATGTGGCGAGCTGTTTGCTGTCGATGTCGAGAACGGCAACGGGTTTGCCCGACTTGGAGAATACGGGTACTACGATTTCTGACCGCGAAAGGGTGCTGCAAGCGATGTGTCCAGGGAATTGTTCTACGTCGGGAACAACCAAGGTGCGCCCCAACTCGAACGCTTGGCCACACACGCCCTTACCAATGGCGATGGCATAGCAGGCGGGCGGACCTTGAAAGGGGCCTAAGCGCAACATACCATCGGGGTGAAGTAGGTAGAAACCCGTCCAAAAAAACTGGTCGAAGGCTTGGTGCAGGGCGGCGGCAACATTGGCCAATACGCTGGTTTCGTTGCTCTCGCCCTTAATGAGAGCGGTTATCTGCGGCAAAAGGGCGGTGTAGGTGGTTTCCTTGTTCATTGTTTTTGGGCGTTCATTTCTTGTTCTACCATGTTGGTTAGCTGCACAAACTCGGCCACCGAAAGCTGTTCGGGGCGGCGTGTAAACATCTCTTGTGCATAAAATTCGGGCGAGGCAGGCATGCCGGCAAATAGCTGGCGCAGGCTAACGCGCAACATCTTGCGCCGCTGATTGAACACCGTTTTCACCACGCGCTTAAACAATATCTCGTTGCAACCAAGGTTTTCTACTTTGTTTCGCGCCATGCGGATAACGGCACTCTTTACTTTGGGCGGCGGATTAAACACCGTTTCGTCTACGGTAAAGAGATATTCCACATCGTACCAAGCCTGAATAAGCACCGAAAGAATGCCGTATGCCTTTGTTCCTGGCTGCGAGGCGATGCGCAAGGCCACTTCGCGCTGTATCATTCCTGTGCAACAGGGGATGAGATGCTTGTTGTCGAGCATCTTAAAGAATATTTGCGAGGAGATGTCGTAGGGGTAATTGCCCGTCAGCACAAAGGGTTGGCCAGTGAAAACGCTGGCGAGGTCCATGCGCAGGAAGTCTTCGCCCAGCACGTTTTCTGCCAAAAGGGGGAAGTTATTGTACAGGAAGGCCACCGATTCGGTGTCTATTTCCACCACGCGTAGCGGCCTGTTCTTGGTTGCGAGATACTGGGTTAGCACGCCCATGCCTGGTCCCACTTCGAGAATGGGCAGCTCTGGGCATGCGTCTACGGTGTCGGCAATGCGTTGGGCAATGCCTAAGTCGGTCAAGAAATGCTGACCAAGATGCTTTTTGGGTCGTACAAGCTTCATCTTAAATATGTTGTTGCGTTTGCAAAGTTAGCAAAATATGGGGGGATTAGGGCCGTTTTGAGGGTGTTTTGTTTGGGGTGGGGCGATGTCTTTTTGTGTGCAATGGCTTGTGCTAAGTGGTAAACTTGCCCTTGTTGCCGCATATTGTGGGCGCGAACGGCCGTTATCTCGGAAAAAAGTGTTTACTTTGCAGGTTGTAAGAATGATGTTTGGCCGTGACAGGATAACCAAAGACGAGCAACCAGAGCGGTTCTCGCCCAGTGGCGGTATGCACAAATGCGCCGCATATGGCCAAACAAACGTAATTAGTAACATTCAAAAATCCACAACTTCATGATTAAAGTAGCATTCTTCGATGCCAAATCGTACGACGAGGTTTCGTTCAACAAGACGAACGCCGACTATGGTTTTGACATCCGTTATTATCAAGAATATCTCAATCTTAAAACCGTTCCGCTGGCCAAGGGTGCCGATGTGGTGTGCATTTTCGTTAATGCGGAATGCAATGCAGCCGTTATCGACGAGCTGATTAAGAATGGCGTGAAACTTATTGCACTGCGATGTGCAGGCTTTAACAACGTAGATTTGAAGGCGGCAAAAGACAGGATAAAGGTTGTTCGCGTGCCTGCTTACTCGCCACATGCCGTTGCCGAGTATGCCGTTTCGCTGATGTTGGCCCTTAATCGTAAGATTTTCCGTGCCGTTAACCGCACACGCGAGGGCAACTTCGCCCTTAAAGGCTTGATGGGTTTCGACATGTATGGCAAGACGGCGGGCATTGTGGGCATGGGCAGGATTGCAAAAGAACTGATAAAGATATTGCATGGCTTTGGTATGAAGGTGCTGGCATACGACCTTTACCCCGATATGGATTTTGCCAAGCGGTATGATGTGCGGATGGTTTCGCTGGACGAGCTGTACGCCGAGAGCGACATTATCTCGTTGCACTGTCCGCTTACGCCCGAAACCACGTTCCTTATCAACGCCCAAAGCATTGCGAAGATGAAACCGGGCGTGATGATTATCAACACGGGACGTGGAAAACTGGTCCATACCGAGGACTTAATTGAGGGCTTGCGCACGAAACAAGTGGGGTCGGCAGGCCTAGACGTGTACGAAGAAGAGAAGAATTACTTCTACGAAGACCGCAGCGATAAGATTATCGACGACGATGTGCTTGCCCGTTTGTTGATGATGCCTAACGTGGTTCTTACTTCGCACCAGGCTTTCTTTACCGCTGAGGCGATGCACAACATTGCGCTTACTACGCTAGAAAGTATTAAGGAGTTTAGCGAAGGTAAGGAACTGACGAACGAAGTGATGGAGAAGTAAGGTGAGGAAAGCGGGTTTGAGTTGCAGGGTTTCTAAGTCCGTGGCTCTCTTGGTCTTGTTGAATGCACGTGCTAGCCAGCGGTTTACGCGTAGGTTAGCTTGGGGAAGTTCGGGGGATTGGGTAGCTTATCAACATTGAAAGACTTGAGCTTTGTGGCTCGAACAGCATTAAGTCTTACCGAAAAAGCAGAGGGGCTGCCATGTAGGCAGCCCCTCTTTCAGTCCCTTTTATAGTGCAGTATGAAGGCGTATAGCCATCAAGTGCACTTTTCTTCGTTGCAAAGGTAGTTGATTTTTCTACGATTTGCAAGCCTTTATAGAAAGAGCTAACACCCTCTCCTTATTTATATAGCGCATTATGCAAATAGCTAACGCGACTGATATGGATGCCAACATCGGATATTCCTGGTAGCATGTCGCGTTTCATGTCGTGGTAAACGCTCACCACTAGGCTGTCGCCTTCGCGCAAATCGTGCTTGGCTATGGGGTAACTGTATTGGTAATAGCTGATGCCACGCGAGAGACGAGTGCCGTCGGGCTTGCTAAACGTGCAGTTGATGGTGTCTGTCAGCTCTTGGTTGCCAGGCACAATGCGTTGCTTAACGATGAGTGTGGCCGCCGTAAATGGGTAAGCACCGTTGATGCGCACGTCTAGTTGCTGGGCGAATACCCCACCTTGATGAAGTCGGGGAACGTAAAACTTCAAGGTGTCGTTCTTCTCCCATCCGCTCACCGACGTGTGACTGTATCGGTGATAGACGGTGTCCATGCTGCATGCGCTAACTAAGGCGACTGCAAGAGCCACCAATGCGCCTTTCACTAAACGCTCCATCGGCTTGCTATTCTTGTTTTTGCGGTTGGTTATTCGATGGCGCGCCTCCTCTACGTTGGTTATCGCGACGATGCCTGTTGCCGTTATTCTCTTGTTTGCCCTCTTGTGCACGTGGCTGTTGCGGCCTTTGACGGCGTCTTTCCGCCTGTTGTTCGCGCTGACGCAGATGTTCCTTGCGTTGTTGCGGAGCACCATTTTGGGGTGCAGAACCATCGCGCTTGTCGCCCTTGGGCTTGCCGTTAGCGGGGCGTTTCGGGCGTTTCGACTTGTCGAATCGGCTCAGGTCGGCATTAGCCAAGAGGTCGATAGGCTTGTCGGTGTGCTGCTTGTGGCGTTCCTCTTCAAGCGAGTCGGGCTTTTCGCCACGGCGATTCATCTCGATAATAGCCCTAGCACGTTCGGCCGTAATGGTAACGAGGTTCACGGCGAGGTTCTTATCGGTGGAGTAAGTAACCGTTCCCGCCAAGATATCTGTTTTGAAAACGAAGTGTTCGGCATCGCCCGAGTGCAGCGAAACCTCTTTGCTGGGCATGCGTTTAGCGGCCTCCACGTAGTTGTCTACTTCGTAATTAAGGCAGCATTTCAGTTTACCGCACATGCCGGCAAGCTTTTGAGGATTGAGAGAGATGTCTTGAAAGCGGGCGGCATTGGTGTTAACCGACACGAAATTCTTGTTCCATGTGGCGCAACACAGCTCTCTCCCGCAGGGTCCTGTGCCGCCTATGCGCCCTGCTTCTTGGCGTGCGCCAATCTGTTTCATTTCGATACGCACGTGAAAAGTGTCTGCCAGCACCTTAATAAGCTGTCGGAAGTCCACTCTTTCATCAGCAATGTAGTAGAAAATGGCCTTGTTTCCGTCGCCTTGATATTCTACATCGCCGATTTTCATCTTCAATCCCAGGTCTTTTGCTATCTGTCGGCTCTGTATCATCGTGTCGTTCTCGCGACTCTTAGCCTCTTCGTACTTGTCTAGGTCTACGGGTTTGGCTAAGCGATAGATGCGTTTGATGTCGTCGGCCGACTTTAAGTTGGCCTTCTTTATCTGCAAAGCCACGAGCCTTCCCGTAAGGGTAACCACGCCAATGTCGTGTCCTGGGCTCGCTTCCACGGCCACCATGTCGCCTTTTGTAAGCTGTAAGTTGTTCACGTTGTGGTAATAACCCTTGCGT
This sequence comes from Prevotella sp. oral taxon 317 str. F0108, assembly GCF_000162415.1. NCBI lineage: Bacteria > Pseudomonadati > Bacteroidota > Bacteroidia > Bacteroidales > Prevotellaceae > Prevotella > Prevotella sp. oral taxon 317. The sequence goes on along the minus strand of NZ_GG740079.1, from coordinate 9,954 downwards.
GTATTCTTGAATTGCACCTCAACAAGGTCGGTTTTGTCGGGGTCGTTCACCACGTCGGCCAACCAATCGTATGTATTTAGTTGGTGGTCTGAACGGCAACAGCCCCCACAGCATCCGCCGTGGTCGCAGCCAGTGGCCACCTTGAACTTCATATTTTTGTAATCCATTTGTTCGTTTTGTTTTATATATTGACGGCAGGATGTTGGCCTTGGTGGGCGAAATATCCTGTCGGAGAGTGCTATTTTAGTTGGCTCGACCCTGCGCTTTCCCTCTGCAATGCGTGCGGGAGGATGCTTGAACGAGCCGATATTGAACCGCCTTTTATGCCTTCTTGATGTAGAGAATCATGTTGATGGCATAGTCGAAGAACACCACTTTGGCGTTGGCGTTCTGCGAAATGTCGCGGATGCAGCGGTCGATAAGTTCGGAAATCTCCACGATATTCTCTTCGTTTACGAAACGTGCAAAGTTTCTGGCGAAGTTTTCTTCTTCGCGCGACATGTACACAAGGTCGGCAATGCCGAAGTTGAACATGAAGTTTTCGCGCATCAGACGTGCAAAGTAAGTCAGCATGCGCTTTTGTTTCTCGCGCCCATAGGTGGCCACGGCATCGCTCCAACGGCGCAGTTCGCGTATGTTTCGTTGGTAGGCCAGCCGCATCAGCATGATAAACATGTCTAAAAACTGCTTGTTCTCGTTGTCTACGCTAAGTTCGGCCAGGGCGTTTGTCCAACTTCCGTTGGCTAATCGTGCCACCCGGCGCGCGTCTTCGGGCGTTATGTTGCGCTTTTGTATCAGTGCTTGCTGCATGTCGTGCACGGCAATGGGCGGCAAGTCGATGCGTTGGGTGCGGCTCTTGATGGTTTCGAGCAGCAGTTCGGGCTCTTGACACACAAGGATGAAGAGCGTTTGGGCAGGCGGTTCCTCCAAAAGCTTGAGCAACTTGTTGGCGCATTCTTGATTCATACGTTCGGCAAGCCACACCACGGCCACCTTATATCCCCCTTGACTCGACTTCATACTGAGGCGTTTCATCAGCAAGTCGCTTTCGCCAACGCCCATCTGAGCCTGTTGGTTGGCCGCGTCCATCTGGTCGAGCCAAAGGTCTATCGAGGGATAAAGCGTTGTTTGCAACATCTCTCGCCACTGTGGGGCGAAGTCGTCGCTGTTCATCTTGTGTTCGCTCGACGTTCCTGCGGGGCGAATAACGGGGAAAGAGAAGTGCAGGTCAGGGTGTTCAAAGCGGCGCATCATGGCGCAAGCGGCGCATTCGCCGCAAGGAGCATCGCCTTCTGCATGGCGTTCGCAAAGCAAGTACGAGGCAAGCGCCAAGCCCAAAGCCAGTTTTCCGCTGCCAGAAGGGCCGCAGAGCATCAGCGCATGGGGCAAACGGTTGTTGTGCACCATGCTTACGAGTCGACGTTTAACGTCGTCTTGCCCAATTACGTCGTTCCAGTTCATAACAGTTTTTTGGCCACTTCGCAGATTGAATCGACCGCCGATACGGTGTAAAAGTGAATGCTGGACACGCCCTTCGCATAGAGTTCGCGACATTGTTGCGTGGCCCATTCCACGCCCAATGCCTTTGCATCGTCGTCGGTTTTGCACTTAACGATTTCGCTAGCCAAGGCCGTAGGCAGGTCGCAGTGGAATGTACGGGGTATAACCGTTAGCTGTCCCAACTTGGCAAACGGCTTAATGCCCGGCACGATGGGTATGGTGACGCCCTTTTGGCGTGCCTTTTCCACGAAGTCGAAGTACTTTTGGTTGTCGTAAAACAGCTGTGTAACGGCGTATTTCGCCCCTAGTTGCTGTTTACGGAGCAAGTAATCGATGTCCATATCGAGGTTGGGCGCCTCCTCGTGTTTCTCCGGATAGCACGCCACCCCATACTCGAAACTCTCGCCAGGGTGTTTCATAGGCGTTCCATCAGCAAAAAATCCCTCGTTAAAGTGGTTCACCTGCTCGATGAGTTCGGTGGTATGAGCGTGTCCGTTGGGCGTTGGCGTGAACATTCTGTCGTCTCGCGCCTTGTCGCCACGTAGCAACAACAGGTTCTGAATGCCCAAAAACTGCAAGTCCAGCAATTCGTATTCAATGCTTTCAATCGTTGCGCCGCTGCAAATGATGTGCGGAATAACGGGTATGGCATAGCGTTGCTGTATGGCGGCAGCAATGGCAATGGTGCCAGGACGTCGGCGAATGCGGTCGCGTTCGTACTGTCCGTTGTCCAATTGGCGGTAAACATACTCGCTGTTATGGGTAGTTATGTTGATGTAGCTGGGGCAAAACTCGCGTAAGCGGTCGATGGTACGAAACAATTGTGCCGTGCCATTGCCTTTGAGTGGTGGCAGCACCTCGAACGAAATGGCCTTGGCTGCTGCCTTTTTATTTAGGAAATCACTTACTTTCATCTTTATCTGGTGTTTGGGTGGCGTGGTGTGCGCCCCCTGTTCCCCCTTGTTTGGCATGTCTGTTAGTGGCGTTTGTTGCGTCTTGGGGGTAGAAAACAAATACGCCTAGCTACTTCCGCCGTGCGCTTATGCTTGCGGATGCAGCCAGTTTGTGCCGAATGGTTGTCTGCCAATGTGCCGAACGACGATTGCAGAATGGGCAAGCAAAGACAACTTGTTATGCAAAGTTGCCGCCAACGAGCGCAATGAGAACTTGTTCTCGAATTGCCGAGTGCAGGACAACTTATGCAAAGTTACAACATTTTTTTCGCTTATTGGTGTTACGCTTTGCCTTTGTTGTTTTTTAGCACAGAATGCTTACGTTTTGTCTTTACCTTCTTATGCCGTTTTGTTCTGCCCGGTCCGAATCGAAGTGCACACCTCCATCCTTCTCCTTTCTTCATTGGGATAAGGTGACAATTAGCTTTGTTGCGGCATGGAATATCATTCTCCTATCCTTTTAGAAGAAGGACGAGAGTGAGGTTTGTTTAGTTTCGCTTGCTTTACTTTTCTTCAGTAAAGTCTACGTATTCGCCCTCGTTTTGTTCAAAAATCTTTTGGTTCATTCGCTCGGATGTGCGACTGTCGATAATCACTTCGCCCGCTTTGCCTGCGCGTTGCGACCCATTGGTGGCAGAAGAGGTGGTGGCGTTGTTGAATTGGCGCATGGTTTGGCGCACGGATTTTATGATACGCCTAAACGTTAGCAAGAAAGCTATCAGCGCAACAAACAACACCGATAGCAAAAGCACGCCTATCGACTTCAAGATAAAATCCATTGCTATTGTTTTTTAGTGGCGTTGACATAGGCCGACAGCACCACATACCACGCAATGATGATGGCAAAGGCCAGCACTTTAAAGATAACGAGCAGCGGTATGCAGCTAAGTACGAAGATGTATTTCACCTCGTTGCCCTTCCAGCCCCAGTGTTTAAATTTGAGTGCAAACATAGGTAGTTCGGACACAAGCAGCCAACAGTTGAGCAACATCAAGGCTATGAGCGCGAACGGTGCCCAATTTACAGCTTGCATCTGGCTGTCGAGTCCCAACAAGAGCGACCCCCAAAACAGGGCATTGGCTGGTGTTGGCAGTCCGATGAATGATGTTGTCTGCCGTTCGTCAAGGTTAAACTTGGCCAAACGGAGGGCGGAAAAGGCTGTCATCAGAAAGGCAACGAAAGGTATATAGCCCGTAATTTGCCACCGATAAACGCTTCCGAAGGGGTAGTCTAAAACTGAAAGTTGCTGAAAAAGCATCACCGAAGGGGCTAAGCCAAAGGTGATGACATCGGCAAGCGAGTCGAGTTCTTTGCCAATGGGCGCAGAAACATGGAGCAAACGCGCCGACATGCCATCGAAAAAGTCGAACACAGACCCGATGACAATGAAGAGTAGGGCGAGCCACAAGTCGCCATAAATGGCCGCAATGATGGCGATGCAGCCCGAAATGAGGTTGCAACAGGTTATGGTGTTGGGTATGTGGCGGGTTATTTTGTTTGCCATTGGCAGTGTTCCTTATTATTTAAGCTTGGCCAAAACGGTTTGGTCGCCCGTGGTAAGTTGGCCCATTTTTACGCATATCTCGGTGCCCAAGGGGAGGAATACGTCAACGCGCGACCCCAGTTTGATAAAGCCGAGGTGTTCGTCGATATAGCAATCTTCGCCAGGTTTGGCGTAAGTAACAATGCGTCGGGCCATTGCTCCCGCAATTTGGCGGCAGAGAATGTCCACTCCGTCGGGCGTAGTTATCACCACATCTGCATGTTCGTTCTCCTCGCTTGCTTTGGGTAACCATGCCTTATGGAAGTTTCCGTCTTTGTGTTCTACCTTCTTTACCTTGCCGTCAACGGGGAACCAGTTGGCATGAACGTTGAAAAGACTCATGAAGATAGACACCATGATGCGGCGATCGTGGAAGTAAGTGTTTTCGTCCACCTCTTCTATTACGACTATTTTTCCATCGGCTGGCGCAACCACCACTTTCTCCGTGTCGCCATTGAACACGCGTATGGGGCAGCGGAAGAAGTTGATAATGATGCCATAGGCAATGCCGTATATCACCAAGAACGTCCAAAACGCCACTTTACACTCGAAAAACACCCATAAAAGGGGTGCTACGATGGCAAGTACGATGAACCCAAGCGCCAGGGTTTCAGTGCCTTCTCGGTGTATTCTAATCTTCTTCAGTTTCTTTATTTTATTGACCATTCGCGGTAGTTGCTGTTAAATGTGGATGCAAAGATAATGATTTTTAACGCATTAGGCAAGTTCGTGTGACTTTTTCTTTATACTTTCGGTAAGAAATAGGCAAATTTAACGAGAGGGAACGTGCGCTTTCGTGGTTTTTGGCGTGGCGGAACGTAAGTGGAAGGTAGGTGAGGTTGTAATTTTTTGAGTTGTTGAGTGCATGCAAACAATGAGTTTATGAGTTGTTGGGTGTATGCACACAAAAATGATATAGGCAGGTCCTAAAACCCATTGGAGGTTTTTAGAGCCTGCCTAATAGATAAACGCGTGTTGCAAGGGATGGGCAAATGCGCTGCCCGTCCAAATTTAAGAACCGCCAATAAAGCCCCACGCGCTGGCGCAAGTTCCCCCTCAACTTGTTGTACAACAAGTGTCCCTTGTGCCGTTGCGTGAGGCTTTGTAGCCGGTTCCGTTACATGTTCTCACATTGTTCGTCCTTATGCACGGGTATCTTGGCATCCTTATCGGTCTTTTCTGCCTTATAACCAAATTTCTCAAATGCCTTTTGAATCTTTTCCTCGGTTGTTTTCTTTGAATCGTAAGAAACGAAAACCTTCTGGGCCTCTACGTCTGTTTTTATAGCTTTCACTCCTTTTTCAAAGCGGAGGTTGCCTTTAATTTTCGCTTCGCAGTTGGCACAGTGCATCTGTGGGGTTGTGGTGAAAACAACGGTCTTAATGTCTTTTGCGGTTGCAATCATGGCTACCATGAACAGTACCATCGAAATAATTGATTTTTTCATTTGTTTGTTGTTTGTGGGATAACGGCCCAAACTTGGTTTCTAACCGTTTGTCCCTGGTTGTTATTCTTATTTGTTTGCGCCGTTAAGGCGAGAGGATGGGGCGTTTAAAGCCGTTTTCCCAGATTGACGCGGATGCCGATATAGGCCGAGGCACCCTGCACGGGGCCATATACCATTGTGGGTTCAAAGTTGTTGTCCCATGGGTTTTGGTATCCGATAATGGGGTTCTTCTGCTTGTAATTACCCAAATTTTCGCTGCCTACGTACACTGAGAAATGGCGGAAATAGCGCGTAACCTGTGCGTTGAGCTGGCCGTATGCCTTGAAGTTGCGGCTCCACGACAGGTTGCCCGATGCTGTTGTGTAGGGTTCGGGCATTCTTCCGCCGCCGTTCAACACTGCCGTCGCATCAAACTGCCATAGTCCTAAGGGCGTTTTGTAGCTGGCTGTAAGCAGTGCCTTGTAGCGACTTTGCAGCGGTTTCCACATCAAACGGCCGCCATAAGTGGCCTTAACGAGGTTGTAGCGGTAGGCCGCCGTCAGGTCGAGCCCCTTAAAGAGCAGGTACGAAGCATCAATCTGTACGGTATGCGAGTAGCTCTTGCCGTTGAGATTGGTGATGTGCAGCTCTTGCGGGTTGGTGTCGTAGTCGATAAGGGTTTGCGAAAGGAAGTGCGTGTAATAATAGTCGGCGTTTAATTTCAGCGTTTGCTTACCTATCGGGATGAGGAAGCTCAGGCTGGTTCCATAGTTCCACGCGGCCTCTTGTTCCAGGTTGTCGATGATTAGTCGGCGACCAGACGCCATGAGGTAGTTGTTCTCGGCCAGTGCGTGCGGACTACGATAGCCCTTTCCAGCAGATAGGCGGATGGTGAGCAGGTCTGCCGGCATCCACTTCAGGTGGAAACGTGGCGTGAAGAACGTTCCGTACACGTTGCTGTGGTCGATGCGCAAGCCGGCCATGGCAATCACGCGGTTGTGCAGGTTATAGGTGTATTGTACGTATGCGCCAGGCGTTGTTTCGCTTTCTATGCCGCGCGTTAGCGGATAGCGGTTGCCGTAATCGGCAGGCACCACGCCCGCAGGGAGCAACAAACGTTGGTGCAGGTAGTCGTGGTTAAGGCTTAGCCCGGCAGAAAGGTTGTGCTCAGGTGTGAAGTTGGTCTCAAAGATAAGCGATGCGTAGGCGTTCTTCTCGTTCACGCTGTACTGTTTGATGCCATAGCTTGCATCTTGCTTGTGTAAAGACACGTTGCCCATGAAGGCAACATTGGTGCCGTGTGCCTCGTTTAGGATGAAGGCATGTTTCATATAGCCCTCGTAACGCTCTGTGCCAATGCCGATGCGGTAAGGCGTAAGGCTGCCGGGCGCGGGCTGTGCGTGCGCAACTTGTCCGCTAGTGCGGTCTTCTTTCAGCAACGCCAAGCCGGCGTGGAGCATGTAGCCGCCTTTTTTCCAGAACCAGCGGTTCTGCAAGTTGTATTGTTTCACTTGCGGGTCGTCTTCAAATCCGTCGCCATTGCCGTCGTGTTGGCTCCAATTGTTCTCAAAATGCACCAGCAGCTCCGTGCTGAGGTTCTTGTTGCCGTTGATGTGCACATTGCCGTCGGCGTTGGCTTCGAACTTTCCCATCGTGTTGCCATAGAGGTTGAGCGAAACGCCCTTCTCGTCTTCTGGTTTCACGTACTCAACGTTTATTTGTCCCGTCATGGCTTCGTAGCCGTTCTTTACCGAGGAGTTGCCTTTGCTAACCTGCATGCTCTTCATCCAGTTGCCGGGAACATAGCCTAGGCCATAGGGCAGAGCCGCACCGCGGAAGTTGGGTAGGTTTTCGGTAAGCATCTGCACGTATGTGCCGCTTAGGCCTAGCAGTTTTACTTGTTTGGCACCTGTAGTGGCATCGGCGTAGTTTACATCGACCGACGGGTTGGTGACGAAACTCTCGCCTAGGTTGCAGCAGGCGGCCTTGAAAAGCTCGTCGCGTAGGATGTCTTTGCCGTTGATGGCACCTTTGAGCGAACGCACGGAGGCCTTGCGAGAAGTTACGGTGACGTTTGCCAGCGTCTGTTCTTTCAGCGTTATGGTCGAGTCGGGGTGTGTTTGCTGGGCTACAGCAGGCACAACGGCCAATAGCGTTGCACCTAATATATATGGAATTTTGTTCATTACATTTGATTTTTTGTTGTTGTTAAAGTTTGGCCAGTTGCTACGTGCCACAAGGTGCATCCACTTGGCGTGGGCATCTGCGGAGTAGCAGGGCGTTAGAACTGGCCCTCGGTTTGTTCACAAACATGTTTTTAGGGGCGAGTGTGGGGCGATGTCGCTGCAAAACCGTGGTGAGATAACGAACTTTCTGCCTCGTGCATCTTGTAAGAAAGAGGCTCGTGGACTTTGTTCTTGGGCACGAATAAGGCAAGGGGCGTAACCGCAGGCGTACGAGAAACCCCTGAGTATGCGCCTTAACGCATCAGAACAACGGGTTGCCCGATACAGCTTTGCACATTAACACGTTTGTGAAACAGGCACAAAGGCTCTTCCTATTACGCTTAACGAATAACAGGAAGACACAAAAAATCAAATCAGAAGTGTTGTAAGTAGCCGAAGATATTGGCGTGGCGGGCCATGCCAAAGCCATTGCCATGTTCTTTCGGAGGCCTTTGCCAAAACGGGCAAAGGCAATAAATCGCAATCTGTTATGAGTTGCGGAAGAAGTGAGGACTGCACGGGCAGCGGCTGATGGAAGTCTGCCCGCTCTGCGTTTGTGGACGATAAGGTTTTCACCTGCATCTTCATGCAGTTGCTTGCAGCCGCATCCTTGCAGTGCATCTTCGACGGCATCTCGGCAACAGACACACTACCCGTATGCTCGCACACCACAGTCATGATGCCCGAACCAATCCATAATATCATTGTTGATAACAGGATTGAGAGTGTTATGTATGCCGATTTCCTCATAATTTGAACGACAAAGGTAGTAATTTTATTTCGTAACAAGGCAAAGTTTTGTGCTTTTTTCAATGGCGCAACCGTAAACGTTTCGTGTTTAACTACTGTTTGGCGCAATGAAAGGCGGTCAAGATAATGTTTATAAGGTAGAAAGGTTGAGAATGTTTGCAAACATCTTTATTTCCAACCCCTAGGGTTGAATGTTTAGACAGAGGGGATAATGACGTTGTCTCCACCTCTCGTGTTTCTGTAAATTGAGAAGTGTGTGTGCTTTGTGGTGCCACACAACACAAACACTCCTCTTTATATATGAAGTGCAGAACAACGCAACTCGCTTACCTATGAACTCACGAAAACCCAAAGTTCCCGAATACATAACTCGCCAACTCTCCACTTCATCAACTCACCGACTCACAACCTCATTAACTAAAAAAATAACCAACCCACAAACCTACAAAGTCACAAAATCACCAACTCACCAACTCATTAACTCAAACGCTCACCACTTCATCAACTCACCAACTCATTAACTCAAACACTTACCAACCCACAAACCCGCAAAGTCAAAAACTCACCAACTCATTAACTCAACCACTTACCAACTCATTAACTCAACCACTTACCAACTCATCAACTTCCAGACTCCCAAACTCAAATACCCATCAATTCAAAAACTTAAATTGTTGTATTTATTTTACAAACTCATTCTAATTTTCGCTTCGTTCTAGCGAAAATATGGGTTAAAAAGTAGGTAAATAGCCACCATTTCTAACCTTGTACGCCTTTCGCTTTGTCTATTTTCAAGAAAAGAACCTGCATTTTGCACCATTTTGCCTTTCTAGTTTGGCTGCCAACTCATAATTTCTCAAGCCCAATTACCTGCTTTTTACCCCTAAAATCCCACTTTTTAACGACGATTTCGCCCTTTTCAGCCCTGTTTTTCATGGTTCGAGAAGGTTTTATTTATACCATTGCAGTGGATATTTATGCTTTTCGCCCCGCATTTAGCAGCATTTTACACTGCGTTTTGCACCATTTCGCCTTGCATTTAGCACCAAAACGCACTGCATTTAGCATCAAAACGCACTGCATTTAGCATCAAAACGCACTGCATTTTGTACCAAAACATACTGCGTTTAGCACCAAAACGCACTTCATTTTACTACAAATCACCCAAAAACGGGTGGTAGTGGCGGTCGGTTTAAATAAAAATTCATTTCGCCTGCATGCACAACTGCCCCCTTTTTGCATCAAAACAAACCTCCGCGAGAATCTATTTTTTGCGGCAAGGTAGGCGGTTGGTGGGCAAAAAAGGTACTCATAATGTTAAAATTCGCACTGAAAAGTTGACAAATTTAGGCTGACGAGTTGACAGATTTGGATTGGTGAGCTGACAGGTCCGGGTTGGTGAGTTGACAGGTTCGGGTTGGCGAGTCGACAAATTCCAGGTTTAAATATCGTTAAAGGGAAAATGTTGGTCCCCTTAATTTGTTGCCGTTTTGGATTTCTTTTACTAACTTTGGCTTTCGGAGACAACTTAATTGCAAGTCTCCGGCTTTAATTTCC
>NZ_GG740080.1:32270-34260 GCF_000162415.1 Prevotella sp. oral taxon 317 str. F0108 | reverse complement strand
CCTTCGTCATCCTTTCGACAAATTGAACAAGTATATATTCAAAAAGTTTACCACAGACAACGTTATGGATTACTCTGATATTGGCCCTTTACAAATCCCCGTTGTTGCCACTTGGCGATACCAATGGGAACATTTGCATAAGGTGTTGAGACCAATTGAAGATAAAAACAACAAAACAAAAGACAAATGAAAAGTTTGGTATTTATACTAGCCGCATTTATTGTTGCGGGCAGTTGTGGCGCACAACGTAAGGTGAAGGTATCTAAAATTAAAGGAGGAAAACAAATGACAACAGAAAAGATAGACAAACAGAGATTTCATTGGAACAAAGACAAGAATGACATATATACTTTTGTGAACTACAAGGGACAGAAAGTTGTCCAAAGATGGATGAGTAGTGGCGGTGTATATTATTTTTATGAAACTCGACGTAAGGAGAACGAACTTATTGAGGAGTATCGCAGATATTTTAATGCTGGAAAATTAAATGTAGAAGGTTTTCAGTATAAGGATAATGGATTTGAGGTGGGGATTTGGAAAATATATGATGGAGATGGAAAACTAGTTGAAGTAAGAGACTATGATGCCCCCTTTAAAAACTACCCTTGGGAGGAGGTTCGCAAGTTTTTGGAGCGAGAACGCGGCATAGACTTTTTTGATAAGAGGACAACGGTGAGTAGATATGTAGATGAGAAACACCCCGCAGGGTGGGGAATAAGATATTATGATAAGAAAAACCAAACATTTAAATACATTGGCTTAGATTGCGCCACACGAAAGATAGTTGAGGAAAATGAGTTCTCCATAGTGAGGGATTAAAATCAACTTTTGTTTAAAATGGAAGACTTGGCTTTCCTCCGATGCCTGCATGGTGGGAGACGTCATCCCCATCAAGCACATCACGGGCGGCCTGCCCTCCTACAAGATATTCTACGGCGACCTGGAGGGCCCGCACGACGGCGAGGTGTACTTCGGCTCGAAGAGCGTGTCGGCCGACGGCAGCGAGTGCGGCGGTTCGTTCCCCGCGCAGGTGCTCACCTGCTGGGGCGCCCCTTTCGGCCACCAGTTCTTCCCGCCCACGTGGCTCGGGCTCTACCAGCACGCGCTCTCGCTGTACGTGCCGCTGTCCTTCGGAAAGCCCGTGATGGTGGGCGGCACGTTCGTACCGCACAAGTATTCCTTGTCCGACATCCTGATGCGCGCCGTGGCCGTGGAGACGATGCGTTTCCTGGGGTGCATCGCGCGCAAGGGGCTTACGCGGTTCAACCACATGCTGATGCGCAAGTTCGGGCAGAACCCCGTCTCCGACGCGCTTTGCCGTTTCGGTTTCGAGCCTGTGAACCTGGTGACGGGCGCGATGGACTTCGCCTGGGACGACTTCGAACTGGGCGGCGACCACCCCCTGTCCATGCGCTGCCGCTGGTTCAGCGACGTGGCCTACTCGGGCGTGATGGGCAACGGCGTGGTGTGCAGCTACGACCGTTTCATCGTGCCCGACTTCGAGGCCGGTGTGGCGGCCTACAACGACCCCGAGGAGTGCAAGGCCCTGCCGCTCCCCATAGTGGAGGTGGGCGCCCCCGAGGAATACTACCGCGGGATGAAGCTGTGGCAGTGCAGGCCTGATGCGCGTACATGGATAGTGCGGAAGGCCGATGCCACAACGACCTACCGTGCCTTTAACGACGGGAAAGGTGGGACGGTATACCGCGCCGTGCGCGTGGACTATGCCGGCGGCGGTTTCCTGAACTTCTCCTACGACAGGGACAGCGGGCTGCTCTCGACACTGGAGGATCACCACGGGCGGACCGTGGTGTTCGGCCTCGACTATGAACGCGGGCTCATCCTCTCGGCCAACCTGCTGCGCAAGGGCCGGCTCGAGACGCTGGCCGAGTACGAGTACGACGGGAGGCGCAACCTCACCCGCGCGTGCGACCGGTTCGGCAAGGCGATCGAGTTCACCTACGACGGGGACAACCGCGTAGTGCGCCGG
>NZ_GG740080.1:29289-31028 GCF_000162415.1 Prevotella sp. oral taxon 317 str. F0108 | reverse complement strand
AAGGGCTGATTTGGAACATGCCGTTTCACAGACGGAAGGCAAAGGTTTCTTCGGCCTTTTCTCCAACAACAACACTTCAAAAGAAAGGAGGGAACAGGAAGAACTCATCGCTTGGCAACCCGGCGACTACGCCTACACATGGCTGCCTAACGGCATGTTGGGCAGCGTAACTCGCCCCGACGGAAAGACCGTCACGTTCAAGTACGATGCACTGGGCCGACGAGTTGAAAAAAATTTCAACGGTCGTGTGCACCGCTACCTTTGGGATGGTGACGTTGTCCTTCACGAGTGGGAGTACGACGAAACGAAACGGCCGCAACCAATCGTTGCCGAAAACGGCGAAGTGTCGTTCGACAGGCCCGAGCCAACGGACAACCTCGTCACCTGGATTTACGACACTGACGGCTATGTCCCAACCGCCAAGTTGGTAAACGGCAAGCGTTACGGCATCGTGAGCGACTATATCGGCCGCCCCGTACAGGCCTACGACGAACACGGAACGCCCGTCTGGCAAGCCGACTACGACATCTACGGCAACCTTCGTAACCTAAGGGGCGACAGCCAGTTCGTGCCGTTCCGCCAGTTGGGGCAGTATGAGGATGAGGAGACGGGGCTGTACTACAATCGGTTCAGGTATTACGACCCGAATACGGGTGGGTATATAAGCCAAGATCCGATAGGCCTGGCAGGGAATAATCCGACGTTGTATGCTTACGTGTCAGATGCAAATAGTTGGGTAGATTTGTTTGGGTTGGATTGTGATAAAGCAACTTCAAAAGCTCGAGAATATGAGCAACAAATCCAAGATATGTACGGGGGAAAATTACCCCAATCACAGAGGGAGTATGGAGCAATTGTTGGGGGAACACAAGTTAATGGAATAGCCGACCACGTAGCGAACATAAATGGCAAGAATGTTGCAATAGATGCCAAATACGTAAAGAATTGGTCTAAATCAATACGAAACCCCAATAGTAGTATAGGAAACAAACCATTCGCTATTGCAGAACAACAAAATATGGTTTCTCAAGCCCAAAAATACTCAAACGCTTTTGACGAGGTTATTTATCATACAAACAACCAAGACCTGGCAACACATTACACAAGAATATTCCAAGATGCAGGATTAAACAATGTAAAAATTATAGTTACACCATAATAATGAGTACTAATAATAGAAATATTCCAGGAACAATAAAAGTAGAGGGAAGAGAACATCTATATGTTTCGGATGACGGAGAGGATTTTTTCACAAAAAGAAGCCGATCTGTTAAGAGGCAATCATTATTTGATAGAGTTACTTCTTTGTTTAAAATAGCTCAAAGTGGCGGAGTAATATCGGAGAACTGCAAACTCAGATTACCGACCCATGAATTATTTCATGGACTATCTTATAAAGGAGATATTGAAGGCTGGCGGAAACAAATAGAACAAGGTGCAGAACATTTAGGCTTATTGACAGGTAAAGTATCTAACAATAGCATAGAACTTTCGGATGGCAGAATATATGCTCTATCAGATTGTGAAATTGAGTTTTATTAAGACGCTTAGATTGAAGATTTTTGCTTGTACGCTCGACATTAGAACCGTCTAAATGGTGCAGATACTAAAACAACGGCGACAACCGTGTGGTGCGTCGACGCAACCGCAACAGTGTGTCCTACACGTGGGAGTACGACCGCGCAGGGCGGCTCTGCAAGGCCAGCGACCCACATGGCGAGACGGTGTTCGAGCGCGAC
>NZ_GG740080.1:24594-28607 GCF_000162415.1 Prevotella sp. oral taxon 317 str. F0108 | reverse complement strand
AACAGCGCCGACCGAACCGACCGCGCGTACGCCCGCGGCGGTCAGCTGCGTGAAGACCGCCGATGGCGGTACCATTACGACAAGCAGGGCAACCTGGTGCTGAAGACGAAAAGGAAGATAAGGGCTGATTTGGAACATGCCGTTCCACAGACGAAAGGCAAAGGACTCTTCGGCCTTTTCTCCGGTAGTAATACTTCAAAAGAAAGGAGGGAACAGGAAGGACTCATTGCTTGGCAACCCGGTGACTACGCCTACACATGGCTGCCTAACGGCATGCTGGGCAGCGTAACTCGGCCAGACGGCAAGACCGTCACATTCAAATATGACGCATTAGGGCGGAGAATCGAGAAGTCCTTCAACGGCCGCGTGCACCGTTACCTCTGGGATGGCGACGTCATTCTTCACGAATGGGAGTACGCCGAGACGGATCGCCCGCAACCGATCGTTGCCGAAAACGGCGAAGTGTCGTTCGACAAGCCCGAGCCAACGGACAACCTCGTCACCTGGGTTTACGACACCGACAGCTATGTTCCAACCGCCAAGTTGGTAAACGGCAAGCGTTACGGCATCGTGAGCGACTACATCGGCCGCCCCGTGCAGGCCTACGACGAACACGGAACGCTCGTCTGGCAAGCCGACTACGACATCTATGGCAACCTGTTCGACCTCAAGGGCAACAGGGAATTCGTGCCGTTCCGCCAGTTGGGGCAGTATGAGGACGAGGAGACGGGCTGTACTACAATAGATTTAGGTATTACGACCCGAATACGGGTGGGTATATATCACAAGACCCGATAAGGTTGGTGGGGAATAATCCTACATTGTATGGGTATGTGAGAGATATCAATATCTGGGTAGACAGATTTGGACTAAACTGTGATAGAGTTAAAAAAGCCAGAGAACGACAATATCGTATGCTGCAAGATGACAAGGGTTTTAATATTAGCCCTATAGATTGGGATTCTTATCCTAATATTGGCTTAAATGGTACATTTATAACAGATAGGACAGGAGCTTTAAATAATCTTCCTAACTTTAGAAAGGGTGATACCGTAACCATCTCATCAGCAACAGCATCAAGCATAGAGCGTGGCATGGGGTTAAAGCCTGGTAGTCTTCAGAATGGATTTAAAGTGAGAGAAATCTCAGACATTACTTCTATGAATCCTCGCAGCCCATTAGAAGGGAATGAATATTTCTTGGGGCCAGGGCAGCATTTACCGAATGGGGCACCAGAAATGGTGATAAATTCAGTTCCAACAATTGATAATGAATCTGTAACAACTATATTAACTGTATTAGTGAAATGAGTGATATATTAAATGATAAGATTATTGTGGTAGAACTTGCAGGGAAAGAAATTATACTAAGAAATACTAGTAATAACTTCAAGAATGAGCTCATCGCTATGGGATTTAGAAATGTAGGTTCAGAGTATTTTTTGGTTCTCCCTATTGAGGATATTGACAACCGAGTACTTATTATTAACAAGTTGATCGATTTAGGTGGATTATTCTCAGGAGGAAATGGTTGGGCTCCTTCAGAAGTGGTAGATTATTACAAAGAAAAGGGGCTAATTAGTGCCAAGTATAATCGGATTTCCTGGAAAGCCCCAGGCAAGTTCACAATTAGTACAGAATAACTTATAAGGTTGCGCAATGCGATAGTGTGTCTCTGCAAATAATTGTAAGAGAGAAATGCCTAGTCTCCATCATTGTTGTATTTTTTTGAAATGTAACAATATTCGATTCCCATAATGTGTTCTCATAAGTTTGCCTTTTTTGAGAGGCACAAGGCTCAGTCTTGTGCGGAGGATTCTTGAATATGGCATAACACATCTGAGACGGTTAGCCGCAGTAAGGAATAGGACCGCACATACGCCCGTGGCGGTCAGCTGCGTGAAGACCGCCGATGGCGGTACCATTGCGACAAGCAGGGCAACCTGGTACTGAAGACGAAAAGGAAGATTCCGCCCATTGCAGAAACCCCGCAAGGCGATCGTAAAAGTGTCTTCGGTCTCTTCTCCGGTAGTAATACTTCAAAAGAAAATGGAAGAGAAGACGGGGCTTTAACTTGGCATCCCGGCGACTACGCCTACACATGGCTGCCTAACGGCATGTTGGGCAGCGTCACTCGGCCCGACGGCAAGATCGTCACATTCAAGTACGATGCACTGGGCCGGCGGATTGAGAAAGCTTTCAACGGCCGCGTACACCGCTACCTATGGGATGGTGACGTTGTCCTTCACGAGTGGGAGTACGACGAAACGGAACGGCCGCAACAGATAGTTGGCGAAAACGGCGATGTGTCGTTCGACAGGCCCGAACCAACGGACAACCTCATAACCTGGGTTTACGACACCGACAGCTATGTTCCAACCGCCAAGTTGGTAAACGGCAAGCGTTACGGTATCGTGAGCGACTACATCGGTCGCCCCGTGCAGGCCTACGACGAACACGGAACGCTCGTCTGGCAAGCCGACTACGACATCTATGGCAACTTGCTCAACCTCAAGGGCGACAGAAAGCTTGTGCCGTTCAGACAATTGGGGCAGTATGAAGACGAGGAAACGCGATTGTACTACAATCGGTTCAGGTATTACGAACCGAGTACGGGTGGGTATATAAGCCAAGATCCGATAGGGTTAGAGGGGAATAATCCAACATTGTACGCTTTCGTAAAAGATGTAAATATGGAAGTTGACGTGTTTGGGTTGGAATGTTCTAATTTTAATGGGCGTAGAGGTGAAAACTTAGCCGAATTTGACTTAGAGCGCAATGGCTTTAAAATCGTAGGAAGGCAAGTTCCTATGACTATAAATGGTCAAAGTATAAGAGCAGATTTCGTTGCTACTAGAAATAATAAAGTGTATGTTTTTGAAGCAAAAATGAATTCTGGAAGATTGACACCAGCACAGAAAGCAAGTGGAGTTTTTAGTACTAAAAAGGTTGATATGGCAAATACAAGTATGTCTGGTGGAGGAACTATAAAAACATCTAAAGGTAGTAGCGGAGTATACATCGATGGAAACGGTAATACTACCAATGCAACATTCCATGTAGTAAAGTATAAAACGAGGATATAGACAGATGGGAAAAAAAGAGTTTAAACAATGTTTTAAATCTCAAATAGAAACACTAGTTGAAAGATTTAATTCGAGACAGATAGTTATAGAGTATTCTAAGAATATTGCCAACATAAAGTTTATGAATGAAACCGTTGGGAAAATAGAATTTAAATTCCTAACAGGAAAACAATTGTCAATGGGAGCTATCGCGAGTATATTTATAACTGCAAATATTTTTGGAGGGGAGATTTGGAAAGAAATTTTAGAAAGTACAGGGTTTAGAAAAAAGGACTCTAATATTTACACCAATTACTTATACTCTTTTTATTCATCTTTACCCAATAATAATCTTTTTAAAGGTTCCAAAACGGATTTCTTTTCATATGATAATATAGAAGAGAAACTATCTAGTTTTTTTGACTTTATTTCCAAAGAACTGTTAAGTAAAATATCTAACATCCTTATGAAACGAGCAATGGCAATAGATGATATATTGAATACCCCACATTACTATGGGCAGCCTGAAATATCAATGCTCTTATTGTGCAGAGATAATCCCCAGGAACTATCGTTATCAGCTATTGAGGAAGACAAAAGGTTTCGAAACTCGTCATGTATTAATAAGAGAATTTGGGAGGAGAATAAAACTGTTGTTTTTTTATAGTCAAAATGAAACCGTTGGGGATTGCAGTAAAAAAGCATTAAGCCTGTAAGTAATAGGGGCTACCGCTGGGACGACGACTTCCGGCTTTCGCACGCCCACGATGCAATAAGTGGGCGGATTGTGCGTTATTTCTACGATGACTTCGGCAGTCTGGCCGAGGCGGAATATGGTGACGGCGCACGCCAATGGCGCAACCCCGACGTGATGGGCAACGTGTACGACAGCGCCGACCGAACCGACCGCACATACGCCCGCGGCGGTCAGCTGTGTGAGGACCGCCGG
>NZ_GG740080.1:23045-24097 GCF_000162415.1 Prevotella sp. oral taxon 317 str. F0108 | reverse complement strand
GAGTTGTCACATTTAAATATGACGCACTGGGTCGGAGAATCGAGAAGTCCTTCAACGGCCGCGTGCACCGCTACCTGTGGGATGGCGACGTTGTCCTTCACGAGTGGGAGTACGACGAAACGAAACGGCCGCAACCAATCGTTGCCGAAAACGGCGATGTGTCGTTCGACAGGCCCGAACCAACGGACAACCTCGTCACCTGGATTTACGACCCCGATAGTTATGTACCCACAGCCAAGTTGGTAAACGGCAAGCGTTACGGCATCGTGAGCGACTACATCGGTCGCCCCGTGCAGGCCTACGACGAACATGGAACGCCCGTCTGGCAAGCCGACTACGATATCTATGGCAACTTGCGCAACCTTAGGGGCGACAGAAAGCTCGTGCCATTCAGACAATTGGGACAGTATGAGGACGAGGAGACGGGGCTGTACTACAATCGGTTCAGGTATTACGACCCGAATACAGGTGGGTATATAAGCCAAGATCCGATAGGACTGGCAGGGGAAAATCCAACGTTGTATGGGTATGTGGAAAACATGAATGTGGATATAGACATTTTAGGTTTACATATAGCAAATGCCGTATATACAAATACAAATGGCATAAATGGAGAGGTGGGAAGCTTTGCTAGCCAAAAAGGAGGTTTCCATTCAGAACCTCAGATATTAAATCAACTTGGAAACCAAAAGGGAGGTCATCTAGAAATAACCTCAATGGGTCCAAAGGGAGATGGAAAAACTTCATTCTTTAAAGGGCCTAGTGGAAAATCTTTCCCCGCAGGTCCACTGCCTCCTTGCGGTCCTAAATCTAAGAACTGCGATGCACTTTTGTACAACCATGCAAAGAATCATGGTATGACAATTACATATAAATGGAATGACATGCATGGAAATTCAAATGTTAGAGTTTATAGCCCAGATGGAACCGTCATGGAAAATGGGATAGATATTTCTTGTAAATACTGCAAATAGATATGGAAAGTATATTTGATTTTTTTAGTTGTAAGAGTTGGTTGATCCTCAGAGAAAGAACTTTTCATTCTCTAATTA
>NZ_GG740080.1:20951-22133 GCF_000162415.1 Prevotella sp. oral taxon 317 str. F0108 | reverse complement strand
AAATTACGAGAGGTTTATTGTCTTTGTACCGTAAAGCCAAGATAAACCCTACTATCATATACGAAGTGCAGGACAAATCAATTCTTTGGCTTATAAACTCACAAAAACAGCAACTCCCGAATACATCAACTCATCAACTTGCAAACTCAAAGACTCATCAACTCAAAAACTTAAATTATTGTCTTTTATTTTACAATCGTATTCTAATTTTCACTCCGTTCTAGCGAAAAAACAGGTTAAAAAGTAGGTAAAAAGCCTCTTTTTCTTGCCTTTCACGCATCTTGTTTTGTCTGTTTTAAGGACAAAACCTGCATTTTGTACCATTTTGCCTTTCTAGATTGCTTGCCAACTCATTATTTTTTACGCCCCAAAAACCACTTTTAGCCCCTAAAATGCCACTTTTTAGTGTCTATTTTGCCCTTTCCAGCCATGTTTTTAATGGTTCTAAAGGGTTTTATTTATACATTTACGGTGTATTTTTATGCTTTTCACCTTTCATTTAGCGGCATTTTACCCTGTATTTAGCACCGTTTTACCTTGCATTTAGCACCAAAACGCACTGCATTTAGCATCAAAACGCATTACGTTTAGCGGCATATTGCACTGCGTTTAGCATCAAAACGCACTATATTTTGCTGCAAATCGCCAAAAAACGGGTGTTAGTGGCGGTCGGTTTAAATAAAAATTCATTTTTCCTGCATGTACAACTAACCCCTTTTTTGCATCAAAACGAACCTTCGCGAGAATCGATTTTTTGCGGCAAGGTGAGCGGTTGGTGGATAAAAAAGCCACTTTTTGTGTTAAATTTCTTACCGAAAACTATACAAAACGGTTGCGCCGCATACGTGTGCATGGGCAACGGCACGTAGCCCCCACAGGCTTACAACCGCCAACGCAAATGGATGCAGGGCATGCAGCTCATGGCCAACGGGGGCAGCATCATGGAAATGCAGAAGTAATCTTGACTTTGGCTCTGTGTTGTTTAGCGTAAAAGCATTTTTGGGATTACCAGTTACTCCTTACTCCTTTACTCCTTACTACCTGTTGTTTAGCGTAAAAGCATTTTATGGATTACCAGTAGGTTATGCCCAAATCTAATCTCCCTTTATGGTGTTTTGTAAGGATTTCGGGCGTTTTTGCCAGTTTTTAGTAAAAGCCTATCTATGCAACATCTTTCTATTT
>NZ_GG740080.1:11268-20618 GCF_000162415.1 Prevotella sp. oral taxon 317 str. F0108 | reverse complement strand
ATAAAATATTTTTTTCGCAAAAAACATTGCTTGTTCCAAAAGAATGATTATATTTGCGGAAGAATGAGGAACTTCAGTCCCTTAGAAACATTAATATCAAAAAGGTTAGACTGTTATGGGCACAAAATTTAATTTACTTATTCTTTTTATCGTTTCCTGTCTTTCACTAAGTGCTCAGGAGGGTGCTTTCAATGCCGGTGTCCGCTTGGGCGGCGGTTACAGTGTCAACAGTCATGTAGACAAGATATTAGTGAGCGAGGGTTATTACGCCAATTATTCGTTCGACAACAAAGGACTGTTCGTGCCAAGTGCCGAGCTGTTTTTCCTTTATAGGCAGCCTGCAAGCCTTTGGGGCGTTGAAGCGGGCATTGCCTATTATAACAAAACGGCGCGGGTGCGTTACGAGGACAAGAACGAACTGAACTACACGCTCTCCACCCGTTATCATCATTTGGGGCTTGCCGCTTATTTCAATCTCTATCCTTTTAAGGCAAAAAACTCGCTGCACGTATCATTGGGCGGACGAATTGGCGCAAACCTCTCTCCAAGCAATCTCACTTATACAGGTAACCAAGAGGATGCGAAGTTCTCGGCGTTGGGTTATCCCAGCGTAAAAGAGACCGAACGCATTCTCAAAGACAAACTCAAAGGCCGTCCCGATGCGGCATTGGGCGGCGGTATCGGCTATGACTTCCCATTCGGCATGACGCTCGACTTGCGCTATCATTACAGTCTGACCAACAGTATCAAGACCGAAACAAACACCTATAACTGGGTGGAACACGACAACCACAATCAGCAAATTGAACTGACGGTGGGCTATATGATTAATATCCGATAAGTTCTGCCCATGTTCTTATCCTTACTCTCTTTCCCCGCTTTGCCAAGATTGGCATAAGATTTAGGTTTGAATTTATTTCAACACATTTCATGTAAATAATAGGAAAGTGCCTATGGGCAATTCTACTCCCAATACCCGCCGCAATGTCATTAGCGGCATTGTTGCGTTAATCGTTATCCTCATTATCTTGTTGTGTTTACGACTTTGCAAACATGATGAGGAAGATGTGCCGACACCTCAGGCAACCCCCTCGGCTTCTACCCCGCAAGACACCATCAAACAAGGCACGACAACAGTTTCGCCAAAAGCATGGCATAAGGTTTCAAAGCCAAAGAGGAAAAGAAAGGTTATTGCCGCCTCTGCTCTTCAACCCGCAGAGAAGGTGGCGGTTGTAGAAAAGAAAGCAGAACCTGCTGTTGTGCAAGAAACACCCAAAGAACAACCTAAGCAACAAACCGGCATAGAACCTGAATCTGACGATGTGGTAATAGATACGGCGGAAATCACTCGCGAGCCCAAGCCGAGGCGTATTTTCTCGCACAAACGGTATTACCAAACCCGTATCGGCATCCGTGCCGGCGTGGGTTACAGCGTTATCGGCAACCTTGGTGCCTTGGTAGAAGACGGAGCCGTCCGTCCTCGTTATACGATGGAAGAAAACGGCGCGTTTGTTCCCTCGATAGGCGTTTTTGCCCTTTGGCGGCACGACCGCCTTGGCGTTGAA
The DNA here is from genome assembly GCF_000162415.1 of Prevotella sp. oral taxon 317 str. F0108. Taxonomy (NCBI): domain Bacteria; kingdom Pseudomonadati; phylum Bacteroidota; class Bacteroidia; order Bacteroidales; family Prevotellaceae; genus Prevotella; species Prevotella sp. oral taxon 317. Next base: position 19,053 of record NZ_GG740080.1, on the reverse strand, counting down.
TTGGCGGCAGACTACACGTGGCTGTCTTCTACCTTAAAGGAACATAAGCAAATCGGCAACATCGACGAGAAGACGGTCTTTCGTTATCACGTCATCATGCCGCAGGTAGCCGCGCGACTCTACCTGCTGAGCGACCTTTATATGGGTGCTGGTGTGGGCATGGGCATCCCGCTCAATCCTGGCGGTATCGACTTTTCGAGCAATCGTGCGGCCCTATACGTTTCGGTGGACAAACTCACACAGGAACATTTAAGAGAAACATTTCGGGCACGCTTGCACGTGATGCCCCTGCTCAAGATAGGCTACTCGTCGTTTAAGAACGGCATCGAAGCCAGCCTGCAATACGGTTACGGCTTTATGGACCTTATCAAGACAAACGAGAACCCATACGGCTATCACAAAGCCACGAACAACAGTCACCTGCTTTTGCTGACAGTGGGCTATACCATTCCCCTAACCAAACAGAAATGACGATGAAACAATCCACACTCCATCTTACAAGCATACTTGTTTCGCTCTTGTGCGCCGTATCCATAACGGCAAGTCGGGCGCAAGCGCAGACCCAAGCGCAAATACAACCGAAACCGCAATGCCAAGCCCCTGGCGGAGTGGCAGGTTTTGTGAAATGGGCAAGTGGTAACGACAATACCCCTGTACGCCTTACTGGTGCTGGCGGCCTGACCTTTATCGGTGTAGGGAAAATACAGAAAGCGGGCGAACAGCTGCTATGGAATGTCAGCACACAAGCGGGAAAAACCGAACGTGTGCAGACCACGGCCCGCGCCGCCAACCTTGTCAAGGGAACGTTTATGAACTACACCGGGCGCGACACCTTGCCACAACTACGCCTGTACGCTTATAGCACCTCATCTGCAAGCGGTACGCGCGGCACCCTCAATGTGGGTGGGATGACCAAAGAAAAACTCCCCATCAAGAGCTTAAAGAACGGCATGGAGGAATATGTGGTTTACGCTCGCGCCCTCACCGCCGCCGAACGCATGCGCGTGGAAAGTGCCCTCGCCCTTCGCCACGGCATCACCCTTGCCCATTCCTACCTCAATTACAAAGGCGAAACCATCCGCAACTATTATCGGCTTAAAGCGTACAACCACCGCGTTGCCGGCATCATCGGCGACGCCACCTCGAAACTCCACCGCACCACGGGCGAGAGTAGCGAGAATGAAGCCGTCGTCAAAGTATCTGCAAGCGCAATAAACGAAGGCGCAAGCTACCTTTGGGGCGACAACGCCAAGCAACTCTCTTTTACTGCCGACAAGGGCAACGGGAAATGGATGCAGCGATGCTGGGCAGCCACAACGACAGGACAGCCCGCAGAACATCTCACCTTGACTTTCGACACCCGAAGCATCCACCAACTGCAACCACTCGGAAAGGACGAGTGTTACTATCTCGCCGTAGACAACAGCGGCACGGGAAAATTCCCCGTCGGGCAAATACGCTATTACAAGGCACAGGACAGCCATGCCGACAGCATTGTCTTTGCAGGCATTGCCGCCGATGCGGGGGAAAGCATTTTTACGCTTCGTGCCGCTAAAGACTTCTTTGCAACCGTTGAAATAGCACGGCCCCGCTGTTCCACAGCGCAAAAAGGACAGCTCAAAGTGCTTTTCACAGGCGGCACTGCTCCATATCATGTTACGATAAGCCTTGATGGGAAAGCATGTTACAGCCAATCCACAAGTGACAGCCTTATCACCGTTTCCGCCCTGCAACAAGGCAAATACACGATTGCCGCCAAAGACCATACGGGTAAAACGCTCTTGAATGAAGTCATGGTTTCCAATGCCGACATGGCCGACGTGCCCGAGTTGCAGGACGTACGTTTCGCCCGCGGTGCATCTCGCGATTACCACCTTGACACCAAGGGCGATTACACCTGCCGATGGAAGAGCCCGAAGGGCAGATACCTGAGTGGCGAGAGCGTTACGCTGGACGAGGATGGAGCGTACATTCTCGAACTGACCAACGCCGAAGGTTGCTCCACCACCCGCACGCTAAACGTATCGACAATGGGCAAAGACGGTTTCGCACGCCACGCAGTCTCCCCAAATCCCACGACCGACGGCAACGTTGATGTGCGCGTGGAAATGTCCGAGTCGCTCCCGCTTGAATTTAGGCTGTATTCCCCCGATGGTGCCCTGTTGCAAAGGGAAGCGCGCACAGCCGACACCTATCACGCCACCCGTTGCTATCTGCCTATGAATGGGACATACGTACTTGAGATGAGTAGTGGCGAGAGCAGACAAAGCGTCAAACTCATCAGGAAATAGGCGATAGGGATATATTTTATAAGGACAATAAAGTAAACGGTTTCCCATTAAACGGAATAGTCATAAAAACGAAGTTATGAACAAGTCGGCATGTTTTTCAGCGGTTATTTTAAGTGCGTTTCTGTTGTTTGTTTCTTGTAACGGCAATAGGAGAACTTCGCATGTCGGCAACAAGCAAGAAATAAGGGAATCTCCTGTTTCGGATGCCAAAGAACAGAAAACGGGTAAAGACAATCAATCTTTACATGCCAAGAAGTATGCACATGCGGTAACGGGCACGAAAGAAATAGGAAGAGAACGGGGAACAAGGACAAATAACAGAAACCATGTGTCCAAGCGTTTGCAAGATTTTCGCAAACGCACGGTGAGCAAATACTTCGCCGGCACCCTTGCAGACTCTCTGTCTGTTGGTCGCGCTGAGCTGAAAGTGCCCCTTGGCTGTATGGAACATGCCAAGATTTTGAGCATTACGCCACTTAGAAAGGGCGAGCTGCCCCACCTGCCCGCAGGCATGGTGAACGTAACGGCGGACAGGAGTAATCCTACCGTTGCTGCCAACTCGAAAGACAGCATCGCCGGTTACCGTTTCCTGCCGCATGGCGAGCACTTCGTCCATTCGTTGGCAAGCATCACCGTGCCATACGACAGTACCCTTATCCCGCAGGGCTATACCGCCGAAGACATACACACTTACTACTACGACGAATTAAAAGCCCAATGGGTAATGTTGCGGCATAAGGTTTTGGATAAAGACCGAGAGCTAGTTGTGGCCGAGACCTCGCACTTTACCGACGTCATCAACGGCATCATCAAAGTGCCTGAAAATCCCGAAACGCAGAACTACGTACCCACGGGCATCAGCGAACTCAAAGCGGCCGACCCGAGTGCCGGCATCACAACAGTGAGCGCGCCCACCGCCAACCAAAGCGGAACGGCAGCACTAAGCTATCCCTTTGAACTGCCCAAAGGGCGGGCGGGCATGCAGCCGAGCGTCGGTCTGCAATACAGCAGCGACGGCGGTTCTTCTTATGTGGGTTACGGTTGGGGCCTTCCCCTGCAAAGCATCGACATCGAAACCCGCTGGGGTGTTCCCCGTTTCGATACCGATAAGGAAAGCGAAAGCTACCTGCTCATGGGCAGCAAGCTCAACGACCGCACCTACCGCACCACTGATGCACCCGCGAGAACCAAAGACAAACGTTTCTATCCGCTTGTAGAGGGCGGCTTTGCCAAGATTATCCGCAAGGGCGACAGTCCGCAGAACTACACGTGGGAAGTAACCTCCAAAGACGGTACCGTGTCTTATTTCGGAGGCGTGGACGGTACGGTGGACGAAGGTGCCGTGCTCAAAGACGGCAATGGCAACATCCTGCGCTGGGCACTTTGCAAGACGCAAGACACCCACGGCAATTTCGTTTCTTACAAATACCGCAAACGCAGCGACAACCTTTATCCCGAAACCTACCGCTATACGGGCAGTAAAGACGAGGAGGGAGCTTATAGCGTACAGTTCGCTTTCAAGTGGGATGCGCGCAAGGATGTGGTCAAGAGCGGTCGTTTGGGTGTGCTGCAAACCGACGATGCCCTGCTAGAACGCGTGGAAGTGAAGTACAACAGCGAGCTGCTGCGCGCTTATGCGCTTCATTATAAGGAAGGTGTCTTTTCCAAAACGCTTTTGGACGGCATTGAGCAATTAGATAGTAAAGACAATCATGTTGCAACACAAACGTTTAGTTATTATAATGACATAACAAAAGGCATTTTCTCCGATACGCCCGTAATTTATACGGCAGAAAAGGACAACTATGGCCGGCTTGTTAAATTGCACATTGGGAACTTTGACGAAAGGCTTTCCCTTCTCGGCGGCGGCTCTGCCAAAGGAAACACAGTAGGTGGCGGTGTCATGGTCGGGGCCGGCTGGGGTCCGGCGTCGGTTAATGCGGGCGGTTCTTATTCTTACACCAAGACGAACAACGAAGGACGCATCGCCCTTGTAGACATCAACGGCGACGGCATGCCCGACAAGGTGTGGAAAGGTGCGGACGGCAGGTTGCATTACCGATTGAACCAAAATAAAGACCTTCGCCATCCGTCTTTCGGAGACAAGATGACAATAACGGGTATCGGCAGCTTTACAGGAGGCACCACCACCAGTAACTCTTGGAATGCGAATGTAGCTACGGGCTTTGGCCCGGCAAGCATCGGCTATGCGGTAAACAAAACGACCGACCAGAGCAAAAACAAAACCTATTTTCAGGATTTCAATGCCGACGGCCTTATTGACATCGCCCAAAATGGTACGGTCTATTTCAACCACAGCAATGGTAAGGATGTAAGTTTCAGCAGTACGAGTACCAATACGGGAAATCCCATAACGGGAAATGCTACAAGCATAGACTCCACATTCCTTCCCGACTACAAGGCTATCCGTGATTCGTTGGAACGCGAATTTCCCTTGCACGATGCCATTCGTTTATGGCGTGCCCCCTACGCAGGTACAGTGAAAGTGACTGGGGCGGTCAACAAACCATCTGCCCAAGGAGACGGTGTCAGTCTGAGTATGCAGCATAATAATGTCGTGTTATGGAAAGACACGCTTCTGCAATCGGGCAGTGTTACGGTACCGGCGAAGACCCTTCCCGTCCGTCCAGGTGACTATCTGCTTTTCCGCGTGAATGCAAGATATTCGGGTATAGGCGATGTCGTGGAATGGGATCCGAACATTGTTTATACTTCCATTGCGGTAGATACCTATGCAGGTGAAGATTTGAAACATTATCGCAATTCGTCGGATTATGTGCCTGGCGAAATGTCTACTGCACCGCTTGCCATTGACGGAACGGTTTTCTATGAAGGAGGGTTTAATAAGCAAAAAACAAGCGACGATGTAGTACTCTCCATAGTCAAGACGGATAAAACCGGCACACAAACGGAAATAGACCATCTTCTTTTGCCAGCCGATACCGTGCTTACGGGAAAGTTCGAGGGCAATTTCCATTCTTCCGTTGTGGATAGTGCCACGGTAAACTTCATCATCAAGACAAGCAGCCCCATCAATTGGCAGCACATCAGCTGGACGCCCGTGTTCCGCAGTGATACTACCAAATACGCGCTTGCTCCGCAACGCCTGATGTTCAATAAAAACATTGTAGCTGCAAAGGATACGCTTGTACATGTCGTTGCAAGCGATTCCACTTGGGGTGACAGGTTGGTTTTGGTGCCCGAGTTGCGAGTAAGCCGTTCTTCGGGTAAGGACACGGCACCCGCCACAGTCCATCTCACGTTGAAAGACGAAACGGGTTCACTGCTTTACCGCAAGGAATATACGATGAGGGGGAACAACCGCCTGCAAGGAGACAGTACGGCCGTGAACGGCGTCTCCCTTATCCCGCATCTTTCAGCAAAGAGGGTGCAAGTGAGTTTTTCCGTCCTCAACGAACTGGATAATGCCCCCATCGCACGGCTACATGTCCTTCGTGACTCCATTCTTTATACCGTGGGTACGGACGGGAAGAAGCATGAGACAGGACGCAGGTTGGTGCGCGTGGATTCCATTCCGGCATCCGTGTTCTCCAGTTTCAACCGTTTTGACCATGGACCGCTCTATAAAGGTTGGGGACAGTTTGCTTGGAATGGCAATGCGAAGGGAGAACCCATCAGGACCGATGAGTTAAGGGCCTCTGACCATAACGACTACATCAAGGATGGGGAAATCGACGAAGAGGCCGTTGAGAAGAACACGCTCGACATCAACAAGCAGAAATTCTTTACGATGGCATATAGTCCCACAACAGGGAAGTATGTCAGTGCCACAGATAGTGTGTATGTAAAAGTCGCAATGATGCGTGCATCGCGATTGGGTGAAGATGAAATAGTCGTTGACTCCATCAACTACAACCTTAACGGGGAAGGGCTTTCTGCACCTGTACAAATGACGGAATCGAAAAGTACGGGTAAGACCTACTCTTTGGGATTTTCGATGGGATTCAGCCTCGGGGTAAATAAGAGCAACACCAAGCAGGAATCTTATACCACGGTGTCTGCACTGGATTTGAACGGTGACAGTTATCCCGACTGGGTGCGTGAAGACAATGGTAAGATTAAGGTACAGCTTACCCGTCAGATTGGCACCCTCGGTGACGGGCAAGACTATGACGTGGAAGCCTCAATGTCTTATGGAGAATCGGAAAACACAGGCGGGGATGCCGGACTCAGCATGAATCCCGACAGTTATAAGCTTTCCAACTTCCAAGATAAGCTGCAAAAGGCGAAAGCCTCTTTCGCCAAGAGCGTGGCCAGCCTGCAACAGACCGGGCGGCTGGGTAAGAATGCCGAGGGGGCAAGCTTTAGCGGCAACGTCTCGGAAGGGGCTTGCAGCGCCAGCGGCAATTTCTCAAGCGGGACGTCGGAGTCCGTACGCGACTGGGGAGACCTTAACGGCGACGGACTGCCCGACATGGTATCCAAGGGGCAGGTACGTTATAATCTGGGATATTCTTTCACCGAGGCCATGCCCTCAGGTATCAATGCCGTCGAACACAGTTCGAACAACAACTACGGTGACGGGTTGGGCGTATGCATTCCCATTCTCGGCCTGTTCAACATCTCGGCAGGGCAGAACGATACGGGAAGCCTCACTTCCGGCAAGGGCGCATTCCATGACGTGAACGGCGACGGGCTGCCCGACTTTGTGGAACAGGACAGCAAGGGCGACTTGAAAGTCACGCTGAATACGGGCAGCGGCTTTGCCGCACCTGAAGGGTTGCAGAAGAAATCGGAGCTTTCCGGCAACATGGGCTCTTCCGTGGCCATATACGCCAGCACCGCCTACACGATCCGCATACCCCTTCCGTTCGGCTTTGTCATCAACATCACGCCGAGCATACAGGGTTCGCATAGCGAAAGCATCAACCGCACGACTGCGGCCTTGATGGACATGGACGGCGACGGCTTGCCCGATCTCGTTTACAGCGACAGCGAAAACAGCATGGGGGTGCGTCGCAACCTCACGGGACGCACCAACCTTCTCAAGGGTGTGACCCTGCCTTTCGGCGGACACGTTGCCGTAGGATACAAGCAGACCGAACCGAGCTACGACATGCCTGGGCGCCGTTGGGTGATGGCATCCGTGGAGACCACGGGCGGCTATGCCGAGAACGGAGCCACCAGGATGCGCAACGAGTTTGAATACGAAGGCGGCTACCGCGACCGCCGCGAACGCGACTTCTACGGTTTTGAGAAGGTCACCACCAAGCAGATAGACACGCAGAACGGCAATGCCGTTTACCGCACGCAGGTGGCAGAATACGGACACAACCGCAACCTGTACATGCACGACCTCGTCACTGCCGAAACGCTCTACGATGCAGCAGGCAACAAACTGCAAGGCACGCAGAACACCTACGAACTAAAACAACAGGCAGACACGACGGTATTCTTCCCCGCACTCGCCTCCGTAAGGCAGACCATTTACGACAACGCAGGACAGGGCAGC
>NZ_GG740080.1:7257-10380 GCF_000162415.1 Prevotella sp. oral taxon 317 str. F0108 | reverse complement strand
TGGCAGGCTGGTGCTGGTGGAAGACGCATCGGGCGGCGAGGCGTATTATTACGGCAACCAAGGAGAGGTTGTAAAAACCGTTCGCTCGGTGATGGTGAGCACCGCCGACGTGCGCACCTACGTCTACGGCGCCACGTACGACAGTTGGAACCGCGTGCGCACCATGACCTATCCCGACGGTGAGGTGGTTACCTATCATTACAATGCGGCAGGGCAAATCGCGAGTGTCAAGTCCAACAAACAAGGAAAGGAAGAGACCATCGTAGAAAAGGTGGGCTATGACAAGGATGGACACACCGTCTACACCAAGTTGGGTAACGGTGCGGAGACAACCTACACCTACGACAAACAACGCGAACGCTTACAAGAAATGAATCTCACGGCAGCAGGTACGGCGATTATGACCAACAAGTACCAATACGATGCTGTGGACAATATCTTAGGCATTGTCAATGCTGTAGACCCGACACAGGCCAATAGTAATAACAACAATAGCAACAACAATAGTAATAACAATAGTAATAACAATAGCAATAACAACAAGGCGAAACTTGGCGGTGCTTTCAACCACACTTATGCCTACGACGACCTTAACCGCCTGATAAGGGCCAACGGTGAGGCGAAGGGGGCGAAGTATGAGATGACGATGACCGTCGGGCGGATGAGCGAGCCGCTCACCAAGGTGCAGAAGGTGGACCCCACAAAGACGGCGCAGTCTTACGACTTCACCTATAAGTACGAGGACAGCAACCACCCCACAGCACCCACGCAGATTGGGCATGAACATTATACATACGATGCCAACGGCAATCCCACGCTGGTGGAGAACGACAGCCTGAACACCGAGCGGCGCATGTATTGGGACGAGGACAACCGCCTGATGGTATTGTCGGACAACGGCAAGACCAGCCGATACACCTATAATGCTGCCGGCGAGCGTATCGTCAAGAGCCACGGCGACCTCGAAGGCGTATATGTAAATGGTGCGCCGCAGGGAATCACGTTCCACGAAACGGAAGATTACACCATCTATCCTGCCCCGATTATCACTGTAACGAAGAACCGCTTTACCAAGCATTACTTCATCGGCGACAAACGAATTGCCTCCAAACTGGGAACAGGCAAGTTCAGCAATGTCTATGGTGTCAGTAGCAATAATGTTACGGCAGGCCAGAAAGACTATGCCGCCCGCATGCTGCAGATAGAGAAACAGCGCGAGGAGTACTACCGCAAGCTGGGCACACCTCCCGGTGTTCCTACGATGAAGGGTGCAACGGCCGATCCCGACAATACGGGTTATGGCTACAACACCATCATCGGGGAGCTGGGCGACCACAGCGTGCCCGAAGGTTGGGTGCAACGACCGAAGTTTAACGACAAGGGAGATGTCCCTGGTCCACCCATTCAATGGCAGAAACCCGAAGACCCTGACAATGCCCAGCCGGGTTATGGCTATGTCCCTGCCGACACGACCAACACCGAGGACATCTTCTTCTATCACTCCGACCACCTCGGCTCAACATCATATATCACTGACGCTAAAGCCAACATCACGCAGTTTGATGCTTACCTGCCCTACGGTGAGTTGCTCGTGGATGAGCACACATCCTCAGAGGACATGCCCTACAAGTTCAATGGCAAGGAATTAGATGAAGAAACGGGGCTGTATTATTATGGCGCCAGGTACATGGACCCCAAAATCTCCATGTGGCTGGGAGTAGATAAATTAGCAGAGAAATATCCAACTTTAGGAGGATATGTTTATTGTGCAGGGAATCCTATAAAACTTATAGATACGGATGGTAATGACATTGTTATTGCAGGAAAAAATAATTCAAATATAACTCTAAAAACAAACTTAATAGATATTAGGGTAAATGCTACTTCTTTAGGTATAGACTTTGGAGGAGCTTATACTTTAGAAGGAGAAAAAATCTTAAGTGCGGCACTTGATATTGTTGGTATTTTTGACCCAACAGGTGTTGCAGATGGCTTAAATGCAACTTTAGCTGCAAAGAATGGAGAATGGTTAGATGTAGGAATTAGTGTACTCGGCCTTTTACCTTATGCAGGTGATTTGGCTAAGGTAGGAAAGATAAAAAAGGATGTGAAAATAATTGAAGACGGAATCGAAGCTGTTAAAGGAGCTAAGAATCTTAAATATTTAAGACAAAAAGCTGTTAAAGATGCATGGAAAGCAGAGAAAAGATTGGTGGAAAGGACAGGGCGCGGTTCCAGAAGATGGACAAAGAAAGAATTAAAGGAATTAAAAGAAACAGGAAAAGTAAAGGGTTACGAAGGACATCACATTAATAGTGTAAAAGGACATCCAGAAGATGCTGGTGATCCGTCAAATATTGAATTTGTGAAGAAAGGTGGAGAACATCTTAGTAGGCATAATGGTAATTACAGGAATCCATCAAGTGGAAAGAAAATCAATAGAGATTAAATCAACTATTGTCAAATTCTTCATTTTTAATGATGAGCCTTTACCATAAATAGTATAGCGTATATAAAAAATAGAATATGAATAAAACATATAGGGATTTAATTTATAGATTTCAGAACCAGGGTATTGAAGAATCCCAATCCACCGGTGCAATCCTTATAGGAAAAGCGCCCCATATAGCCCCCGAGGCTTGGCTAAACACCCTGTATCCTCCGCTAAGTAAGAACGATGTCCAAGCATTGGAGAAAGAATTGGGCATGGGAATTCCCATCGATTATAAAAAATTCTTGTTAGATGTAAGCAATGGGTTAGACATATTGGTTGGAACCTTTTGTTTAGACGGGTTAAGAAGAAACTATAAAAGAAGCACTGATGAAAGCCGCCAACCGTTTTCGATTATTACGGCAAACATTCGGGAAAGACCTCGAAATGCCGCAGACGACCATTTCTTTATAGGCGGTTATGACTGGGACGGTTCTTATCTTTATATAGATAAAAGAACAAGCACCGTGCACTATTGTGATAGAGACGATGCAACCTCCCTATTCCAATGGGAAACGTTCGAGCAAATGCTTATATCAGAGTTAAAGAGGATATACTCACTGTTTGATGAGAGGGGAAGAAAAATAGATGAAGACCTTTATACCACCCCAATTAAAAGGTAATATAGAAGT
>NZ_GG740080.1:3792-6334 GCF_000162415.1 Prevotella sp. oral taxon 317 str. F0108 | reverse complement strand
ACAGGCCAATAGTAATAGCAACAATAGCAATAACAACAAAGCGAAACTCGGCGGTGCTTTCAACCACACTTATGTCTACGACGACCTAAGCCGCCTGATAAAGGCCAACGGTGAGGCGAAGGGTGCGAAGTATGAGATGACGATGACCTTCGGCCGCATGAGCGAACCACTCACCAAGGTGCAGGAGGTGGAATCCACAAAGACGGCGCAGTCTTACGACTTTACGTATAAGTACGAGACAGCAACCACCCCACCGCTCCCACGCAGATAGGGCATGAGCATTACACTTACGATGCCAACGGTAATCCCACGCTGGTGGAGAACGACAGCCTGAACACGGAGCGGCGAATGTATTGGGACGAGGACAACCGCCTGATGGTATTATCGGATAATGGCAAAACCAGCCGATACACCTACAATGCCGCCGGCGAGCGCATCGTCAAGAGCCACGGCGACCTCGAAGGCGTGTATGTAAATGGTGCGCCGCAGGGAATCACGTTCCACGAAACGGAGGATTACGCCATTTATCCTGCCCCAATTATCACCGTAACGAAGAACCGCTTTACCAAGCATTACTTCATCGGCGACAAACGCGTAGCAAGCAAACTGGGAACAGGCAAGTTCAGCAATGTCTACGGCATCAGCAGCAACAACGTTACGGCAGGGCAGAAAGACTATGCCGCCCGCATGATGCAGATAGAGAAACAGCGCGAGGACTACTACCGCAAGCTTGGCACGCCACCGGGTGTGCCCACGATGAAGGGTGCAACGGCCGATCCCGACAACACGGGTTATGGCTACAACACCATCATCGGGGAACTGGGCGACCACTCTGTACCTGAAGGTTGGGTGCAACGTCCGAAGTTCAACAAGAAAGGAGATGTTCCCGGCCCGCCCATCCAATGGAACAAGCCCGAGGACCCAGACAATGCTCAGCCAGGGTATGGCTATGTCCCCACAGACACCACCAACACCGAGGAAATCTTCTTCTATCATAGTGACCACCTCGGCAGCACCTCTTACATCACCGACGCCAAGGCCAACATCACCCAGTTCGATGCCTACTTGCCCTATGGAGAACTGCTCGTGGACGAACATTCTTCGTCCGAGGAAATGCCGTATAAGTTCAATGGCAAGGAGTTTGACGGGGAAACGGGGCTGTACTATTATGGAGCGAGGTATATGAACCCGAGGACAAGCCTGTGGTATGGGGTGGATCCGCTGGCGGAGAAGTATCCTGAGATAGGAGGATATATCAATTGTCATTGTAATCCAATAATGAGAGTGGATATTGATGGTATGGACGATTACGCGTTAAACTCTGAGGGGAAAATGTATTTTTGGAGAAAAACGGATGCGAGAACGACACATCGTGTCTTTTCAGGAAAGAAAAGTATTACAGTGAATAAAACGTTGGTTAATCAACTAGTAAGTAATGCAACCCTTAATGGGACATCTGCAACAATCTCAGATTCGGAAGATGCCTTCAAATTCTTCAAGTTTGCAGCAGATAATACAAAAGTAGAATGGCACTTAGTAGGTGTCAAGGATAAGAGAAATGTTAATTTTATTATCAGAACAGACTTTAGTACAGGGGGTGTAGGCGTTGATGAAGAATATTATGCGAATATGATATTCCATTTACACAATCATCCTTGGGGAAGCAATGATTTTAAGAAAGGTACAAGAGCTTCTGGAGACTACAAGGCTTATAAGCGTGTGGCATCGGGGGAGCGTGTTGCCAACTATTACACGGAGGGGGATGTTTGGACATTAAACAACATCTATATAGGGTATAATCAAGCTCATCCTAATACCGCATTGAATAAATACCCTAAAGCATACATATTTTATTCTGGCGATAAAAGACAAAGAAGCCAATTGTATCAATTTGATTTAAATTCTCCTAGGTTCAATCCTATATATAACCCAACCTACAAAGAGATAAAAAAATATATATATAAAAAATGAAAATGCCCCAAATCGCCATATTGCTAGTTTTATTATTAATGTTAAACTGCACTTCTACAAAATGGCCGTTCAATCAATCTTTAAAAAACGTCATTGATAAGTTCATACAAATGTATCCAAACGGAGACGTCATACAAGTACAAAGTTCAAAGATTGGAACACATGAACTCTTGATTATAACAAATCGTAAATCATACGATCCTGACATGATTGATGGTTATTGTATCTATAAGTCAAGATTAATTACATACTACCAAACAGACAGTACAAACCGCGATTCTATTGTCCGTATCGATAGGTTATTGAAATATGAAGGTAAGATCAACGGCTATAAGAACGCATACTCTACAAATGTAAGTTTTGAACCAAAGCAAGAGATATATAAGATTTTCAATAAAGACAGTATCGTTCAAATCAAGGACATTTCCAAATTGAAGTTTAGTGACATGCCCCAATCGGAGAACGTAATTGCAAACAAAGAGTTAAATGAGATTATTAACTCATATATTTATCAACTGGCTAGTGTTTTATACGAGCTTAAATTTATTAGAAAAGGAAATCATAGTTTTGT
>NZ_GG740080.1:0-1579 GCF_000162415.1 Prevotella sp. oral taxon 317 str. F0108 | reverse complement strand
ATTGGCTGAGACGTATGAGACAATTGGTGGGTATGTGTATTGTGCTGGCAACCCTGTTAAATTTGTTGACCCTAATGGAGAGAAGATTACTGACCCTAAAAATAGGATTGCTGTATATATAAATAAACAAGGGAAGATCATTTTTACAAAGTATGCGACAAAAGATATCAAAAGAATCGTCAATGTACTCATGCTAACGAAAGAGGGAATGAAGAGCCTCAAACGGGCTATCAATTCCAAGATTCGTGTTAAAATGAAAATTTCAAGTGAGACTAAAATAACAAAAGTTGAGGGAGGAAATAGTTATACTTATGGGGAGACTGTACAAGGGAACTTTAATTCTAAGGATAATTATGGCCGAAGAGTAAGTAAGAATGGGACTTTTGGAATTACTGAATCTTCTATTACAATTTATGAGGGAACTCTAAAAGAAGATGCAAAAACAGAGAATCCAAAACATAAAGGGCTGACAATAGACCAAGCAATAGGGGCTGTTGCAGGTCACGAAATCGTGCATGGTACTAATCGAAAGGAGATAAACAAAGATCTTAGATACGAGCTAAAAAACAAAGGAGGAACTAGACCGAATAAAGAAACGGCTCCTAATAAAATTGAGAATAAAATAATTGAACAGTCACGAGAATTAAATAACGAAATAAAATGAGAAAGAAACTATTTTTATTATTATTGATTTGTTGTACGTATCTTTTATCCGCAAAGAACAAACGCGAGCTCCCTTTCTATCAAGTTTTAGTTCCTAAGAGTATTGCCACACAACTTGATGAAGGTTACGGTAAAGAGTTTGTCAATGCAAGTGCGAATGTGTATAATTTACTAGATAAAAAGGAAAAAAAAATGGTAAACGGAGTCTATGCCTTTAAAGGGCAAGGGCCACATTTTCCTCGAAAAATATTCATTTATCGTGATAAAAAGATTTTCTTCTTCCAAAGTGTTGGCGCATTTAATCCAAACGGAATAATTAAGGAGTACTCTACATTCTTATCCGAGAATAAATTAACTAATGCCGAGACCATTATGTATCTAAGGGCAATATATGAATATTTAAAAGATGAAAATGGTATACAATATGGAGCTGAAATAAAGAAGTGTAAATAGATAATGGATAAGGTTAAGCAAACCTGGTGTAGGCAAGTTCAGCAATGTCTATGGTGTCAGTAGCAATAATGTTACGGCAGGCCAGAAAGACTATGCCGCGCGGATGCTGCAGATAGAGAAACAGCGCGAGGAGTATTATAAGTCGCTCGGCACACCGCCCGGTGTTCCCACGATGAAAGGTGCCACGGCCGATCCCGATAATACCGGTCGTGGTTATAACGACATTATTGGGGATTTGGGCGACCACTCCGTGCCCGAGGGTTGGGTGCAACGTCCGAAGTTCAACGACAAGGGAGATGTCCCTGGTCCGCCCATCCAATGGCAGAAACCTGAAGATCCAGACAATGCCCAGCCGGGTTATGGTTACGTGCCTGCCGACACAACCAACACCGAGGAAATCTTCTTCTATCATAGCGACCACCTCGGCAGCACCTCTTATATCACCGACGCCAAGGCCAACATT
>NZ_GG740081.1:20980-26980 GCF_000162415.1 Prevotella sp. oral taxon 317 str. F0108 | reverse complement strand
AGGTAAACTGAGAAGGTATTTATGGGAGAACAAGAAAGATTGGAAAGCCTATAAAAGAAGAATGAAAGAAATGAGAAAAGAAAACAGGCAGTAGCCGTTAATAAGACGTATGAAGAATTTATCTTGTATAACAGTATGCTTAGCGTTGTGTTCCTGTTAGAGCATTGGGTGGATTACACTGGTAAAGAAGATAAACCGAACGGGCGTGACATCCTTTATCAGTTTGTCCCTGCCACCAACCTGCCCCCTCCACTAATTTTGGCTGTAAGTTGAATAAGTACATGTGGGAGAACAAGGCGGACTGGAAAGCATATAAGCAAAGAATGAAACAGCAAAGGAAGAAAAAGGAAAAGCTGTAACTGGGTTTGAATATAATGATATACTTCAAATTTAATTGCACGGCATTTTACCGGAAACATTTGGCTTATAAAACGATGAAAGCAATACTATTATCTATAGCGGTGATACCACTCATAGGCTGCGCATCGCTTCCAAAATACACAATACTTAATAGGCAGCATTCTATTTACTATACGCGGGAACAAACAAGCGAACTCAATAAACGGGTTTGCACGCTTATCCGCAAAAGCAAAGAACGGAGAGACTTTGACAGTGTTTACGTGTACCATATCGCGATTTGCCAACTTACATCACAGCTTGGAGGAACTGCAAAGTCGCCATCCGAATTTATAAAAGAAGACTTTACAGACTCGGTATTCCTGAGTATGTCCCGCCTAGGAAGAATGAAAGTTAAGGCCTTAGATCAAGGCAAAACCTTTCTCAGTACAGAGTCAATCGTGTTGAAAAAAGATAAGAGTTTAGGTGGCGTTGGTTGGATTCAATTCTTTTCCGCAGCTAGTTCTGGTGTGAAAACATTCCTTCCTGAAGATCTATCAGCGTTAGTTGCCATATTAGAAGACGATGACTTCATTGGTTTCTTTCAGGTTATAAAATCTATACAACAAGGTGGAAAACGTCCTTTTTCGCAGTGACACGCCAACGTAATGTTGTCGTTTTCACGTACGGAGCTGGATCATCTACCACAATAACGAAATGGAAATTAAAAGATTTTGGCGACAAATATCTTGGTTTGAGACCATTCCGAGATACGTTTGTCAAGTAACATGGACAAGTTCGAAGATGCTCCGATAGACAAATCACTTAAATGGTGACAAGCATACGTCAGCCCTTGTTCTTTGGAATATTGACTTCTGCCCAATTGTAGTTGCATAACCTTTAATGTAAAGGTAAGGCATCCTATCGAGGCCTACATTCTTCTTTCGGACATAACTCGCCATTAAGTTTGGTAGTATTAAACAAGCCTTCCCTAAGATTGCAAACCGCAACCTTAGGAGAGGCTATAAAAGAAAAATAAAAGCAATGACAACTAAAGAATTAGCTGACCATTATGGAATTAAATATGTATCTTTGCAAGAATATGGAGTTTACTCTGTTGCATTTTTACCAGATGATGCATTGAGAATGGTTAATATTTTGCGCGAAGAAATTACTCCAATTTTGGGTGGCGATGTGTATGTAAAGAAAAATGACCCTACAAGAGTCTATCCCACAGATGACGGGTGGTATTACGAGCGGAAGTGCGATGAACTAATAAAAGAGTATACTGATAATAGTTGTGACGAAGCCATTAAGTATATTCAGATCGTACTAGATAGTGTGACTAAGGGATGTTACGAGGAAGGCTCGGATGTGCTGTTTGAACTCGTGATACTTGATTTGAACAATCAATCTTAAATGGAACATTTGTAATAAAACTAACAAGATTAGAAGGGACTATTGTTAGTATTTGAAACCATCTTGATTTTTAGAAATACGTTTAACGTTTCGCCTATATGATATACTTCAAATTTCATTTCAAGCCATTTTGTCATGATGATGCTAGTAAACAAGAGAAAAGATCATTCCTAGGAAGGCTCTTCTCAAAGCTGTTTCATCATCTCGAAGCCAATCCAGACTTTGAAGAATCTATTGATTTTGTGGCCGAATGGCTTATAGAATACGATGATGTAGAATTTCATCAAGCAGTTCGCGAAATGGGTTTCGACACGAATAAGAATCTCATTGTTAAGCTGCCTGATGAGAGAAACTATGGTTATTGGTCGGATCTTGATTGCGATATAAATTTCTTTAAGAAATTTAATTATCAACTGATAACTAAAGAAACGTTTGATCTTTTGTGGAACTCCACACGCCATGATAGGGAACTAAAGAAGTTTGTGCCTATTAATGATGTAAATGGACAATAATTAAATGACTACGCGTAAAAGCGAATGGCTTGTCAAAGGCTTCTGAAAACTCACGTGTTTGGTTAAACTAAAAAACAAACAGCAAATGGAAAACAAAGGATGCATCA
Organism: Prevotella sp. oral taxon 317 str. F0108; assembly: GCF_000162415.1. NCBI lineage: Bacteria > Pseudomonadati > Bacteroidota > Bacteroidia > Bacteroidales > Prevotellaceae > Prevotella > Prevotella sp. oral taxon 317. The sequence goes on along the minus strand of NZ_GG740081.1, from coordinate 24,606 downwards.
GACGACCAACTCCCGAAGAGTTGCTCTTGGTTGGGTATTTAGCACAAAAGCTCAATATGCACTCAAAACTGATTTGTAACAAAGTGTATGGACAGAGCCTATCATGGAAGAGAGGCTGGGCCGATTTTAACAAACTTAATGTAATAGATATTTCACCAAGTTCCGTTTCTAATCCTAGAGCATTCCATAAGAGTCTTATAAATAACGTAAAAATATCTCGTGTTTTAGATCCTTGGACTAAAACGAAAGATCCTGTTTTCCATATAGAGATACCGCAATAATGAACAATTTATAAAAATATAAAGAAATGAAAGCGATTGTAATTTCAATGTTCGTGATATTGTTTGCTTGCTGTATTGCAAGCACCAATCCGCACTTAAATGAGAATAAAAATGCCATTGTTAAGAAAGAGAGCCTGTATGGATACTGGAGCCTAGATGGGGTTGTTTGGTTACGAATAACTCGGGATAGAATATACTTTGTTGATGAAGACGGACAACCCTCTGTTCGATATTCGCTTAATAAAGATACTCTTACCTGGTATTTTGATGGAATTGCACCCCAAAAAGACATAATAAGTATTCTAAATGATACGCTTTTTACAAGAAATGATGAAGGTGTGGGGAAATATGTTCGTGTAAGATGAACAGGCTTTGTTTTTACAGGATCTATGCAAAACTCCTCTACAAGGGATTTTTAAATAGATAGCTTGTTGATAATCAATATTTTTGAAAGTATGGGTGTTGCAGAGTTCTAAATGGGCGTTCTTCAGAAATTTAAATGAAGATGTTGAGACTTATGTTTTGATAAGTAAATGTTAAGGACAGATGGCAATTGGACATAAAAATACCATTAGACGGCCAACTCCCGAAGAGTTGCTATTAATAGAGTTTCTAGCAAGAAAGGCCAAGTACCCACTCGCCCACGAATGGCAACAGGGCGTATGGGCTGAACCCACCACAGATGATAAAATTGGACCGATTGCAATAGCGATGAATAATGGAGAACCAGTGAAGTGCAAGCCTAGCCATGTGGTTTCTGATTGCATGTTTTACGATGCCGATGATAAAGGTGTCGCTGCGTATCTTCTTGTTGATGATGACGGATGCCTCTGTGAGTTAGACTTATGGAAAGGCGGTGGACCAGAGATATTCTCATTACTAAGTAGCACGGATAAGTTCAAAGACATCCCAATGGGAAAATAGGTAAAACAGTGGTGAACACGCACTTGCCTTTGCGCTTAGAGCATTAGCTCTCAGCCAACACCATCTGTAAGAGCTTAACTTTAAGGCTATGGAATCCGTTTAAGTGGTGGGGCATACGCCGCGCCCCACTTCTTACTTTTCTTGCACGCAGTTGATAAAATCCACCGTCAACAGCCTTTGGAACTCTTACGGAAAAATTAGACATCGAAGGTTTGAAAAAGTGCGTTTTTGCTTACAATGTTGTAGGTAACCTATGGGAGAGATTTGTTCTGCAACAAGTGTTGCAAGCAATTTTGTACGTGAAGTTAAGGAACGTAATTTAGCATAACAAAAGTGTATCGACTAAACAAACTTAGAATAATGAAAAAGAACTTCGTCATATTCATGTTAGCAAGCATTTGCCTTCTTTCTGCACATGCTCAACGTTCTTGTAAGGATTGCATACAAGATCTTTACAAGGTGGTGGAGGGGGCACAGCTGGATAGTATTAGCATTGGGCACAGTTTTTATTCTGTGAAATCGCTCTATCAAGGCAAGGGTCATGGGCTTGTTGTTGGAGCAATCGCAAAAGCCCGAGTGTTCAGTTACGGCAACCCGCTAGATTCTGTGGTGATGCTTGATTTGGGAGACAAAGCACTGTATTTTATGGTGAATACCGAACCGCCTCGCAACTTTAAATGCGCAGACATTAATTGTGTGTATGATGGCGAGGGACGTAATCTTCTAGACAAAGAAGACTATATGAGGTTTCCCGCAGTGATTAACGATCCTGATGGGTTTACATTCATTAGAGAAGGACCATCTACGACGTTTAAGGTAAAGGCAAAGATAGAAAAGGATAAAATCTTTTTCTATACCCCAATCTTAAGCAGTGATTGGTATAGAGTTTTTCTTAGGGATGGAGGACCGTGCATAGGCTATATTCATCGCTCACGAATACTCCCATACGATAAATGTCCTACAAAAATTAAAAGGAAAATGGAGAAGCTTATGCTTTGATAAGCAAACATTAAAGACAAGTGGCAATGGAAAATAACGAACGCATCAGACGACCAACTCCTGAATACACAAACTCACCAGCCCACCAACTCATCAACTCACCACCCCCAAAAAACCACCAGCTCAAAAGCTTAAATTGTTATCTTTTATTTTACAAAGGTGCTCTAGTTTTCACTCCGTTCTAGCGAAAATATGGGCCAAAAAGTAGGTAAATGGGCACTATTTCTAGTTTCTCACGCCTCTTGTTTTGTCTGTTTTTAAGAGCAAAGCCTGCATTTTGCACCATTTAGCCTTTCTATTTTGGTTGCCAGACCGTCATTTTTCAAGTCCAACAACCTGCTTTTAACCCCTAAAAACCCACTTTTTAACGACTATTTTGCCCTTTTCTACCATGTTTTTAATGGCGCATAAAGGTTTTGTTTATACCATTGTAGTGGATATTTATGCTTTTCGCCTTGCGTTTAGCACCATTTTGCAGTGCGTTTAGCACCAAAACGCACTGCATTTAGCACCAAAACGCACTGCATTTAGCACCAAAACGCACTGCATTTAGCACCAAAACGCACTGCGTTTTGCGGCATATTGCACTGCGTTTTGCCGCAAATTGCACTATATTTAGCAGCAAATAGCCCGAAATGTGGTACAAATGACGGTTTCTTGAAATAAATATTCATTTTACCACATTCACAAACTACCTCCCTTTTGCATCAAAACAAACCTCTGCGAGAATCGATTTTTTGCGACAAGGTGAGCACGTGGTGGATAAAAAGGGCACTCATAATGTTAAAATGTGTGCTGAAAAATTGACAACGTGTCGGGTTGACGAGTTTACAAGTCGGCGAGCGTGTTGGGCCGCGAGTAGGTGAATTTGTGAGTTGGAGGAGTTTATGAGCTTACGAGTTTTTGAGTTGACAATGCTTGTCGTCCACTTCGTACAAGTCATTTGGCTTAACCCTTTAACCCAAATCGTTCATTAGGGCCTGTGCAGATCTTGTGTATTGTTGAGCATCTTGTCTGTCTTATTATTGAAGGCGTGGCGAACAACGACAAGAGAATAAGGCGGTCAAGGTGCCGATAAGCCGACGAAAGACGACCGGAAAGCGATGGAAACAACCAAAATATTTGATAAGCGGCCTAAGGAGCCGATTGGGGGTTAACTCTGTCACCCCGCTTTGACGAGTTTGTGGGTTCATTCGTTTTCAAGGTATAACCACTTTTTGCCACAGGTAAGTGGAGCATAATTTCGGATTTTATCGTATCTTTGTCGGGTACTTCGTACATGAGCAGGGTGTTTGTCTTGGTTTTGCATCCCAAAGATAATAAACTCCTCTCTATTCATAGAAAAATTAAAAGTCAAGACTACTTCAATATATGCGTATGAGAAATTTATTGGTTTTCTTTGGGCTTTTGGTGTTATACGCC
>NZ_GG740081.1:6482-20450 GCF_000162415.1 Prevotella sp. oral taxon 317 str. F0108 | reverse complement strand
GGCAGGCAGATTTCATCCCGACATCAATACACATATTGATGAAAAGGTAAATATTGATGGCTACTATGTAAAAGCCATAGGGACGACAGGTAGCACATTAGAACCCTTTATACTCTATAAGGATGCGACATTTGGTGAGATATACTTTAAGAACAATGATTCTGTTCGGGAACAAAGACGGGCGAATACTGATTTAATGACTCAAATTTAACATTCAAAGCATGGATTCAATGGGTTTGGTGGCTATTATCGGATGAAAGGTGATACGATTGAAGTAGACCTTTACTGGAACTACATGCTTAGGGGAGTGCTTGTGAAAAGATTTTTTAAAGTTCTCGATAAAAATCATTTGCTTCTCTTTCAACAGATTTGGGTAAGTCCTGATGAGGCCGACGAGCCTGATGGCTGCCGCATTCTTTATGACTTCATTCCTGCACACAACCTCCCACCATCATCAAGTTTCAGAAACAAGCAACGAAGGTATTTATGGGATAATAAGAAAGATTGGAAAGCCTATAAAAGAAAGATAAAAGAGATGAGAAAGGGGAATAATGGGTAATGGTTAGTAAAGCATATACTTTATCAGTTGTTTTTTGTGGTAATAGTAAACGCTGTATGAGGCTCATCCTGCACGGTTTGCTTGCGAACCTTTCGGCTGGTAGGACAGGGTGGTTGTGCTGAAAAAAGTGGGATGGGTGAAGAAATACATGTTGTATTTCCCTTGGTTTGTTGGCTTAAAACCTCGCCCGCCCATTAACTCACAACTCAAAAACTAACCAACTTACACTAACTTTTTTGAGTTTCGTTATAACTTATCGGAAAATATTTGTAACTTTGCACACCAAATGTGTGACTTAGAAACCTTTAAGCTGGATGTCAAGGCGTTAAAACAAGGCAAAACCCTGTTGGAGTACGTGCTTGACGATAGTTTCTTTGAGGCCATCGACGCCCCCGAAATTAGGAAAGGAAAGGTGAACGTTGAGCTGCAAGCTACAAGAAACGGCGACCTTTTTGAGCTGAACTTCAACATAGAAGGTTCGGTCAGCATACCTTGCGACCTGTGTCTCGACGACATGGAGCAGGCCGTTAGCACAAAAGAACGGCTGATAGTGAGGTTTGGAGAAGAATATTCAGAAGAAGACGAACTGGTTGCGCTGGAAGAAGACCCTGGGGTAATCGACCTGTCGTGGTTCGTTTACGAGTTTATCGCACTTAACATACCCATCAAGCATGTGCACGCGCCTGGCAAATGCAACCCAGCAATGATAGACGTGCTGGACGCACATGCTGCCAACCGAAGTGGCAATGAGGATGAAGAAGAGGCGATTGACCCGCGCTGGATGAAACTGAAAGAAATAAAAAAACAATATTAAAGATTAAGACAAAATGGCACATCCTAAAAGAAGACAGTCCAAGACTCGTACACTTAAAAGAAGAACTCACGATAAAGCCGTAGCTCCCACACTGGCTCTATGCCCCAACTGTGGTGCTTATTACATTTATCACACGGTTTGCCCCACTTGCGGACAGTACAGAGGTAAGGTAGCTATCGTTAAGGAAGAGGTTGCTGAATAATGGATAAGATTAATGCGATAATCTCAGGCGTCGCCGGTTACGTGCCCGACTATGTCCTTAACAACGAGGAGCTGTCGCGCATTGTCGATACCAACGACGAATGGATTACTACGCGTACTGGTATCAAGGAGCGCCGCATCCTCACGGAAGAAGGGCTCGGTACTTCTTATCTGGCCCGTAAGGCCGCCAAACTTCTGATGAAGAAGACGGGCGTTGACCCCGACAGCATCGACGCAGTTATCGTTGCCACCACCACTCCCGACTACATCCACCCCTCCACAGCATCTATCGTGCTGGGTAAGCTGGGCTTGAAAAATGCTTTCGCATTCGACTTCTCGGCTGCCTGCTGCGGGTTTATGTACGCCTTCGATGTGGCTTGCAACATGATACAAAGCGGACGCCATAAGCGCATTATCGTTATCGGCGCCGATAAGATGTCGGCCATCACCGATTATAAGGATCGCGCTACCTGTCCGCTCTTTGGCGACGGGGCTGGTGCTGTGATGGTGGAAGGAACTACGGAAGAAAACGTGGGCTTGGTAGACTCGCTGTTCTTGGCCGACGGAAAGGGCTTGCCTTTCCTTCATGTTAAGGCCGGCGGTTCGGTTTGTCCGTCTTCGCAGTTCACCGTAGACCACCGCTTACACTACACTTATCAGGAAGGCCGCACCGTTTATCGCTATGCGGTTTCGGCAATGGGCGACGATTGTACCAAGCTGATTGAACGCAATGGACTAACACCCAACGATATTAACTACCTTGTGCCGCATCAGGCCAACCTTCGTATTATCGAGGCGGTGGGTAAACGTATCGGTGTGCAGCCCGAACAGGTGCTGGTAAACATCCAACGCTACGGAAACACCAGTGCGGCATGTATGCCCTTGGTGCTTTGGGATTTTGAAAAACAATTGAAGAAGGGCGACAACCTTATCTTTACTGGCTTTGGTGCTGGTTTCGTTCATGGCGCATCTTACTACAAGTGGGCCTACGACGGTGCCGAAATGGCCGAACAAGGAAAGTAAAAACGGCACGTTTGCCCCAACTTTAATTGAATAATAACAAAGAAGACGCATCCTTAATTTCTTAAGATGCGTCTTTTTGAGCTTTATCCAAGCTCTAAACAAACACCTTTATCACAGCAACAAACATGCACAAAGCAGGATTTGTAAACATCGTTGGCAACCCGAACGTGGGCAAAAGCACGCTGATGAACCAGCTGGTGGGCGAGCGTATCTCCATAGCCACCTTCAAGGCGCAAACCACGCGGCACAGAATAATGGGCATTGTGAACACCCCTGAGATGCAGATTGTGTTCTCGGACACGCCCGGTGTGCTCAAACCCAACTACAAGTTGCAAGAGTCGATGCTGGCTTTCTCGGTGTCGGCACTTAGCGATGCAGACGTGTTGCTGTACGTTACCGACGTGGTGGAAGACCCAGAGAAGAACGCCGACTTCTTGGAGAAGGTGCGGGGCATGAAGATTCCCGTGCTGTTGCTCATCAATAAGATTGACGAGAGCGACCAAAAAACTCTCGGCGACATTGTGGAGCGATGGCACGCGTTGCTGCCCAAGGCCGAGATATTGCCCATTTCGGCCAAAAACAAGTTCGGAACCGACCTCCTACTGCGCCGAATACAAGAGCTGTTGCCCGAATCGCCGCCCTATTTCGACAAGGATCAGCTAACGGATAAGCCTGCGCGTTTCTTCGTTAGCGAGATAATTCGCGAGAAAATACTGCTCTATTACGATAAGGAAATACCCTATTCGGTGGAGGTTAAGGTCGAGCGATTTAAGGAAACAGAAAAGAAAATACACATCAACGCCGTTATATACGTTGAGCGCGAAAGTCAAAAAGGCATCGTTATCGGGCATCAGGGCGTGGCGTTGAAGAAGGTTTCTTCGGAGGCACGAAAAACGTTGGAAAGGTTTTTCGACAAAGAGGTGTACCTCGAAACCTTCGTGAAAGTTGATAAAGACTGGCGAAGCTCGAAGAAAGAACTCGACAGTTTTGGCTATAACCCCGAATAAGACGTTTCTCGTGAGCCACGTGTAAGCCGAATTTGGCCCCGCATGGCACGCTAACACGCTTTTTCGACGATTAAGAATTTACATTTATGGCAAACTTAGTAGCTATCGTGGGACGCCCCAATGTGGGCAAGTCCACCTTATTTAATAGGCTTACAAAAACCCGTAGCGCCATCGTTAGCGATACCGCTGGCACCACGCGCGACCGTCAATACGGCAAGTGCGACTGGGCTGGGCGCGAGTTCTCGGTTGTAGACACGGGCGGATGGGTGGTCAACTCGGACGACATCTTCGAAGATGCCATTCGCCGACAGGTGCTCGTGGCTACCGAAGAGGCCGACTTGGTGCTGTTCTTGGTAGACGTGAACACGGGCGTAACCGACCTCGATGAGGATGTGGCGCAGATACTCAGGCGAACCAAGGTGCCCGTGGTGTTGGTGGTAAATAAGGCCGACAACAACGAGCAGATTTACGAGGCACCTGCGTTTTACTCGTTGGGTCTGGGCGACCCTTTCCCCATTAGCGCGGCAACAGGTAGTGGAACGGGCGACTTGCTCGACGCTGTTATTGCGCAACTAAAACCAGGCGAAAACGAAAATGTTGAAGATGGCATACCTCGTTTTGCTGTGGTGGGTAGGCCTAATGCAGGCAAAAGCAGCATCGTCAACGCCTTTATAGGCGAAGACCGCAACATCGTTACCGAGATTGCAGGTACAACACGCGACAGCATTTATACGCGTTTCGATAAGTTTGGTTTCGACTTCTACCTTGTTGATACGGCCGGGATACGCCGAAAAAACAAGGTTACCGAAGATTTGGAGTTTTATAGCGTAATGCGTTCGATACGTGCCATCGAGCATAGCGACGTTTGTATTCTGATGATTGATGCCACGCGCGGCATCGAATCGCAGGACATGAACATCTTCCAGCTTATTCAGAAAAACCAAAAGTCGCTGGTTGTGGTGGTTAACAAGTGGGACTTGGTGCCCGATAAAGACCAAAAGGTGATAAAGACTTTCGAGAATGCTATTCGCGAACGCATGGCTCCTTTTGTAGATTTCCCCATCATTTTCGCCTCGGCGCTTACCAAGCAACGCATCTTTAAGGTGCTTGAAACGGCCAAACAGGTATATCTTAACCGTAAGGCACGCGTGGGAACGTCGAAACTTAACGAAGTGATGCTCCCCCTTATCGAGGCTTATCCGCCCCCATCAACCAAGGGCAAGTACATCAAAATTAAGTATTGCACGCAGTTGCCCAACACGCAAATACCCTCGTTTGTGTTCTATGCCAACCTGCCGCAGTACGTAAAGGAGAACTATCGCCGCTTTTTGGAAAACAAGATACGCGAAAATTGGAACATGCACGGCTGCCCAATTAACGTGTTTATCAGACAAAAATAAGGTGTTGGGGATACGGCTTAGGCTTGTATCCCCAACTTGTTTTATGCTTTGGCCATGCCGTTTGCCGTTGTTTCTCGCGCACATGGCAGCAGGCCATTGCATAAAACTCCGTTACATTCCAACAACATAACTTGCTTATTACCAGAAACCAACTCCCAGCAAAGGCCAAACCCGATACGGTTTTGCTTTTTTCGAGCTAGGTTTCATCAAAGACTAAGCCCTGCTAGCTGGCAGAAAACTTCTGTCTGCAATTAAACTTTTGGGCCTGTTTCTAGTCTATTATGAAGGTGTTTAAATACACGCAAATATAAATAATGACCATTTAGTATATGAGAAAAATTTGTTTGAAAATCCACAAGTGGCTAGCGTTGCCCCTTGGAGTGTTTATGGCAATTCTATGTTTCACGGGCTTTCTGCTACTGGTGATAAAAGATATTTCCCCACTTTTGGGCATGGAAGAGGGCGTTGAACCTTTCTATAAGGCCGTTAAGCAGTTGCATCGCTGGCTCTTTATGGTGCCAAACAATCCCCACGGCGGACTTTCGGTTGGCCGAGTAATTATGGCCGTATCGTCTATGTGCATGGCGCTTGTGTTGTTAACGGGCGTTGTTGTTTGGTGGCCCAAGAGCAAAAAGATGCTGAAAAGCCGTTTAAAGGTGAGCACAAACAAGGGCTTTCGCCGATTTGTGTATGATACGCACGTGTCCTTAGGCATCTATGCCTTTGTGTTTCTGTTCCTAATGGCCATTACTGGTCCTGTATTCTCGTTCGGTTGGTACAGGCAAGGCATGTCGAAACTCTTCGGGCAGAACACCGAGAAGATGGAAAACAAGATGCCCAAAGCGGGCGACAAACCGACTGCTGCAAAAGAAAATGCCTTTGCTAATGGTAAGATGGAGCAAGCGAAGGAACAAACACAGCCGCAAGCGGGTGGGGCAAACGACACAAAGAAAGAAGGTGACGGCAAGAAACCTGGCGGAAAGAAACTTTTCAAATCGTTGCACACAGGCAAGTGGGGTGGTTGGTTCTCAAAGATACTTCATGCGCTTGCCGCACTTGTTGGCGGTTTCCTGCCTATCAGCGGCTACTATCTGTGGTGGAAGAAAAGGCAAGGAAAACACGCAAAGTGTTAAGGCTTGTGCTGCGGATGTACGTTCTGTTCATACTGTCATCCGCGTAAAGCACAGGTTCTAGCGGGTGTTAAGGGTTTAAAAGGGAAACCCCAAATCTCCCAATCTGCTACCAGCAAGCAACAAACCACTGGCAGAAAAGAAAAAGCCCCTGGTGGTCTTTTGTACGCATTGCCTTTCAAATGCTTACTTTTGCATTCGTAATGTACTAGGGGTAGAAGTGTTTTAATCCTGTGTCACCTTTCATTTCTGTTATTGTCCGCTAAAACTTTTATGTCCATTCCGCATGCTATAAAAGTTTTAGCGGACAACTATATTATAGAATTGCCATTCTGTATTAATGCTATGCTTAAACGCAAATCAGCCAATTGTTTATAGCATCAACTGCGGCTTAATGTTGCTAAGCAGTGTTGTGTTTAAGTAAAAAATGCCATTAGCGTTTATCTTTCAATCCAAATCGGGCATTAAAGCCGCTTAGATTTTGTGTATTGTTGAACATCTTGTTTGTCTTATTCATAAAGTCGTAGCGGACTACGTCAAGAGAATAAGGCAGGCAAGATGCCGACAAGCAAACGAGAGGTGTACAGGAAAAAAATGCAAACAGCTTAAAATATTTGATAAGCGACCTAATGCCCAATTTGAGTTTAAGCTTTCTCTTCTGAGTAACTATTCAGCGATAAGGTGTGTTCGCTTTGTTAAAACGCGTGAAAGTATTTTACAAAACACATTCTTTTCGCCGCCCTTTCTAGCGAAAATAACTACCCCAAAGCACCCAATTTGCACCTATTTTCAACCTTTCATATTTTATTTTTACGCCATTTTTGAGCGCATCACCTGCATTTAGCACCACTTTGCCTTTCTAGTTGGTCGCCTGCCTGCAAATTTTCACTGCCCAAAAACGCCTTTTAGTGGTCAAAATATCACTTTTTATAGCACTTTTATCCGCTAATAGCATCGGTTTTTCATCAATCGTAGACCAATAAACCCAACATGCAGCGTGCATCATTATACATTTTGCCTTGCGTTTTGCTACATTTTGTCTTGCGTTTAGCGGCGTTTTACACTGCGTTTTGCTGCATTTTACCTTGCGTTTTGCTGCATTTTACCTTGTATTTAGCAGCATTTAGCACTGCGTTTTGCTGCTAATCGCAATGCGATTTGCCCCAAATAGCACTACTTTTGCCGCTAATTGCCCACCATCCTGTATAATAATAGCTTTTATGCAATGTTTATCCAGCTTTCACCACTTACAAACTAACCCCATTTTTCATCAAAACAAACCTCCGCGAGAATCGATTATTTGCGGTCGGGTGGACGATTGGTTGATGAAAACGGTACTCATAATGTTAAATACTGAGCTGAAAATTTTACATAGGTTTGCGCTGATATGACTTCATCTTTAAGTCTTCGTCAAGAAAGAATAGCATGTGTTTACCAATCATTCGCCGTTGCATCGATATGTTATTCTTCTGTGGGTTAAAATCGTCTAAGGTTATAATTAAATTCATACCGAGATATTAGTCTTTTTCTCTATTCCCAATACGCTAACATATCCTAGACTATAACCTTATTTCTGAGAATGTCATAACTCTCTTATTCATAATGAATAATGCTCTTTGAGGTAGGATTTTTATCTTGCTTATATAGATTTTTGTACAAAAAGAAACATATAATAAGGATTTTATATATCTTTGTAGCCAAATATCTAGTTCATCTGTGTGCAGGTGTGCGTTATAAAGAGTTCAACTTTTAATAATGAGCGTTTGATATATTGTCTTATATCTGAAATATGTAAAATTTAAACTACCAAAGACAATAGGCAGTACGCTCACGCTAGGGATTAATGTACCCTTATCAAAGGCTATAATATACCTCACAGCGTGGACTATTGTTTGTTGTTTGGTAGTGGGTATTGCAGAACCTCAGATAAGACAACATACAATAGTTCCCACGCTTTTCTATTTACTAACCGCTTACTTCTGGGAAACAGTTGGCATAAATTGTTTGTCAAGACAAATGACCATGAACAATCTATTATTAAACGAGCGGCTGAGACAGTTGTATCAAGGTTACTGGAACAAGTTCTGTAAGGAAGTAAAGGAGTCGGGTACCAGTATCGGTTATCCTTTCCTGTTGTCAACTTGTCAATGGGAAGGGGATGTACCTACGGAAAAATGGTACGCTAATAGCGACTTAAAGGTGATGATATTCGGACAAGAACCGAACAAATGGTATGGCATTGAAGGATGCGATGACTTTAACTCAGCATCTCAGTTCTATACAGGAGATGAACCTGAGACCGTAGAAACCATTATGTCAGCTTATGAGAACTTCTATGCAACAAATTATTTGCTCAATGGCAACAAGTGGTATTTTGATGAGAAAGGACGAAAAAACACTTTCCATGCTAAGGGTATCAATAACTTTATGTCCCAGCTTGATGAGATTGTGCACACCTTTAATCCCAAACTTCGTACAGTTTGTATGTGGAATAACATCAGTAAATTATCTACCATTGATGGTAAGCCAGTAGATAATTGTACTCATAATATTGAAAGACATTTCCTGTCGAGTATCATTGCCCAGGAAATAGAAATACTTCAACCCGACATCATTATCTTCTTAACAGGACGTTATGATACCTACATCAAGGAAAATCTTGGTTTGACAGACGAAGACTTTATTCCTTTTGATGGGTTCCCGGTACACGATGTCGCAAAGGTTACAATACCAGGCGTAAAGCTCGCTTACCGTACCTGCCATCCCAATGCCTACCCTAAGGCTAAACCTGACTATTATAGGTATGTTGAGGCAATCATCTATGACATTCATTCTAATTTTAATAACTTAATAAAGTAAATGCACTATGGGAAAGAAAGGATATTTGCAAATGGATTTCTGTTAATGTACAATATCCTGATTTCGCGATAAAGAATGGTATATAGGGTTAGTTGGTTGTCTGTGTTGTTGTTCTTAAATAAGAGACGGTTGAAAATGCAAAAGTAGCAAGAAGTATCGATTCTATCAGATAAACAAGTAAGACAACACGATGAAAAGTCAAGATAGAAATGCTGTAAGTTAACATATAAATCGTATGAATCATGAGCAAGTGTAGATATTGTGGAAAGGAATATGATGGTGGCGGATTGTGGGACGATGGTTTTTGCTGTGGTAGATGCCGTAGTTTGGCAAGGAGCAGGAATGTAGCGGGCAAAACCCCAAGGGGATGTCTCTATATAATCCTTTTTGTCATAGCTTTTATGTCAATCATCTTTTTTTTCAGCCCTGTCATTTTAAAGCATATGGAAAAGTATGAAGAAACTAAAAGGCAAAATACAGAAATAAAATCAAGTAAGGTGAAGAAAAAAGGAAAAAAGTCAAATTGGCAAGTAAAGGGACGGAACAAAGAGCAACCAATCTCTGAGACCTCTTCAACTGAAAAGCCTGAACAGGGAGTAGAAGAAAACTATTCTGATGTATCGAATGAAGGGGGCGTCTCAGAAGAGAAGATAAGTGTGACGAAACAAAACGAGATGACTCCTATAAACGAAGAGACTGAGTTTTCTGAGTAATGATGCTCTGTTACACTAATCAACAAACAAAGCATTATGGTTCTGAACGTGTTTGTTAAAACGTTTAGGATAATAATGCTTTGATATATGAAGAGTAATGGAACATATAAGTAAACACCTCATTAGAAGTTGAGAAGAACGTTAACTGCAAGTACGTTGTGAAAATAAATCGCCCCATTGTTTTATGAATGATAGAATTTCAAGTGGTGCAAAGTATTCTATGCGACATCTTTCATAAACCGCGAGGTAACAAATTGGCAGTAATATGCTTGCCGCTGCCACTAGACGAATGCGTGTGTTTCTTGTGTAAGTTGCTTTTCATAAAGTTCTTTGCCCTTATTTCCTGATTGATATGGCGGTTTGTACTCCCCCCTCCCCTAAAACATTGTTAGATAATGGAAAATAGCGTTGAAAGGGCGTTGTTGTAAATAGATAATTCGTATCTTTGCGCTATAAATTAACAGGATAGCGAACAGATGAAGAAACTATTTTACTTTTTCGTGGCATTGCTGGTTGTGGGTTGTTCGATGGGGCCAGACCCTGGCGAGGTTGCTGCACAAGCGGCCAAGGAATATTACATGCAGCTATTGGCAGGCAAATACGAACATTATGTGGATGGGTTTTATCGGCCCGACAGCATTCCGCCAAGCTATCGCCGACAGTTGATAGACAACGCTAAGATGTTTGTGGGACAACAAAAAGCCGAACGGCGTGGTATTCTTGATGTGCGTGTGGTAAATGCCGTGGCCGATACTGCCAAACGTTCGGCCAATGTTTTCCTGCTTTTTGCCTATGGCGACAGCACCAGCGAAGAGGTTGTTGTGCCTATGGTGTTACATCGGGGTGTGTGGTATATGCGCTAACGTTGCCCCGATTGGTTTTGGCGCATTGCCGAGAGTTGGGCGTGAGTAAAAATAAAGCGCATGCCGTGTTGTGGCATGTGGCATGCTGCTAGATTTGCGCAAGCAACCCATTTGGTGCACAGAATAAACAGAATTACTTGCTGGCGGTAATGTTGGCCTCTTCGCGTTCTTCCACCTCTTTCACCTTTCTGAACAGGTCGGAGGCAAACACAAGGTCGTTTAGCTTTTGGTTTTTGCTGCTCATCACATCGTCTTTCGTGCCCTGCCATTCTTTCTTACCTTTGTAGATAAAGCAGATGTTTTCGCCAATGCCCATTACCGAGTTCATGTCGTGGGTGTTGATGATGGTTGTCATGCCAAACTCCTTGGTGATGCTCGACAGCAATTCGTCTATCACGAGCGAAGTTTTGGGGTCGAGTCCAGAGTTCGGCTCGTCGCAAAACAAATACTTGGGGTTTAGCACAATGGCCCTAGCAATGGCCACGCGCTTTTGCATTCCGCCCGATATTTCGCCGGGGAACTTGTCTTGTGCGTCGGTAAGGTTTACGCGTTCAAGACACTCTTGCGCGCGTTTTGTTCGTTCGCGCAAGTTCATTGTGGAGAACATGTCGAGGGGAAACATCACGTTTTCGAGTACCGAAAGCGAGTCGAACAAGGCTGCACTTTGGAAAATCATGCCCATCTCGCGGCGCATGTGCACCTTTTCGCGTTTCGACATCGTAACGAAGTTGCGCCCATCGTATAGAATCTCGCCCGAAGTGGGTTCGAGCAAGCCAACGATGTTCTTCATCAAGACGGTCTTTCCCGAACCGCTTTGTCCGATGATAAGGTTGGTTTTGCCTGTCTCGAATACGCAATCTATACCTTTGAGAACGGTCTTGTCCTCGAAAGATTTGGTCAGTTTCTTTACTTCAATCATTGTTTTTGCTTTTTAAGGGTTGGCCTTCGGGTTTGTTTTTCGCCGTTTCGTGGCCATCCGTTGCCCATTGGGGCGGGCTTTTCCCTCTCGTTTTACGATACCTAAAAACCTTTCCATCTTATTGTGGATTACAGGTGTGTAGCATGGCTAAGTTTAGCTGAGCATTTGTGTAAGGAACACATCCGAGAACAGAATGAGCACCGAACTGCTTACAACGGCATCTGTGCTGGCCTTTCCTACCTCTACCGAACCGCCTTCAACCGTGTAGCCGAAGTACGACGACACACTGGCGATGATGTAGGCGAAGAACAAACTCTTGACGATACTCATCCACATGAACCAGGGTTTGAACGCATGTTGTATGCCAAGGGTGAGGTCGTCGGGGGTGAGGATGTGCCCAATGTAGGCCGTGGCGTAGGCTCCGAGGATGCCCATTGCCGAACTGAATATCACAAGAAACGGCATGATGGTTACCAATCCTAGTATCTTGGGCAATATCAGGTACGAGGCCGAGTTGACGCCCATGATGTCGAGTGCGTCTATCTGTTGGGTAACGCGCATCGTTCCAAGTTCGGAGGCGATGTTCGAACCGACCTTTCCGGCCAAGATAAGGCACATGATGCTTGATGAAAATTCGAGCAACATAATCTCGCGCGTGGTATAACCCGACACCCAACGGGGCATCCACGGGCTTTGGATGTTCAGTTTCATCTGTATGCAGATAACTGCTCCGATGAAGAAAGATATGAGCAGCACGATGCCCACCGAGTCGACGCCAAGCTGTGACATCTCTTTAACGTAGCGTTTGAAGAACATCCGCATGCGTTCGGGACGCGAAAAAGAGCGGCCCATCAATATGAGGTATTGCCCAAGTGTGTTGAGATAGTTGAGTATCAACATTTTTTATCCTATATATAATATAATGTGTAAGCCTTTCGATCACTCTCCGTTTATCGGCAGGCAAGGTTTAAGTTCTTTTGTCGTTTGGCATGTTGTCGGCTGCAAAAACTTGTTTTCTCGTTGCCTTGTGCGGCCTAACTTATGCAAAGTTAGTGCCAATTGAGCGCAATGAAAATTTGTTTTCACATTGCCCGGTGCCGCCTAACTTATGCAAAAGTACGCAAATTATGATAGAAACAGCTATCTTGTGCGCGCTTTTTATTTCTTGTTACCACTTTTATGCCTACCTTTGCACCAAGGTTTTAATTTCAGAATATAAGGAAAAGATATGTCTACGAATGATTTTCAACTCAACAACCAGAACCACGAAGATACCCACATGGAACTGCGTGCCGAAGGACTTGTGAAACGTTATGGCAAGCGAACGGTGGTGAACGATGTTTCTATCAACGTTCGCCAGGGGGAAATTGTGGGGTTGCTTGGGCCTAACGGGGCAGGGAAAACAACCTCGTTCTATATGACTACGGGCTTGGTGATACCTAACGACGGACATATCTTTATCGACAACACCGAGATTACCGATTTCCCCGTGTACAAACGTGCGCGTGCCGGCATTGGCTATCTGCCGCAAGAGGCCAGTGTGTTTAGAAAATTAAGCGTGGAAGACAACATCATGGCCGTGTTGGAACTGACGGGAAAGCCGCGCCAATATCAGCTAGATAAGCTTGAAAGCCTTATTCGCGAGTTTCGTTTGGGGAAGGTGAGAAAGAACAAGGGCGACCAATTGTCGGGTGGAGAACGTCGGCGTACGGAGATTGCGCGGTGTTTGGCCATCGCCCCGAAGTTTATTATGCTTGACGAACCCTTCGCTGGCGTTGACCCCATTGCCGTTGAAGACATTCAGCACATCGTTTGGCAGTTGAAGTATCGCAACATCGGCATCCTTATAACCGACCATAATGTGCAAGAAACGCTTACCATTACAGACAGGGCTTACCTGTTGTTCGAGGGTAGGATACTATTCCAAGGCGCGCCCGAAGAGCTGGCTGAGAATAAAATCGTACGCGAGAAGTATCTGAGCAATAGCTTTGTGTTGCGCAAAAAGGATTTCCAAACGCTGGACGAGGAACGTCGCGCACGCGAGGGCGGACATTGAAGTGTGGGGCGTGGCGCGTTGTTGGTGGGGTGGAAGTTGGGCTTTGTCTCAACGCTCACTATTCTTACTTTTGCGAGCGTTTATGGTCGTTGCTTAGCAAGGAAAGATGCTATTCTGTTAACAGTTCTATTCTTTTTCGCTAAAAAGTTCGCAGAAAGTTTGTGTGTTTCCAGATAAATGTGTACCTTTGCACTCGCAAATCAGAAATGAGG
This sequence comes from Prevotella sp. oral taxon 317 str. F0108, assembly GCF_000162415.1. NCBI lineage: Bacteria > Pseudomonadati > Bacteroidota > Bacteroidia > Bacteroidales > Prevotellaceae > Prevotella > Prevotella sp. oral taxon 317. Next base: position 6,694 of record NZ_GG740081.1, on the reverse strand, counting down.
CGCAAAATAAACATCGCGGAGTGGAGCAGTTGGTAGCTCGCCAGGCTCATAACCTGGAGGTCACATGTTCGAGTCGTGTCTCCGCAACTATATTAAAGAGGTGTAAGGAAATTCCTTACACCTCTTTTTCTTTTGTTGTTGTGCAGCTGTTGTTGGTAAGTCGTTCCGTTTGGGCGGATGTTTGTTTAACCCAATTGGTTATTAAGAAACTA
>NZ_GG740081.1:0-5682 GCF_000162415.1 Prevotella sp. oral taxon 317 str. F0108 | reverse complement strand
AGAAACTTGTTTCCTTTTGCAGGAAAAGCACGGTATGCTTGCAAATGGTTAGTTCTCCATTAGTGTCCCTGTTGATTACGGAAGTCGTTTCGTTACACTTTATTTCCAAAAGCTCTAACAATCGATTTGGGTTCGTCTGCTTGATGATTCCTTTTAGGCTCTGTGGAAACTTGACGGAGGTTGGCTCGTTGGGCAGCTTGCTCGCCAGTATCTTTTTCGTAAACATGCAAAGTTTTTGTCTTGTCGGCTCGTCAACTTGGAGTGTTAGGGTTTCAGAGATTCATGAGTGCATAGCTTGGCTAACTCAAGACCTCATAACCTAACAAGCTCACAGTTTCATCAACTCAAAAACTTAAATTGATATTTTTATTTTACAATATCGCTCTAATTTTCGCTCCGTTCTAGCGAAAACTCAGGCTGAAAAGTTAGTAAAAAACCGCTTTTTATACCCTTTCGCACCTTTGGCGTTGTCAATTTTTACGCCCGGAACTTGCATTTTGCACCATTTTGCCTTTCTAGTTTGGTGGCCACCTCGTATTTTTTCAAGCCCATTTTCCTGCTTTTAGCCCATAAAACCCCACTTTTTAACGACTGTTTTGCCCTTTTCAGACATGTTTTTCATGGCTCTAAAAGGTTTTGTTTATACAATTGCGACGTATATTTATTCTTTTCGTCTTGCGTTTAGCACCTTTTTGCACTGCGTTTAGCACCATTTTACCTTGCGTTTAGCACCAAAATACACTGCATTTTGCACCAAAACGCACTGCGTTTTGCGGCATATTGCACTGCGTTTAGCGGCATATTGCACTGTGTTTAGCAGCATATTGCACTATATTTTGCCCCAAATAGCCCCAAAAGGGGTGCTAATGGCGGCCTTTTGGAATTAATATTCATTTTGCCGCATTCACTGGCTAACCCCCTTTTGCATCAAAACAAACCTTCGCGAGAATCGATTTTTTGCGACAGGGTGAGCGGTTGGTGGACAAAAAGGGCACTCATAATGTTAAAATTTTTGCTGAAAACCGGACAAAAGGTAATTGTGCCGTATAAGCACGCATGGCAACGGCGACGGAAAGCACGTACACTTGCGACCGCCAGCGCGAGCGGTTGCGGGGCATGCTAATCACGGCCAACGAAGACAGCATCATGAAAATGCGGAAGTAATCTGCCATTGAGATCCGGTTTTCAAATGGTAGAGAAGGCATTGAATATCTTCCGCCAGTTCACCTTTTGCGGCATAAGCCCGTTTTGCCACAGACAAATGGGGCAAAAATCCATTTTTTGTCGTGTCTCTGTACAGTACGTCGTACATGGAGAGGAGTATTTGTATCGGTTTTGCATCACAATGATAATACACTCATCTCAATTTATAGAAATCACGAGTGTCCACTGCCATACATTAGAGCCTGTGCAGTTTTGTTTGATTGTTGGGCTTATTGTCTGTCTTATTTTTGAAGGCGTAACGGACAACGTTAAAAGAATAAGACGGGTAACAAGCGCGGCAAACAAACGAAAGGTGTACAGGAGGAGATGGAAACAACCTATAATAATTGACAGGTGTTCTAACGGCCGATTGGGGTTTAACGTTGTGAGGTTCCTCGTCGTTCGCCAATCTATCACCTTGTCGCAAAAAGAAGATCAATACTCGCTGAGGGTGTTTTGAAACATGGTGGGAGTAGGCTGTAAACAGGGGGTAGAGCGGTTTGATGTTGCCTGTAAGCGCGACTTGTGCAGAATGGCGTGTTATTTGCAGCAAAACATCTTGCAATATGATGCAGAATGCCCGTTTGTCGGTTGTAAAAAGCACTGCAATTAGCAGCAAATCGCAGTGTTAAGCCTAGCAAAAAGCAGGGCTAGCAAATTGTGCCCTGTGTGGGTGTTAATGCCTTTTCGCTCGATGGTAAACTTGTGTAGGATAAGGGTAAAAAGAATTTTAAGAAGTGTGCATTTTGATGGAAAAGCGGATTTCGGGAGATTGAAAAGTCGGCGTTTCGCAGCAAACAGGAAAGGTAAGGGGGCAAGATGCAGGTGATGTTCTCAGATGTTGACGAATATCGAGGCGTGTAAGATAGAAAACAATGGTTAATTAGCAACTCGACTTACTTCTTTTTTTACGAGGTTGTGGTGCCGAACAAAGACGAGAGTGTGAAATATAAGTACTTGATTGTGGGTTAACGCCAATGTCTTTGCTGGCATAATGAATGGACTGTTTGGCGACGTGAAGGATAAATAAATACGAAAAAATTTGGCGCAATCTGTTTTTTTTGATATATTTGCACCCAGATAAAGAACTAATGAAAGAAACGGAACAAGCGTACTACATTGGAAAACAACAGTATTGCTGATAAATAAGGATGAATAACGCCTTGCTAAAGCTCCGCTTACCTAGCATGAAGTTAAAACCTAGCTCCTGTGCATGGTAATAAACATCCGAGTAAATATAGCCACGGCAGCTATTGTGAACCGTTTCGCTCCATGAAAAGTGCCAGATAACGAGAAACTTACGTCGTTTCTGTATAGCACCATCAAAAACATAACAAGAGAATTTAAGTAGTTAATGATTATGAAACGAATCCTGTTTTTCGCTTTGTTGGCCGTGTATGCCTGCATCCCGCTTGCTGTGAATGCGCAAGGGCAAGACCCCACTACGCACAAATGGCTTGGTAATCCCGTCGAATCGGTTATTAATAACCCAGACGAGAATAAAAGAATTGTGTACCTTTATAACGTTGGTACAGGCAAATACCTCAATGCCGGTAGCTATTGGGGCACGTCGCTTGTGGGTTTCAGCACGGGTATGACCATAACAGTCAAACATTCTACCCTAGCCAATCACTATCGAATGGTTGGTCCCTTGAAGACAACTGAGGGACAGAACATTGCCTTTGGCCGAAGGAGAGACACGCCGGGGTTTGACGATGCGGCTAACTACAACAGGGCGTATGTGGATAGAGGGGTGACATACAATACGGATGTAACGCCAAACCCCTATGCTGTACAAAAAAAATATATCAATGGCGTGCTAGATTGGAAATTTGAAGAGGTTAAGCCTGGTAGCAAAACTTATTGGATTAGTGTGTATAACGATGAGACGACCCAAGGAATGGGCGGCAAACGCTATTTGCAAATGACGAAGGTGTTGAAGGATAAGGTTTATCCCATTAGCTATCCGGGCAATGTTAACCCTAACGACGAGACCTGTCAATGGAGGATAGTTACGCGAGCCGACCTTAAAGACGTGTTTAAAGATGTGTATGCGTCTGACGAATCGCCTGCTAATGCCACCATTCTGATAGACGACCACAACTTTGCGCGTGGTGATAGAGATGTGGAAAAATGGGTTACAGCAGGTGGATTGACTTGGGGCTGGGCCGACCATAACGCTTATTTGCTGGAACCTGCGAATGACGCATATACATATTATGTGGGCAATGGCGCCACGAGCAGCAACTCGTACATGGCCGATAATGCTAGCTATGGCACAGCCAACGTGAGGAATCTGGGGAATACGGCTCATGCCAACGGGAAAGTTTCGCAGAAAGTGAAGGCTATTAAGAAGGGGTGGTATCGCATTTCGTGTAATGGTTTCTATGCTCCTGCCACAGGCAGTAACCTCACGGCGGAGCTTTTTGTGAGTGTAGTGGGTATTACTGATGCAAATTCGAATGTAAAAACAACCTTAAACAAGTTTGGGGGTGACTTTGAGTATACGCCTCAAGAATTTCGAAAGGTATATACCAATGCGGACAGAGCTGCCGATAAAGTGAGCCCTTACGTAAAGGCGGCTAAGGTTTTTGAACACGGCATGTATAACAACACGGTGTTCGTGTATGTTCCACACGACACCGATGTAATGGAAATTGGCGTAAGGGTGGCTAATTCCACTAAGCCGCTCGACTGGACTTGCTGGGATGACTTCTCATTGGCTTATTGCGGAACACTTGACTTGATACTTGATGAAACACAAAACAACTCAACTTATATCTTGGAACAAGTGAAACCTAATAGGGCAGCCATAATGGTGCTGAAACGAACGTTGCAGAAGAACGAGTGGAACTCTATTGTGTTGCCAGTGTCGCTTACTGTGGGACAACTGAAAGCGGCATTTGGTGAGGATGTGAAGTTGTCGGCCTATCCCAAACAATCCACAGATTATGAAAGACGTATCGACTTTACAAAGGTTGATTTAGACCAAGAGGACGACCATGTTGCTCTTGATGCCTATAAGCTGTACTTGATAAAGCCTACCAAAGACCCAACGGTGATGACCTCGTTAAAACCCTACAGTAAGTTGAAGAATAATAAACCGTGGCTCTCGGTTAATGCTCCTTACTACGTCATTAACAATGTCACACTCGATAAGAAACCGGAAGACCAGCCAGGTTATTCTGGGGGAATATTGCGAAATGCAGCCTCTTGGAGTACTACGGCAGACGGGAAACTGCAGTTCTGTGGTTCGTTATATCGTCATGCTAGTGCGGTTGTGCCAGCCTTCTCGTATGCGTTGGGCAAAAGCTCGGCATCGAAACATAGGTGGCTGTGGCACTATACGCAAAGCCCTATGCCCGTTAAAGGTTTCCGTTGCTGGATTGCTACGGGTTCTGCCACCCAATCTAAGGCTCTGAAATTCTTCGTTGACAATGAGGAAATAGGCAATACATTCAACACTACAGGTATAGCAACAACGGCTAGTGAGGGAAATGGCGACCTATTCGCTGTTCCGTGCAACATCTATGCCATAGACGGGAAACTGGTACGTCCGAATGCAACGTCTACCGAGGGCTTGCCAAAGGGCGTTTATATTGTCAACCATAAGAAACTCATCTTAAAATAGAGTTGGAACGAATGAAAACACATGATTATTTAAAACCCGATTGTGCTGCGATACACTTCGGCTTAGATGAGTTGCTCATTGCTCCTGGAGCTTCAAGGTTTGATAACGATGGCGATGGAAATGCTGATCAACATGGGGAAATACCCCACAACCCTGATGAAATTGGAGCTAAACCTAACTATGGATGGGATTGGTGTGAAGAGGACGAAGGATGAAGTGTTGGAACTTTAGGTGTAAATGGCCATTTGGTCGACTGGGAACTCTCGTTTTTTTTTTCTACCAAATGTCCATTAGTTGAGCTTTATAACGAGCAGGATACTTAAAAGAAAGTACGGAGTAACTGTATTGAATTAGACTGTGCCCTGGGTAAATGATGCTGTGGCTTTGTGTTAATAGTAAGTCTAATAGCTGGCGGAGTCCATAAAGTCGTTCCTTATATATATATAAGGTGTACATTCCTGTTATGTTATCAATGTGTAAAGAAACTCAAAAACTTGCATTATGGTTCGATATTTTTCTTAAAAAGGCTTGCGTGGTATTTAAAAAAGCCCTACCTTTGCATCCGCTTTCGGGAACGAAGTTCTTTGGGAGCAATTGAAAAAGAGTTCATTGAAAGATTTACATAGACAGTAGTAGTACAAGAGCAGACGTGCTTGTCTTTTTATGGGATGGGCGCGTTTGGGTAGAACATTAAGAACCGTCGGTTCTCCCAGGTCTTTATTTATTGAAGATGTGGGTAACCGGTACAGGTGAGTGAACTACGATAGATTTGGTGCTCGTCCTGATGGGATAATGCCGCAAGGCATAAAACTTTTAGCGTTGTTCTTTATCTTTATGGATAAGGCATG
>NZ_GG740082.1:17253-21935 GCF_000162415.1 Prevotella sp. oral taxon 317 str. F0108 | reverse complement strand
GGGTCGCCCACACCTTTATTATATAGGCCGATGCTGCCGTAGCTCTCCGTGGTGGGATAGAACGCCCTTACGGTACGCCCGAAGGCATCGACAACGGCGCGGCCGCTGACGATGGACACCTTTTGGTTGCTGCCGCCCGTCCATACCACGCCCGTCTGCTTGGTCTGCACGGCACGCATCAGGCTGTCGGCAAAGGTATAGGTCTCGATGTCGCCCTCGGGTGCGTAATGCACCGTGCGGGCATGGCGCATCGCTGGATGATACTCGAACCGGATGGTGTAGGGCTTGCCTGCGGCAATCTCTTTCGGACCGACAATCGTGCTCGGTCGTCCCATGTCGTCGTAGGCATAGCGCATCTTGTTGCCGTTAAGGTCGGATGTCTCCACAGGCACCGCCCACTTGTAGTCGTAGACGGTGGAAGAGGTGTAGCCGTAGGCATCTCTTACGTTTGTGACGAGCATGTGGAGCACGTCGTCGTAAGTGTAGTCGTAGCGCATGCGCTGTCCCTTATGGTTCTCGGGCTTGGTGAGACTTGCAAGATTACCATAGGCATCGTAGGTCATATCGTAGACCGACGGCTTTGTACCGTTGTGCATCGTGATGCTGGTGATGTCGCCATGTCCGTTGATTTGCGTGGAGCGTTCGCGGTAGACCTTTCCTCCCTTGTCTTTTACGGCGATGTGCTTGGGCACGGAGACGATGTACTTCGCCTGCAAGTCGTGGTAGGCAATATCTGCATCCAGCTCGTAGTTCGTTGCCGTTTCCTTGTAAGAGGCGAGGTTGCCGTAAGCGTCGTAAGTGTTGTGCACGGTGGTGCTCATGCTGCCCGCCCCGTTGTTGTCGTAAATGGTCTGTTTTACGGAGGCTAGTGCGGGGAAGAACACCGTCGTGTCTGCCTGTTGTTTAAGCTCGTAGGTGTTCTGTGTGCCTTGCAGTTTGTTGCCTGCTGCATCGTAGAGCGTCTCGGCAGTGACGAGGTCGTGCATGTACAGGTTGCGGTTGTGTCCGTACTCGGACACCTGCTTGCGGTAAACGGCATTGCCGTTCTGCGTGTCTATCTGCTTGGTGGTGACCTTCTCAAAACCATAGAAGTCGCGTTCGCGGCGGTCGCGGTAGCCGCCTTCGTATTCGAATTCGTTGCGCATCCTGGTGGCCCCGTTCTCGGCATAGCCGCCCGTGGTCTCCACGCTTTTGAGTACATAGCGCGAGCCGGGCATGGCAAAGCTGGGACGGGTTTTCTCATAGGTCAAGGCGATATGTCCGCCGAAAGGCAAAGTAACGCCTTTAAGCAGATTGGTGCGTGCGGTGAGGTTTCGGCGTACTTTCAATTCATTAGGGCCATTTTCACTGACGTAATCGGGATAGCCGTCACCGTCTATGTCTATGAGAGCCGTTGAGTTACAACTCACACCATCTGATTTGGATGCAATACCACGTGGAAGAAGGGTTACGAACAATAAAGGAATGGCCACTCCCACATTGGCAAATTCGGATACGGAAGAAGATACGCTCCTTGCTAAGGCGGCATTTTGTATAAACTTTATCTTGGGTAGGAAACCGTTACCTGTGTTATAAGCCACGTACAAATCATCTCCTTCTTGTGTTATGATGTCGGGTAAGCCATCACCGTTAAGGTCATTCATCGAGCTAGTCGATTCTGAAGTGGTACGCGTACCGTTGAAACCGAAACTGATGTTTACCTTTCCTGCGATTGGAATGCTCACGCCACCACCGGCACCCCATGTTTTGGATTTGGATGTGCCGACACCACCGCAACCACTTTCTTGAGCATTTGCAAAAGAATTACCCAGATTATAACGCACACTACCTCCGTCAAGCATGTCGGGCAGACCGTCGCCATTGAGATCCGTCCAATCTCTTTCCGTACTTGTCTTGCTGCTGGTATAGTTGCCGCTGGCACTGACGGAGCCAGAAGAGGTTTCGTTAGCCTTTGCCGCAGCAATCAGACTCTTCTTACTGAAACTCCACTGCTCGGCAATCGTTGGCGACTCTGCTTTCCCGTCACCCGCATTGCCTCCGTCTTTGAGCTCGGCTCCAACCTCTATGCCCACCGTACCAGATGAAGCCTTGAACTTGGGATTGGGAACGTTGGGCTCAATTATATGGCTGCTAAGTGCACCTGTCGGTGTCGTTATTTGTGCTTTGATTTCTTCCTTGCGTTCGTTTATCCAATCAGGGTAGCCGTCACCGTTGATGTCCATGCAAGACACATTGGTGTATGAGTCCTGCCAGCTTTTACTTCCCGAGATACCCGCTTTAAGGAATTTCGCAGTAAACTTACCACTAGCAGAGACAGTATTTCCAGAGGCCTCCGTTTTTACCATGCATCAGAATGTATTGAGATTGATGTACCACTACCTTTAATGTTACCTACAAGCAACACTCGTTTACTTTTCATACTTAAAAACTTACATTTTCCAATCTTTTCATCTGTATAAATAACATTTGATTTCATTGCCCTTAAGTCGATTTTCTGATTGGGATATATTATAAAAATAGAAGTATTAGGATTATTTACATCGCAAAATAAATCATAGTTTGATGTTACCCACTTCTTTTTTATTTTAATCTGTTCATATAAAGAGAATAAGACAGTATCTACTTTTGATTTATTTTCAATAATCATCAAAAGACTATCTTTATCTTCTCTAGCAGATATTGATAATATCTGTGTTTGAGCGGATGCTATATTAATATTAAATATGAACATAAATATTACAATAAAGCTGACTTTATTCCGATTTCTTTTCTTTTTTCGTGCCTCCATTTGTTCTATGATTTCTGTTTGGATAATCAACCATAACTTCTATTGATTGGTTACCTTCTTCTCTATATTCTCTCAATTTAGTAAATAAAGCACTTTCTACCTCTGTACAACCATGAGAATAACCTTTCTCTGAGTCATGGAGATAAAATGAATTTAGATCTCTGTCTTTAGCAGTTGCACCAGTAACTTCTATTGGTTCCAATCTTGCCCTGTTTATTGCTCATGAGACAGTCTTTCTTATTATCTTAAACTCGCATATGTTATTCTAATCTCATTTTTTTCTTTCCCTAAAATCGTTATATATATAATTCTACCATAATTATCATATTTGTACTGACATCTGTAACTAATGGTCTCATTAGAAAAATCCGGCATATATTTATATCGGAATTCTTTAAGTAAGCCTTTTTCTATAACTATTGTGAGCGTTAGGACATAATCAACTCTTGCATTGATATATGTGTAATATTTGTTAATTTTTAATATATTAATCGTTTTACAATTGTCTTTTGTCTGAATAAAAGATTGAATTTCCGACTTATCATAACTGGACAATATATCAGAGATAATACAAAGGTCTTCGAAGATAACCTCCGGATATTTTATAATCACCCCCCACGATTCCAAGTATTTTAATTGTTCGAAAAAGATATTTTGCATATCTTTCTCGACCTTTGTGAGCCTTATAGGCTTCTTTTTCCTGCTTTTATAGACAGCTTCTTTCTTTCCATTTATATATAGACTCTTGGAAGTATACCCAGATTCATACGATAAGGTAACGTCCACCTGATGACTTTCCGCTACCTTACTGTTAAGAGGAAAATATAATAATAAAAGAAGTAAAAACACTTTCATAATTAATATCTTGTATAATGACAAGTTTTTATTAATTTGTTTTCCAAAATATTGTTCTACCATATACAGCAGTGGATTGTAACCGCATTTTTCCCGCATTAGGGTTAGGAATTGACTTCTTTGTTACTGAGTTATAAAAAGAATCCCGTGCAGCACGAATCATAGGTGCTTTGAATGCTTTACCAATATTGTTTTTCCACTGAGCATAATGTTTTGGAGAAATATTCCAACCCATAGTATTCATATGTATTTCAAAATGACCATTACTTCTACGCTGTTCATTTTCTGAGAATTGGGCTTGCTCAGCTCCATCCCACATTGTTGCACCATAACTATAATCTATACCATTTTTAAGTGCATTAATTTCAGCTGCAATAGCTGTCCGCATAAGAGGTAAATCATTTCTTTCTTTAGCGCTTTTACTTCTAAAATCTTTTGCAGGCTCAGAACTTATTCCATAAGCCTTTGAATTCCGCTGATGAACACTTGCAATTGCATACATCTCCTTTTTCAAATCTTCCGATGGTTCACTTTTTTTATCACGGACTCTATAAGCACTACTCTCCCCATATACTGTTGAAGATTGGCTTATAAATTTGGAATGATGTATTGATAATTTCTGGGGATTTTCGAAAACATTTACCATATTTCCATTTTTGTCCTTGCTCTGATGGACGCCACTGGCTGTATAAACAAAATTATCTTTCTTTTTATCAGAGCCTAACCATACACCTTCATTTGTGTAATAATCACCTTGTCCATCCGGGTCGAATAAACATATTGGATTCCCATGACAATATACAAAAGCAGATACATTTTCATATTCTTCACTTAGAGGATCACTTCCATACCACATGGAGATTTTGGGATCCATGTATCTTGCACCGTAATAGTATAATCCTGTTTCTTCATCTAATTCCTTGCCATTGAACTTATACGGCATTTCTTCAGACGATGAGTGTTCATCTACCAACAGCTCACCGTAGGGCAGATAGGCGTTGAACTGGGTGATATTGGCATCTTTGTCGGTGATATAGCT
>NZ_GG740082.1:14786-16596 GCF_000162415.1 Prevotella sp. oral taxon 317 str. F0108 | reverse complement strand
CTTGTCGCCGATGAAGTAATGTTTGGTAAAGCGGTTCTTCGTTACGGTGATAATCGGGGCGGGATAGATGGTGTAATCCTCCGTTTCGTGGAACGTGATTCCCTGCGGCGCACCATTTACATATACGCCTTCGAGGTCGCCGTGGCTCTTGACGACACGCTCGCCGGCGGCATTGTAGGTGTATCGGCTCGTCTTGCCGTTGTCCGACAATACCATCAGGCGGTTGTCCTCGTCCCAATACATTCGCCGCTCCGTGTTCAGGCTGTCGTTCTCCACCAGCGTGGGATTACCATTGGCATCGTAAGTATAATGTTCATGCCCTATCTGCGTGGGAGCCGTGGGGTGATTGCTGTCCTCGTACTTATAGGTAAAGTCGTAAGACTGCGCCGTCTTTGTGGAGTCAACCTTCTGCACCTTGGTGAGCGGTTCGCTCATGATGCCGTAGGCCATGTCGAGCTGATACGACGCCGTCTTGGCCTTGCCGTTTGCGTGGATAAGACGGTTCTGTGCATCGTAGGTACTTCCGCCGAGAGTGGTTTTGTTATTTTGTATTTGGCTCTGGCTTTTCTTCATTTCTTAGCCTCCCAGCGGAATCCGTATGATAATATTTGATACCATACACTCTTCCCATTCCCATGTGCAAGACTCGATATCGAGTGTTGGGTACCAATACGGCACGCTTTGGATTATTTATAACCGTATCAATATTAGGAAAGCATGCCTCCACTTGATATTTCGAAGAAATATTATTTAAGTCAAGTGTGTCAATTCCTTTTTCTTTCTTTTTTTCTTTTAACTTTATGTCATAGGAGTAGAATAATTCTTTTTCGCCATCAGGCTCAATATAAAAACCTAACATATCATACACGTAGAAAGTCTGTTTCTCTTCGTCAAACGTGAAGTCATGATTGTCGCATGCACAAAGCGTAAACGCTATTGTTACCAATATTATTCTATTTTTTATTGTTTGTCTCTTTTTTGAATTCATTCCACCATTTATTGATTTGCTCGATTTTGTCTTTCTCATCCAGTTTATCATTCTTAAACAAATTCTCGACAGATGCTTTGAAGTGTGTCTTAACGAAGCGACGGAAAGTATTAAAAGTATCACTCCCTTGCTCAGCCTCTATTTCGCGAGAAGCATCATCGTGGTTGCCTGCCTTAATATAACCTGCTATTGTTTTAAGCAAATACTTTGTCAGGCTCTTATCGCGCGCAATCTGCTTAATGTGTCCCACTTCGTGCGAGAATTCGCGGAACCAGAGGTCATAATCCTGCCCGCCTTTGCTGTTATCAAGATAATATGGCGATACAAGGATTCGTGCATTATCGGGGGAACCGCCAATTGTAATGCAATTGCCTTCGGGTTGCAGAATGACCTCTTCAAGCCTTGCATTCTTCACATACGTAATGGGAACGTTCGCAACCAAAGACAATAAGTGAGCGGCTGATTCCGTAAAGGTATAGTACGTTACTTCATGGGGTATCCCCATTAACGTATTGGCAGAGCCTACTGCTTGGTACTGAACAACGGTTTCGACATGTTTTACAACAATGCCCTTAGGAAACATTCCCATAACATCGATATTCGCAATTGGATTCCCGTTACAATATGTGTACGAACTTACCGACACATACTTTTCCGTTAATTTGTCTACCCCATACCATATACTTGCCATAGGGTCCATGTATCTGGCTCCGTAATAATACAGCCCCGTTTCTTGGTCAAACTCCTTGCCATTGAATTTATACGGCATTTCCTCGCTACTGCTGTGTTCGTCAACGAGCAACTCGCCGTAGGGCAGATAGG
>NZ_GG740082.1:10439-13345 GCF_000162415.1 Prevotella sp. oral taxon 317 str. F0108 | reverse complement strand
TTATTTATTATAGGCTTTGATATCATTGTTCCATAATGGATTGTAAGTAATCCTATTGAATCCGCAAAATAGTAGTCTCTAAAAGTTCCTTCCTCGTAGTGGAATTCATGGATTCTATACCCTTGGAATAGAGGGATAATTAACTTATACTTCCCGAATTCGATAGTATCCGTTATACAGGTTTGCCCATAACAAGCCATGCATGTTGTTTGAATAAGGACAAATAACCATAAATAGCGAATATCATTTTTCTTACTTCTTGTTTTCATTATAATTCCTTTCTGCTTCTGATACAACTTTCTTAATCTGAGGTGCCAACAGTACATTCTTGTCTTCTCGTCCCATAACTGTTACCATTTGTTGTAATTCCTCGTCCCATTCTACCGCCACCACAGTGGGTTGGTAATCATGACTTGCCTTTTTATAATCTCGTGTCAACTCATATATATAGGCATGTCCCATTCCCTCATGCGCAGTTGTCTTTGCTTGTTGCTTTTCACTAAGATTAATACCAACAATAATATGTACATCGTTATCTTTGGAAGGTTGGCTTTCTGCACCTGGGATTTCGGTTACCCCACGATAGAAATTAAAATCCCCATCCTTAAACTTTTTACCATGATCATCTTCCGATTTCACTTCAAATGAATAGGTTATGTCACTATTAGCTAGAGTTTTAATCGCTTGAATAATATCTGATTTACTATCTAACTTTTGGAGGCTGTGCACATCTAAGATGCCATTCTTATCAAACTTTACGTATTTAGCATCTTCTTTTGTTAAAATATTATAGATATTTGTCTGAGAATTAAGATCGGCTTTTACTTTTCTACCATCTGGATCTATTAATCTTATAGGATTATCTATACAATATACATAACTACCTGTTGATACATACTTCTCTGCCAACGGATCCACCCCATACCACAAACTCGTCCTTGGGTTCATGTATCTTGCCCCATAGTAGTACAGCCCCGTCTCTTGGTCAAACTCCTTGCCGTTGAATTTATACGGCATTTCCTCGGACGAAGAATGTTCATCCACGAGCAGTTCGCCGTAGGGCAGGTAAGCATCGAACTGGGTGATGTTGGCCTTGGAATCGGTGATGTAGGAGGTGCTGCCGAGGTGGTCACTATGATAGAAGAAGATGTCCTCATGATGTGCGGTGTCGGCAGGCACGTAGCCATAACCTGGTTGCGCATTGTCAGGGTCTTCGGGTTTCTGCCATTGGATGGGTGGTTCAGGGACATCTCCCTTGTCGTTGAACTTTGGACGTTGCACCCAACCTTCGGGCACAGAGTGGTCACCCAAATCTCCGATAATCTTGTTATAACCGCGACCGGTGTTGTCGGGATCCGCCGTGGCTCCTTTCATTGTTGGCACTCCAGGCGGTGTACCTAAGGACTTATAATACTCCTCACGCTGTGCTTCTATGTTCTGCATCCGGGCGGCATAATCACGCTGCCCTGCCGTTCCTTGGTCATTCATTACTATCGTAGCTTATCTTTTATACCTTTTAAATTTTCCTGACTCATACTTAAATGCAATAGACTCTTTGAAAATAAATAATGTATCATCATTTAATTGAGGAGATTCTTTTTTTAGATGAAGTTGGGCATTTATTGGTTTAATAAATAAATCAATGACATCATTGTTTACATTCCTGTTAAGTAAATAAAAGAATGTTCCATTCATAAGTATACAGCCCTTTATTTCAACTCCTATACCCCAAAAGAAATCTAAGCCTAAATATTGGTCAATAATATCATTATGAGAGTCTGTATGTGAGAGTATCAGATAAATGTCATTATCCTGTTTCTGAAAAGATAAAACATATATTCCCGAAATACATTTCTCGTCATTGGTAATAGAATCGATTATGATAGATAATGAATTATTTGTTGCACAATATAATGGAATAGAAACTCCTATACCGTTTTTACCTCATACTAAAGAGCAAGAAGTAAGACAAATCATTATACAAATTATTCGATACATATATCTATCGTTTTTGAGGTGGAACAACAACTTCATTCAATACCCCGGGAATATCATATTGGTCAAAACTTTTATATTCTATTCTATTGTAAATTTTTAATTCAATATTAGGATAGATACTTTTGGCATCTTTTGCGAATTTTATATCTCCCGGAGAATAACCTACACTCTCTGGAAGGTGTGAATGTATAGCATAATCAATAGTAAAATTATGATTATTTTTATATTTCTCAAATGTATATCTCATTCCTACTTCTGACCCCTCTTTATGTGAGGTTGAAATAAGATTGAAACTCGTATTGTCCTTTGAAGAGACTTTTGTATTAGACCATTCTACATCTGAGTTTTTTGCGAGAAACTCAAAAATATTAGATGCTATTTGCTCATCATCAACTGTATATAAATCAAACTCATACGTAGATATTTTATTCCCGTCGGCATCCTTTGATGTTCTACCTTGCACTTGTGTGGTAGTTTTACTCTCATTAAAGGACTTTGGCACATCAATCTTTGTGTTTTTATCTATTCCTCCTTGTCCATCATATGCAAAAATGGTATTAAAGTCATTGCTATTTTCTTTTATAAGTTTAATTTCTCCATCAAGATTCAATATATAATCATTTTTTCCATTGGGATCTATTAAATTGATGGGATTATTATGACAATAGATATATGGACTAATTTCTGGATACTTCTCCGCCAATGGGTCTACCCCCAGCCACATGGAGATTTTGGGATCCATGTATCTGGCTCCGTAATAGTATAAACCAGTTTCCTCGTCTAATTCCTTGCCGTTGAATTTGTAGGGCATATCCTCTGATGAGGAGTACTCATCTACCATGAGCTCACCATAGGGCAGGTAAGCATCGAATTGGGTAATATTGGCATCTTTGTCCGTGATGTAGCTT
>NZ_GG740082.1:5693-9568 GCF_000162415.1 Prevotella sp. oral taxon 317 str. F0108 | reverse complement strand
CCCGTCCTTGTCATAACCTATCCTGTCAACAATAACGCTCTCACGCCCCTGTTTATTGCCCGAAAGGCGAACTATTTGACCTGCCGCATTGTAATGATAGGTCACTACCTCCCCATCGGGATAGGTCATGGTGCGTATGCGGTTCCAACTGTCGTAGGTAGCGCCGTAGACATAGGTGCGCACATCGGCGGTGCTCACCATCACCGAGCGAACGGTTTTTACAACCTCGCCTTGGTTGCCGTAATAATACGCCTCGCCACCCGATGCGTCTTCCACGAGTACGAGCCTGCCTGCACGGTTGTACTTCTCGCCCGGCTTGCCATAGGTGTAGGTAACGCGGTTGAAGAGGTTCTTGGGATAGAGCACTTCGCTCAACCGTTCGTAGTCGTAGGTGTAAGTGACGGGTGCCTTGTCCGAGATCCTCTTTCTGAGTTCGGCCGTGAGCTTGGTCAGGAGGTTGCCATAGGCATCGTAGGCCATGTAGCATTACGGATGATGGTTGAGCATCATTCTTTGTGATGAACGCGGCAAGCCTTTGAGAACAGTTTAGAGACTTAATACCAAGGTTTCAACTGAAAAGAAAAATAGTTCAATATATTTATCGTCTAGAGTGTTCACAATTAATTTTAAATTATCTCCATCTTCTTCCGCATCTAGAATTAGACTAATAATTCCTAAGTTGCTATCAAGAGAGCTATATCCTTCTCTATCAATGATTTTACTTTTTGCTTGTTGCCAATTACAAATAACAAATTTGCATTTTGACTCTATGTGTTTGTTTGCTATAAAGTCGAAATAACCAGAAAAACATATTTGAATGCACCTATTGACATTGTCATAACAGAATTTTTCTGCAATTTCATCATCAAATGAATATCTATTTTTCAATTTCATGTTTAAACTTTATTGAACTTTCGCACTTAATAGTGCTTTATATAATACTCAAAGTCAGCTTTGCTTTTAGGGTCAATGTCACGCATTATAACTCCATATATACCCCTTGGCATTGGTGATTTCCAATAATCTAATCCCCTTTTCTTCAAGAAGTCAACAATTTTCATTTTTCCATTGTACTCTTTAGAATTCAGAGGATATACACATTTGCGTAATTTATATAAGATATTTACTTTAAAAGAAGGATAGTCAGGGTTGTCCAAGTCTATCTCCGTAAAATTTCTGCGAAAGTCGGCTCCTTTCAGTAGAAGGAACAACATGATATCCATCCTATCATGTATCATACAATTTTCTATTGCACAACATTCAGTAGGGGTTGAATAATTAATGTTTGCTCCTGCATCAACTAGCAATTTAACTTTCTCAAAAGACGAAGACACTGCAGCACTTAAAGCAAAAGTTCTAATTGGAACAATCTCTCCTAAGCCATTCTCCTCAACCCCACAACTAGTTGAATTCGGATTTCCACCATATTTCAGCAATAAGGCAAGAATCTCATTTGAGGGTCTTGAAAATCGACAAGCCAGCAATACTGCATTCTCTCCAAAATATTTAGTAGAGTCGTCATGCGCATTAGGAGCTGCACCCAACTCTAATAATTTTTTTACGGATTCTATTTTATTAGTGCGTGTTGCTAACATCAAGAGAGTCTGTTTGTATTTTGGATCTCGATAATCCACGGGAATATGTTTCTGTAGAATCTGCCTTAATATTTCCGTAGTATCTTCATCTTCAACCGCTTTTGCCAAATTCCATGCAGGCGTATATTTATATAACCTATAATCATCTCCTAACATGTCCTTCACATTAGGTTCTTTACATGAAAAAAAACAAACAATGCTAAGAATAAAATATGCTTCATATTTATATTTAGAATAATTCATTGTGGAAAACCATGAAAGGACTCCATATACATACGTTGGTATAACTCATTTTTAGCTTTTATATTATCTTTCATTAATTCAAGATCAGTTCTATAGAAATTCTGAATGCTATGTCCTAACAATGCTCTTCTGTTAAATCTATAATGCGGAACACCATCTGCACGAAGTCCGACTGCACTTTGGACCGTATTAAGTTCATCGCCCCAATTTATATAAGCATCAATTCTTGCAAGTTTTCTACTGAAAACAGTAAATGGGCTTACCCATGCAGCATTGAATGTCATGGCACTACGTCCCGTTTTGTATGCATTGGCGGCTGCTAGACCACCACCTAAACTATGTCCTGTAAATGTAAGTTCAGAGTTACCTGTTACTTGGGATATCTTTTCCGCATTCCTCATGGAAATATCATACTGCTCAGACATTCCGACAAGCTGCTTTATATTGTTTTTCCAATCGCTCACTTCTGTAAAATCCGTTCCTGCTGTAGCATAGACATATTCCGTCTTCCCTTTATAAGTCCTTTCGTACAACGCAGATTTGAAACCTGAAGAGGCATCATTCCAAATTACGCCTTTGAGTTTATTATTTAACTTAGAAAGATGCCAGCCACCTGTCAATGTTACCTTCTCTGTTCGATAAACATGTGCCGAAATTCTTGCAGCCTCTTCTTCTGTCGGTCTTTCCCCATTAGGGTCTATCAATTTAATTGGATTCCCAAAGCAATAGGAATAAGCACCGTCTTTTGGCATTTTTTCTATTTGCGGATCTACCCCATACCACAAACTCGTTACAGGGTTCATATACCTCGCCCCATAGTAATATAATCCTGTTTCTTGATCGAGTTCCTTGCCATTGAACTTGTACGGCATTTCCTCGCTACTGCTGTGTTCATCAACGAGCAACTCGCCATAAGGCAGGTAAGCATCGAACTGGGTGATGTTGGCCTTGGCATCGGTGATGTAGGAGGTGCTGCCGAGGTGGTCACTATGATAGAAGAAGATGTCCTCATGATGTGCGGTGTCGGCAGGCACGTAGCCATAACCTGGTTGCGCATTGTCAGGGTCTTCGGGTTTCTGCCATTGAATGGGTGGGCCGGGAACATCTCCCCTGTCGTTGAACTTCGGTCGTTGCACCCAACCTTCGGGCACGCTGTGGTCGCCCAAATCTCCGATGATGGTGTTGTAGCCATAACCCGTGTTGTCGGGATCGGCCGTTGCACCCTTCATCGTGGGCACACCGGGTGGTGTGCCCAGCGATTTGTAATACTCCTCGCGCTGTTTCTCTATCTGCAGCATACGGGCGGCATAGTCTTTCTGCCCTGCCGTAACGTTGTTGCTGCTGATGCCGTAAACGTTGCTGAACTTGCCTGTTCCCAGTTTGGAGGCAATGCGTTTGTCGCCGATGAAGTAATGCTTGGTAAAGCGGTTCTTCGTCACGGTGATAATCGGGGCGGGATAGATGGTGTAATCCTCCGTTTCGTGGAACGTCATTCCCTGTGGTGCACCATTTACATACACACCTTCGAGGTCGCCGTGGCTCTTGACGATGCGCTCGCCGGCGGCATTGTACGTGTATCGGCTGGTCTTGCCGTTGTCCGATAATACCATCAGGCGGTTGTCCTCGTCCCAATACATGCGCCGCTCGGTGTTCAGGCTGTCGTTCTCCACCAGCGTGGGATTGCCATTGGCATCGTAAGTATAATGCTCGTGCCCAATCTGCGTGGGTGCAGTGGGGTGGTTGCTGTCCTCGTACTTATAGGTGAAGTCGTAAGACTGCGCCGTCTTTGTGGAGTCCACCTTCTGCACCTTGGTGAGCGGTTCGCTCATCCGTCCGAAGGTCATCGTCATCTCATACTTCGCACCCTTCGCCTCACCGTTGGCCCTTATCAGACGGTTAAGGTCGTCGTAAGCGTAAGTGTGGTTGAAAGCACCGCCGAGTTTCGCTTTGTTGTTATTGCTATTGTTATTACTATTGTTGTTATTATTACTATTGGCCTGCGTCGGGTCTACGGCATTGACAATGCCTAAGATATTG
>NZ_GG740082.1:2881-4302 GCF_000162415.1 Prevotella sp. oral taxon 317 str. F0108 | reverse complement strand
CACTTTTGGTTTTCCCATAACTCAAAGTAGAACGGAAATTACATATATTTATTTTGTGTAAATTAATTTTGTTCACTTACTTAGTGTTCTTATTCTGTAAAAAGAGATTGCACTTTCAGGAGTATCTACATAATCATTCCATGAAATTATAAATCTCCCATTTTTATAGCTTGGTTGAAAACCATCATAACTCATTCCTTCATAGAGTTTATTCTCTTGCTGATCGACATTCAGCGAACTTAAATTATCATAAAGTAATATAGAATCTATTGCAATTCCATGAGAAGTCTTCCTCCATTTTGATTTACAATGATAAATAGGTCTACCAGCTTTATCATAAACTACTTGCTCGAATCTGCCCATCGAAAACAAGCAAATCGTATCTCTTACATTTGATTCATTTATATATGTACCGATAGGATCTTCAAAAGATGCTCTCTGGTTCCAAATAAAGAAACCGACAAGCATAATTAGTATAACAATCGCAATTATCTTTTTCATCTTCTATACTTATCTATGAATTGCCTCCATACGTTTTTGAAGCATTTCTAAATAGAAATCATTTTTTTGTTTAATGTCCTTTTTTGTTTCTAACCAAATATATGTCTGGTAAGTATTTCCATGACCAAAACCATCTTGACCTCTTTTCTTATTATTAATAAATGGAATGTGGTAATACAGGGATGTGTTAGATTTAGAATCAACTAACATAAATAGAACATCGTTTCCTAAATTATACCAAGAGATATTGGCTTCTCCTATCATCTGCTCCCACGGATCAAAACCCGCAGAAAGAGGGTTTGCGTATAAAGTAGTTATTGCCATTGTATTCTTACTTTTATTGCTACGCAACACATCTGATCGCGCCGCTAATCCATAAATAGAATTGTAACTCTCCAGGGACCCAAAGGCACCTTCTCCTTTATTAGAAAAATCACTAAACAGACTATATACTGGTCCTGAATCAGTCATAAACTCTTTAGTTATATCATTCCAAGAAACAGAAGAATTACGCTGTGTATAATTCTTTATATACTTCGAACCATTTTTTATGATATTTGTATGGTTATTGGTCTTATCAATGATTTGTACATCTCCATTATTTTGATGTATAAAATCGATTTTATCTCCACCTAAATTACTGATTTTCTTTCCGCCAGTATCGTATTCACTCATATTTTTACCATTGGGATCAATATACTTTATCGGGTTATCCATTGTATAGCAATACCCATTCACATTTGGATACTTCTCCATCAATGGATCCACCCCATACCACAAACTCGTCCTTGGGTTCATGTATCTTGCCCCATAGTAGTACAGCCCCGTCTCTTGGTCAAACTCCTTGCCGTTGAATTTATACGGCATTTCCTCGGACGAAGAATGTTCGTCCACGAGCAGTTCGCCGTAGGGCAGGTAAG
>NZ_GG740082.1:0-1259 GCF_000162415.1 Prevotella sp. oral taxon 317 str. F0108 | reverse complement strand
ATAATTGTTTGCTATCACTAAACTTCTTTAATCTATTGTTATTCTTATCGGAACAATCACAGCAATTGGATTCGCTGAAAACACAAGAATATCTTGCTCAACTTCCCTTAGCACTCTTAACATTTCCTTGTTAAAAGAATCTGTCAAACCACGAATAAGCCTAAGTTCTACAATGTTACATTTTGGCATAGCAAGTAAAAGCACACCCGCTGTACCTGGTGTGAATGTCTCATCATCAACGCGGAATTTACTCAAAATTTTGTCTCTTAATTTAAGTGTCGTTTGGATTTCAACGTTCCAAGTTGTACTATCAATAATTTCTCCTTTCCTTGAGAAGTAACAATATCCTACGACTTTATTATTAAATCGCCAAATTTGTTTGTACTTAAGCCCTTGAACATCATATAATACAATGCTTTCTTTATCCTTATCAGAAATAGAAATTCTATTTTGTCCACAAGAGGCATTAGAGATGAATAATAGCATATATATGCACAAGCGGATTTTATTTCTCTTTAAAATTACGAATGGATTCATGTTCTCTTTCCTTTATTTGATTTTCTAGTTCTATATTGCCGTCCTGCGTTCCTGTTGAGCCACCATGACGAGGGTCTTTGCCAATTAAATACATATACAAATGGCCACCAAATTCATGACCAACGGCTTTAGCTTGTTCTTCTGGTGTTGCAAATGGGTTTATAAAAACTTTAAAGTTCTTTGAGGGAGAAATCTCCCCACCAGGAAATGCCTTTTGCTCATCTGCAGGACGCAAAGTTGCGCCTAAATTAGCAGATACCTCTATCTCATCTTTAATACCTTGCTTCAATAACGTGAGAGAATATAGCTGTCTTTGTTCCTCTGGTCCAGAATATTTACTCATAAAATCCTGATATGCATTTGAGCGATTAGGTTCTTTAAAATCTTTAGACTCAATTTTTCCTGAAGAATCCATATACATATATGTTTTCGAGGTCGCGTCAAAGTCTACAGTTCTTCTGTCTGAAACAATTCTCTTTAAAATGTCAAGATTCTTACTCGTGGGGTATCTTCTACAAGCTTCTTCTACGGAACTTAAGTCAAGATAAAGGTTTTTATCCAACACTATTACCGAACGGACTCCTGCGGGTAGACTAGAAAGCAGTACAGAAAACGATGCAGCGTTAGCAACATGTACTTTTGCTCCATCTGAATCCATCAACTTTACAGGGTTTCCTATACAATATACATACCCGCCAACACTCGGATACTTCTCCGCCAAC
>NZ_GG740083.1:12980-16738 GCF_000162415.1 Prevotella sp. oral taxon 317 str. F0108 | reverse complement strand
ACTGCCTTGTCCTGCGTTGTCGTAAATGGTCTGCCTTACGGAGGCGAGTGCGGGGAAGAACACCGTCGTGTCTGCCTGTTGTTTTAGTTCGTAGGTGTTCTGCGTGCCTTGCAGTTTGTTGCCTGCTGCATCGTAGAGCGTTTCGGCAGTAACGAGGTCGTGCATGTACAGGTTGCGGTTGTGTCCGTATTCTGCCACCTGCTTGCGGTACACGGCATTGCCGTTCTGCGTATCTATCTGCTTGGTGATGACCTTCTCAAAACCGTAGAAGTCGCGTTCCCTGCGGTCGCGGTAGCCACCTTCATATTCGAATTCGTTGCGCATCTTGGTGGCTCCGTTCTCGGCATAGCCGCCCGTGGTCTCCACGGATGCCAGTACATAGCGCGAGCCGGGCATAGCAAAGTTGGGACGGGTCTTCTCGTAGATCAGGGCGATGTGTCCGCCAAAAGGCAAGGTGACGCCTTTGAGCAGGTTGGTGCGACCGGTGAGATTGCGGCGTACCTTTAGTTCATTGGGGCCATTCTCACGGACATAATCGGGATAACCGTCGCCGTCGATGTCGATGAGGGCCGTAGTAGTGCGGCTTACGCCCAGTGCTGTGGCCAAGATGCCGCGAGGAATAAGTCTGAAAATGAATACAGGGATCGTTACCGCTACGTTACCAAAGGTAGAAACGGAGTTTGCGATATTCTGGGTTAGGTTGGCGTTCTGCAAGAAATTAACCTTGGGCGGGAAGCCATTTCCAGTATTGTAAGCTACAAAGAGGTTGTCGTCATCTTCGGTAACGATGTCGGGCAGTCCATCGCCATTGACATCGAGCATCGAACTGGTCGACTCGGAAGTGGTGCGCGTTCCGTTAACACCAAAGCTGATATTCACCTTTCCGGCAACAGGAATGCTCACACCGCCTCCTGCACCCCATGTGGTGGATTTGGAGGTACCGATGCCGCCGCAATCGCTCTGCCGGGTGTCGGTGAAAGTATAACCCAGATTATAACGTACACTACCTCCGTCGAGCATATCGGGCAGTCCGTCGCCATTGAGGTCGGTCCAATCGCGTTCCGTGTCGGTAGTTCCTCGGGTATAGTTGCCGCTGGCACTAACCGAAGTGGCCGATGCCTCATTACCTTTTGCGGCTTCGATAAGGTTGGCTGTCTTAAAGTTCCATTGCTCCTTAGGACTGGGGGCTTTGGCAGCCGCATTCTTTGAATCGTTCTTCTCCGTGAGGGGAACACCGATATTCATACCGGCCGTTCCGGCGGAGGTTTTGTACTTGGGTCTGGAAATGTCAGGGTGGATGACTTCTGCACTGAGTGCTCCTGTCTGGGAAGTGAGTTGTGCATTAACCTTGTCCTTATGCTCTTTTATCCAGTCGGGATATCCATCGCCGTTGAGGTCCATGCAGGCCACGTTGGTATAGGAATCTTGCCAGCTCTTACTACCGGAAGCACCAATCGAAAGGAACTTCATAGAAAGCCCACCCGATGCTGCCACCGTATTGTCGGTGGCTTTGGTCTGCAGTACGGGAGCAGGAAGTGAAGTTCCGCCGGCAGCGTAAGACACGCTGTCTACATCGATCTCTTGTTGGCCCATACGCGAACTGCACTGCCACAACCCACCGATATAAGTGCTGTCAGTAACGCTGATGTAGGCATCCCGTTGGGGATTATAGCCCATAACGAAGAATCGTTCCTCGTTCAGGGGTGTCATCACCTCGGAGATATGTTCCGGATCCGGATCGCCGCCTCCTACGATGTCTTCGTATTTTTCTTTATCGATTTTTAGAACGGCTGTATCGATGGGTTGCGTGCCAAACGCTCTGTTGCCATTATAATCAAGCATCTCACTTATCCTTAATGCTACTTTTAACTAAAGAGTATAATTGTTCATATAGAATGAGCATATTATCAAGAGAAAAAAAAATCTTAGAATTAAACGAATCAGCATTCTTGATATATCTTAAAATCTTCTGTTTTTCTATAATGACAAGGTGCTCTTTCATATAGTCTCTTACAATCGTTGTATCTGCTACATCCTTAGCGTAAAAGGATATCATGAATTGACTTTTTGGCTTAATTTCTTTTGTAAAGTTGCTCAACAAATCTGGAGAGTAAGATTCTATGTTAAAATCAAGTGCAATCTGACATAATATAAAATCCCCATCTCTGGAAAAGAAATGTTTACGTATAAGTTCCTTGGAAGTTCTATTTTCTATATTCGTATTATCAAACCAGATCCAATAATCCTCATCTGCAACATTCCTAAGTTTATAATTAATAAGATATACAGGCTTATTGTCAATGAAATAATTTGTATATTCCATTGTTCGTTCTATTCCAACATTTTTTATCTGAGGAAACATTCTTTGACTTATGAACGATATTATTATTAAGAGAATATATCTCATTGATTGTTTATTTTTCATTTTCTCTTGATTTCATATTTCGAATAGTTTCCTGTCTTGATTCTAATATTTTATTCCTTAATCTTATATTTCCTTCTTTGCCTCCCTGGACTTGATGACCAGAAATTCTACGATCTTTAGTTTCTACATAAAGAAGAGCATGACCATTTCCCTCATGACTATATGTTTCAGCTTTGCCTTCAGGAGACAATCGACTTTGTATATAGACCCTAATATTATCATCTGGCGAATTAACCCCACTTTCACCCTTCCCTGGAAGTAGTGTTAAGCCGAATTTACCTCCTTCTCCTGTACTTAACCCTGACGTATATTCGGCTTTAGGATCCGCAAAGTCAGGATCTGGTTCTGTATATGTTATTTGCTCTGTTTGGAGTCTACCTTCATTATCTCTATAAGATACATTTCCATCAACTAAACTAACCTCTATGAGAATATCAGAATTAACCAATGTTGTTAGATTATTAAAATTCTTGCTTTCACTTTTATGTGAATTGATCAGTTTTCTATCTATATATCCATTCCTATCTAATTGTACAAAATTCATATCTTCTGTCGTTAGTGTATTTCTAATAACGGTTAAAGCTTCTTGGCTTCCTGGTTTTACAATTTTACCATCTGGATCTATAAAGCGAATGGGATTTCCTCGTGTGTAGCTATATCCACTAATATTTGGATATTTTTCTTTTAGCATATCTACTCCATACCACAGTGATGTCACGGGATTCATATACCGTGCCCCATAATAGTAAAGTCCCGTCTCTTGGTCAAGTTCCTTACCATTAAACTTATACGGCATATCCTCGCTACTACTATGTTCATCCACGAGCAACTCGCCATACGGCAGGTAAGCATCGAACTGAGTGATGTTTGCCTTGGCGTCAGTAATATAAGATGTACTACCGAGATGGTCGGAGTGATAGAAGAAGATTTCCTCGGTGTTGGTTGTGTCCGTTGGGACATAGCCATAACCCGGCTGGGCATTGTCAGGGTCTTCAGGCGCTCCCCATTGGATGGGTGGGCCCGGAGGTGTACCCGGCGTGGTATTCCTTTTCGGATGTTGCACCCAACCCTCGGGCACGGAATGGTCGCCCAAATCCCCAATGATGGAGTTGTAGCCATAACCGGTGTTGTCGGGATCGGCCGTTGCACCCTTCATCGTGGGAACACCCGGCGGTGTGCCCAGCGATTTGTAATACTCCTCGCGTTGTTTCTCTATCTGCAGCATGCGGGCAGCATAGTCTTTCTGGCCTGCCGTAACGTTGTTGCTGCTGACACCGTAGACATTGCTGAACTTGCCTGTCCCTAATTTGGAGGCAATTCGTTTGTCGCCGAT
>NZ_GG740083.1:4948-11995 GCF_000162415.1 Prevotella sp. oral taxon 317 str. F0108 | reverse complement strand
CCCGTCCTTGTCATAGCCTATCCTGTCAATAACAACGCTTTCATGCCCCTGTTTATTGCCCGAAAGGCGAACTATTTGTCCTGCTGCATGGTAGGTACTACTTAATCGTTACTTTACTACACATGCTTATTTACCTCTTTGTACAAAGCACTACTTTGGATTTCGAGTTCTTCTTAATTTTCCCTTTGAATCTGCCCAGAAATATTCCTTGATATACACCTGAGCTCCCATTCCTGAATGGATTACAACATATCTTGTATTGGGACGAAACTTAATTCTCCGAAGATTTTTAGTAATACCATAACTGCTCATTTCCTCCACAGATAATTCAGACGATACGTTTTTAAAGTTTATTGTGTCACAACTCCTAGTGTCAAATTCATTTTTCTTTGTAATGAAGAACAGATGACTTTCGCTAGGATTTAGACAGTCAGACTCTATTTCCATATGTAAAAAGTTATGCACTATCAAAAGTTGCCGGCTCTCATCAAGTGAGAAACTATGATTCTCGTTACAAGCTATTAAGAAAGGCAACACCATAAAAATACAAACAGAATATATTTTCTTCATTTCTTTTTTATCGTGACGTATCTAAAATGGGGTATTTCCTCCTCTGTTTGTATTATAATCCATGTCCCAGAAATTCGTGTGCAAGTCCTTTTATAATGTGAATATAATATTACTGCCGTGAGAAAAATGATAACCATATACTTTATTTCTGCTTAAGGAGTGACCAGTCCACTTCCCGACCTTCATAAAATAATTTTTCTCCATCAGTAGCATATCTATTTCCAATATATTTAAATGACACAGGGTTGGCTTTTTCTATGATATATTCTTCAAAATAGCACCCTCCACCATCTTCCGCATCTTCACAAACAATTTTTAAAGGATAATATACCCTTTGTACATCCTTTGCATATCCTGTATTCTTACATACTTTAAATGATTTCGTATCCACACCTTTCAATGCTCGCATGTAAGCATGTAGATATACAGAATCTGCATAACCGCCATAGATGCTATCACCCAAACGTGTATAACCATCTATAGTTTCTCCTTCATAAAGTCTTACCCAATTTCCTTTTTCAACGTAGTTATGTTTCACTCTTGTGCAATTTGTAAAAACAATGCACATTGTAAGAGCCACTGATATGCGAAAAAACAGAATCATTTACTTAATTTCTTTATATGTATATCTTTTTAGGAATGGATTTGTCCATGACATAGGTGTAAATCTAACTACGACATGAGTACTAATAGGGGAATATTTATACAAATTGGCATCGCAAGCATAATGCTCATGCCCTATCTGCGTGGGAGCGGTGGAGTGGTTGCTGTCCCTCCATGAGGTTCTTCGGCCTTTCGGATGCCTTCGATGTTATGACGTTCGCAACATCCAAATATTGTCCACGGATCGTATTTTATTTTATGGGCATGAGATACACATTCACATGAATTCCCTCACAAAGGAACTATCAAATTGTTCGCCAGATGTTTCGTTTCTTATGAAACATTGCTTATTTTCCGAGTCTTTCAAACTTTCTAGAACCAATTCTTTGGAGTTAAGTGTTTGAATGGGAGCTTTTGTACATACTTTATTCTCATCTATTATAATTAAGGTGTCTTTGACGAGCTTATAACGTAAAAACATGACGGTATCTGAGATACAATCAAAAACGGCTGTAGAATCTCGGTAAAAGAATAAGTTTGCATATGTAGCAGTTCTGTAATCATTGTCCACAGCGCGCCAATGTCCTATAATATCTCCACCTACAATACGTTTGTCCTTTTTGGGGGTACAACATAAAAGAGATATCATGCAACTAAATATTACCATTGGGATTTTACTCCGAAACCCCTCCCAAACAAGCCTTTCCATCTTTAAAATTGTTGAATTTTACTGGACAAAGATACGATAAAATCTGAAATTCAGCCCCATTTGTCTGTGGCAAAACGTGGTTATGTCTCAAGAAGTAACCTGATGGCAGTCATTCAACCCATGCCCTACAAGTTGAAAACTAGCTGACCATGCCCGATTACTTCTGCGTTTCCATGGTGCAGTCCCAGTTGGCCGTGGACTGCATGCCCTTCAACCACTCGCGTTGGCGGTTGTAGGCGCACGTGTTTTCCGTATCGTTGCCCAAAGGCGCGTATTCCGTCCAATCGTTTTGTCTAGTTTTCAGCAAGAATTTTAACATAAAAAGTGGCCTTTTCGCCCACCAAACGCCCACCTTGCCGCAAAAAATCGATTCTCGCGGAGGTTTGTTTTGATGCAAAAAGGGGTTAGTTGTGCATGCAGGCAAAATGTATTTTTATTTAAACTGACCGCCACGAACACCTGTTTTTGGGCGATTTGCAGCAAAATGAAGTGCGTTTTGGTGCTAAACGCAGTGCAATATGCCGCTAAACGCAGTGCGTTTTGGTGCTATATGCAGTGCGTTTTGGTGCTAAACGCAAGGTAAAATGATGCAAAATGCAGTGCTAAATGCTGCAAAACGCGAGGCGAAAAGCATAAATATCCGCTGCAATGGTATAAATAAAACCTTTTAGATCCATGAAATACATGGCCGAAAAGGGCGAAATAGTGGTTGAAAAGTGGGTTTTTAGGGGTAAAAAGCGGGTAATTGGGCGTAATAAAGATATGAGGTGGCGACCAATCTAGAGAGGTAAAATGGTGCAAAATGCAGGCTTTGTTCTTAAAAGCGGACAAAACAAAAGGTGTGAAAGGCTAGAAATAGTGGCCATTTACCTACTTTTTAACCTTAATTTTCGCTAGAACGGAGCAAAAATTAGAGCCGCTTTGTAAAACAAAAGAAACAATTTAAGTTTTTAAGTTGATGAGGTTATGAGTTGATGAGGTTATGAGTTGATGAGGTTATGAGTTGATGAGGTTATGAGTTGATGAGGTCATGAGTTTGTGGGGGTTATGAGTTTGTGGAGTGGTAAGCTTGTGAGTTGATGAGTTGATGAATTTGTAAGTTGATGAGGTTATGAGTTGGTGGGTTGGTCAGTTTGTGAGTTGATGTATTCGTGAGCAGTTGGGCTTTCATGAGTTTATCAGCCAGCGAGCTGTTTTACCCTGCACTTCGTATATGAGAGGAGTTTTTATCTTGTGCTGGCATCACAAGGACAACAAACTCCTCTCAATTTGTAGAAACATTAAAAGTCAAGACAAATCAGACACATTGTTTTACAGATAGTTGCACGAAGTAGGTAGTTATTTCATTTCAGATTTACGCTAAGGTTTGCTTGTGATTCCGTGTTTGCGAAACTTAAGTCTCTTTATAATGTGTGTAACAAATTGATCTTGGATTGGTAAGGCATCTAAAAACAAAAGAAGATAAAACTTCCAAAATCAGTTCCACCATATGGATACAAAACCTTGAGATTGTTTGAATACAACTTAAGTTTTTCTAATGCAATTTTTGTATGTCGTATGTATCCATATCTATCATATTCTACGAATAAAGCCTTGTGCAAGGCATTTTTCAATTGTTCTTTATCAATAAATTCAGTTGAACAGACAAGTAGATTTTGCGTTTCATAGGTTTGCGAAAAAAGAAATTTAATAATACGTGTAACTTCTTTTTCCCCTTGAATCCTTAGGATACCTACAAATACGATGTAAGCGTTATCTATCGAAATGTGAAATATTGTAATATCATTTTCAAATTTGTATGAATCAAAATCAAAGCGAAAGGTCTTTCTAAGAAGAGGGGTATTTCTCATCGCTTTGGAATATATTATTATAGCAATATCTTTTATATCCCATTTTGATAAGAAACCGTAAAACTGGTTGGCGAAAGAAATATAATTTTCTTCTTTTGCATCCCCGATATAATCATAATCAATAACCTCTATTGCTTTTGCTTGCAATGATTGTATTTGAATAGGAATACTTAAATCTCCTGGCAAAGAATATTTTTTTAGTGTATACAGCATCACTTTTTCTTTTTTGGAATGTAAGGATAACGGTTATTCTCATTGGTTATACGAGGAGAACCTTTTCTTTGGTGAATATTATAAAGCGGTTCTTCGTCATAGTGATAATTGGTGCGGGATAGATGGTATAATCTTCCGTTTCGTGGAACCTCAGTGCAAGCCGAGTGGAAAAGGAGCTCGCTCGTTTTTCCGAGGCGCAGCCTGAAGTCGGGGATAGCCAAAGGGTGATTCCCTGTAGGGCACCATTGATATATACGTCTCGCCTCTCGACACATCCTCTACTAATGTGAGGCTGTCCGCATGGTTGTTTTTCGTTTCAAGTTCCTCTCATCTTTTATTTTCAAAGACAACAGCACTTTTAATGTAGGGTGTGAAAAAAGTATCTGGTCGTTCCATGATTTTTATTTTGGAATTTGAATAGTAGATGAATAGTCCATTGTGTAGGAAATTAAAAACAAGGTCGTATATAACCACCCCATCTAACACCACACTGTCAGTTGGATTTGTATTTTTCCACATAGATGCATCATTGTCGAATTCATACAAAGAAGACAAGTTGGAGATTATGTAGAGGCGGCAATTGTTTATATCTAAATACGATGTGCTTTTTTCGGGGGGAAGCAATCTTGGATAGCCAGGACCCAAAAAATAACCTGAAGTTTTTATTCCAGACATGGTTTGTTCCATTGCCTCAGTGAGAATGAATGTATTATACTGAGGATGACTATCCATGTATGAAACCACAATGCTGTAGACTTCATCTTTTAATTGGGCATGCACACCTTCCTTTTTACTTGATTTATAACAAGAGCACAATAGGATGGATAATAACATTATAGCCAATATACTTCTCATTTAGTTTAATTTATTTTTTTGTAGGATATCCTCTTAACCAAGATGATAGTGTTATTTTACCAGAAAGTAAATCTTTTCTCGGGTATATCCAAAGGGTGATTCCCTGCGGGGCACCATTTACATATACGCCTTCGAAGTCACCGTGGCTCTTGACGATACGCTCGCCGGCGGCATTGTAGGTGTGTGGCTTGTTTTGCCTTTGACCGACACAGCTGCATTTGTAGGCGGGTACGAATCTACCTATTCTAAATTCTCAGCTCGTTCATTTTAGAGCATACTCTCATTTGATAATGTGAAATGCCTCCCTAAGCGTGATTGGCTAATTGGCTTTCCTATAACACTGACCATATCGGCTGAGATCTCATCATTATGATATAGGTAGGAATGTGATACATTACCATTTTGTATTGGTATCATCTCTACGCTACTTTTATAGTAGTTAACGTTCCTTACTGTGTGACAGTCTGCAGAATTAAGGCAGGAAACTAAAGATTCAATATCTTTTGTCTTCAAGTTTAGAGCAGCCAATTTCTTTTGATACTTTAAGTGATTTCTTCTGACGTTTTCTAAAACATACTTTCTCTCACCTATTATATGAGGGATTAGAATAATATGAATGTCGTCTTTATAGTCGTTCAACTCTATTTGGACCTGGAATTTTTGTATAATGACAGATGGAATTTGTTTTTGATACAAAGAAACAAATTGAGCAAAACATTCTTCGTTCCGTATAAAGTTTTCTATCAAGTATTGCCTTGAACACGATGCACTTCTTTTACAGGAGTTACTAGCACTCAGTAGAAGCAACATCAACAATAATCTTATTTTCATTTCCATGACAAAAAAAATAAACGACGCCTAATGAGGACGAAATTCCACAAGGCATCATCATGATGTACCTGTTTAATTATTTCCTTGTTTTATAATAATTGAACCCTAACCTAATCCATCGGTTGTCTGTCGGATTGTCACCATATGGGGATCCTAATTCATAAATCGGAGTACCCCCCATAGCTGAAGGATTATAACCTGTGATAGTCATGGGTCTCCATGAGGCTGGAACATGAGGAGTTGACCTTTTCCCTGCCCTATAATCATCCTGCCATTTACTCATCTCTGTATCACCTGCCATCCTCATCATAAAGGTTTCAGCAAATGGGAATAGCAGAGCCTTGCCAACAACTCCAAAATGAAAATTATTAAGATCTTCTGCTCGATCATTCATCCCATTAAAACGAAATATTGTTTCTCCTAAATCTCCAGGACCTTTTTCTCCGTCCTTTCTATAAAATGCGATACCCAAAATATGACTTCGCAGATTATTACTCCTATTTGCGGGGCTTCTGTACTTATAATCCCATTTACCGTATTGCTGTACGTTCTTCTTAAACGTAAATGGATTCCAAATAGATTTTGCCTCGTCTACATTCTCTGCAAGCAGATTGTTAAACCACCCATTTGCATTTATTTTTCCACCCAGCTGTCCTATTGATTTCCCATTTAAGAATACTCTTAAATCCTTATCATTAGGGTTGTAGTGTTTTATATACCCAGAATTATCAATGACGGTGCTATCTCCATTTATATCAATAAACTTTAAAGGATTTCCTAAACAGTAACTATAGCAAGATGCAAATGGATACTTTTCTGCGTATCTGTCCACTCCATACCACAGACTCGTTACTGGGTTCATATACCTCGCCCCATAATAGTACAGCCCAGTTTCGGTATCAAGTTCCTTGCCATTGAACTTATACGGCATCTCCTTCGTAGACGAGTGTTCGTCAATGAGCAGTTCGCCATAAGGCAGGTAAGCATCGAACTGGGTGATGTTGGCCTTGGCATCGGTGATGTAGGAGGTGCTGCCGAGGTGGTCACTATGATAGAAGAAGATGTCCTCGGTGTTGGTTGTGTCCGTTGGGACATAGCCATAACCCGGCTGCGCATTGTCAGGGTCTTCGGGCTTGTTCCATTGGATAGGTGGACCCGGAGGCGTACCCGGCGTGGTGTTGCGCTTTGGTCGTTGCACCCAACCCTCGGGCACAGAGTGGTCGCCCAGTTCCCCGATGATGGTGTTGTAGCCATAACCCGTGTTGTCGGGATCTGCCGTTGCACCCTTCATCGTAGGCACACCCGGCGATGTGCCCAGCTTGCGGTAGTACTCCTCGCGCTGTTTCTCTATCTGCAGCATGCGGGCGGCATAGTCTTTCTGGCCTGCCGTAACGTTGTTGCTGCTGACGCCGTAGA
>NZ_GG740083.1:1676-4078 GCF_000162415.1 Prevotella sp. oral taxon 317 str. F0108 | reverse complement strand
TGTACGCGCCACAAGGTAGCCGTGGCTCCTGACGACACGCTCACCAGCAACATTGTAGGTTTACCAGCTTGTCTTGCCATTGTTTATTAAAGGTTTCACTACTCCTGATAATCAAAGTTTATAACTTTTGCTGAATTAAGGTCAGAGAAGTCTTCTACAAAGTTAGAATAATATATTAATGTGAGTATGTTATTCTTTAATTTTAGTTCTACAGAATACATCATTGGATTATCAAAAGTGAAAATCGACTTCTTTTCTTTTGTGGAAATATTGTATGCAAACAAAGTGTCTGCACTCATGTACAAACAAAACAATCCACTATTGTCAAAACAAACAGCCTCTGAATTTTCGAGATTATTCTCTATACAATCTGACAACAACTTGTCTGTATTAAAATAGCGAATTTCTCCTGTTGTCGAAAAATCATCTTCATTTTGATATTTAATAATGGGAAAAATAATCCCTGTGGTTCTCGAATTGTACAGAATATCTCCGACAGACAAAATGCTGTCTATCAAATAGACAGTCTTTTTATCTTTGTTTAATTTTAGTCGAAAGTAATTAGTTTCTCCCTTATCCGATGTCACAAGCGGCTGTAAAACACAACTTGTTCTTTTATTAATATGGATTATCTTGTATCCTTTTAAATCAACATACGAAATACCAAAGGATTTCAGTAGGGTATCCTTTTCCATAGAGTGTAGAATCTTGACAGTGGGCTCATTGCAGAATGAGTTACAACATATGGAACACGTCATTGTGATAATAAACAACAAATATTTCTCCATTGATAAAACAAACTATTATTCTTTGTTAGACTTCTTTTGTTCATGCTTTTGATGCTGTTCTACAGCAACAGCGGTTTTTGGTGTATCATTAGATGGCTCAGGAGTATAAAGAGGAATATTATCCCCATGTTTATTTTTATAGGTATCATTACCTTCATAGCCATAACCGGTGTTGTCGGGATCAGCCGTTTCACCCGTCATTGTAGGAACACAGGGAGGTGTACCAAGCGACTTGTAAGACTCCTCGCGCTGCCCTTCTATCTGCATCATGCGGGCGGCGTAAACTTTCTGACCAGACGTGAGAGTGTTTCATTTTGTCTTGCTATATAGTTTCTTAGGGATCACGATAATCAAATTCATATCGAGTAAGACGATTATTCACAAAATGGTATTCGCAATGATATGGCCAATCGGGAAGAGACTGGCTATAAACAATCTCTACACCTTCTGCTGTTTTATATTGTACCTTTTTCATCATCATCATTTGTTTTTCTATTTCTTTCATATCACAGCCAATATATGCACCTAGCCCTGAACAGAATTTTTTAAATGAAGTCTGTTGTATTCTTCTAGATTGAGTTATTGAATGGGAAGGTACGACAACGAATCTATCGTACTGATTTATATATCCTCCATAGTTTATGCAAAGAATTAGATATTCTGATCCATCAATATTGCTGCACACTGTGCATTCTCCATAATCACTAACATCTATGACGGGAAGTCTTTTCCCTAAAATGTTATTTAGAGAAACGGTATCGTCTAGTATTATGCCATTAACAGATGTGTCTAACGGTATAGGAACTTCCTTCTTAATGTGTTCAGCAACATATATCTTTTTCCTTTCTTTCGTTTCTTGCCTAATACAAGCTTGTATAGTAAATAAGCTATTGAGCAAGACGAGAATTAGCTTTACCTTCATTGCCATAATTCGGATTACCTTTGATATTAAAATTAAAAATCATTCTATTTTTCCCACTAGGACCAATATATTTATTAAAGAAGTTACCAAGATTTTTCAATTCTTCATAACAACCGACAATACCAATACAGCCCTTTGTACCAGGTGAATTGGTATCTGGATGTACTCTAAGCCCCGATCGTCCATTGTAATTAGGCAAAAGAACTTTCCATCCTGTATACCCATTGTTTAGCATTCCTGCCTCATTTGTTGGCACAGCACCAAACGCTTCATAGGAGTTGTTAGGGGTAGGTCCATTACCATATGGTCCACTATTAAACTCGAAGGTAGCTGCTGTACGTGTTGTTCCGTCAGAAAAGACAGCATTCAAGTCGGCCTTTCCTTGGATACATACTTCTCTGCCAACAGATCCACCCATACCACGGACTCGTTACAGGGTTCATACACCTTGCCCCACAGTAGTACAACCCCGTTTCCTCATCGAGTTCCTTGTCACTGAACTTGTACGGCATTTCCTCAATACAATAAATATAATAAATAATCCAGAGTTCTTTGCTCCAATGGAAAGTTTTTTCTTTTTATTTTAGAGGTATAGGATATAGGAAGATTAAATTCCTTATATTTCTTCCCTTTTAGAGAAACCATAAAGTATAGATATTCTGAATCCCAATGAGCTTTTTTCCAAATAGTTA
>NZ_GG740083.1:0-1024 GCF_000162415.1 Prevotella sp. oral taxon 317 str. F0108 | reverse complement strand
AAATAGTTAGATCTGACTGTGAATATACAAAAGAGTTACATTTATATTTGCTTTCAAAAATGGCTTTACAATTCTTATTGTAATTTACTTCTTGGGTTCTCTGCAAGACATACTCTTCTTTTTGTAAGCCAAAATTAAAGACTTCCTTAAAATGATATATTATACAAGAAGAATCTCTTTTTCTTCCAAGTATAATATTATCCTTGATTGAGAAGACAAAAATCGAATCTGAATTTAAATCATGTCCTAAGATTTGCTGAGACAAAAGATAGGCTCTTTTGATGTTTATACTATCTATTCTCGCCATTTCTAAATATTTTTGTGCTTGCGCAAAAGTGCTAAAACAGCTACAAATGCTTATTAAAGTAACAATAATATATTTCATTATCTATAATCTGGTAATTGACTGTTATTTGGAATTTTTGTTTTAGGGCCATGGTCTTCGCCATTTCTTTGTATATTACTAAATCCTGCGACCCTCAACACTAAATTCTCCAATCGAATTGCATCGCCATGCTGATTATCACTACCTCTTCCCAAAGACAACGATCTGCCATGTCCGAAAACCTCATGAAATACATATAAGACTCTTCCTAATGGATTGGGCACTTGTTCACCTAGATTATTGTAATAATCTCTTGGCGATCTATCATCTTCGACAACAAGCGAATAGGATCCCTTTTTAGTTTGTTTAGTTTGAGAACCACCAAGGAGTTTAGTAAGTACTGTATGGCCAGTACTTTCTATTTCCTCAACCAATTGGGGAGCTAGCATGCTCTTATCTGGCAATTCATCATTTTCTGATACATACTGAAATTTGTAAGTAAAATCATCAGAATTAATAGAGTTTACAAGAATATCCATCAGTGCCTTATCATCGTTTGATAATTCAGAATTATTTGCAATATAGTTTGAATATGCAACAGGATCAATTTTGTTGAAATCCTTTCCTGTCGCATGCTTCCCTGATCTACTTATTAATCTTCTAAAATCAGCAAATTTTTCAGCCTTGAAAACTACATTA
>NZ_GG740084.1:0-13784 GCF_000162415.1 Prevotella sp. oral taxon 317 str. F0108 | reverse complement strand
TGGTAAACTGAGAAGGTATTTATGGGAAAATAAGAAAGATTGGAAAGCCTATAAAAGAAGAATGAAAGAAGTGAGAAAAGAAAACAGGCAGTAGCCGTTAATAATACGTATGAAGAATTTATCTTGTACAACAGTATGCTTAGCGTTGTGTTCCTGTTGGCCACCATTCCCCAACGTTCATGAATGCGCAATGCAGGTGGGACGTTTTCGTCCAAACACCCATGTTTTGCCACAGACAAATGCGGCAGAATTTCAGATTTTATTGTATCTTTGTCCAGTACTTCGTACATGAGAGGAGTGTTTAACTTGGTTTTGTAGCACAAAGATAATAAACTCCTCTCAATTTATAGAAGTATAAAAAGTCAAGACGACTTCAAATATAAAGAAATGAAAGCAATTGGTAACTATTCAGCGATACCCAATATATACAGTGCATATATTGGGTATCGCTGAATAGTTACCAATTGCTCGGCTTTTAGCTGTTTCTCCGTAACGGCATACTCTAAAATACACTGGTGGTGTTTCTTAGAACTTGCCTAAAAGAAAAAAGAAGAGGGATTATATTAAACTTCCTTGCGCTAACTTATAGCTTTTTATTACCTTTGCAGCAACTATTTGATTAATATCAGAACAAAACATTTATGATACAAAAGTTCGACTTCCTTGTTATCGGCGGCGGTATAGCAGGCATGAGTTACGCACTGAGTGTGGCAAAAAGCGGAAAAGGGAAGGTTGCCCTTGTGTGCAAAACAACTTTGGACGAAACTAACACGACCAAAGCGCAGGGCGGAGTGGCGGCCGTAACCAACCTTGACGTAGACAATTTTGAAAAGCACATCAACGACACGATGGTTGCCGGCGACTACATTTCGGACTTGGCCGCCGTGAAACACGTTGTGCGCAATGCACCCGATGCCATCAAAGCGCTTGTGCAATGGGGCGTGCAATTTGATAAGAACGAAAATGGGGAGTACGACTTGCACCGCGAAGGCGGACACAGCGACTTCCGCATTCTTCATCATGCCGACGATACCGGGTTCGAAATTCAACGCGGACTGATGGCGGCCGTGAGGGCGAACAAGCATATTACCGTGCTAGAAAACCATTATGCCGTTGAGATTATCACGCAACACCACTTGGGCGTACAGGTTACACGCAAAACACCCGACATAGAATGCTATGGCGCATACATACTGAACCCCGAAACAAAAAAGGTAGACACGTTTTTAAGCAAGGTTACGCTTATGGCAACCGGCGGCGTGGGAGCGGTTTACGCCATGACATCTAACCCCGTAATTGCCACGGGAGACGGTATTGCAATGGCCTATCGCGCTAAGGCTACCGTGGCAGACATGGAGTTTGTGCAGTTCCACCCCACCGTTCTATACAATCCGTCGGAAACACATCCGGCGTTCCTCATCACCGAGGCGATGCGCGGTTATGGGGCTGTGCTTAGACTGCCAAACGGAAAGGAGTTCATGCAGAAATACGACGAACGACTTTCGCTTGCACCGAGAGACATCGTGGCACGAGCCATCGACCACGAAATGAAGATACACGGCCTGGACTATGTATGCCTTGACTTGACACACAAAGATGCCGAAGAAACGAAACGGCATTTCCCACATATCTACGAAAAGTGCCTTAGCATGGGTATCGACATCACAAAACAATACATACCCGTATGCCCTAGCGCACACTATATGTGCGGCGGAATTAAGGTAGACCTAAATGGGGAAAGTTCTATCAGCCGGCTTTATGCCGTAGGCGAATGTTCGTGCACGGGCTTGCACGGAGGAAATCGCCTTGCCAGCAACTCGCTGATTGAGGCTGTGGTCTATGCCCAGTCGGCCGCAGAACACGCGCTCCTTACGGTAGACAACTACGACTTTAACTTAAAGGTGCCTGAATGGAACGACGAAGGAACCCTAACCAACGAAGAACACGTGCTGATAACCCAGAGCGTAAGGGAGGTTGGCGAGATTATGAGCAACTACGTTGGCATTGTACGGAGCAACCTACGACTGAAACGGGCATGGGACAGGCTTGACTTGCTGTACGAAGAGACAGAAGAACTGTTTAAACGGGTTACGGCAACGAAAGACATCTGCGAATTGCGTAACATGATAAACGTGGGCTACCTGATAACAAGGCAGGCCATAGAGCGGAAGGAGAGCAGAGGACTGCATTACACGGTGGACTATCCCAAGCATGCCTACGACCAACAATGAGCAGGTGGGGAAATAAAAGAATTATTGTTTGAGAAACATCATTGCGTTTTCTCGCATTATAACTATATACACATGGTAGACAAGAAATGGTTGGAACTGGGTTTTATAGACGAACCCATTTCTGAAAAGACAGACATCAAAGCGGAAATACGCAGGATGTGCAAAGAAAAAAATGCGCTTATCATGGCGCATTATTACACAGAGAGCGTAATACAAGAGGTGGCCGACTTCATTGGAGACAGTTTGGCGTTGGCACAGAAGGCTGCAACGACGGATGCCGACATCATCGTTATGTGCGGGGTGCACTTCATGGGCGAGACAAACAAGATTCTCTGCCCAGAGAAGACCGTACTTATCCCAGACCTGAACGCCTCGTGTTCGTTGGCAGAGAGTTGTCCCGCCGAAGACTTCGAGCAGTTTGTTAAGGCTCACCCTGGGCATACGGTGATAAGTTACGTAAACACGTCGGCAGGAACCAAGGCGGTAACCGACATCGTGGTAACAAGCAGTAACGCCAAACAAATAGTAGACGCTTTGCCGAAAGACGCGCCCATCATATTCGGGCCAGACAGAAACCTG
This sequence comes from Prevotella sp. oral taxon 317 str. F0108, assembly GCF_000162415.1. NCBI lineage: Bacteria > Pseudomonadati > Bacteroidota > Bacteroidia > Bacteroidales > Prevotellaceae > Prevotella > Prevotella sp. oral taxon 317. Next base: position 10,974 of record NZ_GG740084.1, on the reverse strand, counting down.
GGCAATTACATTAACGGACTTACTGGTCGGCAGATGGTGTTGTGGGATGGTGCTTGCCATGTGCACGAAAAGTTTTCGGTTGAGAAGATACTGCAATTGAAAAGAGAACATCCTGGTGCCAAGATATTGGCCCACCCCGAATGTAAAGGTCCCGTCATCAACATCGCCGATAAAGTGGGAAGTACGGCGGCCCTACTGAAATACAGTATCGCAGACGACGCACAAGAGTTTATCGTGGCCACCGAAAGCGGCATACTGACCGAGATGCAAAAGTCGGCACCGCAGAAAACCTTTATCCCGGCTCCGCCCGACGACAGCACCTGCGCCTGCAACGAATGCAACTTCATGAAACTTATTACGCTAAATAAACTATACAATTGTTTGAAATACGAGTGGCCTACCATCGAGGTACAACCCGAAGTGGCACAAAAGGCTATTAAACCCATTGAGAAGATGCTGGAAATATCCAAACGTCTGGGCTTATAAACTTAATTTGGAATTATCATGTTATCAGTAGAAGAGCTTAACGACAGGCTTATCGAACTTGCTTTTAGCGAAGATATCGGCGACGGCGACCACACCACGCTTTGTTGCATACCGGCTGAGGCCACGGGCGAAAGTAGATTGCTTATAAAAGAAGAAGGAATATTGGCCGGTGTGAACGTTGCCAAGAAGGTTTTCCACAACTTCGACCCCGAACTTGAAGTAGAGGTATATATAGAAGACGGTGCGCGGGTGAAGCCTGGCGACATTGCCATGAGCGTGAAAGGCCGTACACGGAGTCTGTTGCAAACGGAACGTCTTATGCTCAACATCTTGCAGCGCATGAGTGGCATTGCCACCATGACACACAAGTACCAACAAGCGCTGATTGATGCGGGAACTAAGACACGCGTACTAGACACACGCAAAACTACGCCGGGCATGAGAATGCTGGAAAAGGAGGCGGTAAAGATTGGCGGAGGTATGAATCATCGCATTGGCCTTTTTGATATGATTCTCCTGAAAGACAACCACATCGATTTTTGCGGCGGCGTGCATAATGCCATCTCGATGGCAAAGAGGTATTGCAGGGAGAATGGCAAGGACGACTTGAAAATAGAATGTGAGGTAAGGAACTTTAAGGAACTGGAAGAGGCGTTGCACGAAGGATGCGACCGAATTATGTTCGACAACTTTACGCCTGAGGCTACTCGCAAGGCGGTTGAGATGGTTGGCGGTCGCTGTGAAACGGAGTCGAGTGGCGGAATTACTTTCGAAACAATGATTCCCTACGCGCAAGCTGGTGTGGACTTCATCTCTTTTGGAGCACTTACACATAGTGTTAAGGGGCTAGATATGAGCTTTAAGGCTGTGGGTAAGTAGTCGCAGCCGCTGTTCCACCTAGGGTTTTATCGCTATAAACAATAGGTGGCCATCATTAGAAGACATGGCTGCAGGATTATTTGGTGCCGTGGGGGAGCGGTGTCTATCGAAGTGGTAGATAAAAACAAGATGGATGCACACAACATAAGAAAATAAAATAGGGGCAACTAAGCCCCTAAGTAGATTGGCAAAGGAGTTGAACCTTGCAATATGCAGCCTTTCGGGTGCCTCGCTACCGATGCGACCATCAATCTATATTGCAAATGTAAAGAGAATATTCGATAAAAGCAAATTATAAACATAAAAAGTTATAGTAAAACCCTAGCACTATTACGATAGCTCCGATTTCTACAAGTTCATTGAACAGTTTGCAATGAATGGCCACACGGACAAGGAGATAGCCAGCGAGTCTGAACTGTCTGCTGATGTGTTTGGTGGAATGAAATACGGCAACTATTGGGGATGGAATGACGAAGACAACAAGCTCAGGGGCGATGAAATTTGTAGGGGCTTAGCGTATGGGCCAACAAAAAAATATCGCATTGACCCGTGGCGTACACATCAAGGGCGTGTTTGGTGGCAAGAAGGCCAAGACTAAAATTATGAAGTACGTTCAAGGTAAGTGCGAATGCTTGAAATACCGTGCGTTTGCAGTATAGCAAACAATATGAGAGAAGTAGTTCCTACCTTTTATAAAGACTTTCCAAAAGGAGGAAGGTACTACATTCGTTCATTTTGAAAGCGTTACCATTTCTAAGGATGAGAAAGAAGTCTCAATAAGTTCACACCTTATCCGAGAAAAATAATTAAGAAATAAATTGAAGATTGATAGGTTGCTTTATAAGTCGACAGCACTAGACACACCTGCCAATATGCCCGCTGAACAACCTATCAACTCTGGTGGCAGCCAGTCTCCAAATAACAAAGATAAGGATAATTCTGCTGTTACGCAAGCAGAAAACCTTAAAAAAGAAGAGAAAGAAACAAACGAAACTATCTTGTCGCAAAAGGACTATGTGCAAAAACGTTTGACAGAAAAGTTTACGGATAGTCCCTATAATACGATTGAAGAGTGGGAAAACAATGATGTTGAGGGCTACACCAAAGCGTATGATGATATGATTGCCGAATATCCTAGCTATTTGCGCGGCCTTACCAAAACCGAAAAGCAGCAAGAAACCTGTTGTGATTTGCTTGAAAACTCGTACATTTGCAGTATCGCAAACAACATGTCATGATGCGCTATGGCACCGCTGATGTTGTGATTTGCTTGAAAACTCGTACATTCGCAGTATCGCAAACAACTAAGGTTGTTTCCTGTTTCTTGTCAGGCTGTTGTGATTTGCTTGAAAACTCGTACTTTTGCAGTATCGCAAACAACAATTTCTCTTGCAATAACCTCATTATCGAAGTTGTGATTTGCTTGAAAACTCGTACTTTTGCAGTATCGCAAACAACACGCGGTAGCCGTGGTGCTGCTGTCCGTATGTTGTGATTTGCTTGAAAACTCGTACTTTTGCAGTATCGCAAACAACACTTGTCTGAAATTAAAGAACTGAAAGCCGGTTGTGATTTGCTTGAAAACTCGTACTTTTGCAGTATCGCAAACAACAACAAGTTTGGCGAAAGTCTTATCGAGGTAGTTGTGATTTGCTTGAAAACTCGTACTTTTGCAGTATCGCAAACAACAATAAAGTAAAATGAGCAGAGAAGAGTTAGTTGTGATTTGCTTGAAAACTCGTACTTTTGCAGTATCGCAAACAACCCAAAGGAGCACGCATACGCGCGATTGTCCGTTGTGATTTGCTTGAAAACTCGTACTTTTGCAGTATCGCAAACAACTGAAGATAAAGAGGCATATACTCAGACATGTTGTGATTTGCTTGAAAACTCGTACTTTTGCAGTATCGCAAACAACTTGCCGCCGAAAAGGCAGATGCCGAGGAGCGTTGTGATTTGCTTGAAAACTCGTACTTTTGCAGTATCGCAAACAACTTGTCCAAAAGGACAAAGCACCATCATAAGTTGTGATTTGCTTGAAAACTCGTACTTTTGCAGTATCGCAAACAACCAAAGTATTTCACACCACCGCACGATGTGGGTTGTGATTTGCTTGAAAACTCGTACTTTTGCAGTATCGCAAACAACTTTGACGAACAATATCATACTGCGCAGGCTGTTGTGATTTGCTTGAAAACTCGTACTTTTGCAGTATCGCAAACAACTCCTTTTTGAATTGGTCAAGTACCATTTTGGTTGTGATTTGCTTGAAAACTCGTACTTTTGCAGTATCGCAAACAACTGGTTTGCCATTATCTTGGCGCAAGCGTTGGTTGTGATTTGCTTGAAAACTCGTACTTTTGCAGTATCGCAAACAACTGGTGTGAATTATTCCACACAGCCCGATAGGTTGTGATTTGCTTGAAAACTCGTACTTTTGCAGTATCGCAAACAACAAGACCATTACAGACTATACGCCGACAGGTAGTTGTGATTTGCTTGAAAACTCGTACTTTTGCAGTATCGCAAACAACTCAGAGAGAAAATAATAAACAGAATGATAGGTTGTGATTTGCTTGAAAACTCGTACTTTTGCAGTATCGCAAACAACCCAAACATCTCCTTAACCTTGGACCACATGGTTGTGATTTGCTTGAAAACTCGTACTTTTGCAGTATCGGAAACAACTAGATGCCTTCACAGGATAGCCATAACCAAGTTGTGATTTGCTTGAAAACTCGTACTTTTGCAGTATCGCAAACAACATCGGCAAGTTTCTTCTTTTGCTGCAAACAGTTGTGATTTGCTTGAAAACTCGTACTTTTGCAGTATCGCAAACAACACATAATAAGTTATTCTAGTATGGACAACAGTTGTGATTTGCTTGAAAACTCGTACTTTTGCAGTATCGCAAACAACTTGCATAACGATAATTACGATTGTTCTCTAGTTGTGATTTGCTTGAAAACTCGTACTTTTGCAGTATCGCAAACAACAAAAACTAAACGGCAAGATAATAATTAGAGTTGTGATTTGCTTGAAAACTCGTACTTTTGCAGTATCGCAAACAACGGACACATGAAGATATGTTTGTTCCTTGCGGTTGTGATTTGCTTGAAAACTCGTACTTTTGCAGTATCGCAAACAACTTAAATACCATATCTATTTGTACTACAAACAGATACAAAGATTTAAGAAATAAAAAAAATGAGACTGCAAAAAGAAATCCCACTCGTATGGAGTGGGATTTCTTCTTTCTAATAATATGAAGTGTTAGAACAATTCCAGCTGTTGCCCAGGTGCGTTAGGCTTATGAGGTTTAGTGCCATAAAAGAGCTGAATGTTGTCGAATTGCTTATCTGTTATACACAAAACGCCAACCTTGCCATACTTGGGGAGCGAGTTTTTCACCCGTTTGATATGCACTTCCGCATTCTCCATGCTAGCACAATGCCGCAGGTAGATGGAGAATTGAAACATGGTGAACCCATCTCGCTGCAAAAGGTTGCGAAAGTCTACGTATGCTTTCTTATCCTTCTTCGTTTCTGTTGGGAGATCGAAAAACACCAATATCCACATAACACGATATTCATTAAGACGGCTAAGGTTTGACATAAGCAAATTACATTTCAGGATAACTTACACGGCGTAGCTCGCCCGAAAAACATTTATAGAGCGAGGCCGTGGTCTGCTGAACGGCTATCATTAGCGGACTTCTTTTCCCATTGACAACCACATCAAGTGTGGGAATAACAAGCAACTGCGACTTCAACTCGCGAGCGAGTTCTGCCACACACCCATTTGTGCGAATAATGTTGAGCACTAGGCGGTCTACATAAGGGCGATAAGGCTCCATAATGTCGTCGGCGAGGCAGTAGGCATTGTTGCGATTGTGATGATGAATGCCCAAAGTGGGCAACAATCCACTACCAACCAATGCCCTAGCCACCACAGCACGCAGAATGGCATAGCCATAGTTCAGCAAATTGTTGGGCGGCTCGCCTTCGCGTGCCCTAACAAAATGCGGAAGTTCGGGAAAAAGATGCTGCCAATAATGAGCTGCTGCACGCGCCTCAATGTTATCGGGGTCGCCACTTCGCACCTGCTCTGCCCACACCTGCATGCACTTTTCGTCGTTACCTGTAACGCCCCGCAGAACTGCAGCTTGGTTGGCAATTTTCTGTTTGATGGTTTGTTGCCATAGCTGCTTGCGCAAAGGCAGAGAAGAATCTATCTGCTCTCGAAAGCGTTCGCTTTGCAAGGTGTTGCCGCTAAGGGGAAGAAGTAGCCCCACTGGATGCCCTTGCGCATTGCAGGTTATCACCGCACAATTGTTTTCGAGCAAGGCATCGAGCGCGCCCGAAGTGATGGTTATGCGCCGATGGTCGAGCACCACCACCCCAATGTCTTCCACAGGGATGGTGCGCTCGGCCTGCTCTTTCAGCACATTGCTCAGACTTTCGTTCTCCTCCACTTCGGGCAGACGGATAACCAACTGGCATTGGTGCAGACTTAGATAGGCGGGATTAGTGAAACAAAGTGTCTTCTTAATCATTACCTCACAATTTTTGTGATGTTACCAAGTCGGTCTACTTCCAACTTCCAGCACACGTTCTTTACCATGACTTTGTTAACATGAGAACTGTCGTATGCAGAAGAATATTCACTAGCGTCTAATACTCGTTCCATTTTGTTCAAAGCTTCGAACTCCACCTTATTACTTATAACAGATGCAACTGTAAATGGTAAGAAAAAGCATTGTCTATCAGTAGCACTCACCATCTTATATATCCTCATCTTGTCTATTGAGGGATGCGCTGTAGCGCGGTCTTCGTCTGTGGGAACATACACCAAGTCGTTTGGCGACAGGTAGAATTTAAGAGGTAGGCCAGCATCGTTAATTTCTGGAACAGGCATTTGCTTATCCTTTAATCTTTCGGCAGCTACCTTAAGGGCAATGGTTTCAAAGTGCCGTTTTCCCTCCTTATCCTCATAAATAGCGAAATAAAGGTTGGTTCCAGACTGCGCTTCAACAAATTTATCTTTCTTCGACCCCGTCTGTCCCACTGCAAACTTAGCCCCCTTAACCTCTGATACACGCACCTTCAATATGGGTTGATGCGGTTTTCCGTCGTTATATTCGGCAATATGCTCGTTCAAATAGGCGATACCTTCGGGCGTAAAGGCCTGTTCGGGAGAATTATCGTTCGCCTTTAAATAGTTTAGCAAAATCTTTTGAATGCCCGTGTCGGTAATGTCGGCAATGCGTTTGGCATTGAAAGACGTATCCAACGACTTGCGCGTGGCCACCATGGGCGTAGATTTTTCCGAACTAACATACACTTCCACCTTCTTTATATCGCGCTTATCAAACTTAAAGTCCTTAGCTTTAAAGTTGGCCAAAACCTGTTGGGGGTTAAAGCCATCACGCAGAAGACCCTTTATGCTAGCACGCAATTCTTTGTCTACAATGGCGTTGACATCATCCAAAGCGCGTTTCAAAGGCACCATTTCTTTCCTGATAAGGTTCACCTCGCCATAGTAGGTTTCCTTGTGCATGGGTTTCCTGATGGCTTTCAGTCCCTCACCCTCTTGCTTAAATCGTTTCTTCTTCCCATCCTTATCATAACGAAGATACGTGTTGGAGGCCTTATTCACCACGCGCACCGTATTTTTAAAGCTAACAACAAGGTCTTTAAGTGCCGCTTGGGCATCTTGCGTAAAGGTTGGCCAAGGTTTTCTTATCTCGCGCTTTCTATCGCATAGCAGGCGTTGAAGGTTCTCGTGAATATGCGGATTGGCAGCCGATTGATTATTGAGATAGTTAACAATGTTGGCCGATGCGCAGGCGATAACCAGCGCATCCATAGCATGGTGACGATGGTCGATACGCTTTTTCACAAATCCGCGTTGGCATTCAGGAGGTAAAGTGATTTGGAACACTTTCTTACTATCTTCCCCTTTCTTACTATTCTCCTCATTCAAGTATCTCCAATACCCAAAGTTCTGACTGCCTGTAAGATTGTTAAGCCTGATGAAACGCGGATAAACCAAATTGTGCCACACATCGTGCAAGCCCCAATCTTTTTTCAGCGTATCGGTAACGCCGCCCGTACACACCACCACATGTTTCGAACGCGTTTCTCGTTCTCCTTCCTCTCTAACCACATTAGAAAGCAGTGCCATCACCGTTTTACTGATATAGCGTGTGTCGTTGAGCTGTCGCGAATTAAAATCGGTGGGCAAGTCTTCCATCAACAGCTTGCTTCGCTTTGCGGGGTTGTGTGCATAGTTAGTCGTAACGTGCAGCTTATAGGCCTCCTCGTCAAGGATGCCCTTTGTTTTTCCACCGAATTTCTTAATAAACTCCATTCCCAAAAGGTTATCTTTGAGCTTATTTACCTCGGCCTCACAAATAACCTTATTTGAGAACGAATTGTCGAAATAACGACTCTGCGGAATGATGTGTTCAATCTCGTAGGCAGGGGTAAACAGCTTGGCCAAAGGGATGGGCCTACCCGTATATGGCGACACATACTTTTGGTCGAGCCACAGTTTATAGCGGCGCAGTTCGCTAGCGGATGGTTGTGCCAAACGAGAAATCTTAGCGATGTCTTCGTCTTGGTTGGTTAAGTTCTCCAATGCGCCCTCTTCGTATATTTTCAGCAATTCGCGTTGCGAAGGCGAATAAGGCCGAACATCGCTGATGCTAGGGTCGTTCTTCAATTCGGTAAGCAGCAAGCTTATGCGCATGTTGGTGTTTTCGTTGCGCTGTATGGCCTGGGTGTCGCGCGCCCTTTGTTCGGCCGTTCGTTTCATATTGCGCCCAAGTTCAACGTGTATCTCGTCTATCTGCCCTTCTTGCTCCCACACATCGCGTACCGTGCGCAAAGTTTCTAGCACACATTGCTCTACGATGGGGTTGCGCATAGAATGTTGCTTAAAGTTGTTGATGAAGGTGTTCAGTTCGTCTGCATCTTTCCACTTGACTATTTCGGCCACTTCCGAATGTCGCCCATACACCACGTAACAAGCATCCGAGACGGATAAGCCTTGGAAATGAGACAACTCCGTTAGTGGTCTTTCAGGATTAAGAAGCGCACCCATCAACCGCTCGTCTATATTCTCTTCGATGATGTTGCTGATGTTTTGCAAGGTTTGCTTGCAAATGCCACGATGAGCCATTTCATCGTACACGGCTTGCTTATTGCCTTTCGTCCGCTTAGCAGGTTCGGGCAATTCGTCGCCGCACCAATACTTGCCCAGTCGCATTACTTGCAACAGCTTTTTGGTGGCTTTCTCCGAATAGGCACCATACTCTTTCTTAAAGGGTTTCACCTTCAAGAATGATTCCACAAAGGCATCGACAGAAGAAACACCATGCGTAAGGGCAAAACGGCGCAGGGCTCTGGCAAGCTCGTTGCGGTCGGTAATGGAGTAGAGCAAGTTCCAAAGCATATACGCTACGGCAGGCTGATCAAGCAGCTGCCCAAGCGTTTCTTTCTCCTCCTTATCCACGGCCATGCCCTTAATGGCTTTGTTTATGGCATGGCGCGTTTCGTTGGCAGGGTAAATTTTGTCGTCTACATAGTTCCAACGCAAGGGGAATTCGCCACCCTTTGGTTTCTTCAATTTCAAGAAGTCGCGCAAGATGTGTTCTTGCTTTATTTCGCCTTGGTTGTTGAGCAGGTCGAACAATCGCTCCTTGTCTTCATTGCCCTTTATGTACGCTGCGGTTACGTCCTGACCATCGGCTTGGCGCAGAAGTCTAAGGTTGCTTATCCATTGCCACAATCTGAACTCTTGGAAATAAGGGTTAGACTTGGCAATGCACTTCACGTTCACATCCTTTATTTCTCCCGTCTCCTTATTAATATATTGGCGGGTTTCGTACGGACAGTTGGCTATAAGCGACTTTTTACTTTTCAGCGGACGCTGATAAAACAGCACGTCTTCTACAAGCAAGTGCTTAAAGTCTTTTGCGAGAAGCTGTGCGCGGTGTGCCTCGTTGTTCCGATAGAGCTCTTCGGCACATGCTTTCAGCAATTCGGCATCACACAATTCGGGATGAAACTCCATCTGCTTGGCTATTATCGCCTGCAATTCGCGCTTGTAATATTTGCGGTCGATAGTGCGCACAAGTTGTCCGCGCACCTTGTCTGAGGGGTTTGCCAATAGGTGATGGTAGATAAATGCGCCCACGGTTAAGCCCGATTTCTCCAAATGGTCTTCGGTACGTTTCTTAACCAGCGTCCAATCGTCTTCTTTTGGCGACCTAAACGAACGTTTCACATTACCATCTTTATCGCGTTTGGGTGTAACGCCATCCGCCTCTAAATCGGTAGTGACGATAAACGGAAGCGTTTGGCCCAGCCACTTTTCTAGCGAATACTTGCTTTGCCTGCGATAAACCCAGCCATTCTCTAAAAGCACGTTATACCAAACATTGCCGCCCTTACCTTCGTCGGTTGCTTCCACTTTCACCACTTTTAGTTCGTGATATTCCACGCGCTTGCTTGGTGTTTCCTCTTCTTCCTCCCCTCGCAGCTGGTAATAGCCGCGTTTTTGGTTGAAGTTAAGCAATATCCAAGCCAACTCTTCCTTAGCAATTGGCTTTGTCAAGGCCTTCGTACGCAGATAATACAGTGTCCAATCCAATGGAATGCGTTTGCCGTTGGCAACGAGGGAAGGCTGACTTGCCTTGAAATCGTGGAGCATCTCTTCGAAGGATTGCATGAAAATAAAACGATACCCCCCATCGTCTGCCTTTCGCCACGCTAGCTTAGGTTCTGTTTCGGGCAAGAACTTGCCATAGGTGGCGTTATCGTTTCTATCCCATCCAATGTACGCAGCATAGTGTTCTGGCAAGAAGCCCAACAGGTGAAGAACACGATGAAGTCGCTCTCGGCGCAAGAGTGCACGCTCCAACAGACGGCGATGGCTGCGATACTCAGTGCGTTCAGCCGTCTGCGACACGGTAACTCCCGAATCGAACTTACCCAATACATCCTGACTCATGGGGATGATTCTACTTCCCAAGCGGATGTCCTTCACTAGATTGCCATTCTCGTCAACAGAAATCAAAGCCCAGCCAACACTATTCGTGCCCAGGTCTAAACCTAAAATATTTTTCATTTTATTGAAATTTGTTTTGCAGTTAGCGATATTATCATTAAATTTGCAGCACGATTTCAAGCAAATCACAATAAGGATTATTCCGTTGTGAAACAAATAAGCCGGGTGTTATTAGGGAAACCTCATAGCATCCGCCTTTTTTGTTGCGTGCTATCATCGCAAACAAAGTGCCTTTGCCTTTGTTAAGGCAAAAATAAACATAAATTTCAAAACAAACAACAATCCAACTAAAAAGTTAGCGAAGTTGTCTTGACTGTAAGCATCCAAAATTCGCCGTATTGATACTTCACAAAAAAGCCCTTATATGACGGGCGTCATATAAGGGCTTTATGTTATTTGCAGTTTATGGGCAGTAGTTTAATCAACTCATCCTCCTTCATGTCCAGCAAAGGTTTCGCTAAGACGCGCCTTAACCATCCGTAAGGTTCTATCCTTGCCTCCCTGCAACAGGCCATGAATGTATAGAAGACGGCA
>NZ_GG740085.1:3365-4921 GCF_000162415.1 Prevotella sp. oral taxon 317 str. F0108 | reverse complement strand
ATGCGCAGACATTTTACAATGGAGAGTTTGATCCTGGCTCAGGATGAACGCTAGCTACAGGCTTAACACATGCAAGTCGCGGGGCAGCATGGGGGTTGCTTGCAATCCCTGATGGCGACCGGCGCACGGGTGAGTAACGCGTATCCAACCTGCCCTTCACCACGGGATAACCCGGCGAAAGTCGGACTAATACCGTATGTTGTCCATTGACGGCATCCGATTTGGACGAAAGGCTTAGCGGTGAGGGATGGGGATGCGTCCGATTAGCTCGACGGCGGGGTAACGGCCCACCGTGGCGACGATCGGTAGGGGTTCTGAGAGGAAGGTCCCCCACACTGGAACTGAGACACGGTCCAGACTCCTACGGGAGGCAGCAGTGAGGAATATTGGTCAATGGGCGTAAGCCTGAACCAGCCAAGTAGCGTGCAGGATGACGGCCCTATGGGTTGTAAACTGCTTTTATGCGGGGATAAAGGAGCCCACGTGTGGGCTTTTTGCAGGTACCGCATGAATAAGGACCGGCTAATTCCGTGCCAGCAGCCGCGGTAATACGGAAGGTCCGGGCGTTATCCGGATTTATTGGGTTTAAAGGGAGCGTAGGCCGCCCCTTAAGCGTGTTGTGAAATGCGGGTGCTCAACATCCGACTTGCAGCGCGAACTGGGGGGCTTGAGTGCGCCGAAAGTAGGCGGAATTCGTGGTGTAGCGGTGAAATGCTTAGATATCACGAAGAACTCCGATTGCGAAGGCAGCTTACTGTAGCGCAACTGACGCTGATGCTCGAAAGCGTGGGTATCGAACAGGATTAGATACCCTGGTAGTCCACGCGGTAAACGATGGATGCTCGTTGTCGGCCTTTGAGGCCGGTGACCAAGCGAAAGCGTTAAGCATCCCACCTGGGGAGTACGCCGGCAACGGTGAAACTCAAAGGAATTGACGGGGGCCCGCACAAGCGGAGGAACATGTGGTTTAATTCGATGATACGCGAGGAACCTTACCCGGGCTTGAACTGCGGCGGAACGATTCCGAGAGGATGAGGCCCTTCGGGGCTGCCGCGGAGGTGCTGCATGGTTGTCGTCAGCTCGTGCCGTGAGGTGTCGGCTTAAGTGCCATAACGAGCGCAACCCCCGTCTTCAGTTGCCATCGGGTTATGCCGGGCACTCTGGAGATACTGCCACCGCAAGGTGTGAGGAAGGTGGGGATGACGTCAAATCAGCACGGCCCTTACGTCCGGGGCTACACACGTGTTACAATGGCGCATACAGAGAGTAGGTGGCATGCGAATGCCATCCAATCCTTAAAGTGCGTCTCAGTTCGGACTGGGGTCTGCAACCCGACCCCACGAAGCTGGATTCGCTAGTAATCGCGCATCAGCCATGGCGCGGTGAATACGTTCCCGGGCCTTGTACACACCGCCCGTCAAGCCATGAAAGCCGGGGGCGCCTGAAGTCCGTGACCGCGAGGGTCGGCCTAGGGTGAAACCGGTGATTGGGGCTAAGTCGTAACAAGGTAGCCGTACCGGAAGGTGCGGCTGGAACACCTCCTTTCTGGAGGGACG
>NZ_GG740086.1:0-2138 GCF_000162415.1 Prevotella sp. oral taxon 317 str. F0108 | reverse complement strand
GGGAGTTGGGCGACCACTCTGCGCCCGACGGTTGGATACAACGGCCCAAGCGCAACGCCGTGCCCGGCACTCCTCCTGGTCCGCCCGTGCAGTGGGACAAGGCCGAAGACCCCGACGACGTGCAGCCGGGTTACGGCTACGTGCCTGCCGACACCACGCACGAGGACATCTTCTTCTACCACTCCGACCATCTCGGCAGCACCTCTTATATCACCGACGCCAAGGCCAACGTCGCCCAGTTCGACGCCTACCTGCCCTACGGCGAACTGCTCGTGGACGAACATTCCTCATCCGAGGATATGCCGTACAAGTTCAACGGCAAGGAACTTGACCAAGAGACGGGGCTGTACTATTATGGGGCGAGGTATATGAACCCAAGGACGAGTTTGTGGTATGGGGTGGATCCGTTGGCGGAGAAGTATCCGAGCGTTGGCGCGTATGTATATTGCATGGATCGTCCTACAAAGTTAATCGATACGGATGGCCGTAAGGTGATAATCTCAGGAAGTAGAAATCAACGAATAATTGTGTTGAACCAGCTTCAGAAATTGACAAACTATAAACTAGGGGTGAAACAAAATGGAGAAGTCGTAATTTTAGCAACACATGGCAGGAATAAGTCAAAAAAACTTACAGTTGGCAATAGTCTCATTGAATCCGTGATAAAACATAAGCGAACGATGACAATACAAACAACTGATCCGGGTGAAAAGTCTAGTGAGCATGATATTTATAGGAGGGATGCATTTAATGGGAAGGGAACTGACGTAGTTGTTAATTTTGATGTTACAGATACTCCCAAACTTCTAACAGAGAATGGTAAGACTGGCAAAAGTTCAGAGGAGGTGATGCCTTTATTTCTTGTTTTAGGGCATGAAATTATACATGGAGAACGCTCCATGGACGGTATTGCCATAGATCCAGATACAAAATCTTCATATAAATACAGAAGCCCTAATGGGCAACTTAAAATTAAGAATACATCCAAGGAAGAACTTGAGACTGTCGGAATTATTGGAAAAGCAAAACGAACAGAAAATGCATTAAGGAAAGAACATGGATTAAACAAACGAATAAAATATTAACTAAATATATAAACATCCAACATGAATAAAATAGATTTCTGTATGCTCTCTCTCGCATTCATTGTATTACTCAATGGCGGTTGTTCAAGCAAACATCTCCCTGAAAGATGCGCTTGCCAATGCCTTATTTTCCCAACAACAGATTTTGAGGGGTGTTACTTGATAGAAGTGGACAAAGATGGCTATATCACAACCAGTGTAGGAGAAAAGGGGGACTCAGTCACACATGCTGTGTTGAATGACATACATATATCTACTCAACATATACGCCTACTTAAGAATACTTGTGAAAGGGAGAAAAAGTTGTTGGGAAAGGATGAGTTTCTAAAGTTGCAACAACAAATATCAAAACTAGAAGGTGTAAGTATCGACAACATTTTTCTTGAAAGTTGGGAAAATGATTCATGGGCAGTCATTCTTCTAACAGAAGAAAAACAGTACATTTTCCCTTATTGGGACTGCAATAATAGTTCTATAGAAGAATTAGTGAAGTCATTAGTAAGGGGGTCACCTATAAATATCGAACTCAGATAGTTAACCTCACTAGCCGCGTCAACCTGCTGTACAAGGTATGCGTAACGAATTTGAGTACGATTCATACAATGCTCCCGCATAATAAAAGGTATGCCTCAGGAGAAGGACTGTCTGCACCGATATTACAATCCAAGTCTTCCGGGCATGGCGTGTCTGCAACGGGGAATGGTCCTCTCAGGTTCGGCGTAAGCGGCAGCAAAAGCAGTCAAACGTCCCATACGGAAGTCGCCGCAATGGATGTCAACGGCGACGGCTATCCTGATTGGATAGATGAGGGGGACAGCCATGTACGCACACAATACACTTCGCCGACGGGAACACTCAGCCAACTTAGTGTCAAGACTGACATTCCGATGCCTGAGTTCAGCTCGGGTGCTTACAGCCTCGGCATAGGCAATGACGGTGCCATTGCCGTAAGCATAGGCAACAGAAACCGTTCTGAGTCGGGAAGAACAACAGGCAATTCCTCTCCAGGCGATGTCGGCAGCATGAACAATGCCAATGAGAATCCAAACAAGA
>NZ_GG740087.1:0-1596 GCF_000162415.1 Prevotella sp. oral taxon 317 str. F0108 | reverse complement strand
GTAACTATTCAGCGGTATTGACCAATCTGTATTCTCTCCTCTAAAATCTTCGTATAAAGGCTATAAAGATGCTCATTTTTCTTGCGTATTTCAGATTTTCTTTGTACCTTTATACCTATGAAAGAGCAAGTTACGGACATATCAAAAGTGTTACAAGACATGACGGAAGAGATGCGGCTGTTGCGTGAAACTGTCAACCAGCAGTATGCCGAGATTGTCAAATTGAACCGTAACATAAATGCTCTGAACCTCCAAATCCGCAAGAAAGATACGGAACTTACAAACTTGCGGGAACGCTTGGCCAAGTATGAAAAACCTGACAAGAACTCTAATAACAGCAGCACTCCGCCAAGCAAGGAGCGTATGAAGGATGAGGTTGTCAGAAGAACAAGAAGTCTCCGTAAGCCAAGCGGTAAGAAGCCGGGAGGACAAAAGGGACATGATGGGCATAAGTTGTCTTGCTCTTCCGTACCTGACGAGATAATCGATGACGCACCTGACTATTGCACTCGTTGCGGAGAATCTTTAGCAGACGCAGAGCGTGTACTTGATTATGTGACGCAGGTTATTTCCATTCCAGAGCTGAAGCCCGTAATCAAGGAAATCCGACACTATGTGATGGTATGCAAGAACTGTGGTGAACGTATTCGGACGGCGCCGAGACGGCGGTCAAACGACGTGGTATATGATTCAAGCGTAAAGGCTCTAGTGGTTTATCTGAGTGTCGTGCAATTTCTTCCATACGGCCGTATAGCAAGTTTTTTGCGTGAGGTATTTGGTCTCACTCCAAGCGAGGGCTCACTGGTGAACTGGGTGAATGAGGCAAAGAGAAATGCGCAACCTGTGATTGATAAGATTAAAGAATATATCAAGTCGTCAGCCGTAGTTGGTTTCGATGAGAGCGGCTTGTACTGTAACAAAAGACTCGACTGGGCCTGGATAGCACAGACAGTTTATTACACACTGCTTTTCCGTGCTGACGGAAGAGGGTCGAAGGTATTGGCAGGCAAGTTTGGCGACAGCTTAGAACGAATGACTGCCGTTACCGACCGCCATAGCGCATACTTTGCACTCCATTTCCTCAACCATCAGGTATGTCTTGCTCACTTGCTTCGCGAACTGCAATATCTTTCAGAGTTGAACACTGAGCAAGAGTGGTCTGGGAAAGTAACCAACCTGTTCCGTGAAGCCATTCACGAGCGGAACACCAATCCGAACGACGTTATAGACAAGGTGTCATGGACCCGACGTTTAGACAATCTGCTCAAACAGAACATAGAGGGGCTTGGTAAGAAGTTCATTACGTTCAAGAAAGGCCTAGTCAAATGCAGGGACTACATTTTCAATTTCCTTGTAAATCCGATGATACCCTCTGACAATAATGGAAGCGAACGGGGAATACGCAAGCTAAAAATCAAACTGAAGAACTCATGCACATTTCGTTCAGACTTCGGAGCAGACGCTTTTCTTGAACTTCATTCGATTGTAGAAACAGCTAAGAAGCACGACAAAACTCCATATAATGCGATTCAAGCCTTATTTAAGGTTTGATGAATTGGTATGCACTGTATATATCGGGTATCGCTGAATAGTTAC
>NZ_GG740088.1:0-1449 GCF_000162415.1 Prevotella sp. oral taxon 317 str. F0108 | reverse complement strand
TTCAAACCAAGCTGAAAAGTCTCTCCATGAGGAGCTACAACGTCTTCGTAAAGAGAACAAGAAACTTGCGTCTCAAAAAGACAAGCTCAAGGCTAAGTATGAAACAGCCCAAAAGGAGCTTAAAAAAAAAGACGTTCGGAAAATAACATTGACCGAAGAACAACATCGATTACTCTCGAGCCTGTTCCCGGACATAGATTCCCTCTTATAGTCATTCAGCTCTGCGTTTTGATCTACATGCGTACGCCATGTGGGCTGCGAACAGTCGTGACCGTCCTGGAAACCTTCGCCGAGCTGCTGGGCGATGCTTTCGGAAAGGTACCGTGCTACAACACCGTAGAGAACTGGGTGAAGAAACTCGGCCTCTCTGTCTATCAGGACGATCAGCCATGCAAGGACAAGAAGTTTGCGATGGTCGTGGACGAGAGCATTGCCATAAACGGGCAGAAACTTCTCCTGACTCTTGGCATTCCTTCCGAGCATCAGGGCCGCCCTTTAAGGCACGCGGATGTTACGGTTCTTGACATGTCGGTCAGCAAGGGCTTCAATGGCGATGACGTCCAAGGCAGGATAGAGGCAGCGGAGAAATCCGCAGGAAACGCTCCCGATTACATCATAAGTGACAATGGCCATAACCTGGTCAAGGGCATCACTGGCTCCGGGCATGTACGTCATGCAGACATTAGCCATTCCATGGGCGTGATCCTCAAGAAAGTCTATGAGAAACAATCTGATTTTGTGGAGCTTACAACACTCCTTGGCAAGAAACGACTGCAGTATCATCTGACCGACAAGGCCTACTTGCTGTCTCCCAACATGAGGGCCATGTCACGATTCATGAACATGTCTTCATGGGTGTCCTGGGGTAATGAGATGCTTAACTGTTATGACACTCTCCCTGAGAAAATGCAGGAAGCGTATGCCTTCATAAAGGATTACGAGTGCCTGTTGAGGGAGCTGCAGGCTGTCCTTTGTGCAGTAAGACACGTCGAAACCGTCTGCAAGAACGAAGGTTTCTCGGTCATGACGAGCAGAAGGTGCAAGCTCCACATCGTTACCCACGTCTTAGGGGACGCACATTCCCGACAAGCACGCGTTGGCATGAAGATGCTTGAATACTTCAACAGGGAAGAAACGCTTATCACCGCCAACATGAGCATCAACATATCATCCGACATCATTGAATCTACTTTCGGCATATACAAGAGCAAGAAGTCGCCCAACAAGCTGCACGGCGTAACCTCTTTTGTTCTGACGATACCGTTGTATTCAAAAGTCACGAACCAATCCGTTACAAAAACGATCAATTTCAAAGAGCGCATTGTAAAAGTTAAACTGAAGGACATCCGTGCTTGGTCAACCGAGCACCTGTCCACAAACTGGGTTACGGAACGAACCAAAACGCTCAGAAAAGCGAGCTGAAATTGGTACAGCAAACTGGACACCCTA
>NZ_GG740089.1:0-1389 GCF_000162415.1 Prevotella sp. oral taxon 317 str. F0108 | reverse complement strand
CTTCTTCGCTTGCTTGTGCGATAGTCAAACCCCTAATCAGGTGGTTATTGCGGCGGTGTCCCACCTCTTCCCATTCCGAACAGAGAAGTTAAGTCCGCCTGCGCCGATGGTACTGCAATGCAATGCGGGAGAGTAGGTGGCCGCCTTTTTTCATACGAGAGCCCTGAGTGCGAAGACTGCACTCAGGGCTTGTTCGTTTTGGGAGTTATTGAGGGTTTAAGTTTGTGAGTTAATGAGTTAGTGCGCTTATAAGGTTTTATGTTTATGAGTTTGTAAGTTAGTGAAATTGTAAGTGCATTAGTTTGTGAAATTATAAGTCGATGCGTTTATCAATGTCTGAGTTCAGGTTTCAAAATATCGAAATGGGTTACTTGTTTTGCTGCGTTTTCTTCTTTCAAGCAAGGTTTGTATGGATAGTTCGTGTTTCCTGTTCTACTCTTCCTTCTTTTGCTTAACTATCTGCTTTACAACATGTTGTATAATTTAAAAAGTGCGGTTTTTGCTTTGAAAGTTTGGCTACATCGGTTTTATTTCGTAACTTTGCATGCGATAAGAATAAGGATAAACCCTTCCCCTTGTTTCGGAAGAGCTTATTCGCTAAGGTATCTAACGGGACTGAGATTATTCACTTAACTTATTTCTCATAAAGTAATAGTCGCGGGCAACAAATGTGCTATAATCAGATGGCTTACATGCTCAGGTCTCATAAATAAAAAATTATGGAGAGATTAAAGAGAATTGTATTTTTATGTATTACAATTTTAAGTTTACTGCCGGGCCTAGCCCTTGCAACATCGAATGAGGATAACACGGCGGACAACTGCGTGAACTGGGAGCCGGTTATGGATGCGATTATTCAGGTGGAAAGTGGTGGAAACAGATTCGCCAGAAGCGGTAAGTCTGTTGGAGCCATGCAAATAACACCGATATGCGTTAGAGAAGTCAACTTGTATCTCAAACAATTGAATATCAAGAAGGCTTACACACTTAAAGACAGGTTTAGCGTTCAGAAGTCGAAGGAGATATTCCTTCTCATTCAAAAGCGTCATAATCCACAAAACAACATTGAACGGGCCATACGCGCTTGGAATGGTGGATTGAAATACAGTAATAAAGGGACGCAACGCTATTACGAAAAAGTAACTAGAGCAATGAACAAAACTACTTAATGCAGTTATAAATGCTCTAACATGCAATAAAAGGGGGATGGACGATTTATTTCGTTTGTCCCCTTTTCTATTTCACACCGCTTATATTGCCCATCGTGTAGCATTTTGTCTTACACGGCTTTTTTTACCCTAGTTGAAAACTCCTACACCTTAATAGTAAGCATCCATTATTCGCCGTCTTTTCCGATATGTTTTGTTTCCTACCTTTGTGCAAAAAAAT
>NZ_GG740090.1:0-1376 GCF_000162415.1 Prevotella sp. oral taxon 317 str. F0108 | reverse complement strand
AAGGATGCCGAGCTTGTGCAAAAGGATGCCGAGCTTGTGCAAAAGGATGCCGAGCTGGCAAGAAAGTCCCGCCGCATCCTTGAACTTGAACGTATGGTATTCGGTAGGCGCAGCGAGAAACGCCTGCCGGAAAGTCCCGACGGGTGGGTTGGCACGCTCTTCGACGAACAGTGGGCAAAGGAAGGTTCGCTGCTTCACGCAGAAACACTTCCCGTCATCGACGAGATAAAGCAGCAGGCCAAGCGCCGCCGAGAGGCAAGCCGCACCAACCGCCCCGCAAGAAAAGGCAGGCCGTACGCCTCTTACGTTCCTGACGACATAGAGCGGGAGGTCGTGGTAATCTATCCCGAGGGTTATGATGCGGAACGTATGGTCGTCATCGGGCATGACAGGACTGAACACTTGTGCCTACGTCCCCCTTGCTTTTATGTCAAGGTTGAAGACCGCGTTGTCTGCCGTCAGAAGGAGGCAAGGCCAACGGATGCGAAGGTCGGCATACTGGAAGCCCCCTTGCAGAGGCAGGCAGTGGATTGTTTTGCCGACGCCTCCCTGCTGGCCGAGATTGTCACGGGAAAGTTTGCCTATCACCTGCCGGAGTATAGGCAGAGCGCCAGATGGAAGGAGCACGGCATCAACATCCCCACCTCAACCATAAACCGTTGGGTTCACGGCGCCGCCGATGCACTGCATCCGCTGTATAAGCTTCAAGTGGGGCTGATTTTGCAGAGCCCCTACCTGCAAGTTGATGAGACCAGCGTACAGGTTGCCGACCGCAAGGGCAAGACCCGCAAGGGTTACCTCTGGGGAGTGAGGGATGCGCTGCATTCCCGGGGCGTATTCTTCCACTGGAAGGAAGGTTCACGGTCGGGCGCCGTGCCCGACGAGCTCTTCAAGGGCTACCACGGTGCCATACAATCCGACGGGTATGAGGCATACGGCAGGTTTGAAAACGTTCAGGGCATAGAACTGTTGGGCTGCATGGCCCATGTCCGGCGAAAGTTCGATCATTTAGCGGCAGACGACAAGAATGCCGCCCACATAGTCGACACCATCGCCGCACTTTACGAGTTGGAAGAAAACCTGAGGCACGGCAACGCCGGCCCTGAGCAAGTCCTGGCTGAACGGAAATCCAAAGCCTATCCCATACTGAAGTCACTTGAAGCATATTTTAAGGAAGTACACAAGCAGTACCTCCCCAACGAAGCCATGGAGAAAGCCCTGCGCTATGCCTTCTCCGTATGGATACGTATCAGCCGATACGTACAGGACGGGCGTTTCAACATAGACAACAACCTCATGGAACAAGCCATCAGGCCCATCACGCTGGGAAGAAAGAACTACCTGTTCTGCGGCAACAACGAGGAAGCGGAAAACAA
>NZ_GG740091.1:0-1305 GCF_000162415.1 Prevotella sp. oral taxon 317 str. F0108 | reverse complement strand
GGTTCTTCCGTTAAATGGATAGATATATCTCATTAGGTATAATAAAAAGCTGGTATTATGTATCTTTGTAGTGACCAAACTTCAAGAACATGAATACCAGCATAATGCAAAACGCCTTAGGCGTCTCCCAACAAGTCTGTCAGAATCTGCGCTACGAAGGTAATAACTTAGTTTTAGAAATCCAAACTCCAAAGGAAAAACTTTGTTGTCCTGTATGTGGGAGTCACAATGTCAATCGTAACGGCTGCCATATTCGTCGCTTTGTAAGTGTGCCTATAGGTCTGAGCAAGACCTATCTGGACATGCGTGTATGTCGTATCCAATGTCACGACTGCGGCTGTATTAAACAAGAAAACATCGACTTTGCGAAAGGAAAACGTCGCCACACGATAGCCTTTGCAAATATGGTGCTTGACCTGTCTCGCTTTGCAACAATTCAAGACATATCATGGTTCCTTGGAGTATCCTGGGATGTAGTACGTAATATACAGATGGAGTTTCTACAGTCAAATTACTCCAACCCAGACCTTTCCATGTTAAGACGCATTTCCATTGATGAGTTTGCTACCCATAAGGGTCAAGTATACAAGACAATAGTTGTAGATTTGGATAATGGCCATGTTGTTTATGTCGGTGATGGCAACGGCAAGAAAGCACTTGATGGATTTTGGGAACGGCTCGGCAATGACAAGGAACATATACAGGCCGTATGTACAGACCTTTCTGCGGCATATACAAGAGCTGTGAGTGAGCATCTTCCCAATGCAGCACTTGTAGTAGACCACTTTCATGTAACCAAGCTTATGAACGAAAAGCTGGACTTGCTAAGGAGACAGTTATGGCATGTGGAAAAGGACGTCAACAAGCGTAAGGTAATCAAAGGGACACGTTGGCTGTTGCTCAGAAATGGAGATGACATCTTTGACCACGTACACAGAAATAGGCTGGAGAATGCCTTGAGCCTAAACCGCCCGCTGATGACTGCCTATTATCTCAAAGAAGGTCTTAGGGAAATATGGAATCAGTGTAGCAAGCAAAAAGCTAAAGCTGTGTTGGAAGAATGGGTAAAGCAAGCTTTAGAATCTAAAATACAGCCGTTGATGAAAATGGCATCAACTATTAGAGCATACAAGACATACATATTAGCATGGTATGACCATTGTATAACAAATGGAACAATAGAAGGCATTAACAACAAAATAAAGGTCCTTAAAAGACAGGTATACGGATTCAGAAATGAGGAATACTTCACATTAAGACTATATGCATTGCATGATAGGCGTCTACGCATTTAACGGAAGAACC
>NZ_GG740092.1:0-1187 GCF_000162415.1 Prevotella sp. oral taxon 317 str. F0108 | reverse complement strand
GCCTTGCATTCATCTAACAAATATTTTCCAAAAGCAATTCTATTTGACTATAATTTGCCAACTAGCCAACCCCTAGGTTTGTTAACTCGTCAATCAATAGAACCACTAAACAACTCGTTATATCTACTGGCCTCACCCCCAGCCCTTCTCCAAAGGGAGAGGGGAGTAATATGTCTCGCGAATTTAACGCTTGCTGATGACCGATCGCTTAGCTTGTTAACTTGTGAGTTCATCAACAGATGAACTTGTCCACTCGACAACTTGCCAACTCACAAACTTGTCAACTCACATTATCAACTCAAAACTTATCAACTTAAAACTTATCAACTTAAAAAACTCATCAACTCAAAAACTTAAATTATTGTTTTTATTTTACGAAACTCCTCTTTCTTTCGACTCGTTCTAGCGAATAAATAGGTTAAAAAGTGGGTAAAAAGCCATCATTTCTGGTATTTCACGTCCTTCAACTTGTCTGTTTTTAAGAACAAAACCTACATTTTGCACCATTTTGCCTTTCTATTTGGCCGCCCACTCGCAATTTTTACGCTCCCAATTACCCCCATTTAGACCCTAAAACACCACTTTTTAACGGCCATTTCGCCCTTTTTAGCCATGTGTGTCATGGCTATAACAGCTTTTATTTATACAATTGCTGTGGATATTTATGCTTTTTGCCTTGCGTTTAGTGGCAAAAAGTACTGCATTTTGCACCATTTCGCCTTGCGTTTTGCAGCAAAACACACTGCATTTAGCACCAAAACGCACTGCGTTTAGCACCAAAACGCACTGCGTTTAGCGGCATATTGCACTACGTTTAGCACCAAATTGCACTGCATTTAGCAGCAAATAACCCCAAAAATGGTGCAAATGGCGTTTTTATTAAATAAATATTCATTCCGCCGCATTCACGGTCTGCCCCCTTTTTACATTAAAACAAACCTCCGCGAGAATCGATTATTTGCGCCTTGGTGGGCGATTGGTGGAAAAAATCGCAGCCATAATGTTAAAATCTTTGCTGAAAAGTGGACAAGAGAGGATGAGTTGACGAGATCGTTAGTTAACGAGTGAACCAGTTGATAAGTTGACGAGTTAACTAGTTAACCCATTGACGAGAGTTTGAGAAGTGGGCGAGTGGTTAGAGAGTTGACGAGTTAACCAGTTAACGAGTTGACAAGTTAACCAGTAAC
>NZ_GG740093.1:0-1163 GCF_000162415.1 Prevotella sp. oral taxon 317 str. F0108 | reverse complement strand
CTAAAGTTTCCCACCCCTTAAAACACTGGTTTTTCTCATTCACCTTTGCCTGTAGTCCCCCATATCCATTGAGTTTTAACACATGGTTAATAGAAGTTATGCAGACTGCCCACATACTTCATCCCGCTTTTTTAACGCTTCAGCCATTACAAGGATTTTGACCATCTCTTTGTCGTTGCCGCAGATCGTAGCCATAAGGTGTTGGGGCGTCATCCCAAGTGTTTCTCCTAAAACACGAAGAATGCGTTCGATACAGGCAAGAGCTCGCTTCCATAACGTGAGTGCCATGAGTTCGCCCTCCATGTCCGAAAAGAGTTCGCCCATGGTTTGATATTCTGTGAACCGCTTTTCCAAAGCCATGACGGTATATGTAAGGTAACACAGCGTTGCGTCGGCTATCTGACCATTGAAGTCGCAACCTTGATAACCTCCCAATCCGAGATACTGCTTAGTCTCCTTGTTCATCACCTCTATGTTCCATCTGATCTGATACACTTCAAAGGCCTTTACGAAAGACATCGTAGTGTCCGTGGTGAGCAAGACGTTCCATGCGGAGTTTCTACCATACTTGATGAGGAAGATTCTGACAGGCATGTCTCCTAAGTTGCCGTTGAGCTGAATGTATCGACATTTATACTTACGGCAGTTCTTTCCTCGTTCGCGTTCATAGGCGGCAATGAGTTCTGCAGCATTTTTCTTCCTGCCCGATACGGTGTATCTCGTCTTTCCCGCTTTTGCAAGTCCGACAAAGTGCATCGCACCCTTACCTATGCCCCTAACACACGCCATAAGCTGCTCGCAAGTGAACCAACTATCGGTAATCACATACTTCGCATGTAACGCGGTGGATGCTCTCACCCACAATGCGGAAGAGGCAAAGGGAGAGGTTCAACTCCGAAGCGGAAACTCCGTCCCGTTTCTCCAATGACAGGCGAGATAACATGTGCCCGATGCCAAACTTGCCAAAAAGATGAAATAAATCATCATTCATTCGGCTTCTAACACTCAAAAGTTTGGATAACTCGCTTATTTTATCTATTTTTAGCTTCCATAACGGGTTTTTGTTTTATCTTTGAAATCAGTTCTTTAGCAATTACTAATTTACAAAGAAAATTCGACAAACTGTTATTTTTCTATCTATTTGTTAGGGTGGGAAACTTTAG
>NZ_GG740094.1:0-1138 GCF_000162415.1 Prevotella sp. oral taxon 317 str. F0108 | reverse complement strand
AAATAAATATCTGCTTATGAAAAAGAATGTTTTTTATTATTACATCCTTGTCCTTGTTGCAGCCCTTTGGCAAACGCAGGCAAGGGCAGCCGACTATTATGTGGAGGTTGGCGGAGTGCACATCACTTCCGACAATTACAAGAACATCACGGCCGCTGGTGGTTTCACGGCCGTAAAGAAGGGGAAGATTACCTTCGACAATTCTACCCGCACACTCACGCTGAACAACGTCTTGATTAAACCCGATGAGTATAAGCCAGGTATCTCTATGTTTATCGACTCCGAAAATAAAGAAAGGCCACTCATCATCAAATTGGTTGGGCGTAACGTCATCGAACCCACAAATTCAGTAGCAGTGGAAACCCTCGAGAATGCAGTGGTGGTTACAGGCAGTGGCTCGCTTGAAGTGTCGGGCAACGTATCATTATCCCCTGGCGGACAACTAACCATCCAAGGCGGATGCACCATCGAGGCCAAATCACCCGTTTGGGGAAACGCCATCACCATCGACGATGCGCAGGTGCATGCAGTACGTTTATGGGAAGACGAGCCATGCATGTGTGCTTTCCGGGGAATTAAGTTAAAGGGTGGTAGCTATTTGGCCAGTCCTCAAGGCGCAACATGCGAGTATCGCGGCGACATGTACCACGCCATTAGGGGCTATGTATTTGTAAAAGGCAAGGAGATATGTGGCGAAGTTCTTATAAAACGCGGCAAGAACACAGGCATCGACAACGCCGCCACGCCACCATCAACGAAGGAAGACGTGATTTATACGCTCGACGGCATACGGATGAAACTGCCCTTTGAACGTCTACCTAAGGGCGTGTACGTTGTTAATGGTAAAAAAGTGAAGAAAGAGTAGTTGTTTCCTTGCACGCCATTATATTGCGCCACCGCATTATAATTTCTAACCTACTTTGCCTTGCCCCGTGCAGGAATAGACGCTCAAATAGAAGTCGTCTTGGCTTTTAATATTTACATTGAGAGGAGTTTGTTATCTTTGTGATGCCAACACAAGATAAAAACTCCTTTCATATACGAGGTGCATTACAAATCAACTCACTGACTTTAAACTTGACGAAAGCCCAACAACTCCCGAAGACATCAACTCACAAACTAAAAAACTCATCATCTC
>NZ_GG740095.1:0-1011 GCF_000162415.1 Prevotella sp. oral taxon 317 str. F0108 | reverse complement strand
TTGGGGTTAGCCGAGACAGAGCGTCTGGCACTCGATAGAGGATTTCGCTTTGGCGAGAAACATTGTTTCCGTATGCGTTGTCGTGCAGTATTCCTGAAGTCGGAAGGTCTGTCATCAGTAGCCATAGGTGCGCAAACGGAAATGAGCCATGTAAGCGTAAACGCTTGGGTAAAGCGTTTCAAGTCGGAAGGCATAGCGGGGTTGAAGACTCGTTCCGGACGGGGTCGGAAACCTATTATGGACAGTTCAGACGAAGAGTCGGTACGCCGTGCAATAGAGCAAGACAGGCAGAGCGTGAGCAAAGCCAGAGCAGCCTGGGAGCAATCCTCAGGCAAAGAGGTAAGCGACGCAACGTTCAAACGTTTTTTATCAGCCTTGGCGCAAGATATAAGCGAATAAGAAAACGCCCAAGGGGAGTCCCCTCGCCGCAACTCTATGAATACAAGGTCGAGAAGTTGCAAGAACTTGATAGACAAGCGTATGAAGGACGCATCAGACTCTATTATGCTGACGAAAGCCACACTTGCACAGAAGGATATGTCCCTTACGGCTGGCAACTGTGAGGGGAAGATGTTTACATCCCCTCCCAAAGAGTGGCACGTCTCAATATTTTCGGAATGATAGATAGAGACAACCGCTACAAGGGTTTCACAACATCCGAGAAAATGACAGCAGACAAAATTGTCAGTTTCCTTGATGAAATCTCGTTCAATCTGAGGATGGATACATTTGTCGTCCTCGACAATGCCTCTGTCCATCGAAACAAGAAAATCAGGGAACTTCGTCCTATATGGGAACAAAGGGGACTCTTCCTTTTCTATCTGCCACCATACTCGCCACAGTTGAACATTGCCGAGACACTGTGGCGCATACTCAAAGGCAAGTGGATGAAACCACAGGATTATATAACTTCTGACATGCTGTTCTATACAACCAATAGAGCTTTGGCGGATATAGGAAAAGGCTTGCGTATAAACTTCTCTAAACATGTCGCTTAATTTTGAACAGTTA
>NZ_GG740096.1:0-922 GCF_000162415.1 Prevotella sp. oral taxon 317 str. F0108 | reverse complement strand
TTATTAACCCGTTGGCGGAATTAAAATGTAGCTATAATGATATATAAAAAGTTGCACATATCGTTGATTTTTAGTAACTTAGTGAAGTCAAAACCATTAAGTACAAATCCTCGTATGTGCAACTTATACACAAAATTGGTCAAAATCCTTGAGATATGCAAGCAATTCTCTCACAACCTTGTCAATGAGCAGGGAAATATACCCCGTCGTGGTCCCATGCCAAAATTTTCAGATTTGGAGGTCGTTGCCTTGTCCTTGACAGCGGAATCAGAGATCATTGATAGTGAAAAATGGCTTTTTGATTATAAGCTTCAGGAGTACAAAGACAAAATACCTAACCTCATATCTCGCAGGCAATTCAACGACCGTAGAAAGAATACCGCAGGATTATGCGAAGACACACGAAAGAGAATCGCTGCCCAAATGGACGGTGGGGAAACTCAATTCTTCGTAGATTCCAAGCCGATAGCCGTATGCAGGGTTGCCAGAGGGAAGCGTTGCAAGATGGGGCGAATGGGAGATTTCTCACAAGCACCGGATTTCGGTTTCTGTGCATCTCAAAATATGTATTACTTTGGCTATAAACTCAATGCACTCTGTGGGTTAAGTGGGGTGATACACTCCTATGACTTGTCAAAGGCCAGCGTGCATGACCTCAATTATATGAAAGATGTCAAGCTGGTCTATCATGACTGTAACATCTATGGCGACAAGGGATATATAGGGGCTGATGTTCAACTCGATCTTTTCCAAACGGCTCACATTAGATTGGAATGTCCATATAGGCTGAACCAAAAGAATTGGAAACCAAAATTAATCCCTTTTGCCAAAGCCAGAAAAAGGATTGAAACTCTCTTCTCACAACTCACAGATCAATTTTTGGTTATCAGGAATTATGCGAAAATAACAAATGGTCTGTTTG
>NZ_GG740097.1:0-914 GCF_000162415.1 Prevotella sp. oral taxon 317 str. F0108 | reverse complement strand
TCGGCGGTCTTCACGCAGCTGCCCCCCGCGGGCGTACGTGCGGTCGGTTCGGTCAGTGCTGTCGTACACGTTGCCCATCACGTCGGGGTTGCGCCATTGGCGTGCGCCGTCACCGTATTCCGCCTCGGCCAGGCTGCCGAAGTCGTCGTAGAAATAACGCACAATCCGCCCGCTTATTGCATCGTGGGCGTGCGAAAGCCGGAAGTCGTCGTCCCAGCGGTAGCCCCTATTATATAAGGAGTGCCCGCCGCGAGTCACGCTTGGGCGTGAAGGCCGACCCACGCCGTCGTACTGCATGGCGCAGGCCACGCCGCCCGTCATCGTGCGCAGCGTCTCACGACCCAGGCGGTCGTGTTGCAGGCGCGCCTCCCACGGGTGCGGCATACCTTGCACGATGGCTTTTACGCTCTCGGGCAGCCCCGCATCGTCGTAGCCGTAGGACACGTCCGCACCCAGGTCGCTCAGCGTGTGGGTCAGCCGTGAACGGCTGTCGTAGCAGTGCTCAATGGCATGGCCGTTTTGTATCTCGCGGATGATGCGCCCCAGCGCATCGCGCTCGAACAGCGTCTCGCCATGTGGGTTGCTGGCCTTGCAGAGCCGCCCGGCGCGGTCGTATTCCCACGCCTCCCAGCTGCCGTCAGGGTAGCGACTGTAAGTAAGCCGCCCCGCAAGGTCGTGCTGATGGTGGATGGTGGTGCCGTCGGGCAGGTGCGTAACGAGTACAGTCCCGTCCATGTCGCGCTCGTAGCGGCGTTCCTGGCCGTCGAAACCGCGCTCGGCTATCACTTCACCGTTAGGGTCGCGTTCAAACGTGTAGCGTTCGCCGCGCTCGTTCTCCACGTGCAGCAGCCGTTCGTAGGCATCGTAGCCATACTCCCGGGCGGAAACGGTGTGCATGCCCGCGGTACGGCGCA
>NZ_GG740098.1:0-902 GCF_000162415.1 Prevotella sp. oral taxon 317 str. F0108 | reverse complement strand
CTGGCTTTTCCCATTCACCTTTGCCTGTGGTCCCCCATATCCATTGAGTTTTAACACATGCCTAATAGAAGTTATGCAGACTGTCCACATGCTTCATCCCATTTTTCCAATGCTTCCGCCATTACAAGGATTTTGACCATCTCCTTGTCGTTGCCGCTGATCATAGCCATAAGTTGTTGTGGCGTCACCCCAAGCGTTTCTCCTAAAACGCGAAGAATGCGTTCGATACAGGCTAGAACTCGCTTCCATAACGTGAGTGCCATGAGTTCGCCCTCCATGTCCGAAAAGAGTTCGCCCATGGTTTGATATTCTGTGAACCTCTTTTCC
This sequence comes from Prevotella sp. oral taxon 317 str. F0108, assembly GCF_000162415.1. Classification (NCBI taxonomy): domain Bacteria; kingdom Pseudomonadati; phylum Bacteroidota; class Bacteroidia; order Bacteroidales; family Prevotellaceae; genus Prevotella; species Prevotella sp. oral taxon 317. Next base: position 575 of record NZ_GG740098.1, on the reverse strand, counting down.
AGGGCCATGACGATATATGTAAGGTAACACAGCGTTGCGTCGGCTATCTGACCGTTAAAGTCGCAACCTTGATAACCCCCTAATCCGAGATACTGCTTAGTCTCCTTGTTCATCACCTCTATGTTCCATCTGATCTGGTACACTTCAAAGGCTTTTACGAAAGACATCGTGGTGTCCGTGGTGAGCAGGACGTTCCATGCGGAGTTCCTACCATACTTGATGAGGAAGATTCTAACAGGTATGTCTCCCAAGTTGCCGTTGAGCTGAATGTATCGACATTTATACTTACGGCAGTTCTTTCCCCGTTCGCGTTCATAGGTGGCAATGAGTTCCGCTGCATTTTTCTTCCTGCCTGATACGGTGTATCTCGTCTTCCCCATCTTTGCAAGTCCGACAAAGTGCATTGCACCTTTACCTATGCCCCTGACGCATGCCATAAGCTGCTCGCAAGTGAACCAACTGTCGGTAATCACATACTTCGCACGTAACCCCATCTTCCATCCACGGCGAAGCATAGCCATGGCAACTTCCATCTTGGACGTCTTGCACTCTTGAAAGCGCTCATAGTCGGGGTT
>NZ_GG740099.1:0-890 GCF_000162415.1 Prevotella sp. oral taxon 317 str. F0108 | reverse complement strand
GGGGTAGATGGTGTAGTCCTCCGTCTCGTGGAAGGTGAGGCCTTGCGGCGCGCCGTTGACGTACACGCCCTCAAGGTAGCCGTGGCTCTTCACGACGCGATCGCCCGCCGCGTTGTAGGTGTAGCGGCTGGTCTTGCCGTTGTCCGACAGGGCCATGAGGCGGTTCTCCTCGTCCCACGCCATGCGCCGCTCCGTGTTCAGGCTGTCGTCCTCCACGAGCGTGGGGTTGCCGTTGGCGTCGTAGCTGTAACGTTCGTGCCCTATCTGCGAGGGCGCGGTGGGATGGTCGGCGTCGCCGTACTCGTAGGCCAGCGCGTAGCTGCCCGCAACCGAACCCGAGTCGGTGCGCTGCACCTTGGTGAGCGGCTCGCCCATCAGCCCGAAGCTCATGTCCATGGCGTAGCCTATGCCCTTGGCCTTGCCACTGGCCTTCACCAGTCGGTTAAGCTCGTCGTAGGCGTAGGTGTGGCTGAACGCACCGCCCAGCGGTTTCTCCTTCTTTTCCTTGCCGGCATCGGGGCCGCCCGTGCCGTCCGTTCGGCCAGGGCCTCCGGGTCCCTTCGGTTTCTTCGGCGCCTTTGGTGTAATAACGTTGGTCAGCCCCAAAATATTGTCCACGGGGTCGTATTTATATTGCGTTTGCATGATGCTGTCTCCGTTGGCCGTGAGCAGCATGCCCTGCAACCGTTCGCGCTGGCGGTCGTAGGCGTACGTGCTTTCCGTGCCGTTGCCCATGCGCGTGTATATGGTGTGCCCGTCCTTGTCGTAGCCCACCTGCGCCACTATCGTCTCTTCCCTGCCCTGCTTGGCCGACTTGAGGCTCGTCACCTGACCCGCGGCGTCGTAGCCGTAGCTTACCACCTCCCCGTCGGGATAGGTGATGGTGCGCA
>NZ_GG740100.1:0-886 GCF_000162415.1 Prevotella sp. oral taxon 317 str. F0108 | reverse complement strand
AAGTCATGGCAAAACCTTTGTTAACCCCAATCGGCACAGTGCCCAACACCCCATCAGGGTTTAACGCCTATACCACACAATGGCGCAAACCAACAACCGCAACAATGTAAAATATTCGTACCATATTTTAACATTATGAGTGGCCTCGCCGCAAAATCTCTGGCCGCGGGTCGTAATTTCGCGCGTATTTTTCAAGTTTATAACCAGTTGATTTACCTACACTTACAAGAAATAAGGCGCAAAATACGCCCTTTTTAGCCTAAAATGGGGGCGCAAAGCCCAGCTTAGTGGTCAGCCAAAAGCCACCAAGCCGCTTTTCGTCTATAAGGTGCAATTTGCCTATAAATAGCCCTTCGCAAGCCGCTTTTTATGCCTTTTATCTACGTTTTGGTGCATTTTGCCTTGCGTTTTGGTGCATTTTGCCTTGCATTTTGGTGCTAAATGCCTTGCATTTTGGTGCTAAATGCCTTGCATTTTGGTGCTAAATGCCTTGCGTTTTGGTGCTAAATGCAATGCGTTTTGGTGCTAAATGCAGTGCAAAAGCAAGCATTTTGGCCAACATTTTTTTGTGGTTTCGAATGCAAATTTGGCCCAAATTTTCTTCAAAGAGAAATGCAAAAGCATAGTAAATGGCAAAAATCGGAGGGAAAAGCGCGCAATGTTGGCCGCCGTTTTCATCATTCTGCTGCATTTTATATAGGTTTTGCAAGGTAATTTCTTCTAGAATGGCTCGCCAAAAAGTTGCGATTTGTAAAATATGTTTACCTATTTAACAAACTCTTGACATGCCAGTTGCAATGCCCCATTTGGGTTAAGGCATGTTCTAACCATTCCCCGCAAAGGCTCAACTGTTGTTCCTGGTTTTGCTCTTCACGGCCTTTTTTCT
>NZ_GG740101.1:0-876 GCF_000162415.1 Prevotella sp. oral taxon 317 str. F0108 | reverse complement strand
TGCCGTAGACGTTGCTGAACTTGCCTGTTCCTAATTTGGAGGCAATTCGTTTGTCGCCGATGAAGTAATGCTTGGTAAAGCGGTTCTTCGTCACGGTGATAATCGGGGCAGGATAGATGGTGTAATCCTCCGTTTCGTGGAAAGTGATTCCCTGCGGCGCACCGTTGATATATACGCCTTCGAGGTCGCCATGGCTCTTGACGATGCGCTCGCCGGCGGCATTGTAGGTGTATCGGCTGGTCTTGCCGTTGTCCGACAATACCATCAGGCGGTTGTCCTCGTCCCAATACATGCGCCGCTCCGTGTTCAGGCTGTCGTTCTCCACCAGCGTGGGATTGCCGTTGGCATCGTAAGTGTAATGTTCATGCCCTATCTGCGTGGGAGCCGTGGGGTGGTTGCTGTCCTCGTACTTATACGTGAAGTCATAAGACTGCGCCGTCTTTGAGGAGTCCACCTTCTGCACCTTGGTGAGCGGTTCGCTCATCCGTCCGAACGTCATTGTCATCTCATACTTCGCCCCCTTCGCCTCACCGTTGGCCTTTATCAGGCGGTTAAGGTCGTCGTAAGCGTAAGTGTGGTTGAAAGCACCGCCGAGTTTTGCCTTGTTGTTATTGCCATTGTTATTACTATTGTTGTTATTATTACTATTGGCCTGCGTCGGGTCTACGGCATTGACAATGCCTAAGAATTGTCCACAGCATCGTATTGGTACTTGTTCTCCATCACAGCCCTACCGTCCGCTGTAAGGTTCATCGCCTGCAGACGTTCACGCTGCTTGTCGTAGGTGTAGGTTGTCTCCGTGCCGTTACCCAGCTTGGTATAGACGGTATGCCCATCCTTGTCATAACCTATCCTGTCAACAATAACGCTCTCACG
>NZ_GG740102.1:0-870 GCF_000162415.1 Prevotella sp. oral taxon 317 str. F0108 | reverse complement strand
GGGTAACTCAAGCTCTATCTCCTCGTCAATGAGCACGTTTTGGGCAGCATGGTCGGGCAACGGCAGCTCCCTTACGCGCTTATAACGTATGTTTCCCTTGTGCCGCACCACGAAGAACACGTTCGTGCTGTCCCAATGGTTCAGTAGAGCATAGTCGCAGTATCCACGATCGGCAACGACGATGGAGTGAGGCTGCAGGGGAATGCCGAAAGCGGCCTTGTTGTCGCTGCCTTTTCCGTCCGTAATGTTCACGAAATCAGGCAGTAGGCAGTCGTAGTCGAGCAACGTGTGCATCTTCACCGCGCCTTTCTTTGAGGTGTAATGCGCCCAGTCATACACGGACATCGTGAGCGACACCAACGTCGAGTCAAGAAGTTTTATGGGCATCTTGAAGCGGAAACCTTTGCGACTGCCCCAGCCCTGCTGTCCGAAATATTTGTACACCGCATAGAATATGTCGCGGAAGACGTCGCTGTCGCGGTTCGTGTTCTGGTAAGACACGGTTGACTTTGATGGCGCACGGCTGATGCCAAGATGGTTTAAGTTGCCTGTGGCTGACTTCAGTCCGTTGGATATGTCGCGCACGGAGTCGCAGCCCGAGAACTGGCAGAAAACCATGCTCACAAGCTGTCTCCATGTGTCATAACCCTTGTTGTGCCTATCCGTTCCCGCAACACAGATGTTTTTTTGATGTTTTCTTTTGGAAGCTCGCGGATTACTTGAGAAAAAAGTGTTATATTTGCCATCGGAAGCTGGGTGATTGGTAGTCACCGCTAAGGTAGTAATTTTCCACCTTAGTTTGCAGCTTCCTTTTTTGTTTTTTCAAAAACGTTTAGGACAATATTGCCATGATATGATAAATTCCACCGT
>NZ_GG740103.1:0-861 GCF_000162415.1 Prevotella sp. oral taxon 317 str. F0108 | reverse complement strand
ACTTGCGTGCGCTTTGTCCCCGAGGGGACAAACGCCCTGTTCAGGCTCGCTTTCACTGCGGCTGCGGGCCTTGTGGCCCTTAACCTTGCTGGTGAAGGTAACTCGTAGGTTCATTATGCAAAAGGCACGCCGTCACTGCAAAAGCAGCTCCGACCGCTTGTAGGCGCATGGTTTCAGGAACTATTTCACTCTTCTTGTCGAAGTGCTTTTCACCTTTCCCTCACGGTACTGGTTCGCTATCGGTCTCATGGGAGTATTTAGCCTTACCGGATGGTCCCGGCCGGTTCGCGCAGGATTTCTCGTGTCCCGCGTTACTCAGGATACCGCTATGTCCCATTGTGCTTCGGATAAGGGGCTCTCACCCGCTACGGCCTCTCTTTCCAGGAGAGTTCTCCTCACACGCAAGGTACAACGGCGCGGTCCTACAACCCCGGCGATGCGTTGCCACAACGCCGGTTTGGGCTCTTCCCCGTTCGCTCGCCACTACTGGGGGAATCATTAATTTATTTTCTCTTCCTCGGGGTACTAAGATGTTTCAGTTCCCCCGGTTCGCCTCACCGACTGTGCGGTGATACCCGCGTATTGCGCGGGTGGGTTGTCCCATTCGGAAATCCGCGGGTCAAGGGTCATTTGCACCTTACCGCGGCTTATCGCAGCTTATCACGTCCTTCATCGCCTCCATGAGCCAAGGCATCCGCCATGCGCCCTTAATTACTTTCTTTACGCCAGCGCACACTCCCCAAAAAGGGAAGGCGCGCAGCCCATACTTCAGCTGTATCGTCTACATGGACTTAGCAGTCCACGTGATTCGTTACTATTCTTACAGTCTTGCTTGTGTCAATATGTCAAAGATCTCATGCG
>NZ_GG740104.1:0-851 GCF_000162415.1 Prevotella sp. oral taxon 317 str. F0108 | reverse complement strand
TTGTTGCGCATGAGATCTTTGACATATTGACACAAGCAAGACTGTAAGAAAAGTGATGAATCACGTGGACGTTGATGTCCATGTAGACGATACAGCTGAAGTATGGGCTGCGCGCCTTCCCTTGTTGGAAGTGTGCGCTGGCGTAAAGAAAGTAAATAAGGGCGCATGGCGGATGCCTTGGCTCATGGAGGCGATGAAGGACGTGATAAGCTGCGATAAGCCGCGGTAAGGTGCAAATGACCCTTGACCCGCGGATTTCCGAATGGGACAACCCACCCGCGCAATACGCGGGTATCACCGCACAAGGCGGTGAGGCGAACCGGGGGAACTGAAACATCTTAGTACCCCGAGGAAGAGAAAATAAGTTAATGATTCCCCCAGTAGTGGCGAGCGAACGGGGAAGAGCCCAAACCGGCGTTGTGGCAACGCATCGCCGGGGTTGTAGGACCGCGCCGTTGCACGCGGCGTGTGAGGAGAAGCTCCCTGGAAAGGGGCGCCGTAGCGGGTGAAAGCCCCTTATCCGAAGCACAAAGCGGCATAGCGGTATCCTGAGTAACGCGGGACACGTGAAATCCTGCGCGAAGCTGCCGGGACCATCCGGTAAGGCTAAATACTCCCATGAGACCGATAGCGAACCAGTACCGTGAGGGAAAGGTGAAAAGCACTTCGACAAGAAGAGTGAAATAGTTCCTGAAACCATGCGCCTACAAGCGGTCGGAGCTGCTTTTGCAGTGACGGCGTGCCTTTTGCATAATGAACCTACGAGTTACCTTCACCAGCAAGGTTAAGGGCCATGAGGCCCGCAGCCGCAGTGAAAGCGAGCCTGAACAGGGCGTATGGCGCACGCAAGT
>NZ_GG740105.1:0-807 GCF_000162415.1 Prevotella sp. oral taxon 317 str. F0108 | reverse complement strand
AGCCGCTCCCGTGGCCTGTTGCGTTTTGTCACCAAACTCCCTTTCCTCTTGGTAGGCCTCGTTGATGCAATATGCGTCCCAAGCAATGCCCACCACGATTAAGGCTCTGCCCGCAACCTTGCCCACAGTTCTAAGCACTGGGGAACTCTCGATGTATTGCGTGCCTTTCCACAAGGCATCGTTGGCTTTTGTGGCAGCCTTACTGCTTTGCACGGCCTTCGAAAAGTTAGATTCCGAAATGACCTTGACAGGTCTGAGATTTGCACCCTTCGAACGAACGGACTTTATTAACCCCTTTACTTTCGTTGGAGGTTTCGTTACCTTTTCTGGTTTCCTTGTAGAGAACACATCGTCAGTTCCCTTGGTTGCGTAGTTGCTGATCTGCATATTGCCATCGCCATCAACGTGGGTCACAGTGCGTTTAAGGGTCCCATTTTTGTTTGCTGTCTCCATTGCCTCCGTATGGCTGTTTGGTACTGCACCATCAGCCAAATGATTTTCCACCCAATCTTGGCTAAGTTGTTTGCCTGAATTCCTTGTCTTCTCTGGATATCCTTTCCAAGGTTTCGCATCATCCACAATATACTCTCCATTCTTGGTGTATGCCCCGTCGAATCCCTTTCCCGTAGGCTTGTCGATGTACATCAGCGGATGTTTGCTCCGAATGTTCTGCATCCCCCTTGCGGCATAAAGCCTGTTGGCAGCCATCTCCCCATAATTGCCTTTCCTAACGCTGGTATTAAGTTCGATTATCCCTTTCCCCACATCATACAGCACCCTGTCTTGTACGAAACCGATGCACCTGTC
>NZ_GG740106.1:0-787 GCF_000162415.1 Prevotella sp. oral taxon 317 str. F0108 | reverse complement strand
AGCATTTATAGTTCGTTCAGTAATACATAAATAAAAATGAAGAAATATATAATATGTATAATGTTAGTGCATGTGTGCATTTCATGCAGTAACAACAAAAATGAAATGCCGTCTGAAAGCTTTACATATGAATGCTTTACATATGAAGACAGCATTAATGGCATAAAGTTTACAATGCCCAATGTAGGAGAAGGTGGGTTGTTAATTGTTGGTGAGGTGCAAGTTATGCTTACACCTCATGGTCAAAATAGTTGATCTTGCAACCAAGTCTTTGGAAGACTGGCGTACACGTATTTATTACTTCGTGGATGATCGTTGTAAGGACGAAATATCACACTTCTATTCTTTTAATAAGAATGGGCATGATGGCATTGCCGTATTTTATGAAGGAGAGAACAAAGTTGAAAGAATAAGGTATTATGAAAAGGATGAAGAGATTTGGTCAAAAGTGGAACCTGAGAAATAATAACGTTTTAATAGCAATCTTATTGGTAATCTCTATGATTCATGTAACAGGGCGGAACAACATTCAAATGATTTGAAATGTATCTTCTCTGACAGCTTACACCGTTTTGAATATTATCGTGGTGCAAAACAAATTATAATTCGAGTTGACTCTAATTTGTTTTATTTTACCTCAGATAATCGTCTGGTAAAGGTGTACACCCGAAGTGTGGTTAATGGAAAACGGATGTTTGTGAATGGAAAAGTTTATTATTTCGATAGGAAGTCGGGTACATTAGATTCAGTAAAGTCCTACCAGAAAAACAAGTTGCATGGGTATTCT
>NZ_GG740107.1:0-785 GCF_000162415.1 Prevotella sp. oral taxon 317 str. F0108 | reverse complement strand
ACTCGTTTCCATTAGGCAGACGGTCTACGACAACACAGGGCAGGGCAGCATGAGCACCACCGTGCACAACACCTACGACGCCTACGGCAACCTGGCATCCTACAAGGAGACGTCCACCGACTACGAGCTGCGGGCGGACATCGCCTACCACGAACTGCGCGAACGCCACATCGTGGGACTGCCGCGGCACATTGCGGTGATGGACAAGGCGGGCAGGGTGTACCGCGAACGTTCGACGGAAGTGGACGGCAAGGGCGACGTCACCCGCATCACGATGCACAACGGTCAGCTGCCCTCGGTGTACGACATGGCGTACGACGCGTACGGCAACCTGGCCGCGCTCACCAAGCCCGCCAACCACAAGGGTCAGCGCATGCGCTACGAATACGCCTACGACGGCGTGCTGCACCAACTGGTGACGGGCGTGAAGGACGCCTACGGCTACACCTCGTCCACCGACTACGACTGCCGTTGGGGCGCACCGCTGGAAACGCGCGATATCAACGGCAACCGCATGCGCTATGCCTACGACGACGCGGGCAGGGCCACCGCAATCGTCGGCCCGAAGGAGCTGGCCGCAGGCAAGCCCTACACCGTACGGTTCGAGTACCATCCCACAGGCCGCTGGGCGCGCACGCTGCACTACGCCCCCGAGGGCGACGTGGAGACGCGCACCTTCGCCGACAGCCTGATGCGCGCCGTGCAGACCAAGCGCACGGGCGTGGTTTGGAAGGGCGGGGCGGCCCACAAGGTGTCGATAGTGAGCGGCCGGATGGTACAGGACG
>NZ_GG740108.1:0-780 GCF_000162415.1 Prevotella sp. oral taxon 317 str. F0108 | reverse complement strand
CCTTCGGGCGGACCCTCCGGGCGTACTGGCCCACCGAGGAAGGCTTCGGCAGCATGGGCCTATATAATAAAGGTGTGGGCGACCTGCAAGCAACCACCGAATACGACGCCTACGACCGCCCCACCAAGGTGACGCTGCCCGACGGGGCGACCACTACGACGGCCTACGCCATCGTTGACCACGACGGCGAACCGATGCTCGAGACGCGCATCACCGATGCGCTGGGCAGGCACGCCGAAAGCTACACCGACAGGAAGGGGCGCAACCGCGAGACGTTGCAGCACGCAGCAAGCGGCGACGTGAGGGTGAAGTACGGCTACGATGCCGTGGGGCAAGTGCTCTCCGTGCATCACCCCAACGGCAAGACGACCGCCTACGAGTACGACCTGCTGGGGCATAAGCTCAAAGTGAACCATCCCGACGCGGGAGAGGTGACCTGCACCTACGACGCCGCGGGCAACCTGCTCACCAAGCTCACGGCGGAACTGAAGAAGACCATCTCCGACAAGGCGGCAATCTCCTACACCTACGACTACGAACGGCTGAGCGAGGTGCTCTACCCCAAGAACCTCTTCAACCGCGTGACCTACACCTACGGCAAGCCCGGCGCCAAGTACAACCGCGCGGGCAGGCTCGTGCTGGTGGAGGACGCCTCGGGCGGCGAGGCCTACTACTACGGCAGCCAGGGCGAGGTGGTGAAGACGGTGCGCTCGGTGATGGTGAGCCAGGCCGACGTGCGCACCTACGTACACGCGGCAACGTACGACAGCCACAACCGCG
>NZ_GG740109.1:0-775 GCF_000162415.1 Prevotella sp. oral taxon 317 str. F0108 | reverse complement strand
TGCATCGACCTCTCGTATGCATTTGGGAAAGGACACCAGCAAGAAGAGAATGACAAACAACCTATTATGTAGAATACTATTTTCATACAACCAAACATTTAATGTCGATTTTATATCCAAAAGAAAGATACGCCACAGGTATGAAAAGCTCGTCCTAATGACATTATCTCCAACATCAGTTACCACTTTTTCATTATCATTTGCTGTTTCATTCTTTGCTTATAGGCTTTCCAGTCGGCCTTGTTCTCCCACATATACTTGTTCAGCTTACAGCCAAAGCTTGTGGAGGGTGGCAAATTCTTAGCAGGGACAAATTCGTAAAGTACATCATAAGGTTCAGGTACGTCTTCTTTCTTTGATACAACCCACATTCCGCTAAAGAGAAGGAGGTGATTTTTATCGATTATCTTAAAGCGATCTTCGCCAACACTTTGCGGAGTTGATAACGATATACTTTATCAACTTCCAATGTGTCTCCTTTAATTTCATAATATCCACCTCCCCCACAAAATCCCTTTTCTGAACTTATAATTTCTTGCATCAAATCTGCATCTTGTTTTTTCTGCTCGTAAAGTGAGTCTCTATTTTTAAAAACGATATTGCCAAACGTTCCATCAGAATAAAGAATAAACGGCTCGAATGTTCCCACCCTCTTATGGGTCACGACGTAGTATCCATTAATGTTCACTTTTTTAGCAATTCCAGTGTTAATGTTAGGGCGAAAGCGACCCACCTGCATCGAACGCTCATAGGCATTAGGAAAGGGCGACCAACA
>NZ_GG740110.1:0-756 GCF_000162415.1 Prevotella sp. oral taxon 317 str. F0108 | reverse complement strand
GCCAGTGCCGCACAGAGATTCATAAGGAAGTTATGTACAGAGCGATGGCGTGAATGGACAAGGTTGGCCTTGTTCTTGAGCAATTCGTTGATGCATTCTATTATATATCGCTTGCGCAGCATCATCTTGTCCCACAAGGGCATAAGCTTGTTTTTCATGTTCGACTTGAGCCCGTGAACAAGATGGATACCTTGGTTGAAGAGGTTCTCAAAGAATTCTTGCTTGATGTACCCCTTGTCGGCAAACACTTTGCCGTAGAGCACTTTGGTAAAGACCTTCCACACCATGGGATCCCTGTCGTCCACGTTTGCGGGAGTCAGGCAGAAGGTGAGCACGTCGCCCATCTCGTTGCACAGCAGATGCAGCTTGAAACCATGACACCAGCCCATCGTTCCCTTTCCGTTCTTGGCGAGCCCATCAAACACCTTGTTGAATTTCCTTCTCATGTTGTGGCATACGGGAATCATCGTACTGTCTACGAAACTAATGCCCGTGCACTTTCCAAAACCTTGGATGCGCATGAAGGCCATCAGGTCGAAGAACACGCGGGGCATGAGTTCCACGAAGCGCGTGTAGGACACGGCCTTTGGGAAGTAGCTGGCCAGATGTTCCTTGATGAAAAAGAGGTAATAGTGCTTGAAGTTGCGGAATGAGCCAAAATGGTAGCACAGCAGAATGGTCATGATTTCGCTCTTGGACATTTGCCCTTTGCGGTTTCTCATTCGCTTATATCCCTCGTCTATGGGGGCGATATGG
>NZ_GG740111.1:0-746 GCF_000162415.1 Prevotella sp. oral taxon 317 str. F0108 | reverse complement strand
GGAAAAGAAAATATCATAGAAGTTCCACCATGTAAAAGGCCGAAGTCATGCTGATAATGATTCTTTTCCACGACTCCGGTTATCGTTGCTTTAAACATTTCTATCTTGAAAAAGTATACAAGCATCTTCGCCATCTGTTTCCCAATGTTGTTTCTTATAACCGTTTAGTAGAATTGGAAAGGGAGGTAGCCGTACCCTTAACCTTGTTTATCAAGAAGGTCCTCTTGGGCAAATGCACGGGCATAAGCTTTGTTGACAGTACACCATTGCATGTCTGCAAAAACCGGAGAATACATATTCACAAGGTTTTCAAAGGCATAGCTCAAAGAGGAAAATGCTCTATGGGTTGGTTCTTCGGTTTCAAATTGCATTTGATTTGCAATGAGAAAGGAGAACTTCTCAACTTTATGATAACGCCGGGAGACGTTGATGACCGTAAGCCTTTGGAGTACAAAGCATTCATAGATTTCATCTATGGTAAGCCGGTCGGTGACAAGGGATACATCAGCAAGAACCTCTTTCAAAGGCTTTTCGTTGACGGAATACAGCTTATTACCAAATTGAAAAGTAACATGAAAGGAGCTTTAATGAGTGTTTCAGACAGACTTTTACTCAGAAAAAGAGCCATTATAGAAACGGTGAATGATGAACTTAAGAACATTGCGCAGGTGGAACACTCTGGACATAGATGCTTTGACAATTTCATCGTCAACTTATTAGGGGCTATTGCTGCCTATTGTCTGTTT
>NZ_GG740112.1:0-739 GCF_000162415.1 Prevotella sp. oral taxon 317 str. F0108 | reverse complement strand
ATTGCACTCCGACAAGAAAAAAACGAATGGATTAATTCAATTGTATATGGTAAGCATTATGAATACAAACGCAAGGGCTTGTGGCATGTGTACATGAATGGTAAACCGCTTAAAGATTAAAATGGAAAGGCAATACTTTATAATTACAATGCACAGCCGGGGACAAAAGGTTTTGATTACAAACTCAATAAAAAAACAAAGAAAGAAATGATATGTACAGTGAAACATGTTTTATTAATCGTTATCATGGCTGTTTTTTGCAGTTGTGGAAGTAGAACAAGTAAATCAAGTGAAAATGTTCGTAAGAATGTTCCTGCGACGAAGTATAGAAGATATGCAACAGAAGAGTTAGCAATCGCTCTTGATATCTCTATGCGTCCTGATGCGGTGTATGACGATGATACGCCATTTTATGACCAGTGTAGGAAGTTTTGCAATCTTTCCGACGATGAGATTGAAACAATAAAAACAATCCTTTCTGATAAGCAGAAGTGGCAAAAGGTTGGCACGAAATTTCCTACTTTAAATATAAGTGTGTATTATAGACAATACCTAGCATATAGGAAACATGGACACGTCTATGTTTTGGTAAATCTATTTAAATACTATTATATGGTATTCTTGGGCAATGATGTGCTAGGAGTAGGCGCTCCCCAAAAAGGGATAACAATCATTTCTCTGGCTAATGATAGAGGTCGGAATAAGTACGATAATGTGACAATTCTCTTAGACCTCTCTC
>NZ_GG740113.1:0-736 GCF_000162415.1 Prevotella sp. oral taxon 317 str. F0108 | reverse complement strand
CTAAAGTTTCCCACCCTAATAAACAGATAGAAAAATAACAGTTTGTCGAATTTTCTTTGTAAATTAGTAATCGCAAAACAACTGATTTCAAAGACAAAACAACAAAACTGTTATGGAAGCAAAAATAGAGAAAATAAGCGAGTTGTCCAAACTCTTGAGTGTTAAAAGTCGAATGAGTGATGATTTATTTCATCTTTTTGGCAAGTTTGGCATCGGCCACCTGCTGTCTCGCCTGTCATTGGAGAAACACGACGGAGTTTCCGCTTCGGAGTTGATCCTCTCCCTTTGCCTCTTCCGCATCTTGGGTGAGAGCATCCACAGCATATGCAAACGTAAGATATATGAGCTTTCAAATCATGGTAAGAACTGTTTCTATCGGATGATGATTCGCCCGCAGATGGATTGGAGACGCTTGATGAACCACTTTGCCCTGCGTTATATGTGCCTATTGCGTAAGTATGGCGAAGCTCCTCAATCCGATGCCACGACCTGTTTCATTATAGATGACACCGTGCTTGAGAAGAGTGGTGTGAGGATGGAGGGCATCAGTCGTATTTTCGACCATGTAAAAGGCAGGTGCGTATTGGGATACAAACTGTTGCTTTGTGCATTCTTTGACGGCAAGACAACCATACCCTTTGATTTCTCGCTGCATCAAGAAAAGGGGAAACAAGGCGACTGCGGGCTGACAAGACAGCAACGCAGAAAAGCATATCATACCAAGAGGAATGATGAC
>NZ_GG740114.1:0-735 GCF_000162415.1 Prevotella sp. oral taxon 317 str. F0108 | reverse complement strand
TCTTCGGGCGGACCCTCCGGGCGTATTGGCCCACCGAGGAAGGCTTCGGCAGCATGGGCCTATATAATAAAGGAGTGGGCGACCTGCAAGCCACCACCGAATACGACGCCTACGACCGCCCCACCAAGGTGACGCTGCCCGACGGGGCGACCACGACGACGGCCTACGCCATCGTGGACCACGACGGCGAACCGATGCTCGAGACGCGTGTCACCGATGCGCTGGGCAGGCACGCCGAAAGCTACACCGACGAGAAGGGGCGCAACCGGGAGACGGTGCAGCACGCAGCAAGCGGCGACGTGCGGGTGAAATACGGCTACGATGCCGTGGGGCAAGTGCTCACGGTGCATCACCCCAACGGCAAGACAGCCACCTACCAATACGACCTGCTGGGGCATAAGCTCAAAGTGAACCATCCCGACGCGGGAGAGGTGACCTGCACCTACGACGCCGCGGGCAACCTGCTCACCAAGCTCACGGCGGAACTGAAGAAGACCATCTCCGACAAGGCCTCCATCACCTACACCTACGACTACGAACGGCTGAGCGAGGTGCTCTATCCCAAGAACCTCTTCAACCGCGTGACCTACACCTACGGCAAGCCCGGGGCCAAATACAACCGCGCAGGAAGGCTCGTGCTGGTGGAGGACGCCTCGGGCGGCGAGGCCTACTACTACGGCAACCAGGGCGAGGTGGTGAAGACGGTTCGCTCGGTGATGGTGAGCCAGGCCGACG
>NZ_GG740115.1:0-730 GCF_000162415.1 Prevotella sp. oral taxon 317 str. F0108 | reverse complement strand
AAGTATGTACGAGTGCACCATCCATTAAAACAAGGATTAAGACCTAGTGCATTCAACGGGTTGAATGTTGATGCACTAGTACGAGTGCACCATCCATTAAAACAAGGATTAAGACACTGACAAAAGACTTGCAATTCAGTGTAGATGATAATCTGTACGAGTGCACCATCCATTAAAACAAGGATTAAGACTTGTTGATTTTGCGTTCCTCCATCGTTCAGGTCAACTGAGTACGAGTGCACCATCCATTAAAACAAGGATTAAGACTAAAGCATAAGTACCGTTTTCTTGACTAATATACCCGTACGAGTGCACCATCCATTAAAACAAGGATTAAGACTGCTCTATCAGTCAACTGAAAATCAATCAGATGATTGAGTACGAGTGCACCATCCATTAAAACAAGGATTAAGACTAAGTCATCTTTTTGTTTAATAACAGCTGTAACACTGTACGAGTGCACCATCCATTAAAACAAGGATTAAGACGTCTTTAAGGGCTGCAAAATAGTCGGTTATTAATCGAGTACGAGTGCACCATCCATTAAAACAAGGATTAAGACCGTTGATTGGGGTGTTTCTAAGCAATTCATTCAAGAGTACGAGTGCACCATCCATTAAAACAAGGATTAAGACTTTTGAAGCACAGCTGCTTACTGAACATTTTGGCACCTGGTGTACGAGTGCACCATCCATTAAAACAAGGATTAAGACAAGCCAGAAGAGAATAA
>NZ_GG740116.1:0-726 GCF_000162415.1 Prevotella sp. oral taxon 317 str. F0108 | reverse complement strand
ACTTATTGCCCTTTGGTGACGTTCTACCAAACGGCAATAAGTAGATTTGTTTTTTAAGTCTTACGTTTACGCCTGCCTTGCATAAGCTCCCATTTAGGGGCGGAACACAGCAGTTTAAACCCCAATCGGTTCGTTAGAGCTTTTGAAAGTAAAGTGAAATGAAACGCCGCCCGTAATCTACAGAGGCGAGAAAACGCACTTTCAAGGAACGAGAAATTAAGGGATAAACTCCGCAAGTTTCTTTCTCACCACTTCTATATCATGCTCCCTATTATCCCTCTTTAAGCGTTTCGTTGTACCAAAATCGCTATAACGCAGAATGATAAGCTTTATGCCATGCTTTGGCAACTCCGTTCTTCGTCTCTCATCATACAAACGTCTTTGCTCTCCCCTAGACACGCCACTTACCGTTTTCTTATTATCGAAGAATGGTGTCGACTCAGTATGTTGACTTTCATAATACTCTATCACAAGGTTCAAACCCTCATAAAAGGCGTCAACAGGCAGCTTTCTCCCAGTATCGCCCAACAAAAACTCAAAACAATACTGTTGCAATGCTTCCATTTTTAGCACTTCATTGCAGAGTTCTATTACATAATATTCGTCTGAATCAATTCTACTCGAACCCTTCTTCCTCACAGATGCACCATTAGAGACATCAACCAAGCCTTTAGATAACAATGTATTCGCATCCATATCTGCGTTTACATCAACAAAAGTCCAATA
>NZ_GG740117.1:0-693 GCF_000162415.1 Prevotella sp. oral taxon 317 str. F0108 | reverse complement strand
GTGCGAAAGCCGAAAATCGTCGTCCCAGCGGTAGCTCCTATTATATAAGGAGTGCCCGCCGCGAATGACGCTTTGCCGTGAAGGCCGCCCCACGCCGTCGTACTGCATGGCGCAGGCCACGCCGCCCGTCATTGTGCGGAGTGTCTCGCGGCCCAGGCGGTCGTGTCGCAGGTGCGCCTCCCACGGGTGCGGCATACCTTGCACGATGGCTTTTACGCTCTCGGGAAGTCCCGCGTCGTCGTAGCTGTGGGTGATGTCCACGCCCAGGTCGCTCAGCGTGTGGGTCAGCCGTGAACGGCTGTCGTAGGCGTGTTCGATGGCATGGCCGTTTCGTATCTCGCGCACGATGCGCCCCAGCGCGTCGCGCTCGAACACCGTTTCGCCATGTGGGTCGCCGGCCTTGCAGAGCCGCCCGGCACGGTCGTATTCCCACGCCTCCCAGCTGCCGTCAGGGTATCGGCTGTAGGTGAGCCGCCCCGCAAGGTCGTGCTGGTGGTGGATGGTGGTGCCGTCGGGCAGGTGCGTGACGAGCACCGTCCCGTCCCCGTCGCGCCCGTAGCGGCGTTCACGGCCGTCGAAACCGCGCTCGGCTATCACCTCGCCGTTGAGGTCGCGCTCAAACGCGTAGCGTTCGCCGCGCTCGTTCTCCACCCAGGCAAGGCGGTCGTAGGCGTCGTAGCCATACTCCCGGGT
>NZ_GG740118.1:0-692 GCF_000162415.1 Prevotella sp. oral taxon 317 str. F0108 | reverse complement strand
GCTAAACTTCCACGCCTTAGCATTTCTGCATCCATTTTCTGTTGAGGACAAACATGTTTTCCAAAAGAACATCACAGACAACGTTATGGATTACTCTGACATAGGCCCTTTACAAATCCCCGTTATCGCCACCTGGCGATACCAATGGGAACATTTGCATAAGGTGTTGCGACCAATTGAAGATAAAAACAACAAAACAAAAGACAAATGAAAAGTTTGGTATTTATACTAGCCGCATTTATTGTTGCGGGCAGTTGTGGTGCACAACGTAAGGTGAAGGTAACTAAAATTAAAGGAGGAAAACAAATGACAACGGAAAAGATAGACACACAGAGGTTTCATTGGAACAAGGATAAGAACAATGATTACACCTTCGTAAATTACAAGGGGCAGAAAGTTATCCAAAGCAGAGATATGGATAATGGCGTGTATTACTACTATGAGACCCGACGTAAGGAGAACGAACTCATTGAAGAATATCGCAGATATTTTAATGATGGAAAACTAAACGTTGAAGGCTTTCAATATAAGGATTACGGTTTCCCTATGGGCATTTGGCGTACATACGATGAAAAAGGAAAACTAATTGAAACGGAAGACTATGATGCCCCCTTTAAAAACTACCCTTGGGAGGAAGTTCGCAAGTTTCTGGAGCGAGAACGCGGCATAGACTTTTTTGATAAAAGGACAAA
>NZ_GG740119.1:0-687 GCF_000162415.1 Prevotella sp. oral taxon 317 str. F0108 | reverse complement strand
TGATAACGCGATAATTTTATCAGAGTCTTTTATAGAAGGGGTTGAGAAAGAACGACGAGGCTTTTTTATAAAAGAAAATAGGAAAAAGATATTCAGAGAGAAGGAAATTATTCCATATTCTATTAGCATACTGTACATGGTCGAAAAAGATTCAATACTGTTTGATAATATTATAAACAACATGCGAATCATTCGCTATAAAGAATAACTCATATTGAAACATAATATAAAAATAGTAACTATTCAGCGATAAGGTGTATAAACCACTATTGATTATCAAGAAGTTACATAAAAAGACGATACAGATTTTGGTAAAGAATGTCATTTTGAACCTTTTTGCCACAATGTTACGTTTATAAGTTCTTGATATTCAACGTTCATTATCGCTGAATAGTTACTCCATAAAATTTATATCTTAAAAAAGATGAAAAGAAGTATTTTGGTTCATCCGACATTTCAAGTGATACGACAGTTATGCAGTGCATAAAGTCGTAGAGTTAAGTCTTTCTCGTCTCTAAATCCATACGCATTTCGTTTTATTACCTTTATCTTGTTATTAAGGCCTTCAACTTTTCCTGTTTATAAATGGCAATCGTGCTAGGCAAGGAATTCTTTCTTATAGGTTTTCACGGTAACATCCATTTTCTGTAGTTGGGCTATCTTATCATTACAATGCGGCAGGAAAAA
>NZ_GG740120.1:0-672 GCF_000162415.1 Prevotella sp. oral taxon 317 str. F0108 | reverse complement strand
ATGAGCACTACCGTGCACAACACTTACGACGCTTACGGCAACCTCGCCTCTTACAAGGAAACGGCGACGAACTACGAGCTGGATGCAGACATTGCCTACCACGACTTGCAGGCGAAGTACATCGTCTCCGTGCCCAAGCACATCGCCGTAAAGGACAAGGGGAGGAAAGGTCTACCGCGAACGCTCCACGCAAATCAACGGCCATGGCGACATCACCCGCATCACGATGCACAACGGTGCAAAGCCGTCGGTCTACGACATGGCCTACGATGCCTACGGCAACCTGACGAGCCTCACCAAGCCCGAGAACCATAAGGGGACAGCGCATGCGCTACGACTACACTTACGACAACGTGCTCCATGCGCTCGTCACAAGCGTAAAAGACGCCTACGGCTACACCTCTTCCACCGCCTACGACTACAAATGGGCGGTGCCTGTGGAGACATCCGACCTCAACGGCAACAAATGCGCTATGCCTACGACGACATGGGACGCCCGAGCACGATTGTCGGTCCGAAAGAGATTGCCGCAGGCAAGCCCTACACCATTAAGTTCGAATATCACCCTGCCGGTCGTTATGCCCGCACGGTGCATTACGCACCCGAGGGCGACATCGAGACCTACACCTTTGCCGACAGCCTGATGCGCGCCGTGCAGACCAAGCAGACGGG
>NZ_GG740121.1:0-643 GCF_000162415.1 Prevotella sp. oral taxon 317 str. F0108 | reverse complement strand
CACTCCCAAAGCAGTTTGACGTCTGTCGGGAAAACGCAGGTGGCTC
This sequence comes from Prevotella sp. oral taxon 317 str. F0108, assembly GCF_000162415.1. Lineage (NCBI taxonomy): Bacteria > Pseudomonadati > Bacteroidota > Bacteroidia > Bacteroidales > Prevotellaceae > Prevotella > Prevotella sp. oral taxon 317. The sequence continues at coordinate 597 of NZ_GG740121.1, read as the reverse complement.
TCATAGCAGGTCGCATCCGTCAGGCACAGGTCCTTGTCCTTGAGGTCGCCTTCCCACCGGGCGTACAATATGCGTTGAAGGCCGTCTATGTCGAGGTGCCTGGCAAGACGGTTGCGTATGGCACTTACAATCTTCCCGTCCTTGATGGGATTGGCAGGGTCTATCAGCACACCGCAGAACATCTGCATGTGGATGCTTCCGTTGAGCAGCTCTATCAGGCCGTCGTCCGACAGGCCCGTGTATGGCTTGAGGAACATGAGGGCGATTTCCCCTTCTGCCGAAAAAAGAGGCTTTTTCCCACGCCTACGCTTATGGGTGCGGGTTGCCAACTCTGCTGCCAACTCCTCAAGTGGGAGCTGGGCACGGATGCGCCCAAGTTCGCTTTTTGCAAAGCTATCGCGATAATGTTGTAAAAAATCGAACTCTGTAAAGGGCAAAGTTGGTGTTATGTCAGAAATTTTTCGTAACTTCACAGCAGTTATTTTTATAAATTTCCCCCGATTCTGCCCGTGATGGGTCGTTCGGGGGTTTTATGTAAAGGTACAAATAATATATTACACTGACAAACAATTAGTTAGATATTTACTGAATATCCCT
>NZ_GG740122.1:0-640 GCF_000162415.1 Prevotella sp. oral taxon 317 str. F0108 | reverse complement strand
ATTGTTTATGACAGGGCAGGTAAGATAATTTCAGCTAGGAAATTCGATAAAACAAAGAGCAGATGAGCGAAGAATCCCACCTTATGGAAACATCGAACATACCCTAGGACACCTATGGATATGGCGCAAACGTCGTCACGGACTGGGCAGAAAGATTATCCCATGTTTATGATGCAGATAGAAAAACAACGCAACTATCATGATGGTAACGGAGGTTTCTGCATCACTTGGTTTTCTAGAAAGGCTGGAAGGACATTTTGCACATTCCAAATAGAAGGGCTGTTGGAGGTTATTCTGCACATTCTCTACAAGTTGAAAGTAAGTCCTCTGGGGCACTTAATGAGGAAAAACTTAAGATTACTTCAAACAGATAAGGTCACAAACATGTCAAATCACAAACTCATGAACTGTTAAAAATAGTGTTTTTTATTTTACATAATATACCATGCTCGCCGATTCGTTCTAGCGAAAAAACAGGTTATAAAGTAGGTAAATTGGCACTATTTCTAACCTTTCACGTCCTTTGTTTTGTCTATTTTAAAGAACAGAACCTGCGTTTCGCACCATTTAGCCTTTCTGGTTTGTGTGCTAGCTCGTAATTTTTCAAGTCCAATAACACACTTTTAGCCCTTAAAACCCT
>NZ_GG740123.1:0-625 GCF_000162415.1 Prevotella sp. oral taxon 317 str. F0108 | reverse complement strand
CCCAAGAAGCCGTGCATCAATGTACAAAGGACCATTGATACACAGCTTGCTTTGTTTTGAATTCATCGAACTCACATTAAATATGTCTTTAAGATTACATCATTTCCATTTTAAAACCCATGCTTTAATTCTCTTATAATATTTAACTATCATTGGAAGAAAGAAACCAATAATACCAAGTGTAATAAACGGTTCTTTCCAGTTATGACCAAATATCACATCACTCCATTCTGCTACTGTAAGAAAGATTGCACATATAATAATTCCTATCCCTAAAGGCTTTAATGCCAACCTAAATTCTCTTGCCAATATCTTACATATAGTATATATAGTATGAGCTATAACTTGTTTTGTTTTATCTTCCATGATTCATTTTGATTTATTTGTTGCAACCCACTTGCATAATTTTATGATGTATCGCATTAATATAGTTAAGGATAATACTATAATTGCAGCCCATTTCATATGATTGTGTAAATCATTATTATAACATGAGTTCGGCGAATTATAAGTGCCTATAAATTTGGTGATCACCGAAGGCAAAGTTACTGAAATATTTTGTATGGCAGACGACTTCTGCAAGTTTTTTGATGCAATGACGGCAAAATATGCGCTAAAACCTACC
>NZ_GG740124.1:0-615 GCF_000162415.1 Prevotella sp. oral taxon 317 str. F0108 | reverse complement strand
CGCCGTAAACATTGCTGAACTTGCCTGTTCCAAGTTTGCTTGCTACGCGCTTGTCACCGATGAAGTAATGCTTGGTAAAGCGGTTCTTCGTTACGGTGATAATCGGGGCAGGATAGATGGTGTAATCTTCCGTTTCGTGGAACTTCAGTGCAAGCCGAGTGAAAAAGGAGCTCGCTCGTTTTTCCGAGGCGCAGCCTGAAGTCGACGAAGTCAGCGGTTATTCCCTGCGGAGCACCATTTACATATACGCCCTCAAGGTCGCCGTGGCTCTTGACGATACGCTCGCTGGCAGCATTGTAGGTGTATCGACTGGTCTTACCGTTGTCCGACAAAACCATCAGCCGGTTGTCCTCGTCCCAATACATTCTCCGCTCGCTGTTCAGACTGTCGTTCTCCACCAGTGTTGGATTGCCATTGGCATCGTAAGTGTAATGCTCATGCCCTATCTGCGTGGGAGCCGTGGGATGGTTGCTGTCCTCGTACTGATAGGTAAAGTCGTAAGACTGCGCGGTCTTTGTGGAGTCCACCTTCTGCACCTTGGTGAGCGGTTCGCTCATCCGTCCGAAGGTCATCGTCATTTCATACTTCGCACCCTTCGCCATTCCGTTTGTCTTT
>NZ_GG740125.1:0-603 GCF_000162415.1 Prevotella sp. oral taxon 317 str. F0108 | reverse complement strand
TATCGTAGATAAAAGTACGAATATCCGCTACGCTCGCCATTATGGTGTGCTACAGCAAGTTGTAGTCAGAAGTAATTGTATATTGCTTATTAAAATAAATCACGAAAGAAAAATAATAATTCATGATAGAAATGAAAGAATCTCTCACTCCAACTCCATGGTCTATTTACAGAATGAATATTAATACGTCTAAGCCATTTATCATCCTTTCTCGAATAATTATAATAATACAACGTGTCGTTTACCATAGAATCAAGGAAAACAACCGCATATTCGACCCTTTTTTCCTATTATCCGATATGACTTTTTTGAAATATCTATTTCTGCAACATAAGTCCTTGAATAGTTCGACCTGTTATTTATTATCATGTGATAAAGAGGCAAATAAATATAATTATCACTTATTATAATCGGCCCTCCAAAACCATCATGATGAGGAGTCATGATTTGTACTTCATTTATAAACAATTTTCCACACAGAGGCCCTTCCTTACCGAAATTGTGTAGATCCATAAATAGGATTTTACAAGAAGCGACTTCATAAAATGAAGGGAATTGCCAAGGATTCCCCATTTCTGCATATATAATATTTTTATTCATAAG
>NZ_GG740126.1:0-598 GCF_000162415.1 Prevotella sp. oral taxon 317 str. F0108 | reverse complement strand
GTAGTCGAGCCATTGCAGGGGGACACCCAGTCCCAACCCACGGAGCACGCCGGCCGACGGGACGGTGAAGTCTGCCGTTATCTTGCCTCCCTCCTTGCATAAGAGGCAGGTGTCCTCAAATACCAGCTTATGGCCGTTCACCTTCACCCCCGCAGCACACTTGTCCCAATACAAGGGATTGAAACAGCACGGCTTGTGCGTCAGTGAACAGATGCCGAACGGGGGGATGTTCACATTCGGCACGATGTCGGCCTCCGTAACGAAAAGCTCACCGTACAGGCGACAATTGTTGCTGTGCGTAACCCTTATTTGTGTGGGAAACTGCCCTTTGTCGCAAACCAGGGTACAGTTGTCAGGGATGTATTTCTTGCCTCTTCCATAAGTTACTCCGTGTTTGGTTCGTTCATTTCCAACGTCTCCACCATGTCTTCCGCAGCCTTGAGAACCTCCAATCCCCTTGCCGTGACCTGTATGAGCCGATGACCCGTTGCCACGGCGTACCAGTTTGAAACAGAAGTGTTGAGGTACAGCTCCGCCTGTGCGATGGTGCCGTTCTTTAAGAAAGTGTAGCTCTCCTCAAAGTCTACGTTTAGGCGCG
>NZ_GG740127.1:0-588 GCF_000162415.1 Prevotella sp. oral taxon 317 str. F0108 | reverse complement strand
ATATCGGGACGCGTGGCACGGTACGACTACGACGAGTTCGACAACCTCATCTCGGCCGAGTACGAACGCGGCGGCGAGGTGGAACGCCTCTACCGCGTGCCCGACCGCATGGGCAACCTCTTCGAGTCGCGTGAGAAGGACGACCGCAAGTATGACGCCGGCGGACGGCTTGCCGAAGACCGCGAACATTTCTACCACTACGACTGCGAGGGCAACCTCGTGTTCAAGGAGTTCAAGGAAATGGCGTTGCGCGGCGGCGTCATCGCCCCCATTAATAAGGAGCGGCTCGAAGCCGAGCTTGGCATCACTTTCCGCGCCTTCGGCACGGGCTGGCGTTACGACTGGCAGAGCGACGGCATGCTTGCCCGCGTTGTCCGCCCCGACGGCAAGGAAGTGTCGTTCGCCTACGACGCCCTCGGCCGTCGCATCCGAAAATCTTTTGCAGGAACGACCACCCACTTCGTTTGGGACGGCAACGTGCCGCTGCACGAATGGACGGAGACGGCCGAATCGGAAGAAAGCGTAATTACTTGGCTCTTCGAACAAGACACGTTCGTACCTGCCGCCAAGCTGGTTGCCAACGGCGAT
>NZ_GG740128.1:0-568 GCF_000162415.1 Prevotella sp. oral taxon 317 str. F0108 | reverse complement strand
GATGTTGGAGAAGAGATTAACTTCAATCAACAAGTATAAAGCATATCTAACAACAGAGCAAGAAAGTGAATTGTTCTTTTGTTATATGGTAGGAGTCGACAGTATGGATATCATCCAAATAAGATATTCAATGGACGGTGGACTAAAAGAGCTACAAAAAATTTATATGGACTCTTTTGACTACTTCCTTCGTGATAATAGTTGTGATAATCCTGTATATGATGACATTCTAAACAGAATATCACTGGGCATTCTCCTAAACATTCCCGATGAAAACTTCATGCAGTTGGTAGACTACGTACAGCGCTTGGACGAAGAGGCGAAACCTGCGGACTGGACACCGGACTTGTTGCTTTGGTTCTTGCTGAACTCACGCTTGAAAGATAACGAGAAAAGGACACATGCCCAAAAACTCGGATTCCCAAGAGAATGCAAGGGGGCTATACAAAGTAACGCAAGCCACAGACAGTAAGGCTGCCCTAAAAGCATTAAAAGACTATATAGGCAAATGGTACAACCTAAACAAGGATGCCTCTTGGTACGACAGTCACCTAAGAAAGAACTGCTA
>NZ_GG740129.1:0-551 GCF_000162415.1 Prevotella sp. oral taxon 317 str. F0108 | reverse complement strand
TGGGAGGAGGTTCGCAAGTTTTTAGAGCGAGAACGTGGCGTTGACTTTTTTGATGAGAGGACAACGGTGGATCGGTATGTAGATGCTAAGAATCCTGCAGGTTGGGGTATAATATACTATGACAAGAAGAATGATAGGCGAATGTATATTGATTTAGATTGTGCAACACGCAAAATAATGAAGGAATATGAAGTAACTGTTGATACGGATTCATATTAACTTGCGGTTTATAGTCAAACAGAATTGCTTTTGGAAAATGGTTGTTAGACGAATGTAAGACGTGCGTAGCATGGCATCCATAAACCCTTACGCAGAGGGAAAGAAGCACATTTTATTTGTTTACGATACACCTATGGCTTTCCAAATCCATTTCTGTTTGACTATAAAATGAAAGACCTGGCTTTCCTCCGATGCCTGCGCTAAACTTCCACGCCTTAGGCCTTCGTCATCCTTTCGACAAATTGAACAAGTATATATTCAAAAAGTTTACCACAGACAACGTTATGGATTACTCTGATATTGGCCCTTTACAAATCCCCGTTATCGCCACC
>NZ_GG740130.1:0-533 GCF_000162415.1 Prevotella sp. oral taxon 317 str. F0108 | reverse complement strand
AAAAACAACGCCTATGAACCTGTGGACACCCAACAACGACATCGCCGTGAGCATCGGCGGCAAGCCGCTTTTCTCGTTCAAGTCGCTCCGGCTGCACCAACCCATCAACGACCATCACCGCTTTGAGCTCGCCTTGGACTTCGAGGTGGCGGCCAAGGCTCTGGAAGACGGTACGGAATGGCTGGGCAAGCGCATACAAATCAAGAGAAGGGAGGCGAAATCGTTCCTGTTCGTCGGGGTCGTCACGAAGGTGAACGCCTGCCGGGAGAACCTGGACGGCGGAGAGGTACGCGTGTCGGGCTATTCCACCACCTACCTGCTTGGAGAACGGCGAGAGCTGCCACTCGTGGCTCGGCCGCACGCTGGGCGAGATAGTCAGGGAGCTGTGCGCCAAGGCGGGCGTGCAGGCGCAGGTGGAACCCGAACACGACAAGTCCGTGGGGTACGTCTGCCAATACCGGGAATCGGACTTCACGTTCATCCGGCGGCTGGCCAAGAAGTACCAGGAGTGGCTGTACTACGACGGCGCCAAG
>NZ_GG740131.1:0-526 GCF_000162415.1 Prevotella sp. oral taxon 317 str. F0108 | reverse complement strand
GCTATCCCGCGTCTTCGGTGTCTGCCTTATACCCGATTATTATCCACGCCCGGACCCTCGACCAGTGAGCTGTTACGCACTCTTTAAATGAATGGCTGCTTCCAAGCCAACATCCTGGCTGTCGCGGGGACCAGACTTCGTTAGACTAACTCAGGCAGAACTCCGGGACCTTAGACGGCGGTCTGGATTCTTCTCCTCTCGGGAACGGACCTTAGCACCCGTCCCCTTACTGCGCAGCTACTATCCCCTAAGCATTCGGAGTTCGTCAGGACTTGATAGGCGGTGAAGCCCTCGCGTCCTATCGGTCGCTCTACCTCTTGGGGAGAACACTGCACGCGGCACCTAAATGCCTTTCGGGGAGTACGAGCTATCTCCAAGTTTGATTGGCCTTTCACTCCTACACACACCTCATCGGGAAGCTTTTCAACGCTTATCCGTTCGGACCTCCATCCCGTGTTACCGGGACTTCATCCTGGACATGTGTAGATCACTTGGTTTCGCGTCTACCACCACCAACTTCAAACGC
>NZ_GG740132.1:0-506 GCF_000162415.1 Prevotella sp. oral taxon 317 str. F0108 | reverse complement strand
TGCACGTCGGCGGTGCTGACCATCACCGAGCGCACCGTCTTCACCACTTCGCCTTGGTTGCCGTAGTAGTAGGCTTCGCCACCCGATGCGTCTTCCACCAGCACCAGCCTGCCTGCACGGTTGTACTTCTCGCCCGGTTTGCCATAGGTGTAGGTAACGCGGTTGAAGAGGTTCTTGGGATAGAGCACTTCGCTCAACCGTTCGTAGTCGTAGGTGATGAAGTTGCTCATATATATTACGGTGACTAGATGAAAAAGCCTTCCTCAAGAGAGAGTATTCTAACTTTCCCGTTTGAAAGGATCTCCATTTTCAAGGGGTATGGATAATTCCACCTTTTTATTGTGACATGTCTAAAATGGGGTATTCCCCCCTCCATCCTCTTTATCCATTTTCTTTCTAGAATGTTGCGAGATTGGTTAACGCCATATAGTACAATTAGATGTCCGTCCCGATAGAAATAACCATCATATTCTTTTTTATCATAGAATGGCATGGAACGTAGTGTT